>CAWCCG010000008.1:0-99122 GCA_963793985.1 uncultured Alphaproteobacteria bacterium | reverse complement strand
TGGGACACAAGGAGATCGGTTGTCTCGCCGGTCATGCTGACAGCCGCAGGTCGCGAGTCCCCATTGGCTGGGTTGACGGCGGATACGGACGTGCTGCACTGGCACGGCGACCAGTTTGCGATTCCAAATGGCCTGGAGAGCCTGGCAAGCACGTCTCCTTGCTCGCATCAGGCTTTTGCGGCCGGCGACTACGCCCTCGGCCTGCAATTTCATCTCGAGGCGGATCCCCAGCGCATCGACGAATGGCTAGTAGGGCATGCCGTCGAACTCGCGCAAGCCAGCGTCGATCCCAGCACGCTGCGTACCCAGGCACAAGCACATGGTGCGCGATTGAAAACGGCTGCCGAAGCTGCCTTTGGCGCGTGGCTCGATCAGGTGGAACACTATTCGGAGGGTGCGAATTGAGACCCGCAAAACTCAATCAGCAAATCAGCAAAAGAACCAATTCTGAACGCCAGTTTAGCGGCTTGCTTCGCTTTAAATGCCGCGGGTTTTGAAGGAATCTTCGCCTGGATTCGGCAGCGAGGACAGCGGGTCGCTGGCTGGAAAGCTATCGGCCAATGTCTTGTCCATCATCCTCTCTCTGCGATCCACCTCGCTATCATCGTCAATCACGCGGTCTTCAGGATCGCGGGCGGCCCCTCTCGTTCGCACGGATTGTAATTCTTTTCGTTTTCACTGCTTTCTCCGCAAACAGGATTGTCACGTGACTTATGTCACAGCATGCTAGCATAGCCGCAGCATAGATTGTCATCTAAGTATACTTCCTGAATTTGCTGGAGAGAGATAACCGAATGCGACAATACAATCTAAATGAGCTGATCGAATTTGATGACAAGAAGTTTCGCCCGAAGGTCCTGATCAACGAACCGGGACATCGCATGGTGCTGTTAAGTCTGCGTGCGGGTCAAACCGTTCCAGAGCACGGGAACCAGGGAAAAGTTATTGTCCATGGGGTCCGCGGCCATATCACCTTCTACGAAGGAACTTCGTCGTGCGAACTGCGCGCCGGAGAGGTTGTCTACCTTGAGGCCGGTGCTCCGCATCGAATCGAGGCACATGAGGATTCCGTTCTGTTCGTTGTTGCCACTGGGAACGCAGGCTCACAGAACACTTCGAGGGAACTGGATCTGCGCGAGGTTCCTCGACCCGAACGCCATCCACTAGTATTCGCAAGTCTTGACGCTCTGACGGTTGGCGAGTCCTTCGTTCTGATCAATGATCATGATCCCGTACCATTGAGCAGGCAGATTGAGGATAGGCGGCCGGGACAAGTGACCTGGGAGTACGAGCGGCGTGAACCTGGGATGTTCCGCATTCGAATCACGCGAATCGCATCCCCTGGTGCCGCGGCGATCTCGGCATGACAGAACCTTGTATTCACCCTCAAGCGCGCGAATTCGATGTTGAATCTGTCACAATGCTCTGAACCCTTTCGAATATGTCGATTTCGTCATCGGTGTCCCCGTTTGTTCAGGACGGGGATTTACGACGGCGGTGATACACCCGAACGAACGGCACACTTCGCGGAAGCAAATGCGGGGTCACGAAGCAAGATAGACTGGGGAATGGGGACGTGATACGATGCTGACTCAAATCGGACAGAAACAAGAGAGTGACTTCGGCGAGCCCATCGGAATGCTGGAGGATTGTCACAAAAGAATTCTATATTTCTTGAGAACTCTCGTGACACTTGCCGCAACCAGGCAGAGAGCAGCCTCTAGACCACGATCGACGCATATCTCTCGAGAAGGCGCTGCGGTATTTCCGCGAGGCGGCTCCGAAACATACCGCAGATGAAGAAGAATCGCTGTTTCCTCGTTTGCGTCGAATCGATACTCCACAAGTGCGTGAGATCTTCTCGAAGCTTGACGACCTGGAGACCGATCATAGACTTGCAGATTCCCAGCATCTGGAGGTAGAGACCATCGGTCGCCAGTGGCTATTAACTGGAGCGCTTCATTTCGAAGATAGCGCACGATTAACGACAGTTCTAGAGAGCTTATCCAGACTTTATGATCGCCATATTTCTCTAGAAGAGACTGAAATCTTTTCCGTCGCCAGAACCATTCTAGCTACGCCCGCAAAACAAACAATAGGACAGGAAATGGCAAAGCGCCGCGGCGTTGTGTTGAGCGACTCAAATGCAAGTATGGGAATGCAACACACAAAACACCCATGAATCCTTCATCAGCCGGCATGCGATGTGGCTCCAGCAGATGCATTGCCGCTTTACCGCTCCACGTCTACGTTCAGTCCATTTTGCTTGAACAACTGAACACACTCATCCATTGATTTCGGCAACACTTCACTCCCGTCGGTCAATTCACTATCGATTCCCGAAATTCCCCCGTCAACCATTTGCCAAGTTCTGCCGAGGGTAACCTTACTCCGAGATGGAAAGGTCCAAAGTCTGCATACATCGCGCTTGCTTGGTCAAAACGCATTTCGTAGATGAGCCTTTTGAACGCCAGAGGATCATCTGCGAATAGATCCACTCCCCACTCCCAATCATCCCATCCGATTGAGCCGGTAATGATCTGCCGAACTATGCCGGCATAGCGCCGCCCGATCATAGAATGATCGTGCATCATGCGCTGTCGTTCCGCTATCGACGCGGTATACCAGTTGACTTGGTCTCCACGCCTACGATCCATGGGATAGAAGCAAACATACGCAGTATCGGGAATCGCCGGGCGGAGGCGTCCCGCCATAGCACTGGCTTGCCGCTTTGCAAGATTCTCGATGGCGGATTCCCACTCGGGTGTATGCGGCTCATGTCCTTCGGCAGCAAGCTCGGCGTAGGTCTTCGTCGAGGACTCGTACAATCCCAACTCCACCACTGAAAGATAGGAGGATTTCGCTTCAAAAAAGTCATGCAGTTCCATCTGAGCGAGCGCCAATTCGACGCGGTTCAAATCGACGATAGATTCACGAAAATGAATCATTAGTAAATCGCCCTTGTGACCTAGCTGCGAATACACAGCAGAGCGGCTCGACGGATCATCGTGCGTCCCACGCTCCAACATTCCCAGCAAATCCGTGGCTTGATCAATGATTCGCTCACGTTCGGACGGAGAGAGGCGGCGCCACGCTCTCCAATCAAAGCGGAACATCTGGTGCAGTACGCTTGAACCTTCAAGTGTAACTGGGGCAGGAGGCCAGGCAACCAATTGAGTTTCCTTTCTTTCGATTCGGTCCCACCGGAATTCGGCCCAGGCGCCGTGTTGTATTATCGGCCGCAGAACCGTCGAGGTCTTACGCGGGTGACGGACGCAGGCTGATTTGAGAATGACGGAACGAGCGTTTCGGCTGAAGGAAAACTTCTAGAGCAATCGCTCGATGAGGAGAAAGAGCCGTTACCACGGCCACTCGGGATGCCCGCACTCGGGACACTGCATATTGATGAAGCTCAGCCATTTACAAATCTCCTGCATGCTCGGCATTGTTTGTCCTTCTGCCTCCCGATACACAGCGAACACCTCGCCGAAGACATCGATAACATAGATTGCTGCTGTCGGATGACCGTAGCCGTCGTGAGCACCAGCAGCACGATGGACCCGCCCATCCCCATCAACCAACAGGGGAAACGGCAGGCCCATTTGGCGTGCGATTCGAACTGCGAGCTCCCGGTCACATTGCAGAATGGCCAGCACCTCGGCCTGCTCCTCTCGAAGCTGCGCATAGTTCGTTGCTACCTCAGTCAAAATGTCGAGATCGGCGCCCCCTCCTGCTAGAACCAGCACGAGGTTAGAGCGCCCTCGATAATCGGAGAGACTAACTGGCGGCCCGAGCGCCGAGATTAAAGTGAAATCGCGAATCAACTGCCCCTTTGCCGGACGTGCCTGGGGCGGATCGCCAGTTCCGCCGGCGAGTTGAGATTGTGTCATCCCATCTACCTCCGGTCGTCTATCGTCGCTGAACGACTTACTGATAAAAGCCACTTCTAATACGCCTCACAGTCGTGCTGGGTCACCTTGCTCCGTGTTGACACCGAGTTCCGCGAATGCCCCTTTTGCGCGAGTGGCATCGAATTCTCCGCAACGAGCAAGTCTTGAAAGAGTTGCGGCAACAATCGACTCTGCATTCACTTCAAAGTGACGGCGCAAATGCTCGCGATTGTCGCTGCGTCCAAAGCCATCGGTGCCGAGCGTTACCAGCCGGCCGCCCAGCCATGGCGCGAGCTGATCCGGTACAGCCTTCATGTAATCGCTGGCGGCAACGATGGGGCCTTTTGTGTTCTGGAGCGCTAGGGCAATGTAGGGCGCCTTCTCAGGCTCCGCAGGGTGCAGCCGGTTCCAGCGTTCAATCTCCAGGGCTTCGCGCCGCAGTTCGTTGTAGCTGGTCACACTCCAGACATCGGTCTGCACGCAGTATTTCTCGGCGAGGATGTCCTGCGCACGCAGAGCTTCGTTGAGAATTGGACCGCTGCCGAACAGCTGGGCGATGGCATTTCCCTGCTTTGCACCCCTAACCTTATATATGCCGCGCACAATGCCGTCGCGAACTCCCTCGGATATCGCCGGCATGGCATAGTCCTCGTTGTACATGGTGATGTAGTAGAAGACGCTCTCGCCATCCTGGTACATGCGGCGGATGCCGTCCTGAAGGATGACAGCGAGTTCATAGACGTAGGCTGGGTCGTAACTGACGCAGTTCGGGATTGTGCTCATCAACACGTGGCTGTGGCCATCCTGGTGCTGCAAGCCTTCACCCAGCATGGTGGTACGGCCGGCGGTGCCAGCCATCAGGAAACCTTTGCCACGCGAATCCGCGAAGGCCCACATCATGTCTCCCACGCGCTGAAATCCGAACATCGAGTAGTACATGTAGAACGGAATGATCGCGATGCCGTAGTTCGAGTAAGCGGAGCCCGCCGCGGTGAACGAGGCCATCGAGCCGGCTTCGGTGATGCCTTCCTCCAGAATCTGGCCGTCACTTTCCTCCCGGTAGTAGAGGAGCATGTCCTTGTCGTGCGGCTTGTACTTTTGTCCTGCGCTCGCATAGATGCCGACCTGTCGTATGGCTGATTCCAGGCCAAAGGTGCGGCCTTCGTCGGGTACGATGGGCACGATCAGCTTGCCGATTTCCGGGTCCTTGAGAAGGTGGCGCAGCATGCTGACAAAACCCATCGTGGTGGAGACCGCGCGTCCATTTGAGCCAGCCGTCCACTCGCTGAAGTAATCCAGCCCGGGAGCTCTGAAATTGAGCTCCCGGACCACGCGGCTCGGCATGTAGCCGCCGAGCTGACGACGACGCTCGTGCATGTAGACGATCTCGGGACTCTCTTCGGTGGGGCGATATGGCTTGCCCTGCTTCGCCAATTCATCAGGAACAGGGATGTCGAAACGGCGAACGAACGCAGCAAGAGCATCGTCGGTGAGCTTCTTTTCCTGGTGGGTGGCGTTGCGAGCCTCCCCGGTTCCCAAACCATAGCCCTTGACTGTGTGGGCCAGGATCACGGTCGGACCGCCGCGGTGTTCCAAGGCGCGTTTGTAAGCGTTGTAGACTTTGACGGCATCGTGGCCGCCGCGATGCAGCCTGCCTACCTGCCCATCGGTCAGGTCGCTGACCAATTCAAGCAGCTCCGGATATTTACCAAAGAATTCTTTGCGGATGTATGCGCCGCCCTTGGCCTTGAACGTCTGGTAGTCGCCATCGACGCACTCTTCCATGCGTTTGAGCAGAAGCCCGGTGTGGTCTCGCTCGAAGAACTGATCCCAGTCCGAACCCCAGATGACCTTGATGACGTTCCACCCCACGCCGCGGAAGACGCCTTCGAGTTCATCGATGATCCGGCTGTTGCCGCGCACCGGACCATCAAGGCGCTGTAGGTTGCAGTTGACGACGAAAATAAGGTTGTCCAGCTTCTCCAGGGAGGCGACGGCGATGGCGCCCCGCGTCTCGACTTCGTCCGTTTCGCCGTCGCCGATGTACGCCCACACCTTGCGCGGGGTCTTCTCAATGAGATCGCGGTTCTCCAGATAGCGCATGAAGCGCGCCTGATAAATCGCGTTCAGCGGGCCGATGCCCATCGAAACCGTGGGAAAGCGCCAAAAGTCCGGCATCAACCATGGGTGCGGGTAAGACGAGAGCCCGGGGGTGTCACGCAGATCGTGACGGAAGTTGAAGAGGTGCTGGTCATCGAAGCGGCCTTCAAGGTAGGCGCGTGCGTAGATTCCAGGCGAGGCGTGCCCTTGAAAATAGATGAAATCGCCAGGCTGGTCTCCGTAGCTTGCGTGAAAGAAGTGATTGAAGCCTACTTCGAGTAAAGTGGCAAGCGAGGAATACGTAGAGATGTGGCCGCCGATGCCAGGGTCTTTCTTGTTCTGACCGTGAACCATGGCCATCGCGTTCCAGCGAATGAGACTCTCAATGCGGCGCTCTAGGGTGCGATTGCCCGGGTAAGGTACCTCCTCATGCCTGGGAATGGTATTCATGTAGGGCGTGATTAGTTCACCCGGCCTGTTGATGCCAGCCTCGCGCGCCCTTTGCCGCAACGCTCTGAGGATCTCAGACCCCTGCTCCGGCCCCTCGGCTACGACGACATCATCGAAGGCCTCAATCCACTCTCCAATCTCATTGGAAAGATTCGCCTGGACGGGAAGGTCAAGTTTTGTATTCATAAGAATCGACCAGTTTGTCTAGCTGTAGATTCACAACTCATAATTTGTCCCACTGTCTGGTTCTTCGTTCTGTCCATATCCTTCTTGTTCCATACGAGAGCTTTACTTCTATCTCCGGTCGACGTGAAGAATACTGGCATTAACCAGATCCCGGCCCAAGTCTGCTTCTGGAGGTAAGGATGGCTTCAGCGATTCTGACGTTCCGCGCGAACCCGCTGTCTCTGAGACGGCTACAACGGATAAACCTGTTTTCATTGTGAAGTGAAGGCTAAACGTTGACGAGCAGTTTTCGCAGAGCCAGAAGTGAATCGCTGCATGTGACGGCTTTTTTTCGCAGATGGCTGGAGGGACATCCCGGCATGGCGCGATGGGGTGTCTGAGTTCAAAAGAAAATAGCCGACCGCGACTAACATAGCGAAATTCAGCCTCGCATTCAGGGTTAGCGCACTTCTGGATCATCATTCCTCCTTATGCCTGATAAAGGTATCTGCCGGGCTGGGAACCGAAGCAACAGAACATCCATACTCGCCGCTGCCTTGTTTGACTCGATGCTGCTAAGTTCAATCACGCGGTTTCATCCGGAACCGGCAAATCCTCGTTCTCTATCCATCTCTTCTTCCTGCTGGCTGTGGTGAGTCTGGGTGCCGTTTGACGTTCACTACAGTTCAATAACCCGTGAACTCTTCGACACGGATGTCGTCATCGTCTACGTTCGCTTCATGGAGCACAGCCCGCATTGCCGCGACCATGGAGGATGGTCCGGTCAGGTAATAAATTGCCTGTTGGACATTCTGGAGATGCTTCGCAAGCATCTCGCTGTTGATAAAGCCGGTCTCTCCCCTCCAGTTACTGCGCGAAACTGTCAAGCCGGTCATCGTGGGAATGAACCGGTAGTTTGGGTTACTGTCCTGCAAACGGTCAAGCTCATCGAAGAACGGCGCATCCTGTCGCGTATGGTTGGAAAAAAAGAGAAAGATTCGATGCGGCAGCTTCTTTTGGGTCAGAACGACCTGACCGGAGGTTTCGACCCGGTTTACAATTTCGGTCAATTCGCGGGCGGTTCCTCGAGCGACGCCGGCAACGGGCAAATTCTCCCTGCGGCCTATTTGGGAGGATTCCAGCCGAACTATCGCAGTAACGCCTCGGTAACAGGAGGAGGATCCGCACTCTTCACGTCGCCGACCACTACTCCGGGCACGCTGTTTGCGTGCTTGTTCCCAAATCCGGACCCCGGCGCTTGTCCAAGCGGTCAGCTGCCCTTTGGCCCTTTGCCGACCACGCCCGGCATCAGCCGCAATATCTTTAGGGGACCGGGTTACTTCGACGTGGACGCGACCCTCAGCAAGTCGTTCGGGCTGCCAACTCTGAAGATCATCGGCGAAAACGCCAAGATCGAATTCCGCGCCAACTTCTACAACCTTTTCAACAAACTAAATCTGTTCAACCCGCAAAACAACATTTTTGACCAGCACTTCGGCGAAGCGCAGCAAGCGTTGGGTTCACGAACCATCGAACTGCAGGCGCGCTTCAGCTTTTAACCCAGAAGGGTCCGGTCACTAACCCCGGCCGGACTTTTCACCACCCCAGGGAAGCTGTCAACTGTGGACATGAAGCAAGTCCCGGTTGGCAGCTTCTCTTTTTTTATTGATACCTTCGGGGGTTTTTACCGATACTTTTTTTGGGGGGATCTGGCCATTTTCCTCGCACCCATGCAATCGGTTTGCCGCCCTGCCGCAATCTGGAAAATGGCTCTGATTTCGTTGCTGACGTTGGCTGCGATCAACGCGACCGGGCAAAGCCGGCCAGGAGGCAGTTCAGCCAACCGGTCAGCCAGCGAGGCGCAATTCAAATCGCTTTCCGAGCGAGCGGCCAAGGCCAGCAGCGAAAACCGCCTGGATGAAGCGGTGCTCTTATATAGAAAGGCTTTGGCACTGCGCCCCAAGTGGACCGAAGGCTGGTGGTCGCTGGCCACGATTGAGTATGACCAGGACCATTACGCAACGGCCGCGCGGGATTTTGAAAAACTGATCGCCCTGGACGAGAAGAACGGCACGGCGCACGCCATGCTGGGCCTGTGCCAGTTCGAACTTGGTAAGGATGAGGCGGCTCTCAAGAATTTGCTGGCCGCTGAGAATCTGGGCGTGGTCAAAGATCAGCAGCTGCGGAGAGTGGCGCTCTACCACATGGGCCTGCTGGAGCTGCGCGCAGGGAAATATGGCGCGGGCAAGGAAACTTTCGGGCAGTTGGCCCGCGACGGCATTCGAACCCGCGAGTTAGTCACCGGGCTGGGTCTGGGAGCGCTCTTGATCAAGCCACACGATGCACCGGCGGATGGCACGCCGGGCGGCAAGGTGGTCGAACGCACCGGACAAGCGGAACTGCTGCTCACGGAGAACAACTTTGCTGGGGCCAAGGAGGCGTATTCGCAGCTGACGGCCGAGTTTGGGGAATATCCCAATCTGCATTTTGCCTTTGGCAGGATGTTGCTGGAAGCACACGAAAACGATCAGGCGGTGCGGGAATTCGAACGGGAATTGCAGCGCGATCCCAAAAACGTGAACTCCATGCTGGAGATCGCGGTGGCCCGCCAACAGGTGGACCCGCAAGGCCGCGCCGCGGGCCATCCTGGGTGAACATCCCATTCTTCCGGGGTGTGGCTGGCATATGGACCCGAATAGATGCCGCCGCTTCCACCTTGATCATCCCCTCGTCGTCGGTCTCGGGATCGTCATAACCCGGCGCCGGCATCATCCGTGCCAGGACGATCACGAACGCCTTTGGTTGCTCGACCGCCATTACCTTGAAGAAGCCCTTCAGGCCGTTGTCGGGATCACCCTTGTTCGCTTCCTCGGCCCATTTGTTGCGAGGGAGCCGACCCAGCTCCTTGGCCGCCGCAACGGCCGCGTCCTTCATCGTGCGGGGGATTCTTGTTGAGCGAGCCGGGTGGTCGACCAGGGCCCCGCCTCGGCCGATCCTTTGAAAACATCCCAGAATTCGGGGTCGCAGCTGGCACGCCGAACCGAAAAGGTGCGATCATTACCGGCGTAACCGTTTTTATATTGCCACTGGACATGAATCTTATGTTGATGTCGCCGGCGCGAGTTCAAGGCCCGCGCTCGCGTGCGAGGCTCGAACCGACAATCGCGTGGATGAAGGGCCGGGCGAGTCGCCGCACAGGAGCCGGCCAATGAACCCGGCTACCTCGGCGCCAGCCCCATGAAGCGGCGGTCGACATAGGCCGCGGGGGGCGCCGACGCCTTGAGGTCGCCCGAGGCGAGCAGCGTGTCGCGCACGCGTGCGGTCGCTTCGTCGGAGATCGCGCCGTCGGCGACGAAGGCTTTCACCTGCATGCACATGTCCCAGGTCTTGAGCGCGTCGTCGAGGCTCGCGCCCGAAGCCTTGGCGAGCATCTGCGACACCTCGGCCTTGTTCATAGGATCGGAGAGATAGCGCACCGCCTTGTCGTGGGCGCGCACGAAGGCGGCGAGCTCATTTTCGTGGCCGCGCCCCCATGCCTCGTTGACGTGCCAGATCATCATCGGGAATTCGCCGAGGAACGGCGCCACCGCGCCGAGATCGGCATAGCCGTCCTCGATCGCCTTGAAGCTCTGCGGCGTCGACAGCATGGTCGCATCGACGCCGCCGGATATCAGGGCGCCGAGCCGCGCCGAGGTCGAACCGGAGAAGATGAGCTCGACGTCCTTCTGCGGATCGAGCCCGTAATGGCGGGCCATGGCGATCCACCACAGGTTGGTGATGTCGCCGGGGCCGCCGGTCATCACGCGCTTGCCCTTGAGCTCCGGCACCGATTTGATGGTCTTCGATCCGATCAGGCTGTGGGTGCCGACCGCAAGGCTGTTGAGGAACACCTTGACCCTCGCGCCGCCGCCGATGGCGCGCAACGTATCGACCATCGACGAGCTGCCGATCGGCGCGCTGCCGGCCGCGACCTGCTGCAGCGAGCGCGTGCTGGCGCCGGAATTGATGAAGTCGACGTCGAGACCTTCCTCCTTGAAGAAGCCCTTCTTGTCGGCGACGATCGCCGGCCAGATGGTCACGCTGACGCTGATGACGACGACCGGCAGCGGCGTGAGTGCCGTGCCCTGCGCTACGCCGACGCGGGGATCGATCAGGCTCATCGCGGCAATGAGCGCGCCGAGGAGAAGGGACCGGCGCGGGAGATCGGCGACCGAGGCAAGAGACTTCATCGCCGTTGCTCCCTTTCGAGGGCCCGTCGTCACGCGAACAACATCTAGCACGTCGCGCCGTCGGCCTACATGCTGCGTTTCGCCGCCGCGCGCAGCAACTCCCACATCGGCTTGAGCTCGGGCTTGGTCTTGACGATGTCCTCGGCCACCGGTCCGACCTTGGCCATCATCTCGGCCTTGTCGGCGGGCGAAAGCGATTCCAGCTCGCCGCCTTTTTCGACCCAGATCTTGCGCTGCCGAACCAGGAAATCGAGCACCCACGGATTGACCCCGGCGCCGACCTCCTCCGCGGTGGCGAGCACCATGGCCTGCAGATCGGGTGGCAGCGTGTCGAACCAGCGCTTGCTCATCGCCGCCATGATGATGTTGAAGGAATGGCCGGTCTCGTTCATGTGCTTCGCGGTGTCGTAGTAGCCGAGCGCGGTGAAGACGCCGAGATTGCCGAGAGCGCCGTCGATGGTTCCTTGCTGCAATGCCGGCAGCACGTCGCCGAGCGACAGCGGGACGCCCGTGCCGCCGAGCTTTGCGATCTGGTCGATCTGGAACGGCGAGGCCAGGACCCGGATTTTCCGGCCCTTGAGGTCGCCGAGTGTGCGCAGCGGCGCGCGCATCACGAAAGCGCTCGGGCTGCCGAAGAACAGGCTCACGCCGATCAGGCCCTTGTTGACGCCGATCGCGAGAAAGGCCTTGGAGAATTCCGGATCGCTGAGCGTCTTGATCGCCTGCTCGTCGTTCCCCATCAGGCCGGCTGCCGTCATCAGCTCGAAGCGTTGATCGACCCCGACGAAGAACTCGGGCGGCGCGAGGAACATCTGGATCGAGCCGAGCTGGGTGCCTTCGATCATGCGCGGGATCGAGCCGAGCTGGCTCGCCGGATAGAGCTCCGCCTTGATGCGGCCGCCGGACTTCGCCTCGATCGCGGCCGCGTAGCGACGCATCCACTCGTGCTGCCCGTCGTTGAGCGTCGGGGTGGCGAGCTTCATGACGAACGTCTTGCCCTGGCGGGCGCGGTGTTCTGTGCCGAGGCCGCACCGCAGAGCAGGAACGGCAGCAGCAAGGCGAGAGAGGTGAACCAACGTTTCATGGCGACCATGTCGTCCTTCTGGGTTTCGTCGAGAGTCATGGTTTCGGATCAATCCGGCCTGATACCTGCGGCTCTGACCAGCAGGGCGTTCGACGCGATCTCATCCTTGACGATGGTGTCGAATTGTTCAGGCGCCATCGGCATCGGCGCGACACCCAGCGTCGCGAGCTTTTCGGCGACGATCGGCGTACGCATGGCCTTGACCGTTTCGTCGTGCAGCCTTTGGACGATATCCGGCGCGGTGCGGCGGGGCGCGAACAAGCCGAGCCAGAACGTGTAATCCGCGTCGGCGAGACCCGCTTCCGAGGTGGTCGGAACGTCGGGCAACTCCGCCAGACGCTTTGCGCCGCTCACCGCCAGGCCCAGCACCTTGCCGTCGCGAATGAACGGCAGGGCCGTCGCCAGTGGGCAGAGATAAAAGTCGGCGCGTCCCGACAAAACCTCCGTCAGTGCTTCCGGCCCGCTTTTGGTCGGAACGTGAACGGCTTCGATCCCCGCACTGACACGAAAGCGTTCCGCGCTCATGTGGGTCGCGGTGCCGACGCCGGTCGAGGCGTAGTTGAACGATCCCGGCTTTGCCTTTGCCGCGGCAATGAACTGGGCAATCGTTTTCGACCCGTTCAACGGCGAGGTGACGAGCACGTTCGGTATGGAGCCGAGAGTCGCGATCGCGGCAAGGTCCCGCGACGTATCGTAGGGCAGGCTCGGATGGAGCCACGGCGCGACGGTGAGCGCCGAGGATGCAGCGAGGATCGTGTACCCGTCGGGCGGAGCCCTCGCGACCATGGTGACCGCGATCGTCCCTCCCGCTCCACCGCGGTTCTCGACCACGATCGGCTGTCCGAGCTGGATCGCGAGCTGATCGAACACCACGCGAGGCACGACGTCGACGGCGCTCCCTGCACCTGCCGTGACGAAGGCGCGGATCGATCGCGCCGGCCACGCCTGGGCTGCAGCGATTCGGGCCGTGGCGGGGAGCACGGCGGCGCCCGCTGCCCAACGCATGAATTGACGACGGTTCATCGATTGCTTCCGCGGCGCATCTCGGCGGTCGATCTCTCCGGACTGCAAGCTTCTCGGCTCATTGCATGCTGACGAGGTCAAGGAATATGCAATATTTGCGCCGTCGACCGCCGCGCCCGGTCTTGAGGTTGGGGGATGTCAGCGCTTCCCGGACGAGCGCGATCAGCCCACCGCGATGGGGGCGGACAACAACAGGCAGCGGGCGCTGTGGCCGTTGCCCAGAGTTACGTCCGGCGGCACCTCCCGTTGGCAGGCCGGCTGCATCTCCCGGCAGCGGGGGGCGAAGGCGCAGCCTGCCGGCAGATTGGCGAGATCGGGAGGCGCGCCGGGGATCGCGGCAAGGCGCTCGCCCTTGACGTGGGCGCCGCCGGTGCGGGAGGCGAGCAGGCCGCGCGTATAAGGATGCGCGGGGCTGCGAATGACGTCCCGGCAGGTTCCGGTCTCGACGATCTTTCCCGCATACATCACCGCGATGCGGTCGGCGATCTCGATGGCGACGCCGATGTCATGGGTGACGAAGATCACCGCGAGGCCGAGCTCCCGCTGCAACTCGCGCAGCAGCAGCAGAACTTGGATCTGGACGGTGGCATCGAGCGCGGTGGTCGGCTCGTCGGCGAGCAGCACCTTGGGCCGGCATGCGAGCGCGAGCGCGATCATGGCGCGCTGGCGCATCCCGCCGGACATTTCGTGGGCGTAGTTGTCGAGCCGTTGCGCCGCCGAGGGGATGCGCACGCGCTCGAACAGCTCGAGCGCGCGGGCGCGCGCTTCACGCCGCGAGATGCCCTCGTGCCGGGTGACGGCTTCCACGATCTGGTCGCCGACGCGGTAGACCGGGTCGAAGGCGAGGCCCGGCTCCTGGAAGATCATCGCAATTGTGCGGCCGCGATAGGCGGAGAGCGCATTCGCCGACATGGCACGTACGTCCCCACCGTCGACCGCGATCCTGCCGCCGATGACGGCGCGGCGCTCCGGGAGGAGGCGCATCAGCGCGCGCAGCGTCACGCTCTTGCCCGAGCCCGACTCGCCGAGCAGCGCCAGCGCTTCGCCGGGGCGCAGCATCAGGTCGACGCCGGCGACCGCGCGCACCGGCTTGTCGCCGCCGATGAACTCGACCGTAAGGCCGTCCACCTTCACGATCGGGGAAGCAGCGCTCATGCCGCGACCGGCGCGCGAGGCAGGGGATAGCCGGAGCCCGGCGTCGCCATCAGGCAAGCGACCCGGTGAGTGGGCCCGACCTCGGCGAGAGGCGGCGCGACCTCGGCACAGATCGGCGCGGCGAACCGGCAGCGGGTATGGAAGCGGCAGCCCGCCGGCGGATTGATCGGGTTGGGCGGATCCCCGGTCAGCGGCGCCTCCATGGTGCGATGGTCCGGATCCATCGACGGCATCGAGGCGAGCAGGGCCATCGTGTAGGGGTGGCGCGGATTGGCCAGGAGGACGTCGGAGCCGCCGAGCTCGGCGACCTTGCCGAGATACATCACCATCACGCGGTCGGACATGAACCGCACGACGTTGAGATCGTGCGAGATGAACATGTAGGTGAGCCCGAACTCGGCCTTGAGGTCGACGAGCAGGTTGAGCACCTGCGCTTCGATCGACTTGTCGAGCGCCGACACCGCTTCGTCGAGGATGAGCAACCGCGGCTGCGAGGGCGAGCGCGCGGGCGATGTTGACGCGCTGGCGCTGCCCGCCGGACAGCTCGTGCGGATAGCGCGCCGCAAAGCGCACGGGATCGAGCCCGACGCGCGAGATGAAATCATGGGCGCGGGCGACCGCCTGCGCGCCGGGGCACACCATGCACCCGCGGCCCGAACGCCACGGTCTCCTCGACGGTGAGGCGCGGATTGAGCGAGGCGTAGCTGTCCTGGAACACCATCTGCACCTCGCGGCGGTATTGCGCGAGCTCGAGCTCCGGGGTCCCGACGGCCTGGCCGTCGAACAGCAATTCGCCGGCGTCGGCCGGCATGATCTGCATGATGAGGCGCGCGAGCGTCGACTTGCCGCAGCCGGACTCGCCGACGATGCCGAGCGTCTCGCCCTTCGCCACCTCGAACGAGACGCCGTCGACGGCGCGCACCGCGCCGCGTCGTTCGCCCGCATGTTCGCCGAGCCAGATGCGGCTGGCCGCCGAAATGCTTGACGAGGTCGCGTACCGACAACAGCGGCTGCGCCGGCCCGCCGCGATCGCGCGCGCGGATGTCGTCGCGGAGCCACTCCATCACTTGACCTCCATCGCCGACCGCAGGCCGTCGGAGAGGAGGTTGAACGAGATCGAGGTGATGAAGATCATGACGCCCGGCAGCGCCGCCACCACCGGCTGGACGTAGATCGCCGTGCGCAGCGTATTGAGCATCAGGCCCCATTCGGGCTCCGGCGGCTTGGAGCCGAGGCCGAGGAACGACAGGCCGGAGGCGAGGATCATCGACACGCTGATCAGGCTCGTCGCATAGACGAAGATCGGCCCCAGCACGTTGCCGAGCACATGCACCCGGATGATGGCGAACGGCCCGGCGCCGCTGACCCGCGCCGCTTCGACGAAGTCGCGCGTCCTGATCTGGGTGGTGACCGCTTCCGCGATGCGCGTCACCTGCGGCGTGAACACGACGGTGAGCGAGGCGATGGCGTTGACGATGCCGGCGCCGAGCGCGCCCGAGAGCGCGATCGCGAGCAGCACGGAGGGAAAGGCGAAGAACACGTCGACCGTGCGCATGATCAGCGTGTTGACGCGGCCGCCGACGAAGCCCGCGAAAATCCCGATCGCCGAGCCGACGCAGAACGCGAAGACGACCGGGCAGCAGGCCCATCAGCAGCGACAGGCGGCCGCCATAGATGAGGCGGCTCAGCATATCGCGGCCGAGTTCGTCGGAGCCGAGCGGATAGAGCGCGTCGCCGATCGGGCGCAGGCGGCGCAGCATCGCGCCGCGATAGGGATCGGCGGGCGCGATCCACGGCGCGAAGATCGCGGACAGCACGATCGCGAGAATGATGACCGCGGCGACGACCGCGACGGGATCGCGAAGCAGCCGGCGGCCGACCGCCGGCCCAATAGCCGCGGGCGATGCGGCCTCCCGGTGTATGGATGGCGCGTCCAAACCGATGTCGGTGACGGCCGTCATCTGCGTCAGGCCCGTTTGATTCGCGGATCGAGCGCGGTCTGCACCACGTCGACCATGAGGTTCAGCATGACGAAGAACAGCGCCAGCACCAGGATGGTCCCCTGCAGCAGCGGCAGGTCGCGCTGGAAGATCGCCGCATTGAGCAGGAAGCCGGTGCCCGGCCAGGAGAACACGGTCTCGATCAGGATCGAGCCGCCGAGCAGATAGCCGAGCTGCAGGCCCATCACGGCGAGCGCAGTCGGCGCCGCATTGGTCACGACGTGGCGAAACACGCCGAACTCGCGCAGGCCCTTGGCGCGCAGCGCCTGCACGAATTCCTGGTCGAGGATTTCGGCGACCAGCGCCCGCACCGTGCGCGCGATCACGCCCATCGGGATGACCGACATGGTGATCGCGGGCAGGATGATGTAGCGCAGATGCGCCGCGTCGGGGCGCCACGCGGCCGAGCCGTCGGGCCCGGCGCCGGTCGGCGGCAGCCAGTTGAGCTCGACCGAGAAGATGATGACGAGCACCATGCCGAGCCAGTAATGCGGCACGCTCACGCCGAGCACCGACACCAGCGACGCAGTCCTGTCGAGCCACGAGCCGCGGAAGTAGCCGGCGACGAAGCCGAAGAACGTGCCGAAGGCGAACCCGATCAACGTGGCGACGCTCGCCAGGATCAGGGTGTTGCCGACCGCGCGCGACACTTCGCTCGCGACCGGCCGGCCGGTCGCGATCGAGGTGCCGAGATTGCCGTGCAGGACCTGCCAGAACCACAGCGCGTATTGCACCGGCAGCGGCTTGTCGAAGCCGTATTCGGCGCGCATCTGGTCGACCAAGCTCCTGCGTCGCATCGGCCGGCAGGATCGCGGAGAGCGGATCGCCCGGCGCGATGTGGACGAGGAGAAAGCAGATGATGCTGACGCCGATCACGACCGGCGTCACGTAGACGAGGCGCTTCAAGGTGTAGATCAGCATCGCATCGAGGCCTGCGAAGCCATCGTGCCGGATCGCGTGTAAGCCGGACCCGGTGTCAGCGACGCGAGCGCTCTCGTCACTTCGCCATCCAGATCGGCGAAAAATCCTGGAACCAGTTCTGCGCCTGCACGAAGCCTTTCACCTTCGGGCTCATGGCGCGCGGATTGACGTCGTGGGTCACCATCAGGAACAGCGCGTCGTCGACGTATTTCTCGTGGACCTTCTGCAGCACCTTGGTCTGCTCGGCAGGATCGAAGGCGGCGCGCACCTCGCCGAGCAGCTTGTCCATCTCGGGATCGCAATAGTAGCCCCAATTGGTCCCGGCCGGCGGCGCGAAGTCGCATTGGACGTGCCGGATGAGCGCGGTGAAGGGGTCCTGGATGAAGTAGGTGTAGTTCATGCCGGTGGCGCCGCGGGAGCTGTCATGCTTGGCGCCGGCCCGCCAGATGTTGATGAGGGTGTTCCACTCGACCACCTCGAAGTCGACCTTGATGCCGACCTCGGCGAGATTCTGCTGGACGAACTCGTTCATCGGCAACGGCTGCATCTGGCCCGAGCCTGACGCCGAGATCAGGATCTTGGTGGTGAGCGGCTTGTTCGGGCCGTAACCGGCTTCCGCCAGCAGCTTCTTCGCCTGCGCCGGATCGTAGGTCAGGTTGAACTTCGGATTGCCGAACCATTGATGGCCCGGCGGGAAGAAGCCCTTCGCCGGGATCATGAGGCCGGACAGCAATTCCTTCATGCCCTCGCGGTCGATCGCGAGATTGGCGGCCTTGCGCACGCGGATGTCGTTCCACGGCGAGCCGGCGACGCGCGACAGGTGCCAGGTCCAGTTGTGCGGATACGCATTGGTGATGATGACTGTATCCGGCGCCTTGGTGAGCGACGGTCACGGCATCGGGCGGCGGCGCCTCGATCCAGTCGACCTGGCCGGCGCGCAGCGCCGCGATCCGCGCATTCGCCTCGGGCAGCGGGATCAGCACCATCTTGTCGAGCTTCGGCACCCGCTTCTTGTCCCAATAGTCGGGGTTCGGCACCATCTCGGCGCGCTCGCGCGGCACGAAGGCGGTCGAGCTTCCACGGGCCGGTGCCGGACGGCGTCTTGGCGAAGGCATCCCAGTTCCTGCCGACCTTCTCGAACTGCGCCGGCGACGACATCATGACCCAGGCGATCTGATAGGGCAGCGTCGCGTCCGGCGCCTTGGTGATGATCTCGACCGTCATAGTCGTCGACGGCGCGGTACGACGCGACGGCCGGAATGCGCGTGCGCCCCTGTCGCCGATTG
Organism: uncultured Alphaproteobacteria bacterium; assembly: GCA_963793985.1. Lineage (GTDB taxonomy): Bacteria > Pseudomonadota > Alphaproteobacteria > Rhizobiales > Xanthobacteraceae > JAJPKK01. The sequence goes on along the minus strand of CAWCCG010000008.1, from coordinate 80,819 downwards.
GCGCGGGTCGTATTGCGGCGACTCTGTCGTTGAGGAGCTTGTCGAGGTTCCAGACCGCCGACTGTCGGCGGTGAAGTCGCTGCCGTCATGGAAGGTCACGCCGGGGCGCAGCTTGAACGATCCAGCGCGTCTTGTCGGCTTCATCGACCGCCCACGAGGTCGGCGAGCCCGGGGACGATGTCGGACGCCTTGTCGCGCGCGAGCTCAGGTCCCAGTTGATGAGCGCGTCGTAGACCGTATAGCCGAGGAAGCGCATGCCCTCGCCGCCGTTGTCGGTCTGGCCGGTCGTCAGCGGAATGTCCGACGCCGTCATGCCGATGCGCAGCGTGCCTTGCGCGAGCGCAGCGCCCGCGCCGCCTCGCCGTCAGGATGATCGCGGCAATGAGGGCCAACAGACGTGGCATGGCATGTCCTCCGGATTGGGCATTTCCCGCTGATTTCATCGCGCATGGAGGCATATTTCATGCCGGTTTTGCCGGTTCGTAGGCGTTGTCCGAGCCCGGGGCGAGCAGGATCACAACCGAGGCAAGGCCGCCCCAGGGCATGCGCCGAGCGCATGCTCGCATCAACGCGCCCGCTCAGATCAGTGCAAGCTGACCAGGGTGAGATCGAGGAACCACGACTGCGCCGAGACGAAGCCCTGGACCCGCTTGGTCATGGCCCGCGGGTTGAGGTCATGGACGATGAAGAGCCACGGCGGATTGTCGACCAGCCGCTCATTGGCGGTCCGGTAGGACGCATCGATGGTGGCCGGCGTCGGTCGCTGCGGCGAGTGTCGCCAGCGCCGCGTCGAACTTGTCGTCCTTCCACTGCTCGAAGTTGAAGCCATTGGGGGAGAAGTTGGCCGACGAGAAGTAGCGCGCCATGATGCCGACGTCGGACGACGGCGACGAGACATTGAGCGCCATCGCGCCGTGCAGCGTCGGACTGTCGGGCGTCGCGCGCACGGCGGTGAGCAGCACCTGCCATTCCACGGTGTCGAAATCGACGTTGACGCCGCAGGCCTGCTTGAGATTGTCCTGCAGGTACTCGTTCATCGGCAGCGGCAGCATCTGGCCGGAGCCGGAGGTCGAGATCATCACCTTGAACGAGAGCGGCTTCGCCGCCGTGTAGCCCGCCGCCGCGAGCAGCGCCTTTCCCTTGGCGGGATCGAAGCCGTAGCGGTTCGCCGGCTTGCCGAAGCCCGGCGTCGGTCGGCTTGAGCCAGCCGACCGAGGGCTCGGCGGTGCCGTTGAGGAGCGCGACCAGCCCGGCGCGGTCGATGCAGTAGTTGAGCGCCTGGCGCACCCGCACGTCCTTGAACGGCGAGTTGGTCGCGCCGATGTTGAACATCCACGGCCAGTCATGCGGATAGGAATTGGTGACGATCGTCGAAGCCCGCCGCCTTGAGCGAGGGGATGCCGTCGGGCGGCGGCACCTCGATCCAGTCGACCTGGCCCGAGCGCAGCGCGGCGAGCCGGCTGGTCGGCCTCCGGGCATCGGCAAGAGGCGGATGCCGTCGACCTTGCCTTGTGGCCGGCGTCCCAATAGTCGTCGAAGCGGGCAAGCTCGACGATCTCGCGCGGCACCACCTTGGTGATCCGGAACGGGCCCGGTGCCGGCGGCCGGCAGCGTCGCGACCTTCCCCAATCGTGGCCGGCCTTCTCGAACGAGGCCGGCGAGGTGAACAAGATGTAGACCGCCATATAGGGGAAATAGGACGCCGGCTCCTTGGTGGTGATCGCCACCGTGTAGTCGTCGATCTTGCGATAGCTGTCCATCACCGGCACGCGCGCGCGCGTCGATGCCGGCGGCCGGCGGCTCGAATTGCGGGCTGTCGTTCTTGAAGTAGCGGTCGAGATTCCAGATCACCGCGTCGGCGTTGAAGTCGGTGCCGTCGTGGAACTTCACGCCGTGGCGCAGGTGGAAGATCCAGGTCTTCTTGTCGTCCGTGGCCTGCTCCCATCTTTCGGCGAGGCCGGGCCGCAAGCCGGCGAGCTTGGTCGGCGCTGGACAGATCCCACAGCACCAGCCCCTCGAAGATCGGATAGCCGAGGAAGCGCATGCCCTCGAAGCCGTTGTTCGGCATGCCGGTCGTGGTCGGGATGTCCGAGGCGGTCATCGCGATGCGCAGCACCTCGCCCCGCGCCGGCAGAAGGAGGAGCAGCAAACCGGTCAGCGCGGCAACCAAGCGACAGCCAATCATCACGCCCTCCATCGGCGGTCTCGAAATGCGCGACGACGGCAAATTGTCGTCCGCGATCCGCCCCTCAATTTCAGTCCATTCTCGAAATGCCTCGCCGGCCGTCGGCAACGCCGCTGCGACTTGTTCTGGACTTCGGCACGTCCCCGGCAGCGCGTGGCCAAGGCTACATCATCCGCGCGCAGCACGAAAGGGTGATGTTTTCCGGAAGGCGGACGGGCTGGCCCACGCCCGGCCGGCTGGGAGAGCGCCGTCAAGTATTCTCGCGCCGGAGGGTGCCGGCGACGCCGCTCTTACGCGCTCTTGCGGCTCATCACCGGAACGAGCTTCGCGATCGCTTCGTCGGTCGTCATCACGTCCCCGAAGAACAGCAGGAAGCTGTTCAGCGTGGCGGCGTGCTCCTCGTCGGTCCAGGTGGCGTTGCCATCGGAGACCATGGTCACGCGGTAGTCGAGCATCATGGCGTCGCGCGCGCTCGATTCGCAGCACACGTTCGTCGCCGTGCCGGTGATCAGCACGCTGTCGATGCCGCGGCTCTTGAGCTGCGCGTCGATGTCCGACGATCCCGCGATGAACGCGCTGTACTTGATCTTCTTGACCCGCAGATCGTCCGGCAGCACCTCGAGCGCCGGAAAGAGCTTGAAACCCTCGGCGGCTCTCATCGAGGCTGGCGAGGCGCTTCTGCCGGCGCTCCGGAGTGAGCATGTGGCGGTGGTAGTTGCTCCACTCCTCGAGCCCGCCCGCCGCCGTCGTCTGAATCCACACGACCGTTCCGCCGGCGGCGCGCATCGCCTGCGCCAGGCGATTGATGTTCGGCACGATCTCGCGCGACGAGCGGCACTTCGGCGGGAAACCCCGGAGCGACGAAGTGGTTCTGCATGTCGACGACGACCAGCGCCGCGCGCGCGGCATCGATCGTGTCGCGGCTGGCGAGCTTGCCTTGTCTCTCGAGGAGGCGCGTCTTTACGGCATCGGAAACGACATAGCGGTGCATGCCGAACCTCCTCATGCTCTGACGGAGTGAGCATGGAGGCTAAGTCGACGTCTGGGAGCCGTCAACGTGCGGCGCGCGACACGCCCGCTCGCGACCCTCGGCGAGGATCATCACCGGCGCGAAGCCGTTGTCAGTCTTCCTGCCCGGTCTTGTCGGATCGATCGGCGACTTCCTTCCGCCCGCTGCGCCAGGAGCTTCGTAGCTCTCCGCGATGGAAAGCATCACGCGGCGGGAAGCCCCGTCCTGCATTTCGGCAGCGCGGGCCCGGATCTCGGCCGATCGATCGCGCCAGTGCCTGGCGTCCTTTATCTTGTCGGTCATGTCGCTGTTAAGGAGAGCCATGCGCATCTACCGGACGTTTCGGTGCACACGGCATCTCCATCCGCCGGAAGCGCGCCCACGGGCACATCCGTGGGCGCTGTCTGTTTGAGAGGATCGTCTGAGCAGCATCGGCCTGCGATCGGATCGGCCGCAGGCGCCGCGATCAGCATTCCGCCGGCGAATCCGAGCAGCCGCCGCGGTTGGTGTATCCGCCGTAGCTGTACCCGCCGTAGGAATAGCTGTAGGGGTACTCCTGATATGCCGCGGGCGGCGGCCGATAGGTACGCGCGTAGCCCCTCGCGTGAGGATGCGGCACGGTCTGCGCGAGCGCTTGCGAGAGCGTCCCGACACTCATGATCCCGATGGCGGCTGCCGCCGCCGCAAGACGCAGTGCATGAGGCATCATCTTCATCTCCTTTAGTCCCCAGGCACGCGTGACGTAGGGGCTGCGTCCGAGAACGATTGTGCAGGATTGCCGCAGATGGCTCGGTCCTGCTCAAAAGGAGGCTGCGGTACACGGTGAAGGACGGGTGATGCGGCGCTTCGTGCCCGACAGGCGAGCGCCGTCACTGAAAAACGCATGGCATGAAAAAACAGTGGCGCCGCGGAACCGCCGCGCCATATTCTTGTCGCGACCCTAGGTTCCTCCGGAGAGGTTGATGCCGGTTTACGAATACCTGTGCGAAGGCTGCGGGCCGTTCAAGCTGATGCGGTCGATGTCGGAATACGAGCTGCCGGCCGACTGCCCGCTGTGCCAGGCCAGCGCACCGCGCGTCATGCTCACCGCCCCCTATTGCTCGACGGCTTCGCCGTCGACGCGGCTCGCCCGGGCGGCGAGCGAGCGCAGCGGCGGCGAGGGCCGATCGTCGGCCGGCGCCCACGGCGGCAGTTGCTCATGCTGTACCACGAGCAGCTTCTCGCGGGCCGCCAAACGCGGCAAAGGGAAAGCCGCCTCTTCGGCAGGCCGCGGATGATCACGCGCGACAGGGACGGTGTGCGCTACGCCACCCTTGCGCAGTCAAAGCTTGGCTGTCCGTCTCACCTGACAACGCGCGGACGGCCCTTGGCGGCGGCCGCGTGATAATAGGGGCTCTGGTAGCAATATCCGCCGATGCCGGACAGCGTCGTCATGCACTGCCGGTAGCTCGTGAAGTAGCAGGACGTGGCGTCGCCATCGGATCTTGGGCATCCTGGCGCACCAGGGATAGCTGGTGGGCGATTGAGCCGCCGCAGGAACCATCTCGGCGGCAAGCGCTGCAGCGATCAGCAAGATGGATAGAATCGGAAGGCGCATGGAAAGCTCCGTTCGGTCGCCTCACCCGGAGCGAATCTAGCCCGTTTCCGCGGCCTCATCAAAGCTCGCGGCCCCCGTCATCGCGCGATCGGTCTGTGGGACTAATCTCTTGGTCCTATTGACACGTGCCGCGCGCTCGATGTCGAACAGCGGGGGGAGTGCGGACGGCAGAGACAGGGATGGCGCAGACAGGAACTTCGCGCTTTCGGATCGGCATCGACACCGGCGGGACCTTCACCGACATCGTTGCCGTCGACACCGGTTCGGGTGCGATGCGGGTCACCAAGGTCGCGAGCACGCCGTCGAATCCCGCAGTGGGACTTGTGCGCGGCGTAGCGGCGATCCTGGAGAAGGCCGGCGCCGCCGCTGCGGACGTCACCAGCCTCGCCCACGGCACCACCGTCGCCACCAACGCGCTGCTGCAGGGTGAGATCTCCTCGCTCGGGCTGATCGTCACCGCGGGCTTCCGCCACATTCTCGAGATCGCGCGGCAATCGGTGCCCGAGGGCTACGGCAACTCGTATTTCTGGGTGAAGCCGGAACGGATCGTGCCGCTGCGCCTCGTGTGCGAGGTCGGCGGCCGGCTCGACTACAAGGGCGAAGAGCTGCGTCCATTGGACGAAGCGAGCGTGCGCGCCGCGGCGCGGTTCTTCCGCGAGCGCGGCATCCGCGCCATCGGCATTTCGCTGATCCACTCCTATGCCAACCCCGCCCATGAGCGGCGTACCGCCGAGATCGTCGCGCAGGAGTACCCGGAGGCGACGCTGTCGCTGTCCTCCTCCGTCCTGCCGGAATACCGCGAGTACGAGCGCACGGTGACGACGCTGGTCGACGCTTTCGTCAAGCCGCACATGGAACGCTATCTCCGGCGCGTGCACGACGAGCTCGGGCGAGGGGCTCAAGGACGTGCCGTTCCTGGTGATGCAGTCGAGCGGCGGGGTCGCGAGCGCGAGCGAAGTCGTGCGCAAGCCGATCACCACCGCCTTGTCGGGGCCGGCGGCCGGCGCGCTCGGCAGCGCGGTCATCGCCGGCATCGCCGGCTTTCCCGACGTCGTGACCCTCGATGCCGGCGGCACCTCGACCGATCTCTGCCTGATCGAAGGCGGCAAGCCGCAGGTGACGAATGCGGGATCGGTCGGGCCGTTTCCGATCCGGATTCCGATGATCGACATCGAGACGATCGGCACCGGCGGCGGGTCGATCGCCTGGCTCACGCCGCGAGGGCCACCTCAAGGTGGGGCCGCGCAGCGCCGGCGCCGAGCCCGGCCCGATGTGCTATCCGAACGGCGGCAGCGAGCCGACCATCACCGATGCCAATCTCGTGCTCGGACGTATCCCGCCGGCGCTCATCGGCGGCGGCATCGCGCTCGATGCCGATCGTGCGCGTGCGGGGCTCGCGGCGCTGGCGCGTCGGCTCCCCGGCAACATGAGCGCGGAGGAGCTCGCCCACGGCATCATCGAGATCGCGAACTGGAGCCAGGCCAATGCGATCCGCCAGATGACCATCCAACGCGGCATCGATCCCCGCGCCTTCGCGCTGCTCTCGTTCGGCGGCGCCGGGCCGGCGCAGTCGCCGGCGGTGATGGAGCTGCTCGGCATGAAGGCCTGCATCGTGCCGCTCGATCCCGGCAATCTGAGCGCCTTCGGCCTGCTCGCGGTCGACTGGCGCACCGATCACATCCGCACCAAGGTCATGCACGAGGACGCCGCCGATCTCGACGCCATCGCCGCGGCCTATGCGGAGATGGAGCAGGCCGCGACCGCGACGCTCCTCGCCGACGGCATCGCGCCGGCGCGCATGCGCATGATGCGCGAAGCGGACCTGCGCTACGCCGGACAATCCATGGAAGTGCGGGTGCCGGCGCCGGCGGGCGCGATCGACGCGGCGTTTCTCGAAGGCCTCATCGACGCCTTTCATGCCATGCACCGGCGCACCTTCGGCTACGATTATGCCGGCGCGCAGAAGGTCGAGCTGGTGAATTTCTGCGTGTCCGGCTTCGGGCTGATCGAGCGGCCGAGCCTGCCGAAGCTCGCGCCAGCAGCGACGCAAACGGCCGCGCCGAAATCGCGGCGCGGGGTGTTTTTCGATGGCGCGTTCCGCGATACGCCGATCTATGATCGCGCGGCGCTGCCGGCCGGCTCCCGGCTCGCGGGCCCCGCCGTGATCGAGGAGTTCGGATCGACGACGGTGGTGTTTCCGGGCCAGGACGCGGAGGTCGATCCGCACGGCATCCTGGTCGTGCGATCCGCAAAGGCTTCGCCGAGAACGACGTGATGAATATTCAACAAAGTCCCGCCGCGGCCAAGCCGTGGCCGACCCCTGAGCGGCGCAACGACACGCCGGTCGACCCGATCGTGCTGCAGATCGTCGAAGGCACGCTCAATTCGATCGAGGCCGAGATCGAATACGCGATCGAGCGCACCGCGCGCAGCCCGATGATCCGCGAGGCCCACGACTACCGCGTCGGCCTGTTCGACCGCTACTGCCGCAAGCTCACCGGCCGCTCCTATTCGGCGATGCCGAACGCCGTGGTGCGCGATTTTCCCCCCGAGACCATGCGTCCCGGCGACGTGTTCCTGATGAACGACACCTACCTCACCGAAGGCAGCATCGGCCATCTGCCGGACCTCTGCAGCACGGTGCCGGTGTTCCACGACGGCGAGGTGGTCGCCTACATCCAGGCGTTCGGGCACCATGACGACATCGGCGGGCGCGTGCCGGGCTCGATGCCGGGCACGGCGGTCACGGTGTTCGAGGAAGGGCTCGCGATCCCGCCGGTCAAGCTCTACGCCGAGGGCGTGCGCAACGAGGCGGTCTTCACCATCATCAAGCGCAACACCCGCGTTCCCGAGATGCTCGCCGCCGACCTCGACAGCGAGGTGCAGGCCTGCCTGATGGGGGCGCAGCGCATGGCCGCGCTGTTCGAGCGGTTCGGCCGCGCCCAGGTCGAGGCCTGCTTCCAGACCATCCTCGACAAATGCGCCACCATCTTCCGCGACGAGTTGCTGCCGCGGATCGCCGACGGCGAATATCGCTGGGAAGATTACGTCGAGCACGACGGGGTCACCGACCCCAAGCTCCACAAGATCGCGCTCGCCATGACCAAGGCCGGTGATCGCATCACGCTCGACTTCACCGGCACCGACCCGCAATCCACCGGTCCGATCAATTGGCCGGCCGATTACGCCGACGGCGCGTTCCTCATCAAATGGATCGCGCCGATCCTGCGCAATCTCGCCGAGACGCCGGAGCGCGCGGCCGAGATCCACGTCAACGAAGGCGTCTGCGACGTGTTCACGGTCAAGTTTCCGCCGAAGGGGACGCTGATCACGCCGGAATGGCCGGCGGCCACCAATGCGCGCTCGTTCGTGCTGCTGCGCTGCCTCGGGCTCCTGGCAGGCGTCGTCGCCCAGGCGGTCGACGGCCGGATGCCGGCCGACCAGGAGACCATCCGCTACACCGGCTTTTTCGGCACCGATGCCGCCGGCAAGCCGTTCCTGTCGCGCGAGGTGCTCGGCGGCGGCTCCGGCGGGCGCTACTACGCCGACGGCAACGACGCCATTCACATCGTGCCGGACTCCCGCAACCAGCCGGCGGAATTCACCGAGACCCGTTTCCCGCTGCTGGTGGAGAAGCTCGCGCTGCGCACCGATTCCGGCGGCGCCGGCAAGCGGCGCGGCGGTCTCGGCTACGAGAAGCACTACCGCGCGCTGGTCGATTGCCGCACCATCGTCACCGCCGACCGGGTGCGGCTCGGCTGCTATGGCCTCAACGGCGGCAAGGCCGGCGAGCCGTTCTGCGTCACCGTCGACCTCGAGGGCGAGGCGCGCGAGCTCGGCGGCCTCGTCGATGGCGAGCCCGTGCTCAAGGGCCAGATCGTGCGCGTCGTCACGACCGGCGGCGGCGGCTGGGGCGATCCGCTCGAGCGCGAGCCGGCGCTGGTGCTCGCCGACGTCGTCGAGGGGCGCGTCTCGCTCGATCGCGCGCGCGACGATTACGGTGTGGTATTCGCGGACGCAGGCACCGCGGGCGTGGGGACTGCGGATGTCGCCGTCGACGAGGCCGGCCACGGCCGAGCGGCGCGCCGCCTTGCGTGCGCAACGCACGGGTCCGCCGTCGATGATCGATCGCGGCACCGGTTTTACGAAAATGCTGCGCGGCGAATTTGCGCCGCGCATGCGCTGAGCAATTCTGCGGAGCAAGACGAGAATGGCGATCGAAGTCGCGAAAATCGAGCTGAAGAATGTCCAGGACGCGAGCGGTCTCGCCGAGCGGATCGCGGCCGGACAGTTCAAGGCCGACGAAGTGATCGCCGTGATCGGCAAGACCGAAGGGAATGGCGGGGTCAACGACTTCACCCGCATTCTCGCCGACCAGGCGTTCCGCCGCATCCTGCTCAAGCTCGGCACCCGCGGCGAGGCCGACATCCACCAGATCCCGATGGTGTGGTCGGGCGGCTGCGACGGCGTCATCACCCCGCATGCGACGGTGTTCGCGCGCAACGCCAAGACCGGGCCGGCCAACGCGCCGCGCCTCGCCATGGGCACGGCGCTGAGCGAGGAGCTGCTGCCGGAGGACATCGGCCGGCCCGCCATGGTGGAGAAGGTCGCGGCCGCCGTGAAGCTCGCGATGGCCGACGCCGGCATCTCCGATCCGAAGGACGTGCATTACGTCCAGACCAAGACGCCGCTGCTGACCATCGATTCCGTGCGCGACGCCGAGAGCCGGGGCAAGCACGTCGCCTGCGAGGTGCACGACTCGATGGGTGTCTCGAACGGCACGACGGCGCTCGGCATCGCCGTCGCGCTCGGGGAAACCGCGATGCCGCGCGCCGAGCAGATCTGCCGCGACCTCGATCTCTATTCGTCGGTGGCGTCGTGCTCCTCGGGCGTCGAGCTCGTCCAGGCGCAGATCGTGCTGCTCGGCAACAAGGCGGGCGCCGGCGGCCGCTACCGCATCGGCCATGCGGTGATGCGCGACGCCATCGACATCGACGGCATCTACGACGCCATCCGCAACGCCGGCCTCGAGCTTCCCGAGCGGCCGCGGGCCGAGGACCTCAAGGGCCGCGTCGTCAACTGCTTCATGAAATGCGAGGCCGACCACCGCGGCACCTTGCGGGGACGCCGCCAGATCATGCTCGACGATTCCGACGTCCATCACCACCGCCATTCCAAGGCCGCGGTCGGCGGCGTCGCCGCGGCGGCGATCGGCGATCCCGCCGTGTTCGTGTCGGTCGACGCCATGCACCAGGGACCGCAGGGTGGTGGCCCGGTCATTGCAATAGTCGATGTCGGCGAATGAGGCCGACGTCGCAGAGTGAAGTCGACGTCGGAGAATGATGTCGGCCGCCCGCGGCCGTGGCAATTCCTGCAGGAGGCCATGATGAGCACACCGCATGTCCCGTCCTCGGCGCGCGCTTCTCGCCGCCGTGCTCTGTGCCGCGGCGTTCGGCGCAGCCCCGGCGATGGCGCAGGACAAGGTGAATGTCGGCGTGTTCCCGGTCAGCTCTTCGCTGCCGTATTTCGTCGCGCTGGAGCGCGGCTTCTTCAAGGAGCAGAACATCGTCGCCGGAGATGACGCGGCTGATCGGCGGCCCGCCGAACGTCGCGGCGCTGATCACCAACCAGATCGATGTCTCCGCGGTGCTGGTGACCATCGAGGGCATCAACGCCGATCTCAAGAAGCCCGGCGTCGCGATGTACATCTCGCTCAACGGCCAGAACCGCACCTACCCTATGGAGCAATTCGTCGTCCGCAGGGGCTTCAAGGCGACGAGCCTGAAGGACCTCAAGGGCGCCAAGATCATGTCGGCGCCGGGGCCCGCCAACGTCACCATGGCCAAAGCGGTATTGGCGGCCGTCGGCCTCAAAGAGGGCGACTACACGATCGACCAGCTCGACATGGGCCAGCACGTCAACGTGATGACCGCCGGCACGTTCGATGCCGGCTACACGCTCGAGCCGAACGCGTCGACCATGCGCAAGCTTGGAGTCGCCACCACCCTCGAGGCCGGTGTCATTGCCCGGTACGTGCTCGGCGATCCCGACGCCAACGCCTTCGCCGGGGGATGCGCAATGTCGAGCGACTTCATCAAGGCGCGCCCGGATGTCGCCAAGCGCTTCGCCGCGGCCTGGGCGAAGGCGATCGATTTCATCAACACCAATCCGGCCGAGGCGCGCAAGCACCTCGTCAAGAACACCTTCACGCCCGAGGACGTCGCCGACACCGTGCCGCTGCTCCGCTTCTTCATGGCGCGCGATCTCACGCCGAAGGACCGCGCGGACTATCAGAAGTTCATCGATTTCTCGGTGACCGCAGGCACGCTGCCGGAGAAGGTCGACGTGAACAAGTTCATCCAGGTGTTCTGAAGTGGGCGCGCGGCACCGCGCTCCGCCGTCATTCCGGGGCGCGCGTCAGCGCGAACCCGGAATCCAGGCAGTGGGGCGAGCTGCCATGTCTGGATTCCGGGTTCAGTGCGGAGCCTGTCATCGGGCCGGCCAAAGGCCGGACCCGTTGGCACTGCCCCGGAATGACGCTAGGTGCAGACGCGCACCATGAAACGCCTCGAACCCTTCCTGCCGGTGGTCGGCGTCATCGGGCTGATCGCGCTGTGGTGGATCGCGGTGTGGAGCAAGGTCATCGATCCCGTGCTGCTGCCGTCGCCGGCCGATACGTTCCGCGCCATGTGGAAGGGGTTCGGCGGACAGCTCGGCCATGACTTCGTCATCACGGTCGAGCGTACCGCGCTTGCGACGCTGATCGCGGCGGTGATCGCGATCCCGCTCGGCATCGTGCTCGGCGCGTCGCTGCCGGTCTACCGCTCGGTCGAGTTCGTCATCGACTTCTTCCGCTCGACGCCGGCCTCGGCGCTGTTCCCGCTGTTCCTCGTGCTGTTCGGGGTCGGCGACCGCACCAAGATTTCGGTCGCGGCGTTCGGTGCGGCGCTCGTCATCCTGTTCAACGTCGCCTATGGCGTGATGAACGCGCGCAAGACGCGGCTTCTCGCCGCGAAGGCGATGGGCGCCTCGCGGCTGCAGGTGCTCCTCGACGTCATGCTGATGGAATCGCTGCCGCAGACCTTCGTCGGGCTGCGCAACGGCGTGTCGCTCGCCCTCGTCATCGTCGTGGTGGCGGAGATGTTCATCGGCTCGACCGACGGGCTCGGCCAGCGCGTGTTCGAGGCGCAGCAATTGTTCGCGATGCCCGACATGTATGCCGCGATCTTCGCCGCCGGCGCGCTGGGCTACGGGCTGAACCTGATGTTCCTCCTGATCGAGCGGCGGTTCGTCCACTGGTCGGGAAAGTGATGGCGACCGCCGACGAGGCACTGACGCGGAAGTCCGCCGTCGAGCTCGCCGCGATGATGCGCGCGCGGGCGGTGAGCCCGGTCGAGGTGCTCGACGCGCATCTCGCGGCCATCGCGCGCCTCAACCCCCGCCTCAATGCGATCGTCACTCTCGCCGCCGACACGGCCCGCGAGGCCGCGCGCCGCGCCGAAGCCAGGATCATGGCGGGCGAGCCGACAGGGCTCGCTCGAAGGCCTGCCCTTCGGCGTCAAGGACGTCACCGAGACCGCCGGCATCCGCACCACCTACGGATCGCCGCTCTCATGCCGACTTCGTCCCGGTGGAGGACGCCGAAGTGGTCCGCCGCCTCAAGGCCGCCGGCGCCATCCTGCTCGCCAAGACCAACACGCCGGAATTCGCGACCGGCGCCAACACCGTCAACGCGGTGTTCGGTGCGACCCGCAATCCCTGGAACCCCGCGCTGTCGCCGGCGGGGTCGTCGGGCGGCTCGGCGGTCGCGGTCGCGTCAGGCATGCTGCCGCTCGCCCAGGGCACCGACTTCGGCTCGTCGATCCGCATTCCCGCGGCGTTCTGCGGCATCGTCGGAATCCGGCCGACGCCGGGGCTGACGCCGAACCATCCGATGCCGCTCGGCTGGGACCCCGGCCAGGTCCACGGCCCGCTCGCCCGCAGCGCCGAGGATGCGGCGCTGATGCTGGACGCGATGGTGGGATTGAGCCGCCTGTCGCCGATCTCGGTCGCGCCGCCGTGGCGCAGCGCGCGCGAGGTCGTCGCCGGCACGAGCGATGCGCCGGGGCCTGCGCATCGCCTACGCTGCCGACATCGCCGGCATCGGCGTCGATCCCGAGATCGACGAGATCTGCCGCGCCGGGGCGCGAGCGTCTCGGCAGATGCCGGCGCGACGGTCGAGGAGATCGCGTTCGATGTGTCGGAGGGCCGCGACCCCTACCAGGTCTGGCGCGGCGCCTGGATGGTGGGGCAACAGCACGCGCGTCTCGGGCGGCTCGCCGAATTCGGCGAAAATCTTCGCGGCAGTGTCGAGCGCGGCCTCGCGGTCACTGCCGCCGATCTCGCGGCGGCGGAGGCGGCACGGCTCGCGGTGTTTCACCGCTTCCGCGAGTCTGTTCGAGCGCTTCGATGTCCTGCTCACGCCCGCCGCGCCGGTGAAGCCTTATCCCGATCGAGATGAACTTTCCGACCGAGGTCGCCGGCCGCCGTCTCGAGAACTACATCGATTGGATCGCCCCGGCGTTTCTGGTGACGCTGGTCGGCCTGCCGGCCGGCAGCGTTCCCGCCGGCAAGACCGCGGACGGGCTTGCCGGTCGGTCTGCAGATCGTCGCGCCGCGGTTCGAGGAGCCGCTGATCCTCTCGGTCGCGAAGCTCGTGCAGCAGGCGAACCCGATCGGCTGGCCGCCCTATAGCTGACCGCTCCGCGCGACGCGTCCGCCGCGAACTGCGGCAAGCGTGGTCGGACTGCGTCCCAGGAGCCAAGTGAGAACGTTGGCGTTGCCGACGAGACCATGGGCGGCGTAGCTGCGGAACATGGCGGCCAAGGTCTCGCGCTGGTAATCGCCCATGCCCGCGGCGCGGGCGCGGCTCTCCCAGGCTTCGACGGTTTCCGCGACCGCGCGCACCGGCCGCCCGATGCGCGAGGCTCAAGGTTTCGGCGACCTCGGTCTGGGTCAGGGCAGGGGTGCCGACCAGCTCGTAGGTCGCGCCGACATGGCCGTCCTCGGTGAGGACGCGCGCGGCGGCCTCGGCCACGTCGCGCAGATCGACGAGGCTGATCCGCGTGGCGACCGGGTAGGGCACGCGATAGACGCCGTCCTCGACGATCGAGCGCCAGCCCGCCAGGATGTTCTGCATGTAGGCGGTCGGCTGGAGGACCGTCACCGCGAGGCCGGACGTGAGCAGCAGCTCCTCGACCCTGAGCTTCGCCCAGTGGTGCGGCATCGCCTCGATCTGCGGGTGCAGCACGGAGTGATAGACGAAGCGCGGAACGCCGGCCGCCTTCGCCGCGGCGATCACGGCCCGGGCGTAGGCTATCTCGTGCGGGCTCACGTTCGGGCAGATGTGATAGATCGCGCGGGCCCCGTCCGCCGCTGCGGCGAGCGCGGCGGCATCTTCGAAGGCGCCGACCGCAATCTCGTGGGCGCCCTGCGCGGCGACCGCGGCCGACCGGTCGGCGATGACGGACCAGAGCGCGCACCGCGGCGCCGCGCGCGGCCAAGGCCCCGATGACCGCCATGCCGGTCTTGCCGGCCGCTCCGGTGACGAGGATCATCGCGACTTGGTCGCGAGCTGCCAGAGTCGCGCCGGGCTCAACGGTATCTCCAGGATCTCGACGCCGTGCGCGCCGAGATCGAGCGCGTCCTCGATCGCCTGGGCGAACAGCGGCCCGACCGGTATGGCGCCGGCCTCGCCGGCCCCCTTGATGCCGAGCGGATTGAGCGGCGATTTGGTCACGGTGTGCGCGAGCTCCATGTTTGGCACGTCGGTCGAGGAGGGCAGCAGGTAGTCGGCGAGCGTGGCGTTGAGCAACTGCCCCTCGGCGTCGAACACGAGCTTCTCGAAGAACGCGTTGCCGATGCCCTGCGCCACGCCGCCATGAATCTGGCCGGCGAGGATCATCGGATTGATCACCGTGCCGCAGTCGTGCACCACGACGTATTTGCGGATTTCGATCGCGAGCGTCTCCGGATCGACCTCGATGATCATCGCGTGGACGCCGCTCGCCGTCGCTCCCGACGGCGGCCCGAAATACTTGGTGGACTCGAGCCCCGGCTCGGCGCCCGGGCGCACCGCCCCGCGCATCGGGTTCGCCTTCATGGCGAGTTCGCCGAGGCGGACCGACTTGCCGGGCACGCCGGCGATCGAGACCTTGCCGTCGGCGAGCTCGAGGTCCTCCTCGGCGCATTCGAAGTGTTCGGACGCGAGCCGCAGGATTTTCTCGCGCACCGCCTTGCCGGCCTCGTAGACCGCGGTGCCCGCCACCACGGCGCCGCGGCTCGCGAAGGTGCCGGCGCCCCAGTAGAACTGATCGGTGTCGCCGGTGACGACGTCGATGTCGCGGACGTCGACGCCGACCTGGTCGGCCGCGATCTGGGCGAAGCTCGTGAAATGCCCCTGGCCCTGGGTGCCGATGCCGGTGGCGAGGCTCACCTTGCCGCTCGCCTGCACCTGGATCTTGGCGCCCTCATAGGGGCCGATCCCGGTGCCCTCGACATAGCAGGCGATGCCGAGGCCGACGTGGCGCCCTTGCGCCTTCAGGCGCGGCTGCTCGTCCTTGCGGAAGGCCTCGTAGCCGATGAGCTCCAGCGCCCGATCGAGGATCGGCTCGTAATTGCCGCTGTCGTAGGAGAGCCGCGTGAAGTCCTGGTAGATGAGCTCGTTGTCGTAGGGAAACGCGTCGGCCGGGATGAAATTGCGCCGGCGGATTTCGGCGCGGTCGATCCCGAGCTCGCGCGCCGCGAGGTCGAGCAGCCGTTCGATGACGAACACCCCGTGCTGGCGCCCGGCGCCGCGATAGGGGGTGACGATCGGCTTGTTGGTGAAGACGGCGGTGAAGGTGCTGTCGTAGTTCGGCACCACATAGGGCCCGAGCAGGGTGCACTGGCTGTTGATCGGCACCGTGAGCCCATAAGGGTCATAGGCGCCGCCGTCGTGCAGGAACACGTCCTTGACGCCGAGGATGCGGCCGTCGCGGTCGAGCGCGATCTCGGCGTCGTGAATCTGGCCGCGCTCATGGGTGGTGGCAAAGAAGTGCTCGCGCCGGTCCTCGATCCACTTGATCGGCTGGCCGAGCCGGATCGCCGCCCACGGCAGCAGCACTTCTTCCGGATAGAACAGCATGATCTTGGGGCCGAACCCGCCGCCGACGAAGGGCGCGATCACCCGCACCTGGCGTTCGCTCAGGCCCAGCATTCCGGCGAGGCCGCCGCGCAGGAACACCGGCGCCTGCGTGGTGTCCCACACGGTGAGCTGGTCCGCCCGCGCGTCCCAGTTGGCGACGATGCCGCGCGTCTCGATCGGCGAGGAGGCGCCGCGGTCGTAGAGGAAGCGCCGCTTGATCACATGCGCGGCCCGTGCCGCCGCCTTCGCGTAATCGCCCTTGGTCTGGCGGACGTGGGCCGCGACGTTGGTGCCGAGGTCGTCATGGACCAGCGCCGATCCCGCCGCGAGCGCGCCTTCGAGATCGACGACGGCGGGGAGCGGATCGATGTCGACCACGATGTCGGCCAGCGCATCCTCGGCGACGTGGCGGCTGCGCGCGATGACGATCGCCAGCGGCTCGCCGACATGGCGCACCTTGTCCTTGGCGAGCGGAACATGGGTGCGCAGGTTGAAGGTGATGCCCGGGATCGGGGGCGGCGGCACCAGCAGCGGTCCCGGCTTCCAGTAGGCGCCGAGGTCCTCCGCCGTGTAGACCGCGATGACGCCGTCGCGCCGTCGCGCCGCCTCGGCGTCGATGCCCCGGATGCGCCCGTGGGCGACCGCGCTGCGCAGGAACGCCGCATGCGCGAGGTTCGGCAGCGCGACGTCGTCGACGAACAGGGCGCGGCCGCGCAGCAGCCGGGGATCCTCGTTGCGCTTCGTCGGGGCGCCGAAATACCGCGTCGTCATTGCCCTGATATCGCCCGAGGTCCCGAGCCGTTGCAAGCATGGAATGCCTGAAGTGTGGCCGCGCCGTGCATGCGTCGCCCGGCACGGCGCCTGCCGTGCGGCTGGATCCGCGCCGCTCCCGCCCGATCAAATCTCTCCGCCCGATCAAATCCTGCGCCGACGTCGGACCGGCACGCGGCGTATATTGTCAACGGCCGGGGCTGCGCCCAAGATGGCCTTTCCGACGACCAGCCGGTGCCGAAAGGACTCGTCCGCGCGACCAGGTGATGCACACATCGTTGGCTTCCGGCACAGAATCAAGGCAATCCGCCGAGCGATGGCCGCTCGCCGTCGACGCGAAAGGCGTTTCGCTCACCTTTGCGACGGCGGACGGCGAGGTGCAGGCGCTCTCCAAGATCGACCTGCAGATCGCCGCCGGCGAATTCGTCTCCTTCATCGGGCCGTCGGGGTGCGGCAAGACCACGCTGCTGCGGGTGATCGCCGACCTCGAGCAGCCGACCGCCGGGACGATCGCCGTCAACGGCGTGACCCCCGACGAAGCCCGGCTCAAGCGGCATTACGGCTACGTGTTCCAGGCCCCGGCGCTCTATCCGTGGCGGACCATCGAGCGCAACGTGATGCTGCCGCTCGAGATCATGGGCTACTCGGCGGAGGAGCGGAGAGCGCGGGCGGCGCGCTATCTCGCGCTCGTCAATCTCTCCGGCTTCGAGCGGAAGTTTCCCTGGCAATTGTCCGGCGGCATGCAGCAGCGCGCCTCGATCGCGCGCGCGCTCTCGTTCGATCCGGCGCTGCTGCTGATGGACGAGCCGTTCGGCGCGCTCGACGAGATCGTGCGCGATCACCTCAATGAGCAACTGCTGCGGCTGTGGAACCAGACCGGAAAGACGGTGGTGTTCGTCACCCACTCGATTCCGGAGGCGGTTTTCCTCTCGACCAGGATCGTGGTGATGTCGCCGCGGCCGGGACGTATCATCGATGTGATCCCCTGCGATTTCCCGCGCGAGCGCACGCTCGAAATCCGCGAGACCCCGGAGTTCCTGAAGATCGCGCAGCGGGTGCGCATGGGCCTGCGGTCGGGGCATTCCTATGACGAGTAGCGATCTGCCGGTGACGAGCGCCAATGCGCCAGCCGGTGGGCCGCCGCGCTGGCGATCGCCGTCCTGGCTCGCCGATCTCGCGCCGGTCCTCGTCGTCTTGGCTGTGCTCGTCGTCATCTGGTACGTCGCGGCGGTGCTGATGAACATGGCCCTGGTGCGCGATGCCTTCGAGCGCGAGGAGACCGCCTACACGCTCGCCGACCTCATCGCCGGCACCCTCGATGCCGAGCGGCCGCTGGTTCCGGCGCCGCACCAGATCGTGCTGCAGTTCATCGATCTCGTGTTCGGCTATCCGCCGGATTCGCCGCGCAGCCTCCTCTATCACAGCTGGGTCACGCTCTCGGCGACCTTCGTCGGCTTTCTCCTCGGCACCGCGCTCGGCATCGTGCTCGCAGTGCGCGATCGTGCATGTGCGCGTGCTGGAAAAGAGCCTGATGCCCTGGATCATCTGCTCGCAGATGGTGCCGATCCTCGCCGTCGCGCCGATCATCATCGTGGTGCTCGGTTCCATCGGCCTGCGCGGGCTGCTGCCGAAATCGCTGATCTCGGCCTATCTGTGCTTCTTTCCGGTGGCGATCGGCATGGTGAAGGGGCTGACCTCGCCGGACCCGATCCAGCGCGACCTCATGCGCACCTGGTCGGCGACGCCCTCCCAGGTGCTGTGGAAGCTGCGCCTGCCCGCCTCGGTGCCGTTCCTGTTCGCGAGCCTCAAGGTCGCGGTCACGATCTCGCTCATCGGGGCGATCGTCGCGGAGCTGCCGACCGGGGCGCAGGCCGGGATCGGCGCGCGGCTGCTCGCCGGCTCCTATTACGGCCAGACCCTGCAGATCTGGGCGGCGCTGTTTGCCGCGGCGATCCTCGCGGCCGTCCTCGTCGGGATCATCAGCCTCGCCGAGCGATGGACGGCCGCGGTGGATGGGAGCGAAGCCGTGAGGCGTCCGGCGAAACCCTGGTATCTCGCCGCGGCGCTGCTGGCCCTCGCCGCCCTGGTGCTGCCGCTCGGCGTCGCGATCGCCTTCGCCGACCATCCGCCGCTGCTCGTGGCGACGCTCGCGGCTGCCGTGCTCTTTGCGGCCGCGGCGTTCGGGTTCTCGGTGCCGCTGGCGTTCGCCGGCGTCATCCTCACCTGTGTCGTCACGGTCCAGCTGCTCGGCGATCCCGGTGTCGCCGGGAACGCCGGCTCCGGCTTCTGGTCCCTGGTGCTGGCGGGCTGGCTCGCCGCGAGCCTCGTCGTCACCGGCCTTGCCGCGGTCGAGGCCGCAGAACGCGGTCCTGCGCCGCGCCTCGACCTCGCGATCCCCGTGCTGTTCGGCGGCTTCGTGTTCTATCTCTGGGAGGTCGCCGTGCGCGGCTTCGGTGTTCCCGCGGTCCTGATGCCGTCGCCGAGCGCGACGGCCGCGCGGTTCTCGGGCTCGCTCGCGACGCTCGCCGAGGATTTCGTGCAGACCTTCGTGCGCGGCATGCTGACCGGCTACGTCATCGGCTGCGGCGCCGGGTTCCTGGTGGCGATCATCGCCTACCGCTTCACCTTCCTCGGCCGCGGCCTGCTGCCGATCGGAAACTTCATCTCCGCGCTGCCGATCGTCGGCATCGCCCCGATCATGGTGATGTGGTTCGGCTTCGACTGGCCGTCCAAGGCCGCCGTGGTCGCCATCATCACGTTCTTCCCGATGCTGGTGAACACGCTCGCCGGCCTTGTCCGCGGCCGGGCACATCGAGCGCGACCTCATGCGCTCCTATGGCGCGACGCCCGCCCAGACGCTCACCAAGCTCAACCTGCCGGCGGCCATGCCGTTCATCTTCAATGCCCTCAAGATCAACTCGACTCTCGCCCTGATCGGCGCCATCGTTGCCGAATTCTTCGGCACCCCGACCCGGGGAATAGGCTTTCGCATCTCGATCGAAGTGGCGAGAATGTCACTCGACATGGTGTGGGCCGAGATCGCCCTGGCGGCGATTGCCGGCATGGCCTTCTACGGCATCGTCGCGCTCGCCGAGCGTGCGACGACGTTCTGGCACCCGTCCTATCGGACCTGACTCGGCGGTCGCAGCTGGAGAGAACCAACATGAAGAAAACATTCGCAATCGCTGCGGGCCTGCTGCTCGGCGGCTCCGCTCGCGACCGCGGCGCACGCCGCCGACAAGGTCACGCTCCAGCTCAAATGGGTCACCCAGGCGCAATTCGCCGGCTACTACGTCGCCGCCGCCAAGGGCTACTACAAGGACGCCGGGCTCGACGTCACCATCAATCCCGGCGGCCCGGATACCGCGCCGGCGCAGGTGATCGCGGGCGGCGGCGCCGACGTCATCATCGACTGGATGCCGTCGGCGCTGGCGTCGCGCGAAAAGGGCGTGCCGCTCGTCAACATCTCCCAGCCGTTCAAGCGCTCCGGCCTCGAGCTCACCTGCCGCGCCGACACCGGCATCAAGAAGCCGGCCGACCTCAAGGGCAAGACGATCGGCGTCTGGTTCTCCGGCAACGAGTATCCGTTCCTGTCGTGGATGTCGAAGCTCAACATCAAGACCGACGGCTCGCCCGGCGGCGTGAAGATGCTCAAGCAGGGCTTCAACGTCGATCCGCTGCTGCAGAAGCAGGCCGACTGCATCTCGACCATGACCTACAACGAGTACTGGCAGGTCATCGACGGCGGCTACAAGCCCTCGCAGCTCGTCGTCTTCAAGTACGAGGACGAAGGCGTGGCGACGCTCGGAGGACGGCCTCTACGTGATGGAGAGCAAGCTCTCCGATCCCGCCTTCGTCGCCAAGATGGCGAAGTTCGTGAAGGCGTCGATGAAGGGCTGGGACTTCGCCCGCAAGAACCCCGACGAAGCGGCGAAGATCGTGCTCGCCGCCGACACCACCGGCGCCCAGACCGAGAAGCACCAGAAGCGCATGATGGGCGAGATCGCCAAGCTCCTCGCCACCGGCGACGGCAAGCTCGATCCCGCAGGACTACGAGCGCACCGTGTCGACGCTGCTCACCGGCGGCTCCGATCCCGTGATCACCAAGAAGCCGACCGGGGCCTGGACGCACAAGGTCTACGACGCGATGAAGTAACGCTTTTGGCGGGCGCCGGTTTCCGGCGCCCGCTTCGCGATTCCTCGCAAGGTGCGCTGATCGCTTCACGGCTGCGGCTTCGCGCGCACCTCGCGCTGGAAAATCTCGAGGCAGTGCGACTTCAGCGCCACGAACTCCGGCTCCGACAGCGTGGCACCGGTGCGCGGTCGCGGCGCCTTGTAGGACGGATAGGCGGCGATCCGCGCCGGGCCGCGGGAGAGCAGCAGCACGCGGTCGGCGAGAAACACCGCCTCCTCGAGATCGTGCGAGACGAGGAGCGTCGTGGTGCCGCTTTCCATGAAGATGCGCTGGAGCTGCTCGCGCATGTAGAGCGTCATCTCGTAGTCGAGTGCCGAGAACGGCTCGTCGAGAAACAGGATTTCCGGCTCGACGACGAGCGCGCGCATGATCGACACGAGCTGCTGCTGGCCGCCCGAGAGCTCGTAAGGATAGCGATTGAAGTCGAGGGTGACGCCGAGATGGGCGATCAGCCGCTCGACGCGGTCGCGCCGCTCGCGGGGCGCGATGTTCCTGAATCGGAGCGGATACTGCGATGTTGTCGAACGCGCGCAGCCACGGGAACAGCGCTTCCCGGTAGTTCTGAAACACGTAGCCGAACGAGATTTCGCGGATCGGCTTGCCGTCGAACAGCACCTTGCCGGCATCGGCGGGCACGAGCCCGGCGATCATGTTGATCAGCGTGCTCTTGCCGCAGCCGTTCGGCCCGAAGATCGAAACGAGCTCGCCGCGGGGAATGTCGAGATCGAAGCCGTCGTAGACGTAAGCTCGCGCCGAACCGCTTGGTGAGCCCGCGAACCGTCACATGCGGACGTAGCAGCGCGTCTCGCCGGTGCCTGCTAGGCTCGGAGCCTTCTACGAGGGATGCGATGTCATCACTCATTGTGGGCTCATCAGACTGACATCGATCGCCTGTACGAAGCTGCGGCACTTTAGGCGACGGCGTCTTCGTTCAAGGGATTCGGATGTCCGCAACACGCTGCGGCCCGTGGCCGTCCTTCGAGACGCGCGCTTCGCTTAGCCGCTCCTCAGGACGAGGTCATAGGATAGTTTTACAGCCCCTCACGAGCGAGAGCCCTCGTTCACCACCTTGTTGATGAAGTACATCAGAACGAGAGACACCAAGCGTCGTCGAGATGACGATGTAGCCCAACACGTCGAAGCGCTGGAGCTCTCCCGTCGGGCCCTGCGCGACGATGAGCCCGGCGATCACCGAGGCGATTCCGCCGGAGAATTGCTGCACCGATGCGCCGACCGCGTTGAACGAGCCGCGCTTGGTGATTTCGGGGATCGCGGACATGAGCGCCTGCGACGGGATCATGCGCGAAAAAATGCCGACGAACATCAGCACGGTGACGAGGATGACGGTGAACAGCGACACCCGGCCGAGGTGCGTGTAGATGAGCACCATCAGAATGGTGAGCGCGCAGCCGAAAACGAAGGTCGGGAATTTGCCGAACGCATCGCCGCGCCTGCCCGACCAGGGGGCCGGTGAAGATGGTGAAGACGCCCGACACGAGATAGATGGTCGGCAGGTCGGCGAGCGCGATGCCGAGGTTGTTCACGGTGAACACGCTGCCGAACGGCATCAGCATGTAGCCGCCGGTGACGAGCAGGGCCGTGGTGGCGAAGGACAGCACGTATCGCGGCACGAAGATGGTGCCGGTGAGATGCCGCCAGGGGCTCGCTTCCTGCTTCAGGGCGAGATGGCCCGCCACCGGCTTCATGAAGAACGCGATGATCACGCCGACCGGCACCGCGACGAGGACGATCACGAGGAACGTGACGTGCCAGTTCCAGAGATTGGCGATGTAGATGCCGGCGGGGATGCCGAGCACCTGGCTCGCCGAGAACGCGGTCTGCACGACGCCCATCACGCGTCCGCGCATCGCGAGCGGAAACAGATCGGTGACGATCGCGAGAACCACCGAGCCGATCACGCCGCCGAAGATGCCGGTGACCACGCGCGCGACCAGAAGCTGCGGATAGCTCGATCGCCAGCGCGCACAGCGCGGTGCCGATGACGAAGCCGCAATAGAAGAACAGCAGGAACTTCTTGCGGTCGAAGCGGTCGGCGAAGCCGGCGGCGAGCAGGCTCGAGGCGCCGGCGCTGAAGGCATAGGCCGACACGATCTCGCCGAACCGCTGCGGGGTGATGTCGAGGTCCGGCATGATGATCGCGCCGAGCGGCGAGATGATCATGAAGTCGAGGATGATGGAGAACTGCAGAAAGGCGAGCAGCGCCACCAGGAACATCTGATAGGCTGGAGAACTTCGGCGGCTCGGCCTTTGCCGGCGGCTCCGGCTGCTGTGCCGCGGCTGGCGCCTCGGTGCCGGCAGTCTTGACGTCTGTGGTCATCGGAACCCGCGGATGGACGTGACCGAGCGTTGCCCGGCCGGGGCCACGACAGACGAACTCCGGGAAATAGCGGCGGAAGTGTGAGGAAGACGCGGCTGCTCGGCGTCAGAGGAACGTCGATGCGATCGCCGGCGATTCCGCGAGTGCGTGCGCCATGAATTCGAGCGCGTTGCGCACCGCGGCGCGGTCGGGCGGACCGCCGAGGCAGACCCGCACCGCCTCGGGCGGCGTGCCCTGCGTCGCGAAGGCGTCGCTCGCGACGACGCCGATGCCGGTCGAGCGCATGTGGCCGACGAAGGCGGAACGCGTCCATGGCGGCGGCAGCGACACCCACAAATGAAAGCCGATCGGATCGGTGCGGATGCCGCTCGTCGGCAGGATCGCCGCGGCGAGGCGCTGGCGCTCGATCGATTCCCGGCGCACCGCGGCGAGCAGCGCGTCGCCGGTGCCGTCGGCGATCCAGCGTGTCGCCAGCGCGACGGTCAGCGGCGAGGCCATCACCGTCGCGGTGCGGACCGCGGCCGCGAACAGCCAGCCGGAGCGCACGTCCGGCGCCACCACATAGGCGACGCGCAGGCCGGCGCCGAGGCATTTGGCGAGCCCGGCGACATGCCAGGTGAGCTCCGGCGCGACCGCCGCGAACGGCGGCGGGCCGCCCACGGGGAGAAAGCCGTAGGGATCGTCCTCGATGATCGGCACGCCGAACCGGCGGGCGACCTCGGCGATGGCGATCCGTCGCCGCTCCGAGATCGTATGCGTCGTCGGATTGAGCAGCGTCGGATTGAGATAGAGGGCCTTGGGCGCGAGCCGCGCGCACGCGTCGGCAAAGGCGTCGGCATCGATGCCTTCATCGTCCATCGGCAGCCCGACGAGCTTGAGGCCGAGTTGCGCCGCGATCGAGCGGGTGCCGGGATAGGTGAGGTCCTCCGAGAGGATCACGTCGCCGGATTTGGCGACGAGGCCGAAGATGCCGAGCAGCGCGGAGTGCGCGCCGGGCGCGATGAACAGCCGATCCTGCGGCGGCACCAGCGCGCGGCGGCTCAGCCAGTTCGAAGCGGCGTCCTTGTCGGCCTGCACGCCGCCGAAACCCTGGTAGCGCATCAGCGAGACGAGATCGCGTCCGACCGCCTCGAGGCCGTCCTGCATGCGGTCGAGCAGCTCCGGATCGTCGGGCTCCGGCGGCAGGTTCATCGAGAGGTCGACGATCTCCGGATGGCGCGCCATCGGAGCTGTGAACGCGCCGCGCCGATTTGCGCACGAAGGTGCCGCGCCCGACATGGGATTCGATCAGGCCGCGCTTCTGCGCCTCGAGATAGCCGCGCGCGACGGTGGTGAAATCGATGTCGAGGCGTCGCGCGAGCTTGCGCTGCGGCGGCAGGCGATCGGAAGCGGCGAGACGGCCGCTGCGAATGTCGTCGGCGATGGCGTCGGCGATGGCGAGATAGCGCGGCTTGTCGCTCGAGGCGAGGTTCGGCGTCCAGTCCTGCATGTATCGAGCGTGCTCCGACCGAACGTCGGCATTTCGAGAATGCGCGGCCCGGTCAACCGGGAACGAAACTGCGATTGACTGTATATTGCTGCGCGGTCGATTTCGAGAGGAAATCGCGTTCGAGGGAAGCAATTCTGTCGCGCCGTTTCAGTGCGAGTCAACCCGTACAAACTGCATAAAACCGCAGCATTCCGGTGCCTTTTTGGTCGCCGCGCTGGCGACGCGAGCGGCGCTGAAATCGGCAATCCATTTTCAATTGACTGCATAATTGATCGCAAAATGAATGGTTATGATGAATGCATATGCATTCCATCCATTGGCATGGCCTTTGCAAAATCTCCGAGCGCCAAGTCGCGATCGAAGTCGCGATCGAAGGATCGATCTCTCACGCCCCCGCTAGCCCGCTAGGAGGACAACATGCCTGCCGTGACCGCGCCTGCTCACCAGAAAGGTGATTTCCTGGTCGACTACGAAGAGAAGGTCTTCGAGGACGTAAAGGCCGCACCGGGCGAAAAGGCGCTCGTCACCTTCCACACCGTCGCCTTCGAAGGATCGATCGGCCTCGTCAACATGCTGCAGGCACTCGCCTGCAGCGCAAGGGCTTCGAGACCTCGGTGCTGCTCTACGGTCCGGGCGTGACGCTCGGCGTCCAGCGCGGCTTCCCGAAACTCGGCGACGAAGCATTTCCCGGTCATCAGAACTTCAACAACCAGCTGACCAAGTTCATGGGCGAGGGTGGCAAGGTCTATGCCTGTCGCTTTGCGCTGCAGGCGCTGTACGGGCATGGCGAGCCGTCGCTCATTCCGGGCATTCGTCCGATCAATCCGCTCGACGTGCTCGACCTCATCCTCCTGCACCGCAAGGACAATGCCTTCATGCTCCACACCTGGACCGTCTGATCCGGGCGTGCACGAGCCGGCCGGCGCCGGAGGAGGCGAGAGATGGCGGAGAAGGCGAGCGTCCGTGTCGCGGCGGTGCAGATCGCGCCCGATCTCGACAGCGGCAGCGGCACGGTCGCCAAGGTCCTCGGCGCCATCGCCGAGGCCGCGGAGAAGGGCGCGAAGCTCGTGGTGTTTCCCGAGACCTTCGTGCCCTGGTATCCGTATTTCTCCTTCGTCTACCCGCCCGTTCTCACCGGCGCCGAGCACATCCGGCTCTACGACAATGCCGTGGTGGTTCCGGGGCCGGTGACGGAGGCGGTCGCGAGCGCGGCGCGCCGCCACGGCATCGTCGTCGCGCTCGGCGTCAACGAGCGCGACCACGGCTCGCTCTACAACGCCCAGCTCATCTTCGATGCCGACGGCCGCCTCGTCCTCAAGCGCCGCAAGATCACGCCGACGTTTCACGAGCGGATGATCTGGGGGCAGGGCGACGGCGCCGGCCTCGTCGGTGGTCGACACCGCCGCCGGGCGCATCGGCGCGCTCGCCTGCTGGGAGCACTACAATCCGCTCGCCCGCTACGCCCTGATGGCGCAGCACGAGGAAATCCATGTCGCCCAGTTTCCGGGCTCCATGGTGGGGCCGATCTTCGCCGACCAGATCGAGGTGACGATCCGTCACCACGCGCTCGAAAGCGGCTGCTTCGTCGTCAACGCCACCGGCTGGCTGACCGAAGAGCAGATCGCGAAAATCTCGCCCGACGAGAAGCTGCGCAAGGCGCTGCGCGGCGGCTGCATGACCGCGATCGTGTCGCCGGAAGGCGCGCATGTGGTGCCGCCGCTGACCCAAGGGGAGGGCATCCTCATCGCCGATCTCGACATGGGCCTCATCGTCAAGCGCAAGCGGATGATGGACTCGGTCGGCCACTACGCCCGCCCCGAACTTCTCCACCTCGTTCTCGACAATCGCCCGGCGCGCCCGATGGAAACACGCGCCGCCGCATCCGCCTCGCCCCCGATCGGGAGTGCATCCGATGAAGCCGACCATGCCGACAGCCATGCCGACCGCGCAGCTGATCAACGAGTTGCAGTCCTACGGAGTCCGGCTCGTTGATCCCAAGGCCGGCCACGAGAGCCGCCGCGGCGGCGCCGGCCCGTCCGACCACAAGGCGATGACCATCGACGGCATGACCGTCATGGTGCCGGTCCACACCGCGCCGGCCTTCGAGAGCCCGTATTTCGTCGACAAGCCGGACGCACTCGGCCGCAGCCGGGTCAGCCGCGACGGCGTGATGCTCGGCGAGGTGAGCTTTCCGGTGCGCCCGCGCTTCTACGATCTGCGTGACCGCCGACGGCATTCCCTATTGGAAGATCGCGGTGCTGCACAGCCGCGACGTGCTCGCCACCACCGTGCTGCAGACCTGCATCCGCTATCAGAGCCGCACCAAGACCTGCCAGTTCTGCGCCATCGGCCAGTCGCTCGCCGCCGGCCGCACCATCGAGCGCAAGACGCCGGCGCAGCTCGCCGAGGTCGCCAAGGCCGCGGTCGAGCTCGACGGCGTCTCCCACATGGTGATGACCACCGGCACGCCGCCCGGCCGCGACCGCGGCGCCGCGATCCTCGCCGAGAGCGCCGCGGCGGTGAAGGCCGCCGTCGCGCTGCCGATCCAGGGCCAGTGCGAGCCGCCCGACGACGACGCCTGGTTCGCCCGCATGAAGGACGCCGGCATCGATGCGCTCGGCATGCATCTCGAGGCCGTGACGCCGCGAGGTGCGCGCCCGCATCATGCCCGGCAAGGCGCAGGTTTCCGCTCGATCGCTATTTCGAGGCCTTCGCGGCCGCGGTTCCGGTGTTCGGGCGCGGGCAGGTGTCGACCTACATCCTCGCCGGCCTCGGCGACACCAGGGAGGCGATCCTCGCGACAGCGAGAAGCTGATCGCGCTCGGCGTCTATCCCTTCGTGGTGCCGTTCGTGCCGATCTCCGGAACGCCGCTCGAAAGCCATCCGCCGCCGCAGCCCGCATTCATGCACGAGATCCTGCGGCCGCTCGCGCAGATGCTGCGCGCCGCCGGCCTGCGCGCGACCGACATCAAGGCCGGCTGCGGCAAATGCGGCGCCTGCTCGGCGCTCTCGACCTATGAGCGCGGTACCGGGAGATGCCGCAGCAGGGGCGTCGCATGATCTTCGATCCGTTCCCCGTGTTCCTGCCGGCCGAATACCGGGTGAAGTTCGCGACCGAAGCCTGGGAGCGCCGCGAGGCCGCGGCGCTGCGGCGGCAGGTGTTCTGCGAGGAGCAGGGCATCTTCGCGGGCGACGATCGCGACGACATCGACGCCATCGCGATCCCGCTGGTCGCGATCTCCTCGCTCGGCGTCGCGCCGCACGACGTGGTCGGCACCGTGCGCATTCACGAGGCCGAGCCTGGCGTGTGGTGGGGTTCGCGCCTCGCCGTCGCCGCCGACTATCGCCGCATCGGCGCGCTCGGCGCCGCGCTGATCCGCCTCGCCGTGTGCTCGGCCCATGCCCGCGGCTGCCGCCGCTTCTATGCCCATGTGCAGAGCCAGAACGCGCTGCTGTTCCGGCGCCTGCACTGGCGCACCATCGAGGAGATCGAGCTGCGCGGCCGGCCGCATCACTTCATGCAGGCCGATCTCGCCTACTACCCGCCGATCGCCGATCCGGAGACCGGCTTCCTGTCGCTGCCCCGGCGGGCGGCGTAAGGAGGGCGCGATGCTCGGCACTGTCGCCATCGACCGCATCGCCGCGACGCTGCGGGCGAGCCGCGGCGTCGCGGCCAAGCGCGACATCGCGGCGGCGGTGGCGCGGCTCGGCGTGTCGGGCGACAGCGCCGTTCCCGTGGGCGACGATTGCGCGGCGATCCCGGACGGCGACGGTTACCTGCTGCTCGCCATCGAAGGCTTCATGAACGAATTCGTCGCCGGCGATCCCTGGTTCGCCGGCTGGTGCGGCGTCATGGTCAATATCTCCGACGTGGCGGCGATGGGCGGGCGGCCGATCGCGGTGGTCGATGCGGTGTGGGCGGCGAGCGATGCGGATGCCGAGCCGGTGCTGGCGGGCATGCGCGCCGCCTCGCGCGCCTTCGGCGTGCCGGTGGTCGGCGGCCACACCAACACGCGCACCGACCGCGGCCAGCTCTCGGTCGCGATCCTCGGCCGCGCCAGGCGGCTGCTGACCTCGTTCGACGCCAGGCCCGGCGACCGGCTGGTGGCGGCGATCGACCTGCGCGGCCGCTATCGCGAGCCGTTCTCCAACTGGGAAGCCGCGACCGACGCGCCGCCGGCGCGGCTGCGCGGCGATCTCGAAGTGCTGCCGGCGATCGCCGAAGCGGGTCTTGCCTGTGCGGCCAAGGACATTTCCCAGGGCGGCATCGTCGGCACCGCGATGATGCTGGCGGAATGCTCGGGCGTGGCCGCGACCATCGACGTCACCGCGGTGCCGCGCCCGGACGGCGTCGCGCTCGAGCGCTGGCTGCAGACGTTTCCGAGCTACGGCTACATCCTCGCCGTCGCGCCGGCGAAGGTCGATGCCGTGATCGGCCGCTTTGCCGCGCGCGGCATCGCCGCGGCCGAGATCGGCGCGATCGCGCGCGGAAGCCGTGTCGCCATCACCGACGGGCGCGCGACGGAGACCATCTGGGACTTCGAGCGCGAGCCGCTGATCGGCTGCGGCAAGGCGCGCCTCGTCGCCGCGGGGGTGCTCGCATGAAGCCGCGCCTGCGCATCGCCATCCTCGCGCATTCCACCAATCCGCGAGGCGGCGTCGTCCACGCGCTCGAGCTCGGCGACGCGCTGTGCCGGCTCGGCCACGAGGCGACGGTCCATGCGCCGGATGCGAGCGGCGCCGGATTCTTCCGGCCGACACGCTGCGCGACCGTGAGCGTCGCGGCATCGCCGGTCGGGCGCGACGTCACCGCCATGGTCGAGACCCGCATCGCCGACTACGTCCGACATTTCGAAGTCGCAGGCCATCGGCGCTTCGACGTCTGGCACGCGCAGGACGGAATTTCGGGGAATGCGCTGGCGACGCTGAGGGAGCGCGGCCTGATCCGCGGCTTTGCCCGCACCGTGCATCACGTCGACAGCTTTGCCGATCCGCGGCTCTCGGCGCTGCAGACGCGGGCGATCGTGTCGGCCGATCGTCTGTTCGTGGTGAGCCGCCTGTGGCGCGACCGGCTCGCAGAAGGAGTTCGGCCGTGTTCCGCACCTCGTCGGCAACGGCGTCGACACCGAGCGG
The DNA here is from genome assembly GCA_963793985.1 of uncultured Alphaproteobacteria bacterium. Classification (GTDB taxonomy): domain Bacteria; phylum Pseudomonadota; class Alphaproteobacteria; order Rhizobiales; family Xanthobacteraceae; genus JAJPKK01. The sequence continues at coordinate 50,938 of CAWCCG010000008.1, read as the reverse complement.
TTTTCGCCGGTGCCGGACGACAGCGATGCCGCGCTGCGGGCGCTGCTGAAGCTGCCGGCCGGCGCCCGTGTGTTCCTCGCGATCGGCGGCGTCGAAAAGCGCAAGAACACGATTGCCATCCTCGAAGCCTTTCGCATCGTCCATGCGACGGCATCCGTCGGCGTGCCTGGTGATCGCCGGCGGCGCCTCGCTGCTCGACCATGACGCCTACCAGGCCGAGTTCGCGGCGGCGCTGGCCGCAAGCGGCTTGCCGGAGCGCGCGGTGATCCGCACCGGCCCGCTGCCCCAGGCGCTGATGCCGGCGCTCTATCGCGCCGCCGATGCGCTGGTGTTTCCCTCGGTGAAGGAGGGCTTCGGCCTCGTGGTGCTGGAGGCGATGGCGAGCGGCGTGCCGGTGGTGACCTCGCGCATCGCCGCCGTTCACCGAATATCTCGACGACGGCGACGTCGCCTGGTGCGATCCCAGCGACGCCGCCTCGATCGCGCAGCGATGATGGCCGCGCTGGAACGAGCCGGGCCGCGACGCCCTCGTTGCGCGCGGCTTCGCGGTCGCGGCGCGCCACGACTGGAGCCGCGTCGGCGCATGCGCATCTTCCGGCCTACGAAGCGCTCGCCGAGGCCGCCCATGCCTGAAATGCGCTTTCACATCCGCTGGCCCGACGGCACGCTCCGAGAGCTGCTATTCGCCGTCGCTGGTGATCAAGGACTACTTCGCGGTCGGCACCGACTATGCGCTCACCGATTTCCTGGCGCGCAGCCGCACCGCGCTCGGCATCGCGAGCGATCGGGTGAGGGCGAAGTACGGCATGCCGTGCAGCCGCGCGCTCGCCCAGCTCGCCCGCATCGAGACGATGGCGAGCGCGTTTATCGGCGATCCCGCCGCGCGGGTCGCGGTCGACGCTTTCGACGAATGAATGGAGGCTCTCCCATGAACGCTTCCCAGCCCGCTCCGCTCGCGCACCTTTCGGTCGCGGTGATCGGCGGCGGCCAGGCCGGCCTCTCGATCAGCTGGTATCTCAAGCGCAGCGGCATCGATCACGTCGTGTTCGAGAAGAAGCGCGCCGGCCACGCCTGGCGCGCCGAGCGCTGGGACACGTTCTGCCTGGTGACGCCGAACTGGCAGTGCCAGCTGCCGGGCTTTCCCTACCAGGGCGCCGACCCCTACGGCTTCATGCTGCGCGACGAGATCGTCGACTACATCGACGGCTTCGTCGCGTCGTTCGAGCCGCCGCTGCGCGAAGGCGTCGCGGTGAAGGGCCTGCGCAGCAATCCGCAGCACGGCTTCACGCTCGAGACCACCGAAGGCCTCTATCTCGCCGACCAGGTGGTGATCGCGGCGGGCGGCTACCAGATTCCGGTGATCCCGCGCTGCGCCGAACGGCTCGATCCCGACCTCGTGCAGATCAATTCCTCCGAATACCGCAATCCGGACCAGCTTCCGCCCGGCGCCGTGCTGGTGGTGGGCAGCGGGCAATCGGGCTGCCAGATCGCCGAGGACCTGCATCTCGCCGGCCGCAAGGTGCATCTCTGCGTCGGCGACGCGCCGCGGGTGTCGCGGCGCTATCGCGGCAAGGACGTGGTCGAGTGGCTGCACCTCATGGGCTACTACGACCTGCCGGTGCACGAGCATCCGCTGCGCGAAGGCGTGCGCGACAAGACCAATCACTACGTCACCGGCCGCGACGGCGGCCGCGACATCGACCTGCGGCAGCGCGCGCGCGAGGGCATGGAGCTCTACGGCCGCCTGCTCGACGTCGCCGGCGACCGGCTGATCTGCGACGACGACCTCGCGCAATGTCTCGATCAGGCCGACCAGGTCTCGGAGAGCATCAAGACCAGCATCGACGGCTTCATCGCCAAGCGCGGCATCGAGGCGCCGACGGAGGCCCGCTACACGCCGGTATGGGCGCCGCCCCACGAACGCGAGGAGCTCGACTATCGCGCGGCCGGCATCACCTCGATCGTCTGGTGCATCGGCTTTCGCACCGACTACAGCTGGCTCGACCTGCCGGTCTTCAACGGCCGCGGGCAACCCGCACATGTCCGCGGCGTGACCCCCCTGCCGGGCGTCTACTTTCTCGGGCTGCCCTGGCTCTACACCTGGGGCTCGGGACGCTTTTCCGGCGTGGCGCGCGACGCCGAATATCTCGCCGAGCACATCGAGGCGCGGGTCGGCATGAACCGGGCCCAGCGTCGAAGCCGCGCTCAACGAAGCCGCGATCGGATCGTAGCCATGAACATCCCGCTCGGTTACCTCGAGATCGATCGCATCCTCGGCGGCGGCCCGGTGGCGCCGGCGCTGTCGGACGAGATCGTGCTCGGCATGCCCCATCTCTGCCTCGGCGGCCTCTCCGAGACCTGGCTGCTGCGCGAATGCGGGCACCGTCATTGGTTCCTGCTCGCGCAAGCCGCGGGGCGCGCGGTGCCGGATTTCCGCGACGACGACGGCGATCCGGTCTACGCGGCGTTCATCGCCGTCACCGTGCGCGAGGCGCGCTTCGATGCCGCGCGCGAACACGATGCGCTCGAATTCCGCTCCCGGCTGACGCGGATTTCGCGCACCCGGTTCATGAGCGTGCACGCGGTCGCGCGTGCGCGGTCGTCCGCTCGGCGAGGTCGTCATGACCTCGCTGTTCGTCAAGCGGATGGAGGCAGGGACGCAACCGCTCGATCGCCCGCGTCGAGGTGCCGGGTCTGCCGCCGGTCGTGTCGTCGCGAGAATTCGCGGATTATCGAGGAGACGGTGGCGGCGCTGCGCCGCGACAGTTGGAAGGAGCACCTCGGCTTCGTGCGCGCCGACGCACCGGTGCTCGATCGGCTCGTGATCGATCCCTGCCCGGCACAGGATTTCAACGGCGCGGATTTTCTCTATTTCTCGAGCTTCCAGGCCTTCGTCGACCGTGCCGAATGGGCGTTCTTCCGGCCGCTCGACCCGCGCACGACGACGCGCCGGCGCGACATCGTCTATCACGGCAACATCGAGCCCGGCGACCGTGTCGCCGTCGTGCTGCGCGGGCGGCGTCGCGATGCATGGCCGGGTGGACCACTGGTGCCGGCTCGAGCGCGAGAGCGACGCGATGCCGATCGCGGATGTTTTCACGCTGCGTCAGTTTTCGCGGTGACAAGGCGGAACTGATCGCCGGCTGCGGTCAACTCACGCCGTCATCGCCGGGCTTGTCCCGGCGACCCCGATAATGTTGGCACGGCCGTGCCCTGATGATCGGGGTGGCCGGGACAAGCCCGGCCATGACCATCTGAGAATGGGAAGTGCCGTGCAGGTCTTCTGGCGGATTCAGGTCTCCGACGGCTCGCTACGTCGGCGTCACTTGCCGAGGTGCTGGTCGAAGAAGCGCGCGATCTCGGTGAAGACCTCCTTGGTCTCCGGCGCAAAGGCATCGAAATTGTACTGGGCGTGCGACATGCCCTCATAGACCTGAAGCTCGGCTTCGACGCCGGCGCGGCGAAGCTTGCGGTGCGTGAGCACGGTGAGGCTCAGGAACAGGTCGCGCGTGCCGCTGGTCAGGATCGCCGGCGGAAAGCCGGTGAAGTCGCCGTAGATCGGCGAGAGCTGGGGGTCCTTCAGGTCGTGTCCGGCGGCGTAAAGCTTCGCGGCGTGGACGAGATAGCCGTTGTAGCTGACGAGGACGTTGTCGAGCCACTCGTTGGTCTTGTAGGTGTCGCCGGTCTCGGTGAGATCGGACCACGGCGTGCCGGGCGCGATCGCGGCCGGAAGCGGCAGGCCTTCCTGCTTGGCGCGCAGGATCATGGCGAGCGTCATGCCGCCGCCGGTCGAGGTGCCGAAGATCGCCATGTTGCGCGGGTTCTGCATCTTGACCGCTTCGCGCCACACCGCCATGGCGTCGTCCATCGCCGCCGGGTAGGGGAAGTCGGGCGGCATGCGATAGTCGATGGAGATCACCTTGTAGCCGCCAAAGGCGGCCATCAGCGTGGCCTCGCCGGTGCCCGCCTCGCCGGGACCGTAGACGTAGCCGCCGCCGTGCACGTGGATCAGCAGGCGGTTGCGGTTCTCCGGCCGGATTTCCTTCGGCGTCAGAATGAAAGCCTTCACTCCGCCGATCACCGTCGGCTCCATGGTGACGCCGAGCTTCTCGCGCGCTTCGCGGCGCGCTGCGCTGCCGGCGTCGGCGAGCCTGGTGATGAGGTCTTTCCACTCGGCCGCGCTCTTCGGATCGGCGTCCCATGCCGGGATGCGATAGGGCGCGGCGATCGTCGCCTGCAGTTGCGGGCTCACGGTGCCCGGCACCGGGATCGCGCGGCCCGGCACGACGCGCGGGCCGGCCTTGCTGTTGGCGGCGTTCTCCTGCGCTTCGATGGCGGCAAAGTCCGGATCGAGCGACAGCGCGGGCTGCACCGCCGTAAGCGATGGCGGTGAAGGCGGCGATGGCGGCGGCGGAAAGAACGATCGAACGTCGCAGATCACGCATGACTTGACCTCCCTCGAGTTTTCGCGGCGCTCGGTCGGCTGCTGCGGGCCGCTCGCCCCGAACGACGCAGATCAGCCGCGTCTTCAGGAAAATCCGATCCAGCGTCCGCCCCAGGCGACGCCGGCCCACAGGACCAGCGATATCACCGCGGCCGATCGGGCGACCGACGTCCGGTCGGAGGCCGACTTCGTCCGCGTCACGTAGCGATAGAACGTGAACGTGAAGATGAGCACCAGGACGAAACAGATCATCTTCACCCAGAAGGCGAAGCTGTAGAGGCACTTGATCGACTTCGGCGAGGAACAGCGGAACGCCGGACACGATCATCATGGCGACGCCGAGCATCAGCCACGGCTCGGCGCTCGCCGCGATCTGCGCGACCGGCTGCCGACCCAGTCCGACGCCGAGGAGACGCAAATTGACGACCAGCACCGCGCCGGCGGTCAGTCCGAAGCCGAGCAGGTGAAAGGCCTCGATGGCGGGGAACAGCCACATCGAATTTCGTATCGTGACGCCGATGTCCGTCTGGTAGCACCACTGGAAGAACGGCAGGAGGTCCATCGCCTACTCGGTCGGTGTGCAACTGGTCAGGAGATTGATGATGTCCGGTTGCGGCTGCCGGTCACAGTCGAACCAGTTGTAGGCGATCATGCGTCCGGACACGACGATGCCGATCCACAGCACGAGAGAAAACGCGCCGGCGAGCCTCGCGGCCCGCGGCGGCTTCGCGTCGTTGTCCCACTTCTCGATGCCGGGATAGACCCGCGAGTGAAAGATCAGCACGTTGATGCCGGCGAGCAGCAGCAGGATCAATTTGAACCTGAAGAACAGGTTCTGATAGGACCGCACCGGGATCGCGTAGACCAGCAGCACGCCGCTGATGACCATGAGCACGAAGCCGAGGATGGTCCAGGGCAGAAGGCGCCGGGAGAATTCCGATACCGGCACCTTCTGGAACGCCCAGCCGAGCAGGCGCAGGTCGAAGACGATGACCAGGCCGAAGAACAGAACGAGCGACCACACGTGGATCGACTCGAGGATGGAATAGGCGATCTCCAACTCGTGAAGCGCCATGCTCCACGGCGTATCCGCCAGCTGTTCGAAGAACGCCAGGGGCGACATTCCAATTCCGTCGAATTCCGATCCGCGTGCGGCGCTGTGTATGCCGAGCAAGCTCAGTTGGTCTTGCCCGCGGCCCCGGCGTCAGCTCGTAGGGAGCGCCGGTGCCGGACGAGCCGAGGAACAGCTTGCGGCCGTCCGGGAAGGTCAGGTCGCGGCCGTTGGCGCGACGGCTGCCGTCTTTCGACTGGTATCCATCGACCACGATCTCGGTTCCGGGCAGCAGCGAATCCTTGGTGAAGCCGCGGCGGAACAGCACGTTCGGCGTGCCGGCTTCGATCGCCCAGTTCACCGTCGTGCCGTCGGGGTTCTTCACGTCGACATGCAGCCAGGTGTGCGGGTTGACCCACTCCATCTTGGTGATGACGCCCTTGAAGGTCACCGGCTTGTCGGCGTCGAACTCCGCGGCAAACGCGTGGTGCGCCCACGACGCCGCCGACCAGCCGGCCACCGCGAGACCCGTGATACCGATCATCAAGGCAAGCTTCGTTCGCATGTTCATCTCCCTGCCGCGGATAGAACTTGAGACAAGCGCCAAGTCGCCGCGGCGGCTCAACTCCCGGATCGGGATATCCGGCGCCTGTCCCATGTCACTTTCGATGTCACCTGTCCGACTTCACTGTCGGACCTCACCTGCCGTACCACTGATAGAAGAGGTCGCCGGGCGGCACCTTGCGGGTGATGTCGATCGTCATCGTATCGCCCTCCCAGTGCTTGACCAGCGGTGTCTTGCGCAGATTTCCGTACATGAACTCCTCGACGAATTCGTTGCAGCGGAACTCGAGGAGCTGGATGTTCGGTTCGACGCGACGATAGAGCGGCATCGCGATCTTCCACGGCCGCGTGAACACGTTGGGGTCTTCGATCGACACCTCGTACCAGATGATGTCGGGCGACATCATGGTGAAGCGTTCGACGAGGTGCAGCGCGTCGCTGTGAAAATCGCCGGAGCGGTCGAACCAGGTGCGGTCGTTGAAATTGGTCACGTCGACGACCAGCGTGTCGCCATCCCAGCGCCCGACCGAATGGCCCATCCAGGTGTCGTCCGGCGGCCCCTCGACCTTGTCCATATGGATCGTGCGCGCGGTGTTGGTGAACTCGAACGCCATATGGATTTTGTTGGTGCTCTGCGTGATCTGGAACGGATAGGGCAGATACATCGCGCGCGGAATGCCCGGCAGATAGCACTTGAGCTCGGGATCGCGGTCGATCCAGTGCTCCTGGTTCTCCTTCTTGATCGCCAGGGCTTCCGGCTTGTACGGAATCTCGCCGTCGCCCTGCACGACGCCGAGCGATCCCGGCACCGCGCCGGCGGCGCCGAGCGCGAGCACCGGCGCGGCCGGGACGCGGGCGTACTCATAGGGGTAGACGCCCTGCTGGGTCACGGCGGCGGGCCGCGCCGCGTGCGCCTGCAGGTCCCAGTTGGCCTCGTTGTTGGCCTGCCAGATGCCGGAAAAGTTCGGCTTGCCCTCGATGCGGGCCGGCGGCCGCACGATCTGCGGCGCCTGCGCCATGGCGAGGGAGGTGACGGCGTCGACGGCCGCCACGGCAAGGGCAACCGTCATCAACAAACCCAGGTAGCGGTCGCGCATGTATTTTCTCCCTCCATTCGCTGTCATTGCAGCGGATCGTCTTCGACACCGACGAAATCGGTGGCGTTGTCCTTCGTCGCCGGGTGAGGCCCGCGGCCTTCCGCGAAGGCGAGCTCCTCCGCGCGTGCGCCGCGTATCAGCCCCGGCAGACCGTAGTTTCCTTCGATGCAACGCGGCTCGGTGTAGAGCCGGTTCTCCTGGTCGCTCTGCCGGGTGAACTCCTGCTTGACCGTCCAGGGCCGCGTCCACACCGTCGGGTCTTCGATGGTCACGACGTATTCGAGCGTGTCCGGCCCGGTCCGTGTCCAGCGCTCGACGAGATGCAGGTTCTCGCGCGCGCCCTGATAATCGGTCTTCGGGCTGAAGTTCGTCACGTCGACGACGAGCGTGTCGCCTTCCCAGTGGCCGCGCGAGTCGCCGAACCATTGGCGAACGGAGGCCGGCAGATGCGGGCTGCCGTTCATGACGATGTTGCGCTGCCAGCCCTGGCCCTGGCCGACGTCGTAGAACATCGTGATGCCGCCGGGCGTCTGCACGATGCGGCGGAAGCTGCCGGTCGCAGCGCCGAACTCGGGCAGGCCGAGGGTCAGGCAGCGGTCCGGCAACGAGCCGTCTTCCGGGCCGTCGTGGCGATTCATCCGCGCGGTGTTGTAGCGCGGCGGAAGCTCGGCAAGACGCGGCGAGGGGGTCGGATCGTACTGTGCCGCCGCTGCAGGCGATCGACTTGCGTCTTGCAGGTCCCGGTCGACTGCAGCAGGGCGAGACGAAATTCCCGATCGGCTGCGGCGGCCTTCGCGGCGTCCGGCGTCATCGCCGGAATCCGGCCGTTGGGCGGATCGACGATCAGCGACGTGCGCGCGCCCGTCCTCTTCTGGCTCATGAACAGGGCGTTGTAGGCGCCGGCGACGTCGAGCTCGGTGCCGCGCTCGACGCGCTTGTCGCGGCGCAGCAGGGCGGATCGTTCCTTGTCGAGATCGGCGCGCTGCGCGTCGGTGAAGAATTCCTGGTTGGCGAATTTCGGCGAGCGCTGGAGCGGCGTGTCGCTTTCGTCGGTCCAGATGCCCTGCAGGTCGGGCTCGCCCCAGGGCGTCTTCAGGGCCTGCGCCGAGGCGCCGCGGCGGAAGCGCCGAACGCGATCGCGATCACGGCGAACGGCGATCACGGGAATGGCGACCGTCAAACCTGCGAAATGCTCACGCATCTACTGGTCCTCTGCCTTGCGGCCATCTCATTGTTGCAGCGGATCCGGCTCCTGGAATCCGGACGCGTTGTCCCTGGTCAGCGGATCGGGCCCGCGGCCTTCGGCGAAGTCGCGATCCTCCTGGCGCGCCGTTTTCATCATCGCGGGAAAACCGAAGTTTCCTTCGACGCAGCGCGGCTCGTAATAGATGCGGTTTTCCTGCTCGTTCTGCTTCTTGAACTCCTGCTTGACGGTCCACGGCTTCGTCCACACGGTCGGATCTTCGATCGTTGCGACGTATTCGAGCGTATCCGGCGCGGTACGCGTCCAGCGCTCGACGAGATGCAGGTTCTCGCGCGAGCCGCGATAGTCGGTCTTCGGGCTGAAATTCGTGACGTCGATGACGAGCGTGTTGCCTTCCCAGTGGCCGCGCGAATCGCCGAACCACTGGCGGATGTCGGCCGGCAGGTGCGGGCTGCCGTTCATCACGATGCTGCGCTGCCATCCCTGGCCCTGGCCGACGTCGTAGGCGATGGCGATGCCGCCCGGCGTCTGCACGATGCGGCGGAAGCTGCCGCCGCCGTTGCCGGCGCCGAACTCGGGCAGCCCCAGCGTGAGGCAGCGGTCCGCCAGCGCGCCGTCCTCCGGGCTGTCGTGGCGGTTCATGCGCGCGGTGTTGTAGCGCGGCGCAAACTCCGCGCGGCGCGACGTCGGCGTCGGGATGTAGCTTGCCTCCGGCACATCCGGGCAGCTTGAGCTTGCAGGTCTGCGTCGCCTGCATCAGCGCGAGGCGGAAGTCGCGATCGGCGTTGGTGATCTTTTGCGCCTCCGGCGTCATCGCAGGGATGCGGCCGTCCGGCGGATCGACGATCATCGACGTGCGCGGGCTGGTGCGCTTCAACGCGCCCCACACATTATTGTAGGCGCCGGAGACGTCGCGCTCGCTGCCGCGCGCGCCGCGGTTGTCGCGTCCGCGCATGTCGGACCTTATGCGGTCGAATTCCGCCCGCTGCGCCTCGGTGAAGAATTCCTGGTTCGCGAACTTCGGCGAGCGCTGGAACGGCGTGTCGGTTTCATCGGTCCAGATGCCCTGCAGATCGGGTTCGCCCCACGGCGTCTTCAGCGTGGTCGCCAAGTTTCCTCCGGATGTCGCGCCAGCCCCGGATGTCGCGGGAGCCTGGGCCGACGCCGTGCAAACGGGTACGGCGACGGCGGCAAAAAACGAGAGCGTCGATACGATCGCCGCCGATACCTCGATCGACTTCTGAAGTCGAATGCGCATCTCGTGCCTCTCGCTGAGCTAGCGATTCTGAGAAGGTCGATTATTGCCTACGCGCGCGTCCTTTTCCTGCGGATACCAGAATGTCTGATGACACCCCTCGCAGACACTCTCCATTCGGGCGCCGATTTCCAACAGCAGAGAAGTGTCCTTGGCGTCGATCGCTCCGAGCGCTTCCACGCCGACGCCTTGGAGCGCCCTCGCGAAGGCATCGAAGCTCGTTCGTTTCTCCTTGATGAGCACGGTGATCTCGGGCGGCTCGAGCTCGGCCCCCGGCGCTTCGGATTTGGCTCCGGGGGGCGCCGCGTCGCGGCCGGGCATGATCAGCAGGTTGCCGCCTTCGATGATGCGCACGGCGGCACGGCGCGGCTCCTGCCATTCTTCATCAGTCTTCGGAAACATCTCGTGGATGCCGTCATTGTCGACCACCGTTCCGACCGCGCCCCAAAGCGTGTCGGCGGACGGATCGATGATCGATTCCATCAGATCCCTGATGGTGAGAAAGACCTGACCGTCCGTTGCGGCACTGCCGGCGCCGACGGCAGGCGCAGTCGCCACCCCGCCGGGGGAGTTCCCGGCCCGTTGTTGGGCAACCACGAGAGGCGACGTGACGACAAATCCAAGGGCCGCCGCGCACAGGGCTACCGTGATTTGCCGTCTCATCGTGCCACACTCCTTCATCAAAAAAGGAACGGCAGCTACTTCGAAGCTTTTTTCGCCGCGTCTGCTGCGGCTTTTTCATCGGCGCGTGCGCCAGCAAGGATGCCTGACATGGCGTAATTTCCTTCGTGACAGGCGTACTCGTAGACCGGGACGTCGATCCTCGACATCGGGAGCGCCGCTGTCCACGGTTTCGTCCATGTCGACGGATCGTCTACGGTGAACTCGTAGAGCAACGTGTCCGGGCCGGTCCGGGTGAAGCGCTCGGTGAGATGCATTGCGGCGCTGGAGCCGGGAAGGCTCGTTTCGCGCTTGAAATTCGTGGTGTCGACGACGAGCGTGTCACCCTCCCAGTGGCCGCGCGAGTCTCCCTTCCACTGCGGAATAGTGCAGGTGGGGTCGGCCGTCCATCGGAATGACGCGGGCCTCGTGGATCATCTCGTTGACGAGTGCCACGTGACCGGGCGTCTGGAACAGCTGGACATTGTTGTTGTACGGCGCCCGGCGTCATCGGCGGTCCGGCATTCGACCCGAGAATGCAGCGTTCTCCGAGCGGGCGGTCTTCCCAGGAATCGGCGATGGGATGTCCGAATTGCTCCTGGCGTCCGATCTCGGCGCGCCGCTTGGCCTTCGCCTCACCTTCGGGCGTAAAGGGAGGAAGCCGACCGTTGGGCGGATCGACGATCAGCGATGTCCGCTTGGTTCCGACGACCTTGTCGCCGCGGTCGTACCAGAACTCATTGTAGGGAACGACGCCACCCGCCGGATAGTTCAGGCCGCCGACCTTGGGATCGATCGTGTCGCGATTCTGGCGGCTGTTTTCCTGTTGCTCGTATTTCGCTGCTTCCTCGTCGGTGAAGAACGCCTTGGTTCCGAGCGCGACCGGCCGCTCCAAGGGGGTGATGGTGCGATAATCCCACACCCCTTGCAGGTCCGGCTTGCCGTCCGCCGTTCGCGGCGCCGTCCACGGCTTGGCTGCGCTCTGCGCCTGCGGCGCGGCCTGCTGGGCTGCGGCGGGGAGCGGCGCCAGCAACGCGGCCGCGATCAGCGGGCGGAATACTCGCCGAAGTGAGAAATCGATGGCTCATATGAACCTCCAATTCACTTGCCGGTTTGTTTGCGAAGATGCCCGTACATGAGCTCTTCCACGAATTCGACGCACTTGAATTCCAGGAGCTGCGCGTTCTTTTCCAGCCGCCGGTAGAGCGGCATCGTGATCTTCCAGGGCCGCGAAAACACCTTCGGGTCTTCTATGGTCGCTTCGTAGGTGAGTGCGTCGGCACTCAGCGGCGTATAGCGTTCGACCACGTGCAGCGCGTCGCTGTGGAAATTCCCGGCCCGGTCGAACCAGGTCTCATCGTTCTGCGCGGTCACGTCGACGACGAGCGTATCCCCCTCCCAACGGCCGACCGAGTGCCCCATCCAGCTGTCGGCCGCGGCCGGGGGCGCCTTATCCATGAAGATCGTGCGGTTGGCGCCCGCATATTCGTAGGCCATCAGAACGAATTTGGGAGTCTGAACGATTTGAAACGGATAGGGCATATACGTGGCGCGCGGCACGCCGGGCATGTAGCACTTGACCTCCGGATCGGCGGTCAGACGGTTTTCGAAGTTTTCCTTCTTTTTTGCTGCGGCTGCCGGTAGATAGGGCAGCTCATTGCCCTCCACGATTCCGAGCCCGGGCGGAACGGCGCCGATAGCGCCGAGCGCGACGACCGATCCCGCTCGCGCGGCGTGTTCCTGGATGTCCCAGTTTGCCGTGTTGAGAGTTTGCCAAATGCCGTTCAGGTTCGGATGGCCGTCAGGACCGCGCGGCAGCGACGGCGCCTGGGCATCGCTCGCAGTCGGCATTGCGCCCCACAGAAAAGGGAGCATCAACGCCGCCGAAACACTCACAAACCTCGAGCGTTTCCTCCGATATCGCATCCCATGCTCCCTATGTTTTTTCATCGCTCTGCGGGTAGCATATGGATAGCGTACACCGGTTCTGTATGCGCTGGAAAGGGGCAGGCGGCGTCTGTGCGTGTCGATCCTTCATTCTCGTCGTTTGGCAGAAACTGGTTTCCTTTGGCCCAATTGGTTCCAAGAAACTAAACAGCGACGGCGGCCTCCCTCTTTCGAGGGGCGGCATCGATGATGTAAGTCTTGAAGAAAGCTGCCTCACAGGGACGTGCCGTGGTCCCGTGGCCAAACCGGCAGCAAGAATGCCATCGGCCGGCAAACAGTCTCCAACTTCGTTGACGGTGGAGCAGGCGTTAGCCGCGCTGTTGGCTCCGAAACGTCTTCGTATCGGGAGCAGGTCATGGCGCTTTCACGCCGCAAATTCCTTCACCTTGCCGCCGGCGCTGCGGCACTACCCGCGAGTGCGCGGTTCGCGCGAGCTCTCGACTATCCGGTGAAGCCGGTGCGGGTGATCGTGCCGTTTGCCGCGGGAGGCTCGACCGACATTGCCGGTCGGCTGATCTGCCAATGGCTGTCTGAGCGCACCGGCCAGCAGTTCATCGTCGAGAATCGCACCGGCGCCGGAACCAATCTCGGCACCGAGCTCGTGGTGCGGGCGCCCCCGGACGGTTACACGCTGCTCGTGGTCGGCGCGACGAACACGATCAACGTGACGCTCTACGAGAAGCTCGCGTTCGATTTCGTCCGCGATATCGCGCCGGTCGCCGGCATCGTGCGCTCGCCTCTCGTGATGGAGGTGAATGCGTCATTGCCGGTCAAGACGGTTCCCGAGTTCATCGCCTACGTCAAAGCCAATCCGGGCAAGGTGAACATGGCGTCGAGCGGGGTCGGAGCAACGCCCCATATGGCCGGGGAATTGTTCCAGTACATGGCCGGCATCAAGATGGTGCACATTCCCTATCGCGGAGACGCTCCCGCGCTCGCCGACCTTCTCGGCGGACAGGTTCAGGTCTATTTCGGCGGTCTTGCCGCGGCGATCGACCAGATCAGGGCCGGCAAAATAAGGGCGCTCGCGGTCAGCACGGCCGCGCGCCTCGACGTGGTGCCCGACGTGCCGGCGATGAGCGAGTACTTGCCCGGCTACGAAGCGAGCTCCTGGTACGGGATGGGCGCGCCGCGGACCACGCCGGCGGAGATCATCGACAGGCTGAACAAGGAGATCAACGCCGGCCTTGCCGACCGCAAGCTCGTTGCGCGGTTCGCCGAACTCGGTCTCACGGTGCTGCCGAGCTCTCCCGGCGAGTTCCGCAAATTCATCGGCGAGGAAACCGAGAAATGGGCCAAGGTCGTGCGAGCCTCCGGCGCCCGCGCGGATTGAATGCGGCGCCGGTGACTGCGGGCTCCGACCGGCGGCGCATTCCGAGCAGTGCGCCCTTTCAGTCGCCCGCGTTCGAGCGTACGGAAATTACGATCAATTGCAGCGACAGCATCCGATTTGACCGAGCCCGAGGGTTCACCCGACTACTGCCATACTCGATGACAACCGCATGGAGGCGACGATGAATTCTCCTCGGTGGGTTCCGATTTTGCTCGTGATCACGGTGGCCGCGCCGATCCGGGCCGATGACGCCAAGCCGGCGATCCCCGATTTTACCGGGATATGGGCGCACTTGACGTGGCCGGATTTCGAGCCGCCATCCTCGGGCGCGGGGCCGATAACCAACCGATCCCGGCGCGACGGCATTCCCGACATTTTCGAACTGGTCGGCGATTACACCAGTCCGATCTTGAAGCCGCACGCGGCGGACATCGTAAAGCACCACGGCGAGATTTCGCGGACCGGAACGTACTACCCGACCCCGAGCAACCAGTGCTGGCCCGGTGGCGTGCCGTTCGTTCTCTTCAACATCGGTATGCAGATGCTGCAGGAGCCGCACCAGGTCACGATCCTCTACTCCAACGATCACGAAGTTCGGCACGTGCGCCTGAACGAGCCGCATCCGGCGCAGGTCACCCCATCCTGGTATGGAGATTCGGTCGGCCACTACGAAGGCGACACGCTGGTGATCGACACCGTCGGCGTGAAAATCGGGCCGTTCGCCATGATGGATATGTACGGTACGCCGCACAGTCCGGCGCTGCACATCGTCGAGCGCTATCGCCTCCTCGACTACGAAGCCGCGAAGGAAGCGGAGGAACGCGGCCAGAAGGGGCTCTCCCGGTACGGCCGGGACCCCGGCCTGACTCGCAATCCCAACTACAAAGGCAAGGGATTGCAGCTCGAATTCACCGTCGAGGATGAAGGCGTCCTGACGCAGCCGTGGTCGGCCTCGATCAGCTATCGGCGTCCGCTCGGAGACTGGCCGGAAATGGTGTGCGCCGAGACCAGCGGCGGACATTTCGGCGGCGAGAAGGCGCCCGCCATGCCGACCGCCGGCAAGCCGGACTTTTAAGGCGGCACTATAGCCTGATGGAACCTCGGCGCGACCGCGAAGCTCGCTAATCTATCTCGGCATCTGGACGGCTTTCGCGGATCTCCTCGACAGCGTGCGACCGCCTGCGATCAGCAGAGCGTGATCGGCCGCGGCGTTGACCCTGTCATCGGCGTCACCGATCATGCCTCCCACACGCTGGCCATCCTGGAGGAACCATGACGCGCGCTGCGATCCGGACCGCTTCGTCAGTTGCCGTGTTTCTTGCGACGTCGACCCTTGCGCACGCCGAGGACGTGCGCACCGGCAAAGCGGCGTACGGCGACTGGCAGACCGATGCGCCGGGCGTCATCCGCAAGATCACCGTCAACGATCTCGCGGCGCCGCTCGAGACGCCGCCGACGGCGAACGTTTCACGGGTCATCGCCAAGCCCGCCGGCGCGTCGCTCGCGACCATGCCTGGCTTTACGGTCGCGCCGTTCGCGACCGGCATGGGCGGCGCGCGCGTGATCCGCGTCGCTCCGAACGGCGATATCTTCGTCGCGCGCAGCAACGACGGCCGGGTGATGGTGCTGCGCGCGAAACCCGGCGCCGACAAGCCCGACGTCGTCGAGACTTTCGCGTCGGGCCTGCGCAACCCCTACGGCATCGCGTTCTATCCGCCCGGCCCCGACCCGAAATGGGTCTACATCGCCGGAACGAAAGATGTCGTCCGCTATCCCTACCAGAGCGGCGACCTCAAGGCGTCCGGTCCCGCGCAAACCGTCGTCTCCGATCTGCCGACCGGCGGCAGCCACTGGACGCGCGACATCGCTTTCTCGCCCGACGGCAGGACGATGTACGTGGCGGTGGGCTCGGCGGGCAACATCGCCGAGGACATGGGCGCGAAGCCCGATCTCGTCTCCTTCGAGAAGAGCCACGCACTGGGCTCGACATGGGGCCGGGATGAATGGAGGGCCGATGTGCTCGCCTACGATCCCGATGGCAAGAACAAGCGCGTCTTCGCGACCGGCATCCGCAATTGCTCCGGCCTTGCCGTGCAGCCAGGCACCGGAACCGTCTACTGCGCGACCAACGAGCGCGATCTCCTCGGCGACAACCTGCCGCCGGATTACGTGACCTCGGTGCAGGAGGGCCACTTCTACGGTTGGCCCTGGTATTACATCGGCGACCATGAAGATACGCGGCCGGCCGGCGGTCCGCGGCCGGATCTCAAGGGCAAGGTCACCGTGCCGGACGTGCTGATCCAGCCGCATTCTGCGCCGCTCGGCCTCGCCTTCAACGACGGCGATCAGTTTCCGGCGGCGATGAAAGGCGATGCCTTTGTCGCCCTGCACGGCTCATGGAATCGCAAGCTCCACACCGGATACAAGATCGTCCGCCTTCCGTTCAAGGACGGCAAGCCGACCGGCGAATACCAGGATTTCGTCACCGGCTTCGCGACGAACCAGGAGAACGTCTGGGGCCGGCCGGTCGACGTCGCCTTCGCCAAGGACGGCGCGCTGCTGTTCAGTGACGACGGCAACGGCGTCATCTACCGCGTGAGCTATAAGGCGAAGTGAATCGTGCCGATGCTGCGCCGGATGCTGTCGGCGCAGGGGGTAAGGCTGCGCCTCAAAGCATCCGCGGCCGTTCGACGTAGCTCGTGAGATCGTCGCCGAGCCGCAGCGCCAGCGCGGCGAGGAGCGCCGGTCGGGTTGTAGCCGGCGTTGTGCGGATAGACGGAAGCGCCGACGACGAACAGGTTCTGCGCGTCCCAGTGCTGCAGGTGCTGGCGAGACGACGCTGGTCTTCGGGATCGGTCCCCATCGGCGTGCCGCCGGTGACGTGCGTGCTCTGATAGACGCGGGTGTCGAACGGGCTCTTGCGCGGCGCCGCCGGCCCGACGATCGTCGCGTCCATCGCCTTGGCGATCTCGGCCATCTTCTTGCGTGCAGTACTCCGACATCTTCATGTCGTTGTCGCGCCAGTCGAACGTCATCCGCACCAACGGCTGGCCATAAGCGTCCTGATAGTCGGGATCGAGATCGAGATAGTTGTCGCGATGCGGATAGCTCGAGCCCTGGGCCTGCATGGTGAAGGAATGCGCGTACCAGTCCGCGCTCGCCTGTTTCCATTTGGTGCCCCAGCGCGGCGTGCCGGGCGGCAGCCGGCGGCTTCCGATCGGCCGTCCATTGGTGAGATTGGCGCTGATGCCCGCCCCGCCGAGGAAGCCGAGACCGCTGTGGTCGAAGTTGTCGTTGTTGAACTCGTCGATCGTGGTGCCGGTGCTGCCGCTCGCCAGGAACGGATTGATCCACCAATCCTTCATGAACACGTTCACCGCGGAGTTGGTCTGGTAGCAGAAGTTCTTGCCGACCACGCCGGCGCCGCGAAGCCGGATCGTAGGGCTTGCCGATGCCGCCGAGCAGCAGGAGCCGCGTGTTGGTCATCGTGAAGGCGGCGAGCACGACGACATCCGCCGGCTGCTCGAACTCCTCGCCGGTCAGCAGATCGACGTAGCGCACGCCGGTCGCCCGCTTGGCCTGCTTGTCGTAATCGACGCCGAACACGTGGCAGTGCATGCCGCATCTCGAAGCTCTTGCCGCTCGAACAGGACCGGATAGAGCAGCGTCTCCGGCGTCGCCTTCGCCTGCGCCTCGCACATGAACTTCTCGCAGTGGCCGCAGTACTGGCAGGCGCCGAGCTTCATGCCGTCCGGATTGGTGTAGGTGCCGGATGAATTGCCCGACGGCGCGATGAAGGGCTTGTAGCCGAGCTTCTCGCAGGCGGCCTTGAAGATCAGCCCCGCTTCGGTGGGTTCGAGCGGCGGCTGCGGATAGTCGTCGCGCCGCGGCGCTTCGAACGGATTGCCGCCGGGCTGATCGCGCCCTTGATGTTGCCGGCCTTGCCGGAGAGGCCGTAGAGCTTCTCGAACAGATGGTGATAGGGCTCCATCTCCGCATAGGTCACGCCCCAGTCCTGCGATCGGCATGTCCGCGGGGATCGCCTGCTTGCCGTAGCGCGTCTCGAGGCGGGTGCGCAGCGTCGGATCATACTCCGACCATCGCCAGGTGAAGCCGTTCCAATGGCTTGCGGCGCCGCCCACGCCGTCGCCGGGCAGAAACGCAGCGAGCCGGCGTGCCGGCAGCGCTTCGTCGCTTGGGGTTGTGGCGGATCGTGTAGGTCTCCGATCGACCAGTCCTGCCCGAGCCCGCCGCGGATGTCCCAGCGCAGCTCGTCGCGCTGATTGGGAAGCTTCGCCGCGGCGGCATTGCGCCGGTCGGCGCCGCGCTCGAGCACGAGGACATCGGTGCCTTTGGCGGTCAGCTGCCGCGCAACGAGTGCCGCGGTCAGTCCTCCGCCGACGATGACGACGGTCCGTTTGTTCAGCTTGGTGGCCATTTGCGGTTCTCCTCAGCTGAAGTCGGCGATCGATTTGGGATCGTTGGCGCCGGGGTAGGGCTTTCCACGATAGGTGACGATGTCGCGCTGATGCGTCGCCGGCAGCCCCGGATAGCCGATCATGCGCCAGAAAACTTTGTCGTTGTTGCCGCCGTAAATCGGGTCGGCATAGCAGGCCTGCTCGAACAGCGGATACACGAGCTCGTTGAACCAGGACGCGAGCGGCACCCGCTCATCGGTGACCTTGCCGCCCGCAAGCTGCGCCAAAAACGCGTCGGCCTCGGCCGGCGTCAGTGCGTCGAAGCTCTTGCCGGATTGCTTTCGACACGCCGCATTCGCGGCAGCGACGCCGACCTTGAAGAACTGCTCCGGCGTGAGCGGAAGCTGGTAGCCGAATTGCGGTTTGCCCTTCTTCCACGGCCCGTGCGCGTAAAGCCGCTCGCCCTGGCCGAAACCGCCGGCGAGCTGGCGATCCATGAAGACCGCAAGTCCGCAATCGACGCCGCTCGGCGTCAGGTGATCCGCCGGGCACATGACATTGACGAGCGCCTCGACGAACGCGGCTTCGTCGAGACTCAACGACTGGTATCCGGCTGGAAGCGTGGGCGTCGGCGCGGCCGGCGTTTCGGCCCGAGCGATGCCGACCGCGCCGGCGGTCGCTGCCGTCGCCGCCGCCGCGGGCGCGAGCTGCGCCGAACCGGCGACTGTCGCAATCTGTTTGAGGACGTCTCTGCGCGCGTACTTTGCCGACTCGGCCATCACTGTTCCCTCTAGGAAGCGGTCGCAACCTGCGTCAAGCGCACGGTGACCGCGACATCGCGGCGATAGTACTTCACAGGGGATGGCGGCGCCATCGGCCGAGGTGCGGCGCCGCGGCGCGCGTGCGCTCGGCCACAGCGAATTCGCTCGCGACCGGCCACGGGTTGGGATGAATAACGTCGAGGCTAAGCTCTGCGCGTCGGCAACCGAAGGCGGGAGCGCGACGAGGCGTCAGTTCTCGAGATCGGCGCGACGCTGCAGGCCGCCTTTCGGCTTGGCTTTCGGTCCAGCCGACGCGGTGACGCGCTTCGGCGCCGCGCCGTGCGCGACGGGCGCGTGCGCGACGGGGCCGTGCGCCGCGGGGGCGTGTCCGGCAGGGGCGCGTGGACGCTTCTCGGCGATCCGGCGCGACGCGCGCGTCTCCTCGCGGTCCGCTTTGGTGCGGGGATGGGCGATGCGAATGCTCGGCGGCTTGGGAACATCCTGCGGGATGACATCAGGTGCGACGGACGCGACGGTAGCGGGAGCAGCCGTTTCCTCCTCGGCTTCGTCCGCCTCCGGTTCGGGCTCCTTGCGAACAACGACGAGCGTGACCGGAACGGGACCGAGGTATGGCGTCGGCTCGGCCGCGACATCGCCCTCCATCTCTTTGTCCGTTTCGACGATCTCGATCACGGGTTCGGCGGCGGGGGACGATGCGGCGCTGGCCGCCGGCTCGTTTTGCAATGGCGGGCGGTCGGCGCTCTTGGATATTTCGCGCGGACGTGGCGACAGAGCGATCAAGGCGGATGACTTGGAGACGGCGGATGCGACGGTCTGGTCGGCGGCGATCTGCAGCCGGTCCTCGGTTTGGGACCCGAACAGCGCCACGCCGGCAGATAGCATCAGCGGCGGCAGCACGAGCACGCCCGCGCTCGCTCCGAGCTGAACCAGAATGCTGCCGCGTCGTCGCCCCTCCAGGCCCTTGCGAAACATGAACCCCCACCCAAACGCATGGTCCAGGGTCAATCGATCTCACTCATTTATGGCGATATTTCATCAGCCTCCCCGATCTCGCTGCTCATAAGGGTCGCAATCCACACGTGGCTTCGTGGCCGATTCAAAAGCGCGGCTGCGCGAAAATTAGGCAATGGCAAGTGCTGCCTGCGACACAGGCGTAACTATATTTCGAGTGTGGCGAAAATGCTACAGATTCGATGCCTCGCTGGTGTTAAAACATTAGCCAACGACAATTTGTGGGGGCCTCAATGAAGAGAATAGTACTTATCGCTGTGGCAGCGACGCTTGCCGGCAGCTCGGCATTTGCGGCCGACCTCGCGTTTAAGGCGCCCGCACCTGTCTATTACAACTGGTCGGGGTGCTACTTCGGCGCGAACGGCGGCGGCGCGTGGAACAGCATGTCGTTCACGATCGGCAACAACGACCCGACCTTCTTTGGTCCTGCCTTTTCGTCCGGCGCGACGCCGAGCACTTACGGCGAGAGCTCGCATGGTGGCATCGCCGGCGGTCAGGCCGGTTGTAACTGGCAGCCGACCGCGGCCGCCTATGTCATCGGCCTCGAGGCGGATGCCGACTGGGCAAACCTGAAGAACACCAAGTCGGTCAATACCAACGTAGCCGGCTTCGTGTCGGGGACCGGCACTGCCACCGAGAATATGCAGTCGATCTCGACCATCCGTGGGCGCGTCGGCTATGCCTTCGATCGTCTGCTCGTCTACGCGACTGGCGGTCTCGCGCTGGGCAATACGAATTACTACTACTCGTTCGCGTTTCCGGCGACCGGTGAGAACTACATCAACAGCTATTCGGCGACGCGGATCGGCGGCACTGTCGGCGGCGGACTTGAATATGCGTTCACTAACGTCATCAGCGCGAAGGTCGAAGGCCTGTGGTACCAACTCGAGGGGTCGCAGTTCATGGCCGGCGGGGCGACGGGAGCTGGTCCAGTCACCGCGGCGCACGTCGTGACCGCCGGCACCGACAGCGGATGGATGCTCCGCGCGGGTATTAACTTCAGGGTCTGGTAAGGTTGCGCGGCGTCGGCACGAGCCGGCGCCGCTGGTTCCTGTCGCGCAGCACCGATGACCGCCGTCCCCTTCTGGGGTCAGCGGTCTTTTCGCGATTCCCTTGAAGCCTCGTTCTGGTTGGGTTGAGGTCGCCCGCTCGGCGTCGCGGGCGGCGTGGCCGCACGCTGCAAGCGCTCTCCGATTTCGCAGGGGATGGGGCGCGGGGTCAGCTGGGTGCTTTCGAAGGCGTCATGGAGCATCCAACTCTGCCTGAAATCTGAGCGAAAATGCAGCTGATCTTTACCTCGCTGCGCAAGAAAATACTTTAATAATATTTTGCAGCGCAACCGCTTTACTCTAAAACAAATGGATTGTCCCAGTATGGGGGCAGGTTGCGTGGAATCGGTTCGGCTGGCGGCGATGGCAGGCGCGAAGAGAATTCAGATCATCGAGGATGATCGCGAGATTGCCGACCTGGTCGCCGAGGATCTGACCGATCGGGGCTACGAGGTGCGCACGGCCTACAGCGGGCAGGAAGGCTGTTCGGCGATCTTCGAAGCAGCGCCCGACCTGGTGCTGTCGGATCTGATGATGCCCGTCATGTCCGGCTTCGACGTTCTCGATCGACTGGCCGCCGCCGCGCCATCGTTCCGGAACATCCCCTTCATCTTCCTGAGTGGTCAGTCCGAGCGCGAGGTCGCCCTGCGGGCCCAGCTCGCCGGCGCCGATGATTTCGTTGTGAAGCCGGTGGACTTCGACATGCTCGAGAGGATCATCAGCACGCGCCTCGCATTGGGCGCCGCCGGCCGCCGCGCGACCTGACTTATCCTCACCTCCAGCGCTAATGCCGAGCGCGGCACCACGATTGTGCGCATGTGCGCTCGCGCGCGTGGCATTCTCGCGGACGAAGGCCCCAACACCCTGGCTATATTGATCTCATTGCTGAACTACCAAGCAAAATCGGGCTTGGAAGCATCCGAAACCCGCTGGTCCCGGCAGCCTAAATCCGGACCACGCTCTTTGGTTGATTAATTTCGATGCACTCGCATAACTCTTGCGCACATCGCCAAAACGGCTCATATTCATCGGCAAGGCAGGCAACCTGCCGTTCGTGCTGGAGGAAATCATGCGCAAGGCAATGATTGGCATGGCAGGCGCCATGCTCGGCTCGATCTTGTTGGTGACGGGCGTTTCGGCTGCGCCGGTGATGTCTCACGCGGCGATTCAGGCTGACACTGGTTTCGTGATGGCCGCCCACAAGCGCAACCGCGCCCCGGTGGTGCGCGAGAGCCGCAGCGACATCACGAGCTTCTCCTCCTCATCGGGAGGAGTTGGCGTCAATCACCCGCCCAAGAAGTAAGCGGGCAAGGCAAGTCAACGCAGGTCTTCGCCGGGAGACCTCGAACGGCTTCCGCTTGTCGAAGCGGAAGCCGTTTTCTCTTTCCCCGCACCCCAACCGCGTGATCAATTCAGTCAGTGTAAGCCGCTTGCTTCCTCCAATGCGGCACGCGCCCGCGGATTGGTGCGCGCCACGCGCTCGCGCACCTGCGGCAGGACCTCAGGCAACATGGCCCTCACCTCATCGCGCGACATTCCGGGCCGAATGCGCGAGTCGTAGAGGATGTTGAGCAGATACTGGTCGTATACGTCGAAGAAGCCCATCTGGACCTCGTCGTTGAACATCGTCCAGGGCACCGAACGATCGTCGTTGATCGGGCCGAGCGACTGCAGCAGCTCCTCGTAGGCGCAATCGAAGAAGCGGAAGTCGCTGCCGTCCGCGGCGAGAATGACCTCGGCGCGCTGGATGCGGTGCTGGCGATCCTCGGCGAATCCGGACAGGCACTCGGGATTGAGCTGCTGCTCGATCTGCCGTGCGCGCTCCGGTCCGTAGAACGCGCGGATGGTCTGCTTGAGATCCCGGTGACGCACCAGCGTGACGACCATGTTCGCGGCGCGGCGGTCCTGGGTCACTGCGATGTCGAGTTGATCGACGTGCTCGGCGATGTCGGCGACCACCTTCGCGATCATGCCGCTGCGGTCGGCCCGGACCCGGTTGTCGATGAAGACGCGCACCGGCGCTTCGAACTTGCGGATGCGATCGTTACCGCCGGCGACGCGGAGCTCGGCCCCGAACGCGACCTTGAAGAAACCGTCGGCGATCTCCTCGTTGGAGAATCCGATCCGCTCGGAGCTGCGGCGGGTGGTGATCTCGGAATCCTCAGCGAGCGCCGACGTCATCGCCATGCACGCGTGCGCGGCGAATCCCGCGGCCGCCATCGCGCACCGCAGCGCAGTCGCGCGAAGCTGTGCAGATGTCTTGCTGTGGCCGCGCGACATGCGCGTCGTAACAAGCCTCGCATATGCAGTCGGCACGACGCTCATCCAATGATTTCAGCCAAGGGCGCAGAAGTGTACGCAAGGCTTGTGCCGCAGGGCGAAAGTGCGGTTGCAGAGGCGCCGCGAGCTCGTGAAATCCGGCTGCGCAGTCCGTTCGCTACCGGCCGATTGAATATGAAAAAAAGATGTTCGGCGGCGGTGTTCGATCTCGTCGACCGCTCGAGCCGCGCAGCGCCGGCGTTGCCACCGGCGCTGGCACGTTTGCGGCGCGTGTCGGCGCGCGGGCCTCGCGGTGCCACGGCGGTCGCTTGGCGACTGTCAGCCGCCGCGCCGCAACCGATTGACGAAACGCGATGAGTTCTCATGGTCGACGCCGCGCCATGCGGGGACTGTCCGGTCCAATATCCTGGCGCGAAGATGAAGGCTGGCCGGTGGGATTTCGAGGTGAGCCAGACCGCGTTGTTGTAAGAAAGTCATAAAGAAAAAATATTTCTGGCGTTGACCCGGCACGCGGCTATCGTTGCACGAGGGTCGTGGAGGGCATCTGCAATAGGAGTGAATTCGCGCGTTTGCTCCACCGAAATCCGGGCGGCGCAGCGCGAATCTCGGGCAACATGACACGCAGTTGCTGCCCATTCACGCAAAACGGCGAGTTGCGGCAAAAAAGATATTATAAAAAGATGAAATTGGCCGATTAACAATATCGATTTACTACCCCTCCATAAATCAAGATGGCGAAGCTGGGGTGATACGGGGACCTGTGCGCGGCAGAGCCGTCGTACGGGGTTGGGGCTGCGGAAATGAAACACAATTTTATAACGCGAACTGCGCTCGCAACGCTTGTGCTTGCCGGCGCAGTCATTGGCGTTGCCGAGTCGGCTAGCGCTGCGGATCTGGCGCCATTGCCGGTCGCTCCGCGCTTCAGCTGGACCGGCTGCTACGTCGGCGGATACATCGGCTTTGCCACCGCCAATACTTGGCAGTCGACGGACCTCGGGAGCAGCGGGCCTGTGCCTGCGCCGCTGTTCAGTCCGGTCGGTGCCAATCCCTGGAGCTATAGCGAGAATACGAGCTTCGTGGGCGGTGGCAACGCCGGCTGCAATTATCAGCTTTGGTCGGGTCCGGCGAATTCCCCGCTCGGGGGGATCGTCGTCGGCGTCGAAGGCGAAGGCGGCTACATGAGCCTGAGCGGGTCGGCGGTGGAGCCGCTCAGCACCGACGTGATCGGCTCCTCCAAGTTGGGTAACACCTACGGCCTCATCGCCGGCCGCTTGGGTTGGGTCTTCTACGAGCGCATCCTCCTCTACGGAAAGGCCGGCGTCGCGTTCTACGATACCAGCGCCACGGTGAGCGCAATCACGCCTGGCGTGGGCGTGCCCGACACCATCACAGCGACCGGCAGCAAGTCGCAGACGCCTTTCGCGCTGGGCGGCGGTGTCGAGTATGCGATGTGGGATCACTGGACCGGCAAATTCGAATACATGTGGCTCGACGGCAAGTCGGGCTACAACGCATGCGGCACCGATTCGATACTCGGTCAGAGCTTCTGCTGGCAGCAGAAGCCGTCGCCGGTCAACCTCGTCAAGGTCGGACTGAACTACAAGTTCTGATCCTTCTCGGTTCCGCACGCCTCGAGAGGAACGCAGATCCGAAAGCCCCGGCTTGCAGCCGGGGCTTTTCGCGTGGGCGCGTCCGCCGGCGTGCCTTGGCGTGCGGCGGTTTGCGTGCGGCCTGCAGTCATCCGGACCATATCGGCGTGCGGCTAAATGGGCTCCCCAGGCTCGCCAAGCTCGCATGCTCCAGGCTGCGCATACCTCGGATGGCGATTGTCGCGTTCGTCTCGGGACAGCGCTCGTGGAGCGCCCCGACAAGGCCGCACGGCGCGTCCTCATGCGCGTGGCGAAGCCGGGCAATGCGTCGAGCCCAGGCCATGTGTGCGCCCTGAAAGCGCCTTGGCGACCCCGCCGCAAGATATTTCGAACGGAAAATTTCAATATCGATTTTTGCGGCATCTGTTTTGCCGTCGATCGGCGCCCGATACCAAGAAAAACGTGTCACGCGAGACACAGTCAACCCGACCGGTATATACCATTGCATATTTTTATAAGATGTTGTACAAGCGCTATGGGACATAAGTTTCCATTTCCAGAAAGTAGAAAAAACATCGAGAGATGCGAAGCTTTCCTGCAAATTAGTGCGGCGAATGTCATGAATTATGGCGTGATTTGGTGCAAGAAATCCAAATCATGACTTATTGGTTATTAAAAAGATATAAAAAACGCGCTTATTGTGTATGGATTTTACGGCCGCCTATAACGAAGAATAGATGTGCTGGGGTGACTTAAGCGGGCCTGCTTCGCGCGGCTCGCGAAATGGGTTGGGGCGGGGTTATGAAAAAAATAGGCTTATTGGGGCTGGCCCTAGCGGTGCCGGCCGGTCTGTTGGCCGTTGAATCCGGCCACGCCGCTGACGCACCGACGCCGTCGATCAGCCCGGTGAATTGCAGGGCGCCCGATGCTCCCTACAAGAACTACGACTGCCTCGACAAATATCTCGGCGATGGCTTCTTCGAGCGCTTGGTGAATTATTACCGACTCGAGTGGGGTCACGAAGCCGCGCCGTCCGATCCCAAGGCGGCGCCGACGCGCCGCGAGGGCTGGCCCGGCCAGCCCCAGACCACTCCTCCCATGCCGTTCACCGAGTGGCCCTATGGCGGCGCCACCTCGATCGGCGTCACCCGGCCGAATGCGGTGGACAGCCCCCTGATGGTGGCGATGTCCAATACCGAGCTCGGCAAGTGGATGAGCGACAGCCACATCCAGGTTTACGGCTGGGTCAATCCCGGCGGCAACCTGTCGACCAGCAGCGTCACCCCGGGCGGCAGCTTCCCCGCCGCTTACGCGTTCGCGCCCAACACCGCGCATCTCGACCAGGTCGTGGTGTACGCAGAGCGCGTGCCCGACACGGTGCAGACCGACCACGTCGACTGGGGCTTCCGTTTTTCCGGTCTGTACGGTGAGACCTATCGCTACACCACCACCTACGGCATCGCGAGCTATCAGCTCCTCGGCCACAATCTCTACAACGGCTTCGACATGCCGATGATGTGGGGCGAGCTCTACGTTCCGTATGTCGCCGAAGGCATGCTGATCCGGCTCGGGCGCTTCATCTCGATCCCGGACATCGAGGCCCAGCTCGCGCCCAACAACTACATGTACTCGCACTCGCTGACTTACGGGTACGACAACTACACCAACCACGGCCTCATGACCACGACAGCGCTGACCAAGAACTGGTTCCTGGAGGCCGGCGTTGTGATCGGCACCGACACCGCGCCGTGGCATTGGGGCCAGCAGGTCAACAATCCGTTCCCGAATCAGACCTATCCGGGCTTAACCTACCTCAAGGATCCCGGTGCGAAGCCGTCGCTTACCGCTGCCGTCCGCTGGCAGAGCGACAGCGGCAACGACACCGTCTACCTCACCATCGACGGCATCAACAACGGGATCTGGGGCTACAACAACCTGCAATGGATCGGCGGCACATACTATCACAAGTTCAATGAGCAGTGGCACCTCTCGTTCGAGACATATACACTGAGCCAGCAGCACGTGCTCAATGCGCTCAATCCGAACACGGCCGCGATCCTCGCCAACAACGGCTGGCCGTACAATCCGACCAACGGCTTCGGCTTCAACGCGCCGAACCTCGCCCAGTGCGGCGACACCAATGCGCCGGACTGCACGGCACGCATGTACACCGCGCTGTTCTACCTGAACTACAGCCCGAACAAGCTCGACAACATCTCGCTGCGCGGCGAGTTCTACAACGACATGAACGGCCAGCGCACCTCGGTGAAGACGCGCTACGTCTCCGCGGGTCTCGGCTGGCAGCATTGGTTCTCGCCCCAGGTCGAGCTGCGTCCGGAAGTCGTCTGGTATCACTCGCTCGATGCCAATGCCTTCAACGGCAACTTCAATGCCGCACCGAACGGCGCGCTGGTGATCCTGCCCAACCGGAACTACGACGTCATCGCGTCGATGGACATGATCTGGCACTTCTGATCGGCTGGAAGCGAGGGTCTGCAGGTCGAACGTCTGCAGGCCCTCTGTTCGCCACGCAGGGCGCGTGCCGCGGGGGAGTGAAGCCGGAGCCGCTATTCGTTGAGCCGGCCCGCCTTACGCCCGCCACGGTGTTCAAATCGCCGCCTCGGCGAAGTCAACATCAAAGGAGGAAAGGCTCGTCGGCCGCGCCAGGGTGAGGCGCGCGGTGAAGTTCGGTCATCGGCGTCGGTGAAGCGCAGTTGGGGCAAAGCGGTCATGTTAAGATTGGGGTCAATCGTTTCGGTGGCGGTCGTGCTGAGCGTGTCGGCGCTGACCGCATCTGCGATCACCGGCAGGGCGCGGGCCGCGGACGTCGCGCCGATGAAGTATTCCGACTGCCGCACGCCGAATGCGCCGTACAAGAACTACGACTGCCTCGACAAATATCTCGGTGACGGATTCTTCGAGCGTCTCGTCAACTACTACCGGCTGGAATGGGGGCATGAGGGCCCGCCCGCCGATCCCAAGGCACCGCCGTCGCGTCGTGCCGGGTGGCCGGACGCACCCCAGTCCTCGCCGCCGATGCCCTTCACCGA
Source organism: uncultured Alphaproteobacteria bacterium (assembly GCA_963793985.1). GTDB lineage: Bacteria > Pseudomonadota > Alphaproteobacteria > Rhizobiales > Xanthobacteraceae > JAJPKK01. Next base: position 23,204 of record CAWCCG010000008.1, on the reverse strand, counting down.
ATGGCCGTATGGCGGATCGACCAATCTCGGCGTGACGCGGCCGAACGCGGTCGACAGCCCGCTGATGGTGGCGCTCGGCAACACCGAGCTCGGCAAGGCCATGAGTGATGCCCACATGCAATTCTACGGATGGGTCAACGGTGGCGGCAATTTCTCGACCAACAGCGTGACTCCCGGCGGCAACTCTCCCGCCGCCTACGACTACACGCCCAACGCCTACCAGCTCGACCAGGCTGTGGTCTATTTCGAGCGGTTGCCCGACACGGTGCAGACCGACCATATCGACTGGGGCTTCCGCTTTTCCGGGATCTACGGCGAGAACTACCGCTACACCACGGCGTTCGGCATCGCGAGCTATCAGCTCCTCGGCCACAACCTCACCAACGGCTTCGACATGCCGATGATGTATGGCGAGGTCTATATCCCCCAGGTCGCGGAGGGCCTCCTCATCCGCGTCGGGCGCTACATCTCGCTGCCGGATATCGAGGCGCAGCTTGCGCCCAACAATTACATGTACACCCACTCCTTCACCTACACGTTCGACAACTATACCAGCCACGGCATCCAGGGCACGCTGGCGCTCGACAAGAATTGGTTCTTTCAGTTGGGCGTGAGCCTCGGCACCGACACGGCGCCCTGGCATTGGGGCCAGAAGATATCCAATCCCTTCCCGAACGTGGTCTTTCCCGACAACACTATGCTCCGGGACCCCGGCGCCAAGCCATCCGTAACGGTGGGCACCCGCTGGCAGAGTGACAGCGGCGGGGACAACATCTACGTCGTCGCCAATGCGGTCAACGATGGCACCTGGGGCTACAACAATCTCCAGTGGTACGGCATCACCTGGTATCACGCGTTCAATTCGCAGTGGCACTTCTCGTGGGAGACCTACGCGCTCAGCCAGCGGCAAGTTCTCAACGCGACCGATCCCAACGGCATCATCGCCAACAGCGGCTATCCCTTCGCGGCGCGAAATGGATTCGGCTTCAACGCGCCGGGCTTCGCGCAATGCAGCAGTCCCTACGTGCCGACTTGCACCGCTGAGGTCTTCACCACGCTGATGTACGTGAACTACCGAATTTCGGGCCTCGACAACCTGTCATTCCGGGGCGAGTTCTATAACGACATGCAGGGCCAGCGGACCGGCACCAAGACCCGCTACACCGAATTCGGCATCGGCTGGCAGCACTGGTTCTCGCCGCAGGTCGAGCTTCGCCCGGAAGTCACCTACTACCGCTCGCTGGATGCCAACGCTTTCAATGGCAATGCCAATGCGTTGATCCTGCCTGACCGAAACTATGCCGTCGTCGGCGCGATGGACCTGATCTGGCATTTTTAGTGAATATCGAGCGGGTTAGAGAACGAGGCAAACGGATGATTGGGCGAGTGACGTTAAACTGCAACACATCACGATAAAATTCGCCGACGTCGGTTTGGCTCCGTCGGGTGGCCGGCAAGCTGCGCAGTAGCGGTCATCTCATTTAAATAATTGATTTTACATCATAAAATTGCTTCTGGCCGGACCTTTTCTTGAGCCGGGCGGTGCCCATTGAGCGCTCATGACACGCTGATTTTGATTAAACTGGCGGCAAGTTGGCGGCCAGTAACAGCGAACTTTATCTTAAAGATATGAAATCCCGGGAATTGTCACATCGACTTGATCCCACATCATGACCGAAAGTTGGCGGGCTGGGGATTAGCGGATTCTCGCGTTGAGGGTTCGTGTGACGGGGTTGGGGCATCAGCATGAACAGATTGGGGTGGATCGGCTTGGCATTGGCGATGCCAAGCGGGGTGGGACTTGTCATGCCGGCGCACGCCGCCGACCAGCCGCCGCGGGCGGCCGTGAATTGTCGGGCTCCAGACGCGCCTTACAAGAATTACGATTGCCTCGACAAGTATCTTGGCGACGGGTTCTTCGAGCGTCTTGTCAACTATTATCGGCTCGAGTGGGGGCACGATGCAGCGCCCGCCGACCCGAAAGCGCCGCCGTCGCGCCGGCCCGGCTGGGGCGATTCCGCGCCGCAGACCGCTCCGCCGTTCCCGTTCACCGAATGGCCGTACGGCGGCTCGACCAACATCGGCACCACTCGCCCGAGTTCGGTCGATAGTCCCCTCATGGTCGCGCTCGGCAACACCGAGCTCGGCAAGGCCATGAGCGATGCCCACATGCAGGTCTATGGCTGGGTCAACGGTGGCGGCAATCTGTCGACCAACAGCGTGACGCCCGGCGGCAACTGGCCCGGGGCCTACGCCTACACACCCAACACGGCGCAGCTCGACCAGGCCGTCGTCTATTTCGAACGCCTGCCCGACACGGTGCAGACCGATCACATCGATTGGGGCTTCCGCTTCTCGGGCATCTACGGTGAAAACCAACGCTACACGACCGCGCTCGGGTTCGCGAGCTATCAGCTCCTGGGGCACAATCTCACCAACGGCTTCGACATGCCGATGGTGTATGGCGAACTCTATATTCCTTTCGTCGCCGAAGGCACGTTGGTCCGGGTCGGCCGCTTCATTTCGGTGCCGGACATCGAAGCGCAGCTCGCGCCCAACAACTACATGTATTCGCACTCGCTGACGTACACCTTCGACAACTACACCAACACGGGCGTCCAGACGACCACGGCCCTCAACAAAAACTGGTTCATCCAGTTCGGCGTGACCGTCGGCAGCGACACGATGCCATGGGACTGGGGACAGAAAGTCGCCAATCCGTTTCCGAACCCTGTTTTCCCGGGCTATCAAATTGACAAGGATCCCGGTGCGAAGCTGTCCTACACCGGCGGCATCCGCTGGCAGAGCGACAGCGGCTACGACAACATCTACGTGGTGGCCGATGCAATGAATTCCGGCAATTGGGGTTACAACAACCTGCAATGGACCGGCGTCACCTGGTATCACAAGTTCAACGAGCAATGGCACTTCTCCTGGGAAACCTACACGCTCTCCCAGAGTAAGGTTCTCAACGCCGCCGATCCCGCCGGGATCATCGCCAACGGCGGCTGGCCGTTCAGTGCGCAGAACGGATTCAAGTTCAACGCGCCGAACTTCGCCCAGTGCGCCGACATCAATGCGGTGACCTGCACCGCGCGCGTATTCACCAGCCTGATGTATGTGAACTACCGGATCAACGGCCTCAACAATCTGTCGTTCCGCGGTGAATTCTACAACGACATGCAGGGCCAGCGCACCGGCGTGAAGACCCGCTACGTGGAATTCGGCATCGGCTGGCAGCACTGGTTCTCGCCACAGGTCGAACTTCGGCCGGAAGTGAGTTACTACCACTCGATGGATGCGAATGCCTTCAATGGGAATTTCAACACGGTAAATCCGACGGGACTTCCGATCGCGCCGGATCGCAACTACTCCGTGGTCGGTTCAATGGACTTGATCTGGCACTTCTGACCGCATCATGATCTTCAAGCCACGCGTCCGCGGCCGATGGGTCCTCCCATCGGCCGCGTTGCGTTTCCGGCGTTGCCGATTCGCGCTGCACGGCGCGTGTCGAGGCTGAGGAAACAGAGGGTCGCCTCGACGGCCTCCCAACCATCAGTCGCACGCACTCGACACGACTTCCTCGGCGTCACGCGGGCTGAGCCCGATCGGCGTCGATTGCCGCTGGGAGTGCTCCCAACTTCTTGACCCAGCTGGACACGCCACCGAGGCCTCCGTCCCTGCGACCAAGCTTCACAAGGCCATGCGGTGTTGCAATAAAAATGCTACAACCGCCCTACGAGGGCGCCGACATGGATATGGGAAAGTGGCTTCGAGACGCAGGTTTCGAGCGATATGCGCCACTGTTCGCTGAAAACGCCATCGATGCCGATGTGCTGCCGGAAATCACCGAGGTCGATCTCGAAAAGCTCCAGATCCCGCTGGGTGACCGAAAGCGGCTGCTGAAGGCGATCAGGGCGACGTTCGCCGCGCCCGACGCCGGCAGGGCGGAGCCTCTCGAAAGCGTAGGTCTGCGGCAACCGCAGGTTGCGGAGCGGCGCCATCTGACCGTCATGATCTGCGACCTCGTCGGCTCGACGGCCTTGTCGGCGCGGCTCGATCCGGAAGACACGGCTGCCGTCTTCGATGCCTTCCACTCCACCTGCGCACGGATCGTAAAATCCTACGACGGCTTTCTCAGCGATTTTCGCGGCGACGGGATATTGGCGTATTTCGGCCACCCGCGCGCTCACGAAGACGATGCCGAGCGAACCGTACGGGCGGCGCTCGACATCATCGACGGGACCTCGCGGCTGGAAACCAGGGCCGGCGAACCGCTCTCGGTGCGTATCGGCATCGCGAGCGGCCTGGTGGTGGTGGGCGATCTGAGCGGCGGCGGTGCACTGTGGGACAACGCACTCATCGGCGATGCTCCCAATCTCGCGTCGCGGCTCCAGTCCCTGGCGGAGCCCGGAAAGATCGTGATCTCCGGCGCTACGCGCAGGCTGCTCCCGAATTCGTTCCGATTGCGCGACCTCGGTCGACACGAAGTGAAAGGATTCGCCGAGCCGGTCGCGGCATGGTCGGTCGAGGGCATCGTCGCCTTGGAGAGCCGTTTCAAGGGGGCGCATCCGGGGGGGCTTACCGCTCTCATCGATCGTGAAGAAGAGCGTGCCTTTCTGGGGCAGCTCCAACGCCAAGCTTGGCAAGGTGAGGGGCAGATCGTGCTCATCTCCGGCGAGGAAGGCGTCGGCAAGTCTCGCATCATCGCGTCGCTTGCCGAGGGCGTCGCCGACACCGAGCACGCCCACCTTCTCTACCAATGCTCGCTCTATCATTCCAACAGCGTGCTCCATCCCTTCATTGCGCAATTGGAACGCGCCGCCGGATTCAAGGACGACGACACGGCCGAGCAGCGCCTCGAGAAGCTCGAAGCTGTGCTCGGCCGGGGATTATCGCGAGTCGACGAAGAGGCGCCGCTGTTCGCGTCGATGCTTTCGCTGCCCTTCGGCGGGCGCTATTCACCGCTGGCCCTCAGTCCGACGCAGCAGCGCCGCCGAACGCTTTCGGCGATGCTGGACTACATCGAGGGGCTCGCCCGCAAGGGACCGGTACTGTTCGTCTTCGAGGATGCGCATTGGGCGGATGCCACGTCACTCGAGCTGCTCAATCTGTTGATCGAGCGCGTGCGGCAGCTTCCCGTGCTGGGGCTCTTCACCTTCCGAAGGGAGTTCGAGCCGCCGTGGGCGGGCCCCCAGCAGGTCAGCATGATGTCGCTCGGTCGCCTTGAGCGCCAGTACATCGAGCCCATCGTCACGCAGGTGACGACCGGCCGCAAGCTGCCGGCTGACGTGATGAGCCAGATCGTCGCCAAGACGGACGGCAATCCGCTGTTCATCGAGGAACTCACCAAGGCGGTGCTGGAAACCGAAATACTGATCGATGACGGTGACGGATACCGGGCTTCGGGGCCCCTGCCGCCGCTCGCCATTCCGGCGACGCTCCAGGATTCGTTGATGGCGCGGCTCGATCGCCTCGGACCCGCCAAGGAGATCGCCCAGATCGGATCGGCGATCGGTCGCGAATTCTCTTATTCGCTGGTCAGCGCTCTGGTCGGGCGCGGAGACAGCGCATTGAGACATGCGCTCGAGCAACTCGAGGATTCCGAGCTTCTGATCTGCCAGGGTGACCCTCCGGACGCAGTCTATACCTTCAAGCACGCGCTCGTGCAGGAGGTGGCTTACGAGAGTCTGCTCAAGAGCCGGCGCAACCTGTTGCATGCCGAAATTGCCCGAGCGCTGGAGGGCCGGTTTCCCAGTCTGGTCGACAGTCAGCCGGAAATCATCGCACGCCATTTTACCGAGGCGGGCATGACCGACCCGGCGATCGACTACTGGCTCAAAGCGGGCAATCTGGCGCTGAGCCACTCGGCGAACGCGGAAGCCGTCAAGCATTTGAGAGAAGGAATCAAGCTCACCGAATCGCAGCCGCAGTCGGCCAAGCGGCATCGCCATGAGCTTGATTTTCATCTTGCGCTCGGCCCCGCGACCGCTGCAACGGAAGGAGATGCCGCTCCGGAGACCGTGCGGGTGTTCTCCCGAGCGCGCGACCTTTTGGGCAGCAAGGGCACGCCGACAGAGCAGATGACGGTGCTCTGGGGTGCCTATCTCGCCCAAAGCGAGCAGGCGGAGCATCGTCTCGCGCTCGATGTGGCACGACAGTTCATAGCGTTCGCGGCCGACAATGAGCATCCCGGTGTGTCGGCGCTCGCCAACCGATTCATGGGCCAGACGCTCAGCTACATGGGCGCCTTCGCCGATGCGCGAACTCAATTGGAGCGGACGCTTGCGATTTGTGCCTCCCACAAGGAGATCGCGACGTACCGGCGGTTCGGCTCCGACGATCAGGTTATGGCCCTGTCGTTTCTCGCCTTGACGCTCTTGCTACAAGGCTACCCCGACCAGTCCAATGCCGCCATTCAACAGGCCCTGTCGCGTGCCCGCAGCCTGGGCCTGGCATTCACGTCGTCTCTCGCGTTGAGCCATGCCGGGTTCCTTGGCGTGCTCGGCTGGAATCCGAAGGTAGCCGCGGGCCATGCCGAGGAAGCGATCGGCCACGCCGTCGAGCATGGGCTTGTCGGGCTGGAGCGGCGGGCGCGTTTTTTCAGCGGCGCACTGCTGGTGCAAAACGGCGATCCCGATCGCGGCATCGCGCTCATGGACGATTCTCTTTCGGTCACGAAAAGTACCGCTCGCAACCGCCGCACGCTGTTCCTTGGGCAACTTGCCTCCGCCCATGGGCGGCTCGGCCGGCCCGAGGTCGCGTTCGATATGTTGGAGGAGGCGATCGAAACCGCCGAGGCCACGCATGAGCGGTTCTTCGAGGCCGAGCTGTGTCGACTGCAGGGCACCGTGCTGATGCAATTGGGCAGGCGCAGCGAAGCCGACGCCCGCCTGCGGCAGGCGCTGACGATCGCCCGCGAGCAGGGCGCGCGCTGGTGGGAGCTGCGCGCGGCCATGAGCCTCGCGCAGCAGTGGCAAGCCGAAGGCAAACCGGCCGAAGCCTACTTGCTCCTTGAGCCGGTTTACCGCGGGTTTACGGAGGGTTTTGACACCGCGGAATTGCAAAGCGCCAAAGCGTTGCTGGATGTGCTCAATGGTCCCTGGAGCGCGACCAGCGAGTCCAGAGACAAGAGCACGCAATCGTGAGCTTGAAAAATCCAGTCCGATCGGACAACGCGCCAACCACCGTCAAACAATCCTTGCCGGTTACTTCTTCAGCTCGGCGAGACCCTTTTCGAGGGCGGCCAACGACTTCTTGAGATGCTCCTTGTGAGCAAGAAATTTCTTCTTCAGAGCTGCCTTCTCCGTCTTTGTCATGCTCTTGAAGTCAACGTGCTTAAGTACGTCGAGTGCCTTCATACCCATGTTTTTGCTCCCTAGAGCTGTAACATTGCAATTATGCGAATATCACTTGTATGGCCGATAATCAATTGGGGGACCGTCAAAAAGGAGCCGAGATCGGGGACACTTCGCCGCGTTGCGCAGCGCCCGAGCAGAACGAATTGAGGGTCGACGAGCGATTGCCGGCTCTGTCTCCGCAACCCGCTCATCGCGAACGTGAGCGGGCGGCTCGCGCTTTCTTTGGCTGCTGCTTCTTGGGGAGAGACCCGAGCAGTGACGTGAAACGTGCCGTATCGGCGGGCTTTTTCGTGTGCACGGCCGCTCGGTATTCACTGCGATGATCGAGGCGGTTCTCTTTTTTGAAATGCTTTCCCTTGGCACTCGAACCCGGTATGTCGACTTTTATGCCGTCCTCGAGCACCGTGGCGTATCCTCTCGGCAATATTTGGAATGGGTGGTGCAATTTCTTCTGGTGATCGAACTGAGTCGACCTCGGCGCCCGGAATAACTCGAAGTAAGCGGGATAAACGAAATTGCACATCGGGATTCCGGCGACGCGAAACTCCTCCTCCTCGACGGCATCACACACCTCATAGGCATACAAGCGGCCTTTCGGGCCGATGGCCCAGAGGTTGATCCCGGGATCGACCAGCATTTCCGCGATCTCGTGGCTTGCCGCCACGCTGACCTTCTCGCCATGGTCTTGCACCGGACCCACGAACACCTTGGCGATCGGATTCCCTTCGAGGTGATGGAGGCCGAGCCATCCGTCGTGCTTCGCGGAATCCTGATCATCGGTGAACAGCAGGGTCCATGTGCCGCTGCGTGGCGCCGCCGCCTTTACGACCTTGGCCGGGGTGGCCCAAACCGGGACAAAATGTCGATCCAGGAATTTCTGCAATGCCGCTATCAGCCGGTCGAAATCCACGCCCAGTTTTTTGGTCGCCTGGTTGACGCAGACGATAGTGGGGACCGAGCGCTTGGAAGCGAGTCCGGGTTTTGGCGTGGGCATGTTTGCCTCCTAAGCGGAAGTGGTGGTTGCCGGACGCAGCTCGGGAGCGATCGCACAAAGCTCGACGAGCCGGCCGAGCGACATCTGCGGGTTTTCGGCTCCCTTGGCCAGGATGGCTCGGTAGTTCGAAATCCAGGATTGGACGGAGTGCGACTCGAACAGCTCCGTCTTGTAGCAGCATGAGCCGATGATTCCGCCTTCGGTCTCCTTGAGGGTGACCGCGAGCCAGGTGCGGTCGACGGGCATGACGGCCTGGCCCTGCCGGAAGACGTCGCCGAACGGACGAACCGCCACATCGGGCAGGCGGAGTGGCCGAAAGGCGTTCTGCAGAATGAAGAAGACCTGGGCGATCGACGCGAGATCGAGGCCATCCTCCTCGGCCATCCGTGCCGCCAGGATATCGTACGGGAGCTGCTGCCTCGCATGGGCTTCCAATACCGCGTGACGCACCCGGTCGAGCGCCTCTGCAAACGACAGATCGAGGTCCAGGCGGGTGCGGACGATCGTGGTGTTCTCCAGGAGGCCGACGACACGCTCGGTCTTCTCTTGGGCGCGGTTGGCCATGGCCGTGGCGACGCAGATGTCGCTGCGTCCGCTTTGCGCCAGCAGCATCGTTTTGAAGCCGGCCAGAAGCGCCATGAAAAGGGTCGCGCTTTGCGTGCCTCCCAAGGCGGAGAGGCGTGCTGCGAGATCTCCCGTCAACCGGACGGGCTCGTAGGCGACGGGGGAGGCGAGCAACGTGCTTGTGTCCGCCCGATCGGCCGGAAAGACCGGCGAGGCTCCCCGCAGGTTCTCCCTCCAATCCGCGATCTGCTGCTGCGCGGCAGGCGTCCCGCACCATTGGCGGTGCCAGCGCGTCACGTCGGCGAGCTGAAGCACCGGGGCAGGCAACTGCGCGGACTGGCCGGCCGCGAATGCCGAATAGAGTGCGGAGAACTCCTCGAAAAGGACGCCGATCGACCACCCGTCGATGATGATGTGGTGCAGCACCACGAGCAAGACATTGTCGTCGTGACCGAGGCGCAGCAGGCGCATGCGAAACAACGGCGCCTGCGCGAGGTCGAAGGGCATCCAGGCTTCCTGCTCGGCGACGAGCTCCGCCTTCCTGAGCACGAGCCGATTGGCGCGGTCGCCCCGGCGCGTGGCGCCGCCCGCAAGCTCCTCGACGGCGAGAGATGACCGTACGCGGGCGCCTTTGGCGGTCGACGGGAGCGGCCTGCCGTTCTTCCAAGCGAAGCTCGTGCGCAAAGCGTCGTGACGCTGCACGATCTCGGCGAGGCTGCGCTTGAACGCGCTGAGGTTGAGCGGACCCTGCAGGCGAAAGGCAAACGACAGATTGAACTGGGGCAATCCCGGGAGCTCCCGCTCCATCCTCAGGACCGTTTCCTGCATGATGGACAGGGGCTGGAAGTCGTTCTTCCCTGCCCGCGAGATTTCGAGCGGGGGCTCGCTCGACGGGGTTTGCCGCGCGATGTCGAGGCGGCGCGCCAATGCATCGATCGTCGGTGCCTCGAAGATCGTCCGAATCGGCAACAGCACGCCGGTGGCATTGGCGACCCGCGCCATGATCTGGCCGGCCAGCAGCGAGTGACCGCCCCGCTCGAAGAAGTTGTCGAAGATGCCGATTTCGGCGATGGCGAGGACGTCGATCCAAATTCGGACCAAAGCCCGTTCGGTGGCGGTGCGTGGTGCGGCGATGCTGCGTTCGCCCGCAGGAATGCCATCACGTGGTGCCGGCAGCGCGAGACGGTCGACCTTGCCATGAGCCGTCAGCGGCATCCGGTCGAGGAAGACGAACCCCGCCGGAACCATGTAGGCCGGAAGCCTGGCACTGAGAAAAACTCGAAGGGAGTCGGCGTCGGATGGCTTGCCGGGCGCCATGACGACATAGCCGACGAGCTCAACGTCTCCGCGTGCGTCTTTCTGCGCCCGCACGGCGGCGGATTGCACGTCCGCGTGCTGTGTCAGAACGTGCTCGATCTCCTGAAGCTCGACCCTGCAGCCGCGAATCTTGACCTGATGATCGGTGCGGCCAAGGCACTCTACAGTCCCGTCGCCTCGCCAGCGCGCCAAGTCTCCGGTCCGATAGAGCCGCGCCGCTCGGCTTTTCGAATAAGGATCGTCGAGGAATCTTTGTCTGGTCTGCTCGGGATCATCGTGGTAGCCGCGACCGACCGCCATTCCGCCCACGTACAATTCCCCGGCCACCCCGATTGGCGTCGGCTGCAAATGGGAATCGAGCACATAGAGCCGCGTATTGGGGATGGGCTTTCCGATCGGCACGGCCGTGAGCGACGCCAGCGCGGCGGCAAAACTGCATGTCGCGACGTCGTCGGAGCACTCGGTCTGCCCATAAGCATTCATCAGCCGAACGTCCGGAAAAAGCCGGAACCAATCCCGGCAGAGATCCGGGGGAAGCGGCTCCCCCGTCGAAATCAGCCATCGAAGCCGGCGTAATGCCGAGAACACGGGGTCCACGGGCGCGCGCGCGATAAACTCCCGCAGCAGCGCGGGCACGACTTGCAACACCGTCACCCCCTGGCGCTCGATCTCCCGCATCAGCCGCGGCGGATCGCGCATCAGGTCGTCAGGGCAGATGTGGACGCGGGCTCCGACCATGGGCGCGGCGAGGAACTGCCAGAGCGATATCACGAAGCTTTGCGGTGCCGTCTGGGCGACGACGTCAGACGCGGACAATGCGAGATCGCCGATCTTGGAAAAGAGATGATTGCAGAGGCCGCGCTCTTCGATCATCACTCCCTTCGGAACGCCGGTCGAGCCCGATGTGTACATCAGGCACGCGAGACGCGCCGGCGAGGGCGCCGCGCCGGCGCCGTCGTGGGAGGGGGCACTCGCCGCCTCCTCGAGGTTCAGGACGCGAGGGCGCGCGCGAGGCGCAGTGCCGGACATCGCCCGTTTGAGTACGGCCGCGCAGCCTCGACCGACGAGCACCAGCCGTGTGCCGCTATGCGCAATGATCTGGGCCAGCCGGAGCGGAGGAAGTGCCGGGTCCAAGGGAAGAAGCGCCACTCCGGCCCGTTGCATCGCGATCATCGCCGCGTTGAAATCGGCGCCGCGCTCGGCGAGGAGACCGACCACCTCTTCGCCGCGGACGCCGGCAACCGCGAGCCGTTCGGCGATCGCCGAGCTCCGATCGGCGAGCTCCCGATAGCTCAGGCGGACGCGCCCAGCGGATACCGCGATCGCCTCCGGCGTACGCTCGACTTGCTTGGCGAAGCGCTGCAGGAAGTTTCCGCGCGGACCGTTTCGTTTCTTCGTATCGTTCCAGTCGCTCAGGATGCGCCAGCGTTCCCACGCCGGTAACAGCGGCAATCGAGAGACCGGCATGTCCGGACTTTCCAGGATCGCCTCGAGCAGCACCCGCAGGTGCGACGCCATGCGCGCAATCGTGTCGGCGTCGAAGAGGTCGACATCATACTCGAACCAGCCATCGAGCTCGTCGCCGGCGTCCACGATCTCGAGTACGAGGTCGCACCGCGCCGTACCCGGATCGACGTCGACGAACTGCACGGACAGTCCCGGGAGCGCCGGCACCTTCGGCACCGCATTCTGCAGAATGAACATCACCCGAAGCAGGGCGTTCCGATCCGAGCTGCGCGGCACGCGCAACGCTTTGAAAATCTCCTCGATCGGCATGTCCTGGTTTCGATAGGCGTCCAAGGTGACCCGGCGGACGCGCTGCAGGACCTCGCTGAACCTCGGGTCGCCCGCAAGATCGGTCCGCAGGACGATCGTGTTGGCGAACATCCCGATGAGGCGCTCGGTCTCGATCTGGTTGCGATTTGCGATCAGCGACGCCACCGCGACGTCGTCGTGATCGGTGTAGCGCTTGAGAAGGCATTGAAATGCCGCGAGCAGCGTCATGAAGAGCGTGATGTTGTGGGCGCGGCTCAGCGACTTCAAACGCAGGGCCAGGTTTCGCGACAGCGTGAATGCGTGGCGCGCACCGCGGCCGCTCCGCGTCTCGGGCCGCGGCCGGTCGGTTCGCAGCGGCAGCTCGACCATCCCGGTGAGCTGCGCGCGCCAGTAACCGAGCTGCGCCTCGGCAGCGGTCGTTTGCAACCAACCGCGCTGCCACTCGACGAAACGCGGGTACTGGGTCGGAAGCTGCGGCAATCCCGCCGGGGCGCCCCGGTAGAGCGCCTCGATCTCCTGCCACAGGAGCCGTTGGGACCATCCGTCCGTCACCAGGTGGTGGAATTTGATGATCAGCGCATGATCGTCGGCGGAAAAGCTGATCAATCGGGCCCGCAGCGGCAGCCCGTTCTCGATATCCAGAGGCTCCCACAGCCATTCCTGCGCGTGCCGGCGGATCGCCGCCATGCGCTTCGGCGTGGTGCAGCGCTCGACTGCCAGGCGTTCGAGCTGTAGCGGCGTCGCTCCCACCCTTTGTCTCGGCTCGCCGTGCTGCATGAAGAAATGCGATCTCAGCACCTCGTGTCGAACACAGATCGTCGCGAGGCTCGACGCCAGAGCATCCACATCGAGCGATCCGCGCAGCCGCGCGACCTCGATCACATGGTAGGCGGCAGGATCGAGCTCGCTGAGTACATGAATGCGTTGCTGCTGGAACGACAGGCGGCCGGACGCAGGATCGGCGGGCGCGGGGCCGCGGCTGGAGGGTTGCACTTCGCGCCCTCCAGATGCTTGGAGGCGACCTGCCAGGCTGTCGACACTCGGCGAATCGAAAATATCCTCGAACGAGAGCGTGACGCCGAAGCGTTCGCGCACCCGCGAAAGCATTTGCGTGACCGCAAGCGAATCTGCGCCGAGCGCGAACACGTCTTGATCGGAAGCAATTTGCCCGACCTCCAGGATTTCCGCCCACATGGAGGCCAGCGCCGTTTCGATGTCCGGACGCGGCGACGGGGAATCGCGATCCGCACGCGCCGGCGGCGACAGAACGCCGAGCGCACGGGCCATGTCGCTGCGATTGACCTTGCCGGTGGAGCTCTTCGGGATCGCCGGCACGACATGAATGAGGCCGGGGACCTTGTAGGTGGCGAGGCGTTCCCGGGTGAAGCTGCGAAGCTGGTGCGGGTTGATCTCGGCGTCGGCTCGCGCGACGACGGCCGCCGCAACATCTTCGCCAAGGCGTTCATGCGGGACGGAGAAAACCACCGCGTCGAGCACATCGGGATGGCACAGCAAGGCATCCTCGACCTCGGCGGGAGCGACTTGCTGCCCGCCGCGCTTGATGACCTCCTTCGAGCGGCCGACGATGAACACGAATCCGTCCTGGTCGAGGTATCCGAGGTCGCCGGTGCGGAACCAGCCGTTGCGAAATGCCGTTGCCGTCGCCGCGGGATCATTTTCATAACCGCGCGTGATGGTCGGACCGCGCAGCGCGATTTCGCCTTGCTGGCCAGGCGCCAAAACTCGATCGTCGTTATCGAGGATCGCGATTTCGAGGCCGGTGGCGCGGCCCACCGAGCCGGGCTTACGCCAGCCGAGCGGGTTCGATGCGATCTGGGAGCTGCCTTCCGTCATGCCATAAGTCTCGATGACCGGAACGCCGAACAGCGCTTCCAGCTTGTTCATCACCTCGACCGGCAGTGTCGCCGAGGCGGAACGCACGAGTTCGCAAGGATGAGGGAGCGCGGGTGAGCTCCAATCGGTCCGCCGCGGAAAGAATAGCCCGATGAAACGACGGAACCGCGGTGTACCAGGTTGGACGAAACGCGGTCAGCCAGCCGAAAAAGGCCGCCGGGTCGAATTCGAGGCGTGCAGAGTACGCCTGATCCCGCCGCCAACGCTCCCATGAGGCCGGAGATCAGGCCATGCGCATGGAAGAGCGGCAGGACGTTGAGCAGAAGATCCTTCCCCTCGAGCGCCAACGCCTCGACCACGTTACGTCCCGAGAGGCAAATGTTCGCCTGGGTCAGAGGCACCGACTTCGGCCGCGACGTGCTGCCCGAGGTCAGCAGGATGATGGCATCGTCATCGGCCGTTGCAGCCGGCTCGTCGAGGCGCGGGCGACCGGCGATCGAGCTGTGAAGCTCGAACGCGCCAAGCCCCTCGCCGGGCCGCGGCGTGAGATCGATCACCGGGACGCCGAGCGTCTCGGCGACGTCGCGGCCGGGCGAGCTCATGCCCGCCATTGTCAACAGCGCCGCGAGCCGAAGATCGGGGAAATAGCGCCGGCATTCGTCGGCCGTGAATCGCGGGTTGAGCGGAACACAGACGGCGCCGGCCGCCGTCGCGATCGCCGCGATCGCGTTTTCTGGTCCGTTCGGCATCAAGAGTGCGACCCTGTCGCGGCGTCCGATGCCAAGCTTTCGAAGCCCGACAACGATCTCGTTCGTTCGTGCGCGAAGTCCGGCATAGGTGAGCGGGGGGTGCTCGAGCGAGAGAATGGCCTTGCGCCGGGGAGCCGTTCGCGCGTGGTGCGCGATCATGTTCTCGATGGACGAAAAGGTGCGGGTTCCGGCATTGCCGGCGCCCGCGAGCCCGTTGCCCGTTTCGGCGTGGCGGCGACGGCTTCTCATTGTGAATACCGGCGTCGCTTCTTGTGCTTCGTGGCAGCAGGCCTGTTTCCCGCGCGCGCCGCAACCTGGCGCGTGCGAACCCGTTTCGGGGAACCGGGTTTTGATTGACCCTTTGCCTCCCCCCGCGCCGGTCCGCCGCGGAGGGCGTCGCGGTCGCGGACATGGCCGAGAAGATCGGCGAGCAGGTCCCCGCCCAGCGTTTCGGAGGCTAGGCGGTCTATCCATGCCAGCGGGGCTTCCAGGGATTCCAATTCCTGCTCGGAATAGGCGAGGAGATCACGATAATAGTGCTCGACATCCTCCCGAAACAAATCCCGCACCAGGCCGCTCACGAGCCGCCGCACGCCGTACTTTATTCCGGTGATGGCGCCGCCGGTGAGCCCGACGCTCGGCATCGCTCCGAAGGTGTAGTTGTGCAGCCGGCCGAGAAAGGGTGCGCGGCCGGGCTCTCGTTCGGTGAACTCGAATGAGGGCCCCAGATAGGGATGCCGCGCCAGAAGATCGCTCTCTTCACCCGGGGGCGGCGTGAACCTGTCGCGCCACAGCGCGATGTGGCGAACGATCGGCGCAAGCTCGGGACGAGCCGAGAGGTCGGTTTCGAAGCCGGTGGCAAAGATGATGAAGTCGAAGGTGAAGGGATCGCCGTCGGTTTCGACGGTCGCGACCCTGCCGTTGTAGCGGACCGCGCGCCACCGACTATTCGTGTGCCAGGCGAAATTATCGAACTTCTTGCAACGCCAGAAAGTCTCCTGCGGCGGAGGCATCGGCGGCTTCTCCAGAATGTAGCGCATGAACCGCCAGCGGTTGAGATCGTCGAGCTCGGCGAAGTGACCGAGCATGCCGGCGAAGTTGGTCCAGATGAGAGGATTTACCCGCGGCAGCTCGGCGCGGCGCAGGCACAGGTCGACGCTCGCAGCCCCAGTCTCGAGTGCGACGGCCGCGTTGTCGAAACCGGCGGCGCCGGCCCCGAGCACGCCGACGCGCTTGCCCTTGAGCCGACGGAAGTCGATCTTGTCGGAGGAGTGGGCCCAGCGTTCACGGGGCAGATCGGCGACGAGCGGGGGTGGGGCTCGCCACGAGCCACTGCCGTCGATGCCGGTCGCGAGCACGATCTTTCGCACTGTCACGCGTTCGCTCCGGCCCTTTCGTCGCAGATGAGCGCGCAGGAAGTCGCCGGCCGGTTCGATCGATGTGACCTCAGTGTTGTTTTCCACCGGAAGGGCGAGCGTATCGCGATACCAGTCGAGATAATCCCGCCATACCTCCGGAGGGATGGCGCTGACGCGCTTCCATGCGCGAGAGCCGAACTTCGCCTCGTACCAAGCCTGGATCGTGAGGCTCGGGATGCCGAAATCGATGCCGGTCACCTCCTTGGGTGTCCGGAGCTGCCTCATGCGCGCGAACCGGCGCCATGGTCCCTCGAGGCCGCGCGGATTGCGATCCACGATCCTGATGTTGTCGACCTGCTCCAGCTTGAGACCAAATGCCGTCGCAAGGCCGGCTTGCCCGCCGCCGACGATCAACACGTCGAGCACCGGCGCATCGTCGCGATAATGCGCGACCGTCCACGCGCGCGAGGGATAGCTCAAATATGCCAAGTCGCGCCGAACCCGTTCGGAGAGCCTGGCAACTGTCATATTTCACACCTTTCGCTCGTATTTTTCCGCGAAACAGGGGGCGCCGTCTTAGGCCGCGCAAGCCGCGCGAGACCTAATTGGCCATGGTTGAAAAATCAGCGGAAGGCCGGAGCCGCTGCCGTCGGCTACGGCAAGCCGGTGCCGCGGAGCAGGCGAGAATCGAGAAAAGCACCAGTTTTCCGGATCGTCATTTAAATCGCTTGAGAAGCTGATCCCGAGTCGCCCCTCCGGCGCCACATGGATCGAGAACGCGTCGAGGGGGAGTTGGAAACCCATTCCACGCGCCTTTGTGTACGCCTCTTTCAGCGTCCAGTAGTCGAAAAACCGGTCCTTCTGCTGCGTGGGCGGCAGGGAAATCAGGTCGGCAAGCTCTAAGGCGGAGAAAAACATCCGGGCAATCTCGAGATGCGAGACCGGCCGATCGGTCGCTTCGACGTCGATCCCGACCCGCTCGCAACGCGAGACCGCGCATGCGACGAACCCATCGGTGTGGGACAGGCTGAAATGGAGAGGTTCGGACCTCTGCGGATAGCAGATGAAGGGTCGGCCATAGCGGTCTGTTGCAAAGCGCCACGCCTCCGGAGGCACTTCGGGCGCAAAGCGTGAAAGCGCGGCGCGAACGAGCGCGTGTGCGAAGACGTATTCGCGCCTCCGCCGATCGGACGTCAAGCGCGCGGCTCGCTGCGTCTCGCCGGGGCAGAGCAACTCGGTGCAAGCGCTTCGGATGTCCGGAATGTCTATGTCGTCGAGCGCGCCAACAAAGATGTGAATCGCAGGATTGGTCATTGGAATGGATAAAGGAATTAAGCCACCGACCGGATGCTACCACAGCGAGGGGGTGCGACAAGGCGGGCGGCTGTGATCGCATTCGGCTGCTAAATTGTTGTGCAATCTCGTTCCGTGCCCAATTTATATAAGATCATACATGGACCCCTATAGATTTTTTATGTAGGAATCCGGAAGTGTTCCAGTGTCGGGCAAACTGGAAGGACGTCGTATCCGCACAATGCAGCCAGCATCCGGTGCCAACAAGGATGTCCCCGTCCTTCGCGCAAATCATTGGGGGGGTGGGCAAACTTCTGTCTGGCGAGCGACGCGACGGATCGGCGTGGCGGCGCGCCGCGGGTTTGCGGTGCACTCGCGGGCGACGCTGATTGGGCTCGACCTGCGCCGGCTGTGGCAGGCGGCGCATATAGAGAGCATCGCCGCGGCAGATACTGCAGCGTCCCCGGCCAAGGATACGCCGGGCGCCGGCCCCACCGTGGGATGGGGCAGAATGCTGCTCCGCACATCGCTGACCGACCTCGTTCTCCCTCTGCTGATGGTCGGCGCAACGTCGCTCGTACTGGCGCTGGTGGCGCGATATGCGACGTTCGAGTTTCATTCGACGCTTTATCTGATCCCGGTGATCATCTCGGCGGTCCGCTGGGGCATCCGCGCGGCGGTGGTCGCCGCACTCGCGAGCGTCGCCGTTTTCGATTTCTTCTTTCTCACGCCGTTTTACAGCTTTTCGATCGCCGAGCCGAGCGAGGTGGTCGACCTCGCCATGTTCCTCTTCGTGGCGCTGGTGACCGGCAATCTCGCCGCCGCGCTGCGGCGCGAGGCCGACCGGCTGCGGCGGCGCGAGCGCGATGTCCATAATCTTCATCGGCTGTCGCGCCGGCTTGCGCTGTGCTCGACGGACGCCGATCTCGTCGCTGCGGTCCAGGACTATCTCGACGAGCCATCTCGGCTGCCAGGCCTTCCTGATTCACCCGCAGCAGGAGACGGGTGGCGGCGGAGAGGTGTCGATCGAGGATCCCGTCATCTCGGCACGGCTCTGCGCCAAGGCGGCGAAGATGGTCGCCGCGGGCGACACCCGTTCGCGCCTCCTGGTCGATCCCGCTCTTCACAATGTGTGGGCGCTCAAATCGATCGCGACGCGGACCGCCGACCATGGCGTGCTCGCGGTCAATCTCGGACATCAGTCTCCGCGCCAGGCGGGGGAGCTCAATGATCGCGTCGAGGCGATCCTGTCCGAGGCCGCGGCGGCGCTCGAGCGGATCGACGCCGCCGCCGCATTTGCCAATGCGAACCTGCGGCTGCAGTCTGATTTCCTCAAGAGCGCCCTCATCGGCAGTGTCTCGCATCAGCTGCGCTCGCCGATCGCCTCGATCCTCGGCGCGACCAGCGTGCTCGACGGCATTCCCGCGCTGCGCAACGACAGCCGTATCCGTTCGCTGGTCGACGGCATGCACCGCGAGGCGAAACGCCTCGACAGCGACATCCAGAACCTGCTCGACACCGTTCGCATCACCGATTCCGGGATCAAGCCGGTGCTCGAATGGGCCGACCCCGCCGACCTCGTCACCGCCGCGATCCGGCAGCGATCTCATCGGCTCGACGGACACAAGCTTGCGGTCGACATCGAAGAGGCGCTGCCGTTGCTCAAGCTCGACTCCGGCCTCGTCGAGCAGGCGCTCGGCCAGGTCATCGAGAATGCCGGCAAGTATTCGCCGATCGGCTCGATGGTCACGATCGCGGTGAGGGCCGAGGCCGAGGAGGTGATCATCGAGGTGGCCGACAACGGGATGGGGCTCCTCCCCGACGAGGCCGCATCGATGTTCAGACGGGCGTTTCGCGGTCGCCGTCAGCTCGCCTCAATTCCAGGTCTCGGTCTTGGCTTGTGGATTGCAAGAATTTTCATCGCCGCGAACGGCGGTGCAATTGTCGCCGGCAGTCCCGGCCCGGAAGGGGGAACGACGGTGACGATTCGTTTTCCGGTTCACGAAGGGGCCACGGCCTTGAGCCATGTCCAAGTCTCCTAACTCCATATTGGTCATCGAT
The DNA here is from genome assembly GCA_963793985.1 of uncultured Alphaproteobacteria bacterium. Taxonomy (GTDB): domain Bacteria; phylum Pseudomonadota; class Alphaproteobacteria; order Rhizobiales; family Xanthobacteraceae; genus JAJPKK01. The sequence goes on along the minus strand of CAWCCG010000008.1, from coordinate 3,877 downwards.
GACGAACCTCAGATCAGGAGGTTCGTCGGCGCCGGGCTCGAGCTGCACGGGTTTTCCGTGAAGGAGGCGGGGACCGGCGCGGCCGGACTGAGCACGGCCGCCCATATGCAGCCCGACGTGATCGTGCTCGACCTCGGCCTGCCCGACATGAGCGGCATCGAGGTGCTCGAGTCGCTGCGCGCGTGGTCGAACGTACCCGTCATCGTGCTGTCGATCGAGGCGGCGGAGGAGCAGAAGGTTATGCTTCTCAAGCTCGGCGCCGACGACTACATCGTCAAGCCGTTCGGTATCGCCGAGCTCGCCGCCCGCTGCGAGGCGGCGCTGCGCCGCTACCACAAGAGCGCCGACAAGAACCCGATCGTGCGGACCGGGCCCCTGATGATCGATCTCGTCTCGCGGTCGGTGATGCTCGGCGAGGAGCGGATCACGCTCACCCGCAAGGAGTATCGGCTGCTGCACATCCTCGCCTCGCACCTCGGCCTGGTGGTCACGCACCAGCAGCTGATCAAGGAGATCTGGGGAAGGTCGCAGGGCGACAATGTGCAGTACCTGCGGATGCTGGTCCGCAAGCTGCGCCAGAAGATCGAGGTCGACTCGAATCAGCCGAAGTTCCTGATGACGGAATCGGGGGTCGGATACCGGCTCGAGCGGATCAAGCAGGAAGAGTTAGCCGCGCGCTGAGCGCTCGGGCTGCGCGAGGGCGTCGCTACCCGAGGAATCCGGCTGCTCGGCGGCACTGAGTGCGTCGCGCCGCCGTTTCGTGTCGGGATAGAGATAGCATTCGATCAGCCAGGGCCGCGCACTGAGGACGAACTCGTCCCGAATCGCTTGCGCTGTCTTGCGTGCGGCCGGGTAGCGATCGCCCCAGCCGGCGGTACCGGTCGAAAGAATTTCCAGCGCCAGGATCAGGGTCGCAATGCCGATCAGCCCGTCATTGGTGCGTTTGGCGCTTCGCGACGATGTCGAGGCCTTGAACAGCCGATTGAGGTGCGCGTCGAAATTGATGAGATTGCGAACTTCCGGATTCCAGAGAATGTCGGGAAGGGAGGAGTAGCCGTTCATTTCATGGTAGCGAATGATGAATGGCCGGCATTTCTCCAAGAGGTCCTGCGGCAAAAAGGAAAAGTCGGTCGCACGGAGCGCGCTGCGGCCCGCCCGCGTTTCGCGGCGCTCGACCGCAGCTTCACCCGACATTTACGGCATCTCCGTTGGAGGTCGATGCAATTCTATGGAACGGGCCCATAGAATTTCGATCAATAAATTGGGCAAAATAAATATCTAAACGATATAATTCCGGGCCCGACGCGTAGTCCAAAAAAGGAAAAGGCCCCGGGCAAAGCCCAGGGCCTTCCTCACCGCAGCCCCTCGTTAATCAGAATTTGTAGCTCATGCCGAAGCGCGCCACGCTCATCTTCGGCGCAGTCCAGGTGAAGCCAGACGGGAACGCCGGGAAACCGGGCGCGGTCGCCTGCGCGCTCTGGCCGCTCGAGAAGTCGTAGTAGAGATATTCGACCCTGAACAGCAGTCCGAAGCCGGAGAAGGGCGCCCATTCGAGGCCGCCGCCGGCGACCCAGCCGCTGGACGTATTGTTGAATTGAGCGCCGGCCAGATAACCGGAGGTGGGGTTGGAAGCGGCGCCCTGGTACTGGATCTTGCCCCAGGCGCCGCCGCCGGTGCCGTACAGCATCAGGTTCGGCCAGATGAGATAGCCGAGGCGCCCACGCAGCGTGGCGGCCCATTCCACTTCCGAATTCATGGCCGTTGACGTGCCGGGAATGATCCCGCCACCTGGGAAGGTCGTCCAGGCCTGATTGTAGGCGCCGGTCGCCCGCATACCGGTCCAGTCGCCTTCGATGCCCGCCACGAAGCTCGGCGAGAATTGGTAGTTGTAACCGGCAAAGAAGCCGCCCGCGAAGGCGGACCCGCCGGTGTTGCCCGAGATCGGATTAACGGTGAAGGCCGCCGGCGAGGGGAGGGGTGACCAGGACGAGGTGTTGTCCGACCACGCGCCGCCGACATCGCCGCCAAGATAGACGCCGGTCCAGGTCCACGGCACCACCACGGGGCTCTTCACGTACGGGGCCAAATCAGCCGCCATGGCGGGCATCGCCAATGCGGATGAAGCCAAAGCTGCAGCAATAAACCGTCTCATATGGATCCCCTTTATCCATCGTGCGGGCCGACCCCGGCGCGCACGACCCCGCTAAGCGCTTCTTGGGAACTAGCCCCGCAATATTCGCTCTTGCGGCGCGAGAGAGCGAGGTAAAGATTTATGCAGTCATCATTATTCGGGTCATTGTGTCGACAAAGCCACAACCCGGCGGCGCCCGGCGAATTGACTTTCTAGGCGGCAAAATTGGTGGCCGCGGTCGAACTAAACTTCGCTATGGCAGTTCGCTCAGCCCGGAAGGTTTGTCGGGCTCGGGCTCAAAATGGGGCCTTGAGCCTGATGCATGCGTTTTGATCTGTCTCAAGTGGTGGGGCAGGCCGATCTGCTAATTGGAAGGTCATACAGGAGGACATCCATAAGGAGCGTCCGATGAAGACTTTAGCCATCCATGCCGCCTTGCTGTCGGCGGTCGGTGCGGTTGCGTTCATGGGCACGGTCGCCGCGACGGTGCCGGCCAGTGCGCGATGCATGGTCAACGAGGGAAACGGCCGCTACACGCCGTGCGAAGCGCTCTACAAGAGCAAGAAGTGCATGGTGAACGAAGGTAACGGCCGCTACACGCCGTGCGAGGCGTTGGCAAAGCCGAAAGCCAAGAAGGGCTGACAAATCCCCATGCCGAACATAACGAGCCGCCCTAACCGGGTGGCGTGGGCAGCATAACGGCGACAACGGCGGACAACACAACAAGGTGACGCCGGACAAGCTTCCCAGCTCCTCGCGGGGCTGGGATTTTTTTGTCGTTCGCACCCGGCAGGCTGCAGGTGCGCCCGGGTTGCGGACTGGTTCGGATCATGCTCGAAATCGCCCCGGCGCGATCCGCTCGGATGCGCGCGGTCGTGGGCCGGGGAGCAGGCATGAGCCGAATGATGGTCTCGAACGGGCCGCTCGCACGCGTCGCCAAAGCGATGCGCGCGGTCTTGCCGGGCGTATTGCTCGCGTCCCTCCTGATGTCGTGTTCGCCTTCGGGGACGGCGGTTCCCCAGGCGGACTACGCAAGCCGCATCGTGGGTGGGTGGCAGGGCACAGTCGGAGACATCAGCGAGACGATCACGTTCAATGCCGACGGGAAGTTCGTGAGCGAGGTGCGCCCGCGCGGCTTCATCAGCAATACGCTCGGCCAGGGCGTGACCGGCACGGTTCGCGGGACGTGGCAGATCAACGGAAATGCGATCACGCTCAACGTCACCAGCGCTCAGGATGCGCGGCTCGGTGACACCGCGACCAAGAGCACGATCGAGAAATTCGATCCGAACGAGCTCGTGGTCAAAAGCGACCGGGGAGAAACCTCGACTTTTCGCCGGCTCTTGTGAGCGCATTACCGCGCCCGATTTTGCATGTCAGCCGCTTGATCGCATAGCTCTTTTCCTGCGGCGCCGGGGCGTGCATAAGAAACCGATGAGCGCTCGTCCCCAGGCGACGAAGAGCGACGAAGCGGCGATGCTCGCGCGCGCCGGCCTCGCGCCGGGCGCAGCTGCGATGTTTCCTGAGTCCCGGCCCCGCGTTGGCGATGACTTCGCTGCGGACTGCGCCGCGTTCTCGGGCTACTGGCAGCGAGCGGCGGCGCTGCGCGCGGCCTTGCCGGCAAAGCCTGCCCGCAACACCGAGCAGGCGGCCGCCTGCGACCTGATCCTGCGCGAGGAGCGCGCGGCCCGGGAAGCCTTCCTCGCTCGCCATGTCGAGACCCTCTATGGCAAGCTGACCGGCGGT
>CAWCCG010000007.1:0-73145 GCA_963793985.1 uncultured Alphaproteobacteria bacterium | reverse complement strand
CGAGACCAACCCGACGATCGTCGCGACGGACGCCAACCGCGACGTTCGCGCTTATTTCGAGGCCAATGGCAAGTTCCAGCTCGCCCGATTGGAGCGTCACCGGCGCGCTCCGCGCCGCGACCGACAAAACCGTCACCCGCCGCTACGACATCACGCGCGACGATCGGCTGCGCAATTTCATCAATGTCGAACGGATCACCCCCGATACCTACATCTCAATCGCCGGCTGGGCGTTCCAGGGACTGCGCGTCGACGACGTCCAGAAGCAGATCCCGATCGCCCTGCCCGCGATCGATGCGCGTTCGTCCTGCCGGCGACAGGTCGTCGGCGGCAAGGTCGAGCTCCAGGCCAACAGCCTGGCGATCCTCCGCATCGACGGCCAGGACACGCAGCGCGCCTTCGCCAGCGCCCGTGGGATCTGCGCCGGCTCACCCCGTGGGGCCAGGAGGTCGACCTGACCGCCTTAGCCCGCGGCGACGTCTACCATACCGACGACATGCCGACACCAGCGTCGCGATCTATCGCGGCACGCGACGGCTGGCATGCGCGCGGCATCGGCGCGCTGGCCGCGGACGTGCACTGGCCGTTCGTCGGCCGGCGTTCGGCGGCATCCAGCGGATCCCACGCGTCCAGCTGGTGCTGACGCCGCCGACGCCCGAACCTCGACATTCCCAACGAGGACGCGCGCTCGGTCGACCTCGAGGACAGCAACCTGTTCGCGCTCAACCGCTTCCCCGGCTACGACCGGTGGGAAGACGGGTCGCGCATCACCTATGGCCTCGACTGGTCGCTCGATCGGCCGAATCTGTCGATCGATACGACCATTGGCCAAAGTTATCGCACTCACCCGCCGGCCGAGAGCATTTTCCCCGAAGGGACCGGCCTGACCGACCGCCTATCCGACATCGTCGGACGAACCCGCGTCCGCTTCGGCCGCTTCGATCGATATCACCCACCGCTATCCGCATCGACAAGGACAATTTCGCGGTCCGCCGCAACGAGCTCGACCTGACCATCGGCACCGACCAGACCTATGTCCAGATCGGCTATCTCCGGCTCAACCGCGACATCGACCGTCGATCGAGGATCTGCGCGACAAGGAAGAACTGCGGCTCGCCGGGCGGGTGAAATTCGCGCCGCTACTGGTCGATCTTCGGCGCGACCGTGATCGACCTGACCGACGCAAGGAGGATCCGCTTCGCTGGCCGATGGCTATGAGCCGGTGCGCCACCGTCTCGGCATCGCCTACGAGGACGAATGCCTGGAGCTTGGCCTGACGTGGCGGCGCGACTATGAGCGCATCGGCGACTTCCGCAAGGGCAGCACCTTCGCGCTTCATTTGGCTCTGAAGGGGCTCGGCCGCTAAGCCTGCGTTCAGCGAGCTTCGATACAGGGTCGATCCGACTATCCCTTTGGCATCCAAGGAAACAGTGCGTGGCGATGAGCATGACGAGATTGAAGGGCAAGGCGCGCTCGCCGTTGCTACTGGCCGGCATCGGCATTGCCGCGCTGGCGTCCGCCGCCTTCGCGCAGGATAGCGCTTCAGGACCGGGTGCTATCGGCGGCCTTAACCTGCCGCAGAACCTGCTAGGACGGCTTGAACCCGGCGGAAAGCGCCATCTGCGGCAACGCCCAGCTGTGGGCGCTCGATGCGGAACTGAACCAGAAATATTATGCGGCTGCTGCGCGGGTCGGTGGAATTATGGAAAAGATGGGAAACCTTCAGAAGACGGAAGACCTCTGGGTCCATGGCATAAGAAACAGGTGCAACGCGGATACCCAGTGTCTGCTGGGGACGTATCGCAGCCGCATTCCGGCGCTGGACGGCTTCAAGTAGGCCAAGCGCCCGGCTTGGAGTTCACTTGTGGGCCAACTCGGAGCCTGCGATGAGGAAATTCGTCAGGGTTGTTAAGCCGTTTTTGGAAACACGGTCCTATGCGCGCAATCGCGTTCAGTTTGGCAGGCATTTTATTCGGCTTGACGGGCGCTGCGCGCGCTCAGGAACTCATTGGAAAGGTGGTCCCACCATTCCCAAGCGGAGAGTACGAGGGAGGTGGGGCGTGCATCGGGCCACCGCAGGCTTCATGCGACTGGAGCGTCAGCGTTCTTCTGAGTGCGGACGCCAACAAGATCGGGGTTTACGCCGCAAAGTCTGCTGGGCGTAACGGCAGGACGGCGCTGTGGACGGTGACCGATCTCATTCCGTATCCGCAAGTCCCCAAAGGCTACGTTTTGGTGTGGACGGACTGCCGCTATGACAAAGCCGAGGACCCCACGATCGTTGCGGTGGTGCGAAGCTCGAAACAGCAATACCTGCCGGCGGCGGGATGGACGTATCGAGTAGACCTACGGTCGGGCAAGCTCACCAAGTTAGAGCCGAACCGCGTCGATTGCTTCAACACCGCCCTGGAAGCTGACGCCTGGAAGCTGACTATAGTGCCTTGGCGAATGCGGCCGCGGTCGCCCGGTGTTGGAAAGGCTGATCGAATTCGTCTGCGGGTGCGAAGAGCTGCATTCTAGAGCGACTTCGATCTCGACATCCCTGGTCAGACGCCTCGTGGCCGAAGTCTTTCCTCCGGCCAGTGTGACGGATGGGCAACCAAATCGTGACGGCGGTCTAATCTGGGCCCCTGGCCGCAGGGAGGCTCTGGGGGCGGCTGAAAGGGGCGCATGCTAGGCGCCCTTTTCAGTTTCAATCCGCCACAATTGTCGCCGATGGTTTGTCCGGGTGAGATGGAGGGGACCCGACGTGTACGTCGCAATGATGTGTCGCTGGTGCGGGCGAACGTGAATGCCGCGCCGCAATCAAGATGTCCACACTCTCTCCGCAACGAACTCGAGGAAGTTGGGCCCCCCGAGCCAGCTCGAGGTTGTGCTTTTTTGGATCGTCGGGATGGTGACGACGATCCTCTCGGGCGCCGTCGCCATCTACGCCGATCACTATCATCTTTGGAACTGAGGACGCGCGGAACCGTCGCTCAGCTCGCCATGGCCGGGAGGGGTCTCTCAGTTGGGGCTGCGGCGTGCGTTGGGATCGGTCACCCGGGATAAGCCACACCAAGCATCTTCGTTCGGGCTCTCCATTCGCCCGAAAGACCGCCGTCCACGTCTCGATCTCTTCGATAGCGGCTTCGCGGATCCGGACCGGCTGCCGACCGTCCCCACACGCCTCCATCAATGGTCTCGTAGCTCATCAAGTGAGCCCGGAATTGCGGGGAGGCGGCAAATTGCTCCGCCATTTCCAGATTGCTTGCGTCGAAGGTCAGAACGCTCTGTCCGTTGACCTCTATGGTGAATATAAATCTGTTCAAAATCCCAACCCGTGTGGCAAAAGTGCTCGCGTCCAACAGAAGAACATCTCAGAAAGCGGCAAGGCCGGATAGCGCTAAGGCGCGAACAGTCCGCTGCCGAAACAGCAGCACGCTGTTCGTCGCTCACCTTCGAACGACGGCGGCCTTCCCGAGGTTCAAAGCCGGCCACCGCAAGGTTCGAATTGGGTTAACTTGCCCCTAGCAACGGCAAAGTCGCTCGGCGGGAATTTTTGTCCCCAGGGGTTTAAGTCTCTTGTCAGGGCACTTGAAGGGCCGATCAGTCGGGGCCCGAAGCACCTTGTCCTCGCGTGCTCTGGGACCCCGCATGTACGTGCGGGGTCCTTTCATTGCGCGATACGCCACTCGTCGAGCACGATCGTTGGCGCTTCAGCACGCGGACGACGGGTCCTCTACGAATGAGCCTCTGCCGACGATCCAGCGCGGACGAATACCCCCCAGCTCCATCTTCAAATCGGGACGTGGCCAGCCCCGGTTCGAACCGCGAGGGTCGTCACGCATGATCATACATGGTTGACACTGTTTGGGTGCATTGAGTATCGCCTTCAATCAAGAGGGATGCCTTTGATGCGGTCACGGGTCATCGCCAAGATCATCGCTTGCGTTGGAGCGCTGTTGCTGTCGTCGCAACTGGCGCTGGCGCAGTTCACGCAGCAGGGGCCGAAGCTGGTCGGCAGCGGCGCGGTCGGAGCCGCCGGGCAAGGCAACTCCGTCGCGCTGTCCGCCGACGGCAACACCGCCATCGTGGGCGGGCACTGCGACAACATCGGGCTAGCTGCGGAGCGGCGTGGGTCTTCACCCGCAGTAACGGTGTCTGGACCCAGCAAGGCAGCAAGCTGGTCGGCACCGGCGCGGTTGCGAACGCCCGATCAAGGCACCTCCGTCGCGCTGTCCGCCGACGGCAACACCGCCATCGTGGGCGGGCCTTGACGGCGACAACTCGAGTCGTCGGAGCGGTGTGGGTCTTCACCCGCAGCAACGGCGTCTGGACCCAGCAGGGCAACAAGCTGGTCGGCACCGGCGCGGTTGGGACACGCCGAACAAGGCTCCTCCGTCGCGCTGTCCGCCGACGGCAACACCGCCATCGTGGGCGGGCTGGCGACAACGTCGGGCGTCGGGGCGGTGTGGGTCTTCACCCGCAGCGACGGCGTCTGGACCCAGCAGGGCGGCAAGCTGGTCGGCACCGGCGCGGTTGGAGCCGCCCGAGCAAGGCCACTCCGTCGCGCTGTCCGCCGACGGCAACACCGCCATCGTGGGTGGGCCTGACGACAACTCGGACGCCGGGGCGGCGTGGGTCTTCACCCGCAGCGACGGTGTCTGGACGCAGCAGGGCAGCAAGCTGGTCGGCACCGGCGCGGTTGGACCGCGCCTGGCAAGGCAGCTCCGTCGCGCTGTCCGCCGACGGCAACACCGCCATCGTGGGCGGGCCTGGCGACAACTCGGGCGTCGGGGCGGCGTGGGTCTTCACCCGCAGCGGCGGTGTCTGGACCCAGCAGGGCGACAAGCTGGTCGGCACCGGCGCGGTTGGAGACGCCGGACAAGGCACCTCCGTCGCGCTGTCCGCCGACGGCAACACCGCCATCGTGGGCGGGCCTGGCGACAACTCGACTGCGTCGGAGCGGCGTGGGTCTTCACCCGCAGCGGCGGCGTCTGGACCCAGCAGGGCAGCAAGCTGGTCGGCACCGGCGCGGTTGGAAGCGCCGAGCAAGGCACCTCCGTCGCGCTGTCCGCCGATGGCAACACCGCCATCGTGGGCGGGTCCTGACGACAACACGGTGCCGGGCGGCATGGGTCTTCGTCCAGTCGCCGTCCTACTCGCGCCCACGACTTCAACGGCGATGGCTACAGCGACATCGTGTGGCGCGACACCTCGGGCAATACCGCGATCTGGCTGATGAACGGCACCACGGTGACCAATCAGAACAGCTCGTTCGTCACCAACGTCGCGGGCCAATGGGCAATCGTCGGCCAGCGCGATTTCAACGGCGATGGTTTTGCGGACCTGCTCTGGCGCGACACCAGCGGCAACGTGGCGATCTGGGAGATGAACGGCACCACGGTGTTGAACGAGAACAGCTCGTTCGTCGGCAACGTCGCGACCAATTGGAGCATCGTCGGCACCGGCGACTTCAACGGCGACGGCATGGGCGACATCCTGTGGCAGGACACGTCACGGGCAACGTGGCGATCTGGGAGATGAACGGCACCACCGTGTTGAACGCAAACAGCTCGTTCGTCGCTCACGTGCCGGGCCAATGGTCGATCAAGGGCATCGGCGACTTCAACGGCGATGGCATGAGCGACATCCTGTGGCAGGACACATCGGGCAACGTGGCGATCTGGGAGATGAACGGCACGACCATATTGAACGTAAACACCTCGTTCGTCGCCAATGTGCCGGCTCAATGGTCGATCAAGGGCACCGGCGACTTCAACGGCGACGGCATGAGCGACATCCTGTGGCAGGACACGTCGGGCAACGTGGCGATCTGGGAAATGAACGGCACCAGCATATTGAACCAGAACACCTCGTTCGTCGCCAACGTCGCGGGGCCAATGGTCGATCCAGCTCACCGGCGACTTCAACGGCGATGGCATGAGCGACATTCTGTGGCAGGACACGTTTGGTAACGTGGCGATCTGGGAGATGAACGGCACCGCGGTGCTGAATGCGAACAGTTCGTACGTCAGCAAGGTGCCAAGCCAGTGGTCGATCCAGCAACTCGGCGCGGACTAAATAACCATCGGCCCCCAAGCCGATCTCGGCCGCCTGGTCGGCTCGCGTCAGTGCGCGTCCGACATCCTCGCCGGGAAGCGCCCGCTGACAATGAGAATGGCATGGCGCCTGCCCCGCGAGAGGGGCATCCCGGCAGAGGCCATGATCGCACCCAAAGTGGCGCGCCCTACGGGAATCGAACCCGTGTTTCCGCCGTGAAAGGGCGGCGTCCTGGACCGCTAGACGAAGGGCGCGGGCTTGCCTCGGGCGCGGCGACATATACGTGCGTTGCCGCGCCCAAGCAAGCGATCCAAGCAGGCAGGATCCGACAGACCGCGATCGCAGGACACGATCGGAGAGCGCAGGCGGCACCGTGTCGATCCGCCGGTTACGCCGCTACCACTTCCCCGTATTCGGCATCGACTTCCACGGCTCGGCCGGCGGGAGCGCAGTGCCCTTCTGCAGGAGCTCGACCGATTGCTTGTCGGGCGAGCGCACGAAGGCCATCATGCCGTCGCGCGGCGGGCGGTTGATGGTGATGCCGCCCTTCATCAGGCGGTCGCAGGTCGCGTAGATGTCGTCGACCTCGAAGGCGAGGTGGCCGAAATGGCGCGCCTCGCCGTAGTCCTCGGTGTCCCAGTTGTAGGTGATCTCGAGGAGCGGCGCGCTGCGGCCGCGCTTGCCATCCGCGATCAGCCCCTTATCTTCCGGAGCGCCGAGGAACACGTTGGTGTAGCGGCCCTTTTCATCGGGGCGGCGGCTCACCTCGACGAGGCCGAGCTTGTTGCAGAAGAAGTCGAGCGCGGCGTCGAGGTCGCGCACGCGCAGCATGGTGTGCAGGTATCTCATGGCGGGCCTTTGTCCTCCGGGCACTTGTCCTTCGGCTTGTCCAGCATCAGTCCGGCGATTCGCGGGGGAAGCCGGTCGACCCGCCGCGTGAACGCGCGCGCCGGCGGGCGGGGCGAAGCTACATGATCGCGTCCGATTTCGAGACCGCCAATCGCCACCTACACGATCTCGTGAATGCTGCCGCGGTGATCGTTCCTTTCACCGGCGCCGGCATCTCGACCGAATGCGGCATCCCCGACTTCCGTTCGCCCGGCGGCATCTGGACGAAGTATCAGCCGATCGGGTTCGATGCATTCATCGCGAGCGCGGAGGCGCGGCGGGAGTCGTGGCGCCGGCGGTTCGCCATGGACGCGCAGTTTTCCACAGCGCGGCCGGGGCGCGGCCATTTGGCGCTGGCCAGCCTTCATCGCACCGGCAAAGTCCCGGCTGTGATCACACAGAACATTGACAACCTGCATCAAGCCTCGGGTTTTGCATCCGAACACGTGGTGGAGCTGCACGGCAACACCACCTATGCGAGCCTGCCTCGATTGCGGTGAGCGCCACGAGCTCGCCTGGGTGCGGGAGCGCTTCGAAGCGAGCGGGGAGGCGCCCGGGTGCCGCGATTGCGGCGGCTTCGTCAAGACCGCGACGGTCTCGTTCGGGCAGTCGATGCCGCAGGCCGCGATGCGCCGCGCCGAGGCGCTCGCCGCCGCCTGCGACCTCTTCCTCGCCATCGGTTCCTCGCTCGTGGTGTGGCCGGCGGCCGGATTTCCCTTGATGGCCAAGAGGAACGGTGCCCGGCTCGTCATCCTGAACCGCGATCCCACCGACTTCGACGACGTCGCCGACCTCGTGATCCGGGCCGACATCGGGGCGACGCTCGCGCCGTTCATTGCACATTAACCGTGCGAAATGACTCTTTGAACGGTTCGAAGAGAGTCTTTTTCTTGCATCAGGGATGTGCACAGGTCGACACACTCCGAGGCCCAAAAGAAACTTTTTATGCTTTGCGGGCCGCTCTTCGATGTTATCCTTCGGCTAGAGATTCGGGGTAATGCCCTAGATCAAGGGGCAACCAAACAGCCAACGGCGTGCGTCTTCATGGCGGCGGATGCGAGTGGGCCCAAGGGGCCGGGGATCATCGACTTTGATCTGAGGCAAGAAGCTCTCGGTGAGCTCCTGAGCGACGGCGCGAGATGTCGTCGAGGTGGTCGGCGTCATCAAGTGGTTCGACGTCTCCAAGGGCTACGGCTTCATCGTGCCGGACAACGGCATGGCCGACGTGCTGCTTCACGTGACCTGCCTGCGCCGCGACGGTTACCAGACCGCCTATGAAGGCGCCCGCATCGTCTGCGAAGCCTTGCAGCGGCCGAAGGGCCTGCAGGCGTTCCGCGTGCTCTCCATGGACGAGACGACTGCGGTGCATCCGGCGCAGATGCCGCCGCCGCGCACCCATGTCACGGTGACGCCGACCAGCGGGCTCGAGCGCGCCATCGTGAAATGGTTCAACCGGCTGCGCGGCTTCGGCTTCCTCACCCGCGGCGAGGGCACGCCGGACATCTTCGTCCACATGGAGACGCTGCGCCGCTACGGCATCACCGAGCTGCGCCCCGGTCAGACCGTGCTGGTCCGCTTCGGCCCCGGCCCCAAGGGCATGATGGCCTCCGAGGTGCGGCCCGACGGCGGCCCCCACATGCTGGCGTCGCATTAGAGCTTTCTCTTTCCCTCCCCGATTTCGGGGAGGGCAGGGTGGGGCTCTTTCTTCTTTGCAGTCTCTCCAAGGCTTCCCGCGCGGCAAGTCCGCGACCCCACCCCGCCCTCCCCGAAGACGGGGAGGGAGCAGGGCATGCCCTTGAAGGCGCGGGATTTGCCCCTTAGCTAAGTGCCAATGCGGACTGGTTTCGGGAACCTCGCGCGCGCCTTGCATCGCCCGCCGAGCCCCGTTATAAGCCCCGCCATCTCACACGCGGATCTTGGCTCACAAGCCGTCCGGTGGCCGACCGGCGACCCGAAAGGTCGTCGCGACGCTCACGGGTCCGCGGCGGAACAACCGGAGAAGGACATGCTGCCTGATTATTCGATGCGCCAGCTCCTCGAGGCTGGCGTCCATTTCGGTCATCAATCGCACCGCTGGAATCCGAAGATGAAGAGTTTCATCTTCGGCGCCCGCAACAACATCCACATCATCGACCTCGCCCAAACGGTGCCGATGCTCCACCGCGCCCTCGAGGCGGTGAGCGACACCGTCGCCAAGGGTGGGCGCATCCTGTTTGTCGGCACCAAGCGCCAGGCCCAGGACGCGGTCGCCGCGGCGGCCAAGAAGTCGGCGCAGTACTACGTCAATTCGCGCTGGCTCGGCGGCACGCTGACCAACTGGAAGACGATCTCCGAATCGATCAAGCGCCTGCGCAAGCTCGACGAGATGCTCGGCTCCGGCGAGGCCCAGGCCTACACCAAGAAGGAGCGCCTCACGCTCACCCGCGAGCGCGACAAGCTCGACCGCGCGCTCGGCGGCATCAAGGACATGGGCGGGCTGCCCGACCTCGTCTTCGTCATCGACACCAACAAGGAAAACATCGCGATCAAGGAAGCGCAGCGCCTCAGCATCCCGGTCGCCGCCGTGGTCGACACCAATTCCGATCCTGACGGCATCACCTTCGTGGTGCCGGGCAACGACGATGCCGGCCGCGCCATCACGCTCTATTGCGATCTGATCGCGAAGGCCGCGATCGACGGGATTTCCCGCGCCCAGGGCGAGCACGGCATCGACGTCGGCGCTTCCGAGCATCCGCTCGCCGAGGAGGTGCCGGCCGAGACCACCGACGGCGCCGGCTTCGAGGCGCTGTCCGGTCCGCGCGGCGTCGCCGACGATCTCAAGAAGCTGCCCGGCGTGTCGCCGGCGATCGAGAAGAAGCTCAACGACCTCGGCATCTTCCACTACTGGCAGATCGCCGGCCTCGGTCCGGCGGCGACGCATCATATCGGCGAAGAGGTCGGCCTGCCCGGGCGTGTCGACAGCTGGATCGCCCAGGCCAAGGAGCTCAGCGCCGAGTAACGGCGCCGGCGTTGCTTGCGCCCGGCGAGCTGACGGGCGGCGTCTCGCGCGCCCGTCTTCCTCCCCGGCGGGGAGGACCAGCAACGCAATTGCGTCCGATGAAGACAGGATTCTGACGATGGCAAATATCTCCGCTCAGTTGGTCAAGGAACTTCGCGACCAGACCGGCGCCGGCATGATGGATTGCAAGGCGGCGCTCGGCGAAACCAATGGCGATCTCGCGAGCGCGGTCGACTGGCTGCGCAAGAAGGGCCTGTCCAAGGCCGCGAAGAAGGCCGGCCGCATCGCTGCGGAAGGTCTCATCGGCATTGCCGTGAAGGGCACGAAGGGCGTCGTCGTCGAGGTCAATTCGGAGACCGATTTCGTCGCCCGCAACGAGCAGTTCCAGGGCCTCGTGCGGATGATCGCCGGCATTGCGCTCGATACCGGGCCCGACGTCGAGAAGATCAAGGCGGCGAAGGTCGGCAGCGTCACCGCGAACGACGCGATCAATTCGGCGATCGCGACCATCGGCGAGAACATGACGTTGCGCCGTGCCGCCGAGGTGGCGGTGTCGCAGGGCGCCATCGGCAGCTACGTGCACAATGCGGTGGGCGACGGGCTCGGCAAGATCGGCGTCATCGTCGGCCTCGAGTTCGCCGGGGCAGGCGGACGAGCTCGTCGCGCTCGGCCGTAACGTCGCGATGCACATCGCCGCCTCCAATCCGCAGGCGGTCGACCCGGCGGGCCTCGACCCGCAGGTGGTGGCGCGCGAGAAGGACATCCTTGCCGACAAGTTCCGCGCCCAGGGCAAGCCGGAGGCGATGATCGCCAAGATCGTCGAGTCCGGCCTCAAGACCTTCTACAAGGAGGTCTGCCTGCTCGATCAGCCTTACATCCACGCGCCGGACAAGACCGTCGCCCAGGCGCTCAAGGAGGCCGAAGGCAAGGTCGGCGGGCCGATCAAGGTCACCGCCTTCGTGCGCTACGCGCTCGGCGAAGGGATCGATCGCCCGGAGGGTGATTTCGCCGCCGAGGTCGCCGCGGCCGCCGGCCACTGAACGCATCTGCGGGCCCGCGAGGCGGGCGGAGGAGGAGAGAGGACGCGGCATGGCCGTGCCAAAATACCGCCGCGTCATCGTCAAGCTCTCCGGCGAAGCGCTCGCCGGCCCCGAAGGATTCGGCATCCATCAGCCGACCATCGATCGCTATGCCGCCGACATCGTCGCGGCGCGGGGCCTGGGCGTGACCATCGGCGTCGTGGTCGGCGGCGGCAACGTGCTGCGCGGCGTCGAGGTCGCGGCCCAGGGCGTGTCGCGCACCACCGCCGACGCCATGGGCATGCTGGCGACGGTGATGAACGGCCTCGTGCTCGAAGCGGCGATCGAGCGCGCCGGGGTGTCGGCGCGCACGATGTCGGCGCTCGCCATGCCGCAGGTCTGCGAAACCTACGAGCGCCAGCGCGCGCTGCGTCACCTCGACGAGAACCGCGTGGTGGTGTTCGCCGGCGGCACCGGCAATCCGTTCTTCACGACCGACACCACCGCCGTGCTGCGCGCCGCCGAGATGCGCTGCGACGCGGTCCTCAAGGCGACCAATGTCGACGGCGTCTACACCGCCGATCCCAAGAAGGATCCCGACGGCCACGCGCTACGAGCACTTGACCCACCACGAGGCCTTCATGCGGGAGTTGAAGGTCATGGACGCCACTGCGTTTGCCCTTGCCCGCGAAAACCGTATGCCTATCATAGTGTTCTCGATCCTCGAACCGGGCGCGATCACGGCGGTGCTGGGCGGAGCCGCGCGGGCGACCACCGTCGGCGTATGATCGTATGAGTGTCGGCGTTTGAGGGTGCGGCGAGCGCCCGTCCCGGGCCTCGCCGGAATGCGAACAAGAGCAACCGCGCCGCAGGCGAAGCGCCGCGCGGATTCTCGGGAGACGCGTCATGGCTACCGCGACCTACGATCTCAACGAAATCAAGCGCCGCATGCACGGCGCCACCCAGGTGCTCAAGCAGGAGCTCGGAGGCCTGCGCACCGGCCGGGCCTCGGCGAACCTGCTCGAGCCAGTCCAGGTCGAGGCCTACGGCACCCACATGCCGCTCAACCAGCTCGCCACGGTCAGCGTGCCGGAGCCGCGGCTGCTGAGCGTGCAGGTGTGGGACCGCGCGATGGTGCACGCGGTCGAGAAGGCGATCATCAACTCCAATCTCGGACTGAGCCCGTCCACCGAGGGCCAGGTGCTGCGGCTGCGCATCCCCGAGCTCAACCAGGAGCGCCGCAAGGAGATGGTCAAGGTCGCGCACAAATATGCCGAGGCCGCGCGCGTCGCCGTGCGCCATGTCCGCCGCGACGCCCTCGATCTCCTCAAGAAGCTTGAAAAGGACGGGAAGGTCAGCGAAGACGATCACGAGCGCATGGCCGCCGAGGTGCAGAAGGCGACCGACCAGGTGATCGCCGAAGTCGATCAGTCGCTCGCGTCCAAGGAAAAAGAGATAATGACGATCTGAGTCGTCGAGAACCTGCGACTGGAGAAACGGATGCCCGAGATGGCGGTATCGCCGAGGAAGCCCCAATCGGGCTTCGAGCCGCTGCGTCACGTCGCCATCATCATGGACGGGAACGGGCGGTGGGCCGCCGAGCGCGGGCTGCCGCGCGGGGAGGGCCACCGGCGCGGGGTCGAAGCGCTGCGCCGCACCGTCCGCGCCGTCGGCGAGCTCGGGATCGAGATCCTGACGCTGTTCTCCTTCAGCTCGGAGAACTGGTCGCGCCCGGCGGCGGAAATCCGCGATCTCATGGGGCTGTTGCGCCGCTTCGTGCGCAACGACCTCGCCGAGCTTCATCGCAACAACGTGCGGGTCCGCATCATCGGCGAGCGCGTCGGGCTCGATCCCGACATCGACCGGCTGCTCCAGGAGGCCGAAGACCTCACCCGCGCCAATACCGGGCTGCTGCTCGTCGTCGCCTTCAACTACGGCGGCCGGCAGGAGATCGCGCGCGCCGCCCGCCGCGTCGCCGAGCAGGTGGCGCGCGGCACGCTCGCGCCGTCCGAGATCACCGCCGACCTCATCGGCCGGCATCTCGATGCGCCGGACCTGCCGGACCCGGACCTCATCATCCGCACCAGCGGCGAGCAGCGGCTCTCCAATTTCCTGATGTGGCAGTCCGCCTATAGCGAGCTCGTATTCGTCCCGACCTATTGGCCCGACTTCGATCGCGCCACGCTCGAGACGGCGATCGCCGAGTATTGGCGGCGCGAGCGCCGGTTCGGCGGACTGGTGGCGCGAACCGGATCATGACGCCGTGAGCGCGCCGGCGCCGGATCCGGCGCAAGCCGATTCCGCCGCGGCCGTCACGACATCGGGCGATCTGCGCAAGCGCGTCGCGTCGTCGGTGGTGATGGTGGTGCTCGCCATCGCCGCGGTCGCGATCGGCGGCTGGACCTTCGTTCTGTTCTGGACCGCGGCCGCGGTCATCATCGCCTGGGAATGGACGTCGATCGTCGCCGGCGACGCCAAGCTCCCGCTCACGGCTGCCGTCGTCGCGCTCTCGTCGCCGCCGCCGCGCGTGCGGGTCCGGACGCAGCGCTTGGCGCATCGGCGCGCTCGCGGTGGGGGCGATCGCGGTTGCGGCGCTCGCTCAGAGCGGCGCGCCTGGAGCGGTGCCGGCGTGCTCTATGCCGGCGTGCTGGTGCTCGCGCCGACGCTGTTGCGCCAGGGTGCGCACGGCGCGGCCGCGATGTTCTTTCTGTTCGCGGTGGTGTGGGTGACCGACATCCTCGGCTATTTCGTCGGACGCGCGGTCGGCGGGCCGCGGCTCGCACTGCGCATCAGCCCGAAGAAGACCTGGGCGGGCGCCATCGGCGGCGCGCTCGGCGCCGTCGCCGCAGGGGTGGTGTTTGCCGCGCTGGCGGGCTACTCGATCGTCGGTTCGGGTGCGACGGCGTTCGTCCTGTCGCTGGTGTCGCAAGGCGGCGATCTCATCGAGTCCGGATTCAAGCGGCACTTCGGCGTCAAGGATGCGAGTCACGTCATCCCCGGCCACGGCGGCCTGATGGATCGCCTGGACGGTTTCATTGCCGCGGCGGGCGTGGCAGTGTTGATCGGTATCGTGCGCGCCGGGTCGGGTGAAGCGGCGCAGGGGCTGCTGCTGTGGTGAACGCGATGACCGGAGTTCCGCTCGATAGAACGCAAGCGACGCCGCACAACGGCGTGCTGTCGATGACGGTGCTCGGCGCCACCGGGTCGATCGGAACGAGCACGCTCGATCTCGTCCGCCGCAACCGCGACCGTTTCCGCGTCGAGGCCGTCACCGCGCAGAAGCAATGCCGCGGCGCTCGCCGGCCTCGCGCGCGACTGCGGCGCGCGCCTCGCGGTGGTCGGCGACACCGGCTGCTATGGCGAGCTCAAGGAGGCGCTCGCCGGTTCGGGGATCGAGGCGGCGGCCGGCGACGATGCGATCGTCGAGGCGGCGAGCCGCCCGGCGGAATGGGTGATGGCGGCGATCACCGGCGCCGCCGGCCTGCGTCCGACGCTCACCGCGCTCGAGCGCGGCGCGACCATCGCGCTCGCCAACAAGGAGTGCCTGGTCTGCGCCGGCGCGCTGTTCATGCGCCGCGCCCATGAAACCGGCGCCGTCGTGCTGCCGGTCGATTCCGAGCACAACGCGATCTTTCAGGCGCTCTCGGCCGGCGCGCGCGACGAGGTGAGCCGCATCGTGCTCACCGCCTCCGGCGGGCCGTTCCGCACCCACACGCTGGAGAAGATGCGCGCTGCGACCGTGCAGGAGGCGCTGCGCCATCCCAATTGGTCGATGGGCGCCAAGATCACGATCGATTCCGCGACCATGATGAACAAGGGGCTCGAGCTCATCGAGGCGCATCACCTGTTCGGCTTCGGCTCCGATCAGATCGACATCATCGTCCATCCGCAGTCGGTCGTTCACGGCATCGTCGAGTATCGCGACGGCTCGCTGATCGCCCAGCTCGGTCCGCCGGACATGCGGGTGCCGATCGCGAACTGCCTCGCCTGGCCGGCGCGCATGACGGGGGCGGCGCGGCTCGACTTCGCGCATATGTCGAACCTGACCTTCGAGCCGCCGGACCCGGTGCGATTTCCGGCGCTCGCACTTGCCCGCCAGGCGTTGCAGTCCGGCAACGGCGTTCCGACCGTCCTCAATGCCGCGAACGAGATTGCGGTTCACGAGTTCATCGGCGGTCGTCTTGGTTTCGCCGGAATTGCCGCGCTCGTTGAGGCAACCATCGATGCGGCAGGGGGGAAGGGCATCATGCGGGAGCCCGCGAGCGTCGACGACGCCATTTCCGTTGACCATAATTCGAGACAATTAGCGCGTTCCCTCTTGCCGGAAATCGCCGTAAAAGCGTTTTAATAAACGTTTAGGATGTCTCCGCCCCAAGCCGCGAGGCCATGATGAGCACTACCGCCTTTTCCTCTTTTGCCGCGCTCGTCGGCAACTATACGGGGTGGATTGTTCCGTTCCTGTTCACGCTGACGGTCATCGTTTTCTTTCATGAGCTTGGCCACTTCCTGGTGGCCCGCTGGTGCGGCATCAGGGTGTTGGTGTTCTCGCTCGGCTTCGGGCCGGAAATCGCCGGCTTCACCGACCGCCTGGGGACGCGGTGGAAGCTCTCCGCCATACCGCTCGGCGGCTACGTCAAATTCTTCGGCGACGAGAACGAAGCGAGCGTGCCCGACCCCGCGACGCTCGCCGCCATGTCCGACGAAGAGCGCAAGCAAAGCTTCTTCGGCCAATCGGTCGGCCGCCGCGCCGCCGTCGTGGTCGCCGGCCCGCTCACCAATTTCATCCTCGCGATCGTGCTTTTTGCCGCAGTCTTCATGGTTGTCGGCAAGCAGATCGCGGTGCCGCGGGTTGTCCGCGGTCGAGTCCGGCAGCCCGGCCGCCGTGGCCGGCTTCCAGCCGGGCGATCTCGTCACTGCGATCGATGGTCGCAAGATCGATAACTTCGTCGACATGCAGCGCATCGTCGGCTTCTCCGGCGGCCACCCGCTGACCATCGTGGTCGACCGCGGCGGCGTTCCGGTCACCCTGACTGCCACGCCCGAGATGAGGAACAACCGCGGCATCCTCGGGGTGACGCGCTCGAACCAGCCCGGCGACGTCAGGGTCGAATCGGTCGCCCCGCTCGACGCCGTGAAGCTCGGGGTCGACAAGACCTGGTTCATCGTCGACACCACGCTGTCCTATATCCGCGACGTTTTCGTCGGCCGTCAGTCGGCCGATCAGATCGGCGGACCGATCGGCATCGCGCGAATCTCCGGCCAGGTGGCCGAGCTCGGATGGGGCGCGCTGATCGATTTTGTCGCGGTAATATCGGTCTCGATCGGCCTTCTGAACCTGTTCCCGGTGCCGCTTCTCGATGGCGGCCACCTTCTGTTCTACCTGATCGAAGCGTGCGCGGCCGGCCGCTTTCGGAGCGCGCCCAGGAGGTCGGGTTCCGCATCGGCCTTGCAATAGTCGTAATGTTGATGATTTTTGCCACGGTGAACGACATCCTGCACCTGACGGGCGTCGTAGATGTAACTGGGGGGTTACGTCTGCTCGCCAAATGGGAACGGAGGGGGCTTGAAGGGTTGCAGGCGGGGCGGAAGTCGTTAAAAGCGCGTTCGGGGGTTCCGGACCTGAGGGGTGATTCAGGACCGGTTTTGGGGTCTATTTGGGGGAATGAGCGTGCAGGTGTTGCGGGGGATTGGGGTCGCAGCTGCCCTGTTCGGCGTGCTGATCTTCGGTTCGATCGTGGGGACGATCGTGACCGCGGATGTTGCCGTCGCGCAAACGCTGCGCATCGATGTCGAAGGTAACCGCCGCGTAGAGGCGGATACGATTCGCTCCTATTTCCGCGTCGCTCCCGGCGAGCGGCTCGACACAGCCAAAATCGACTCGGCCCTCAAAGGGCTCTACGCCACCGGCCTGTTCCAGGACGTGCGGATCACGCCCGGGGTCAATCGGATTCTGGTGACGGTGGTCGAAAATGCCGTCATCAATCGCGTCCAGTTCGAAGGCAACAAGAAAGCCAAGGACGAGCAGCTTTCCTCGGAAGTTCAATCGAAGCCGCGCGGCACCTTCTCGCGCGCGCTCGTGCAGGCCGACGTTCAGCGCATCCTCGAGGTCTACCAGCGCTCCGGCCGCTACGACGTGACCGTGGTGCCCAAGGTCATCGAATTGCCGAACGGCCGCGTCGACCTCGTGTTCGAGATCAACGAGGGCGCGAAGACCGGCGTCGCCAAGATCGTGTTCGTCGGGCAACAAATCGTTCTCCGACCAGCGACTGAAGGACGTCATCAAGACCGGCGAGACCACCTGGCTGAGCTTCCTGAAGTCGAACGACATCTACGATCCCGACCGCGTCGAGGTCGATCGCGACCTGCTGCGGCGTCACTATCTCAAATACGGCTATCGTCGACGTTCGCATCGTCGCCGCGACCGGGGAATACGATCCGAACGCGAAGGGATTCATCATCACCTTCGTCATCGAGGAAGGTGAGCAGTATCATTTCGGCAAGGTCGAGATCCGCTCGAACATCCCGGAAGTGCCGCCCGACGCGCTTCGTCCGCTGCTGCGGGCGGAGCCGGGCCGCATCTACAACGCCGACGCCGTCGAGAAGTCCGCCGAGCTCGTCACCGTCGAGGTGGCGAAGCGCGGCTATCCCTTCGCCGCCGCGCGTCCGAAGGGCGATCGCTTTCCCGACCAGCGCATCGTCAACGTGCTCTTCGTCATCGAGGAAGGTCCGCACGTCTACATCGAGCGGATCAACCTGCGCGGCAACACGCGCACGCGCGACTACGTGGTCCGGCGCGAATTCGACATCGTCGAAGGCGACCCCTACAACCGCGCGCTGGTCGACCGCGCCGAACGCCGGCTCAAGGGCCTCGGCTACTTCAAGACCGTCAAGATCACGACCGAACCGGGATCGGCACCCGATCGAATCATCATCAATGTCGACCTGGAAGAGCAGTCGACCGGCGAATTCTCCATCGCGGGCGGCTATTCGACCTCGGACGGCGCCATTGCCGAAGTCTCGGTCGGCGAACGAAACCTGCTCGGCACCGGCCGCGTGGCCAAGGCCTCGGTGCAGTACGGTCAGCGCTCGCGCGGCTTCGAGCTGTCGTTCATCGAGCCCTACATTCTCGATACGCGCCTCGCGCTCGGCTTCGACGTGTTCGCCAAGCAGCAGACCTCGAGCCAGTACACCACCTATCTGACGAGGACGATCGGCGGCGACGTCAAGACCGGCATTCCGATCACCGAGAACATCTCGACGCAGCTGCGGTACACGATCTACCAGCAGGAAATCACGCTGCCGCAGTATCTCGACAACTGTAACAACCTCACGCCGAACTTCATCAACACCTTCCCGACGCCGGCGGCATTCGCCACCGGCGATTTCAATGCCGCCTGGCTGGCGGCGGGCTCTCCGTCGCAGACCAACTGTTACCAGGACGGCGAAGCCTCGCTCGCGGTGCGCAAGGAGCTCGCGGCCGGCCCGGTGATCGCGTCGGCGGTGGGCTACACGCTCGCCTACAACACGCTCGACAACGGCCGGGCGCCGACCCAGGGCATGCTCGTCGAATTCAAGCAGGACCTCGCCGGCGTCGGCGGCGACGTGCATAACCTCAAGTCGACCATCGACGCCCGCATCTACAACGAAATCTTCCCCGACAGTCGTCGGCGTGCTTCGCGGCCAGGCCGGCTATGCGGTGGGCTTCGACGGCGCCATCCGCATGCTGGACGAATTCCAGGCCGGTCCGTCGCTGGTGCGCGGCTTCCAGCCCGCCGGCTTCGGTCCGCGCGACATCAGCCAGATCATCTACGGCTATGGCGGCACCCAGGACGCGCTCGGCGGCTCGCTCTACTGGGCGGCGTCGCTCGAATTCCAGACGCCGATGCCGCTGATGCCGAAGGACTTCGGCATGAAGCTCGCCTTGTTCGCGGACGCCGGCCTGCTGTGGGACTATCAGGGTCCGACCTACTGGAACGTGACCGGCGAGTCGCTGCTGCTGAACGAATCCCAGATCGTGCGCTCCTCGGTCGGCGCCGGTCTCATCTGGGATTCGCCGTTCGGTCCGCTGCGCTTCGACCTCGCCTACGCCCTGACCAAAGGGCCCTACGACAGGACGCAGCTGTTCCGATTCGGCGGCGGAACCCGGTTCTGACGTTCCGTCCCGGCGACCTGCGGCTGGCTTCGGCGACACCGGCGGGGGCCCATGCGCCCGCGGCCCTGCACCTGCACGCGGGACGATTGGATTACGGCACGCTCTTGCGGTATTCATTTCGCGCCACGGCGGTCGGCGACGTCCGGCGCGGCCGTGAATGGTCGCGTACAAGCACGGGTGGGATGAGCGAGCCGCTGTACTTCAAGAGCGCGAAGTCTCTGACGATTGCCGAGATCGCCGCGCTCACCGGTGCCGAACCGGGGCCGCAGGCGCCGCCCGACCGGACGATCTGCGGCGTCGCGCCGCTCGACACGGCGACCCCCGGCGACCTCGCCTTTCTCGACAATCCGCGCTACGCCGACCAGATCGCCTCGACACGGGCCGGCGCCTGCCTGGTGGCGCCGCGCTTCGTCGCCGCGACGCCCGCCCATGTGCCGGTGCTGCGCGTGCGCGATCCCTATCGCGCCTTCGTCGCCGTCGCGCGTGCCCTCTATCCGCAGGCCTTGCGGCCGTCGTCGCTGTTCGCGGCGGACGGCGCCGCGCCGGGAGCCACCGTCCATCCGTCGGCGCGCCTCGAGAGCGGGGTCGTGCTCGATCCCGGCGTCGTCGTCGGGCCCGGCGCCGAGATCGGCATGGACACGATCGTCTGCGCCAATGCCGTCATCGGACCCGGCGTGCGCATCGGCCGCTCCTGCTCGATCGGGCCGGGCGCATCGCTGATGAACGCGCTTCTCGGCGACCGGGTGATCGTTCATCCCGGCGTGCGGATCGGGCAGGACGGCTTCGGATTCGTCATGGGCGCGTCGGGACACCTCAAGGTGCCGCAGATCGGCCGCGTCATCATCCAGGACGATGTCGAGATCGGCGCCGGCACCACCATCGACCGCGGCGGGACCCGTGACACCGTGATCGGCGAGGGCACCAAGATCGACAACTTGGTGCAGATCGGCCACAATGTCAGCATCGGCCGCCACTGTGTACTCGTCGCGCAGACCGGAATATCAGGCAGCGTGATGCTCGAGGATTTCGTGGTGCTCGGAGCACGGGTCGGGGTGAACAATCACGTCACCATCGGGGAGGGCGCGCAGATCGCCGCGACCAGCATCGTCCATGGCGATGTCCCGCCCGGCGCGCGATGGGGCGGAACGCCGGCGAAGCCCGCCAAGCTGTGGTTCCGCGAGATGAAGACCTTGGAGCGGCTGGCCGGGCGCCAGGCGACCCAGGAAACCGCCGACGATCCTGCCCACGACGACCGGGAGCACCGATGAAGGCTGAGGCGCTGTCATGAACGAGATCGGAACCACGATCGAATCGATAGAGATCGCGACCATCCTGAAATCGCTTCCCCATCGCTACCCGTTCCTCATGGTCGACCGCATCCGCGACATGCGCGGCGACGACTTCGCCATCGGCATCAAGAACGTGACCTTCAACGAACCGCAGTTTCTCGGGCATTTTCCGGAAAACCCGGTGTTTCCCGGCGTGCTGATGATCGAGGGCATGGCGCAGACCGCCGGCGTCATCTGCATGCTCTCGACCGGTCGCACGCCGAAGGAACAGCTCGTCTACTTCCTCACCATCGACAAGGCGAAGTTTCGCAAGCCCGTCATTCCCGGCGACACCATCGAATATCACATGACCAAGATCGCCAAGCGCAAGACCATGTGGTGGTTCCGCGGCGAGGCGAGGGTCGCGGGCGTAGTCGTCGCCGAGGCCGAAGTCGGCGCCATGATCGCGACGGCGTGAGCGATGACGTCGATCGATTCCACCGCCCGCATCGCGGCGGGCGCGAAGATCGCTGCCGGTGCGGCGATCGGGCCTTATTGCGTCATCGGACCGGACGTCGTCATCGGCGAGGGCTGCCGGCTCGTCGCCCATGTGAGCGTCACCGGCCACACCACGATCGGGGCGCGCACCGTGGTCTATCCGTTCGCCTCGCTCGGCACCCCGCCGCAGTCGGTCAAATACCGCGGCGGGCCGACGCGGCTCGCAATAGGATCGGACTGCGACATCCGCGAGAACGTCACCATCAACATCGGAACGGAGGACGACCGCGGCATCACCGAGGTCGGCGATCATTGCTTTCTCATGGCGGGATCGCACGTCGCCCATGACTGCAAGGTCGGCAACCACGTGGTCATGGCGAACAACGCGGTGCTCGGCGGCCATGCGAGCGTCGGCGACAACAGCTTCCTCGGCGGACAGGCGGCGGTGCGCCAGTTCGTCCGCATCGGCGAGGGCGCGATGATCGTGGGCTTGAGCGGCATCCGTGCCGACGTCATCCCCTGGGGCATGGCGCAGGGCCCGCTCGCCAATCTCGTCGGCCTCAACGTGGTCGGCCTGCGCCGGCGCGGCTTCACCAAGGCCGACATCCATCGCCTGCGCGCGCTCTACAAGGATCTGTTCCTGGGCGAAGGCGTGTTCCGCGACCGGCTCGCACGCGCCGAACAGGCCTATGCCGGCGTGCCGCTGATCGACAGCGTGTTCGCCTTCATCCGCAGCGGCAAGCGGCCGCTCAGCACCGCCGTTCGTCGGGGAGGCGACGGCGCGACCGAGGACCAATGAGCATCGCGGCGACCGACGAGGGGCCGCTCGGCATCATCTGCGGAAGCGGCACCATCCCGCCGGCGATCGCGGCAGCCGTCACGCGCCGCGGCCGGCGCGTCATGCTGTTTCCGCTGCGCGGCATCGTCGATCCCGATGCCGTCGCGGCCTTTCCGCATTGCTGGATCGCGGTCGGCCAGTTCGGGCGATTCTGCCGCCTGGCGCGCGCCGAAGGCTGCCGCGACCTCGTCCTCGTCGGCGGGATGGTGCGCCCGTCGCTGCGCGAGGTGCGGCTCGACTGGGCGACGCTCGTCGCGATGCCGCGGATCATCCGCGCCTTCCGCGGCGGCGACGATCATCTGCTGACCGGGATCGGTCGCATCTTCGAAGCCGAGGGCTTTCGGCTGCTCGGCGCCCACGAGGTGGCCCCCGAAATCACCGCGCCGTCGGGTCCGCTCGGGCGTCACCTGCCCGATGCCGCCGCGCTCGACGACATCGACCGCGGCTTCGCGCTGCTCGCCGCCATGAGCCCGTTCGACGTCGGCCAGGCCGCGGTGGTCGCGAAGGGCAGGGTGCTCGCGATCGAAGCCGCCGAAGGCACCGACGGCATGCTCCGCCGCATGATCGCGATGCGCGACGAGGGGCGTCTCGGATTGCCGCGCGGCATCGGCGTGCTCGTCAAGGCGCCGAAGCTCGCCCAGGACCGCCGCTTCGACCTGCCCTCGATCGGGCCGGACACCGTGCTCAACGCATCGCGCGCGGGGCTCGCCGGCATCGCCGTCGTCGCCGGCGGCACCATCATCGCCGAACCGCTGCGCCTCGTCGAAGCCGCCGACTTCAACGGCCTGTTCGTGGTGGGACGCTCCGACCGCGAGGTGGCCTGATGGGCGTAACGGCGGGCGAGCGCGATGCGCTCAATCTCTTCGTCATCGCGGGAGAAGAATCCGGCGATCGCCTGGGGGCGCCGCTGATGGCCGCGATCGCGGCGCAGGCCGGACGGCCGGTGGTTTTCTCCGGCGTCGGCGGCCGCGAGATGGCGGAGCAGGGACTCGAAAGCCTCGTCCCGATCGCCGACCTCGCGGTCAACGGCTTCGCCGCGATCCCCGGGCGCCTGCCGACGATCCTGCGGCATCTGCGGAGCACCACCCGCGCCGTCATCGCCGCACGCCCCGACGCGCTCGTCATCATCGACAGTCCGGATTTCACCCATCGGGTGGCGCGGCGCGTGCGCGCGGCGGCACCGTCGATCCCGATCATCGATTACGTCTCGCCGACGGTGTGGGCCTGGCGCCCCGGGCGGGCGGCCGCCATGCGGCGCTACGTCGACCACGTGCTGGCGCTGTTTCCGTTCGAGCCGGCCGCCCATC
This sequence comes from uncultured Alphaproteobacteria bacterium, assembly GCA_963793985.1. Classification (GTDB taxonomy): domain Bacteria; phylum Pseudomonadota; class Alphaproteobacteria; order Rhizobiales; family Xanthobacteraceae; genus JAJPKK01. The sequence continues at coordinate 50,132 of CAWCCG010000007.1, read as the reverse complement.
AGCGGCTCGGTGGCCCGCCCTGCACCTATGTCGGCCATCCCCTGATCGAGCAGCTTGCGATGCTGCGGCCCGATCGCGAGGAAGCCGCGCGGCGCGAGGCCGCCCCGCCGCTCGTGCTCGTGCTGCCGGGGAGCCGCCGCGGCGAGGTGAGGCGGCACATCGGCGTGTTCGGTGCGGCGATGGCGGCGGTGGTACGCCAGATCGGCGCCGTCGAGATCGTGCTGCCGACAGTGCCGCATCTCGTCGAAGAGGTGACGCAGGCGACCCGCGACTGGGCGCGCCGCCGCGCATCGTCGTCGACGCAGGCGGAGAAATGGGCGGCGTTTCGACGCGCGCGGGCGGCGCTCGCCGCGTCGGGGACGGTGACGCTCGAGCTCGGTCTCGCCGGCGTTCCGACCGTGCTCGCCTATCGCGTCGCGCTGTTCGAGGAGATGATCGCGCGCGCGCTCATCACCACCGACAAGGTCGGGCTCGCCAACCTCATTCTCGGCGAGAAGGCGATGCCGGAGCTGTTGCAGCGGGACGCCACGCCGGAGAATCTCGCCGCCCACCTCGTGGCGCTCATCGGCGACACGCCGGAGCGCCGGCGCCAGTGCGAGGCGCTGGCCCGGCTCGATGCCGCGATGGAAGTCGGTGCGAGCGCGCCGAGCGCGCGTGCCGCGGACGATCGTGCTCGCCGTGGCGGGCCGAGCGGTTTCATCGCCGGATTGAGCGTGCTAACAGGGACAATGACAGGGATCGCCCCAGCGACATGAACGATAAGCCCGAGAAAAGGCACCCGAACGCGGTCCGTGCGGCGATCACCGGGGTGCATGGTTCGCTGCCGGACTATGTCCTCACCAATGCGGAACTCGCCGCACTGGTGGACACCACCGATTCCTGGATCATCGAACGCACCGGCATCAAGGAGCGCCGCATCCTGAAGGGCGAGGGGCTCGGCACCTCGCACATGGCATGCGGCGCGGTGAAGGGGCTCCTCGAAAAGACGGGAACGGCGCCCGCCGACGTCGATCTCCTGATCTGCGCCACGACGACGCCGGACATGGTGTTTCCGTCGACCGCGAATCTCGTCTGCGACATGGTCGGCATCCGCAACATCGGCAGCTTCGACGTGCAGGCGGCGTGCTCGGGCTTCATCTACGCCCTGACGATCGCCGCCCAATTCGTCGAGACCGGCCGTGCGCGCAAGGTCGTCGTGGTGGGCGCCGACAAGATGTCGTCGATCATCGACTACACCGATCGCGCGACCTGCGTTCTGTTCGGCGACGGCGCCGGCGCGGTGATGGTCGAGCCGTCCCGCGATCACGCACGGGATCGTCGACATGCTGATTCGCTCGGACGGCGCCGGCATGCCGTTCCTCCACCAGAAGGCGGGCGGCAGCCGGATGCCGCCGACCGACGAGACGGTGGCGAAGCGGCTCCATTACGTCCACCAGGAGGGTGCCGCCGTCTACAAGTTCGCGGTCGCCAAGATGGCCGAGGTCGCCGGCGAGCTCATGAAGCGCAATGCGCTGACCGCGGACGACATCGCCTGGCTGGTGCCGCATCAGGCCAACCGGCGGATCATCGAGGCGACCGCCGAGCGCATGGGCGTGCCGCTCGAGCGCGTCATGATCACCATCCAGAAATACGGCAACACCACCGCGGCGACGATCCCGTTGTGCCTGTGGGAGTACGAGAGCCGCCTCGCGCCCGGCGACAACCTCATCATGGCGGCATTCGGCGGCGGCTTCACCTGGGCCGGCGCCTACGTGACCTGGGGCGGCGGGCAAGCCACGTAGCCCGGTTGAGCGCGAGCGAAATCCGGAAGCGGCGTATGTAAACCGCTGCGCCTTGCGTCTCTCGTCCCACCCGGATTTCGCTCTCGCTCAATCCGGCTACCAGATTCCCGCTGCGAGTAGCCTCGCGTTAACCACTGGCGGATTTGCCGCGCGGCGTTAAATTCATTGCATGCAGCGGCTATGTTAAGCGGGACGACCGAGCGCCATTCGAAGATATCGCGATGAAATCGACGATCATCCGCACCGGCTTCGACACCCTCTATTTCACGAGGCTGCACACGTTGCTGAGCCGCTTCTTCGGAGGGGTCGGCGCGATCCTGATGCTCCATCACGTGCGGCCGCCGCGGCAGAGCGCGTTTGCGCCCAACCAGGGCCTCGAAGTGACGCCGGCGTTCCTGCGGCACACGGTCGAATGGCTGCGCCGCGAGGGCATCGACATCATCTCGCTCGACGAGATGCACCGCCGCCTGACCGAGCGCGATTTCGGCCGCCGCTTCGCCTGCCTCACCTTCGACGACGGCTATCGCGACAACAAGGAATGGGCCTATCCGATTCTCAAGGCCCATGAGGCGCCGTTCGCGATCTACATTCCGACGAGCTTCCCGGATCGCCGCGGCAAGCTGTGGTGGGTCGCGCTCGAGACGGTGATCGCGGAGAACGACGCCGTCGTCGCGACGGTCGACGGGCGCGAGCAGCGCTTCGACTGCGCCACCCCGGCACAGAAGCAGGAGACGTTCGACACGATCTATTGGTGGCTGCGCTCGCTTCCCGACGAGGCCGACATCCACGCCTTCGTCGAGGCGTTGTCGGCGCGATACGGCGTCGACATGGCGCCGGTCGGCGACGCGCTGTGCATGACCTGGGACGAGATCCGCGAGCTCGCGGCCGATCCGCTGATCACCTTCGGCGCCCACACCGTCAACCACATCATGCTCGGCAAGGCGGACGAGGCGACCGCGCGCACCGAGCTTGCGGCGAGCCGCGAGGTCATCGCGGCGGCGCTCGGAAAGCCGGTGCTGCATTTCGCCTACCCCTATGGCGGGCCCGATCTCGTCGGGAAACGCGAATTCCGCCTCGCGGCCGAGGTCGGCTACCGGACCGCGGTGACGACCCGCCCCGGCGTGCTGTTTCCCGAGCATGCCGAGCACCTGATGGCGCTGCCGCGGCTCTCGCTCAACGGCGAATACCAAGAGGCGCGATATCTCGAGGTGCTGATGTCGGGCACTGCGACCGCGCTGTTCAACCGGTTTCGCCGCGTCAACGCGGCCTGACGCGCGACGGCACCGGCCGGCCTTCTCTCGCGCTCTCTGATCTCCGTCTTATCGGAGCGGATGCGTTTCCTGTTGCCGGTGTCCGAGCGGCTCTTCACGTGGTCGATGAAGGCCCGCAGCTTCGGCATCATCTGGCGGCGGCTGGGATAGTAGAGAAACACGCCGGGCGCCATCTGCGCGAACGGCTCCAGACGCGCACGAGTTTTCCCGCCGCTACCTGGCCGGCGACGATCGGACCGGGCACTTGCACAAGGCCCAACCCTTCGACCGCTGCGCCGATCAGGGTGGGAAAATCGTTGGCGATGAATGGTCCCGAGACGATCGCGTCGATCGCCTTGTTGCCGCTGAGAAATGACCAGGGCGCGATCGACCCGTTCGCGCGTCGCATGCGCAGGCAGGCGTGCTGACGTAGATCGTCGATCCGTTCTGGCCGCCCCCGTCGATGCAAATAGTCGGGGCTGCCGACGACGACGAACGGGAACGGCGGTGTCAACCGCACCGCGACCATGTCTGCAGCGATGAACTGGCCCAGCCGGATGCCGGCATCGAATCCTTCGGCCGCTATGTCGACAAGATCGGGCCCCGCGGCGATCTCCACCTCGACCTCCGGATTGGCTTCGCAGAAGGATGCGATGAGCGGCTCCAACAGTATCGGCACCACCGCACGCGGCGCCGTGAGGCGTAACAGCCCGGTCGGCCGTCGTCCCAATCCGCGCGCGACCTCGCTTGCGGCGACCAGCTCCTCGAAGGCCGGCTTGGCGCGCGACAGGAATCGCTCGCCGGCTTCGGTGAGGCCCACGCTGCGTGTCGTGCGGATGAAGAGCGGCGCGCCGATACGCGCCTCGAGCGCGCGCACCGCCTGGCTGATCGCGGATGGCGTGACGCCGAGTTCCGCGGCCGCTTTGCGAAAACTGCGGTGCTGGGCGACGCTCAGAAAGGCCTCGACGCCATCGAGCGCGCCCTGCCTGACTGTGAAGTTCTGCTTCATAGCCCGTCGCACATTATCGCGAATAGTCGCTCGCCGGAAGCCGACGTACATCCGGCTTGCAAATCAGGAGTCACGTCGAAAATCCAGGAGACGCGGTGATGTCGAAGCCCAAGATGCACGACGATCAGGGAAGCAATGCAAAGCGAGACGCGGCGTTCTCCCGACGCGAATTGCTGCAGGCGGGGAGCGCGCTCGCGATCGGCGCTGCGTTCGCGGCGCCGGCGATCGCCGCTTCGCCCGAGCCCAGCGGCGAGGGCCCTGAGCCCACAGCTTGGGTCGATCCGGCGATGCCCGGGGTGACGCATCGCATGGTCGAGACGAACGGCATCCGCCTGCACGTCGCCGAGCAGGGCAGGGGGCCGCTCGTCGTTCTCTGCCACGGCTTCCCCGAGTGCTGGTATTCCTGGCGGCATCAGCTCCGGGCATTGGCGGACGCGGGTTTCCGTGCGGTCGCGCCCGACCTGCGCGGCTACGGGCGAAGCGACCGTCCGGAGGAGGTCGAGAAGTATACGGTGCTCCACAACGTTGGAGACATCGTGGGCCTCGTCGACGCTTTGGGCGAAAAGCAGGCGGTGATCGCCGGCCACGACGTCGGCGCCACTTTGGCATGGCAAGCGGCGCTTCTGCGCCCTGATCGCTTCCGTGGCGTTATCGCGCTCAGCGTGCCGTTCCGGCCGCGGGGGTTCGGCGGCTCTGTGCCACCGACGACGCTCATGCCGCGGAACGAGGATGCGCTGTTCTACCAGCTCTTCCTCCAAACCCCCGAGGCTGAGGCGGCGCTCGGACGCGACATGCGGCGCACGTTCCGTGCCCAGTTCTACTCGCTCTCCGGCGACACGCCCGCGGGCGGCGGATTTCCTGGCGGGATGATGCCTCGGAAGGGCGCTCCTTTGGCCAATCCGGCATCTCTTCCGGCTTGGATCACGGAGTCCGACATCGATGTTTACATCGCGGAATTCACCCGCAGCGGCTTCCGCGGTCCGTTGAGCTGGTGGCGCAATATCGATCGCGGCTGGGAACTCATGGCCGCCTTTGCCGGCGCGGCGGTGACCGTTCCCGCGCTCTACATGGCGGGCGACCGGGACTTTGTCGCTACCGTCTATTCGCAGGCCATCGCCACGCAGTCGGCGATGGTGCCGAAGCTCCGGCCGCCGATCACGCTCGCGGGCTGCGGCCATTGGACCGAGCAGGAACGTGCGCCGGAGGTCAGCGCCGCCATGATCGATTTCCTTCGCAGCTTGTAGACGCCTGGACGGGAGGTCCCACATGTCGCCGGCAACGATTTTCCGGATCCAGCTCGTCCTCGGTTACGTCCCGTGGCTGCTTTTCCTCGGCGCCTATGTCTGGCCGAGGCTCAAGACGATGGACCAGGTCGAGGCGCAGCGCGCCATCGCTACGCTGCACAGCTTTCGCTTCTTCGGGCTGGTCTTCATTCTCCCAGGCTTTGTCGGCCCGATCTGCCGGCGGGGTTCGCCACGTTTGCCGCTTATGGCGACTTCGCGACCGGGGTGCTGGCCATGTTGGCGCTGCTGACGGTGAGAATACGTCCAGCTCTTCTGGCCGCTCGTCGTCGCCTTCAATCTCGCAGGAGCGGTCGACATCCTGGTCGACTATTATCACGGTAACGAGTTCGACCTTCCGACGCTGTCGGGCCAGTTGGGCGCCGGTTATGCAATTCCGATCATCTACGTGCCGATATTGATGATCACGCACGTCGTCGCTTTCTATTTGCTGCTGAGCCCGCGATCCGCGAGGGCTCCGGCCCTCGCCGGCTAGGCGTCCGTCATCGGGGATCGGTGCTCCAGCGCATCGTCTGACCAGCCGCACCGATCGGCGCGGCAGTGGGCACGCGCCCGTTGCCCTCCAGAACGATGCGCCGGCATCCCTCCGCGCCGGCACGCCGGGCTGCGGCCAAGCAGCGCTGCAACTGGCGGGTGACGGGTGCGGCGGGGTATGTCATCCTGACGCAATAGAGGCGCGGCCTGCAGCGCGCCCGTATTCCAGGGAGGACATCATGTCGAGACAATCGAAATCCGTGCGCGCGACCCGGCGCAATTTTCTCAAGACCGCCGCGGCGGCCGCGACGGCGTCGGCGGTGGCTGCGCCGAACGTCGTCAGCGCCCAGGGCGTGATCAGCATGCGCTGGCAGAGCACGTGGCCGTCGAAGGACATATTCCACGAGTTCGCGCAGGATTACGCCAAGAAGGTCAACGACATGTCCGGCGGCGATCTCAAGATCGACGTGCTGCCGGCCGGCGCCGTGGTGCCGCCGTTCGGCCTGCTCGACGCGGTCTCCAAGGGCACGCTCGACGGCGGCCACGGCGTGCTCGTCTATCACTACGGCAAGAGCACGGCGCTCGCGCTGTGGGGATCGGGCCCGGCCTATGGCATGGACGCCAACATGCTGCTCGCCTGGCACAAGTACGGCGGCGGCAAGGAGCTGCTGGCGAAGCTCTATGCGTCGATCGGCGCCAACGTGGTCTCGTTCCCCTACGGCCCGATGCCGACCCAGCCGCTCGGCTGGTTCAAGAAGCCGATCACCAAGGTCGATGACTTCAAGGGACTGAAATACCGCACCGTCGGCATCTCGATCGACCTGTTCACGGCGATGGGCGCCGCGGTGAACGCGCTGCCCGGCGGCGAGATCGTGTCGGCGATGGACCGCGGCCTGCTCGATGCCGCCGAGTTCAACAACGCTTCGTCCGACCGCGTGCTCGGCTTCCCCGACGTCTCCAAGGTCTGCATGCTGCAGAGCTTCCACCAGAACGCCGAGCAGTTCGAGATCATGTTCAACAAGACGAAGTACGACGCGCTGCCCGAGAAGCTGCGGGCGATCATCGCCTACGCCGTCGAGGCGGCCTCGCAGGACATGAGCTGGAAGGCGGTCGACCGCTACTCGCAGGACTATGCGGAGATGCAGGTCAAGGACAAGGTCAAGTTCTACAAGACCCCTGACGCGGTGCTCCAGAGGCAGCTCGAGCTCTACGACCAGATCGTCGCCAAGAAGTCGGCCGAAGATCCGCTGTTCAAGGAGATCGTGGAATCGCAGATGGCGTTCGGCAAGCGCGCGGCCCAGTGGGAGCAGGACACCGTCGTCAACCGCCGCATGGCGTTCAATCATTACTACGGGCCGAACGCGGGCAAGAAGACCTGACGCGACGTGCGCAGCGAGCCCTCCATCCGGCGCGTCGCGCCGGGTGGAGCGGCTTTTCATCCGACCCCCGAATCTCGAGACCGCGGCCGCATCGACCGTCCAGCGTCTCCTTTATATCGTCGACGGCATCAGCACCTGGGTCGGCAAGGCCGTGGCCTGGCTGATCCTGGTGCTGACCGCCGTCGTCTGCGTCGAGGTGTTCAAGCGCTACATCCTGAACGCGCCGACGGCATGGATCTTCGATCTCGACAACATGCTGTACGGCACGCTGTTCATGATGTGCGGCGCCTATACGCTCGCCCAGGACGCCCATGTGCGCGGCGACTTCCTCTACAGCTCGATGAAGCCGCGCACCCAGGCGACGCTCGACCTCGTGCTCTACATCGTCTTCTTCATTCCCGGCATCGCCGCCCTCATCTATGCGGGCATTGATTTCGCCGGCGACGCGTGGCGCATCCGCGAGCATTCGAACGTCACCGCGGACGGCCCGCCGGTCTACCAGTTCAAGTCCGTCATCCCGATCGCCGGCTCGCTGGTGATGCTGCAGGGCCTCGCCGAGATCGTGCGCTGCGTCGTCTGCCTCAAGACCGGCGAGTGGCCGAGCCGGCTCAAGGACGTCGAGGAGATCGACGTCATCGAGGAGCAATTGGCGCACAGCGAATACGTCGACGAGGAGTCCCGAAAGATCGCGATCGAGCGCGCCAAGGAAATCGAGGAGACCGCCAAGCAGCGCGGCATGGGTGGAGAGATGCTGGAATGAGCGATCCCGCCCTCGGGCTCACCATGCTCGGGCTCATCGTGATCGTGATCATGATGGGCTTCCCGACCGCCTTCACGCTGATGGGGCTCGGCATGTTCTTCGGCTTCGTCGCGCTCTACGAGCCGGGACAGGCCTGGATCCACAACCGCGTGTTCGACCTGATGGTCCAGCGCACCTACGGCGCCATGACCAACGACGTGCTGATCTCCATCCCGCTGTTCGTGCTGATGGGCTACGTGATGGAGCGCGGCGCGCTCGTCGACAAGATGTTCTACTCGATCCAGCTGGCGTTCCGGCGGGTGCCGGCCTCGCTCGCCGTGGCGACGCTCATCGTGTGCACGTTCTGGGGCATCGCCAGCGGCCTCGTCGGCGCCGTCGTGGTGCTGATGGGCGTGATCGCCTTCAATCCGATGCTCAAGGCGGGCTACGACGTGCGTCTCGCGTCGGGCGTGATCACCGCGGGCGGCACGCTCGGCATCCTGATCCCGCCGTCGGTGATGATCATCGTCTACGCCGCGGTGGCCGGGCAGTCGGTGGTCAAGCTCTACGCGGCGGCGATGTTCCCCGGCTTCTTCCTGTCGTTCCTCTATCTCGTCTACATCGTCGGCTGGGCGCTCATTAATCCCAAGATCGCGCCGAAGCTGCCCGAGAGCGAGACCCGCGTCCCGGTGCCGGCCTGGATCGCCCAGCTGCAGAAGAGCTATTCGCGCCGGATGCTGCCGGCGCTTGCCGCGGCGCTGGCGAGCCCCGCGCACGCGCTCAAGATCGACATCGACGGCGTGCGCGTCACCTATGGGATGCTCGTCAAGAACCTCGGCTACGCGCTGGTGCCGCTCGCGCTCACCGCCGGCACGCTCTGCACCGCGTGGTGGTACGTCGTCATCCACCAGCAGCCCGACACCGAGCAGGTGGTGACGGTGTCGCGGTCGCAGGCCCGGCGCCCAAGGCGACCAAGCCGGCCGACGACACGCCGCAGGAGCTCGGCGCATCCCAGGCCGCGGAGCCCGCCGAAGACACGCCACAGGAGCTCGGTGCGGCGCGGGACGCCGATGCGACCGCCCGCCGAGCCCGAGGGCCTGCAGCAGATGGGCAATCCGGAGCTCCTGAAGGACATCAAGGCGGCGCCGTCGGAGGCGGGGCCGCCGCCGGAGTTCTTCACCTATTTCTGGATCATCGCCGCGGTGATGGCGCTCATGCTCGTGCGCTACTACTGGAGGATGGAGGCGGAGCAGTTCGAGGTCCTGCGGCTCCTGATTTCCTCGGTGATGCCGCTCGGCATCCTGACCGCGATCGTGCTCGCAGTCATTCTGTTCGGCATCACGACGGCGACCGAGTCGGCCGCGGTCGGCGCCGCCGGTGCGTTCCTGCTCGCCTTCCACGCGCGCTCGCTCGACTGGAAGCGGACCAAGGAAGCGGTGTTCCTCACCGCCAAGACCACCGCCATGGTGTGCTGGCTGTTCGTCGGCTCGGCCCTGTTTTCGGCGGTGTTCGCGATCCTCGGCGGGCAGGCGCTGCTCGAGAAGTGGGTGCTGTCGTTCGAGATGACGCCGATCCAGTTCATGCTGCTGTCCCAGGCGATCATCTTCGTGCTCGGCTGGCCGCTCGAATGGACCGAGATCATCGTGATCTTCGTGCCGATCTTCCTGCCGATGCTCAAGCACTTCAACATCGACCCGGTGCTGTGGGGGACGCTGGTCTTCGTCAACCTGCAGGCGGCGTTCCTGTCGCCGCCGGTCGCGATGTCGGCGTTCTATCTCAAGGGCGTGGCGCCCTCCCACGTCACGCTCAACCAGATCTTCTCGGGGATGATGCCCTACATGCTGATCGTGATCCTGTGCATGGTCTTCATGTACCTCTGGCCCGGCATGACGCTGTGGCTGCCGAACTATCTCTATGGCGGATGACCAGGTGCGACGCGCCTGAGCGATCTCGCGCACGGCGACCGTGAGTGCGACGGACGGCGCTGACAGGTCGCCGGTCGCGCGCCGGCATATCTTGGTTATATCCGCGTAAACTTTTTTCCATTAGAGCACGTTGTCGTCTCGCGGCTCGACCGGGCGGCACCGCGGGTCGTCTTCCTCGCGCGGACGGCGTCGGCCGCGAAGGGGCATCGTGGGCACAGGGCATCGCGTCCCCGGAGATCAGAATGCCTGCGGGCGACGTGGTCCTCCTGGTCATCGACAATCCGCTGTGCCGGATCGCGGCGTGGCGGCTCGCCGCGCGGTTTCCCGACCTGACGATCATCGTCGAGCAGCGTGTCCCGCGCCTCAAGCTGATCCGCAGCCGCATCCGCCGGTTCGGCTCGTGCACACGGCGGGGCAGATCGCCTTCATCCTCTATTCGCGGCTTCATCCGCCGCGCCGCCGCCGGGCGCATCGCGGAGATCGTCGCCGCCGCGGGGCTCGAGGCGCGCTGGCCCGACGGGGTCGACCGGATCGATGTCGTCTCGGTCAACGCGCCGGACACGATTGCGCGGCTGCAGAGCGCTTCGTCCGAAGGTGGTGCTCGTCGTCGGCACGCGCATCATCAGCCGCAAGGTGCTCGCCGCGGTCGAGGCGCCCTTCATCAATTACCACGACGGGATCACGCCGAAATACCGCGGCATCCATGGCGGCTACTGGGCGAGCGCCCGGAACGACCTCGCCAATTTCGGCGCCACGGTGCATCTCGTCGACCCCGGCATCGATACCGGCGACGTGCTCTACCAGGTGCGGCTGCGACCGTCGGGCGAGGACAATTACGCGACCTTCTCCTATCTGCAGCTCGCCGCGGCGCTGCCGCTCCTCGTGCGCGCCGCCGAGGATGCGATCGCGGGAACGCGTGACGCCGCAGACCGTCGACCTGCCGTCGCACCTGTGGTCGCACCCGACGATCTGGAGCTACTTCGCGACGGGCGTCTGCCGCGGGGCGTGGTGAACGGAGATCGCGTCGACCACACAACGAGCTGTCATTGCCCGGCGACCGGGAATCCAGTAACTGAGCGCATCGATTTACTGCGACGTTGCGACCGACGAGTCCGGTGGTTCCTGGATCGCCCGGTCACGCCGGGCGATGACGTACAGGTCGGCGGCGCCTACTTCCGCCGCGAGATCGGCGAATATTCGCGCTCGGTCGGGCCGGTGTAGAGCTGGCGGGGCCGGCCGATCTTCTGGCTCGGATCCTCGATCATCTCCTTCCACTGGGCGATCCAGCCGACGGTGCGGGCGACCGCGAACAGCACCGTGAACATGGTGGTCGGGAAGCCCATCGCCTTGAGCGTGATGCCGGAATAGAAGTCGATGTTGGGATAGAGCTTCTTCTCGATGAAGTAGTCGTCGTGGAGCGCGATCCGCTCGAGCTCGAGGGCGACGTCGAGCAGCGGATCGTCCTTGATCCCCATCTCGCTCAGCACCTCGTGGCAGGTCTTCTGCATGATCTTGGCGCGCGGATCGTAGTTCTTGTAGACCCGGTGGCCGAAGCCCATGAGGCGGAACGGATCGTTCTTGTCCTTGGCGCGCTTGATGAATTCGGGGATGCGGGCGACCGTGCCGATCTCCGCGAGCATCTTGAGGGCGGCCTCGTTGGCGCCGCCATGGGCGGGTCCCCACAGGCAGGCGCAGCCGGCGGCGATGCAGGCGAAGGGATTGGCGCCGGACGAGCCGGACAGCCGCACCGTCGAGGTCGAGGCGTTCTGCTCGTGGTCGGCGTGGAGGATGAAGATGCGGTCCATCGCCCGCGCCAGCACCGGGTTGACCTTGTATTCCTCGCACGGCACCGCGTAGCACATGCGCAGGAAGTTCGAGGCGTAGTCGAGATCGTTCTTCGGATAGACGAAGGGCTGGCCGATCGAATACTTGTAGGCCATCGCGGCGAGCGTCGGCATCTTCGCGATCATGCGGATCGACGCGATGTTGCGCTGGACCGGATCGGAGATGTCGGTGGAGTCGTGGTAGAAGGCCGACAGCGCGCCGACCGAGCCGACCATCACCGCCATCGGATGGGCGTCGCGCCGGAACCCCTGGAAGAACCGGCTCATCTGCTCGTGAACCATGGTGTGGCGGGTCACGATGTAGTCGAACTCGGACCTTCTGGGTCGAGGTCGGCAGCTCGCCGTAGAGCAGGAGGTAGCAGGTTTCGAGGAAGTCGCCGTGCTCGGCGAGCTGCTGGATCGGATAGCCGCGGTAGAGCAGGACCCCTTCGTCGCCGTCGATATAGGTGATCTTGGATTCGCAGCTCGCCGTCGAGGTGAAGCCGGGGTCGTAGGTGAAGATGCCGGCATTGCCGTAGAGCTTGGAGATGTCGAGCACCTCGGGACCGATGGTGCCTTCGTAGACCGGGAACTTGTAGTTTTTGTCGCCGAGGGTCAGGGTGCCGCTCTTGGTGTTCGCACCGGTCGACGCGTCCATGCTCATGGTCCTCGATTTGATTGCGCTGCAGTGCGGTGCCGAACTGGCGTGGATCGATGGTCTGCTCCGCCGGGCGCGCGCATTACCAGCCCTTATTTGCTAGCGCAGTTGAGTGTGCGCTGCAAGATACGCTCTGCCTGCTATTAAGTCGCTGCCTCGTGGCCATGCAAGGCCGGCCAAAAAGCGAGCAGCGCGCGCATCGCCGGGCCGCGTCAGGCCGCGTCGCGGGCCTGGTCGGCGAGCCGGGCGAGGCTCTCCTGCTTTCCGAGCACCTGCAGCACGTCGAAAATTCCCGGCGAGGTCGGCCGCCCCGTCAGCGCGGCGCGCAGCGGCTGGGCGACCGCGCCGAGCTTGACCTCCTTGCGCTCGGCGAAGGCGCGCACGGCATTCTCGGTCGCCGCCGCCGTCCACGGTTCGACCTGCGCCAAGTCCTTCATCAGCTCGCCCAGGATCGCGCAGGCCTCGGGGCTGAGCAGCGCTTTGGCCTTGTCGTCGAGCGCGATCGGGCGATCGGCGTAGAGAAAGCGGGCGCTCTCAACGAGTTCGACAAGGTTCTTCGCGCGCTCTTTGAGGCCCGGCATCGCCGCCTGGAGCTGCGCCTTGAATTCCGGCGTGAACTTCTGGGCGAGCGCGGCGCCGTTGGCGAGATGCGGCAGCAGACCGCTCGATCGCATCGACGAGCTCGGCATCGCTCGACTGGCGGATGTAATGCCCGTTGAGGCTTTCGAGCTTGGCGAAATCGAACCGCGCCGGCGACCGCCCGATATGGGCGAGGTCGAACGCGGCGACCATCTCCTCGGTCGAGAAGATTTCCTGGTCGCCGTGGCTCCAGCCGAGCCGCACCAGGTAATTGCGCAACGCCGCCGGGAGGTAGCCCATGGCGCGGTAGGCATCGACCCCGAGCGCGCCGTGGCGCTTGGAGAGCTTCGAGCCGTCCGGCCCGTGGATCAGCGGGATGTGCGCCATCACCGGCACCGGCCAGCCGAGCGCGTTGTAGATCTGGGTCTGCCGCGCGCCGTTGGTGAGGTGGTCGTCGCCGCGGATGATGTGGGTGACGTCCATGTCGTGGTCGTCGACCACGACCGCGAGCATGTAGGTCGGCGTGCCGTCCGAGCGCAGCAGCACGAGGTCGTCGAGGTTCTCGTTCTGCCAGACGACGCGGCCCTGGACCTCGTCCTCGATCGCGGTCTCGCCGGTGAGCGGCGCCTTGAGCCGGATCACCGGCTTGACCCCGGGCGGCGCCTCGGCGGGATCGCGGTCGCGCCAGCGCCCGTCATAGAGCTTGGAGCGGCCCTCGGCGCGCGCCTTCTCGCGCATCTCGTCGAGCTCCTGCTGGGAGGCGTAGCAGCGGTAGGCGCGGCCCGCCGCCAGCAATTGCTCGGCGACCTCGCGGTGGCGCGCGGCGCGGGCGAACTGGTAGATGACGTCGCCGTCCCATTCGATCCCGAGCCAGGTCAGCCCGTCGAGGATCGCGTCGATCGCCGCCTTGGTCGAGCGCTCGCGATCGGTGTCCTCGATCCGCAGCAGCATCTTGCCGCCGCGGCCGCGCGCATAGAGCCAGTTGAACAGCGCGGTGCGCGCGCCGCCGATGTGCAGGAAACCGGTCGGCGAGGGGGCGAAACGGGTGACGACTTTTTCGGACATGAAGGGAAACGACACCTCACGGGGTTGGGCTCATCGGAAGCAGCAATGCGGCCCCTGTAACACAGGTCGGGCAAACGATGTCACGGCAAAAATTGCGGTCCGCCAGCGCTTTCCCCGCGCAAATTGGACCGCCGGAGGGGCTTCGTGTATGGGGCAGGGCATCTCGCGCGCGGCGCCTCTCGCGCCGGCCCCTGCCGGTGCGGCCACCGCGTGCATATATGCGTCGAAGGATATTTCCAGGCAATGACCGCAGCCGAAACCACAGAAGCGGGTCGCGATTTCATTCGCGACATCGTCGAGGGCGACCTCGCGAACCGGCGCTATTCGAAGATCATCACCCGGTTTCCGCCGGAGCCGAACGGCTATCTCCATATCGGCCACGCCAAGTCGATCTGCCTCAACTTCGGCATCGCCCAGGAGTTCGGCGGCCAGTGCAACCTGCGCTTCGACGACACCAATCCGACCAAGGAGGAGCAGGAGTTCATCGACGCCATCAAGCGCGACGTGCACTGGCTCGGCTTCGACTGGGGCGAGCACCTCTACCACGCCTCCGATTACTTCGAGCAGCTCTACGCCTGGGCGGAAGACCTCATCAAGGCCGGCAAGGCCTATGTGGACGACCAGTCCCAGGAGGAGATGCGGGCGAACCGCGGCACCCTGACCGAGCCCGGCAAGAACAGCCCGTTCCGCGACCGCCCGGTCGAGGAGAACCTCGACCTGTTCCGCCGCATGCGGGCGGGCGAGTTCCCCAACGGCGCCCGGGTGCTGCGGGCGAAGATCGACATGGCGTCGGGCAACATCAACCTGCGCGATCCCGTGCTCTACCGCATCCTCCATGCGCACCATCCGCGCACCGGCACCGCCTGGTCGATCTATCCGAGCTACGACTTCGCCCACGGCCAGTCCGATGCCATCGAGGGCATCACCCACTCGATCTGCACCCTCGAATTCGAGGATCACCGGCCGCTCTACGACTGGTTCCTCGACAATCTGCCGGTGCCCTCGCACCCGCATCAGTACGAGTTCGCCCGCCTCAACCTCACCTACACGGTGCTCTCGAAGCGCGTGCTCACCGAGCTCGTGCGCGGCGGCCACGTCTCGGGCTGGGACGACCCGCGCATGCCGACGCTTGCGGGCTTGCGGACGGCGCGGCGTGCCGCCGGAGGCGCTGCGCGAATTCGTGCGCGCCATCGGCGTCGCCAAGGCGAACAGCATCGTCGACGTCGCCATGTTCGAGCATGCGATCCGCGACGTGCTCAACCGCACGGCGCTGCGCCGGATGGCGGTGCTCCGCCCGCTCAAGGTCGTGATCGTGAACTACCCGGAAGGGGAGGCGGAGGAGCTCGAGGCGGTCAACCATCCCGACGATCCCGACGCCGGCGTGCGGCGGGTGCGGTTCGGCCGCGAGCTCTATGTCGAGCGCGACGACTTCATGGAGAATCCGCCGAAGAAGTTCTTCCGCCTGTCGCCGGGGCGCGAGGTGCGGCTGCGCTACGCCTATTTCATCACCTGCCGCGAGGTGGTCAAGGACGCCGCCGGCGAGCCGGTCGAGCTCATCTGCACCTACGATCCCGCGACCCGCGGCGGCAACGCGCCGGACGGCCGCAAGGTGCAGGCGACGCTGCACTGGGTCGCCGCGGCCGACGCGGTGCCCGCCGAGGTGCGGCTCTACAATCCGCTGTTCGCCAAGCCCGACCCTGATGTCGCGAACTTCGCCGCCGAGCTCAATCCGGACTCGCTCGAGGTGCTGCCGCGACGCCAAGGTCGAGCCGGCGCTGGCGGGCGACAACTCCGATGCCGCGGTGCAGTTCGAGCGCCAGGGCTATTTCATCCGCGATCCCGACAGCAAGCCGGGGCGCCTCGTGTTCAACCGCACCGTCGGCCTGCGCGACAGCTGGGTGAAGGCGAAGGGGACGTGAGGGGCTACTACAGCACGCTCTCGACGTCGGTCAGCTTGAAGTCGTTACCGACAAAGAGCAGGGGACAAGCGTTCGACTTCGCCACTTCATACGAGAAGCAATCGCCAAAGTTCAGGCGGGCGGGGTGCTTGCCCTTGCCCCAGAGCCGATAGGCATCGGCAATCCGCCGCGCGGAGGCAAGTGTCACCGTCACCACGGTGAAATCCAATTCGTCGATCAGTTTTGCCACCTCCTCCGAAACATCGCGCTGCGAGGCGACCAGCAGGGCCTCTGCGACCGTTCCGGCCGAAATCAAAACCTCGGTCTCACGTTCCAGCGCAGCGATGCATGCATCCGCCATTGGCTCTGCGAGCGCGATGGCCAACAACGCGGAGCTGTCGACCGCGATCATTCTGGCAGACCGTCCTCGCCGTAGAGGAAGTCCGCGCTACGTGCTGCGGATGGACCGGGAATGGCCTTGGCGGAGCCCGACCGGCGGACAGCTTCGAGCAGAGCACGGCGTGCAGCCGGGTCGACCGCCGTCCGCAGCGGCGTAAGGCGCACGACTGCGTGACCGTGCCGGGTAAGGATAACCTCGTCGCCGGCTTCGGCACGCCGCACCAGTTCGGTGAGTTGTCCCTTGGCCTCGGTCACGGAAATGCGCACCGTTTGTCTCCTGTTCGACGACCCGATAATCATTTGGACCATTGAATGGTCCGTGTCAATGCGCCAGCTGCAGGCTCTCGCCGAAAAACTACGCGTTAAGCTTAACGCGTAAGCTTCGTTTTTGAGCTCTAAGAATAAGCGATAAGCGACTGAATTTGCTCGTCTTTGCGCCCTCAAAGACGCTGCTGTCGACGCTCCCCGAACCTCTCCGGGACCAAATCGAAGTTTCCATAATTTAAGCATTTCGGACGCACAGTCCCATCAAGTCAGCGTTTCGCGTTTGGGGGAATGACCCATGAAACGGGTTCTCATTGGGCTTGCGTCAGCGGCCGCCATCGCCGGCGGCACCGCCCTTGCGGCGGATGTTGCCCCGTACTATCGCGCCCCGCCGGTGGCGGTGGTCGTGCCCTACACCTGGACCGGCTTCTATGCCGGCGCCAATGTCGGCGGCGCGTGGACCGACACCAATGCACTGTGGCAGCCGCTTCCGACGTCCGCCGCGTTCGGCATCTTTCCGATCGCGGGCAACACCGGCGGCTCGTCGGCGATCGGCGGCATCCAGGCCGGCTACAACTGGCAGGTCGCGCCCACCTGGGTCGTCGGCCTCGAGGGCGACTGGTCGTGGGCGAGCGCCGGCTCGAGCGTCACCGCGCCGTGGATCGTCAATCCGGGCGGCGGTGCGGTTCCCGGCTCCTTCACCACCATGAGCTCGACGCTCGACTGGGTGAGCTCGCTGCGCGCGCGGCTCGGTTATCTCGTCACCCCGAACCTCATGCTCTACGGCACCGCCGGCGGCGCCTTGGGCAAGATCGATTACGCCGCGAGCAACGGCGGGGGAGTGATCCCCTACGGCACCAGCGCCGCGTTCTCCCGCACCCAGGGCGGCTGGGTCGCGGGCGGCGGGCTCGAATGGATGATCACCCCGAACTGGCTGCTGCGGGGCGAGTATCTCTATTACAGCCTCGATAGTTCGCCCTCGGTGGTGGCGGGTTCGGTCACCCCGACGGCGCTGGGCCCGTCGGGCTATTCCTGGAGCAACACCAACGTCGAGCGTGGGGCGCGCAGCGTTGAGCTACAAGTTCTAAAAAAAACGCATCGTCGCAGAGGACAAAGCCCCGGGGGCGCCCCCCGGGGCTTTTCATTTGGCCCGCCTGTCCGCATGCTGAAGGCTCCGCGGAGCCGCAGATGGCTGAGGGCAGGGCGCAGGGACGGGTTGGCGGACGGGTCGGCGCGTGGCACTTGGCCGGGCATCGCCGGCGCCGCGCCGTGGCGCCTGCCGCAGGCCGGGATCGCCGGTCCCCTCGTCGAGACGCTGCGCACCTGGGCGGCGGCGGAGCTCGCACCCGGCCGGCTGATGCCGTGGCTGCCGGTCGCCTTCGGCACCGGCATCGCCGTCTACTTCAGCGCCGAGCGGGAGCCGGTGTGGTGGGTCGCCAGCGCGCTGGCGCTCGCCGCCGTGGCCTGCGCCGTCTTCATGCGGTCTCGCGCCGCGTTCCCGATCGCGGTCGGCTTCGCCGCGCTGGCGACGGGGTTCGCCGTCGCCGCCGTCAAAGCGCACCTCGTCGATCACACTGTCCTGCGCACGACCGCCTATAGCGTCGCCGTGACCGGTTTCGTCGAGGCGCGCGAGGAGCGCGAGCGCAGCGACCGCATCGTGCTCCGCGTCGCCTCGATCGACGGGGCGCGCCTCGCCGATCGGCCGGAGCGGATCCGGCTCACCGTGCGCAAGGGCAAGGCGCCCGCGGTCGGCGCCTTCGTTGCCATGAAGGCGAGGCTCAATCCGCCGGCCGATCCGCTTGCGCCCGGGCGCCTACGACCTCGCGCGCGACCTCTACTTCCAGGGCATCGGCGCGACCGGCCTTGCGCTCGGGGCGATCACGCCGGTGGCGGCGCCGCGCCCGCCGGGCGTGGCGGCTCGCCTTCGCCACCGCGGTCGAGAACGTGCGCGACGGCATCGACCGGCGCATCCGTGCGGCGATCCCCGGCGATGCCGGCGCGATCGCCTCGGCGCTGATCACCGGCAAGCGCGATGCGCTGACGGGCACCGTGTTCGATGCGCTGTTCATCTCCGGCGTCGGCCACGTGCTGTCGGTCTCGGGCTACCACATGGCGCTGGTCGCCGGCGTCGTGTTCTTCCTGGTGCGGGCAGGCCTCGCGCTCTCGCCGGGCCTGGCGCTGCGCCGGCCGATCAAGAAATGGGCGGCGGCGGCTGCGCTCGTTGCCGCCGCGGGCTATCTCGTGCTCTCCGGCGCCGAGGTCGCGACGCAGCGCTCCTTCATCATCAGCGCTGGTGAGAATTGGCGATCCTTTGTATTTTCTTGATTTCTTCGCTCTTCAATATGCTATGATGCGATTCTCGAAACCGCATGAACCGCATGAACACCGTCCTGTTTCATATGTTGCGCACATAATTTGCACATAGACCCAGCGCTCAGGGAAGCATGAAGCGCTCAGGGGAGGGGAGCCATGCCGGCAATGCCAGCCACCGACCAGGGCATCCGAGCTCTTCGGCTCGATCGCGAGGTGGCCCGCCAGGGTCTTGCGGCCGACACCGCGCAGCTCGAGTACCGCGACGCCAAGACGCCGGGCCTGAGCCTTCTGCTGGGACGACGCTCCAAGAGCTGGTCATTGACCTACGAAGGCCCGACGGGGCGCCGGCGGACGACGCTGGGCCGGTATCCCGAGCTCTCCCTGGCCGACGCCCGACAGGAAGCAGAGGCCAAGCGGGTGGCCGCCCGGGGCGGCGCAGACCACCAGCAGCTGAAGCGCGACTACAGGGCGGCCCGCACCGTGGAAGAGGTCGCCCTCGAGTACCTGGAGAAGGCCGCCCGGCAGCACGCCACCTACCGCAGTTACTCCTGGGTGATCCGGAACGATGTCATCCCGGCCATTGGGAAGATGAAGATCGTTGACGTCCGGCGGCGCGATCTCACGAGGGTCGTCGACCGTCCGCTCTCGGCGGGCAAGGGGTACATGGCCAATCGCGTCTTCCACACGCTCCAGGGGCTGTTCAAATGGGCGAAGTCGCGGGGCGAGATCGAGGACAACCCGACCGATGGAATGGTCGCGCCAGCCAAGGAGAAGGCCAGAGACCGCACGCTAACCGACGACGAGCTCAAGCAGCTGTGGGGCGTGCTGCCGAAGGTCAGCCCGCAGGTCCAGGCGGCCATGAAGCTGCTGATCCTGACCGGACAGCGGCTCAACGAGGTGGTGGGCGCCAGGTGGTCCGAAATCGACTTCGAGCAGGCGCTTTGGACGCTGCCGGCCGACGCGGCGGGCCGGAGCAAGAAGCGGAAGGCGGCCCACCTGGTGCCGCTGTCGCCACCGGTGCTCGGGATCCTGGCCGAGCTGCGCAAGGCTGAACGGCGCGGTGCCACCGTATTCCGCTCGAAGGGCGAGGGCGCCGGCATTGTGGCGCCGACCCGCTCCATGTTGTCGGTGCCCAAGATGGCGCTCGACCGAGCGCTACCCGGCGTGCCGCGCTGGCGCATCCACGATCTTCGGCGGACGTGCCGCACCGGCATGGGAAAGCTCGGCGTGCCGCAGCACGTCGCGGAGCTCGTCATCGGGCACACGCTGCCCGGCATCATCGCGGTCTACGATCGCTACAGCTACCTCGCCGAGAAGCGCGAGGCGCTCAACCGCTGGGCTGCCCACGTGCTTCAGGCGGTCGGCGAGATGCCAGTCGCGTCGGCCGAGGTCGTCGCGCTTCGCGCGTAGGCCGGGCGGCTGCTCGGCTCCGGCGGGACCAACCGCCCGCAAGATCGCTGCGAGAAGTGTGTGAGAGACTTTGCCTCCCATGTTGCTCAAGGAGGCTCTCGACATGCATGACCAACAGCCCGCCGTCCGCCTGATCCGGGAAAAGGAAATTCTGGAGCGAACCGGCCTCTCGCGTACCCAGCGCTGGCGGCTCGAGCGTGAAGGAAGATTTCCCGCGCGCGTTCAGCTGTCCGAGCGCGCCTTCGGCTGGATCGAGAGCGAGGTCGAAGCGTGGATCGCCCAGCGTGTTCGCGAGCGCCGACCCGCGCCGCTGGCGGCGTAGCGTCTATATCACCCGCATTCTGGCGCCCCTGGCTGCCGTCTTTCGGCGCCAGTGGGCCGCGTTTGAAATTCGCCTACCTAGTATGAGAAACTATAAGCATGGAAAGCCAACACCACGACCGAAACCCCCATCTACCTACAAACACCCGCCGCCGCGGCTCGCCTCGGCCTTGCGCCAGCCACGCTCGAGAAAATGCGTGTGCGGGGCGACGGGCCCCCGTTCTGCCGCTGGTCGCGGCGCCGCATTGTCTATGCGGTGGCCGCCATCGACCAATGGGCTCGAGAGCGTGAACATCGGTCAACGAAGGAATACAGCGCTGCGGCCGTCTAGCCGCGCGCCTGCCGGCGTAAATTCCCCCGTCGCCTGGGGGAGGGTCAATTCCTGGCGCCCCGAGCTCAGGATTAGATCGGCCTCAAAGACCGTGCGCAGTCGCCTATTGCCGGCGCCAAAAGGATGGCCCCGGCGATCGGGCGACACTGTTAGTAGCAGCGCGCGCGGTGCCGGGGCCTGAATTTTCGAGGTGCAATCATGGTAGCACAGGCTGCCGCACAAAGCGACGCAAAACCAAACACCGACCTCGCCATCGCCTTCCTTGGCGCGCTCGACAGCAAAGGTCGGCACAATTTAACTGCCATCCACCCCAAGGGGGGGATCGAGACCGCGGCCTTCATTGCTGGCAAGCACGAGAGCGCACGCAGATGGATCGATGAACGGCAGGGCACTAAGAACCTCTATTATTCTGTCAACGAAGCTAAACCCGATGCACCTTCCAGCACCAAACTTAAGAAAGAGCACATCGGCGTCATTCGTGCCGTCGTTGTCGATCTCGACCCTGGTAAGGTTAGGTGTGGTGATCCCAGTGGGGAGCATTTCGCGCGGGAGCGCGAACGTCTGCTCGCGGTCCTACGCGAAGCGGCGGACGACCCAAGCTGCCCGCCGACGCTCTGCATAGACAGCGGAGGTGGGTATCAGGCCATTTGGAAGCTCGACCCCGCTGTGCCCGCAACACGGGATCACACGGAGCTTGCGGAGGGTATCGGCCGAACCCTGTCTCGAAAGTTTGGGGGCGACCCAAGCATCTGGAATATCGACCGGATCATGAGGCTGCCGGGCACAGTGAACGTGCCAACGCCAGATAAGGAGGCGCAAGGGCGCAAGCCAGCGACCGCCACGGTGCTGGAGGAGGAGAGCGAAAAGGGCAACAAGACATTCACTCTCGCGCAGCTCGCGGAATGGGCTCCACCATCGCCCGTCTCATCGAAAGAACGGCGCGGAACGGCCGAGAGCAATGTTGTCGATTTGAATGCTCGGGCGGACGCTGATAACCCAGTCGATTGGGGGATCGTCCAGGCGGCCAACACTTACGACGACCTCCCGAGCGACTTGCGCAGAGCCTTCAGGGAGCACTGCCAGTGGAACCCCAAGCTGCGCGTCCTTTATGAAGATGGCACGCTACCGCCGGGGCACACCGATGATAGCGGCTCCGGCTATTCTTTCGCGCTGGCTGGACGTCTCAAGCAGGCTGGCGATTTCACGCCAACGCAATTCGGCAACTGCTCTGGGTTTGGGAGTATAGCCCAGACCGCTCGAAGATAAACCGACGCGCGATTTGGCGTGACTGGCAGCGCGCCGATTCAGAGGGGGCGTGGGGGCCGCCAGCCGACCTTTGGGCCGGCGAGAGTACAACGCCGAAATTGCCCCAGGGGGTGGTGCCTGAAATCGTGGACCGCGTGGCGCGCGACCGTGGGCGCAGGCTCGGCGTCGAGCCCGGGGCGCCGGCGTTGGCACTGATCGTCGGGCTCGGCTCCCTCGTCCACGCGGGTAACGCCATGCAGATGAGGCAGAAAGACACCGCCTGGAAGGTCAAGCCCGTCCTCTGGGGCGCTGTCGTCGGCGAACCGGGCTCGAATAAAAGCGCCACAACCGATCAAGGGCTCGAACCTGTCCAGCATGCAGAAGCCCACTGTCGAAGGGAGCACGCTGCAGCAAAGCATCGGGCGAAGGCGCAACCGGTCACTGGTTCTCCGCGTCGTAGCCCCGCCGCGCTGCTCCTTTTTCCAGCGGCGCCGGCACCCGACGGGAGAAGTCGAGCATGGGTGCCGAACCGCACGACCCGCTGGCCGTCCTCCGCGTGCCGCCGACGGCGCAGCAGGTCATCGAGCACATTTACGAGGAGCTCGAGCACGCAATTTCCATGGCGCGTTCGGCGGACGAATTGGCAGCGGTCGCTCCGCTTCTCGAAAAGGCACAGGCTGCAGCGGAGCGCATCCTGGCGGAGCGCGGCGACGCGCCGTTGGTTCCGCTGCCCCCGTCGCGCCAATTGTAGAGCATAGGCGGCGCATCCCGGGCGCGGCTGTAGAGCTGTGATAAATCACAGTTTACCTTCCGGGAGCACCGTGATTTACGGCCCGCCCACTCGATCCATTCACGGGGCACGGCGATGCCGCAGGAAGTATTCAGGAAGGGCTATCTCGACGCATGGTCGTCGATACGTGGCAACGAGCCCGCTCCGCCTGTCCAGCCGCATTCGATCGAATTGGGTGAGGATCCGTATCGAGCTGGCGTGGCCCGCGCGGTTCGTGAAGCCGGCGCCAGGGCGCTCGGTGACGCGCGGCGAGTTGGTCGAAATAATTAGTGGCACGGCCCCCGCGCAAACGGACACCTCCTGTAAACTTTGACAGACAGTTCGGCGGGCTCCTCCGTGGCTTAATCGGCCGGGGCTCGGGGCGCGGCCCTGGCCCGGATATGCCCCTCTTCGTCCGGACAGGGCCGCTGCCTCGTCCCCGATACGACGTCGTGCCCGCGGTGAGGCTGATGGCTAGGCCTAACAACTTTCCTCCGACGGCTCGCCATGCCGCCCGCGAGGCCCGCCAAGCGGCCGCCGACGAGAGAGCTGCAAAGCTCGCCCCTCTGATCAAAACTCTACAGGCGACCGGCGTAACGAGCCTGAACGGCCTTGCTGTGGCGCTCAACGCTCGCGGCGTCGTCACGCCTGCCGGTGGCAGTCAATGGCACGCGACGCAGGTGCGGCGAGTGTTGGCGAGGTTGACAGGGACCAGGATAACCGGCCGGGGTTTTTCCTTGTCTGATTGTCCCAACAGCTCGCATTAGCGGGGCGGCCCATGCGCCCTTCAGCTCCCGCCACCGGGGCGACGCCGGCTATGTCCATTAAAGCGCCAGAAGGCTCGTTTCTGGGGGCTGGGGGCTCGCCTTTAGGAGTAGCAGTGTAGCGAGTTGAGACGCCTTGTGTCGTTGGTTGCCTCAAGCATCCAAAACGTGAACTGCGTGATGCACCATTGGTAATCGTCCCACGCACCGTCGTTCGCATCCGCGGCGGCCAGGACGTTGAAGTATTGGGCCTTGGCGTACTCGGCGTTGATCTTATTCTGGAGCGCGCTGCACCCTCTCGGGAGAGCGTAGGCCGATCCGGCGGTTCCACCCAAGCTCACACCGGCTATTGCGATCACTACTGCAACCCGGAACCACCGGGGCATTATGGCCAATGTATTTATGCCAGCCTCCTTACGTGGATCCACCGAGAGATCAGTTGGAGCAGACCTCGAGAAGGTTCTCTCAGGCTTGATTCTTTCTGAGGGCCTCGCCCGGAGAGTCCGCGAGAGCCTGGTACGTGTGGAGGTGCCCGATTGGCGGCCAGGGGCGCGAGGCGCTATGCTGTCGATGCAGTCAGGCGGGAAATCTAACCCATGCCGAGAAAGTATTTCACCCGAGCGGCTCAACGAGCCGGGACGGAAGCCGGCGTAGTTCGCGCCAACCAATTTGGCGGCTGAGCCCGCCCCGATCTATGCGTTTCTTGAGACCTATGGCGGAGATGCCGCGCTCCGCGAAGCGGCTTCGGTTGTCGCGAACGGGAGAATTGTCGATGTGTCCGGCAAGTGCCCGGGCTTCGCCGCCGTCCCCAGCTTTCGCAAAGGCGTGGTCAACCGCAACGCCACTCCGGCGAAGGTCATCCGAGAACGCGACACCGAGAACGCTCGGCGGGCGAAGGAAGAAGGATGATGGCAGCACCATCCCGCCACTTCGCCGGCGATCAATTTGATTGGGCGGACACCTTCTCCGCCGGCGCGTTCCGACGCGCCTCTTTGGAGGGCGCGATGTCCGGATTGACGCCGGCGCCGACCAAGCGGGTCCATGATCCGTCCGGCGTCGCCACCCACGGCGTCGCGTTGTGGTCGGCCGGCCAGAGCCCGTTCAGGGCCGCGATGGTGAGTGCGAGCCTGCGGTAAGGCGACTCTCGCGGTTCGGCAGCCGCTAGGCACTGCGCAGCGTTCCGACGGTAGCGTTGCGCATCGCTCATGGGCAACTCTTCGGGCGCCCCAAACCGGAAGTCTGCGCCCCGGTGCTGCTGGCGGTCTATGCAATTTTGACCACAAGCGCGAAGCCGGCGGCGCAGCCTGTCGGCGGTATCCGACCCGGTGCGGACGTAAGAGTGTCCGGCCGCCTCCACTTGAGGGTTCGCCTTATTTCTACCTGTGCGGAATCGGGCAGGCAGCCGCCCTGATTTCACCCTAGGTGTGGCATTTGTGCAGCCACAAAGCCCGAAATAGCATTTAGTATGTCAAGGGGAGCATCGGATGAAAAAAGCTATTGTTGCTGCTATGTCTTTCACCGCGTTGGTCGCGCCCGCAATGGCCGCCGACCTATACGTCAAGGCGCCGCCTCCGGCCCCGGCATGTGTGTGGTGCGGGTTCTACATCGGTGCAACGGCTGGCTACACTTGGAGTGACCAGAACGTAACTACAGCCGCCACTCCGACTTTCATAAGTCCGCTATTTCCGCTCGGTGCGGGTGCCGAAGCGGCCGCGCTGGCTTCAGCCGCTACGACCGACCTCGCGGGCAAAACTACCGGTTTCATCGGCGGCGGTGAGGCGGGCTATAATACGCAATTCGGTAGCTGGGTCGCCGGCATTGAAACCGATATTCAGGGTATCACCAACGGCAAAAGTACTTCGGCCGTCGGTGCAACAGTCCATCTGCCGGCACCCTTTCCAACAGAATTCTATAGCGGGACGGTCACAGCGTCGAAATCACTGGACTACCTTGGCACCGTGCGCGGCCGTTTTGGCTTTCTCACAACGCCGAACCTGCTGCTCTACGGGACCGGCGGTCTCGCTTATGGTGGAATCTCCACCAGCAGCACTTACTCATTTCAGGAATCGGTGGGCGGGGGCCTTCTGCCCGTCTCCGGTGCAAGCAGTGCCTCTCAGACGAAGGTGGGATGGACAGCCGGCGTCGGCGGCGAGTGGATGTTCGCTTCGCGCTGGAGCGCCAAGCTCGAATATCTGCACTACGATCTTGGGAGCGTAAGCTCAATCGCAACTCTGAACCAGCTTAACACCGCTATCGCGGCGCCCGCCACTGTCGTGTACCATTCGACCCAAGTGCAGTCCTCTACGCGCTTTGACGGCGATGTCGTTCGCGTCGGCGTGAACTACAAGTTCTGATGAGCCACTCCGAATCGCCGTTTCCGGCGGCTCTGGATGCGCTGGCCGATGAGATGGGCCGCGATGTAGCCGGCGCCGCCGCTACGTAGCGGTCAATGCTTAATCGACGGCTGCGAGCGCGGAGTCGGCGGCGCAGCCGTGCTCTGTTATTTCGAGCGTTTCCTCCCGAGGGCGCTGCCGCCAACTCCGCGGCGCGACCGTGATCGACGAGCCTGACTACGTCAACGCCCTCATCTCGCGGTGCAGCGCGTTGTGCTCGCCATCAAGCGTACGTGCAAGAGCGGCGGCCCCGAAACCGCCATCGCCCCGTTCCAGGGTCAGAGGATCGGCTCCAATCTTATCGTTAGGCTGAATTTGATATCGGCGGGGGATTACATGAGATATCTGCTCATTCTTAATGCTGTGGTCACCGCGGCGCTCGCGGTTGTAGCCTTTCGGGACCACCAAACGATACCTGTGGTTCGAGACCGCGAGGAACTCGTACGCCTGATCAACGCGAACGTGGCGTGTCTTACGGAATCGAGCGGTGGCAACCCAATCTGGCTGACTGACTGGGAGTACGTCGACGCTTGCTTGAACGATAAGGGATGGTTGCCGTGGCCACAGCCTCCGGGCTACCTGCACATCTGGGAGCGAATGGAACGGAAGGTCCCAACCCAAGTCGAGATGCTTGAACGGACGCGTGCGGCGATCGGGCAAAGGCCGGGAGCTTCCGGCGCAGTCGAACACTCGCTCGAACGGATACTCGACTTGACCAAGCAGTATCCGGTATCTGGCGGCTTCACTAGCGTTGGCAAGTCCGATTTCGACGGCAGGCGCGGTACGAAGGGAGCGGCGCCACCCTAGTCTCGAAGGCAAATACTCGCACTGCGTGGGCATAGCAGCAAAGGATGGTCATCCATTTGCGCCCCTCGGCCTGGGGCTGGCTGCCTCGACAGACAGCACATTGCGGAATCGGTACGCCTCCGGCAGAATGCGGCCAAATGCCAGTCTTTACAGAAGGCATTTTATGCATATAATCAAAGGGAGCTTGAAATAGTGGTTTGCTCCCGCGCCGCGCAGCCTCCCCAAAATGTAGAGACTTGAGAGTTATGCCCAATCGGCGGGCATAACTTGAACAGCAGTTACCTCGATGTCGATTTGACCGACCACGTTTGGGCGCGCATAGTGGCCCCGCCCCAGCAAATAGCTTTGGGGCTCTTTGGGGATAGAGATGAAGAACTTAGCACAAACACACTATACCAATAGGCCAATCCTCGCCCTCGCTCCGGGCATTCAAACCGGATTTGCCTTTTGTCCGATGCCGGGGGTGATCATTTCGGGGAGCTGGGACGTATCCCCGAGGAGAGGTGAGAGTGGTCTGCGTGACCCGCGCCTGAAGGCCAATCTGGACCGCTTCGATATAGACCACTCGGTGGAGGTTCTGTACGCGCAGGGTCGTCACCTGACAGCATGGGGCCCTGAGCGCGGCATCGTCCCGCAGCCGGTTGGCGTTGGCCGGATCAAGAAGTTCTGGACCGGCTATGGCAACGCCACGAGGGAGGAGATGGTCGCGGAGGCGCGAGCCCGTGGCTTCGATCCCGTCGACGACAACGAGGCGATCGCATTGGCGCTGCTGCACTGGCGCGTAATCTTGGGATCATCCGACGACGTGGCCCTGGCGGCGTAAGTCGCCGCTGGCGCCGGCGCGCGTAGGAAGGCCGCCCGTGAGCGTGTCTGCGGAGCGCCGCCGTGGTGCCCCGCGGCTATTTAAACGCATGGCCGTGCGGCGGCTGGCGGAGATACCAGGCGTTCCACCGGCGGTCGTGGATTTAACTCGAGGAGCTCCGGCGACCTCACCGCGCGCTCGTCGCGCCAGAAACCCGCATCGAGGCGCGGCCGCCAGCCCGAACGCGGCAGTCAACAAGGGGCTCCTGAAGCGCCGGCGGGCGGCCTATCACGCCAGATCAGCGAACGCGGCCGCCTCGGCGCCGGTCTCGCGGGAGCTGATGCGGATTGCGGATAGCATCGAGCACAATGGGCTCGATGTGCAGATGGCGGACCTCGAGCGGATAGTCAGCGCCGCGGTCGCCGTCGAGGCGGAGACGGGCGAGCCGGTGGCGCAGCGGCTGGCGGAAGCGGTGCGGCGTTTCGACGGGGTGTTCGTGCCGCAGAAGCCGAAGATGAGTGCCCGGCGGTTTGTTCAGGAGATCCAATTCGGGCGGCGGCTGCGGGCGATCCGGGCGCCGAAGCGGCCGGCGTCCAGCTGACGTCCTATCGCGTGGGAAGGCCGCTTCGACCCGGCGGCCCGGCGTGCAGGGCCCTGCCAGGACCTCGCCAGCGTTTAATCCTCTTCCTTGCGGCGGACGTCAGCGACATCGCCGTCCTCTTGATCGCTATCCTCGAGGAGGACCGCACCGTCGAGGTCCTCATCGTCATCATCGTCCGCCTCGGGTAACACGCCCGCCTCCTCCTCGCCGTCGGCTTCCCCGTCGGCATCCTTCGGAGACGCGAATTGGGCCCCAGAGGTTTCGGTGACAGGCCGCTCGAACTCGCGCTCCGGTTCGCGCGTCGCTTTGCGCGAACCCGAGAACTGCTGACGTCCGGGGTCGCGAGAACGGTGCCGCATTTGGGGCAGGTGATCGGAGAGTGAAGGAGGTCGTAAAATCTTGCGCCGCAACTGGCGCACAAGCGTTTCGTCCCCAGCTCTGGCTTCGTCATGGCCGGTTCTCCTGATTGTGGAATTTAGAGGTCTCCGCCATCCGCTCACGCGAACGCGTCGCAGCCTCGCGACGGCGGATGGGCTAACCACCCTGCACCACGTGCCATGCCTGCCCCTATCCGGTTGGGCTTTCGATGTCTCGGCTGCACCGCCCTATGTGGGCGCCGGGCCCGATCAAACAAGGGGAGGGCCTCGCGCTGGCTGTCTAGTCGGTGATGGATGCGAACCTGGAACCAAAAAGGAGCGCCACAGTTCATTGATCACCTGGCGAACACGCGCCGGCTCATCCCTCATCGTTCGGTGAAGCGAAATGCATGCTCCTTGGAAGCTTTGGACCGATGCGTGGCAAGTCGGGCTTGATGCCCAGCAGGTAATCGCAATGCGCTTGGTCCGTATATCCGCTGGCGGTGCTGCGGCCGATGCGGAGTGCCGACGCATGGTGTCGGAGAAAGTCTCTGCCGCTTTCGCTGCGCAGGCTGCAGCCGCCGCTGCCTTGGTCGGTGGCAAAGGCCCTGAGATGGCCGCGACGGCCGCCCTTGCGCCGGTAAAGCGAGCAGTCCGGGCAAATCATCGCCGACTGTCGCGAGCCAAACGGATCGACAGTGTCGTCTCGAACATGCGCCGACTATTACGCGGCGGGAGCCGGTGATCCGCTCAGGCCGAGTGAACCGCATGGCCCATCGTACTGCTCCGCCTCCACGGCCCACGGCTCCGACGCTCACGTTGGAACAGAAGCGCTATCGTATCGAGCGATTTCAAGTATGCATCAAGCGCCTCGAGGATTTTGATCCCGAGAAAGTGCGGCGGCGAGTTGGCGTCCCCGAAGTCGTGACGTTCGAAGCGGGCATCGAGAAGGCTTTGTCGGCGACATTCGGGTACGGCACGCCCTCGTACTTTCGCTTTAACCTTGCCGCGAGGCTCGACATCGGTCCGCTTGTCACAAGTACAGCGCTGGAGAGCACCGTCCTGCGCTCGGTCGGCGGCCCGGGAAGTCACGACGAGCGGGTGGCTCAAGAAGCACAAAGATACTTTTCCGAGGGCAAAGCGCGATCGATCGCCCTGCTCCGCGAGGCGATTTGCACACTTGAAGCGGAAGTCTCCGATACGCGCGCGGCGGTTGGAGCGGCGCAACAGTCCGAAGCAACTCAGACGGCAGCCCAACGTAATGCGCTCCGGAACAGGGTCCGCGGCGGCTTCGCCCTCAAGGCGGCTTGGCGCCGTGTGCAGCGATTGTGGCGGGGGAGCCGTTAATGAAAGTCCCAGGCCCCGACGTCGCTGAGGGTGGCCCGGGACGGCGGGCGTTGCGCATGAGTAATCCAGAGCGGTGGCCTCAGAGAGGCATTACGCATGGATTTCCTTGATGGCGCTTTCGCCCAGCACCTTGTGCACTACGGGTATGGCGCGATTTTTCTGATCGTGATGATCGAGAGCGCGGGCATCCCGATGCCCGGAGAAACGATCCTGGTCAGTGCCGCCGTATACGCCGGCACCCGCCACGCGCTCGATATCCGCTTCGTCATCGCCGCAGCCGCGGCAGGTGCAATCGTCGGCGACAATATCGGCTTCTGGGTCGGTCGGGAATTCGGCGAGCCGTTGCTAGAAAAATGGGGTCATCTCATCGGGCTCGATGCCAGAAAGAGAATGCTGGGCCGGTTCCTGTTCGAGCGCTATGGCGGATCGATCGTGTTCTTCGGGCGCTTCGTTGCGCTGCTGCGTGCCTTCGCCGCGCTGCTGGCGGGCGCGAACGGGCTCGCGCCCTGGCGCTTCTTTATCTTCAACGCGGCCGGCGGAATTGCTTGGGCCACGATATTCGGAACCGGCGGTTACCTGCTCGGCGAAGGCATACGCCGCATCGCGGGACCGGTCGGCTGGGCCTTGCTGGCGCTGGCGGTCGTCATCGGGTTCGTCTTCTGGCGGTATTACAAAAAACACGAAGAAACCCTGTTGGCCAAGGCCGAACGCGAGATGGTGCGCGGGGCCTAGCGGGCGTCGCGATCTTTTCCCAAAAGGCTGCCAGCGCAACACGCGCCTGGAACTTTTGCTTCGCCACGGTGTTTGACGAGCGCTTGGTCATGTGCGGGAGAAACGAACCAATGAAGAAGATTTTTGCGTGCGCAGTGATGGCGACTTCGCTTCTCGTGTTCACGGCCGCGGCTGACGCCAAGGGATGCATCAAGGGTGCGATCGTTGGCGGCATTGCTGGTCATTTTGCGGGGCATGGTGCCGTCGGCGCTGCCGCGGGTTGCGCCATCGGTCATCACGAGGCGAACAAGCCCAGAAATCCTCCGCCTTCAACGACGGGCAACGCGTCGCGAACCGCCCCTAGGTGAGAATGTCAGATCGCGGGACTGCCCAGCGGTCTTGCTCAAATGCCGGCGTTGGGGAGTGCCAGCGCCGCACTGCGCTTAGCGCTCCGCCTGTCGCGCTACCACCGCGTTCGCCTCGCGGATGGCGCGCCCTTCGTCACCCGTGCTTTCCAAACGCTCGTTGGCGACCTTTGCCCACAGCTCTTGTAGTTCGATCGTTGTTGCCTTGTGCGTGTGGCTCGCGGCATCCTCCGGTATCCACGGCATTCGGAAGCCTCCATCGATGGTCTGAGAAATAGAACCGGCAAACCAAGCCCTGGTTCAATCGATCTTGCGGTAACCATCGCGATGGAATTTGGCGCAGCCGTCTCGACCACGACCGCGGCCTTTGCCAGAACTGCCGCGATGGCTGACTTCTACTCGATATTGGCTCAGGCAGTCGGCGCGCTCGACCCGAGCACCGCGGACACCCGCGGAAAGCTTTACGATCGCGCGCGGTCCGCGATGATCTCTAAGTTGGAGACCGCAACACCGCCGTTCCCAGGCGCCGACATCGCGGCAGCAAAGATCGCCTTCGAGAGCGCGGTCGCGAGGGTCGAAGCCGAGGCAATGGAGCGCGAGGCCGCCACCGCGGCCGCTGTTGGAGCCCCGTCGTTGAGCCCGGACACCGAAGGCGTGCGCGCAGACCCCAGGCTGGCGAGCTTGAGAGCGCCGGCTCGCGAAACCTGGCTCACCGATCTGCTCGAGCGTGCCGCGCATGGAGGCGATGACGCGCGGAGCTACGCGCCACAGCGAGCACGAGACGGCGCCAGATAAGCATCGGCCCCAGCTCCAGGTTTGCGATTGGAGCTGGGGCCGCTAGGCCGGTGCCCCGACCTCTCCCCAGAGCCCCCACCCTGGAAGATGACACCATCCTGGGTCTCATCATGGCTTTTTTGGGGCGATGCGACCTCGCCGCCGGTGACAATGCATACGGGAGTTGATATGCGGACCACGCTCTTCCCCAAAGAGAGCAGGTCCCGGCCAACCCCATCCCCCCCCCGCGGAGAGGTCGGGACCATTTTCCGCCGCTCGCCGACGGTGCCCCCGCGTGGCAATTTTAACGGCGCGGCGGTGGTCTGAACTTCTCATTGAACCATCTCAGCAGGCAGCGCGCCGCCGTCTCGTACGTCGGAGTTAGCATCAGCGCAGCCAGCTCGGAGTGACGCGTTGGCTCTCTCCGAGCGTAGGCAAGCAGCAGCTCGCGCATCCCGCTTGGCAGCGTGTCGACGTACCGCGGATTGGTAACACGACTAAACACCATGCTGATCCGGAGGAGCCGGCCATCGAGCATGACCGTCGGTTCTTCCGCGCCGCCCGTCCATTGAATGAGCAGGATCAGTGCTTCTCCGAACGCGTCGCTGGCATCGTTCGGGATGCTCTTACTGGGATCGTCCGCCATGCACGCAGGGGGCCAGAGGGTCCGGAAGGAAGCTCGGGGGAGCGACCCCCGAGCTTGCCAGCCTAACAAATGGGACCGGCGGCTTGATCGCGCATGTGGGGAGCGACCCCGTGCATCACGAGCGCCACTGTCTCAGGTTAGGCTGGGCGATCCTACAATGCCGCCGAGCCCGCCGACAACGCGACCCGCTGTCGTGCCTGCAGAGCGCGAACCGCCAGGCGTGATCGCTGCGGCGCCGGCTTATCCCCAATCCAAGCTGTCGCCGCCGCTGCCGGCCGGATAGTATTGCGGCTGGGCGCTGCCACTGGCTTGGCGGTTGCCTCCTCTGCCTGCGTAGCTTCCTAGCATGCTGCCGCCGCCTTGCAGAAGCGCCCGGAAGAACGACGGCGTCTTGTACGCCGCCGCGGCCGCCAGGTCCTGCTCTGGCGAAATCAGGCTCTTGGTCTCGTTGGCGAATAGATTGCCGATGCCGATCTTGCGCGCGGCGTCCTGCTCGTTAAGCCCGCTGTTGAACCAGCTGTCGCCGTAGCCACCGAGGTTGCCGGTGGCGGTGCCCTGGTTGCGGATGAAGTCGGTCGCGTTCTTCATCTGCGATGCGCGGCTGGCTGCCAGCGCCGGGGGCGCGTCGCTGGGAGCCGAGGTGCCCGCAGCCGGCCCCTTCACGTTGCCGAGGATGGCGCCGGTGCGCGCGTCCTGCGCGCCCTTCAAACTTCCCGCCGTCGGGATGCCGCCGACTGCCCCGCTAAACGCGGGAGCGTTGATGTTGCTGTAGTCCTGGTTCAATCCGTTGATGGCGGTCGACAGCACGCCATTACGCGCGTTGGCTTCTCGCTGCGCGTTGTTGAGCTGGTCGCTGCGGCTCCAAAGTCCGCCGCCGGCGGAGGCTGCGGTGCAAGCCCTAGCGATATTGGATCACAAATGGTCGTTCCTCCAGGCGACGTCGGGAGGTCGCGCGCCGAGGTCTCGCGGGGAAATGCTCCGCGCAGTTAGGGAA
This sequence comes from uncultured Alphaproteobacteria bacterium, assembly GCA_963793985.1. Taxonomy (GTDB): domain Bacteria; phylum Pseudomonadota; class Alphaproteobacteria; order Rhizobiales; family Xanthobacteraceae; genus JAJPKK01. The sequence continues at coordinate 16,639 of CAWCCG010000007.1, read as the reverse complement.
TCTCTGATCAACCGTTCGGAACATGGCAAACTGTGACGTCTGATTCGAGGGACACGGCATGGATGCGCAGTTGAGCTTTGCGTCGCTGGATTTTGCGAGCAAGAAGAAGTGCACGAAGCGCGACGTGTTCCTGGCGGAAATGGCAGCGGTGGTACCGTGGCCAATGTTAGAAGCGATCATCGAGCCTTACTATCCGAAGGTCGGCCCGCAGGGCGGCCGACGGCCGTTCCCGATCGCCGTGATGTTGCGCATCTACTGCTTGCAGCAATGGTACTCCTTGTCCGATCCGGGTGCGGAGGAAGCGCTGTATGACATTCAATCAATGCGCGCGTTCTGCGATGTCGAACTTGGCCGCGATGCGATCCCTGACGAGACAACGATATTGAACTTCCGGCATCTGCTTGAGGCGCACGGGTTGACGAAGGCGGTGTTCGAGGCGGTGGCGGATCACCTCGAAGCGCGCGGCACATTGCTGCGCGGCGGCACGATCGTAGATGCGACATTGATCGCCGCCTCGCCCTCCACGAAGAACGCGGCGGGCCAGCGCGACCCTGAGATGCGCTCGTCGAAGAAGGGAAATCAGTGGCACTTCGGCATGAAGGCGCACATTGGTGTCGATGCCGGCAGCGGGCTTGTCCATACGGCGGGCGTAACCAGCGGCAGCGTGCATGACGCGACAGTCATGGACCGGCTGATCCGCGCTGACGACACCGCGGTTTATGGCGACAAAGGTTACGCCAGCGGCGCCCGGCGGCGCGCGGCCGAAGCAGCTGGCGTGCTCTGGGCGGTGAAAGAGAAAGCCCAAACCGGACGCCGGCTGACTGTCCGCCAGCGCGCCAGCAATCGCCGGTTCGGCAAGGTGTCCGCGAAGGTCGAACACGTGTTCCGTGTTTTGAAATGCCAATTTGGCTACCGCAAGGTGCGCTATCGCGGCCTCGCAAAGAACGCCGCGCAAGTGTTCTCGCTGCTGGCGCTCGCCAATCTCTACCTCGCTCGCAGGACACTTGCGTCCGCCTGAGGATAGAAGGGAAAAAGCCCCGCCGCGCATCACCGGCTAGCTCGGGATCTGGTCAAACACCCATGTTTACGGCCACAGCCGTCCCGCAACCGCGTTGATCAGAGTTTCCTTAGATCGGATCTGCCGGCGAAACAGTGGTGGCGCCGTGGTCACTGCAGGCGACGCAGTGCGAATGATCGCCAGGGGTACCGCTGACGGGGCGGTGAATTTCGTCTGCGAATATTATACCGCATCTTAGCTCCACGAGCCAAACGCGGGCCGACATTGCCTGTGATGGTTACCGAACAGGGCTACGAGGAGCAGGCGCAGAGCTACCGCAACATGGAGAGCGCGGCTGACATGGCGGCGTCTGCGGAGAAGAAGGCCGCAGGAGGCGCTGAGTGGGGCGCCGCATTGCAATTTGGAGCTGGCGCGGCGACGTTCGTCTCGAAGGCGTGGCCCGCACTAGCGCTGCTGGCGTGATTGGTCGGGATGCCAGAGGGTGAAGGCGGCGGCTTCCTCGGAGGGTTCGGGAGGAGCGCGGGCTGACCATCACCATTGACGGCCCGCGGTGGCCTCACTGTGATTTATACGAGTTGATAGAAATATTATGTGCGCTGATAGATAACTGACTTTGATTCATTGAGTTTTTTTCATCTGCCGGGTGCAACAACCGGGATTGAAAGCCGTCGCGGCAGTTACTTCCTCTCACCAGAAAGTCACAACACGGCCTTCAAAAAGCCCGCCGTACCAGGGCACCGTGTCTGCGCAAATTAACTGTTCTCCGGGAGGGTTTTATGCTGAAGGACGTCAAGTCGTTCGCCTATCTATCAAGCGCTTTGGCCCCAGTTCTCCTCGCAGGTATTTCGCTCAGCACGCCCGCGCTAGCTGTCTGCGTAGGACCGGGAGCTCCTGACACCGCGCAGACCAAATGCGTGACCGCCATCAGGATTCCTGGCAATCCGCTCACGAGTTTCGACATCAGCTGGGTGAATCCAAATCGCGCCGAATATTATCTGGCCGATCGGTCGAATAAGGGCATCGACATCATCGACACCGAGCATCTCAAGTTCAAACGGACCATCAGCGGTTTCGTGGGAATCGTGGTCAACAACGGGGTGGTGGACAACAATCACTCCGGGCCGGACGGCGTAGTATCGCACGGCAGATGGCTTTATGCCGGCGACGGCGACAGCACGCTGAAGGTGATTGACCTTGATGCGCCCACAGCGATGGCCATCAAGCAGACGATTCCGACGGGTGGCTCAACTCGCGTCGACGAGATGGCGATTACCGGCGATGGAGAATTGCTGCTCGCCGCAAACAATGCCGAGGACCCGCCTTTCGCAACGCTGTTTGCTGCTAACGGAAATGCTGCCACAAGCAATGTGCAGAAGATCATCAAGATCACGGTGGACCCGACGATCATCCCGCCTGGCAAAGGTCTCTCGCTAGAGCAGCCAGCCTGGGATACCAAGACCCAACGTTTCTACACATCGATCCCCACTATCGCCAACAACCCTGTCGGTTGCGTCTTGGGGGGGACGCCCGCGTGCAGCGGCGGCCTGCTGGTGACCGATCCCGATAATCCGATCGCTGTCGAAGGCCTCTTCAATCCGACAACCGGCACCGGGGTCATTCCGCTTCCGGCTTGCGGGCCGAACGGGGCGACGGTCGGCGTCGACGACAACCTGCTGCTGGGCTGCACACCGGCCAACTTGCCCGGCAGCACGACGACACTTGTCATCAATGCCAAGACCCACAACAGTGCAAGCGTGAATGGCATCACCGGATCGGATGAAGTCTTTTTCAACAAGGGCGACAACCGCTACTATCTGGGCGCCAGCAGGGCAATCAAACCGGCGGGATCGACGCTTGGCAGCGGTGCCGTGCTAGGCGTGGTGTCGGGATCCAGCGTCCTAATCGAGACGATTCCGTCCTCAAGCGGCTCGCATTCCGTCGCCGCGGACTCCAAGCGCAACCTCATCTTTGTCCCCGAAATCTACTCGAGGCCCGCCGGGGCTGTTCCTCCTGGAGACGCGAACACAGTCGGTGGAGGACCGACGACCGTGGGGTCGCTGGTATGTGGCGGCGGGGACGGGTGTATTGCAGTCTACAAGCACAAAGTCGAGGATGACGACGACGACGTGCGCTGAAATCGAGCGCCGATCACAACCGCGATAGGTGGCCGCAAGGCGGACAAGTTGTCGAGTTGACACAGGTTGCCGGAGTTGATCGCTCCGGCAACTCATTCGCGTGGGATTTTCGGAACCTTAGTGGAGCATTGCAGGTCTGCAAGTCGTCATTCAATCGCGATCCGCCCTTCCCAAGCAACTCCGGCAGCCGCGCGATGTTGACGGCGATCCGTCGCGCCTCGTCACCGCTGCCGTTCTTTCCAGTTCGGCCGGACGTCGGCGCCGACCATGCCGCACAACGTCTTGTTGCTACCACCGTCGCCTATCATTGGCTGAGGACCCCCCGCGCCGATGACGGCGGTGCCGCGGTCAAATCTTAGACCAGGCGATCTTGGCCTTCCGTTCACGGTAGGCCGTTTGTTTGCACGTTGATGAACAGAAGAGCTGGTTGGACCTTACTGCGGTAAAATTGTTGCCGCAGCACTCGCATTTGGCGCCTGCAAGCCGTATGCGACGGTGCTTCAAGCGCTCGGCTGCGGCTTGCATGTTGCGGCGCTTGAACAATTTCGCCTTGCACGCCGTGCACCATTTCCGCAAGCGATGCGTACTGGGCAGATCAACCCCGCATTCACGGCAAACTGCTGCGGGCCGCGGTGGCGGTGCCGGCCTGCCCGTAAGTTTGACATAGAGCCTGTTCCGACCGCCGTCGATGTAGGCGCCATCGTTGAGATTGTGGACACGCCGTTGGCAGGCTGGAAATACTTCCGTGACCGGGATCAGGCCAGGCGCCTCGAGCGCGCCACCGTCACATAACGACCGCCAGGCGCGATAGAAGCGACTCATCCACTCCGCGTTGATACGGCCGCTTCGTTCCGCCAGCTCCCGCGCGACTGCACGCATGTCGTGGATACCGGGCGCCAGACAGAAGAGCTTGCCGTTCTTGTAGTTTCGGCGATAGACCAAGTCTCCGCCGGAACGTGCCGCCAGGGCGACCAATATCAACTGTTCCATTGACTTCACGGACGGGCGCGGAGCTCGCGCGTTCAAGGCGCCCCTCACGTCCCGGCGCGAGCCGCCGCCGTCGCCAGCCGAAACGCCATCGCCAGCACATCCGCCGCATCGTATTTGCTTGTGCCACTAGCGCGCCAGGCGTGCTGAATGACCGGATCGGGCGACAGTGGCCCAAATTCAGCGACATCCCGCTCGGCAGTAAGGCGGGTGAAGGTATAGACGCTGCGGGTGGGTGCGAAGTGCACTTCGACGAAGTTCTCGGTAATACTGATTTTGAAATCGGTCTCGACGGGACGACGACGCATAGCGGCATCGTAGCGTGCGCGTGCGCGCGAGAACAAACGGGATGATTTGGAATTGTTTTAAGTCTCGACTGATGTTCCGGTACTGCTCCCTACCGGCCTGCCGTGTTTCGGCTTCGTGTCGTAGTAGTGCGAGCGCCTGCGCGTTGGGTCGGGATGCAGGGATCAATGAACCCGGAGGTGGAAGAAACTGCCGGCATGCCGTTTGAATATCGACTCGCTTTGCCGGGCCGGAGTCCTCAGAATGCCGCGGTCGAGTGTTGTGGAGCTGCGTACCGTGCCCCCATTGAACCCCGAAAATGACGTCACGGTCTACATCGTCGTCGAGGACTTCGGTGGCTTGGGCCGCTCGTTTCGAGAGACGGACCTCGCTGAAGCCGATCACGATACGATCGTCCGCAACATGATTTCGGGGGAATACGGTCATCCGCTGCGGGTTGTCGCCTTCAACACCGTTGAAGGATGGTCCCGAGATGTGTCCGAGGAAATTGCCTACGATGTGCTCGACAGGGCATATGACGCTGACACAACGCTGAGCGCGAGCGCCAAGCGGTTCATTGACCTGCATGTGACCACGGGCGTGAAGAGACCCCCGGCGCCGTCGGTATTGCGCGAACAAGCTGAGGCTCGCAAGAAGGCGTGAAGGCGGGATCGACTTCGCGGACCGGTGCCTCAATACTGCCGCCATGGGCGTCAGGACCCGCGGGCTCGACATCAAGGCCGGTGCCGCCAAGCTGAAGGCCGACCGTGCCGCGCGCCTCGAGGCGGAGCTCGTCATCGACCGCTGGAATCGACGGCTGGCCACCGGCCGCGACATGCTGTGGTCGCTGACCATTCGAGCCGCGCTGGTCGCTGGGACGCCATGGCTCGATGTCTTCTGCCCGGGATGCGGCACCAGTCGCGCGATCGACCTGCGGACCGTCGATCGTCACCCGCTGGCCTCGGTCGGGACGCCGGTGCTTGGCTTGCGGTGTTCTTGGTGCCCAGGTTCGGCGCCGATGCCGAAGCTACTGGGTTTGTACGCTCTGCCGCCAGTGCGCGGCGCCAACTTCGCCCAGGCGCCATAAGACGCTTGATCATCGGCGAGTGACCTCGGCCTCGAGCTTGGCGTCCTCGGCCGGCGCGCCCTATCGCGGTGGCGCGATCGGCGGCCGTTGCCCCGCACACCGCTGCCCTGCCAGGCTCACCAGATACTCCTGCCGGGCCTTGGGCGCGGCCGCGTCGGTGCTAGCGGCGCCCTTCGCATCCATCGCGAACCACACCGGCCAAACCACGATGCCCACTACGCCGGCGGCGACGTTCTGCGCCACCTTCGCGTTCTGCTCTGAAGCGAGTTCCTCCGCTCGCTTGTTGTTCGCCTGGATTTCGGCGTTGATCATGGAGCAGTCGCTGTAGGCGTCTTGCTGCTGAACCGTGGCGACGGGAGCCGCGTCTCGGCCTGCGCAAGCCGCTACTGTGAGTGCGACGGAAATGATCCAAAGAGTTCGCATGTGAAATAATCCCCACTGTGTCCCAAACGACCCATCTTCGGACATTGGAACCCGGCGCGCAACCCACGGTCGGGCGTTTGTGCGCTGCACCCTGAAGTTTCAAAATCGGCCGCATATCTAGAAGCGCATGGCGACGCCGACGGCCGGTGGCGTCTGGGGGGTGCCGTAGGGGTAGGGGGGGCGGGGCACTCGAGGCCGCTCCGAAGGAGGGGACGCGTCCGCGCCGGCGCACATAATCCGCACATAATGAGCGTTTTAGGGTGCTGATGATGCAGCCGGATGAGGATAAAAGCTTAGCATAATCATATGTATAGCTCGGCGCCGACGTCGCGACGCAGCGCTCCTTCATCATGACGGCGGTGGTGCTGGTCGGCGTGATGGCCGACCGGCCGGCGCTGACGTTGCGAACCATCGCGGTCGCGGCGCTCGCGGTGCTGCTGCTCGCGCCGGAAGCCGTGGTGCATCCGAGCTTCCAGATGTCGTTTGCGGCGACGCTCGCGCTGATCGCGGCCTACGAGCGAGGCATGCCCTGGCTTGCCGCCGCTCCCGACACCACGCTCGGCGCCCGCGTCGCGCTGTGGGGCGTGCGCGAGGCCGGCTTCCTGATCTTCGCCTCGCTGGTCGCGGGGTTCGCGACCATGCCCTATGCGGCCTTCCACTTCCATCGCCTCGCGCCTTATGGCGTCCTCGCCAATCTTTTGGCGATGCCGGTGATCTCGGCGCTGTCGATGCCGGCCGGGCTCCTCGCGCTCGTCGCCATGCCGTTCGGCCTCGACGGACCGCTGTGGCACCTGATGGGCGTCGGCATCGACTGGATGATCATGGTCGCGACCTACGTCGCCCATCTGCCGGGCGCGGTCGGCCACGTCCACGCCTTCGGCATCGGCGCGCTGGTGATCGCGACCGCCGGCCTGCTGGTGCTGTGCCTGCTGCGCAGCCCGCTGCGATGGGCGGGCGTCGTGCTGATCGCCGCGGGCTGTATTGCCGCCGGGCTGACTGCGCGGCCCGACGTGCTGGTCTCGGCGAGCGGGGAGGTGGTGGCGGTGCGCGGTGCGGACGGCCGCCTCTCCGTGCTCAAGTCCGGCGGCAACGACGCGCTCTCGGCCGGCGACTGGCTCAATTCCGACGGCGACGCGCGATCGGCCAAGGACCAGGGATTGGCGCAAGGCTTCGCCTGCGATCCCGACGGCTGCGTAGGACATCTCGCCGATGGCGCGGTCATCGCCGTCCCGCGCGGCCCCGCGGCGTTCGCCGACGACTGCGCCCGCGCCGCGCTGGTGGTGACGATCCGCCCGCCGCCAGGCTGCGCGGCGATGGTCATCGACCGCAAGGCGTCTGCGGGAGAGCGGCGCGCTCGCCCTCTACCGCCGCGACGGCGCTTTCGAAATGGTGGCAACGCGCCCGGCGACGCTCGATCGGCCCTGGGCGCGGCACGTGACGCCGCGCGACGTGCGGCCGACGCAAAATCCGCGGCCGGCGGAGGTCGATGCGACACCGCCGGTGGATGCCGATGCGGAGGAATGATGTTCGGCCGCTCCGTCGTGTCGACGTGGAGCGACGTGATCCGATCTGATTTCAAATCCAACCGATGACGGTAGCCCCAAACGTCGCGAGAACCACGCAGCTCAACAGGCACAGCACAATGATCGGGATGTCTTCGCGGCGAATCATTTTGCACCCCCACAATTTGGCGGACTCGTAATCGGCGGTGGTTTCCGTGTGAAGTTTGCGAGCCGAATACTCACAGAGTTATTTCAACGGTATCGATCCGTGAGCACGCGCCATTCCCTGAATACCTATCGAAGCATCGCCGGGCTCGACCCGGCGATGAAGACCTCTCTGGAAATTCTGGAAATTGATCCGGGCCGCGGGCTCTGCAGCCCGCCGCGATCCGTGCCTCAATACCGGCGGAACAGGCCGACCATCTTGCCCTGGATGCGCACCCGGTTGGGCGGCAGGATGCGGACCTCGTAGGAGGCGTTGGCGGGCTCGAGCGCGATCGAGGCGCCGCGGCGGCGGAAGCGCTTGAGCGTCGCCTCCTCCTCGTCGATCAGCGCGACCACGATGTCGCCGGTATCGGCCGCCTCGCTCTTCTTGATGAGCGCGATGTCGCCGTCGAGGATGCCGGCCTCGATCATCGAATCGCCGCGCACCTCGAGGGCGAAGTGCTCGCCGCCTGCCGAGAGGAGATCGGGCGGCATGTTGATGACGCTTGCCTTGTTCTGGATCGCCTCGATGGGCGTACCGGCGGCGATGCGGCCCATGACCGGGATTGCCACCGGGCGGGCGTCGTCTTCCTCGGGCGCCGGAGCGCGCACGCGGCCGAGATTGCCCTCGATCACATTGGGCACGAAGCCGCGTGAGCGGCTGTTGCGTGACCCCATGGGCGACCGAGTTCGGGCAGCCGGATCACCTCGATGGCGCGGGCCCGGTTCGGCAGGCGCCGGATGAAGCCGCGCTCCTCAAGCGCAGTAATGAGGCGATGGATGCCGGACTTGGAGCGCAGATCGAGCGCCTCCTTCATTTCGTCGAAGGAGGGCGGCACGCCGGACTCCTTGAGCCGCTCATGAATGAAGCGGAGCAATTCGTATTGCTTGCGCGTCAGCATCGTCCCAGTCCCCCGAAGCCACTGTGCCCGAACATTCTTCGTGCCCGATCACTTTTGTCGGGGCCAAAGTTCCCCCCACTGCCAAAGTCCACCGCAAGGCACCAAAACAAATCATGAACAGACACTATCCGTTCCATATGTGTTCTGCAACCCCTTAATTTGGAGTGAACAATCCAAACGGTGTTCAAAATTGAAGATTGACGATGACGCAGGGCGAGCCGGGTTCCGCCGCCGCCGCAAAAGGCTCGCGTATCAGCAGGCAATCGGCGGACGACGCCCGGAACTGAACCAATTGACTGCTGCGGCTACAAATCAAAGCGCGGCTTAGCAACCACACCGCGCCGGCCCCGGTCCCGCCCAGCGCGGCGCTGGGGCCTCCTCTGGCTTGGGCAGGCGCCAAGGCGTCGCTCTATGAAACGCTCGACGCCGGCTTAAATCGACACCTCTCCGAGATTTTCTTTCTATTGCGTCGGCGGCGGGCTCGGCCTGAACTGGATCCCGCAACTCTTCATGACCGACGCCTGCTCGAGCGTTTGCATCTGGCCTTTCAGGCGCGCGGTTCCAAGCGCGACTTTAGAAGTCTGCCAATCGCCGACAACTACCTATCGATCGGCCGGCGCATTAGCGTCGGTGCGCGATGCGCCTCGGACGAGGCGCCGTCCCTTACCTGGTGAGACTTCGCCCCGCCCGACAACGGCGGGGCTTTTCGTCTAGCCCAAGGTGACGGGAGCGAACGGCCGCGTCATAGGGCCTCGTATAACGCGATGCCCATGTCCGCTATGGTTGGCAAGCTCGGGGCGGCGCTTCTGTCGTTCCCTATATCCCTGACTGCCCCGCTCCGGCGGGGCTCTTTTACGGGCCCGCAAATGGACCCAGAGCTTAGGCTGCTCGACCTGGTGCGAAGGGACTGGTGGGTGCTCGTTATCGTCCTGTGCATCATCTGGGCGATCGAATGCCACCTTGAAGGCAATAGTGTCATTGAAACGATCGAAGCGCCGCTGCTGGTCGTAGTCTGGGGCGGGCTGATCCTTCTTATCGATCGATGGGCGCTTCGCCACACTCGCGGCGTCAGCTGAGCGAGACGAAATCAAATCGCCGGGCGCGTCCACTCGTGCGCGATTGGCGGGTTCGTGTATAGTGTCCGCGTCGTAAAGAGATTTCGCAGCACAGCGTGGTCGATCGCGCTTCGGTCAAGCTCGGTGCGTGGTTCGACAGGCAACCTCGAACGTATGGCGTATCAATTCGACCGTCTGTTGGACCGCGAGCGGGTCAGCGGGGCGCCAGAAAATGACCGATGACGATCACAACCCAGTCTGCCAACTGGTATAGTTAATCGTGACGGACTGGTCCGCCGCAGATGTGTTTTGCCCGGAGGTAGGTGGTCGATGCCGACGTACGAATACATGTGCAAGAAGTGCGGGCCGTTCACACAGTTGCGACCGATGGCGGAATGCGATCTGCCGTCCGCCTGCCCGGAATGCGGCGCGCGTTCTCCCCGTGTCATGCTGACCGCGCCAGGCTGCCTCACCATGTCGGCCACAGAGCGTCAGCAGGGCGTAAAGTACGAGCGCATCCTCGAAAGATATGATGGGCACGAACCGCCGTCATACCTGCGCCCTCCTAAATCGTCCAAGAAGGCGCCACGTTCCCCCAAGGGGAAGAAAGCGTCTCGGCCAGCCTGATCCGAGCCGGCGTACCGGCAAATGAGAGACGAGCTCGCTCGGAACCATGCGCTTCAATGTAAGCTGAGCATGAGGTTTGTAACGGCAAGCCTTTGATTTCTCACGCTGGCGCGAGAATTTGGAGTGAACAATCCAAACGGTGTTCAAAATTGAAGATTGACGATGACGCAGGGCGAGCCGGCCTCAGCCGCCGGCGCAAAAGGCTCGCGGATCAGCAGGCAATCGGCGGAGGCGAGCGGGACGAGCAGCGAGTGAATCCTGCGCCCGAAAAGGCGTCGCGATCAGGATACCGTCGGTGCGTCGTTCGAGCGTCGCCCGCATGTAATCGGCCCGCTCGTCATTGGCGCCGAGCGCGCAGCCGAGCACCGCGGTTTCGCACGGCAGGGTGAGGTCGCTGCGACCGGCGAGCCGGCGCAGCAACGGCAGGAAGAACAGCACCGCGCAGACGTAAGCAGATACCGGATTGCCCGGCAGCCCCAGCACATGCATGCCGCCGAGCCGACCGTGCATCAGCGGCCGGCCCGGGCGCAGTGCGACCTTCCAGAACGAGAGGGCCATGCCCTCCGCCGCGAAGGCCTGCTGGACGAAGTCGTAGTCGCCGACCGACGCCCCCCCGGAGGTGACGAGCACGTCGACGCCTTCGGCGCGGGCGCGGCGCACCGCGGTGACCGTCGCGTCGAGCCGGTCGGGTACGATGCCGAAGTCGATCGCCTCGGCGCCTTCGGTGCGGGCGAGCGCCGCGAGCGAGATCCCGTTGGAATGCACGATCTGCCCGGGCGCCGGCTGCGTCCCGGGCTCGACGAGCTCATCGCCGGTCGCGAACACCGCCACGCGGGGCCGGCGGTGCAGCGGTACCCGCGCGTGGTTCATGGCGCCGGCGAGCGCGATGCCGCGCGCGGTGAGGCGCTGGCCCTTGCGAAGGAGCACGTCGCCCGCCGCGAAGTCGTAGCCCTTGCGGCGGACGTGGCGCCCTTTGCCCTCGGGGCGCTTGATGGCGACGTCATCGCCCTCGCGGCTCGTCACTTCCTGGATCACCACGGTGTCGGCGCCGTCAGGCATCACCGCGCCGGTGAAGATGCGCGCCGCTTCGCCGGGCCCGATCGTGCCCGAGAACGGCCGGCCGGCCGCGATCTCGCCGATGACGCGGAGCACGGCGGGCGCCGCGACGTCGTCGCCCCGCACCGCATAGCCGTCCATGGCAGAGACATCAGCGGGCGGCTGGGTGCGCAACGCCGCGAGGTCCGCGGTGAGCACGCGGCCGACCGCGGCATCGAGCGGCACGTCTTCGGAGGCGAGCGGCTCGGCCTGCGCGAGCACCGCGGCGAGCGCGTCGGCGACCGCGAGCAACGCCACGGCTCACGCCTCCCCGGCGCGATAGTGGCCCGACTTGCCGCCGCTCTTCTCGACGAGGCGGATGCCTTCGATGACGGCGCCGCGCTCGACCGCCTTGATCATGTCGTAGACGGTGAGGCAGGCGACCGACACCGCGGTCAGCGCCTCCATCTCGACGCCGGTCGGTCCGGTGACCTTGACGGTGGCGCGCACCAGGAGGGCAGGGGCGCCGTCTTCCGGCGCGATGTCGACCTCGACCTTGGTGATCGCCAGCGGATGGCAGAGCGGGATCAGCTCGCTCGTCTTCTTCGCCGCCATGATGCCGGCGATGCGCGCGGCGCCGAGCACGTCGCCCTTCTTGGCGTTGCCTGACATCACGAGTTCGAGCGTCTTCGCGCTCATGCGCACCCGGCCTTCGGCGATCGCGATCCGCTCGGTCGCGGCCTTCTCCGACACGTCGACCATGCGGGCGGCGCCGCCCTGATCGATGTGGGTGAGCTTGGCCATGCGCTTTCAGCCCGTCGCCCGCGTGGGGGCGGCTTTGCGCTCGATGAGGGCGCGGGTAGCGGCGGCAACGTCGGCCTGGCGCATCAGGCTTTCGCCGACGAGGAAGGTCGATGATGCCGACCTTTGCCAGCCGGGCGAGATCGTCGGGCGTGAAGATGCCGCTTTCGCCGACCACCACGCGATCGTCCGGCACCAGCGGCGCCAGCCGCTCGGCCACCTCGAGCGCGGTGACGAAGGTCTTGAGGTCGCGGTTGTTGATGCCGACGAGCGGCGACTTGAGCTTGAGCGCGCGCTCGAGCTCGGCGGCGTCGTGCACCTCGAGCAGCACGTCCATGCCGTACCCGATCGCAGCGGCCTCGATCTCCGCGGCCGCGCCATCGTCGAGCGCCGCCATGATGATGAGGATGCAGTCGGCGCCCATCGCGCGCGCTTCCGCCACCTGATACGGCTCGTACATGAAGTCCTTGCGCAGCACCGGCAGGTCGGTTGCCGCGCGGGCGGCGACGAGGAACTCGGGCGAGCCCTGGAACGAGGGGCCGTCGGTGAGGACAGAGAGGCAGGCGGCGCCGCCCGCCTCGTAGGCCCGCGCCAGCGCCGGCGGATCGAAGTCGGCGCGGATCAGCCCCCGGGACGGGCTCGCCTTCTTGATCTCGGCGATCAGGGCATAATCGCCGCGGTCGAGCCGGCGCTTGATCGCGCGCAGAAAGCCGCGCGGCGGGTCGGCGCCCTTGGCCGCCTGCTCCACCTCGCCAAGCGGCCGCGCGCGCTTCGCCGCCGCGATCTCCTCGCGCTTATAGGCTTCGATGCGGGTGAGAATGTCAGCCATGGATCAGGTTCTGTCCGTCATTGTCCCGTCAAAGCGGTGTAGCCCGGCGTTCAGCGCACGCGAAACCCGGGACGGCGAGCCCCGGATGTCCGCTCTGCTCCCATCGGGCTACCAACCAGTCACCCGTTCGAGACCGAGATCAGGCGGTCGAGGCAGCCCTCCGCCTCGCCGCTGTCGATCGAATGCTGGGCGAGCGTCGACGCCGTGGCCGAGATCCTTCGCCTTGGCCGCCACCACCAGCGCGGCGGCGGCGTTGAGCACGGCGACGTCGCGATAGGGGCCCTTGAGGCCTTCGAGCACCGCGCGGAGCGCGTCCGCATTGGCTTCGGCGTCGCCGCCGCGCAGCGCCTCGGGCTTGACCCGGGCGAGGCCGACGTCCTCCGGCGCGATCTCGAAGCAGCGCACCGCGCCGTCCTCGAGCGCGGCCACCGCCGTCGTCCCGGCGGTGGTGATCTCGTCGAGGCCGTCGGAGCCGTGCACCACATAGGCGCGATCGGAGCCGAGATTGCGCAGCACGTGGGCGAGCGGCTCGACCCATTGGCGCGAGAACACGCCGACCATCTGGCGCTTGACGCCGGCGGGGTTCGACAGCGGCCCGAGCAGATTGAAGATGGTGCGGGTGCCGAGCTCGACGCGGGTCGGGCCGACATGCTTCATCGCCGGATGGTGCGCCGGCGCGAACATGAAGCCGAGACCGGCCTTGCGGATGCACGCGCCGATCGTTTCCGGGGCGATATCGATCTTGACGCCGAGCGCGGTGAGCACGTCGGCGCTGCCGGAGCGCGAGGAGAGCGCGCGGTTGCCGTGCTTTGCGACCGGCACCCCGGCGCCGGCGACGATGAAGGCGGCGCAGGTCGAGATGTTGAAGGAGCCCGAAGCGTCGCCGCCGGTGCCGACGACGTCGATGGCGTCGGCAGGCGCCGGGACCGTGAGCATCTTCGCCCGCATCGCGGTGACCGCGCCGGTGATCTCCTCGACCGACTCGCCGCGCACCCGCAGCGCCATCAGCAGGCCGCCGATCTGCGACGGCGTCACGTCGCCGGACATCATGCTTTCGAAGGCTTCGAACGCCGCCTCCCGGCTCAAAGCCGCGCCGGTTGCCACCTGTCCGATCAGCGCCTTGATGTCGGCCATGCTGCCCTCAATGCGCCCGGCCAGGATTCGCGCTGGCCCGATGGACGACGGCCGGTCGCCGCGTTCCATTGGCCGGCGAGATCGAGGAAATTCTTCAGGATGAGATGGCCGTGCTCGGAAGCGATGCTCTCGGGATGAAACTGCACGCCGTGCACCGGGAGCGTGCGGTGCTGCAGCGCCATCACCAGGCGGTCGCCGGTTTCCGCGGTGACTGCAAGATCGTCCGGCATCGAGGCGCGCTCGACCACGAGCGAATGATAGCGCGTCGCCTTGAACGGGCCGTTGATACCGCGGAACACGCCCTTGCCCTCGTGGCTCACCTCGGAGAGCTTGCCGTGGACGGGGACCGGCGCGCGCACCACCTGGCCGCCGAACGCCTGGCCGATCGCCTGGTGGCCGAGGCAGACGCCGAACACCGGAATGGTCGATGCCGCCTTGTCGATGAGCTCGAGGCAGATGCCGGCGTCGTCGGGGGTGCACGGACCAGGCGACAGCACGATGGCGTCGGGATCGGCGGCCATGACCTCGGCGCTCGCGACCTTGTCGTTGCGGTGCACGACGACGTCGGCGCCGAGCCCGCCGAGATAATGGACGAGGTTGAAGGTGAAGCTGTCGTAATTGTCGATGAGGACGATCATTCGTTCCACCCGCGGGTCCGGTCCGGCGGGCCGCCTGCCCCGACAGCGCGGTCGATGAGCCGCATGGCCCGCCGTGCTGAACCGGCCAAATCGTGTAACCGCGCCCCTCTGGAGGGTCAAGGCAGGCCGGCTTGTCCGCCCGCGCCCCCCGTGTAAGCTCGCCGGAAGCCGGACGGTCGCCGCGCCACCGCTGCCGAAGGCGGGTGGCTTCCGGCGTTCGCGATGGGGACCGGGCCACCCAGACCGGCGCGCCGATGATTGCAGGAGAGAAACCCGATGATCGTTCGGAATGTGTGTGGTATCGCCGCCGGTGCGGCGCTCGTATGCCTCGCCGCGACCGTCCCGCTCGCGGTGTCGACGCAGAGCGCGTTGCCGCAGGCGCGCACTATCAAGCTCATCAATCCCTATCCGCCGGGCGGCACGGCCGACATCATCGCGCGCCTCGTCACCGAGCAGATCAACCGCACCCAGGGCGCGACCTTCGTGATCGAGAACCGTCCGGGCGCGGGCACCGCGATCGGCTCTGACGTCGTGGCGCGCGCTGCGCCGGACGGCAACACGCTGCTCATCAACTCGGTGGCCTTCCTCATCACTGCGCATCTGCGCAAGCTCAATTTCGACCCGTTCGCGAGCTTCGAACCGATCTGCAACCTGACGCAGTCGCCACAGCTTCTGTTCGTCAACGCCGCGTCGCCGTTGAAGACGCATGGCCGACCTCGTTGCCCTGGCGAAGACGAAGCCCGGTGAGGTGACGATCGCGAGTACCGGGCCGGCGAGTCCCTCGCACATCGGCATCGAGGCGTTCAGGCGGGCGACGAAGCTCGTCATCACCTACGTGCCGTATCCCGGCAACGCGCCGACCGTGAACGCCGTGCTCGGCGGCCATGTCACCGCCGGCATCGCCAATTATGCCGACGTCGTCGGACATCTGCAGGCCGGCAAGGTCCCCGCTCGTCACGCTGACGCCGACGCGGATCGCGCCGCTGCCCGACCTGCCGACGATCGGCGAAGCCGGCTACAAGGAGCTCGAATACACGCTCTGGTTCGGCATCGCCGCACCCGCCAAGACGCCGGCGCCGATCGTCAAGCAGTTCACCGAGTGGTTTTCTGCGGCCCGTCAGGCGCCGGAGGTGACGGAAAAGCTCGCGATCCAGGGACTGTTTCCGGAAATGGAATGCGGCGCGGACTTCACCGCGATGATGCGCAAGGAATACGACAACTACGGTCGCGTCATCCGCGAGGCCGGCATCAAGGGGGAGTGAGTGGACCAGCAAGTGCTTTTCGCCACCATTCCGGTGGTTACTGGATCGCCCGGTCAAGCCGGGCGATGACAATTCGACGAGCGCGGTGTGCTCGGAATGATTGACGTGGGGAACGCTTGACACGCATGCGCGCCATCGCGATAGTTTCGGCAGGGTAGATACGACCCGCTGCTTGCGCCTCCTTCGGGGTATGGTGAACGTATCGCACGGCGTCAGGCTTCCTTTGCCCGGCGAACCTGTCAGCAACGCAAGCGCCTGACGTCGAATTCGCCACAGCAAAGGAAAACCTCATGCGCGATTTTCGCGATGCGAAGGCTATGGCGCAGACACTGCGCGACGTCCTCAAGCACAAGTCCGTCTCCGTCACCCACAGCGAAAGCCTCGAGCTCGTCGCCAAGATCTTCGGCGTTCACGACTGGAATGAGCTCAGCGCCAGGATCCAGTCGGAGCCGGACCCGACGCCCATCAGGATCTCCACCGCGGACTATCATCCGCCCGTGCCACTCCCGGAGGGCACCGATTTGCCGGTCGTGCCGATCCGGGACATCGTGCTGTTTCCCTACATGATCGCGCCGCTCTTTGTCGGGCGCGAAAAGACGAGGCGCGCTCTCGACCACGCGATGGCGACGGACAAGCGCATCGTCGCCGTCACGCAACGCCGGTCGGCCGATGATGACCCGACGCAGGAGGGGCTCTACGGCGTCGGCGTGATCGC
>CAWCCG010000006.1:0-415541 GCA_963793985.1 uncultured Alphaproteobacteria bacterium | reverse complement strand
TGGACGGTGTGGCCTTCGCGCTTGTACCGCCCGCCCTTACGCGCTCAAATCCCGCGCGAACGGGCAGGACCCGGATCGATTCCAAGGCCTTGCGGCCGCGGACGTTCCAACGGTCGGAGCGAAAACAGCGCACCACCGCGGCTGCGCAACAGGGGGAAGCGACGCGATGGATCCGCAACAGGAAGCGGTACTCAAGAAGATTGCCTGGCGGATCGTTCCGCTGCTGACCCTCGCCTACATCGTCAACTACCTCGACCGCACCAATATCGGCTTTGCGGCGCTCACCATGAACAAGGAGCTCGGTTTCACCGCGACCGAGTTCGGCATCGGCGCCGGCGTCCTGTTCATCGGCTACACCGTGTTCGAGATCCCGAGCAACCTCGCGCTCTACCGGTTCGGGGCGCGGCGCTGGATCGCGCGCATCATGATCACCTGGGGCATCGTCTCGGCGCTCACCGCGCTCGTCGTCGGGGTCAAGTCCTATTACCTCGCGCGGTTCGCGCTCGGCGTCGCCGAGGCCGGGTTCTTTCCCGGCGTCGCCTATTACTTTGCGGCGTGGTTTCCGACCCAGTACCGCACCCGCATGCTGGCCTGGTTCCTCGTCGCGATCCCGGTGTCCTCGGTGATCGGCGGTCCCGATCTCCGGCCTTCTCCTCGAGCTCGACGGCGTGTTCGGCCTCAAGGGCTGGCAGTGGCTGTTCATCGTCGAGGGCCTCCCGGCGGTCGTGCTCGGCTTCGTCGTGCTGCGCGTGCTGGCGGACCGGCCGGACGATGCCGAATGGCTGACGCCGAAGGAGCGCGACATCCTCAAGGCGATGCTCGACGCCGAACAGCGCGAGCGGCCGAAATCGAGCCTCGCTTCGGCGCTCGCCGACAAACGCGTCATCATCCTCGCCCTCGTGCAGTTCGGCTTCACGCTCGGCTCCTACGGGGTCGGCATCTTCCTGCCGCAGATCATCAAGACCAGCGGGCTCTCCAACATCGCGGTGAGCTTCCTCGCCGCGGTCCCCTACATCTTCGCCTCCGTCGGCATGATCTGGTGGGCCTGGCACGTCGACCGCACCGGCAAGAAGATCAGCAATCTCATCATCGCCTGCGCCGTCGGTGCGGTCGGTCTCGCCGCATCGGTGATGTTCGGCAGCCTCGTCGTCGCGCTCGCGGCGCTCGACCGTCGCGCTCGTCGGCATCACCTCGGCGCGAGCGATATTCTGGCCTATTCCGACCCGGTTCCTGAGCGGCGTCGGCGCCGCCGCCGGCCTCGCCTTCATCAATTCGATCGGCACCATCGGCGGCTTTGCCGGGCCGTATCTGATGGGCTTCCTGCGCGACTTCACCGGCTCGTTCTCCGCCGGCCTGCTCGCCATGGCCGGCATTCTCGTGCTTACGACCCTGCTTGCGGCTTCGCTCAAACTGGTCATAAAGGTCGAATGAGCGGCGAGGAGCGAGCGTACCCATGCAGACGGACGGCTACGACATCGACATCCTGGTCCAGGGATTTCCGGGCAAGTCGGTGTGCCACGGCGGGCTTGGCTGGAGCACGGTGGTGCTGCTGCGCGGCCGCGGCCGCGTCGTCATCATCGACACCGGCTCGTTCAGCATGCGGCGGCTGATCACCGATCAGCTCGCGCGGCGCGGCCTCGCGCCCGACGCGGTCACCGACGTGATCCTGACCCATGCCCACTACGACCACTCGATCAATTGGGTCATGTTCCCGAACGCCCGCATCGCGATCGGTGCGGCTGAGCTCGCCTGGGCGGCGGCGCAGCCGCTCGGCCACCACCTCGTCCCCGACCTCTACATCCGCGAGCTGACGATTTCGCCGCGGCTGCACATCCTCGCGGAGGGCGACGAAGTGATCCCCGGCATGACCGCCCATGCCGCCCCGGGCCACACCCCCGGCCATCTCGTGTTTCATCTCACGACGCCGGCGCGCGACGTCGTCTTCACCGGCGACGCCGCCAAGAACCGCGCCGAGCTGATCACCGGCACCGCCGACATGACCATGGACGAAGGCGCGAGCGTTGCGAGCATCGCGCGCATCTGGGAGCTGTGGCGCCGTCGTCCGGATACGCTCCTCGTTCCCGGCCACGATGTTCCGATGGTGCTCGAGGACGGCCGCCCGACCTACATCGAAGGACGGCGCGCCGCCATCACCGCCTGGTTCGACGACGACCTCGAGACCACGACGCTGTTCGAGCTCAAGGCCGTGGAGCCGCCGGCCGCGCGCCGCGCCGCCGGCGCGAGGTAAAGACCTTCCCGCGCGGCATCGGCCGCGCCTTTGCAACGGTACCGTTCATGCAACAGCAGAATCCCGAAGAGGCCGCCGACCGGCGCCTCGCCGCCGCCACCGTCGATTTCCAGACCCTGCACGAGATCGTCGCCAAGGCGCGGCAGAACCTCAACCAGAACGACTGGGACTACATCGTCGGCGCCACCGAGACCGAAACCACGCTGCGCCGCAACCGTCTCGCCCTCGATCAGATCGCGTTCCGTCCGCGCGTGCTGCGCGACGTGAGCCGGATCGACTCGACGGTCGAGCGGTTCGGGCGCCGGCTGCGGTTGCCGCTGCTGTTCGCCCCGGTCGGCGCGCTGGAAAGCTTTCACGATGAGGCGGCCGACGGCCGTGGTGCGTGCCGCCCGCGAGTTCGGCATCGCCCATATGCTCAGCTCGGTCTGCGAACCCGGCCTGGAAAAGGTCGCGGAGGTGGCGCCGGACGCGACGCGGATCTTCCAGCTCTATGTCCGCGGCGACGAAGCCTGGGTCGACGACTTCGTCGCCCGCGCCATCGCCAACAACTATGTCGGCTTCTGCCTCACCGTCGACACCGCGATCTACAGCCGGCGCGAGCGCGATCTCGCCAAGCGCCATGTCGTGGCCGGCCGCCGGCGTGCGACGGGCCGCGAGTTCCAGGCGGCGCTCGACTGGCGCACCGTCAAGCGCATCCGGCAGAAGTTCGACATTCCGCTGATGCTCAAGGGCATCGCCACCGCCGAGGACGCCCGGATCGCGCTCGATCACGGCGTTTCCTGGATCTACGTCTCCAATCACGGCGGCCGCCAGCTCGACCATGGCCGCGGCTCGATGGACGTGCTGCCGGAGATCGTCGACGTGGTCGACGGCAAGGCGAAGATCATCGTCGACGGCGGCATGGCGCGCGGCACCGACATCGTCAAGGCGATGGCGGCCGGCGCCGATCTCGTCGGGCTCGGCCGGATGCAATGCTACGCGCTCGCCGCCGGCGGCGAGGGCGCGCTGGTGCGCATGCTCGAGCTCCTGGAGGACGAGGTGCAGCGCTGCCTCGGCCTGCTCGGCGTGACAGGGTTCGCCGACCTCAACCGCGAGCACCTGCATCCGGCGCCGTCGCCGACGGTGCCGCACGTGTTCAGCGCGTTCCCGCTGCTCAAGATCGACGATTACCGGACTATCCGATTCAGTTGACGGATCGCGGATTCGGAGCGATGCTTCCTGAATGCATCGGACCTGCTCGGAAATCGAGACGACCTCCCGGCCAGCGTCCGTCGATCCTGCGGTCGCTCACGATCAGGCCCGTCCACGGGCGTGTGATGCTCGGATTGGTCAGGTTGACGTATTTGCCGACGAGCCGGTCGTCGCCTTCGCGGCGCGCGTGGATGAGCCCCCAGCGTGCACCGTTCGCCCAGTCGAACAGCAGGTAGACGAGATCGCCCGCCGTCTTGAGCTCGGCGTCGCCCTGTTTCCATAGGTGCGTCGCGTCGCCGGGAATGGTCGGGTCGGCCCCGCCGTTCCATCGGCTGGACCATAGTCCTTCGATGCCGTTGCTTGGGCACGACCGGTCGCCTGCGCTTCCCCAGGCGCTCGCATTGTCGTCCTCGATCGACCCATCGAGCGTCACCGTCGCCGCAAAGGCCGCAACTTCATCACCCTCGGCACCGGGAACGTCCATGACGCCGAACGGATTTCGAGCGCCGCGAACGCGATACTTGATCCGGCATATCGTGCTCGTTCATCGAAGCGATCTCCAGTTCCGCTCGCGACACCCGCGCTGCACGTCGCGGGCTCTCGAGCCATGAACTGGCAGCTCAAGTCGGTGCCTTCCACCCGTTTTCCGGAGAATACGGCCGAGCACTGTGATTGGATTTTCGGCAGACCGAGCCGCTTGCGATCCTTGCGAGCGAACGCCACGGTGTAAACTCAACGACAAACTGCAGCAAAATGAACTGCGATCGGGGAGTGAACCATGCATAACCGGGAACGGGTTGCTGCCATTGCGATCGTGGCGCTGGCGCTGTCGGTCGGTGGTGCGCGCGCCGAGGACGCCAAATACCCGGATTGGACCGGGCAATGGTTGCGGTTTGCCGTCAAGATTCCGACCCAGCCGTCCCACGATCAGACGAAGCCCTGGGGGCTCGGACAAGAGGCGCCGCTGACCCCCGAATATGAGGCGGTCTTGCGGGAGAGCATCGCCGACCAGGCGAACGGCGGGCTCGGCAATTTTCCGACCACGCTCGGGCGCCCCGCGGGAATGCCGCACATGATGATGGCCTTCCAGCCGCTCGAATTCGTCGTCACGCCGGAAGTCACCTACGTCATGATTGCGTCCTACGACCACTATCGGCGCATTTTCACCGATGGGCGCGACTTCCCGACCCAGGCCGAGCCGACCTACGCGGGCTATTCGATCGGCAAATGGGTCGACGAGGACGGCGACGGAACCTATGACGTGCTGCTCGTCGAGACCCGCGGGTTCAAGGGGCCGCGGGCCTACGACGAGGCGGGCCTGCCGCTGCACGTCGACAACCAGTCGATTTTCCATCGAACGGATCTATCGCGACAAGGCGGATCCGAAGATCATGCATGACGAGATGACGACGATCGACCATGCGCTGACGCGTCCGTGGACCGTCGACAAGAAATACGTGCTCAATACGGATCAGTATCCGATCTGGCCGGAGTATTACATCGCCGAGGGCAACGCACAGGTCATGATCGGCAAGGAAAACTACTTCCTCAGCAGCGAGGGGCTGCTGATGCCGACCCAGAAGAACCAGGCGCCGCCCGATTTGCGGTATTTCAAGTCGTCGCAGAAGTGACGCACGGCGAGGTTCGCCGTCGCGGCACTCCGCGATTGCGCTTTCGCGGGACAATAGCCGCGGCGCTCACGCGACTGCGCTGCCGCCTGCGGAGCGCTTCGCCAAGAGTCGCCGCGAGCTCCTTTGCCGGGACCGGCGGACTGTAGAAATGGCCCTGCACGTCGGTGCAGCCGAGCTCGCGGACCCGGTCGAGCTGGGTTTGCGTCTCGACGCCTTCCGCCGTCGTCGTCATGCTGAGCTGCTGCGCGAGCCCGGCAACCGCCTGCACGATGGCGGCGGACTCGTTGTCGTCGCCGAGCCCGCGTGATGAAGCAGCGGTCGATCTTGATCTTGTCGAACGGGAAGCTCCGCAGATAGCTCAATGACGAGTAGCCGGTGCCGAAATCGTCCATCGAGATGCGGATGCCGAGGGCGCGCAGGCCGTGCAGCGTCCGCAGATTGGCCTCGGTATTCTCCATCAGCACGGCCTCGGTGATCTCGAGCTCCAGCCGATGCGCCGGCAGCTGTGCGGCGGTGAGCGCGTTGAGCACCGTCGGAAACAGCAGGCTGTTGTTGAGCTGGGTCGGCGAGAGATTGACGGCGACGCGAATGTCGTCGGGCCACGTGCTCGCGTCCTCACAGGCGCGCCGGATCACCCATTCGCCGATCGGGACGATCAAGCCGATCTCCTCGGCGATCGGAATGAAATCGGCCGGCATGACCAGGCCATGTTCGGGATGGTTCCAGCGCAGCAGCGCCTCGCAGCACTGCACGGTTTCGCCGTCGAGGGTCACCGCGGGCTGGTAGTACAATTCGAATTCGTCGTTCGCCAGCGCCTTGCGGAGCGCAAGCTCGAGTGCGCGGCGCGCCTTCATCCGCGCATCCATCCTCGGCTCGAAGAAGCGATAGACGCCGCGGCCGTCCGCCTTCGCGCCGTAGAGCGCCATGTCGCCGTTCTTGAGAAGCTCGCTGGCGTCGATCCCGTCGACAGGGGCTACCGCAATGCCGATGCTGGTGCCGACCACGACCATGTGCCCCCCAAGATCGTAGGGCTCTGCGATCACTTCGGAAAGGCGAAGCGCCAGCCGTTCCGCGTCGGTGGCGTCGTTGATGTCGGTCTGAATGATCGCGAATTCGTCGCCGCCGACGCGCGATATCGTATCGGTTTCCCGCACGCATCCGCGCAGACGGCCGGCCACCGCGCGCAACAGCTCGTCGCCGACGAGATGTCCGAGCGAATCGTTGACGTTCTTGAAGTGATCGAGATCGAGGCACAGCACGGCGAGCCGCTGGCCGCGTTCCACATGGATGAGCGCCTCGGTAAGGCGTTCGCGCAGCAGCACGCGGTTGGGCAGATCGGTCAGCGCGTCGTGCCGCGCCATGTGCGCGATCTGCATCTCCGACCGGCGCCGTTCGGTGATGTCTTCGTGAGTGGCCACCCAGCCTCCGCCGGCCATCGGCACGTTCACCACGGCGATGGTGCGGCCGTCGTCGAGCTCGACGAACTGGCTGGTCGTCGCTCCCGCCTCGATGGCTGCGGCGAGGGCTTCGAGATACTGGTCGGGGTCGCCTGTAAAAGTTCCGGCGGCGGCGCGCCGCTCGAGCAGCTGCCGGAGCGTGAGGCCCGGTCGGACCTCGTCCGGGCGAAGGCGGTACATCTCGGCGTAGCGCGAATTGCAGATGACGAGACGGCTGTGGCTGTCGAACATGACGAGCCCCTGCGACATGTTCGAAACCGCCGCATTGAAGCGCATGTTCTGTGCATGAAGGTCGGCTTCGCGCGCCCGCAGCTCCTCGGTGCGCTCGGCGACCAGCCGCTCGAGATCGCGCTGGACGGTGCCGATCTCTTCGACCATCAGGGACATGGAGCGGTCGGTCCGGCGACGGTCGCGGTCGAATTCCTGGTAGGCGCGGCTGACGAGGCCGATGAGGCGATCGACGTCGACCGTGCCGCGCTCCGTCTTCGCTTTGGCGATCTGCTCGGCGAGCAGCTTGTGCATCGGCGGGTCCTTCGGCGGCGGGCGCGTTCATGAGTGACCTCGGTGAGGGTCACGCCGTTTCGCCGTCTGATGCTGTCGAACCGGAATGACGATGCCGGTTCAGCTGTCGGGTGCGCTTTTCACCTGCTGCCCCCGCGAGCGCTCCCACCGATCGCGGACTTGCACCGTTATTTGAGATGTCTGAACGTCGCGGTTATTTAAACGTCTCCAAACAACGGGTTCTGGTCACGATAAAAACCGCATAAAATCCGACGAATGTGCATCGCCGTCCGTTGATACGGCGACTTTTTCGACGTTCACGCCAGCGGCGGGCGAGGAAATTTATCGAGCAAACAGAATGTGATGCGCCCGGCCGCCAGGAAAGCGCCGGCGCGAGGTCAGGCAAGGATAAAGTGGCGCGGACAAAGCCACATTTTACAGCCGAAGTCGATAAACTTCGAAATAATCGATTTGTCGATCGAATTACCAATCTCCGACGAATTGTCGAAAAATTTGCAGCGCGGCTGTCGGCGTCGCAATAATGCAAGAGGGCCGCGGGGCCGGCCGGGCCGACCCCGCGCAATTCGACGTTACCGGATTTCCTTCTTCACGAAACGCTCCAGCTTCTGGGCGTTGGTGTAGCCGGCATAGATGTTGCCGTCGTCGTCGACACCGACGCCTTCCAGCGCACCGGGGAACTTGCTCTCCTCGATGAACGACGTGACCTTCCCGTCCTTCACGTTGCCGACCCGGATGCCCTGCTTGAAGCCCGGATTGAGCTTGTCGCTCGACTGGGAGTCGGCGACGTAGATCACATCGTTCTTGTCGATGTAGAGGCCGCTCGGCCGGCCGAACTGCTTCCACTCGTCGAGCAGCTTGCCGTCCTGGTCGAAGATCTGGATGCGGCTGTTGGCGCGGTCGGCGACGAACAGGCGGCCGGCCGGAGTCGAAGGCAAGGCCATGCGGCACGTTGAAGTCGCCGGGGCCGCTGCCTTCCTTGCCCCACGCCTTGATGAACTTGCCGTCCTTGGAGAACTTGACGATGCGCGCATTGGTCCCGTCGCCGTGACCGTCGGCGACGAAGATGTCGCCGTTCGGCGCCACCGCGACGTCGGACGGCGCGTTGAAGTGCGTCTCGTCGTTGCCGGCAATGCCCGGCGTGCCGAGCGTCATCAGCACCTTGCCGTCCGGCGAGAGCTTCAACACGGTGTGGCCGATCTTCTTGTTCTTGTCGGCGCGGCCGTCGGTGATCCAGAGGTTGCCGTCCTTGTCGACGAACAGCCCGTGCGGGAAGGTGGTCAGGCCGGCGGCGAGGCTCGCCACCACGCGGCCGGAGGCGTCGTATTTGTTGAGCGGTGCGATCTTCGAGCGCTCGCAGCTGTCGCCGCCGCAACGGTCATAGATCCACATGCTCTTGCCGTCGCGATCGACCTGGAGGCCGATGGTGGAACCGAAGCCGCGCCCCATCGGCTGCTTCGCCCAGCCTTCGTCGGGACGGTAGGTGTTGGGGGCAGAGTTCGGGTCGGCGGTCTGTGCGCGGCTCGGTGCCGCCGACAGCATGATCGCTGCAACGACGGCGACGCCGCACATGAGGTTCAGGCGATTCGCATGGCGCATTGAATTTCCTCCCATGTTCAAGGTCCGATTGATCGGGTTATCCTTGGGCGCCTGCTTATAGCACGCCGGCGGGATCGGCACCGGAGGATTCCCGACGTGCCGCCGGCGAGGCCGGCCGCCGTCGTAAGTTGGATGATGCGATTTCAGGCCCCTAACGGGCGCGCCGCCCGCGGCAATCGCGTCCCGCCGTCGGGAACCGGCGTCCGTGCGGCGTTGAGAACGAGCGACACGAAACCGTAATAGCCGGCGGTGCCGATCAACTCCACGATCGTTCGTTCACCGAACCGCGTCTTCGCCGCGTCATAGGTCGCATCGCTGATGTCTTTATCGACAAGAAGCTGCGAGACGAGATCGTAGACGAGCGCCTCGTCCGGGGCGAGCTTCTCCGGCCGACGTCCGGCTTCGATGGCCGCCGGGATCGCGGGATCGAGGCCGGCGGCAACGGCGTGCTTGCGGTGCGCGTTCCATTCGTAGTCCGCCGACCAGAAGCGGGCGACGACGAGGATCGCGAGCTCGCGCAGCGGCGCCGGGAAGTCGCTCTCGAAACGGACGAAGTCGCCGAGATGGCGCACCCGGTCGGCGAGCTCCGGGCTGCGCAGCAACGCGTGGAACGGTCCGCGCAGCCCGCCGCGTGGACCGCTCGCGATGGCGTGGGCGACCCGCTTCTGCTCGGCGGTCATGTCGTGTTCGGAGAGCGGCGCAAAGCGCGTTTGCATCTGTGTCAGTCCGTGGCTGGAGTTGCGTGGCCCGCGTTGGGGATCGCGAGCTTACGCGATTTCTCGCCGACCTCGCACGTCGGGGTCAAATCAGGGATGGAACCTGCCGGCAGGCCTCGCTCTTGGTGTTGGCTATGTGAGATTGGCACTCGGCGAGCTGCTCAATCCGAGCTAAGCTCAGCGCGACGCCGCGGGCGTCGCCAAGGACCAGTGGCGTCGCTTGCGACGCGCCAACCGACAGCGCGATCACTGAGGTAGTTATTCAGCACACGCAAGCAATAGTATATATGTCGCGCCGGTTCCGACAAAGCCGACCGCCCCGCTGGGTTTTATCGATTGAATCTCGGGCAGCCGAAGGTTAGAATAATAAAGCTGATAACGGATATGAGTGTTCTCCTCGCAACGGGCGAGGGCTTTTGCGCGACGGCGCCGTGGCTCATTCCTTCGCGGTTGCCGACTACTTTATTGATTTGCTGACGACTCCCTTGGAGACGATGCCCTGCATGTGAGCCGGGTGCCGCAGCTGAAAAATGCGGAGGACAGTCATGGGAACACGCCTTGGCACGAGTGCCGCGCTGCCGTGGGTTCTGTTGCTTGCGGGCGCAATCGGATTTCCGGGTTTCGCTGTTGCCGCGCCGCTGCCGGACTGCGGGTCCGGCGCTGGAAACATCAAGGATGAGGCGATGTGCGTCGGCCGCACGGCCGACAGCTTGCCGGGCGCCGAGGACGATTACTTTCGCGACATGGACAATGGGGCGACCAAGGATCCGGCAGCGCTGGCGCGAGATCTTGCGCCATATCTTCCGGGCGTGACGCCCGAGCAGGCGCTCAAGGCGGCCGTCATCGGACGCAACAATTGGATCGTCTGGACCGGCGGAAACGACCGGCTGTGGGACGCCATGAACAGGGCGTCTTTCGGCGAGCTCGATTTCCTCAAAACGCTGTCGAGCCACCCGAGCCTGCCAAATCTTCATCGAAGCAAGCGATGGAGCTATCTCGGCCTGGTGAACGAGCCGTGCTTCACGGCGCCCACCGGGCCGCGCGCAGACCGCTTCGGCCTGTGGCTCGATGTGCGCGATCCGAACTGCCCCGGGGCGCCGTTCGAGAAGGGCGACCCGTTCGAAGACGAAGCCAAGTATCCGGGCGTCAAGATCGGCGCGCGGGGTCGCAGCAAGGAATTTCCGGTCGGCTCCTACTACGGCTACGCCACCGGCGTCGTCGGCCTGCGCCTGTTCCCCAATCCCGCCTTCGATGAAGAGGCGGAGAGAAAATGGGATCCGGAAAGATTTTATACCGATCCGTCATATTACAACAGCAAAGACCTCGTCCGCCCGTATCGGGTCGGTATGTCTTGCGGCTTCTGTCATGTCGGACCAAATCCGACCAAACCGCCTGCGGACCCGGCGAATCCGAAATGGGAAAATATCAACTCGAACCCCGGTGCGCAGTATTTCTGGTGGGACCGCATATTCACTTATAATGCAGACCCGTCCAATTTCGCCTATCAGTATTTTCACCAGTCGCGCCCCGGAGCGCTCGATACCTCGCTGCTTTCGACCGACTACATCGCGAACCCGCGCA
Organism: uncultured Alphaproteobacteria bacterium; assembly: GCA_963793985.1. GTDB lineage: Bacteria > Pseudomonadota > Alphaproteobacteria > Rhizobiales > Xanthobacteraceae > JAJPKK01. The sequence continues at coordinate 404,599 of CAWCCG010000006.1, read as the reverse complement.
CGATGAACGCGGTCTACAATTTCGGGGCCCGCTTGAGGAACGCGTTGCGGCTCGGCGGTGAAAAGCTCACGGGCGGCGAGCAGAACAACAGGCAGCTCAACGAATATGTTCCGGGCGGCACGCCGCTCACCCGGTACTACGTCGCCCCCGATCAGGTGTGGACGCCGCGCATCCTCAAGGACGGCGCGGATTCCGCAGGCGCACTGGGTTCGCTCAACCGCGTCTACGTCAACATCGGCCTGTTCAGCGAAGAATGGCTGGAGCACTTCAATCCGATCGTCGGCGGCAAGCCGATCTCGGCCATCACCATCCGGACCGGGCGAGCCAATTCGTCCTATTGGCTCGCCAATGAAAGGCAGACCCCGAACCTCGCCTTGTTCTTCCTGGCGACGGCAAAGCCCGACTATCTGAAAGATGCGCCGGGCGGCCCGGCCTATCTCAACGCCGACGCTCCCACCATGAATCGCGGCAAGGAGGTGTTCGGCGAGCGCTGCGCCCGGTGTCACTCCAGCAAGCTGCCGGAGAAGGCGTACACCTTCTTTCCCGGAACGGGCTGTGCAGGCCCGAATTATCTCCTGTGCTGGAACAACTACTGGACGTGGACGAAGACCGACGAGTTCAAGCAATCGATCAAGAGCATCGTCACCGCCGACGATTTCCTGACCGACAACTTCCTGTCGACCGATCTGCGCATTCCGGTGACGTTGCTCGAGACCAACGCCTGCAGTCCGCTCGCGACCAATGCCATCGGCGGCAACATCTGGAACGACTTCTCGTCGACCTCGTACAAGGAGCTGCCGGCGGTCGGTCCGATCATGGTTCATCATCCCCTCACGGGGCTGCGCGAGCCTACGACATGCCGGGCGGCGGGCGCGGCTATACCCGTCCCGCCTCGCTGATCAGTCTCTGGTCCACGGCACCCTTCCTTCTCAACAATTCGGTCGGCAGGTTCGAAGAAAGTCCCTCGGTCGAGAGCCGAATGAAATCGTTCGACGCTTCGATCGAGCAGATGCTGTGGCCGGAGAAGCGCACCGGCAACGTCGACTACGTGACGGCCTCCGGAAAAACGCTGCGCGGGCAGATGGACGTGACCACGGCGACGAGCTACCTGCGAGTCCCCAGAGGCTATCTGCCCGGGTTGCTGCAGTCCGACCTTCCCGATCCATTGATCGACGTGTTGCGGCTGGAGCATTTCTTCGATGAGGACGGCGTCGCCATCGGGCCGATCCCGACGGGAACGCCGATCGGCCTCCTCGGCAATCTCGATTTGGACAAGAGGGACAGGATCCTCGACGACTTCGAGCACAAGCTCAAGCTTGCGAGAGTGCTGCTCAAGGTCAAACGGGATCTCAAATCTTTGCCCAGCACTGCGACCGACGACGACGCGCGAAAGGCCTTCAGCAACGTCGTCGAAGACCTCCTCGCGGTCAACAAGTGTCCCGACTTCATCGTGAACCGCGGCCACTATTTCGGCACCGATTATTTCAAGGAGGAGACGGGTCTCACCGACTCCGACAAGCGCGCATTGATCGCGTTCCTGAAGACCTTCTAAGAGCGTGCCACGGTCGGGCGGGCCTCGGCGGCGCCGCCCGGCCGACACCACGTCCAGCCGACACCATGTCCGGCCTCGCTCCGCAGCCATCGCGGGCCTTCTCCCCGCGCGATGAGGCGGAAGGCCAAACTGCCCGGTACCACCAGTGGGGACGTTTCATGACAACCAACGGCACGTTTGAATACGTGGTCGTCGGCTCCGGCGCAGGTGGCGGCACCGTCGCGGCGCGCCTTGCGGAGCGCGGCCGAAAGGTGCTCGTGCTCGAAGCGGGCGGTGATCCGAAACAGATGAAAGGCGGGGACGCGGCCTTATCCCGACGACAAAGACCGGCTGCCCGACGACTACGACGTCCCGGTCTTTCACGCGGCGTCGACCGAGAACGAGGCCATCAAATGGGATTACTGGGTGCACCATTTCGAGAAGAAGGCCGAGCGGGAGCTTGACGCCAAATATCGATGGCAATGGCCGGGAGCCGACGGTCCGGTTGTCGACGGAGTGTGGTATCCGCGCGCCGGTTGCCTCGGCGGCTGCACGGCCCACAACGCGATGATCTGCGTCTATCCGCACAATGCGGACTGGGACCACATCGCGTACCTGACCAACGACCGCTCGTGGCGTGCGCGCCATATGCGCAAGATCTTCGAACGGCTCGAGCGCTGCCGCCACCGGGCTTTGCTTTATCGATGGCTGGCGAAGATCGGAATCAATCCGACGCGTCATGGCTTCGACGGGTGGTTGAGCACGGAAATATCCATACCCAAGGAAGCGATCCTGAGCAGACAGCTCAAGCGCGTACTCCTGCTGTCGCTGGTGGCGGATATCGATTCCATCGGATCGCGGCTCAAGCAGCTGTTCACGCGGATTCGCTGGTTCGTGCTCGGCCAGGGCGATCCCAACGACTGGCGGCTGGTCAAGGACGACGCCGAAGGCATCCGCTATCCGCCGCTGACCACCAGAAATCACGCACGAATGGGCACGCGGGAGCGTCTGCTGGAAACGCAGGCCAAATACCCGGACAACCTGACCATCGAGCTCGATGCCCTGGTGACCCGAATTCTCTTCGACGAGCACAACCGTGCCGTCGGCGTCGAGTACCTCAAGGGAGCGCGGCTCTATCAGGCGCACGCCGAACCGAGCGCGTCCCAAGGCGAGCGCCGCGAGGTTCGCGTCACGCAGGAGGTGATCCTGGCAGGCGGCGCGTTCAACACGCCGCAACTGCTGATGCTCTCGGGGATCGGCCCGAGGCAGGCGCTCGAAGACCTCAAGATTCCCGTGCGGGTCGATCTGCCCGGCGTGGGCACCAACCTGCAGGACCGCTACGAAGTCGGCGTCGTGTACCGGGCCAAGGAGGATTGGTCGGTCCTCAAAGGCTCCAAATACGCCAAGGGCGATCCGCAATATGACGAATGGAAGAGGACGACCGAGGGCGTCTACGGCACCAACGGTGCCGTGCTCGCCGTGATCAAACGATCGTTTCCGAGCCGGCCGCTGCCCGATCTTTTCTGCTTCGCACTGCTCGGCGAGTTCACCGGCTATTATCCGGGCTATTCGGTGCCGATCGTCACCAAGCACAATTATCTCACCTGGTGCGTGCTCAAGGCGCACACCAACAACCGCGCCGGCGTGGTGACGCTCGACTCCACCGATCCGCAGGAGCGTCCGAAAATCAGTTTTCGCTATTTCCAGGATGACAAGCGGGATCAGGACCTGGACTCGGTCGTCGAGGGCGTCAAATTCGTCCGCGAGCTCGCGAAGCCGCTGATCGACTTGGGTCTCCTGGCTGCGGAGACCGCGCCCGGGCCCCGGTGCAAGACCGATGACGAGCTTCGCAACTTCGTCAGGTACCAGTGTTGGGGCCACCACGCCTCGTGCACCTGCCCGATCGGCAGCGACAGCGATCCGATGGCGGTCCTCGACGGGGACTTCAACGTGCGGGGAACCCAGGGACTGCGCGTGGTCGATGCCTCGGTGTTTCCGCGGATTCCGGGGTTCTTCATCGTCAGCGCCGTCTACATGATCGGCGAGAAGGCCGCCGACGTGATCTTGCGGGACTACAAGCGCAGCGCTGGCAAGCGGTCCGGCGGTGCTTCGGCAGGCGGCTTCAAAGCCTGACCTGCGCCGCGCGGATGCGCGCGTAGAGCGCCTCATCGAGCAAAACGTAACCGCCGCGCTCGGGGAGATTGACGTAGAGCGGGTCGGGGCAGGTGGCAGGGTCGTAGGGCACCTGCGCCGCGCTCGTCTTCTGCTTGAAGGTCGGCGTCAGCTCGAGCTCGCGCCGCATGCGAAGCACCACCGGAAGGGCGTAACGCGGCAGACGTTCTGCGAGATGGGCGCGGAGCGCCGCAACGTCGAGCGTCCCCGCGCAGGCGATTTCCGCCATGCCGGCGCGCCCGTCGGCACCGGGCAGACTTACGCCATAGACGAACGCGTCGCGGACGCCGGGGAACGACGTGATCGCCGCGGCGACCTCCGAAGCCGAGACGTTCTCGCCTTTCCAGCGGAAGGTATCGCCGACGCGGTCGACGAAGTAGTAGAAACCGGCGCTGTCGCGGCGCATCAGGTCGCCGCTGCGAAACCAGGCATCGCCCGGTTCGAACACGTCGCGCAGGACCTTCTTTTCGGTTTCGTCGGCTGCGGTGTAGCCGTCGAAACGTCCGGCGCGCTCGTTCCCCGCATTCTCGATGCGGCCGATCGCCTCGCCGATTTCGTCGGCAGCAGCCGGAATGCATCGCCCTTCGGCGTCGCGCTCGGGCAGCGCCGCGACCGGCATCGAACTTGACGAGCGCGAGCCGCGAACGATGGGCGATGAAGGGCGGGATCCGGCCGATCGCGCCCGGCCGCTCCTCGACGTTGAACAGCGTGATGTTGCCCTCGGTCGAGGCGTAGAATTCGAGGATCTGCGGAATGTGGAAGCGCTCCTTGAACGCCGTCCAGATGTCGGCGCGCAACCCGTTGCCGCAGCAGAGCCGCAGCGGCGTCGCGGCCGCGGGCTCGGACGAGGCATTGAGCAGATAGCGGCAGAGCTCGCCGATGTACTGGAAGATGGTGCAGCCGTGCCGCCTGATGTCGTCCCAGAATGCCGCGGCGGAAAACCCCTCGCGGATGAACACCGAGCCGCCATTGACGAGCACCGCGCCGGTCGCCACCGCCCCGCCGACGCCGTGATACATCGGCAGGCAGTTGTACATGCGGTCGTTCGGCCCGGTGTCCATCATGCCGGCGAACCAATGGGTCCAGTTCATCAGCCGGAAGTGGCTGACGATCGCGGCCTTCGGCAGGCCGGTGGTGCCGGACGTGTAGATGAAGAGCGCGCGGTCATCGAGGCTGACCTCGACGCGCTCGTCTGCCGCAAGCGCGCTGCCGTCGAGCTCCGCGACCGCCTGCGTCACATCAGGAAATGCCGGATCGCCGGCGCCATGCGTCCACACCACGGCGGTGGTCGTGAGGTGCGGCATGGCGGTGCGGAACTGTTCGAGCAGTTCGCGCGCCACGATGATGTGCCGCGGCGCGACCGTGTCGATCGAGCGCGCGAGCGAGGGGCCGACGAGGTGGGTGTTGATCAGCGCCACGACGCCGCCCGCCCGGCAGATGCCGAGCCAGATCGCCATGTATTCGGGCCGGTTCGGCATCAGCAGGCAGACCGTGTCGTCCTTGCGGACGCCGTAGGTCATCGCCCAGCGCGCGTAGCGGTTCGACCGCTCGGCGAGCAGCCGGAAGGTGAGGACTTCGCCGTCCGACATGAGCGCCGGGGCATCGCCGAAGCGCTCGGCGAGTTCCTCGACTACGACCGGAAAGGTGCGGTTGGGTTGCCGGGCGATCGGCGCCGTCACCTCGAGCGCGCGCAGCCACGCCTTCGAGGCCGGGCGCAGCCGCGGCGTGGAGGCGGCGGTATGATCCTCCCCTGAAATCATTTCGCTCATGGTTATCGCGAGTTCATCGGCTTCGTCGCGTATTGCGCCAGTCCATTAAAGCTCGGGGCGCTCGCGGTCGGCTTGCCGGCGGGCTGCCGCCCGCGTTCGATCCCGATCATATCGGCCGGACAACGGGGTATCGCAACCGCGCGGGGGTCTGGTCGGCGGGTTCCTCGACCATTATGGTTATTACATCCGATCCGCGGCGGACGGTCCCATTGCGGTTCCCGGTACCAATTAGTTACGTCTGGCGCCCACATTGCCCACGTCCGGTGTCGGTTCCCGCAGATGCGTCCGGACGGCGGGAACCCGCAACATTGGTGCGATGCGTCCGTGGGTCGATCTGCGCCACGGCAGCACGTCGAAAGCTTTTGGCGAGATCATGAAGAGCGAGACCATCGCTATTCACGGCGGTTTTGATTGTGACCCCACGACCAAAGCCGTGGCGGTGCCGATCTATCAGACTGTGGCCTACGCGTTCGACAGCGCCGACCACGGCGCGGCGCTCTTCAATCTCGATGTCGAAGGCTATCGCTACGGCCGCATCGCCAATCCGACGACCGATATATTGGAGCGCCGTGTCGCCGCGCTCGAGGGCGGCGTCGAGGCGCTGTGTGTCGCAACCGGGCAGGCGGCCCTCAACTATGCCGTGCAGAACCTGACCAGCCTCGGTTCCAACATCGTCTCCGTCCCGCAGCTTTATGGCACCACGCACACCCTGTTCGCCCACATGCTGCCGAGCCAGGGCGTCTCGGTGCGGTTCGCGGCGAGCGACCGGCCGGCGGACATCGAGAAGCTCATCGACGACAACAGCCGGGCGGTGTTCTGCGAATCCGTCGGAAACCCGGCCGGCAATGTCTGCGACATCGAGGCGCTCGCCACGGTGGCGCATCGTCACGGCATTCCGCTCGTCGTCGACAACACCGTGGCGACGCCGATCCTCCTCAAGCCGATCGATTACGGCGCCGACGTCGTGGTGCACTCGCTGACCAAGTTCATGGGCGGGCACGGCACCACGCTGGGCGGCGCGATCGTCGACGGCGGCCATTTCCCGTGGCGAAAGCACGCCGACCGCTTTCCGATGTTTTCGACGCCCGACGCTTCGTATCATGGGCTTGTTTATGTCGACCGGTTCGGCCCGGCTGCCTACGTGGCCCGCTGCCGCAGCGTCTATCAGCGCACCACGGGTTCCGTGCTCGCTCCGATGAGCGCGTTCCTGCTGCTGCAGGGGATCGAGACGGTGGCGCTGCGCGTCGAGCGCCACGTCGAGAACGGCCGCCGTGTCGCGGAGTATCTGCGCGGGCACCCCGGCGTCGCCTGGGTCAACTATGTCGGCTTTCCCGACAGCCCCTACCATGCGCTCGCCGGAAAGTATCTCGGCGGCCGCGCCTGCTCGCTGCTCACCTTCGGCGTCGTGGGCGGCTATGAGGGCGGACAGCGGTTCTACGACGCGCTCGGGCTCGTCAAACGCCTGGTGAACATCGGCGACGCGAAGTCTCTCGCCTGCCATCCGGCAAGCACGACCCATCGCCAGATGTCGCGCGACGAGCAGCTCGCCGCGGGCGTGCGGCCGGAAACGATCAGGTTGAGCGTCGGCATCGAGCATATCGACGACATCATCGCCGACCTCGATCAGGCGCTTGCCGTGGCACAACCGCGGCGTGCTACCCAAATGACGGGATGACGGCCGGAGTTAGTCTGGAGAAACGGCAATGCCGGTGGTGTTGGAACAGGGTGCGTCGGGACGAAGCTTCAACCTCCTCGAGGGGGTGCGCTGCGTGCCCGTTTTCCCGCGCGATGACGAGGCGATCGAAATCGGCATCGTCAACAACATGCCCGATTCCGCGCTCGAGCTGACCGAGCGGCAGTTCATCGGACTGCTCGCCGCCGCGTCCGGCAAGACCCAGGTCCGGGTCCGCCTGTTCGCATTGCCCCAGGTCCCGCGCGGCGAGTTCACCCGCCGGCGCATCCTGTCCGACTATGCCGAGATCGGCCGGCTGTGGGACACGAAGCTCGATGCCATCATCGTCACCGGAATGGAGCCGCGCGCCGCGGCGCTGACCGACGAGCCCTATTGGCCGATCTTCACCGAGCTGATCGACTGGGCCGAGCGGAACACCACCTCGTCGATCTGGTCATGCCTCGCCGCCCATGCCGTGGTACTCCACCGCGACGGCATCGAGCGGCGCCTGATGCCGGCCAAGTGCTTCGGCGTCTACGAGTGCATGAAGGAGGCCGATCATCCGCTGCTGGCCGGGGCGCCGGCCCGTACGCTGGTTCCCCATTCGCGCTGGAACGACATTTCGGCCGACGCGCTTGCCGCGGCCGGCTACACGGTGCTCACGCGTTCGCCCGAGATCGGTGTCGACACGTGCATCAAGGAAGACCGCAGCCTGTTCGTGCTGCTGCAGGGACATCCGGAATACGACCCGACGACGCTGCTGCGCGAGTATCGACGGGACGTCGGCCGCTATCTGCGGCGCGAAAGCGAGGGCTATCCGGCGCTGCCGCGCTACTACCTCGATGCGGCGAGCGAGCGCAGCCTGGAGGCGTTCCGCCGCCGCGCGCTTGCGGCGCGCAATCCGGAGCTGCTGGAGGGATTCCCGGCGGCATCCGTCGTCGAGCGCTTCGCCAACGCCTGGCACGCATCCGCGCTACGGCTCTATCGCAACTGGTTGACCGGCCTGTCCGCCCATCGCGAGCAGCCGCGCAGGAAGATGCCTGCCGCCGCCATGTAAGGCGCTTGCAGGGACTGCTATATGCCGAACAGCGCGGCTTCAGTGTAGGCGAGGTCGCCGAGCCGCGGCCGGTCCGGGCCTTTGAAGTATTTCGGCCTTCCCTCGAGATAGAAGCCAGGCAAGCCCGGCATTGGACCGTCGGCATCGATGATGACGAGCGGGCATCCGCGGACGACGAGGTGTCGGCCGATGAGACTCGGAAAAACGGACCACGTCGCCGGTGTCGCGGCAATAGATGAGCTGCGCGCACGGTAGAACGCCCTTGGCGAGGCGGCGGCGGAAAACGAAGGGATACGCGCGCTCGGCCGTCACGCACCAGAAGGCGATGCAGCCGAATGCGGCATGATCGCGCAGCAGGTTCCATTCGAACGCTTCGAACGGCACCGCGGGTTCGCGGTCGGCCGCGAGGACGGTCGCGGCGGCCTTGCTCCGCGCAAGCAAAGGACAGGCGACGAATGCGCCGTGGCAATAGCGCACATAGCCCTGCACCGCGAGCGTGGGCAACGTGTTGGCAGCCGGTGAAATATTGAGATGGGTGGCGCCTTGTGATGCAGGGCGCGGCTCGCCAGCATCGCCGCGTAGATGCGAAACTGCGGCTCGACGTACCAGCTCGAGAGGCTGCAGCGGACCGCGTTCGGATCGGCGCCGGTGCGCGGCATCGAGGAGATCACCAGAATGGCTCCGACGACGCGGCCGTTGCTTTCCAGGAGGTAGCCGAGCTGCGGCATGCCGTCGGGAACTTTACGAGCCGCGAGCATATCCACCGCACGTTGCCAGAACGCTCTCGTGCGGCGGTAGCCCGAAGCCCTTGTGGAGAAGAGCCGCCACGGCGTCGCGGTCGGCCGGCGTGATCTGGCGCGCGCGAACCTCAGACGGACGGTCCGAAACTCGTGAATTGACCATACATCCCACATTGCCTTGAGCGCGGGTCCGACGCGCTTATGGTAAAGAGCAGGATCGAGGTGAGGTGGCCGACGATGTCGATACAGTTAACAGTGTTCTCCGAGATCGAAAAGATTGCGGCAGAGCACAACAAGAAGCTTGTGCCTTTGAGCAACGAGACCGTGCTCGTGAATTCCGGGCTCGATTCGCTGTGTTTTGCCGTGCTGGTGGCGCGGCTCGAAGACAAGCTCGGGGTCGATCCGTTCTCGACCGCGGAGGATTCGAGCTTTCCGGTGACGCTCGGCGAGTTCGTACGTGTTTATGAAAATGCGACACGGTGAAGCGGAGACCCTGCGACATCGTTGCGCGGACCTCGCCGGGTCGCGCCGGCATCTCTACGGGCGCCACGGAAGCGTGGCCCTCGGTGCCTTGGCCGCCGGTGGCTCGGCCTTCGGCGGTCGGCTCGACGAGCTTCGCGGGCGCTCGGTGCTGCTCGTCGTCCGCGAGCAGCTCAATGCGGCGGTCGCGCTGATCGAGCTCGACGGCGTCGCGCGCCGCATCGTCATCTGCACGCCGGACGTTCCGCTCGACCATATGCGGGCCGTCGCCGCGACCGCCGAGGTCGATGCGATCGTGTACGACGAGGGCACGCCCGACCGGCAGGCATTCGGGGTGTCCACTGCAAGTCGCATGCGACGCCGCAGGCGTCGCAGCTCAGCCGGCAGGTGTGCGGGAATTCCGCCAGACCGAATGGGTGTTGCTCACGTCGGGCACCACCGGCGTGCCCAAGCTGGTGGGCCACACGCTCGCGAGCCTCATCGCGCCGATCAAGCCGGTTGCCGAGCCGCCGATCTGGGGCACGTTCTACGACATCCGCCGCTATGGCGGGATGCAGATCTTTTTGCGCGCGCTCGTCGGCGGCGGCTCGCTCATCCTCTCGAGCGCCGGCGAGCCGGTTGCCGAGCCGGTCGCCGAGCACTTGGGGCGGCTCGCCGCCCACGGCGCGACCCATGTCTCCGGCACGCCGTCGCACTGGTGGCGCGTGCTGATGGGGTCCGAGGCGGGGATCATGGCACCGCGCTATGTCCGTTTGTCCGGGGAAATCGCCAACCAGGCCGTGCTCGACGGCCTGCGCGCGGCCTATCCGCAAGCCGGCGTCGGCCACGCCTTTGCCTCGACCGAGGCGGGAGTCGGCTTCGAGGTGAACGACGCGCTCGAAGGCTTTCCGGCTGATTTCCTCGGCATCGGCAAGGGCGACGTCGACATCGCGGTCGAAGACGGCGTGCTGCGGCTGCGCTCGTCGCGAACGGCTTCGGAATATATCGGGGCCGGCGCCGCGCCCCTTCGCGATGCAGATGACTTCGTCGATACCGGCGACCTGGTCGAGCTTCGCGGCGCGCGTTATCACTTCGTCGGGCGCAAGGACGGCGTCATCAATGTCGGCGGCCTCAAGGTTCATCCCGAGGAAATCGAAGCCACCATCAACCGCCATGCCGGCGTGTCGGGCTCCCTCGTCAAGTCGCGCAAGAGCCCGATCACCGGCGCGATCGTCGTCGCCGACGTCGTCCTCAAGGCCGACGGCGCGCCCGAAGCGCGCCCGGCGCTCGAACGCGAGATCATCGCGCTCTGCCGCCGCGATCTCGCAGCCCTACAAGGTGCCGGCGATGATCCGCTTCGTGTCGACCCTGCCGATGACGGCAGCCGGCAAGCTGCTAGCGCCATGCGTAACGTCCTCGTCACCGGAGGAAGCCGCGGACTGGGCCTCGCGATCTCGCTCAAGCTCGCCGACGCCGGCTATCACGTGATCGCGCTGGCCCGCAAGGAAAGCCGCGAGCTCGCATCGGCGATCGCCGCGTCCGAGAAAGCCGGGCGAAACGCGCTGCAGTTCGTGCCGTTCGACCTCGAGGACATCGAGGCGATCCCGCGCCTGGTCGCAGGCCTGCGCAAGCGCTACGGGCCCGATCTACGGCCTCGTCAACAACGCGGCGATGGGCGAGGGCGGCGCGCTGTCGCTGATGCACAATGCGCGCATCGAGCGCCTGGTGCGCCTCAACACGCTCTCCCCGATGGTGCTGACCAAATACGTGGTGCGCGCGATGATGGCCGACGGCGGCGGCCGCATCGTCAACGTCGCCTCGATCGTCGGATTCACCGGCTACAGCGGGCTTTCCGTCTACGGTGCGACCAAGGCGTCGATGCTCGGCTTCACCCGGTCGCTCGCCCGCGAAGTCGGCCGCATGGGCGTCAACGTCAACGCGGTGGCGCCGGGATTCCTCGACACCGAGATGACCCATGAGCTCGACGCGACGCGGCGCGAGCAGATCGCCCGCCGCAGCGCGCTCCGCCGGCTGCCCGCGGTCGGGGACGTGGCGGAGGCCGTCGAGTTCCTGCTCGGCGACCGCTCTGGCCGGCATCACCGGCACCGTGCTCACCGTCGACGCCGGCAGCACGGCATAGGCCCGCGAGCGGAACCCACGGCAACATGTCTATCGCACCTGCGTTGTATGATCGGTCCACAGGTGATTCCGCGGGTGAGACGTTTGCATGAGTGAATTCGACGTCGTCGTGATCGGGGCGGGGGCCGCCGGGCTTGCCGCCGCGCGCCGGATCGCGACGGCGCCGCTGTCGCTGCACGTGCTGGAAGCGCGCGACCGTGCCGGCGGGCGCGGCTGGACGGTGAAGGATCCGAGCGGCCTGCCGATCGAGCTCGGATGCGGCTGGCTGCATTCCGCCGACGTGAACGAGTGGTGCATCATCGCCGCGACGCTCGGCTTCGCGCTCGACCGCACGCGGCCGCAATGGCGCACCCAATGGAAGAACCTCGGCTTCCCGCCGGCGGATCACGACGACTTCCGCGCCACGCTTGGAGCGCTTCTGGGATCGCCTCGATGCCGGTGGCGACACCGAAAAGGACGTGCCCGGCGACACCTTTCTCGAGCCGGGAGGCCGCTGGAACGGGCTCATCAACGCCATCAGCACCTACATGAACGGCGTCGAGCTCGACGGCCTTTCGGCCCGCGACTTCTGGCGCTACCGCGACACCGGCATCAACTGGCGCGTCGTCGAAGGCTACGGCACGCTGATCGCGTCGCTCGCCGAATGGGCTCGACGTCAGCTTCGCGTGTCCCGCCGAGATGATCGACCACGGCGGCCGGCGCATCCGGATCGCAACGCCGCGCGGCGACATCGAGGCGCGCGCCGTCATCGTCACCGTCCCGACCGACGTGCTCGCGGCTGGCGTGCCGCGCTTCGCCCCGGAGCTGCCGGACAAGATCGCGGCGGCGCACGCGCTGCCGCTCGGCATCGCCGACAAGGTGTATCTGCGGCTCACCGGCGGCGAGGACATTCCGAAGGACGCTCATCTCTATGGCGCGATCGATCGGGTCGACACCGGCAGCTATCATCTGCGGCCGCTAGGGCGTCCGCTGGTCGAAGGCTATTTCGGCGGCGAATTCGCCCGTGAGCTGGAGCGGGAAGGGGAGGCGGGCTTCGCGAACTTCGCCATCGATCAGCTCGCCGCGCTGATGGGCAACGATATCCGCAAGCGCCTCGAGCTCATCGCCGCCTCGAACTGGGTGCGCGACCCCTGGGCGCGCGGCTCGTACTCCCGCGCAAGGCCCGGGCATGCCGACGCCCGAGAGGTTCTCGCGGCCACCGTCGACCAGCGCCTGTTCTTCGCGGGCGAAGCCTGCTCCCGCGAGGACTTCTCGACCGCCCACGGCGCCTATCGCAGCGGCGTCGTCGCCGCCGAGCAGGCGATTTCGGCGCTCTGCGGATAGGCGGCGCGGCACACACGCGCGCCTTCGCAAAAATTTGATCCAGGTCAAAGACCGGTTCCGCCGATCCCTGTTCGCTCGCGAAAAGCCCGACGCGGGCTGGTCAGGGAGGGAAACATGGAATCGTCGGAAAAGCCGCAGTCGCCGTTATCGAAGCCGCTTTTCATCGCGCTCGTCGGTGCCGGCTACGTGGCGGTGGCGCTCGCCTACTACTTCATGTTCAACCACGCGAACCTGCAGCTTTGATGCGCTCGAAGGTTCACGCCTCGGCGTGGCGGCGGTAGACGTCCTCGAGCCGCAGGATGTCGTCCTCGCCGAGATAGCTGCCGACCTGCACCTCGATCAGCTCCAACGGGATCTTGCCGGGATTGGCGAGGCGATGGACCGCGCCGATCGGCACATAGGCGGACTCGTTCTCGTGATAGAGCTTCACGTCCTCGCCGATGGTGACCTCGGCGACGCCGTGCACCACGACCCAGTGCTCCGAGCGGTGGAAGTGCTTCTGCAACGACAGCCGCGCGCCGGGATTCACGCAGATGCGCTTGACCTGATAGCGCGACCCGTTGTCCGCGCTCTGGTAGAAGCCCCACGGGCGATAGACGCGGCGGTGCTCCAGCGCCTCGGTGCGGTTCTTCGCCTTGAGCTGCTCGACGAGGTCCTTGACCTTTTCCGCCTGCTGCTGCGCCACCACCAGCACCGCGTCGGCGGTGACGATGACGATGACGCCTTCGAGGCCGATCACGGTGGTGAGCACGGTGTCCTCGGAGCGGATCAGGCTGTTGCGGGTGTCGATGACTTCCGCCGGCCCTTCGATGACGTTGCCCGCCTCGTCCTGCGGCTGCGCGTCCCACACCGCGTTCCAGCTGCCGACGTCGGACCAGCGGAACGTGACCGGCAGCACCGCCGCGAGATCGGTGCGTTCCATCACCGCGTAGTCGATCGACTTCTTCGGCGCCTGGGCGAACGAGGCTTCGGCGAGCCGGTAGAAATCGAGATCGGAGGTGAGGTTGTCGACGGCGCCCTTGGCGGCCTTCCAAATTTCGGGCTCGAGCCGGCCGAGCTCGCGCAACATCACCTCGGCGCGGAACATGAAGTTGCCGCTGTTCCACAGGTAGCCGTCGGCGACGTAGCGCGCCGCGGTCGCGGCGTCGGGCTTCTCGACGAAGGCTCCGACCTTGCGCACCGGGCTGCCGTCTTCTTCCGGCTGGGCGCGGATATAGCCGTAGCTCGAGGCCGGATAGGTCGGCTTGACCCCGAACGTCACGATCGAGCCGGCCGCCGCCGCCGGCAGCGCGGCGCGCACGGCGGCCGCGAACTCATCGGTGTCGGGAATGAGATGGTCGGCCGCGACCACCAGCAGGATCGCCGCGGGATCCGTCTTGATGGCGAGCTCTGCCGCCGCGGCGATGGCCGCGGCGGAATCGCGCCGCTGCGGCTCGAGGATGATGGTCGCCTTGACGTTGCGCGAGCGCGCCTGCTCGGCGACGACGAACCGAAACTCGGAATTGGTGACGATCATCGGCGGCGCGAACAGGCCTTCGCGGCTCACCCGGTCGAGCACCTGCTGGAAGGTCGACGAGGTGCCGATCAGCGGCACGAACTGCTTCGGCATCTTCTCGCGCGACACCGGCCACAGGCGGGTGCCTGCGCCGCCGCACAATATGACCGGGACAACCAGCTGATTCGTCATGCCGCCAACTCGAAAGGAACACGCGACCATGGCCCGAGGGGTCGGGCTTCGGTCAGGCAGGTGGAGTAGCGGTTATTTCGGTGTCCAGCAACGGCACTTGCCCCGGGTGGTAATGCACCGCGCGAGGCGCATGCTTTGGCTGCTGCCGTCAGCTGGTCGCGTCAGCTGGTTGCGTGTCTTGGGGCGTGCTGGCGGCCCGCGCCGGGGCAGCCAGCGCGCCGAACTCGCTGCGTGTCGCGCGGGCGAGATCCACTTGTGAGGCCCGGTCGAGGGTGCGCCCGATCAGCACCAAAAGCGGCGTCGGCGGGGTCTCTTGGGCGAGGCGGTGCGCGATGTCGCCGAGCCGCGCCTTGACGATGCGTTCGCCGGATCGTCCGAGCGCCGCCACCGCAATGGCAGGCGTGCCGGGGTCGAGACCGGCAGCGATCGCGCGGGCGGCGAAAGCCTCGATGGTCCGGCCCGGCATGTAGACCGCAGTGGTCGCCACCGGGTCGGCGATGCTCTGCCAGTCGATATTGTCCGGCAGTGCGCCGTTGTCGGCATGCGCGGTCACGAACTGGACGCGCCGGGCGTCGCGACGATGGGTCAGCGACACGCCGAGCCGGCTTGCCGCAGCCTGGGCGGTGCTGATGCCGGGCACGACCTCGACCGCAATCCCGGCGGCGTGGCAGGCCTCGATCTCTTCGTCGGCGCGGCCGAAGATCATGGGGTCGCCGCCCTTGAGGCGCACCACGTGCTTGCCGGCACGGGCGAGCGACACCATCAGGGTGTTGATCTCTTCTTGCTTACAAGAGGGGCGGTGGCCGGTCTTGCCGACCAGCATCTTCTTCGCCTCGCGACGGGCGAAATCGAGGATGTCCGGCGACACCAGATCGTCGAACAGGATCACGTCGGCGCGCATGGAGCGCCCGCACGGCGCGCAAGGTGAGGAGCTCCGGATTGCCGGGGCCGGCGCCGACAAGCGTCACCCGCCCGGCGCCCGCCGGCTGGGTGCGCGTCAATGCAAGCAGCTCGTCGAAATCGCGAGTCGCAGGATCGCGGTCCGGCGTCGCGAACGCCGTCGCGGTGAAGAGCTGCCAGAACAGCCGGCGCGCTGCGGCCGGAAGGTCGGTCGCCTGGACGAGGGTGCGCCAGCGCCGCGCCGCCTCGGCCCAGCGGGCGAAGCCGCGCGGCAGCAGCCCCTCGATCTTGGCGCGGACCGCCTGGGCGAACACCGGTGCGGCGCCATCGGTCGAGATGCCGATGACGAGCGGCGAGCGGTTGACCACCGCGCCGAAGATGAAATCGCACAGCCGCGGCTTGTCGACGACGTTGACGGGAACGCCGGCGCGGCGGGCAGCGGTGGCGAAGCGCTCCGCCTCGGCATCGTCGGTGATGGCGCCGATGGCGACCGCGGCGCCGGCGAGATCGGTCGCCTGCCAGGCACGGTCGACGAGCGAAATCCGTCCATGAGGCGGCCCGGCGGCGAGCGCCCGCAGCTCCTCGCCCGGCGCCTTGCAGAACACTTCGACCTCGGCGCCGGCGGCGGACAGCAGTTCCGCCTTCCAGGCCGCCGCGGCCGCCGTGCCGCAGACGATCGCCCGCTTGCCTTCGAGCGCCAGGAACACCGGCAGCCGCGACAGCGGCCGCATCCTCGGGCTCGCCTCCTCGGGGCGGCGAAACGCCAGCGCCTTGAGGCGAGCCGTCATTGGCGCGCGCTCCGTTGTGACGCCCACGACCACCGGCCACCGCGTCGCGGTGGAGCATGCCGGGTCGTGGAACTCGTTGGTATCATGGTCTTCCTTGAGGCCGCGGTGTCGCGCATCACGAAGTGAGCAAACCGTATGCCATTCCATACGCGCCGCCCCTGAGGGCGATAGAAAACCGGCCTTCCCCGCGACCGGCGCCGCCGTCTTGGGCAGGGCGTGCCCGCCCGTGGCCAATTCCTAGGCAACGGCTAGTTGCGCGGGACCGGCGATCTCACGGAGGCAGAGCAGGCATGAACCCGGAAGCTGTTGCTTCCGCTCGCGATTCGCGGCTAATTGCGCGCGCAAGCGAGGACCGCGCGCGGCCGGTGACCCTTTTGCCGCCGAAGCCTGAGAAGACGCCCGCAGGAGGTGCAGCATGAAGAGCCGGATCCGCCACATCGCGATCATCGTGCCCGACGCCGAAGAGGCCGCGCAATTTTATGAAAAGGCGTTCGGCTTCACCCGGGCCGGGCGAGCGCGGCGCGGCATCTACATGACCGACGGCGTCGTCAACGTCGCGCTGCTCACCAAGGAGCACGAGAACGAGAAGCTCGGCCTCTACCATTTCGGCGTCTGGGTCGACGACCTCGACGACGCGGAGAAGCACGTGGTCGATGCCGGCGGCAGCTATCTCGCCGGGCGGCCGACGTCGCCCAATTCGTTCTACGAGGCGAAGTACCGCGATCCCAACGGCGTGGTGTTCGACCTCACCCACAACGGCTGGGCCGGCGCGACGAAGGACGTCGTCGCCGCCGACGCCAAGGGCTGAAACAGGGCCCTGACCGGCGATGCGCGCGCTCCCTCTCCCCGCGTGCGGGGAGAGGGTCGGGGTGAGGGGGCGGTTCGCAGTCTGAGCGTCCGAGGAATCTCTTCTGACGCTCAAACTGCGGCGAGGCCTCCTCACCCGATCGCTGCGCGATCCGACCTCTCCCCGCACGCGGGGAGAGGTGCAGTCCCCAGCCGCTAGATCTGTGAAACATGCCGAAGTCATCCGAGCGTGTCGTCATCATCGGGGCGGGGCCGGTCGGGCTCTGCCTTGCGCTCGCGCTGGCGCAGCAGGACGTCCCGGTCACCGTAATCGAGGCGCTCGGCGAGGATAATTTCCTCGAGCAGGTGCCGCGCGCCGGCACCAATCATCCGGCGACCCTCGAGATGTATGACCGCATCGGGCTCTACGCGAAGCTCGAGCCGCGCGGCATCGTCGCGCCGGTGTTCCACTATTGGGACCGCGCCGACAACGCGCTGATCGCCGCCTTCGACCACGTCCATCTCAAGGACGACACGCGGTTTCCCTACGTCCTGCAATGCGAGCGCATCAAAATCGTCGAGGAGGCGCTCAAGCTCGCCAAGGCCCATCCGCTCATCGACCTGCGGCTCAATTCGACCTTCACCGCGTTCACGCAGAACGGGTCGGGCGTCACCGCGCAGTTCACCAATTCGGCCGGCGAGACCGAGAGCGTCGCCGGCGCCTATCTCGTCTCCGCCGAGGGCGCGCGCAGCATCGTGCGCAAGGAGCTCGACATCGAGTTCGAGGGCTTCACCTATACCGATCTCGTGCTCAACATCGAGGTCGCCTACGACTTCCGCCGCCACGGCTATGCCGAGCGCAACTACATCTCCGACCCCAAGGAATGGTCGAACCTGTTTCACTGGAAAGGGCCGCCCGACCGCTGGCGCGTGCATTTCCCGGTCGAGCCGGGCGACGACGAGGCGGCGATCATGCGCCCCGACGCGCTGCAGGCGCGGCTGCAGGGCTTCTTGCCCACGGGCAAGCCGTTCGACATCGTCGGCAGCAATCTCTACATCGTGCACCAGCGTGTCGCGAAGAAGTTCCGGTCGGGCCGCGCCATCCTCGCCGGCGACTCCGCCCACGTGAACAGCCCGATCGGCGCCATGGGCATGAACAGCGGCGTGCACGACGCTTTCAACCTCGCCGACAAGCTCGTCGCGATCCTGCGCGGCGAAGCCGACGAGGACGTGCTCGACCGCTACGAGCGCCAGCGCCGCCACGTCGCGATCCAGCACACGCAAGCGCAGACCATCCGCAACAAGCGCCTGCTTGCCGAGACCGACCCGGCGGTGCGCAAGCGCAACCAGGACGAACTGCGGCGCACCGCGGAGGACCCGGTGCGGGCGCGTGCCTTCCTGCTGCGGGCGTCGCTGATCGAGAGTCTGCGCGAGGCGGAGGCGATCGCGTAGGGCAGCGTACTCCTCAATTCGACGGGTCATGCCGCGGCTTGACCCGGAATCCAGTCCCCGAGCTATCGATGTTTCACGAGCTTTGCCTTACCCGGAGTCCGGTGGTTACTGGATCGCCCGGTCAAGCCGCGGCGATGACAGGCACGTGAGGCACGTGTAGCCACCCTACTATCACCCGCGCTTCTGCTGCGCCTTGATCTCGTTCAAGCGCGCCATCGCCTGGCGGAACTTGTCGTCGAACAGCCACATCGCATCGAGGATCTCGCGGAACGTCGCCGAGGTCTTCGCCCGGTCGACGCGGCCGAAGGTGAAGACGCTGTTGTTGCGCAGATATCCCATGATGGTCGGATCGGAAATCCGGTAGTTGACGAGATTCCCCGACGCCAGCGCGGTCTTGGTCGGTGACGGAATGATCTGGATGAGCTCGAAGACCTTCATCTGGTCGATCGGATTGGGCAGCGCCTTCGCGATCGTCGGGATCTGCCGGAACAGCTCGGCATGCGCATTCATCAGCCCGTCGCGCACCGCGGTCCAGTGATTGAAGCGATGATCGCCGCGCGCCGACCCGCGCCTCCTCGCGGTCGTCGCGCGCGATCAGCGCCGGATCGAACGCCGCGATCGCCGGCCGGATCGCCGCCCATTTCTTGCGGCCGTTCTGGCCCTCGGTCGGGCCGGTCTGAAAGCTTCCCTTGTAGGTGTTGGAGCGCGCGTTCCCCATGTTCTGATTGCCGTTGGTCTCGGCGAAGAAGATGCCGAGGCCGATGCGGCCGGCGATCTCGGCGTTCGCCGCATCGAGGCCCTTGGCGCGCGCGATCGCGGTCGAGAGGTCGTACACGTCCTTGAACGGCGTCTCCGATTTCTGCGCGTTCGCCGGCGGCGCCTGCATCGCGTTGAAGACGGCGAGATACTCGTCGATCAGCCCCTCGTTGTCGGCATCGAAATAGGCCGGCGGGATGCCGAACTTGTTCGGCCGCCCGATCCGCGACGGCATCGCGTCGGTCAAATCCTTGTAGGTGCTGATCGTGGCGTTGCGGGCGAGATAGAGCGCCTGCCCCGGCAGGTTCGGCAGCGGCTGGTGCGAAGCGATCTGCGCCCGCCGCTCGGCGAGCACCGCCTTGAAGCGGCCGAGCGCATCGTTGTAGGCGGCGAGCGCATCCGACTGGGCCATCGGCCGCGGTGGCGAGGCCGAGCGAGGGTGCAGAGCGCGAGGATTGCCGAACGCATCATGGTGGTCAGGCAGCCTTCGCAAACCCGTAGAGCGCCTCCGGGTTCTCCACCAGGATGCGGCGGCGCACCGCTTCGCTCGGCGCCCAGGCGGCGAGCAGGTCGAACACTGCGGCGTCGTCGGGCTTCGTCGTCTCGTTGGGGTGCGGCCAGTTGCTGCCCCACACCAGCCGCTCGGGCGCGGCCTGGACGTAAGCCGCGCCGACCTTGTTGACGTCGGCATAGGTCGGCGGGCCGATCTTGCTGCTGTCGTAGGTCACCGAAAGCTTGACCCAGGTGCGGCCCTTGTCGATGAGCTTGCGGACGATGCCGAAGGCGGGGTCGTCGATGCCGGCGGGCTGCGGCATGTGGCCCATGTGGTCGATGACGATCGTCGCGGGGAGGCGGTCCAGCAGGTCCTGGATGGCGACCATCTGTTTCGCGTCGATGTTGAACTGGACGTGCCAGCCGAGCTCGTTCACCCGCTTGCTCAAGGCGTCGATCTCGGCGACGGTCTGCGCCGAAATCGGCGGGCTCGCACCGCTGCCGGCAAGCGAGAAGCGGACGCCGCGCACGCCGCCGTCAGCGAGCGAGCGCAACTCGCCGTCGGTGATGCCGGGACTGACGATCGCGACGCCGCGTGCATTCGGTCCGAATGCCGCGAGCGCATCGATCGTCACCAGGTTGTCCGCGGCTGTTGCGGGATAGGGCGCCGGCGTCACCACGATGTTGCGGGTCAGGCCGAGGCGGCGTTGCAGCGCGCGATAATCGCCGACCCGTGAGTTCGCGACCATGCGCGCGCCGGGTCGCGAGAACGGGAACTTGGCGTCGTAGATGTGGTGATGGCAGTCGCACGCCCCGACCGGCGCCTTGAGCTTCGGCGCTTCGGTACCGGAGGAGTTCGGCACCGCTTCCTCGGCGAAGGCCGGACCTCGTGCGGCGACGATGGCCGCGCCGGCGGCAGCGGTGTGGCGCAGAAAGCTTCGGCGGTCGATCTGTCCCATGGCGTGCTTCCTCCGTGCGGCTTGCGATGTCTTCTTATGCGCTGACGAAGCTACAACGGGCCGCCGGTGATCCGGAAGAGGCAGCGTGCACGAAGTCACCTCCGCGTCATCGCCGGGCTTGACCCGGCGATCCCGATCGCATGGCACAGCCGTGCCTTATTGATCGGGGTGGCCGGGTCAAGCCCGGCCACGACGGTTCCGTGGAAACAGCGCTAAATCATCTCCTCCACCCGCACGCCGCGGCAATCGACCTCGAACTCGAGGTCGTTCACCGGCGGGCGGGCGTGGTGCAGCGTGAAGCCGGGGCGGGCGGTGCCGCGCTTGACGATCTCGTCGACCAGGAACGGCTGCAGGTCGCGGATGGTGTAGACCTGCGTCGCCGTCACGTCGCGCCAGCCGACGCCGAACAGCGCGAGCCGCGCGGCGACCTCGTCCATCACGTAGTGCGCCTTCTCCTTCATCGCCTCGGTGCTCGTCTCGCCGAAGCGGACGATGCGCTCGCGATAGCTCGCGTCGCCCTCGCGCGCCTCGGCGCGGCCGGAGATCACGAAGCTCGGCGCCGTCGCGGCGGTCGGGACCGTGAACGAGAACGCGTGGAAGCTCGGCTCGGCCGGCGGCTCGAACTCCGGGCACACATTGCTGCGCGCCACCGGATTGACCTTGCCGTCGAACACGCCCCATTTCTGGAGCGTCACCACATAGGCCTCGTTGAAGGCGCGGAAGCCCTGCTCGGTGAACTGGCCCGGCGAGCGCAGCTCGCAGGCGCAGAACGCGGTGAGCGGGCGGCCGGCGCCCATGATCGTCTTCTCGATGCGGGCGAAGCCGTCGGCGAGCGGCACCGGCGAGCGGAAACGGAAGCGCTTGATCTCGTAGCCCTGCGTCGCGGCGACGCCGCCGGAGAACTGGAAGCCGCCGGGAATGAACCGGTATCCGCCCGCGGTGAAGTCATCCACTGCCGCCATGTCGGGGTCTCCTCTGTCCCGCGAGTCGGCGCGGCCTGGACGAAACACCGGATTTGCCTATTGTGCAATCCGGCGTCGGCAGGGCGCGGCGGCCGGTTTGCGTCCGGCAACGATCTTCCAGGGAAACGCAGATGGAGGCAGATAATCCGGTCGCCGCGCGCATCGTCGAGGCGGCCGCGGGGTGCGGCATCTCGCTCGTCGCGAGTTTGCCGGACGGCTGGATCACGCCGCTGATCACGCGCTTTGCCGGGACCAACGCTTCCGCCACGTCGCGGTCAATCGCGAGGAATTGGCGATCGGCCTGTGCTCCGGCGCGTTCTTCAGCGGCATCGGCGCGTTCGCGTTGATGGGCGCGTCGGGCTTCCTCACCTGCATCTACGCCATCACCAAGATCAACTACACCTACCAGATCCCGTTGCTGATCGGCATCACGCTGCGCGGGCGCCCGGCGATGCCGCGAAATTCCATCAGTCGAACGGGCTCTATCTCGAGCCGGTGATGCAGGCGATCGACATTCCCTTCGTCGCGATCGAGCGCGGCGCCGACATCGCGCGGCTCGCGACCGCCTACAAGCACAGCCGCGTGCTGTCGCGGCCGGTGGTGGTCGGGTTCACCCGCGAAATGCTGCGCGGCGAGGCATGAGATGAATTTCGAAGCCTGCTTCCGCTTTCTCGCCGAACGCCTGCGCGAAGAGATCATCGTCACCTCGGCCGGCAACTGCTCGGAGCTGTGGTGGGAGATCACGCGGGAGAGCGAGCGCGTGTTCTATCTCGAGGCCTCGATGAGCCTCGCCTCGCTGTTCGCCGCCGGCATCGCGCTCGGCTCGCCGCAGCGCACGATCGTCGCGCTCTCCGGCGACGGCGCGTTCTGCATGAATCCCGGCATGCTGATGGTGGAGCGGCAGCTCGCGCTGCCGAACCTCAAGCATTTCGTGGTGGCGAACGGCTGCTACGGCTCGACCAACGAGCTGCCGATGCCGTTTCCCGAAACCACGGACTACGCCGCGATGGCACGCGCCGCCGGCATCGAGCGCGTCTATGATTTCGCAACGCTCGAAGGCCTTGCGCAGGCGCTCGACGAAATCCTCGCCGTGCCGGGCTACGTGTTCAGCGTGCTCCACGTCGAGCCGCTCGGCCGCCGCATCCATTCGCCGCCGCTCGACGGGCCCGAAGTGAAATTCCGCTTCGGCCGCTATCTCGAGCGCACCGGCGGCCCGAAGATCTTCGACGTGCCGTTGTGACTTCTCCCTCCCCGGCTTCGGGGAGGGCAGGGTGGGGCTCTGTTCAGAGCCGGCGCGCTTTAGATAAGAGCCCCACCCTACCCTCCCCGAAGCCGGGGAGGGAAAGCAACGCATCACCGCCGCGGCCGCACGGCGTCGAGGCTCGTCTCGACGATGACGAATTGCGGGACCCGGTCGCGCGAGGATCGCCGGCAGCGCGGCGAGCTCGTCGCGCGAGAGGATGTGGGTCACCTCGAAGCCGTAAGCCGCGCCGATCATCGCGAGGTCCGGATTGGCGAAGGTCGTCGCGACGGTGCGGCCGGGGTACTCGCGCTCCTGCTGAATCCAGATCGAGGCGTAGCTGCGGTTCTCCGACACGATCACCTTGAGCGGCAGCCTGCGCTCCATCGCGACCGCAAGCTCGCTGCCGGTCATGAGGAAGCCGCCGTCGCCGACGAAGGCGATCACCGGCCGGCCCGGCTCGCGCAAGGACGCGGCGACCGCGGCCGGAATGCCGAAGCCCATGGCGCCGGCGATCGGCGCAAGGAGGCGCTGCGGCGGCGCGAACGGGATGACGCGGTAGACCGGCGCGCCGAAGGTGCCGGCGTCGACGGTGACGATGGCATCGGTCGGCAGGTGGCGGCCGACCAGCGCCACCACGTCCTCGAAGGGAACGCCGTCGTTGACGGCGAAACTGCGCGGCGTTGCGATCGGCCGTCGCACCGCGGCGAGCGCCTCGATCCATTTTGCGCGGTCCGGGCGCGTCGTCTCGGGCCGGCCCATCGCGGCGATGAGCTCGATCGGATCGCAGGCGATGGCGAGGTCGGCCGCAAAGTGGGTGCCGATCGCCGACGGGTCGGGATGGATGTGGACGAGCCGCATCTGCGGCCGCACCAGGTCCGGCCACGTGTAGCCCTGGGTGGTGATGTCGGTGAGGCGGGCGCCGAGCACGATCAGAAGATCGGCAACGGCGCAGCACCGCCATCTGGTCCGCCGGGTTGGCGAGGCCCATGTCGCCGGCATAGAGCCGGTGCGCGTTCGCGAAACAGGTCCTGCGCGCGGAACGAGACGACGGTCGGCAGGTCCCATTGCTCGAGGAAGCCGCGCAAGCTTCGCGGCCGCCGGGCCGGTCGAGGCTGCGGCCGGCGAGGACGAGGGGGCGCGCGGCGTCCGCAATCAGGCGGCGCAGCGTCGCGACATCGTCGGCGCAGGGCGCGGCGCGGATCGGTGCCTGCGGCGCGACCGGCGCGGCTGTTACCGTCGCGGTCAGCACGTCCTCGGGCACGGCGATCACCACCGGCCCCGGCGTCCGGCGGTCGCGGTCTGGATCGCGCGCAGCAGGTCTCCGCCATGCGCGCGGGATCCGTCACCTCCGCCACCCATTTGGCGATCGCGCCGTACATGGCGCGGTAGTCGATCTCCTGGAAGGAATCGCGGCGCGTGTTGCGCGCGGGCACCTGGCCGATGATCAGGATGAGCGGCACCTCGTCCTGCTGCGCGGTGTGCACCGCGATCGCCGCGTTGCTCGCGCCGGGGCCGCGGCTCACGCAGACGACGCCGGGCCGTCCGGTGAGCCGCGCGTCGGCGATCGCCATGAAACCCGCGCCCGCTTCGTGCCGGCAGGCGACGGTGTCGATGTCGGTGCGGCCATAGAGTGCGTCGAGCAGGCCGAGATAGCTCTCGCCGGGCACGCAGAACAGCCGGTCGATGCCGTTGGCGACGAGGCTGTCGACGATCAGTTGACCAACAGTGCCCATCGGCTTCCTGCTCACGATCCGCACAAATAAACGGCGCGCTTATTGCGTGAGCGGCGCAGCGCCGTCAAGCGCAAGCCGTTCCGACGCACCTTTCGGCGCCCTGCAAATCCCGCTACCATGCGCTGCAGCCGGGAGGATCATCTGCAATCCGGTCCGGGGGCGAATCCCCTCAAGAACAGCAGCACGGAGGAAACACATGATGCACACGAGATCGCGCGCCGCCGCGATTGCATTCGCCGCGGCCGCGTTGGGTGCGACCGCGCTCACCGCGACCACGGTCGTGGCGCAGACGCCGGCCCAGGCGCAGACCCGCAGCCTGCCGACCTTCACCGTCGATCCGAGCTGGCCGAAAGTGCCGCCGCAATGGAAGCTCGGCGACGTCTCCAGCATGGCGAGCGACGCCCAGGGCAACATCTGGGTGCTGCACCGCCCGCGCACGCTCAAGGGCGACGACTTCGCCAAGGCGGCGCCGCCGGTGATGGTGTTCGACCAGGCCGGCAACTACGTGAAGTCGTGGGGCGGCGACGGCCAGGGCTACGACTGGCCGCAGCGCGAGCACGGCATCTACATCGACAACAAGGGCTTCGTCTGGGTCGGCGGCAACAGCTGTCCGGAGAACGGCCTCGAGCGGCTCAAGCCGGTCGCCGACGACGCGCTCCTGAAGTTCACCCAGGACGGCAAGTTCGTCATGCAGATCGGCCACAGCAACCAGAGCAAGGGCAACGCCGACACCACCAACGTGCATCGCGCCGCCGACGTGCAGGTCTATCCGCCGACCAACGAGCTGTTCGTCGCCGACGGCTACGGCAATCACCGCGTCATCGTGTTCGATGCCGACACCGGCGCGTTCAAGCGGATGTGGGGCGCCTTCGGCAACAAGCCGGTGGACGACGATCATTGCGACATCCTGCGCAAGACCGACTTCACGCCGCCCGGCCCGCCGCAGCTCTCCGTCGTGCACTCGCTGCGCGTCGCCAATGACGGCCTCGTCTACGTCGCCGATCGCGAGCATCGCCGCGTCCAGATGTTCTCGAACGACGGCAAGTTCCTCAAGCAGAACCTCAAGGGCGGCACGCTGTTCGCCCGCAGCGTCGCGCTGTCGCCGGATCAGGAGCAGCAGTTCCTCTATGTCGGCGACGGCAAGGAGATCGCGATCCTCGACCGCAAGTCGCTCGACCAGATCGGCACGATCAACGTGCCCGGCCTGATCGGCGGCGGCCACCTGATCTCGACCGACGCCAAGGGCAACATCTACGTCGCCGCCACCGGCCAGGGCCTGCAGCGCCTGAACTTCCAGGGCATGTCGGCCACCGCGTCGCGGTGACCTAGAGCCTGATCCCGAAAAGTTGCAGACTTTTCGGACGAAATCAGGGCTCAAAATCAAGAAGTTCAGAGTGCGATCCAATTCAACCGAATGGGTTCGCACTTGAGAGATCCGCCACCAAGAAGCGGTTTCGATCATGACTGAAGTGGCCGGGCTTGCCCGGCCACTTTTCGTTTGGGGGGCGCTTTTTCCTCGCGCGCTTGCGGGTGGCGCCGCTTGTAGCCGTTGTCGATGGGGTGAGCACTTGCGAAACCCATGACCTCACGCCAGCCGTGCGACGCGTTTCGGGGAGAGAGTGATGGGTTTCGCAGGGGGCTCGACCGATCCTACGCACAGCGTCAGTCCCACACCGGCGAGAAGGCCGGGTTGGCGACGCGGCCGTCGGGGCGCGCGAGGGCGGAGATGCGGTCCATCTCCTCGGCGGTGAGGCGGAAATCGAACACGTCGAGGTTCTCGGCGATGCGCTCCGGCCTGGACGAGCGCGGGATCGCCGCGATGATCTCCTGCTGAATGAGCCAGCGCAGCGCGATCTGCGCGAGCGTCTTCTTGCGCTCATGAGCGATCGCCGAGAGCACCGGGATCGCCGATCAGCCGGCCGCGGCCGAGCGGACAATGCGCGGTGAGCGCCATCCCGTGCCGGCGCAGCGCCGCGATCATCTTGGTCTGGTCGAGATAGGGATGGCACTCGACCTGATTGGTGACGAGCGGCTCCGCGGCAGGCGTGGATCGCCTCTTCCAGGAGCTTCACGGTGAAATTGGCGACGCCGACGTGGCGGGCGAGGCCCTCGCGCTTTGCGGCGACGAGCGGCGCCATGCACTCGCGCGACCGGAATCTGCGGGTTCGGCCAGTGGATCAGCAGCAGGTCGACGTAATCGACCTGCAACTCGCTGAGGCTCGTCTCGACCGAGCGCGCGAAGTCGGCAGGACGCAGGCTCTCGTGGGAGACCTTCGTGGTGAGGAAAATCTCCTCGCGCGGCACGCCCGAGGCGCGGATGCCGTCGCCGACGCCGCGTTCGGTGCCGTATTTGCGGGCGGTGTCGATGTGCCGGTAGCCGAGCCGCAAGGCGATCGCGACGATCTCCGCCGCGCTCTTGCCGAGGCCCGACGTGCCGAAGCCCATGACCGGAATCTCGGCACCATGGGCCGAAACGGTGGTGGGCGTGCTCATGCTTCCCTGATCTCGTCGTTGCGGTCGACCGGTTCGGATCGCCCGCTAATCCCTGTGCATCGTATCTCGCTGCCGGCGGCACCCTTGCGAAAAGTCTGCCACTTTTCGCGCATGCGCTCTATGCGGTCGGCGCAGTGGCGTCGAACTCCGGATGCTTGGCGCGGAACTGGTCGAGCCAGCCGACCAGCGTCGGAAATTCGGGGCGCCAGTCGACCTGCTTGCGCAGGTCGAGATAGCCGAGCATGCAGGCCGCGGTGATGGTGCCGACGTCGAACCGGGCCGGATCGGCCGGCTGCTTGGCGAATGCGGTGAGGCCGCGGACCACCTTGCCGCGCTGATAGTCGAGCCACGGCGGGTGGTGCAGCGCCTCCGGCCGGTGCCGCCCTTCGTAGACGATCAGGATGAGGCATCCATGACGCCGTCGGCCATCGCCTGCAGGGTGAGCGTCTCGACCCGCGCCGGCCATGTCGTCGGGATCAGGCGGCCGCCGCCGGCGACGTGATCGAGATATTCGAGGATGACGCGGCTGTCGTACACCGCCTTGCCGTCGTCGGTGATCAAGCGTCGGAATCTTGCCCAGCGGATTGTCGCGCCGGAGCACGTCGTTCGGGATCCATGCGGATCGGCCTTGACCATCTCGATGCGGTCCCACAGTCCGAGGCGGGAGATCGCCATGCGGACCTTGCGGCCGAACGGTGACATGGGCGTAGCGCGAAGCAGCACGGTGGACCTCCATGCGGCAGGCGGCAGATTATCTTAATCGGATCGCATGTTACTCGAGAGCCTCGTCCTGAGGAGCCGGCGAAGCCGCGCGTCTCGAAGCCGACGGTCCACTACGCCTCCCCGTCACTGTCATTGCCCGGGTTCACCGGCAGCAACCCCTGCTCGAGGCGCTCGGTCGTACTCCGGTTGAGGTCTGGTGGTTACCGGATCGCCCGGTCAGCCGGGCGATGACAGTCTGATGTGCGTCGGTCCGATCGTCGGCGGTTCTACTCACCCCATCTCCATCGTCTGCGGGCGCTGCGGCTTGCCGCGCATGGCGCGCCAGATGCGCTCGGGCGTCGCCGGCATCTCGACGTGGCGCACGCCGTATTCGCTCAGAGCATCGACGACCGCGTTGACCACGACGGCGAGCGCCGGCGTGGTGCCGCCTTCGCCGGCCGGGCGGATGCCGAGCGGGTGGCCGGGCATCGGCACCTCGCTGATGCCGGTGTTGAAGAACGGGAAATACGCCGCGCGCGGCATCGCGTAGTCCATGAACGATCCGGACAAGAGCTGCCCGGTGCGGGAATCGTAGAAGCACTGCTCGAGCAGCGCCTGGCCGACGCCCTGGACGATGCCGCCATGGGTCTGCCCGTCGATGATCATCGGGTTGACGGCGCGGCCGACGTCGTCGACGGCGGAGTATTTGACGAGCTGCAGGGTGCCGAGCTCGGGATCGATCTCGACCTCGCAGACGTGGGAGCCGAACGGAAAGGCCGCGTTCGGCTGCACCTCGTCGCACACGGCGGCGAGCGGCCCGCGCAGCTCCTCCGGCAGGTCGGCGCGCTGCAAGGTCGCCGCGGCGATCTCGAACAGCCCGATCGCCTGATCGGTGCCGTCGACCGCGAAGCGCCCGCCGGCGAACGTGATCGCCTCGGGCTTCGCCTGCAGCAGCAGCGCCGCGACCCGCTTGCCCTTGGCGACGATCTCGTTCGTCGCCTTCCACATGATCTCGCTCGCGAGCCGCATGCCGCGGCCGGAATGGGCGCCGCCGCCGAACACCAGGCAAGTCGCTGTCATGGGTGAGGAAGCGCACCTTCTCGATCGGCACGTCGAGCCACTCGACGACGAGCTGGGCAAAGCTCGTCTCGTGGCCCTGGCCCTGCGAGCTCGTGCCGATCACGACGTCGATGTGACCGTCGGGCTGCACCGTCATCTCGGTGCGCTCGCGCGCGACGCCGGTCGCGGTGTCGAGATAATTGGCGACGGCGATGCCGCGCAGCTTGCCGCGGGCGCGGGCGTCGGCGCGGCGCGCGGCAAAGCCGTCCCAGTCGCCCATGCGCAGCACCCACTCCAGGGTGTGGTGATAGTCGCCGCTGTCGTAGATCATGCCGAAGGCGTTGGTGTAGGGAAACTCGTTGCTCCTCACGAGATTGCGGCGGCGGATCTCGACGCGATCGAAGCCGTGCTCGCGGCAGGCGAGGTCGATCAGCCGCTCCATGACGTACATCACCTCGGGGCGGCCGGCGCTGCGATAGGGCCGCGTCGGCGAGGTGTTGCTCACCACCGCGCGGCCGCGGAAATGCGCGGCCGGGATGCGGTAGATCGTCGTCATGATCTCGACGCCCTTCTGCAGCGGCGAGTAGTTGGTGGTGTGGGCGCCGGCATTGCTGATGTTGGAGCCGCGCATGGCGAGGAAATTGCCCTCGGCGTCGAGCGCGAGCTCGGCAGTGACCGCGAGATCGCGCGCCTGGTAGTCGCACAGGAACGACTCGTGCCGCTCGCCCGTCCATTTCACCGGCATTTGCAGCCGCCGCGCCGCCCAGGCGACGAGCGCGAACTCCGCATAGATCATGCCGCGGGTGCCGAAATTGCCGCCGACCTCGCGCATGATGACGCGCACCTTGTCCGGCGGCATCGCGAGAATGGTGGCGAGATCGTCCTTGAGCCGCCACACGCCGCCGCTGCCGGCATAAAGCGTGACGCGGCCCGTCTCGGGGTCGAATTCGGCGACCGCGGCGCGCGGCTCCATCGGCACGCCGGTGACGCGCTGGACCCAGGTGTCGAACTTCACCACATGCGCGGCGCGCGCGAACGCGGCTTGCGTCGCCGCGGCGTCGCCGAGCTCGCCGTCGACCACGACGTTGGAGCCGGCCTCCTCGAACAGCAGCGGCGCGTCGGGATCGGCGGCCTCGCGGGTGTCGGTCACCGCGGGCAGCATCTCGTAGTCGATCTCGACGCGTTCGGCGCCGTCCTTGGCGGCACCGACGCTCTTTGCCACCACCATCGCCACCGCCTCGCCGACGAAGCGCACCTTGTCGGAGGGCAGCGGGTAATGCGGCGCGGTGAAGGTCTTGAAGTCGCCCCGCGGCGCGAGCATCACCTCGGCGGGATGCTGCGACCACACCTTGTGGGGGATCGGCTTCAGTCCGTCGGCAATGAGATCGCGGCCGGTGAGCACGGCGAGCACGCCGGGCACCGCCAGCGCCGCCGTCGTGTCGATGCCGCGGATGCGCGCATGCGCGTGCGGCGAGCGCACCATGACGGCATAGGCCTGGCCGGGCAGGCTCACGTCATCGGTATAGTTGCCCTTGCCGGTGACGAGGCGCAGGTCCTCGCGCCGGCGAACCGGCTGCCCGATGCGGGCGCTCGTCGCCTTTTCGGTCATTTGATGTTGAACAGCCGCATCGCGGTGTTGCCGGCGATGCCGGCGCGTTCCTCGTCGCTCAGGATCAGCGCATTGACGATGTTCATCGGCTCGAAGTCGCCGATCGGGAACGGATAGTCGGTGCCGAGCACGACCTTGTCGACGCCCGCCATGGCGCAGACGAGGCGCAGCGCGTTGACGTCGAACACCACCGTGTCGAAGTAGAGCCGCTTGAAGCTCTCGGTCGGGTCGGCGGGGCCGGCCGGGTGGGCGGAATGGGCCTTGGCAAGGCGCCCGAGCACCATCGGGAGCGCCGCGCCGCCGTGCGAGAGCACGAGGGTCGCGTCGTGATATTTCAGCAGATGGCCGGAGTGCATCAGCCGCGCCACCGCGATCGAGGTGTCGGTGACGCGCCCCAGCGCATTGACGAGGCCGTAGGCGCGCAGGCGGTCGTCGTCGACGCCGTACATCGGATGGATGAACAGCGTCGCCTTCTTCGCATGGGCGACTTCCCAGAACGGCGTGAGGTCGGGATCGTCGAGCACGCCGCCGAGCCCCTTGGGCTGGGTGCCGATCATCGCGCCGTGAAAGCCGGCATCGAGCGCTTCCTCGAGCACCGCGGCGGCATGCTTGCCGCTCTGCATCGGCACGGTGGCGAGCGGCACCAGCGCCGGCAGCGCCTTCACCCCGGCGAGCAGGTGCTCGTTGTAGAAGCGGCTCCAGTCGGCGCCCTCGTCGGCGGGCAGCTCATAGCCGAAACTGTCCAGCCAGCCGCCGACCACCTGGCGGTCGATGTCCTGGGAGGCGAGCCATTCGCCGCGCTTCGCGACGTCGCTCAGGAGCGGCATCACCGGGCGCGTCATCTCCGCGCCGGCGAAGGAGAAGCACAGGCTGCCCTTCTCCTCCTTGGTCTTGAGCGACGGGAACAGGCGCTTCTGCGCCTTGACGTCGGCGATGCAGCGTCGGCGGAACGAAATGGGCATGGGTATCGATGATCAAGTCACGGTCTCCTGGGCACTGCTCGAACTCGAGCGTCGCGAGCGGGCGCCGGACATCGGCGCACGCCGGTCGCGGGCACGTCGTCATAGCAGTGGGGACAGGCGTCGCTCAATGCGCCCGAAGGGAGTCGCGGTCACGCCCGCCGTTCGGCGACGAAGCGCGCTGCGGCCTTGAGAACGCCGGCCCGCGCCCCGAACGGCGCGAGCGTCGTCTCGGCCTCGGCGACCAGGCCGAACAGCTTCAGCTTCGCCCGCTCGACCCCGAGGATCGAGACCGTGGTGGCCTTGTGGGCTCCCGCATCCTTGCCGGTCGCCTTGCCGACCGTCTCGGGATCGCCCTCGACGTCGAGCAGGTCGTCGGCGATCTGGAAGGCCTCGCCGACGATGGCGCCGAAGCGGTCGAGCGCCTGGCGCTCGGCGTCCTTCGCTTCGCCGAGGATCGCGCCGGCGAGGCAACCGAAGCGAGCAGCGCGCCGGTCTTCATCGCCTGCAACTCCTCGACGTCGGCGAGGCCGAGGCGCCGAACGCGACCATGCCCACCGCCGCTGCCCGATTGTCTTCGCCGTCAGTCTTTGCCTGGCACAATCGCGTTGACCTGGACGTGGGTAATGTAGCCGCGCGCCTTGGCGCGCTTGATTGCGTCCCGGACGGCCGTGTCAGAAAGATCGATCAACGGCGACCGCACATCGGGCATTGGCGTCTTCAAACCTCCCCCGGCCCTCGGCCGCGAGGTCGAGCATCTGGCCGCCGGCCATGCCGCCGAGACCCGAGGCACGGGCGAGCGCGATGACGAGCGCGGCGCGGATCGCGGGATCGGGATGGGTCTCGACCCGCGAGGCGATGTCGAAGGCGAGCGTGAGCAGGCTGTCGCCGGCGAGGATCGCGGTCGCCTGATCGAATTTCTTGTGGGTGGTCGGCCGGCCGCGGCGCAGATCGTCGTTGTCCATCGCCGGCAGATCGTCATGGACCAGCGAATAGCAGTGGATGCATTCGAGCGCGGCGCCCGCCATCAGCGAGCGTTCGCGGGGCACGCCGAACAGCGACGCGCTCTCGACCACGAGGAACGGCCGGAATCGCTTGCCGCCGCCGAGCGTCGCATAGCGCATCGACTCGACGAAGGCGCTTCGGCCGAACCCGCTCGCCCGGCAACGGCGCATCGCCCAGCAGGCGTTCGAGCACCGACTCGGTCGCTGCCGCGATTTCGGTGAGGCGGGTGAGGAATTCCGCCTCGGCGTCGTTTACCGACATGATGGATCCTGCTGTTGTCACGCTTCGTTTCCGAATGGCCCGTATTGTACAAGGGGCTTTGTGGCACGACCCGATCGAGGAGGTTCCGCTCTGAGAGGGAAGAGGCCGCCCGAGTGTGGCAATGCGCACACAGGCGGGCTCTTTCTCGGTATCAGCGAACCAACTGACGGCGTCACATCACGAAAGGCTTGGGACCCCGGAGCTTCCAGGCGTTATATTGCCTAACGGTTTCCCGTTACAACAGGCCCCGTTGCAGGGCGGGGCATTGCGAGCCGGCGAAACAATGGCCTTTGAATTCGTTGCACTGATCGCGTTCGTGATCTGGCTCTACCTCGCCTTCGGTCACGGCGGATTCTGGCTCGGCGCGGAGCGCGACGACTTCGATCCGCCGGCGCTCGAGCCGCCAGCCGACGGTGTGCGTCGTCATCCCGGCGCGCAACGAAGCCGACGGTGTCGGCGAATGCGTCGGCTCGTTGCTCCGGCAGGACTACCGGGGGCCTGAAATCGGTGGTGCTCGTCGACGACGAGAGCACCGACGGGACCGCCGACGTCGCGCGCCGGGCGGCCGCCGCCTGCGGTGCAGCGGAGCGGCTCACCATCGTTCCCGGGACGCCGCTGCCCAAGGGTTGGACCGGCAAGCTGTGGGCGATGCGTCAGGGCATCGCCGCCGCCATGGCCTCGGAGACCCCGCCGGATTATCTGCTGCTCACCGATGCCGACATCGTCTATCGAGCCGCAATGTGCTGAGCTGGCTCGTCGCCCACGCCTGGGCCAAGCACCTGGTGCTCGCCTCGTTCATGGTATCCCTGCGCTGCCAGACGGCGGCGGAACGCGGGCTCATTCCGGCCTTCATCTTTTTTTTCCAGATGTTGTATCCGTTCTCGAAGGTCAACCGGCCGGCCGATGCGACGGCCGCCGCCGCAGGAGGATGCATGCTGGTGCGGGCCGAGGTGCTCCAACAGGCGGGCGGGATCGATGCGATCCGCAGCGCCCTGATCGACGATTGCGCGCTCGCCGCCCTTCTCAAGGCCAAGGGGCCGATCTGGCTCGGCCTGACCTCGCGGGTGCGCAGCCTGCGCGAATATCCGCACTGGACGGACGTCGCCCACATGGTGTCGCGGACGGCCTATGCGCAGCTGCGCTATTCGCTGCTGATGCTCGCCGGCACCGTCGCCGGCCTCACGCTCGTCTATCTCGTGCCGCCGGTCGCGGCGCTGTTCGGCACCGGACTCACCCGCGGCTTCGGCATCGCCGCCTGGGCGATCATGGCGCTGGCGTTCCAGCCGACCTTGCGATTCTACCGCCTCTCGCCGTGGTGGGGCTTTGCGCTTCCGGCGATTGCCGCCGCCTATCTCGTATTCACCGTGCAGTCGGCGATCGCCTCGATCCGCGGCAAGGGCGGATTGTGGAAGGGCCGGTTCCAGGCCGCGGGGGCGAAATGAGCGAGGCCGCCGAATTCCGTTCGGGCAAGGGCCACCGGGACGAGAACTTCCCCGTGGCCTCGCTGCTGATCGGCCCGGAGCATCGCGCGCCGATTCTCGCGTTCTACGAATTCGTGCGCACCGCCGACGACATCGCCGATCATCCGACGACTGCCGAGCGCGGAGAAGCTCGCCCATCTCGATGCCCTCGAAGCCGATCTCCTCGGCCGCGGCGACGGCCGCAACGCCGTCGCCGCGCGGCTGCGCGCCGCGCTCGAGGAGCGCAAGCTCTCGCCGCGCCACGCCCAGGATCTGCTTGCCGCATTCCGCATGGACGTCACCAAGCTGCGCTACGAGAACTGGGACGAGTTGATCGGATATTGCAGCCTCTCGGCAATGCCGGTCGGCCGCTTCGTGCTCGACGTGCACGGCGAGCCGCGCTCGACCTGGCCCGCCAATGACGCGCTGTGCGCGGCACTGCAGATCAACAACCATTTGCAGGACTGTCACGAAGACTTCTGCAATCTCGACCGTGTCTACGTTCCGCTCGATGCGCTGGCCGCCGCCGGCGCGCGGGTCGAGGAGCTCGGCGCCGCGCGTTCCTCGCCGGCGCTGCTGCAATGCCTCCAGGGTCTCGCCCGGCGTACCGCCGCGCTGCTCGCGGAGAGCGAAGGATTTTCGCCGTCGATCCGGGACTTTCGCCTCTCCCTCGAGGTCGCGGTGATCACCGCGATGGCGCGACGCATCGTCGGCCTCCTGATCGCGCGCGATCCGCTGAGCGAGAACGTCCGCCTCGGAAAATTCGGCATGATGCAGGCGCTGCTCGCCGGCGTCGCCGCAGGCTCGCTTGCCCGCATGCGCCGTGGCGCCGTGCCGGCCGACGCGTCGAGGCGCGCATGAGCGCGGCGGTCGCGGAAACCACGTCGCCGAATGCCGGCCGCGCGTCCGGCAGCTCGTTCTATGCGGCGATGCGCATTTTGCCGAAAGCCCAGCGCGAGGCGATGTTCGCGATCTACGGCTTCTGCCGGCAGGTCGACGATATCGCCGACTCGCCCGGCCCTCGCGACGAGCGCCTGCGCGGCGCTCGCCGAATGGCGCGGCGACATCGAGGCGCTCTACCAGGGCCGCCCGACCCCGCTGACCAGCGATCTGCTCCAGCCGATGCGCGACTTCGGGCTCGAGAAGGCCGACTTCCTTGCGGTGATCGACGGCATGGAGATGGACGTGCTCGGCGATATCCGCGCGCCGTCCTGGTCGGAGCTCGATCTTTACTGCGACCGCGTCGCGAGCGCGGTCGGCCGCCTGTCGGTGCGCATCTTCGGGATGGATGTGAAGCCGGGGCGGGACCTCGCCCATCATCTCGGCCGGGCGCTGCAGCTCACCAACATCCTGCGCGACCTCGACGAGGATGCCGCGGTCGGGCCGCCTCTACCTGCCGCGCGAGGCGCTGCAGCAGGCCGGCATCGAGACCACCGACCCGCGAGGCCGCGCTCGCGAGCCCGGGGCTCGACCGCGCCTGCCGCGAGCTCGTCGCCGCCGCGCGCGGCCATTTCGATCGCGCCCACACGATCATGGCTGGTGCGTCGCGACGGGCGGTGCGCGCGCCGCGCATCATGGGCGAGGTCTATCGCCTCATCCTCGAACGCGTCGCCGAACGCGGCTTTGCGCCGCCGCGCCCGCCGGTCCGCCTCGGGAAGGCGCGGCTCGCCTTCATCCTCATGCGCTACGCATTGATCTGATGGCGCGCACCGTTCACATCATCGGCGCCGGACTCGCCGGCCTGGCCTGCGCGGTCCGTCTTGCCGGGCAGGGGGTGACGACGATCGTCCACGAGGCGACCGACAATGCCGGCGGCCGCTGCCGCTCGTATCACGATGGCGTCACCGGCATGCGCATCGACAACGGCACCCACATCCTGCTGTCGGCCAACACGGCGGCGCTCGGATTCCTGAAGGATATCGGCGCGAGCCATCTCGTCACCGGCGCGCCGAGCGCGGCCTATCCCTTCGTCGACCTCAAGACCAACGAGCGCTGGACGCTCGACCTCGGTTCGAGCCGCTGGTCGCCCTGGATATTCGATCCCAAGCGGCGGGCGCTCGGCACCCGCGCCGTCGATTATCTGCCGCTGCTCCGCCTGCTGTGGCCGGCGCACGGCAAGACGCTGGGCGAGATCATGGCCTGCGCCGGGCCGGCCTATGCGCGGGTGGTGCAGCCGTTTCTTCTCGCGGCGCTCAATATCGATCCCCGCGAGGGATCGGGCGAGCTCGCCCGCAACGTGGTGCTCGAGACCATGGGCGCCGGCGGCCAGGCGTGCCGGCCCTACCTCGCGCCGGAGGGCCTGAGCGTGGCATTCGTCGAGCCGGCGCTCGCGCTTCCTGCAAGGGCGGGGCACCACCGTCATGTTCTCGCACCAGCTGCGAAAGCTCGTGATGGCGCGACGGCCGGATCAGCGGCCTCGACTTCGGCGATGGAACCACCGCGATCGGCCCGGACGACGCGGTGGTGGTGGCGGTGCCCGCCTATGCCGCCGCCACCCTGGTACCGGGGCTCGAGACCCCCGTCGAATACCGGGCGATCGTCAACGCGCATTTTAAGTTGTCGCCGCCCCCGATTGCCCCCATGATCGGGGTCGTCAACGGCGTGGCCGAATGGGTTTTCCGCTTCGATGACCGCATATCGGTCACGATCAGCGATGCCGGGCGGCTGTTAGAACTTTCTCGGGACCAAATCGTACTAATGATTTGGCAGGATGTGCAGCGCGTAGCAGGGATTTCGACCGAGCTCCCGCCTTGGCAACTGGTGCGCGAGCGACGCGCGACCTTTGCCGCCACGCCCGCGCAGAATGCCAAACGCCCCGCGGCGTCAACGGCTTGGCCGAATCTCGTCCTGGCAGGCGACTGGACCGCAACCGGACTGCCGGCGACCATCGAAAGCGCCGTGCGGTCCGGGAATCGTGCCGCCGAACTCGTTTTGCAGGGACATAGCCGTTAAGGCTTTGCTAACCGGATTTCAGCCATGCCCGCAGCCCCGCTCCATCCGCTGACCCTGGACAAGGCGATCGACCAGCGCGACCAAGGCGATGCTCGCCTGCCAGCGCGACGACGGCCA
This sequence comes from uncultured Alphaproteobacteria bacterium, assembly GCA_963793985.1. Lineage (GTDB taxonomy): Bacteria > Pseudomonadota > Alphaproteobacteria > Rhizobiales > Xanthobacteraceae > JAJPKK01. The sequence continues at coordinate 367,362 of CAWCCG010000006.1, read as the reverse complement.
CTGGGTGTTCGAGCTCGAAGCGGACACCACCATTCCGGCCGAATACATCCTCCTCAAGCACTATCTCGCCGAGCCCGCCGATCCCGCCATGGAGGAGAAGTTCGCGGCCTACCTGCGGGCGCGGCAGGGCGAGCATGGCGGCTGGCCGCTGTTCCAGGACGGCGACTTCGACATGAGCGCGACCGTCAAGACCTATTTCGCCCTCAAGATGATCGGCGACGACGTCGACGCCCCGCACATGCGCCGCGCCCGCGAGGCGGTGCTCGCGCGCGGCGGCGCCGTCAACGTCAACGTGTTCACCCGCGTGCTGCTCTCGCTCTACGGCGTTCTCACCTGGAAGAGCGTGCCGGTGATGCCGGTCGAGATCATGCTGCTGCCGCGGTGGTTTCCCTTCCATCTCGACAAGGTGTCGTACTGGGCGCGCACCGTCATCGTGCCGCTGCTGGTGCTCCAGGCGCTCAAGCCGGTCGCCAAGAATCCGCGCGGGATCGGCATCGACGAGCTGTTCTTCGAGAACCCGCGCGACATCGGCCCGCCCGAAGCGGGCGGCCCACCAGCACAAGGGCTGGTTCACGTTCTTCCGCGCCGCCGACGTCATGCTGCGCGCCGTCGAGCCGTGGTTTCCTGTCTGGCTGCGCAAGCGCGCCATCGCCGGCGCCGTCACCTTCGTGACCGAGCGGCTCAACGGCGAGGACGGACTGGGCGCCATTTATCCGGCGATGGCGAACAGCGTCATGATGTACGAGGCGCTCGGCTATCCGGAAGATCATCCCGACCGGGCCATCGCCCGCGCCTCGATCGACAAGCTCGTCGTCCCCGGCGACGAGGAGAGCTATTGCCAGCCCTGCGTGTCGCCGGTGTGGGACACGGCGCTCGTCTGCCACACGCTGCTCGAAGCCGGCGACGCCCGCTCGGTCGCGAGCGTCCAGCGCGGCCTGCAATGGCTGCTGCCGAGGCAGGAGCTCGAGGTCAAGGGCGACTGGGCGATCCGGCGGCCGAACGTGCGGCCGGGCGGCTGGGCCTTCCAGTACAACAACGCCCATTATCCCGACCTCGACGACACCGCCGTGGTGGTGATGGCGATGGACCGGCTGCGCCGCCTCCAGCCGACCAAGAAGTACGACACCGCCATCGCCCGCGGGCGCGAATGGATCGAGGGCATGCAGTCCGCGAACGGCGGCTACGGCGCCTTCGATGCGGACAACACCCACTACAGCCTCAACAACATCCCGTTCGCCGATCACGGCGCGCTGCTCGATCCGCCGACCGAGGACGTCACCGGGCGCTGCCTGTCGATGCTCGCCCAGCTCGGCGAGCGGCCGGAAGAGAATCCCGACGTCGAGCGCGCGGTCGCCTATCTGCGCGAGACCCAGCTTGCCGACGGCAGCTGGTACGGCCGCTGGGGCATGAACTACATCTACGGGACCTGGTCGGTGCTGTGCTCGCTCAATGCGGCCGGGCTCGACGGGCAGGACGACATGATTCGCCGCGCCGCCGACTGGCTGGTCGCGATCCAGAATCCCGACGGCGGCTGGGGCGAGGACGGCACGAGCTACAAGCTCGAATACCGCGGCTATGAGCCGGCGCTCAGCACGGCTTCGCAGACCGCCTGGGCGGTGCTCGCCCTGATGGCGGCGGGGCGGACCGCCGATCCGGCGGTCCAGCGCGGCATCGCCTACCTCGCGCAGACCCAGGGCGAGGACGGCTTCTGGAACGAGCCGCGCTTCACCGCGACCGGCTTCCCGCGCGTGTTCTACCTGCGCTACCACGGCTACCGGAGATTCTTCCCGCTATGGGCGCTGGCGCGCTACCGCAACATGCTCGCCACCAACAGCGGCGTCGTCGCCTTCGGCATGTGAGCGGCGCTGCTGATCTGGAAATTATCTAAGTGCCGTCACTTCGACCGTGCGGTCGCATGACGTCTGCCGCGCGGCGATAAGGTGCCGCGGCGCAATCGATGTCACCGGGCACCCACGCTAATCTGGTCGTAGGTGAGTTGGCCGCGAAACCCGTCTCGCCCTCAGCCGCCGGCGGCCGGCTCCTTGGTGCGCACCCGCGTGCCGGCCGAGCTTGGCGAGCGCCTGCTGGACGTGGCGCGAGAACACGTACTGGGCCGGGCGCTGGCCTTCGAGCGAGATCTCCGGCGCCATCGGACCCTCGGTGCGCACGCCGCGCAGCGAGATCCACAGCGACTTGATCGGATTGGCGAAGCTCGCTTCCGCCGCGGTCGGCTCGTAGCCGCAATGGGCCATGCAGTTCGCGCACTTTTCATAGCGGCCGGTGCCGTAGGAGTCCCAATCGGTGGTCTCCATCAGCTCCTTGAAGGTCTTCACGTAGCCTTCGCCCAGGAGATAGCAGGGCTTCTGCCAGCCGAAGATGTTGCGCGTCGGCATTCCCCAGGGCGTGCAGTGGTAGGACTGATTGCCGGCCAGGAAATCGAGAAACATGCCGGAATGCAGCAGATTCCAGTTCTTGCCGCGGCCGAGCGCGAAGATGCGGCGGAACAGCTCCTTGGTCTTGCGGCGGCTCAGGAAGTGGTCCTGGTCCGGTGCCCGCTCGTAGGCGTAGCCGGGGGAGATCGACACCCCGACGCCGAGCGTCTCGGTGAAGTTCAGGAACGCCGCGACATCCTCCGCGGAATGCCCGTCGAAGATCGTGGCATTGACGTTGACGACGAAGCCGCGCGCCTTCGCCGCCTTGATCGCGCTCACCGCGCGGTCGAACACGCCCTCCTGCGACACCGAATGGTCGTGGTGCTCCTTGAGCCCGTCGAGATGCACCGAGAAGAACAGGTAGGGCGACGGCTCGAACAGATCGAGCTTCTTCTCGAGCAGCAGCGCGTTGGTGCACAGCGACACGAACTTCTTGCGCGCCACGATGCCTTTGACGATCTCGCCGATGTCGCGGTGGATCAGCGGCTCGCCGCCGGGGATCGCCACCATCGGCGCTCCGCACTCGTCGACCGCCTCGAGGCACTCCTCGACCGACAGCCGCCGGTTGAGGATCGGCTCGGGATAATCGATCTTGCCGCAGCCGGCACAGGCCAGGTTGCAGCGGAACAGCGGCTCCAGCATCAGGACCAACGGGTATCGCTTACGCCCGAGCAGCTTCTGCTTGAGGATGTACGCCCCAATCTTGAGTTCTTTGAAGAACGGTATTTGCATTGGTCCTGCTCTAGCGAGGTGGGAGACGGCGGGCTGGTGCCCCCTTACCAGCGGCCGGGGCGGCATTCGATTGGACTATGGAGGGTACGGAACCCTCATGCCACCTGCTTACTTTAGATGAACGACAGATGCCGATCACTCACTCTTTCCCTAACACGTTAACGCGCGCTACCAAACGGGGTTCGAGGCGGGATGGCGTCCCTTGTGCGGCGATTTTCGCAAGCCGTTGCCTTCGTGCCGCGCCTCCCCCGACAACGGGTCGCGCCACAATTAGGTCCAGCATTTCCGGATTTGTGCGATAACGTCCCCGCCAGCCAATCCCGATTGTGCAGGTTCGATGTGGACCGGTCTAGCCGATGCCCGACCGGCTCGCTGCAGGAATTCACGTAGATGTTGAAAGCAGCAATTGTCTCCGTCGTGGACGTCTGCACGAGGTATGCTTACGCAACCATCGCCGTCTCGCTGCTGATAACTGGATTTACGGCCTACTATACTGGACGAACACTTCGCGATCAACACCGACGTCACAAAGTTGATCTCCAAAGACGTGCCGTGGCGCCAGCGTGAGATCGCCTTCGACCGATTGTTTCCGAACCGCAGCGAGCGCTTCATCCTCGCAGTGGTCGAGGCGCCGACGAGCGAGTTTGCGACCCTCGCGCGATCGGAGCTCGCCGACAAGCTCGCGGCCGACAAGGCCCTGTTCACCTCGGTGACCCAGCCCGGCGGTGACGCCTTCTTCCGCCAGAACGGGCTCCTGTTCCTGTCGACCGAAGACCTTGCCCAGATCACCAAGCCGCTGGCACGAGCCGCGCTGCTGATTCGCTCGCTTGTCGTCGATCCGAGCCTGCGCGGCGTCGCCGGCGTGGTCGGCTTCGTGCTCTCCGGCGTGAGCAGCGGCCAGGTGACGCTCGACCAGACGGCCGGCCGCCTTCGACAAGGCGACGGCGACCATCGATAACGTTCTCGCCGGCCGCCCGGCGAGCTTCTCATGGAACGAGCTGCTCTCCGGCAAGCCGGCGACGCCCGGAGATCTGCGCAAGTTCATCCAGGCGACCCCGGTGCTCGACTTCAACGCGCTGGAGCCGGGCAAGCGGGCGACCGATGCCATCAGGGCCGCCGCGGCGAGCCTCGACCTCGCCTCGCGCTACCAGGCGCGGGTTCGCCTCACCGGTCCGGTCCCGATCGAGAACGAGGAATTCGGCACGGTGCGGGAAGGCGCCGCGCTCAACGGCATCATCACCGTCGCGGTGGTCCTGTTGATTCTGTGGATGGCGCTGCAGATCGCTGCGCATCATCCTCGCGGTGGTGATCGCGCTGTTCATCGGTTTGTCGGCGACTGCGGCGCTCGGGCTCGTGATGGTCGGCGCGCTCAACCTCATATCGGTCGCGTTTGCCGTGCTGTTCGTCGGCCTCGGGGTCGACTTCGGGCTCCAGTTCAGCGTCCGCTATCGCCAGGAGCGCTTCAAGGAGCCCGATCTGCGCCAGGCGATCATGGCGGCGGCAGCGCGGGCCGGTGTGCCGCTGACCCTCGCGGCGACGGCGGTGGCTTGCGGCTTCCTGTCGTTCCTGCCGACCGATTATCGCGGGGTGTCCGAGCTCGGCCAGATCGCCGGCGCCGGCATGCTGATCGCCTACATCACCAGCATCACGGTGCTGCCGGCGTTGCTCTACGTGCTTCATCCGCCCGGCGAGCCGGAGACGCTCGGCATCATGGCGCTCGCGCCGGTCGACGATTTCCTCGAGCGCCATCGCATTCCGATCGTGGTGGCGACGCTCGGCATCGCCATCGCCGGCCTGCCGCTTCTCTATTTCCTGCGGTTCGACCTCAACCCGATGAATTTGCGCAGCCCCAAGGTCGAGTTGGTTGCGACCTATCTCGACCTGCGGCGCGATCCGACGACCGGCACCAACGCGATCAACATCGCCGCGCCCTCGGTGCAGGCGGCCGCCGAGATCGCGCAAAAGCTCAAGGCGCTGCCCGAGGTCAACACGGTCACGACCATCCAGACCTTCGTGCCCGGCGACCAGCCCGCGAAGCTCGCCCTGATCGCCGAGGCCGCGAAAGTGCTCGATCCCGTGCTCGCTCTCCCCGCGCGCCCGGCGCCGACCGACGCGGAGGTCGTCGAAGCCCTCAATCTGCGCGCCGACGGGCTCAACCGCGCGGCCGAGAACAAGAGCGGGCCGGGCGCCGACGCAGCGAGGCGGCTCGCCGCTGCCATGACGAAGCTCGCCATGGCCGAGCCGGCGCAGCGCCAGCGCGCCGAGGCCGTCTTCACCGTGCCGCTCAAGCTCGACATCGCCGACCTGCGCGATCTCCTCAAGGCGAAGCCGATCACGCTCGACAATCTGCCGGCGGGCCTCTCGCACACCTGGCTCAGCGCCGGAGGACAGGCGCGCATCGAGGTCGTCCCGTCCGGCGATGCCGACAACATCGTCACCATGCGCAAGTTCGCCGATGCCGTGCTCGCCATAGATCGCGACGCGACGGGCGGACCGATTTCCATCCTGGAATCCGGGCGCACGGTGATCACCGCCTTCATCGAGGCCGGCGCCTGGGCGCTCATCTCGATCGCGATCCTGCTGTGGATCACGCTGCGCCGTTTCGGCGACGTGATACTCACCCTGGTGCCGCTGATGCTCGCCGGCGTGGTGACGCTGGAGATCTGCGTCCTGATCCGCATGCCGCTCAACTTCGCCAACATCATCGCGCTGCCGCTGCTGCTCGGCGTCGGCGTCGCCTTCAAGATCTATTTCGTGATGGCCTGGCGGTCGGGGCGCACCAAGCTCCTGCAATCGAGCCTGACCCGCGCGGTGATCTTCAGCGCGGCGACGACCGCGACCGCCTTCGGCAGCCTGTGGTTCTCGAGCCATCCCGGCACCTCCAGCATGGGCAAGCTGCTCGCGCTGTCGCTCGCCTGCACGCTCGCCGCGGCGGTGCTGTTCCAGCCTGCGCTGATGGGCCGGCCGCGCACGTTGAGCGACCACTGATTTTCTGCCGGCGTTCCCGCATGGCATCGGCGGGGATTGCCCTGTATGGTGATTGGGCCTCAAGGGGGTGACGACGATGAGCCTCGACATCGCGCAAATCTATGCCGACCACGAAGCCGACCGCTTCGCGGCGCATACCCGTCATCTCAACGAGCAGATGGTGCGCGTCCTCAAGACGCTCGGCTACGACGTCGGATTCGTGCGCGGCACCGGGCAATACCTGTTCGACCGCAACGGCGCGAAGTATCTCGACCTGTTGAGCGGCTATGGCGTGTTCGCGGTCGGCCGCAATCACCCGGCGCTGCGCGACGCGCTCAAGAGCGTGCTCGATGCCGACCTGCCGGGGCTCGTCCAGTTCGACGTCTCGCCGCTCGCCGGCCTGCTGGCGCAGCGGTTGCTCGGCTACATGCCGTATCTCGACAAGGTGTTCTTCGCCAATTCCGGCACCGAGGCGGTGGAGGCGGCGATCAAGTTCGCCCGCAGCGCGACGCGCCGCACCGCGATCATTCACTGCGAGCACTCGTTTCACGGCCTGACCTATGGTGCCCTGTCGCTCAACGGCGACACGGTCTTCCGCACCGGCTTCGAGCCGCTGCTGCCCGACTGCGTCGCGGTGCCGTTCAACGACCTCGCCGCCCTCGAACAGGCGCTCGCGACCCGCAACGCTGCAGCCTTCATCGTCGAGCCGATCCAGGGCAAGGGCGTCAACCTGCCCGACGACAATTATCTGCGCGAGGCGGCGGCGCTGTGCCGGCGCCACGGCACGCTGTTCATCGCCGACGAAATCCAGACCGGGCTCGGCCGCACCGGCCGCTTCCTCGCGGTCGACCACTGGGGCGTCGAGCCGGACATGGTGCTGATCGCCAAGGCGCTCTCGGGCGGCCACGTCCCGGTCGGCGCGGTGCTCACCAAGAAGCGCATCTACGACAAGATTTTCGATCGCATGGACCGCGCCGTGGTGCACGGCTCGACCTTCGCCAAGAACGATCTCGCCATGGCGGCGGGCCTTGCGACCCTCGACGTGATCGAGAGCGAGCGGCTCGTCGCCAAGACCGAGCAGCTCGGCGCGCGGCTTCTCGCCGGCCTCTCCGCGCTGATCCCCCGCTACGAGTTCCTGCGCGACGTGCGCGGCAAGGGCCTGATGCTCGGCATCGAGTTCGGGCCGCCGCAGTCGCTCAAGCTCAAGGCGAGCTGGAACCTCATCGAGTCCGCCAACAAGGGACTGTTCTGCCAGCTCATCACCATTCCGCTGTTCGCCGAGCACAAGATTCTCACCCAGGTCGCCGGCCATGCGAGCCACACCGTCAAGCTCCTGTGCCCGCTCGTCATCAACGATGCCGACTGCGACTGGATCATCGATGCGTTCGACAAGGTGATCGCCGCGACCCACCGGGTGCCGGGCGCGATCTGGTCGCTCGGGCGAACGCTGGTGGGGAACGCCGTCGCGGCGCGGGGGTGAGCGCGGAAAGTTTCTGCGCCTTTACGCAGCGTGGATGCTGCCCTAGGGTCCGATCTCGGCTCGAGCCTCGGGAACTCCAGAAGTGAGCGAGATCGAAGCTCTCTTTCGCGTATTGCGGCAATCGGCAAGCCCTGATGTGGCCGCCGCCATCGAAAGCGCGGTTCACGGTGGCACCGATCGTGAGCTTTGCCGCATCAACACGCTGAGTTTCGCCGCCAAGCACGGTCTCGACGAAGAACCCGCCATCGCGGGCTTCCTTCACGCCGCCCGGCTCGGCATCTTCGAACTGTCGTGGAACGTGCTCTGCCCGGGTTGCGGCGGCGTGCTCAACGAGGGCGCGACACTCAAGACCATCAACCGCGAGGAATATGGCTGCGCGCTGTGCGCCGCCGGCTACAAGCCGACGCTCGACGAGATGGTCGAGGTGACCTTCACGGTGAGCCCCCGTGTCCGCCGCATCGCCGGCCACGATCCCGATACGCTTCCGGAGGCCGAGTATTATCGCCAGATCTTCTGGAGCTCCGGCGTCGATTTGCCGGAGTCGCTGCGGTGACAGCATCGCCGAGTTCACCGTCGATTCGATCGAACTCCCCGCCGGCGAAAAAGCGGTGCTCTCGGTGCAACTGCCCGATCACTTCGTCATCGTCTTCGATCCGGTGACGCACGGGACGCAGTTTCTCGACGTCAAGGGAGAACCGACGCGTGAGCGTCAGACCCTCTCCATGGTGTTCCACAAGCTCAAGCCGCCGACCGGAACGATCGAGTTGCGGCCGGGGCCGTTGCGCCTGTCGCTCGAGAACCGCACGGACCGCCGCATCATTCCGGCGCTGTGGATCGCCGGCGATCGGCTCCATGACCTGCTCGGCAAGCGCAAGCCTTTCCTCACCGCAAAGCGCCTCCTGACCAACCAGACGTTTCGCGACATCTATCGCGCCGACGTCCTCGATATCGATCAGCGGCTCAAGATCACGAGCCTCACGTTCCTCTTCACCGATCTCAAGGGCTCCACCGCGCTTTATGAGCGGGTCGGCGATCTCGTCGCCTACGATCTCGTCCGACAGCACTTTCACGTTCTGCAGGATGTCGTGGCGGCCGAGGCCGGGCGCGATCGTGAAGACCATCGGGGACGCGGTCATGGCGACCTTCCCGACGCCCGACCGCGCGGTTGCGGCCGCCCTGCGTATGCGCGAGGAGATGGCGCGCATCAATGCCGAACGCGGGAACGACGACCTGCTGCTCAAGATCGGCATCCACGAGGGGCCGTGCCTCGCCGTCATGCTCAACGACAGCCAGGACTATTTCGGCCAGACCGTAAACATGGCCGCGCGCATCCAGGGCCTCGCGTCCTCGCGTGCCATCGTCGCGACCAGGCCGGTGGTGGAGAATCAGGCGGCCGCGAAAATTCTCGAGAGCTCGGGTCTGCAACCGAAGATGCAGCGCGCCGCGCTGCGCGGCATCGCCGACGAGACGATGGTGTACGAGATCCCGTGAGTCGGGAGCGGGTAACTCCGGTTCTGCAAATCGTCCGGCCTCGGCTCGCGCGAGGCCAGCCCCTCAATGCATCCGCGGCACCTTGAAGAAGCGGCTGCGCTCCGAGGAGACCACCTTCTGCTCGAAGCTGCGGCCGTCGCGGTAGATGCGCAGCGGCACCTCGACCCCGGCAGTTGCCGAGCGACCAGATGTGGCGGAACAGCGAGGCGAGGGTGGTCGGCTCGTGGCCGGCGACCGACTGCACCACATCCCCCGCCTGCAGGCCCGCCTTCTGTGCCGGTCCGCGGTCGGCGACGCCGATGATGACGATGCGGTCCTCGATCTCCGCGGCATAGAAGCCGAGCCAGGGCCGTGCCGGCCGGTTGGGGCGGCCGTGCCGCAGGAGGTCATCGATGATCGGCTTCAAGAGGTCGATCGGGACGATCATGTTGAGATGGCCGTCGCCGCCGTCCTTCTCGCGCCCCTGCTCGAGCTGGAGCGAGCCGATACCGATGAGCTCGCCGCGCGGGCCGATCACGGCGGTGCCGCCCCAGTTGGGATGGGACGGCGCGGTGAAGATCGCCTCGTCGAGCACGTATTCCCAGTAGCCGGCGAACTCCTGCTTGGCGACGATCCGCGCCGCCACCGAGCGTTGGAGGCCGCCGGAACCGGCCACCACCACCCGCTCGCCGATCGAGGTGTGGCTGGAATTGCCGATCGGCAGCGGCCGCGCGTTGAGCCGGGACAGCGCCTGGATGAGGCCGAAACCGGTCTCCTGGTCGTAGGCGAGCGCATGGCCGGGCACCGCCGGCCCGGTCAGCGGGGTCAGCCAGATCGCTTCCGCCTCGGTGATGAGATAGCCGATGGTGAGGACGAGGCCGCTGTCCCGGATCAGCACGCCGTTGCCGGCGCGCTCGGTGCCGAGCGTCTGCGCGGTGAAGGCATCGTCGGGGATTTCGGCGCGGACGCCTACCACCGACGCCACCGCGGTGGCGAGGTCGTAGCCGTAATCGGTGGGCTTCGGCTGGTCTTCCGCCGGCACTTTCCAGTCGCTGACGCTCGGCATGGGGTTCCTCTTCTGCCGCAGACGATCAAATCATTCCGGCGGGTACTTTCAAGTCCGCGCGAGGGGTGCGCCGCCTCGGATGGGCCTCGGATAGCGGGCGGCCGGCGACGTGAACCGGCCGCGCAATTTTATTCGCCCGCCCTGCGCTCGCCTAGCGGCGCGATACCCCGGCAGGGTCAAATCTCGGCGGTTTCGACGTTGTAGGTGAAAATCCACTCGTAGCGCTGGATGATCGCCTCGCGGCTCCATTCGCGGTCGACATAGGCCGTCGCGCCCGCCTCGGTGGCGAGCGCCGGGTTGTGGAACCGCACCGCATTGTCGTTGGCACCCCTGACCTTGCGGGTGGTGACGGCGAGGCGTGCCTGCTCGTAACGGGCGAGCGCCGTCGGCACGTCGCCGTATTTATCGAACGCGCGGCCGAGGATGACGGCGTCCTCGAGCGCCATCACTGCACCTTGCGCGAGCAGCGGCAGGGTGGAATGGCAGGCGTCGCCCAGGAGCGTGATGCGGCCGCGGGTCCATTGCGGGAGCGGATCGCGCCCCATCAGCGCCCATTTGAAGAGCGTCGGCGAGGCGGCGATCATCTCCTGGATGTCGTGGTGCCAGCCGACGAAATCGCGGGCGCATTCCTCGGCCGTACCTTGGGTGTTCCAGGATTCGACCTGCCAGTCGCTGCGCTCCATGATGCCGACGAAGTTCATCAGCTTGCCCGGCGCGGAGTGGGTAGTGCACGACATGGCCGCCGACGCCGATCCAGTTGGTCGCCTTGTCGCGGCTGATCTGCGGTGGCACCCGCTCGATCGGGATCACGCCGCGCCACGCGATCATGCCGAAGAAACGCGGGCGGTCGCCGCCGAACAGGGCGTGGCGGATCGCGGAATGGACGCCGTCGGCGCCGATCAGCGCATCGCCCTCGACCTTGGAACCGTCCGTGAAATCGAGCGTGACGCGGTCACCCTCCTGGCTGCAGCCCGCGGCGCGGCGGCCGAGATGGATCGCATCGGGCTTCTTCGCCCGCACCGCGTCGGCGAGCACCTGCAGAAGGTCCGGGCGGTAGACCGTGACATAGGGAAAGCCGTAGCGCTCGATCGCCTCGGTGCCGAGGTCGAACAGCTTCCAGGTCTTGCCGGTGTTCCACAGCCGGACTTCCTTGCCCGCCGTGTTGCAGGAGAGGCGCTGCATCGCTTCGAACACGCCGAGCGCATGAAGGGCGCGATTGCCGTTGGGGCTGATCTGGACGCCGGCGCCGACCTCCTTGAGGTCGGGCGCCTGCTCGTAGACGTCGACGTCATGGCCGCGCTCGAGCAGCGCCAGTGCCGCGGCGAGCCCGCCGATGCCGCCACCGGCGATCAGGATGTGGTGCTTCGCCCGCCGCCGCTCATCGGCCCGCGGCACGCAGCGCGCGCCACACCTTCTCCGGCGTCGCCGGCATCTGCACGTAGGGCGCGCCGACCTCGGCGAGCGCGGAGTTGATCGCATTCATCACCGAGGCGAGCGCGCCGACGGTGCCGGATTCGCCGGCGCCCTTGACGCCGAGCGGATTGGTCTTGGTGGGCACCTCGTTCTCGCCGAGCACGAAGGGGCAGAAATCGACCGCGCGCGGCATCGCGTAGTCCATGAACGAGCCGGACAGGAGCTGGCCCTCGGCGTCATAGGCGACGTTCTCCATCAGCGCCTGGCCGACGCCCTGGACGATGCCGCCATGCAACTGGCCCTCCACCAGCAGCGGATTGATGATGTGGCCGACGTCATCGACCGCGGTGTAGCGCTCGAGCCGCACGGCGCCGGTCTCCTCGTCGATCTCGATCTCTGAGATGTGACAGCCGTTGGGATAGGTGCGCTCGCCGCCGTTGAAGGTGCCGGTCTCGAACAGGCCCGCCTCGACGTCCTTCGGCAGCTTCGCCGGCACGAAGGCGGTGCGCGCGACCGTCGCGATGTCGACCGCCTTGTCGGTGCCGGCGACGACGAACTTACCCTCTTCGAACACGATGTCGTGCTCGCCGGCTTCCATGAGGTGGGCGGCGATCCGGCGCCCCTTGGCGATGATCTTCGCCGAGGCGATGATCATCGCCGTGCCCGCCGCAATGGTCGAGCGCGATCCGAACGTGCCGGTGCCGATCGCGATCACGTCGGTGTCGCCGAAGTTGAAGCGGATGCGGTCGGGCGCGATGCCGAGCTGGTCGGAAAGGATCTGGCGGAACGTCGTCGCGTGTCCCTGGCCGTGATCGTGGGTGCCGACCGAGAGCGTCACCGTGCCGGTCGGGTCGAAGCGAATTTCGGCGTGCTCGATCAGCCCCGCATTCGAGGCCTCCACCGTGCTCGCCACACCGAGCCCGCGCAGCTTGCCGCGCCGGCGCGACTCGGCGTGGCGCGCCGCGAAGCCGGCATAGTCGGCGAGGATCAGGCAATCTTCGAGGTTCTTACCGAAGTCGCCGCAGTCATAGGTGTAGACCAGCGCCGTCTTGTAAGGCATCGCCTCCGGCGGAATCATGTTGCGCCGGCGCAGCTCGGCGCGGTCGATCTTGAGCTCGCGCGCGGCGAAGTCGACCATTGTCTCGATCACATAGGCCGCCTCCGGGCGGCCGGCGCCGCGGTAGGGGCCGGTCATCATGGTGTTGGTGAGCACCGCCGTCGTCTCCGAGGAGATCGCGGGGATCACATAGGTGCCGGCGAGCACGCCGATGTTGTTGGTCGGCGGTCCGGCGTTGCGGTCTGAATTGTAGTAGGCGCCGATGTTCGCGAAATTGCGCACCGCGAAGGCGAGGATGCGGCCGTTCGCGTCGAGCGCGAGCTCGGCCTCGGTGACGTTGTCGCGGCAATGCTCGTCGGATTGCAGACCTTCGCCGCGCTCGGAAATCCATTTCACCGGACGGCCGATGAGCCGCGCGGCGAGCGCGGCGAGCACGTATTCCGGATAGAGCCCGCCCTTCATGCCGAAGCCGCCGCCGACGTTCTCGGCGATGACGCGGAACTGGGTCTCCGCCTCCTTGAAGACTTCTGTCGCGATGGCGCGCCGGATCATGTGCGGGCCCTGCACCGTGCAGCGCAGCGTGGTGCGCTGGTCGCGCAGTGCGTATTCGGCGATGCAGCCGCGCGGCTCCATGGAATTGGTGGTGAGCCGGTTGATCACCATGCGGTGGCCTGACCACGTGAGGCGCGGAAGCGAGCGCCTTCGCGACCGCTGCCCCATCGCCCGCGACATGAGTGAAGGCCTGGTTGTCGGGGCAGCCCTCCCACACGGCGACCGCGCCGGGCATGATCGCTTCCTCGGTGGTGGCGACCGCCGGCAGCATCTCGTATTCGACCTCGATCGCCTCGGCGGCGTCCTTAGCCTGCTCCAGCGTCTCGGCGACGACGAAGGCGACGGGATCGCCGACATAGCGCACCCGCTCGCGGGCGAGGAACGGCTGCGGCGAAGCGAAAGCCGGGCTGCCGTCGCGCCGCTTGCGCGGCGTCTGCGGGCGCTGGGTGCCGAGCTTGCGCACCGCCTCGTCCTCGCCGGTCAGCACGAGCAATACGCCGGGCATCGTCTTCGCGGCATCGGCGGAGATCGAGACGATGCGGGCATGGCCATGCGGCGAGCGCAGCACGTAGCCGCGGACCTGTCCGGGAACCTGCACGTCGTCGACATAACGGCCGGCGCCGCGGACGAGATAGGGGTCTTCCTCGCGCGGGACCGGCTGGCCGATACCGAATTCACCCATTTCTCAGCTCTGCATGCTCAGCTCTGTATTTCTTCGCCAGCGTGTCGGCGGTGCGCAGCAGGCCGACATCGGAGCCGACCGCGACGAAGCGTGTAGCCCCAGGAGATGTAACGGCGGATTTCCTCGTCGTTGCCGGTGAGGATGCCGGCCGGCTTGCCGAGCTTCTTCAACCGGGTCACCGCGTCCTGCATCGCCTTTTGCGGCTCGGGATGGGCCGGATTGCCGACATGCCCGAGCGAGGCGGAAAGGTCGGACGGCCCGATGAACACGCCGTCGACGCCTTCGACCGAGGCGATCGCCTCGAGCTGCGCCAGCGCCGTCTGGGTCTCGACCTGGACCAGCAGGCAGATCTCGGAATCGGCCTTCTTGAGATAGTCGGTCACGCGGCCGTAGCGGCTGGCGCGGCTCGCGACCGCGACCCCGCGCACGCCGCGGGTCGGATAGCGCACCGCCTCGACGGCGCGCTTCGCCTCTTCCGCATTCTGCACATAGGGCACCAGCAGCGTCTGGGCGCCGATGTCGAGATAGCGCTTGATCAGCACGGTGTCGTTCCAGGCCGGCCGCACGATCGGCGTCGCGGTGCCGCCGGTCACCGCCTGCAGCTGGCGCGAGAATGTCGGGAACCTCGTTGGGCGAATGCTCGGTGTCGAGCAGCAGCCAGTCGAACCCGGCATCGCGCACGATATCGGCGGCGATGTTGCTGCACAGGCTGCACCACAGGCCGATCTGCAGCTGGCCCGGCGGCGATGGCGTGCTTGAAGGCATTGCGGGGCAAGTCCATCGGGGTTCTCCTCAGGCGCCGGATACGACCTGGCGCGGATATCGCGGATACGGCCGGCGGGCGCCGGCATGGGGCAAGGGGATCAGCACGGCAGCCGCTTTACCTGCGCGTCCTTCATCAGACGAACTGCACGGCGATGCCGCCGAGCGCGCCGAAATCGCCGTGCAGGGTATCGCCCTTCTTGGCGAACACCACGCGGGTGAACGAGCCGGCGAGCACGAGGTGCCCGGGCTCCAGCGCGACGCCGTGGGCGCCGAGCTTGTTGGCGAGCCAGGCGACGCCGAGCGCCGGGTGGCCGAGCACGCCGGCGGCGACCCCGGTCTCCTCGATCTCGGAATTGCGGTACATGATGCCGCCGACCCAGCGCAGGTCGACCTCCATCGGCCCGACCGGGCGGCCGCCCACGACGATGCCGGCGGCGGCGCCGTTGTCGGCGACGGTGTCGAAGATCTTGCGCGGGTCCTGGAGGCGGGCGTCGACGATCTCGAGCGACGGCACCACGTACTCGGTCGCGCGCAGCACGTCGGTCAGGCCGACGCCGGGCCCCTTGAGCCGCTTGCCGAGGACGAAGGCAAGCTCGACCTCGACGCGCGGCAGGCAGAAGTTCTCGTGCGGCAACCTTGGCGCCGTCGGCGATCATCATGTTGTCGAGCAGGTAGCCGTAATCCGGCTCGTCGATCTGGGACGAGCGCTGCATCGCCTTCGAGGTGAGGCCGACCTTGTGGCCGATCAGCTTGGCGCCGGCCGCGATCTTGCGGTTCGCGACGAGGGTCGAGATCGCGTAGGAATCCTCGATCACGATGTTCGGGAAGGTCTTGGTGAGCTGGACCGCCTGCTTGCGCTCCTTTTCGGCCTTCATCAGGATGTCGGCGGCCTGATTGCGTTCAGCTTCCGAAAGCATGGCGTCCTTCCCTCGACGGGCATAGGGGTGGCGTTTGGCGCGCCCTTGATATTGGAACGCCCGGCAAATGACAACGAACCGCGACTTGCGTCCGGAACCGTAGCCAGGTGCTCAATCCGGGCTGCGGGGCTTCCTGGTCACGCCGCGAGCGGCGCCGGCGCGGCGACCCCCAATTTGCCGGCGATGTCGGTGAGCTCCTTCCACAGCGCCGCGGGAACCGGGATGCCCTCGGCGCGGCGGATGGCGGCGCGCCGGTCGCCGCGCTCGCCGGGCATCAGCACGTCCGCGAAGCCCTGCTGGAGCGGCAGCTTGCGGATGGCGTCGGCGAGCTCGCCGACGTCGCGGCGAAAGTCGGCGAGCGGGCGGAACGTCTCGACATTGAGCACGATCAACATGGCGCTCTGCTTGACGGTCTTCTTGCGCGCCGGATCGGCCCACATGATGAGGAGCGGCGAGGCTGCGAGAACGCCGGTGATGCATTCGAACATCAGCGACAGGCCCGAGCCCTTGGGGCCGCCGAGCGGCAGGATCACCTTGGCCTTCTTCGGATCGGTGGTGACGTTGCCTTCGCCGTCGAGCGCCCAGCCCTCGGGCAACGTCTCGCCGGCGGTGATCGCCTGGCGCAGGCGGCCGTTGGAGACGACGCTCGTCGCCATGTCGAGCAGCAGCGGCTGGTCTCCCGGCCCGGGCACCGCGATCGAGATCGGGCTGGTGCCGAGGTTCGCGGTGCGGGTCCCGTAATAGGCCATGAAGGGCGGCCCGCCGTTCATCATCACGCAGGCGCAGCCCTGCTCGGCGACCCATTGCGGATAGCGGCCGATGGCGCCGGTGTGGGTGGTGTCGTGGACGAGGCCGATGGCGACGCCGTATTGCCGCGCCGTCTCGACCGCAAGCTTGGCCGCCTTCATCATGGCGACCGGGCCGGCCGAGCGCGCGGCATCGACGGTGAAGGCGGTCGGCCCGAGCGTCTTCACCTGCGGCTGGGCACGCGGATCGAGCTCGCCGCTGTCGATGTAGTCGAGATAGCCCGGAATCCGGACCCCGCCATGGCCGTCGACACCGCGCACATTGGCCCAGGCGAGCACGTCGGCGACCGCGCCCGCATCGGCGGCGCTCATCCCCTTGGCGGCGAAGATGCCGGCATAGAGCCGCTCCAGGTCCTTGTGGTCGATACGCACATCTGCCATTCGCGCTGGCCTCGCGGGGTTTGTGGAAGGCGGGGATGGTTAGTCGGCCCGCGGCGGGATGTCCATTGCGGATTGATTTCATCGCTTCGGAGATTGCAGTACAGTCCCGCGCGAAGCGCCGAGGACAACGACGTGAACGTCATCGAGAAGACAGACAAGACAGCCGGAGCCGCCGACGGGCGATCTCGATCGGTTTCGCCTGCGTCGCTTCATCGAAGACCTTGCGGCGTCGGGCGAGGTCGAGCGCCGCGATGCCCCGGTCGATCTCGCCGGCATCGCCGAGATTCTCGACGGCAATCCGCGCGCGGTGCATTTTCGCGCGGTCGGCCCGGAGCGCCAGGAACTCGTCGGCAACGTCGTCTCGAGCCGCGCCCGCGTCGCCCGCGCCTTCGGCGTTGCGCCGGAGCGCCTCGCGGCTGAAATCCAGCGCCGCCTTGCCAACAAGCCGGAGATCGTCGAGGTGACGCGGGCTGAGGCCCCGGTCCAGCAGGTGGTCGAGACCGACGCCGCCGATCTCACGACGCTGCCGGTGCATCTCCAGCACGGCCTCGACGGCGGCCCCTATATCTCGGCCTCGATCGACTATGCGCGCGATCCCCGCACCGGCTGGACCAATGTCGGCATCCGCCGGCTGATGCTGCGCGGGCGCCGCGAGACCGGGGTCGATCTCGTCTCTCCAAGCGATCTGCGCGCGCTCTACGAGGCGAGCGCGTCGGAAGGCCGGCCGCTGCCGGTGAGCTTCGTCGTCGGCGCCCACCCGATCGACCACGTCGCCGCGATGATGCGCATGCCGGTCGACGAGCTCGGCATCGTCGCGTCGTTGCGCGATGCGCCGCTCGCCGTCGTCAAGGGCGTGACGAACGACATCCGCGTGCCGGCGGATGCCGAGATGGTGATCGAGGGCTATTTCGACGCCCGCGGCCATGTCGAGGCCGAAGGCCCCTATGGCGAGTTCCTCGGCTACTACGGCGCGGTGAAGAAGAACCCGGTGTTCCACCTGACCGCGATCACGCGGCGCCGCGACGCGCTGTTCCAGACCGCGACCATCGGCGGCCGCGCCATGAGCCGCACCGACACCGCGGTGCTCACCGCCGTGCGCACCGAGGTGGTGATCTGGAAGGCGCTCGAGCTCGCGGTGCGCGAGCCGGTCGCGGTCCATGCGACGACGTCGAGCGGCGGCAACTTCAACGTCCGCATCGCGCTGCGCCAGCGCGTGCCCGGCGAAGCGCGCAACGCCATCGCGGCCTGCATGTCGACCCTCGTCAACGTCAAGAACGTGTTCGTCGTCGATCCCGACATCGACATCACCTCCGACGAGCAGATGGACTGGGCGATGGCGACGCGCTTCCAGCCCGACCGCGACCTCATCGTCATCGGCGGCATGCGCACGCTGCCGCTCGATCCCTCGATCACCGCCGGCCGCGTCGGCGCGAAGGCGGGCTTCGACCTCACCTGGCCGTTCGGGACGGGAACGCGGCTCGAGACGCGCATCCCCGAGCCGCCGCGCTTTGCCGGCAGGCGTTTCGCCTCGATCGAGGCGGCGCTCGCCGACGGCCCGAAATATTTCGAGGAGCTGATGACCGCGGTGGGCAGCCGCGACGGCCGCGAGATCGTGCTCGCGCTCGAAGCCCTGCGTGGCCGCGAAGCTCTCGACCGCGACGGCGAGGGACGCTATTTCATCGGGGGAAGGCGCGAGCATGATCCCGAGAAGTTGCAGACTTTTCGGACACGGTCATGCTCCAATCAACGCAAGCTGAGCGTCCGATCGCGGAAGCGGCGGCACCACCGGGAGAGACGCGCCAATGATCGCGCCACTGATTTCACTGCGCTCGATGATGGGAGCCGCGCTCCTGTGTCGCGGCATCGGCCGGTGCCGCGGCCGCGGAGGACGTCGTGCACATCGGCATGGCGCGCTCGGTCTCGAACGGCGCCGAGCTGATCGCGATCGAGAAGGGCTACTTCCGCGACGCCGGCATCAAGGTCGAGATGGAGGACATCGACACGTCCGCCAACACGCTGGCGCTGCTCGCGCAGAACCGCCTGCAGATCGTCGCCGGCGGCATCTCCGCCGGCTACTTCAACGGCATCGAGAAGAACCTGCCCATCACCATCATCGCCGACCGGGTGTCGACGCCGATCGGCCACAGCCTGATGCTGCGGCCCGACCTGAACGACAAGGTCAAGAGCTTCGCCGACCTCAAGGGCAAGGTCGTCGCCAGCAACGGGGCCGGCTCGGTGTCGACCTACGAGGTCGGCAAGATGCTGGAGACCAAAGGCCTCAAGATCGCCGACGTCGACGTGAAGATCTTCCCCTTCACCCAGATGGCGCTCGCCTTCTCCAACAAGGCGATCGACGCCGCGATCGTGATCCCGCCGTTCGTCTATCAGCTGCTGGAGGGCGGCTATGCGAAGGGCTTCGCCGAGCCCGACGCGCTGGTCAAGCCGACGCCGATGACGATCGCGGTCGTCATGACCAACACCGACTGGGCGAAGGCCAATCCGGACCTCGTGCAGCGCTACTACACCGCCTATCTGCGCGGCGTGCGCGACTACTGCGACGCCTATCACGGCGCGCCGATCAAGAACGAGATCATCGATCTCCTGATCCGTCACGGCTCGGAGCGGCGGCCGGAGCTGCTGCACAATTACCCGTGGCCGGCGCGCAGCCCGAACGGACAGATCAATACCGCCAGCATGCTCGACATGCAGGACTGGTACGCGAGCAACGGGTTTTCGCGGGCGAAATTCCCGGCCACGCGCCTCGTCGATGGACACTATGCCGAGGCGGCGGTGCAGAAGCTCGGGCCGTACAAGATGGCCAATCCGGACTCCAAGCTCGAAGGCTGCCGGTAACTCGTGGCGATGCTGCCGGCGTACGGGGGAGCCATGAACGAGCGGCGCGGCGCGGGGATCCGGATCGAAAATCTGCGCAAGGAGTATGGCAGCGGGCCGCAGCGCGTTGTCGCGCTCGACGGCATCGACCTTGCGATTGCGGCCGGGCGAGTTCGTCTGCATCGTCGGGCCGAGCGGTTGCGGCAAGTCGACTTTGCTGCGCATCCTCGCCGGCCTCGACCACGCGACCAGCGGCACGCTCGACATCGATGCCACCGGCTGGCCGGTCGCAAACGCGATGGTGTTCCAGGAGAGCGGCCTGTTCCCCTGGATGACCGTGGAAAAGAATGTCGGCTTCGGCCTGATGACGCGCGGCGTCGATCCCGCCGCGGCGGCGCCGCGGATCGACGCGGCGCTGCGGCTCGTCGGGCTCACCAAGTTTCGGCGCCACTATCCGCATCAATTGTCCGGCGGCATGCGCCAGCGCGGCGCGATCGCCCGCGCCTTCGTCACCGATCCGGCGGTGCTCCTGATGGACGAGCCGTTCGCGGCGCTCGACGCGCAGAACCGCGTCATCCTGCAGGCGGAGCTGGTGCGCATCTGGGAGGAGACCGGCAAGACCGTGGTCTACATCACCCATTCGATCGAGGAAGCGCTGCTGCTCGGCGACCGCACCGTGGTGATGACCGCTCAACCCGGCCGCATCAAGGAGATCATCGACATCCCCTTCGCGCATCCGCGCGACCTCATCGAGCTTGCGGCCTCGCCCGAATTCGGCGCCCTCAAGCTCGCGATCTGGCGCATTCTCGAAGACGAAGTGAATCGCGCGCGGGCGGAGCTCGAGCGATGAGCGCGAAGCTTCAGGAGCGCCTGCTCTACCTCATCTCGCCGATCGGGCTCTTGCTCGTCTGGGAGCTCCTCATTCGCGCAGGCTTCGGCGACCGCGCGCTTCATTCCGCCACCGAGCGACATCGCGGTGCGGTTCTGGCAGCTCACGCTCAACGGCGAGCTTGCGATGCACACCGCGGCGACGCTGTGGCGCGTGCTCGCGGGCTTCGTCATCGGGGCGGTGCCGGCGGTCGCGATCGGCCTCCTGATGGCGATGTTCCGGCCGGTGCGCATCTTCTTCGATCCGCTGGTGGCGGCGCTGATGCCGATCCCCAAGGTGGCGCTGATGCCGCTGCTACTGCTGGCCTTCGGCTTCGGCGATGCCTCCAAGATCGCGCTCGTCGCGACGGCGGTGTTCTTCCCGGTCGTCGTCAACACCTATGCGGGGGCCGCCAACATCGAGCGCATCTACTGGGACGTCGCCAAGAACTACGGCGCCAGCACCTACGTCATGTTCACCCGCGTGGTGTTCTTCGGTGCGCTGCCGCTGATCTTCGCCGGCCTGCGCATCGCGCTCGCGGTGTCGTTCGTGGTGCTGGTCGCGGCCGAGTTCGTCGCCTCGAAGACCGGGCTCGGCTACCTGATCTGGAATTCGTGGGAGCTCCTGCAGGTCGACTACATGTTCGTCGGCATCATCGTGATCGGCATTCTCGGCCTGATCACCGCCGTGCTGTTCCAGGAGATCGAGCGCAAGCTCATCCCGTGGAAGGCGGAGTGCGAGTCGTCCGCGACATCACACACAGCCGTCATCGCCGGGCTTGTCCCGGCGACCCCGATAACAGGGCACGGCCGATTTTCTTGAAAATGAGTGAGAGGCGCCCTGCCTTATGTATCGGGGTGGCCGGGACAAGCCCGGCCATGACGCTCACTCATTCGACCGCTGCGCGGCGCCCCGGAATGACGAATTACGCTACTCCGCGATCGCCAGCGCGGTCGGATGCCAGTCCATGCGGACGTGCCGGCGGCTGTCCGGCGATGCGCTTGAGCCAGGCGCGGATCGCCGGGAAGCCGGTGAGGTCGAAGTCGCATTCGTTGGCGATGTGCGTGTAGCCGTAGAGCGCGATGTCGGCGATGGTGTAGCGGTCGGCGGCGAAGAAGTCGTGGGTCACGAGATGCTTTTCCATCACGCCGAAGGCGCGGTAGCCGTGCTCCATCCACTCCTCGACCGCATGCATCTGCAACTCGCGGCCGCCCTTGACGAGGCCGAGCCAGAAGTGCGCGGCGCCGAGATAGGGCTCGAGGCTGTGCTGCTCGAAGAACATCCATTGCAGCGTCTCGGCGCGATCGAGACGGTTGTCCGGCGCGAGATCGGAGCCGCCGGCGAGATACCACAGGATGGCGCCGGATTCGGGAAGGAACCTGCCGGGCGAAGCTTCGAGCAGCGGCACGTGTCCGCTCGGATTCCGCGACAGGAAATCGGGCGTTCGGGTCTCGCCCTTGAGGATATCGATCTCGACCAATCGATAGGAAGTGCCGAGCTGCGCGAGGGCGAGCCGCACCTTGTAGCAGTTGCCCGAGCGCTGCATCGAATAGAGCGTCAGCATATCCGCTCCTGCCCAATCCGTTTTCGTGAAGGACCCGTCGGACAGATAGGGCCTTCGCTTCACGCCACAAGAGTCGCCGCACGAATTACAAGGGGACGCTGGACGAATTCCAATGTTCTGAAGTCCCCGCCAAGGGAACGCGTTTTCGCACAATGGGCAACCGAAAAATCATCGCAGCGAAAGAGTCCACAATGTGACTTTGCACTGCGGCAGTGGGACGCGTGCATCGCGGGAGCGCGCGCGTCGACGAGGCGGCTGATCGCTCGCGGAACGAATGCTCCAAGAAGTGCCTGCGGCGCGCCGAAAACTTTTCTCAGGCCGCCGGATTCGCAGACGGTTTCCACCGCGTGAGGCCGCCGGCTCTGTTGTGCGGCGCGGTGCAGAATGACGATGAGCATGGCCGCCATGGCGAAGAGGCCCACCGGCAGCAGCATCGCCTGCGCGAGGCTTCGCGCGACGAGCGGCGCGATCCACAACGCGGCCAGTGCCGATTTCTCGTAGGGTGCAAATCCACACCGCATTCCGTGAACGGCGAGGAAAGCGATCGCCGGCGCGAGCGCGGTCATGTCGTAATCGAGGCTGTAGGGCGTCGCGAGCACGGCGGCGATGATCAGGCCCGCCGCCTTGAGCGCGAAGTCGACCGGCGCGCGCCACAGCCACGCCATCGCGGCGGCGAGCGCCAGCGTCACGGCACCCTGGACCGCATAGGCGAGGGGAACCGGTCCACCCCACATCCGCACGGCAGAGAAGACGCTCTGGATCTTCTGCCAGCCGGTCTCGCCGTTTTCGAGCACGACGATGCGGGTGAAATGAGTCGAGGCGAGAAAGGCGTCCCACACCGAAGTGCCGAGCGCGGCGGTCGTGATCGCGGCGAGCACGGCGACGGTCGCGGCCGCCGCCGCAAAGACCCGCCACCGTCCGCTCGCGACGAGGACCACGGGCAAGAGAAGCCCGAACTGCGGCTTGTAGGCGAGGAGGCCGAGCAGCACGCCGGCGAGCGCTGGACGGCGGTCGAGGCACGTAAGCGCGGCGCCGATCAGCGCGGCGGTGAGAAAGCCGTTGTGCCCGTGGCCGAAATTGATGAACACCGCAGGAAAAGCCAGCGCGAGGAGGAGCCACAGCGGGTCCGGCGCCGGCCTTGCAGCGGGCGCCGGTGCTTCGCGTGGCGGCTCGTCCGGCGCATCCGTCACGATCATGCGTAGCGCGAGGAGATAGAGCGCGAGGGTCGCGCCCTGCCACACCGCGAGTGCGAGGAGTAGGGCATCGTCGCGAGCGCTGCGGCGACGAGAAGAAAGAACGGCGGATAATGCCAGCCGTAGAACGGCGTCGCCGCACCGAAGATCGCCTGCTCGCGGGCGTATTGCTGCGCCGGATCGAAGGGCGCTTGCGGTTCGCCGTCGCGCACCAGAGTGCCGGCGGCATAGACGTTGGAAAAATCCGTGCCGAGCGGCCGGCCGAGCGCATCGTTGACGCCGTTCGCGGTGGCGACGAGGTAGGCGAGCGCGGCGACAAACGCGATCAGCAGCCCGGCCGCGGCGAAGCGCACGCGTTCGCGGGTGATCCAGTCGCCGCTGCGCAGGCTCTCGAGCATCGCCGGCTCCGTCGCCGGCGGTTGCCGGCGGAACGACCGGCCTAGCAGGACGGGATTAAGGGATCGTTAGGTCTTTTGCGCCGTCGCGGCGAGGCAGCCGGAAGCGCGGGGGGCCGTCGCTCTCGCCGCGCCCATCCGCCGGCGTAAGAGAGCTCTGCTTTGCCGGCTTTTCAGGCGCAAGTTTCACCGCGCGCCGGCTGTGGCGCAGCGTCTCCGACGGCAGCTCGCCGAAGGCTGATCCGGTAGTCCCTCGCAAAATGTCCCGGACTGAGAAAACCGCATTGGGAAGCGACGTCGATCACCGATATCGTTTCGTCCAGCTGTTGCAACGCCCGTCGCGCATTCTCGAGGCGCACCCGCTTGACGAAAGCCATCGGTGAAACGCCGCGCGCCTCCTTGAACGCCTTGAAGATGCTGCGCGTGCTGCCGCCGGTGACGGCGGCGAGCGTCTCGATGTCGAGCGGCGCCCGCCAGTTCGCCTCGATGTATTCCTCGACCAGGCGCACCTGCCACGGCCCCGGCGCGCGCGGGGCGCGGTCGAGCAGATGGCTGTAATTGTGCCGATTGGCGGTGAGGAACGACACCATCACCAGTTGCTCGTACTCGGCCAATACCTGCTCGGGGATTTTCGCCTCGGCGCCATCGAGCTGCTCGGCGAGAAACAGCAGAATGCGCTGCAGGCGTTGCATTTCGGGGCCGTCCGCGGGCGCGGCGAATTCGAGGTCGCGCGAGACCGGCGTACCGGTCATGGCGCCGAGCTTGTCCTGCAGGGCCGCCGCGTCGAGCCGCAGGCGCAGTTCGCCGTTTCCGGCGCCGCGGTCGACCCGCGCCTCGGCATCGGCCGGGATCAGAGTGCTGCGGTTGCGATCGGAGGTGAACTGCCGCGAGCCGAACGCGGTGCGCGAACTGCCGGTGAGCGAGAACAACTGCCGCACCACGCCGGCCGCGCCGATGCCGACACTGACCGCGCTGTTGTAATGGGAATATCCGAGCCCGACATGCTTGAGCCGGACGAAGTTCCAGGCGACGTGGAATTCGCGGTTATCCTGGCGAAGATCGAAATAGCGGGCGTCGAAAACGTCGAACAGGAGCCGCCGCACCTCGTCGGGCTCGCGCGTGTCGGCGAATGGGAATCGATGCAGCGGATAGTGTGAGGGGTATTCACTCTTTTGTGATGAGATCATACTGCGGCAATAGCGCTTTCCAGGCGCAATTGACAACAGTGTCAATGGTCGCACGCCCCGCTCCTGCAGTCTTCGTTCGCCCGAAAGAGGCGTGGATTTTGGCTTGCCGTTGCCCGCTCAGGGATTTACCAACGGTCGCTCGCATTTTTGTGGAGATCGATGATCATGGCCTTTCTTGCCGACTCGCTACAGCGCATCAAGCCGTCCGCCACCATCGCGGTCACGGATAAAGCGCGTGCGCTGAAATTGGCAGGCCGCGACGTCATCGGGCTCGGTGCCGGCGAGCCGGATTTCGATACCCCCGACAACATCAAGGAGGCGGCGATCCGGGCGATCCGCGAAGGCCGCGCCTCGAAGTACACCAATGTCGACGGCCTTGCCGAGCTCAAGGCGGCGGTGGTCGGCAAGTTCAAGCGCGAAAACGGGCTCGACTACAAGCCGAGCCAGATTTCGGTCGGCACCGGCGGCAAGCAGGTGCTCTACAACGCCTTCGTGGCGACGCTCAATCCGGGCGACGAGGTGATCATCCCGGCGCCCTATTGGGTGAGCTATCCGGACATGGTGCTGCTCGCCGGCGGCACGCCGGTCCCGGTCGTCGCCACCGCCGCGTCGGGCTTCAAGCTCAAGCCGGAGCAGCTCGAGCGGGCGATCACGCCGCGCACCAAGTGGCTGCTCCTCAACTCGCCGTCGAATCCGACCGGCGCGGCCTATACCCGCGCCGAGCTCAAGGCGCTGACCGACGTCCTCGTCCGCCATCCCCACGTGTGGGTGATGACCGACGACATGTACGAGCATCTCGTCTACGACGATTTCGTCTTCACCACGCCCGCCCAGATCGAGCCTGCGCTCTACGAGCGGACGCTGACGGTGAACGGCGTGTCGAAGGCCTATTGCATGACCGGCTGGCGCATCGGCTTTGCCGGTGGGCCCGAGCCCCTCATCAAAGCCATGGCCGCGATCCAGTCGCAATCGACGTCGAACCCGGCGGCGGTGTCGCAATGGGCGGCGGTCGAGGCGCTCAACGGTCCGAAGGACTTCATCCCCGTGCACAACGAAATCTTCAAGGAGCGGCGCGACCTCTGCGTGGCGATGCTCAACCAGGCCAAAGGCATTCATTGCCCGAAGCCGGAAGGGGCGTTCTACGTCTATCCGTCCTGCGCCGGCACCATCGGCAAGACGGCGCCGTCGGGCCACAAGATCGGCACCGACGAGGACTTCGTCACCGAGCTCCTCGATGCCGAGGGAGTAGCGGTCGTGCAGGGCACCCCGTTCGGGCTCGGGCCCGCCTTCCGCATCTCCTATGCGACGGCGACGCCGCTGCTGCACGAAGCCTGTGAGCGCATCCAGCGCTTCTGTGCCGGTTTGCGGTAGCGTCGAGGTTCCCGCTGCAATTATTGCGGTAGAATGGTAGAGACGGGCGCCTCGACGGGGCGCTCGTTTCATTGCGGCCGTCCCCGCGCTGACCGCTGTTGATAAATGTCATATCGTCTCGGCGGAAATCGCCTGAAAATGCGGTACCTTGCGCCGCCGGGCTGACCGGCGCGCGCTGAAAACAACCAGGGGGAAGATCATGCGAAAACTCACGATCTTGGGTGCGGTGACGGCTTCGGTCCTCACCGCGGGGGTGTCGAACGCCCAGATTCCCGATCGCGTGCAGGCGGGCACGCTGACCTGCGATATCTCGGGCGGCATCGGCTTCATCATCGGCTCGCAGAAGGCACTCAACTGCTCGTTCGTCTCTGTGCTTCCCGGGCCGCCCGAGTTCTATTCCGGCACGATCACCAAGCTCGGCATCGATCTCGGCGGCACCAGGGGAGGCGTCATGGTGTGGGCCGTGTACGCGCCGACGACGCGGGCAGCCGGCTTCCTTGCCGGCACCTACGCCGGCGCGTCCGCCGAGGCGACGGTCGGGGCCGGCGTCGGCGCCAACCTCCTGATCGGTGGCTCGAGCCGCACCGTCGAGCTGCAGCCGCTCTCGATTCAGGAGCAGACCGGTATCAACATCGCAGCCGGCGTCGCCGAGATCGACCTGCGCTTCGTGCGTTGACGCGAATGAAGCTCCACTTTTCTGTCGAGAGCCTCGACTATATCCGAGGCTCTCGCTTTTTTATCGCGTGGCGCGTGTCGGCGCAGCGTGCGAATTGTGACAACGGAATTGTGCAGAGCATTACGCTGTCATCGTGTCGCATATTCGTCAAAATGCGCTCTTGCCAACCTCCCCATCGGCCTGAAACGATAGCGTGACGGACCCGCGCAAGGGCCGATCTCGAAAATCGAGGGAGGCAACTATGGGAGACAAGGAAGGCGTGCCAACAGGCCCACGGTGCATTGCGCTGGTCGGCCCGTTCCAGAGCGGCAAGACGACGTTGCTCGAGGCGATCCTCGCCCGCACCGGCGCGGTGCAGCGGCAGGGCACCGTCGAGGCAGGGACCACCGTCGGCGATGCCAGCAAGGAAGCCCGTGACCACAAGATGAGCGTGGAGCTCGCCGTCGCCTCCACCTCCTTCATGGGCGACAGCTACACGTTCATCGATTGTCCCGGCTCCGTCGAATTCGTGCACGACATGCGCGCGGTGCTGCCCGCGGTCGACGCGGCCGTCGTCGTGTGCGAAGCCGACGAGCGCAAGGTGCCCCAGCTCCAGCTCATCCTGCGCGAGCTGGAAGACCTGAAAATTCCGCGCTTCCTGTTCCTCAACAAGATCGACAAGGCCGATAAGCAGGTCCGCGAGAGCCTGAAGATTCTGCAGGCGGCGTCGCGGGTGCCGCTGCTGCTGCGCCAGATCCCGATCTTCAAGAACGACATCGTCAGCGGCTTCGTCGACCTCGCGCTCGAACGGGCCTTCGTCTACAAGGAGAACACCGCGTCCGAGGTGGTCGAGCTCAAGGGCGACGATCTCGATCGCGAGAAGGATGCCCGGTTCTCCATGCTGGAGACGCTCGCCGATCACGACGACGAGCTGATGGAGCAGCTGCTCGCGGACATTCCGCCGCCGCGCGACCGCGTGTTCGAGGATCTCGCCAAGGAGCTGCGCGACGGCCTCGTCTGCCCGGTCCTGATGGGCGTCGCGACCCGCACCAACGGCGTGCTGCGCCTCATGAAGGCGCTGCGCCACGAGGCGCCGGGGATCGCCGCGACGGCGAAGCGCCTCGACGTCAAGGGCAACGGCGATGCGGTCGCCTATGTGCTCAAGACCTTCCACACCGCGCATGGCGGCAAGCTCTCGGTGGCACGGGTGCTGGCCGGCCAGGTCGGCGACGGCGTCACGCTGAACTCACCGAGCGAAGAGGCCGGCCGGGTGTCCGGCGTCGCCAAGATGATGGGACAGGTGACCGAGAAGCGCGCGCCGGCCGCGGCCGGCGAGACCGTCGCGCTCGGCAAGCTCGATCACGCCAGGACCGGCGACACGCTGTCCTCGGGCAAGAAGCCCCACGCCGCGGTCGCCACCGTTGCCCCCTATCCCGGCGTGCTCGCGATCGCGATCTCGGCCAAGGAGCGCAAGGACGACGTCAAGCTCGGTCTCGCCCTCAACAAGCTCGTCGAGGAGGACCCCTCGCTCGTCGTGATCCACAATGCGGAGACCCACGAGGTCGTCGTGTGGGGGCAGGGCGAGATGCATCTGCGGGTCGCGACCGAACGGCTCGCCGACCGCTTCGGTGTCGCCATCGAGCGGCGCCGGCCGACCGTCGGCTATCGCGAGACCATCAAGAAGCCGATCGTGCAGCGCGGCCGCCACAAGAAGCAGTCCGGCGGCCACGGCCAGTTCGGCGACGTCGTGCTCGATATCAAGCCGCAGCCGCGCAGCTCCGGATTTACGTTCGAGGAAAAGATCACCGGCGGCGTGGTGCCGCGCAACTACATCCCCTCGGTCGAAGAGGGCGTGATCGATGCGCTCAAGCACGGCCCGCTGGGATTCCCCGTCGTCGACGTGTCGGTGGCGCTGATCGACGGCTCCTATCACACCGTCGACTCCTCCGACATGGCCTTCCGCATCGCCGGCCGCATCGGCCTCACCGAGGCGTTGCCGCAATGCCAGCCGGTTCTGCTGGAGCCGATCCACACCGTCGAGATCGTCTGTCCGTCCGAAGCCGCCACCAAGATCAACGCCATCCTGTCGGGCCGGCGCGGCCAGATCCTCGGCTTCGACACCCGCGAGGGCTGGGACGGCTGGGACGTGGTGCGCGCGATGATGCCGGAATCGGAGATCGGCGACCTCATCATCGAGGTCCGCTCGGCGACCGCCGGCGTCGGCAGCTTCACCTACAAGTTCGACCACATGGCCGAGCTCACCGGCAAGCCCGCCGAGCAGATCGTCGCCGCGAAACGCGCGGCGGGCCGTGACGCTCGTCATTCCGGGGCGCCGCGTCAGCGGCGAACCCGAATCCAGCCTTCTGCGTCGTTCGTCGGGCGCCTCCCGCCACTGTCATCGCCCGGCTTGACCGGGCAATCCAGTAACCCCTGTGCCATCGATGTTTGCTGAGACTTGCCCACCGTGAGTCCGGTGGTTACTGGATCGCCCGGTCAAGCCCGGCGATGACAGCCGAATTTTGTGAGCAGAGAAATCGCCGCCTGGATTCCGGGTTCGCGCTGACGCGCGCCCCGGAATGACGGCTCACTCCACCTTGATGGCGTGCGCGTCGATGAACTTCGTCCAGTTGGCGATCTCATGGGCGAGCTTCGCCTGCAGCACCGGCGCCGGCGCGAAAGTCGGCTCGATGTCGATCTTGGCGAGGCGCTCGCGCAGTTGCGGCGTGGCGAGCGCGGTGGCGAATGCGGTGCTGAGCTTGCTCTTCACCGC
Organism: uncultured Alphaproteobacteria bacterium; assembly: GCA_963793985.1. Lineage (GTDB taxonomy): Bacteria > Pseudomonadota > Alphaproteobacteria > Rhizobiales > Xanthobacteraceae > JAJPKK01. The sequence goes on along the minus strand of CAWCCG010000006.1, from coordinate 337,807 downwards.
GTCCGGCATTTTGGCCGGACCGAACAGGCCCCACCAGAAGGCGAGGTCGACGTCGGCGGTCGTGACGCCGCCCTCGCGCAAGGTCGGCAGGTCCGGCAGCACCGGCGAGCGCTCCGAGGACGTGACCGCGAGGCCCTTGACCTGGCCCTGCGCGATCAGCCCGCGCGCCACCGGGATCGCCGACATCACGGCGTCGATGTGGCCGGCGGCGACGTCGGCGATCGCCTGGCCGCCGCCCTTGTAGGGCACGTGCACAGCCTCGATGCCGGCGCCGGCCATGAACACCTCGAACACCAGGTGGGCGACGCTGCCGATGCCCGCCGAGCTGTAGTTCAAACGCGCCGGCGTGGCCTTCGCGAGCGCGATGAACTCCGGGAGCGTGTTCGACTTGAGCTTCGTCGAGGTGACGAGCACGAGCGGCGCGTTGCCGACGAGGCACACGGGATCGAGCTGGCGGACCGGATCGAAATTGATGTGCTTGTAGAGGCCCTGGCTGATGGCGAGCGCGTTCTCGGCCATCAGCAGGGTGTAGCCGTCGGGCTCGGAGGTCGCGACATGGGTCCAGCCGATGAGGCCGTTGGCGCCCGGCCGGTTGTCCACGACGATCGGCTGGCCGAGCGCCTCCTTGAGATCGTTCGCGATCTGGCGCGCGAGCACGTCGGTCGCGCCGCCCGGCGTAAAGGCGACGATGAGGCGGATCGGCCGCTCGGGGTAATTCTGCGCACGCGCGATGGTCGCGGGAACGGCGAGGGCGGCGCCAAAGGAGAGAACGAGCGCGAAGGCGATCCGGCAGCGGTGCAGGACAGACAACATGCGACCTCCCGTTGGCTCAGCGTTTCATCGCTGCTTGTGCATTCTCAGATAACGTCATTCCGGGGCGCGGGCAAAGCCCGCGAGGGTTGATTGGTTCACATCACCCCTCCACTGTCATCGCCCGGTGCCGCGATCGTGCCAGGAGTTCCGGCCTGCGGCCGGGCGTCCCGCGAACTGACGAGCAGGTCAATGAAAGTTGCGGCCCTTCGGCATCGCCGCGCGGGCGGTCGCGGCCGGCTCGTCGGAGTCTCGTTCCGCGCGCCGGAGTGCGGCGACGGCGGCGGGCGACAGCCGGTGTTCCGGGATCGGGCGCCTGACCTCGTCGCAATTGGCGAGTGCCTGGACGCTGCCGGTCTCCTCGGCGAGGCGCTTGAGCAGCGGCGTGAGGTCGTCGAGCCGCTCGGCAACCACGTGGATGACGCCGTATTCGTTCTGCAGCTTGCCGGTGACGGCGACGAGCCGGGCGCCGAGCACGATCGGGCGGAAGGTCTCGAACACCTGCGGCCACACGATGGTGTTGGCGACCGCGGTCTCGTCCTCCAGCGTCATGAAGATCACGCCGTTGGCGCTGCCGGGACGCTGGCGCACCAGCACGAGGCCGGCGACGGTGACGCGGCGGCCGGATTTGATCGCGGCGAGCGTCTCGTGGCGCACCATGCCGCGGCGCGCGAGCTCGCCGCGCAGGAACGCGACCGGGTGCGCCTTGAGCGACAGATGGAGGTGCCGATAGTCCTCGACCACCTGCTCGCCGAGCAGCATCGGCGGCAGGTCGACGTCGGGCTCGAGCGCCGGCGAGGCGAAATGCGCGAACAGCGGCAGGTCGTCCTTGTCGCCGGCGCGGCGCAGCGCGCGCACCGCCCATAGCGCCTGACGGCGGTCGAGGCCGAGCGAGCGGAACGCGTCGGCTGCCGCGAGCCGTTCCAGCGCCGCGGGCTTGAGGCCGGTGCGCAGCCAGAGGTCGCGGATGGAATCGAAGCCGGCGCCGCGGCACTTCGCGATGGCCTCGCCGTCGTCTTGCGAAAATCCGCTGATCTGGCGGAAGCCGAGCCGCAGCGCATGGTCGGCACGGACGTCGTCGGCCATCGCGGCATGGCGGGCGTGCAGGCGCGCAGCGGCCGGCGTCCCCGGTTCGAGCGTATTGTCCCAGTCGGAGTGGTTGATGTCGACCGGGCGGACCTCGACGCCGTGCTCCTGGGCGTCGCGCACGATCTGCGCCGGCGCGTAGAAGCCCATCGGCTGGCTGTTGAGCAAAGCGGCCGCGAACACGTCGGGGTAGCGGCACTTCATCCAGGCCGAGGCATAGACGAGGAGCGCGAAGCTTGCGGCATGGCTCTCGGGAAAGCCGTATTCGCCGAACCCTTCGATCTGGCGGAAGCAGCGCTCGGCGAAGTCGCGGGGATAGCCGCGGTTCGCCATGCCCTCGACGAGCTTGTCGCGGAAATACTGGATGGTGCCGACCCGGCGGAACGTCGCCATGGCGCGGCGCAGCTTGTCGGCCTCGGCGGGCGTGAAGCCGGCGGCGACGATCGCGATGCGCATCGCCTGCTCCTGGAACAGCGGCACGCCCATGGTCTTGCCGAGCACCTGCTGCAGTTCGTCGGGCGGGCCGTGTTCGGGAGATGGCGAGGGAAACACCACCTTCTCCACGCCCTGCCGCCGCCGCAGATAGGGATGCACCATGTCGCCCTGGATCGGACCCGGCCGCACGATCGCGACCTCGATGACGAGGTCGTAAAACTTCTTCGGCTTGAGGCGCGGCAGCATCGACATCTGCGCCCGGCTCTCGACCTGGAACACGCCGATCGAATCCGCGCGCGACAGCATGTCGTAGACCGCGGGCTCCTCCGCCGGAATGGCGGCGAGGTAGAAGGGGCCGACAATTGTCTCCCTTCCGCTCGCGCGTGTGCTTACTCCCCTGCCAGCGGCGACGTATCCCTCCCCCGCTTGCGGGGGAGGGTAGGGAGGGGGCCCGTCTGAGATTTCACTCGCGTCCGTGCGAGAGTGAAAGGCCGCGTTCCCCCTCACCCCGACCCTCCCCCGCACGCGGGGAGAGGGAGTCCGGGCAGCGGGGGGAGATAGCCCGGCGTAATGCTTGTTCAGCAAATCGAAGCCGCGTTGCAGGCAGGTCAGCATGCCGAGGGCGAGGACGTCGATCTTGAGGATGCCGACGGCGTCGAGATCGTCCTTGTCCCATTCGACACAGGTGCGCTCCTCCATCGCCGCGTTCTCGATCGGCACCACCTCGTCGAGCCGGCCGCGGGTGATGACGAAGCCGCCGACATGCTGCGACAGATGGCGCGGAAAGCCGATCAGCTCGCGCGCGAGCGCCAGCACCCGGGCGAGCTGCGGGTCGGACGGATCGAGCCCGACGCGGCGCGCGTCCTTCTCCGACACGGCCTGCGTCGACCAGCCCCACAGCATGCCGGCGAGCGCGCCGACGGTGTCTTCCGACAGTCCGAACGCCTTGCCGACCTCGCGGATGGCGCTGCGGGCGCGATAGCAGATCACGGTCGCGGCGAGGCCGGCGCGATGGCGGCCATAGCGCTTGTAGATGTACTGGATGACGATCTCGCGCCGCTCGTGCTCGAAATCGACGTCGATGTCCGGCGGCTCGCCGCGGTCGGCGGAGACGAAGCGCTCGAACAGGAGATCGACGCGGGCGGGATCGACATCGGTGACGCCGAGGCAGTAGCACACCGCGGAATTCGCCGCCGAGCCGCGGCCCTGGCACAGGATGCCCTTCTGCTCGCGGGCGAAGCGGACGATGTCGTAGACGGTGAGGAAATAGGGCGCGTAATTGAGCGTGGCGATCAGCGCGAATTCGTGGTCGAGGGCGGCGCGCACCTTGTCGGGAATGCCGTCGGGATAGCGCCGGCGCGCGCCCTCCTCGGTCGCGGCGACGAGCGCCTCCTGAGGCGTCGCATAGCCCTCGCGGGTCTCGTCGGGATATTCGTATTTGAGCTCGTCGAGCGAGAATTTGCAGCGCTCGAGCAGGTGCAGCGTCTCGTCGATCGCCTCCGGCGCGGCGCGGAACAGGCGCGCCATCTCCTCCGGCGACTTGAGATGGCGCTCGGCATTGGCCTCGAGGCGCCGCCCCGCCGTGGCGAGCGTCACATGCTCGCGGATGCACGTCATGACGTCCTGCAGGGGGCGCCGTTCGGGCGCGTGATAGAGCACGTCGCCGGTGGCGATCAGCGGCACGCGCGCCGCGCCGGCGAGCGCGGCGAGGCGGGCGAGGCGCCGCGCATCGTCGCCGCGATAGCGCATGCTGGCGCCGAGCCAGACCTGTGTTGCTTCGCGCAGCGCCTGGAGGAGGGCGGTCAGCGGGTCTTCTTTTCCAGCGGCGCCGGTGCGCTTCAAGCGCTCCGGCATGACGATGAGGTTGAGCCCGTCCGCATAGGCGAGGAGGTCGTCGCGGCGGAGCAAGCACTCACCCTTCTCGGTGCGGCGCTTGCCGAGAGTGAGGAGCTTGGTCAGCCGGCCCCATGCGGCGCGGCTCTCGGGAAAGGCGAGAATGTCCGGCGTGCCGTCGCAGAACATGAGCCGCGTGCCGGGCGCGAAGGGCAGGCCCGCTTCCTTCGCCGCCTGGTGAGCGCGCACCACGCCGGCCACCGAATTGCGGTCGGCGACGCCGAGCCCGGCAAGGCCGAGCGCCTTGCCCTGCATCGCGAGCTCTTCGCCGTGGGAGGCCCCGCGCAGGAACGAGAAGTTGGTGGTGACGGCGAACTCGGCGTATCCGGTCATGAGCCGTTCCGCCAAATCTTCCGATCACTTGCTGTCATCGCCGGCTTGACCGGGCGATCCGGTACCCGCGCTGAAGGCTCTCGCCGTGCCCGTATCAAGGCGGTGGGTACTGGATTGCCCGGTCAAGCCGGGCAATGACAGTGAGGGCGAGATGAAAACGCTTCACGCCGTCACCCGAACAGGCCGTGGAGGAACCAGCGCGGCTGCGCGGTCTCGCGGCCGAACAGGCCTTCGCGGTAGAGCCAGGCGCGCAGGCCGTCGCGGCATTCGAGCCGGAAGTAATCGCGGGTCAGCGCCTGCCCGGTCTCGTCGCGCCACCATTCCATGGCGATGCGCTCGGGACCCTCGGCGATGACGACCTCGTGCAGCATGCGGCGCCAGCGAAACCGCGCCGGCGGCCCGTCCGGGACCTCCGCCACCGCCTCCACCGGCTCCGGCCGCGCGAACAGGCGCACCGGCCGGGTCGGCGCGAGGCTGTCCTGGAAGTCCGGACCGCTGCCCGGGTCGGATTCATCCGAGGCGGCCGCAAACACCTCTCCCCGCGTGCGGGGAGAGGTCGGCGCGCCTTGGCGCGCCGGGTGAGGGGGCCCGCTGCGAGTCTGAGCATCGAGGTTTCTGGTGCGGGCTTCGAAGGCTCAGGCGCAGGCAGACTGCGAGCCCTCACCCCGACCCTCCCCGCACTCGAAATCGGCTGTTGCCGATTTCGATCCTTCATCGGTGTCGAAGTCGGGTAAACCCGACTTCGATCGGGGAGAGGGAGCGCAGCACGCCGCTGCCGAATGACAGCACGCGCGAGGCCGGCAGGGCGGCGACGGCGAATTCCGGGATATGGGTGTCCTGCGGCACCAGGCGGGTGACGCGGCGCGGCCCGAAGCGGGCGCCGAGGCGGTCGATGAGGTGCCACAGCTCGGCATCGTCCGGCGGGGCGTCGCCACCGGCGGCGAGCGCGGCCTGCACCGGTGCGCTGCGCTCGGTGACGAGGGCGGCGAGCCGCACCATGTCGTAGCCGAAGCCGGGATCGCAGGCGTCGCCGATGGCGGCGAGCCGGTCGGTGAACAGGCGGACGATGCGGGACGCCTCGCGCAGCGGCGCGCCGGTCGCGACCTCGATCCGGTAGACCTTGTTGTCGGTGCGAAACAACACCGCCTGCAGGAGCCGCGCGCCTTCCTCGCGGCGCTCCATCGCGGCGCCGAGCTGAGTGGCTAGCCTTCCGATGGTGCCGAGCACGTCGCGCTCGAGACCGATCGGATCGGCGAAGCGCTGCTCCGCCACATAGGACGGCAGCGGCAGGCGCGGCGTGATCGGCTCGTCCTCGCGGCCGAGCGCCTGGTCGATGCGGCGGACGAGGCGTTCGCCGAACCGCGCGGCGAGCGGCGCGCGCGGCAGGTCGAGGAGATCGCCGACCGCCTTGAGCCCGACCTCGGCGAGCGCCGTGACCGTCTCCGGCGCAAGGCGCAGCGCCGCCGCCGGCAGCGGGATGAGCACCGCCCGCATCCGCTGCGGCGGCACCAGCGCGGCCTCGCCATAATGCGCGACGCCCCACGCGCAGCCGGCGGTGTCGGCGACGGCGGCGCGGGCATGGAAACCCTGCGCCGTGAGGCGGGCGAGGAGGTCGCGGCCAGAGTGCGGCCTCGCCGCCGAACAAATGGGCGCAGCCGGTGATGTCGAGCATCAATCCGTCGGGGAGATCGAGGCCGACGAGCGGCGTGTAGCGGTCGCACCAGTCGGCGATGTTTTCGAGGGTCTGCCGGTCCGCCGCTTCGTCGGCGGCGGCGACGGCGAGGCCGGGATGCATGGCGCGGGCATCAGCGAGCGGCATGTTTGTCCGCAGGCCGAGACGCTGCGCCGCATCGTTCATCGCGACGATGCGCTGCGCGCTCTTGACCATCTGGATGACGACGAGCGGCGCATCCGGTGCGAACTCGTCCGGTGCGAACTCGCCCGATGCGATCTCAGCCCGTGCGGATTTATCCGGTACGGGCGAGCTGCTGCGGACGAGGCGATCGGTCGAGAGCCGTCGCAGCCACAGGGCGAGATACCGCCGTGAGGGCGGGGACGAAGACGCGCTCATGATGGTCCCATGACAAGCGCCACTGGCCGGTCGGGCCATGGCGGTTCTTGACGAGCGAGACGGCGAAGGTCGGCAAAGCGAGACCGCCGAACCCGTCGCGCTCGCCGCTCGACGACGCGACCTCCCAGCGCGTCATCGCCGCATTCGGCTCGCGATTGGGCCGGTGGCGCAGGAGAAGGCCGAGGCCGCCGCCGGCGCCCGCCGCGAGCGCGAGCCGCCGCGTCGCCGTGAGGTCGGCGTCGTCGCCGGTGAGTTCGGTCACGACCGCGCCCGCCGCCCGGCACTGCAGCGCTTCCTCCATCGCCCACAGCGCGTCGCGCGGGCGCGGCACTTTCAGGACGACGAGGCGTGCAAGCGAAAGCCCCATCGCCGCGAGCCCGGGCCCGTAAAGCTCGCCCGCCTCGACGGCGGCGAAATCGGGCCTGATCCAGATCGCCTGCCTGCCGCTGCGCAGTGCCAGCACGGCAAGCGCTACGGCGAACCCGGTCGCCGCCCCGCCGTCGCGCGGTGCGGCAGGGCCGATCTCATGGAGCGCGCCGCGATCGAGACCGCCATCCAGCGCCCGGTCGAGCGGCGCGAGCCCGAGGGCGAGCCGCGTCTCCCCCGCGCATCCCGCCGCGCGGCGAGGCCGCGATATCGGCTACCGCGCGCCGCAGGGCACTCAGGGTGCCCTGCGGTTCCCCGGCGGACGATGCGACGGACATTGCGACGGCAGACATGGACGCGCTCTACTTTTCATGCGGTGCCGTGGGTTCGTAACGCAGGGGAAACGCCTAGCCAGATGAGGTATTGTTCCCTGTTTGTTCTATTGAACTCCATCGCCCTTTCTGAGTCAAGGCGAGGCCTCGGCTAACCTCTATTGACGCAAAGCACGTCAGGATTATCCTGACAGTCAGGATAACCCTGACACCCAGGAGATTGCCAATGGCGTCGGAGCTGGCCCGAGACACCGCACCCGTACCACAGGCTGAGAGCAACGCCGCGCAAACGAAAACTCTCTACTGCTCCTTCTGCTTCAAGTCGCAGCATGAGGTGAAGAAGCTGATCGCGGGTCCTGCGGCCATCTTCATCTGCGGTGAATGCGTATCTCTCTGCAACGAATGCATCGCCGGTCGTTTTCCGGATACCTCGAAATCTTCTTCCGAGAAGGACCTGCCGACGGAACGTCTGCTGCAACGCCTTCAGCCCATCGAGGACACGCTACAAGGCAAAGGCAATCAGCTTCAAAAGGTCGTCGAGATTTTACGATCCCGCGAGGTGAGCTGGGCCCAGATCGGCACGGCGTTGGGAATCTCGCGCCAATCCGCGTGGGAGCGGTTCAGCTGAAGCCCGCTACCGCTTATCGGTCACCTTGACCTTGGACAGCCGGCTGCGCACGTCGCGCGACACCCAGGCCGATTTCTCGACGGGGGTGAATTCGGCGGTGCGGTGCGCGTCGCCGGAAGCGCCCTGGAATACCTTGAGGCCGTCGGCGGTGGCGACGATGTCGCCCGGCTGCAGGGTCGGATCGGCCATCACGTCGATCGGCGCAAGGCCCATCGCCTCCTTGCCCATCGCGTCCTTGCCGTTGCAGGTGCAGCCCGGCACGAGGTTGGTGCGGTAGGCGAAGGCCTGCTCGATATCGCGGTAGCGCGCGCCCTTGTCGTCGACGGCGTTGTCGATCTCGCCGCCGCGGAAAATCCGGGTCTTGCTCGCCGGGCACATGGCGCTGCACATCTGCACCGGCGTCGCATTGCCGGCGGACGAGACCGGGTAATAGCGCCCGTCGCACAGCCGCACGCAGTAGGTCTTGCCGTAGGTGATCGGGTCGGGCTTGGCCTCGACCGGAGCCTGGAGGCCGAACAGGCCCAAAATGCCGTCGAACAATCCGGCGGCCTTCACCCCCGACACCGAGCCGGCGAGGATCAGGGCGGCGACCGTCAGCACGCGGATGAGGCTTTGGGCCTGGAGCGACCGGCACGCCGAGAGCGCGCACAACGGCAAAGCGAGCGAGCTGTCCATCCGCGTCACGAAAATCCCCCGATCCTTGGCCCTGCAACCCCCGTTAGTCCGGGGATGCGCGGCGCCGGTTCGATCGGGGAGCCAAATAAACCGCGGCCGGCGCGCGAATCATTATGTCCCAAAACAAATAAAAGACCGTCATCGCCGCGCGCCGATGGAGTCCGGCCTTGAGCGCCCGGATCGCCGAGTATTCGAGCGCGCGGTCGGCGTCAAGGACGACTGCGTCGCCGCTGCGCGGTAAATCCTTGACCCCGACCACGCGCTCGAACCAGGGCTGTCCAAGCGCTCAAGGCCTCCTGACGGTCAATCCAAATGTGTCAGCTATGTCTCCGAACGGGTGTCAACCATGCCCCCGGACAAACACTCGAGCCTCGAAACGATGGGCTTGATGCAGGGAGGAAGCAACACGCAGCGGCGCACTCTGCTCGCCGGTGCGGCGGCTGTCGCCGCGAGTCGCGTGTTGGCGCCGTCACCGGCGGGCGCGCAGCCGCGCTACCCGGTGCGCACCATCACCTTCATCGTGCCGTCGCCGGCGGGCGGGGTGTACGACCTCAACGGCCGCCTGCTGGTCGAAGCCGTGCGGGGAAAGCTCGGCGCCATCGTGGTCGACAACCGCTCCGGCGGCACCGCCTGGATCGGCGTCCTCGCCGCGGCGAAGGCCGCGCCCGACGGCTACACCATCCTGCTCGCCGGCAGCGCGACCCACATCCTCCAGCCGGCGATGATGGCGGCGCCGCCCTACGATCCGGTCAAGGACTTCGCCCCGATCGCGACGTTCACCGCGTCGTGGACCTGCGTCGCCATCAACCCGGCGCTGCCGGTCAAAAGCCTCGCCGAGTTGATCCGCTACGCCAAGGATCATCCGGGCAAGCTCACCACCGGCTTCCGCGGCATCGGCGATCCGACCCATCTCGCCGGCGAGCTGTTTCGCCGGCTTGGCGGCGGTCCCGGTGGCGCGCTCGACATCCTCGACGTGCCTTACCGCACCGTGCCGCAGGCGGTGAACGACCTCGTCAGCGGCAGTCTGCAGATGTCGATGCCGCATATCACGCGGAACGTCACCGAGCTCCACGAAGCCGGGAAGATTCGGCTCCTCTCGCTCAACGCGCCGAACCGCATCCCGCTCGCGCCCGATCTCCCGACCTCGCGCGAGGCCGGCCTCGACGGCATGATCGCCGGCACCGATTTCTATCTCTATGCGCCGGCGGGAACGCCGGTGGGCATCCTTTCGCAATGGAACGGGATCGTGGGCGAGGCGCTCGGCGATCCGGTGTTTCGCGACAAGCTCGTCAATACCGGCCTCGAGCCGATCTTTGCCGGCGATCTCGCGGCGACCGCGGCCTATATCGAGAAGGAGCGCGAGCGCTGGACGCCGCTCGTCAAGGCGATGGGCATCAAAATCGAATAAAGCTCACGGCTTGGCGACCAGCGCATGCGAGAGATAGATCGCGAGAAAGCATCCGAGCATGATCAGCAGCAACGCGAGCACGACATCGAAGCGCGATCCGCCGCCGCGATGAACTTCGTCGCTGTCGATGCGCCGCTCGGTGACGAGGAAGCGGACCGCGGAGATCGCGACCATCAGCGTGCCCAACCCGATCAGCGTGAGACCGGCGATGTTGCCGAGCCGCTGCCCCGGCGGCAGCAGCGTGCGGCCGGTGAGCGACGGCGCCGCGATCTCCAGGAACAGGTCGAATTTCTCGACGATGAAGCCGAAGGCCATCACCGCGATGGCGGTGCGGACCCAGGCGAGGAAGGTGCGTTCGTTCGCGGCGTGATCGCTGAAATTCTTGATCATCGGCTCCCCGATCGGCAAAGAATGGAGGATCGTTGTACGCCGTTTCGAGCCCCGACATGAAGTCCTGCCAAGCGCAACGCGTGCCCCGCCGTTGCGGCGCGTGCCCTTCCGTCCATGAGCGCCGCGTGACGAACCCCATCATCACCAAACTGGCGATTGCGGGCTACCGCTCGCTGCGCGATGTGCGGCTCCCGCTCGGCCCGCTCAACGTCGTGACCGGGGCGAACGGCAGCGGCAAGTCGAGCCTCTACCGCGCGCTGCGGCTTCTCGCCGACATCGCCCAGGGGCGCATCATCCAGTCGCTTGCAGCCGAGGGCGGTCTGCACTCGACGCTTTGGGCCGGCCCGGAATCGCTCTCGCGTGCGGTGAAACGGGGCGACCATCCGGTCCAGGGCACGGTGCGCAAGAACCCGATCAGCCTCAAGCTCGGATTTGCCGGGCGAGATTACGGCTATGCGATCGATCTCGGCCTGCCGGTGCCGGGCGTCGCATCTCTTTGCGCGGGACCCCGAGATCAAGACCGAGAGCCAGTGGACCGGCGAGACCCTCGGTCGCGCCAACGCCTTTGCGGTGCGCAACGGGCCGTTGGTCCGCATCCGCGCCGATTCCGGCGAATGGCGGCAGGCTCTTACGAACCTCGCGCCGTTCGACAGCATGATGACCCATTGCAGCGACCCGCGCGAGGCGCCTGAGCTTCTGTTGCTGCGCGAGCGCATGCGCGACTGGCGCTTCTACGACCACTTCCGCACCGATCGCGATGCGCCGGCGCGGCGGCCGCAGGTCGGCACCTATACCCCGGTGCTGGCGAGCGACGGGGCGGACCTCGCCGCGGCGATCGAGACGGTCCGCGAGATCGGCGGCCGGCAAGAGCTCGGCGCGGCGATCGCCGACGCGTTTCCCGGCGCGACCGTCGACGTCGTCTCGACCGACGGCTATTTCGAGCTCGAGATGCACCAGCACGGCCTGCTGCGGCCGCTCAAGGCGGCGGAGCTCTCCGATGGCACGCTGCGCTATCTCCTGCTGTGCGCGGCGCTGCTCACCCCGCGCCCGCCGGCCCTGATGATCCTCAACGAGCCGGAGACGAGCCTCCATCCGGACTTGCTGGCGCCGCTCGCGCGCCTCATCGCCCAGGCGGCGACCCGCTCGCAGCTCGTCGTCGTCACCCATGCCGGGACCCTGGTCGACGCGCTCGCCCGATCGGGTGCAGCAGCGTATCGTGCTCGAAAAACAGCTCGGCGAGACGATCATCGCCGACGCGGACCGCCCGTCCTGGACCTGGCCGACACGGTGATTTCGACCCGCTTGGTTTCCAATGAAGTCGTCGTGGCCGGGCTCGACCCGGCCACCCGATCGTGGCGCACGGCCGTGCCACATCCCATCGGGATCGCCGGGTCAAGCCCGGCGATGACGGCGGGGAAGGCTTGCGATCCGGCCCGCTCGCCGCGCTACTTCCGTTTTTCTGCGAGGCCGGCGCGGCGCAAGGCCTCGGCGAGCGCGCCGCCGCTTTCCTCGCGCCGTGCCGGCGCCGCGTTGCGCGCGGGTGTGCGGGCCGGCGGCGCGTTGCGCGGCGCGGCCGGGCCGGCGCGGTCGGCGCGCGGGCCGACCTCGTCGTCGAGCCGCAGCGTCAGCGCGATGCGCTTTCGCGCCTGGTCGACCTCCAGCACCTTGACGCGGACGATGTCGCCCGGCTTCACGACGTCGCGCGGGTCCTTCACGAAGGTCTTCGACATCGCCGAGACGTGCACGAGGCCGTCCTGATGCACGCCGATGTCGACGAAGGCGCCGAACGCCGCGACATTGGTCACCGTGCCTTCCAGCACCATGCCGGGCTTGAGGTCGTTGAGGGTCTCGACGCCCTCCTTGAACACGGCGGCCTTGAAGGCCGGGCGCGGATCGCGACCCGGCTTCTCCAGCTCGCGCAGGATGTCGGTCACGGTCGGCAGGCCGAACGTCTCGTCGACGAAGCTTTTCGGCGAGAGCGCGCGCAACACGGTGCTGTTGCCGATCAGGCCCTTGATGTCGATCTTGGCCGCGCCGACGATCCGCCGCACCACCGGATAGGCCTCCGGGTGCACGCCGGACGCATCGAGCGGGTCCTCGCCGCCGGGAATGCGCAGGAAGCCGGCGCATTGCTCGAACGCCTTCGGCCCGAGACGCGGCACGTCCTTGAACGCCTTGCGCGAGCGGAACGGACCGTTGGCGTCGCGATACGCGACGATGTTCTGCGCCAGCCCCGCGCCGATGCCGGAGACGCGCGCGAGCAGCGGCGCCGAGGCGGTGTTGGCATCGACGCCGACCGCGTTCACGCAATCCTCGACCACGGCATCGAGCGAGCGCGACAGCTTGAGTTCGCTCGAGATCGTGCTGGTACTGGCCGACGCCGATCGATTTCGGATCGATCTTGACGAGCTCGGCGAGCGGGTCCTGCAGCCGCCGCGCGATCGAGACGGCGCCGCGCAGCGTGACGTCGAGCTCGGGCAGTTCCTCCGAGGCGTAGGCGGAGGCGGAATAGACCGAGGCGCCGGCCTCCGACACGACGATCTTCGACATCTTCAGGTCGGGCAGCAGCTTGCACCAGCTCGGTCGCGAGCTTGTCGGTCTCGCGCGAGGCGGTGCCGTTGCCGATCGAGATCAGCTCGACCTTGTGCTGCTCGGCGAGCTTGCCGAGCGACCGCGAGCGCCTCGTCCCAGCGGCGCTGCGGCTCGTGCGGATAGATCACGGAGGTCGCCACCACCTTGCCGGTGGCGTCGACCACGGCGACCTTGACGCCGGTGCGATAGCCGGGGTCGAGGCCCATGGTCGCCCGGGCGCCGGCGGGCGCGGCCAGCAGCAGGTCGCGCAGGTTGGCGGCGAACACCCGCACCGCTTCCTGCTCGGCCGCGTTCCACAGCCGCATCCGCAGATCGATGCCGAGGTGGACCTGGATCTTGGTGCGCCACGCCCAGCGCGCGGTCTCGATGAGCCATTTGTCGGCGGGACGCCCGCGATCGGAGATGCCGAAGCGGTGCATGATCCGCAATTCGTACGGGCTCGGACCCGCGGACGCCGTCGCCGGATTCTCCGGCTCGATCGAGACGTCGAGGATCTCCTCCTTCTCGCGCGCGGAACAGCGCCAGGATGCGATGCGACGGCACCTTCGTCGAGGCTCTCGGCGAAATCGAAATAATCGCTGAACTTGGCGCCGGCTTCCTGCTTGCCGTCGCGCACCTTCGACGTGAGGCGGCCGACCGACCACATCTCCTCGCGCAGCGAGCCGATCAGGTCGGCATCCTCGGCAAAGCGCTCGACCAGGATCGCGCGGGCGCCGTCGAGCGCGGCGGCGACGTCGGCGACCTGCTTCTCGGCATCGACGAAGCGCGCGGCGGCGACCTGCGGGTCGTTCTCCGGCTGCGTCAGCAGCAGATCGGCGAGCGGCTCGAGGCCCGCCTCCTTGGCGATCTCGGCCTTGGTGCGGCGCTTCGGCTTGAACGGCAGATAGATGTCCTCGAGCCGTCCCTTGCTGTCGGCGGCCCGGATCGCCGCTTCGAGCGCGTCGTCGAGCTTGCCCTGCTCGCGGATCGAATTGAGGATGACGGTGCGCCGCTCCTCCAGCTCGCGCAGATAGCGCAGGCGCTCGTCGAGCGTGCGCAGCTGCGCGTCATCGAGCGCGCCGGTCGCCTCCTTGCGATAGCGGGCGATGAACGGCACCGTGGCGCCGCCGTCGAGCAGCGCCACCGTGGCGGTCACCTGCGCTTCGCGAACGCCGAGCTCCCGCGCGATCTGTTGGTCGATCAAGGTCAAGCGCGCACCCCTGTTTCCATTGAAACATCAGACCGAGGCGACGGCGCGGCCCGGTCGAAGGGAACGCATATGGAGGAGAGGTGAATTGATTCTTCAACCCCCGCCGGCGCGGCACGCGCCATGAATTCCCGGTCTGGCGGCGGTCGCCGCAGCCGGCATCATTGACGCGAGGATTTCCGGCTTTTTCAAGAGCGCGCGGGCTCTTGCGCCGGTCAATGCGGGATGATGATCGCGCTCATGCGCTGGCCGGGGAGACGGCGGATCGCCGGCGTCGAACCGGGCGCCGGCTCGAGATTTCTGCCGGCGGACAGCACGATGACCTTGCTGCCGATCTTCGCCCGCCGATAGAGATCGGTGACGTCCTCGTTGGTGAGCCTGATGCAGCCGCTCGACACCCGGTGGCCGATGGTCGCGGGATCGTTGGTGCCGTGGATGCGGTAATCGGTGTCGCCGAGATAGAGCGCGCGGGCGCCGAGCGGATTGCCGGGCCCGCCGGCCATGAAGCGCGGCAGGTAGGGCTGGCGGCCGATCATTTCCTTGGGCGGATTCCAGTCCGGCCATTCCGCCATCCGGGAGACGGTCTCGACGCCGGACCAGGTGAAGCCCTCGCGGCCGACGCCGATGCCGTAGCGCAACGCTTTGCCGCCGCCGAGCACGAAATAGAGGAAGGTGTGGGCGGTATCGACGATGATGGTGCCGGCCGGCTCGCGGGAGGGGTACTCCACCACCTGTCGGCGCAATTCGTCGGCCGGGATGTCCTGTTGGGTCCCGGGCTCACGCAGGATTTGGTTGAACGGGGCAAACAGGTTGCCCGCCGGGGCCATCGCCAGCGGCTCCGCCGCCGCGCTCGACGGGCCGGCGATGAAGAGAGCGATCCCGAACGCCAACTGAATACGCAACACGACAACCCACTCCAGAACGACGCGCCCCGCTCCTTTAGAAATCTTCCCGGCCCGGCGAGACACCTGCGAAAGTTTACAGACGTCCCATCAAGGTTAACGCTGGCGGGTCACCTTAAGGTTAACGCTCGCGAGTCGCGGCTCGTTCGGAAGCGCCGCCATGGGCGGAACGGCGCGCAGTGCGGCGCAGCTCGTCGAGCGCGTCTTCCGTATTCGCGGCGAACCGCGTCAGGAATTCCGACACCGCCGCGAACTCCTGGCGCGACACGCCCGCGAACAGGAGATCGTTCACCCGCCGCACGAACGGCGCGACCTCGCGCACCGCCGCCTCGCCACGTGGGGAAAGGCGGATCAGCACGCCGCGCCGGTCGCGTCCGTTGACCGCCTTGGTGAGCAAACCCTTGGCGATGAGGCGGCCGACCTCGGTCGTCACATGGGTCGCGGCGAGCTGGATATGGTCGGCGAGCGCGCGCACCGACACGCCGTCGTCGCCCTGCTGGTAGGCGGTGCCGATCAGCACCGCGAATTGCGAGCCGGTGAGGCCGAGCGCGCGGCCGAATGCCTCCCGGCAGGTCGCGAGCCGCGAGAAGGCGAGCACCATCAGATAAAGCGAGCGGCGGAACGCCACGTCCTCGCCGGCGGCGAGGAGGTCGCGGTGGCTCACCGTGAGCGGCGGCGCGAAGCGCGCCGCCTTTCCCGCTCGCGGGCCGGCGGGCGGAACTGTCCGGCGCTGGAGGTGCTTCGGGCCTTCGACGGCATCGCGAGGATCGATTCGCAAGAGAGCGACGTTTGACGCTAGCACAAAAGCTACGTATTGTAGCTAAATTCTGTAGCTAAGTGAAGACGAAGGAGCGAGCATGGCGGCGACGGGCGGGACCTCCTCGGGAATGCGCACCGGGTCGGAATACCTGCGCTCGCTCCGCGACGGACGCGCGATCTTCGTCGACGGCGAGCGCGTCAAGGACGTCACGTCGCATCCGGCGTTCCGCGAGGCGGCGCGCAGCGTCGCCCGCCTGTTCGACGTCGCGGCCGCGCCGGAGAACCGCGAGCTGATGACCTATCCCTCGCCCAAGACCGGCGCGCCGGTGTGGCGGGCCTGGCAAATTCCGAAAAGCCACGACGACCTGCGGGCGAAGCGCCGCGCCGCCGAGGTCTGGGCGGAGACGACCTTCGGCCTGATGGGCCGCACGCCCGACCACGTCGCGGGCTTCATCGCCGGCTATGCGGCGAAGCCCGCGCTGTTCGCGGCGGGCGGCCAGCACTTCGCCGACAACCTGCAGAAAATCTACGAGCGCCTGCGCGACAACCACCTCTACGTGACCTATGCGATCGTTCCGCCCCAGATCGACCGCAGCAAGCCGGCGCACCAGCAGAAGGACCCGACGCTCTATGCCGGCGTCGTCAAGGAGCGCGACGACGGCATCGTCATCTCAGGCGCCCAGCAGCTCGCGACCGCCGGCGTGTTCTCCGACTGCCTGCACCTCACCTGCATCCATCCGATGCGAGCGGCGACGAGGCCTATGCCAACGGCGTGGTGATCCCGATCGATACGCCCGGGCTCAAGCTCTATCCGCGGCGCCCCTATGCCACCGCGGGCATGAACTCGTTCGACTATCCGCTCTCGAGCCGGTTCGACGAGACCGACTGCTTCTGCGTGTTCGACAACGTCTTCGTGCCGTGGGAGAGCGTCTACATCTACCGCAACCTGCAAATCTGCTGGGACCAGTGGTGGAAGACGCCGGCGCATCTCTACGGCAATCACCAGGCGCAGTGCCGCTACGCCGTCAAGCTGCGCTTCATGCTCGGGCTCGCCAAGCGCATGAACGAGATGACCGGCAACGAGGGCCACCAGGCGGTGCAGGTCGAGATGGGCGAGCTCGCCGCCATCGTCTCGATCGTCGAGAACATGCTGCTCGCCCAGGAGACGGTGGCGCCGATCGACGCCGACGGCGTGCTGTGGCCTCTCACAGACCGCGCTCTATTCGGTGATGGCGCTGCAGTCCGAGCTCAACGGCCGCATGCTGGAGACGATCCGCGAGCTCGCCGGCGCGGCGATGATCACGCTGCCGTCCTCGGTGCGCGACCTCGACAATCCGGAGACGGCGGCGGACATGGAGCGCTACATGCAGTCGGCGAGCACGCCGGCGCGCGAGCGCGTCGCCCTGATGCGGATGGCGTGGGACTTTCCTCGGCACCGAGTTCGGCAACCGCCATGCGCAGTACGAGAAATTCTACGGCGGCGCGTCGTTCCTGGTGAAGCAGAACGTCAACCGCTTCTACGACTACAAGAGCGCGACGGCGCTGGTCGACAAGGCGCTCGCGCTGCCGCCGGTGGCGGGCGGGTGAGCGTTTCGCAATCCGGGCGCGCCGCTCGAGCTCGTCAATTGAGCGTCATCGCCGGGCTTGACCCGGCGACCCCGATCAAGAGGGCACTGCGCCGGCCACGCGTGAGAGAAAGCGCTGTGCTCTGATAAGCGGGGTCGCCGGGTCAAGCCCGGCGATGACGGCGAGATGTGTCGACGAGCACTGTGCCACATCGCGAGCTCGGCAACGTGCCCACGACGCACCGCCCTACTTCAACGCATCCCCCCATTTCGCCGCGATCTTGCGCGCCTCCTCGTGCGAAAGCGCGGAGAGCCGCGGGAAGCGGTCGATCCAGGCGAACGGCTTCACCGCCTCGATGATCAGCTTCGAATGCGCGGTGACGCCGCGCGCCTTGGCCTCGGGCGGAATGCGCGGGTCGAGCGCGGAGCTCCAGGCGTTGCGCACGATGTCGGTCTGCTCCGACGGCTCGCAGCGGGTCGTGACCGCCCACATCACGTCGGCGAGGTTGGAAGGGTCGACGTCGTCGTCGACCACCACGACGAGGCGGCCCATGTAGCTGTTCGCGGCCGCGATCAGTGCGGCGCGCTTGGCGTGGCCGTCGTAGCGCTGCTTGAGCGCGACGACCGTCATCAGTTGCGAGACGTGCTGCCACACGCCGGTGACGTCGGTGACGCCGGCCGCATCGAGGTTCGACCAGATGCCGGCGGCGCGCAGCGGCAGGCCGAAATGGAAGCGCGGCGGCTTCAGCGGCGGCGAGCCGAGCAGGATCGGCTCGTCGCGGTGATGGATCGCGGCGACCTCCATCACCGGGCACGGCCGCGTATCGTTGGCGTAATAGCCGGTGAACTCGCCGAACGGCCCCTCGGGCAGCGTCTCGCCGGCGAGCGGCAGGTAGCCTTCGAGAATGATCTCGGCCTGCGCCGGCAGCGGCAGGCCGGTCACCGGCCCCGCGAAAGTTTCGATCGGCATACCCTTCAAGGCGCCGGCGAAGCCGTATTCCGACACGCCTTCGGGCAGGTATTCGAAGCCGGCGACGAACAGCGCCGGGTCTTCGCCGTTGACGACGGCGACCGGGCAGGGCTCGCCGCGGTCGTGGTATTTTTTCGCGATGATGGCGCCGTGGCGGCCGGGATGGTCGAACTGGACCGTCACCCGGTCGCGGCCGTGGACCTGGACGCGATAGATCGAGGCGTTGATCCAGCCGCTGTCGGGATCGCGCATGACGACGATGCTGCCCGAGCCGATATAGGCGCCGCCGTCGCCGGCATGCCAGACCGGGGCAGGGAGCTTGTCGAGGTCGACGGCGGCACCCTGCATGGAGTTTTCGAGCCACGCCGCCTTCGCGGCTTCGACGGGAGCGCGCGGGGTGAGTGCCTTGCGCTTCTCCATCCACGCCTTGAGGGCATCGAGCGGGGTGAGCTTCGGATCGATGCCGAGCGCGAGCGCGGCGCGCTGCGGCGTCGTCACCGCATTGGAGAAGATGCGGTGGCCGGCGGGAAATCCCTTGATCCGATCGAACAGCAGCGCCGGCGCCGGCGAGAGCCCCGCCGCGACCTCGGTGATGCCGCCGATCTCATGATGGGGATCGGCGCCGTCGATGCGGCGCAGCGCGCCGAGCGCATCGACCGCCGAGATGAAGCCGCGCAGGTCTTGGTACAACGGCGATCCCTCACGCGTAGGGTGGGCAAAGCGAAGCGTGCCCACCGTCCACCATCTCACGTGTCAAATTCCGGCGTGGGCACGGCGTAAGGGCGCCTTTGCCCACCCTACAGGTCTATACCTCGCGCTTCGCCATCCACTCCTGCCCGAGCGCCGCGCTCGTCGGGAAGATCAGCGACTTGATCACCACCGGCACGGCGCCGGAGCTCTCCAGAAGCTCGCCGATGTCGATGTAGTCGAACTGCTTGAGCTCGAGGCCGTCGATCGACACCACCGGGTTGGTGAGCTTCATCTCCTCGCGGAAGTGGATGCCGATGAGCCCGCCGACGTCGCCGTCTCCCGCGAGCACGATCGGGTGGCCGCGCGCCGAGCACCTCTTCGAGGCCCTTGGCGACGCCGCGGCAGAAGCCGTCGAGCCGGTGGAATGTCGCCGAGCCCTGCCACGGCACGAAGATCGCGACTGGCGTATCGGCGTCGGCGAGATCGAGGTGGCGCAGCACGGTGCGGATCGAGGCGGCGATCGCATCGGCGTCGATCGTGTCGCCTTCGAGCAGCAGGCCGGGCGCGATCACCGGGACGTTGCGCAGCGGCAGCGCGCTGTGCGGCGACACGAAGATCGTGCTGCCGCTCACCTGCGTGGTGTACTGCGAGGCGCCGATGACGGTGGCGCGGATGCCCTGGGCCGGCGGCTCGAGGCGCACGCCCCATTGCGCGACACGCGCGCGGATTTCCGCCGCGAGCAGGCCGCCGAGATCGCCGAAGCTCTGGGTCTCCCAGCCATAAACGTATTCGGAGACGCCGCCGGAGAACGTGACCTCTTCGATCTTACCGTCATAGCCCAGGGGATCGAGGCGCAAGAGGCCGGTCGCGCCGAGCTTCGGCGTGCCGCCCCTCATCGCATCGAACAGGCAATCGGCCATGCGGGCGGCGAGGCGCTTTCCATCCTCGGGCGAAAGCGTGCCGCCGATCTCGAGCAAAAGTCCGAGGTCGGCACCGAACCGGCGCCCGGCCTCTTCGAGCCGTGTGATGCGCCCTTCGGCGTCGGTGCAGACGAGGCGGGCGCCGACGTCGACCGCGGTGATCGCGTCGACGCGTCCTTCGCGGCACACCGCGATCTTGGCGGTGCCGCCGCCGACATCGACATTCATCACCGCGCCGTTATCGCGGATCGAGCGCGCCACCGCGCCGGAGCCGTAGGCCGCCATCACCGTCTCGAGGCTGTCGCCGGCGCTCACTGCGACGAGCTTGCCGGCCTGGCGCGCGAACAGTTCGCCGATTTTCCGCGCGTTGCTGCGGCGGACCGCGACCCCGGTCAGGATCAGCGCGCCGGCGTCGATCTCGTCGGGATCGACCATGGCGTTCTCGTACTGCTTCTCGAAGAAGGCGCCGAGCGCGTCGGCGTCGATCTCGTCCTCCGAGGCATAGGGCGTGAGCAGGATGTCGGACTGGTAGAAGGTCTCGCGCTGGGTGACGACGTAACGGCTGTCGAGCCGCTCCAGCACGATGCGCGAGAACACGAGGTGCGAGGTCGAGGAGCCGATGTCGACCCCGACGCTGAGCACGCAGATTTCGTCCTCACCCTCGAGGCTGCGTCCGGTGGTGGAAAAGAAGACGCGGCCGCCGGATTCGTCGGTCTCGATTTTCATGGGAACGGGTCTGCCTCGGGCGACGGGGTCTGGCGCGTGCGCTTTCGATCGGCGATGGCAGGGAAAGGCGCGTCGGCCCAAACGAAAACGCTCGGCCCGGCGACATCACACTTTCTGGACGAAGCTGTCCACCACCTTCTTCTCGCCGGCGTGGTCGAAATCGATGGTGAGCTTGTTGCCCTCGACGTGGACGACGTTGCCGTTGCCGAACTTCTGGTGGAAGACGCGGTCGCCGACGCGGAAGGCCGAGGTGGTGCCGGTCGACTTGGCGACGAGCTCGCCCTCGATGGTGAGCGGGCCGCGGCTGCGCGCGGCGCGCGCCTGCCGGCTTCGCGCCGGAGGACGCACCGAAGGACGAGCCCGACTCGCGGAAGCTGCCGGTGCCGCCGCCGGAACCGTTGTCCGAGCCGAACCCGCCGCGGCTCTTGGCGCGCTGCCAGCCCGGCGTGCGGTAGCTCGATCCGAAGGTCTCGGTCTGGTCGAAGCGCGAGCCGCCGACATTGCCGTAGCCGGAAAAGCCGCCGAAGCCCTGGGATTCCGCGACCTCGACATGCGCCTCCGGCAGCTCGTCGACGAAGCGCGACGGGATGGTCGAGGGCCAGAGGCCGCGGATGCGGCGGTTCGACGCGAAATAGATGTTCGCGCGTCTCCTTGCGCGGGTGATGCCGACATAGGCGAGGCGGCGCTCCTCCTCGAGGCCGGCGCGGCCGCTCGTCGAGCGAGCGCTGGTGCGGGAACAGGCCTTCCTCCCAGCCGGGCAGGAACACGGTGTCGAATTCGAGCCCCTTGCGCCGCGTGCAGCGTCATGATCGAGACGGCGTCGGTTCGCCGCCGCGGTCGGGGTCCATGACCAGCGAGATGTGCTCGAGGAAGCCCTGCAAGTTCTCGAACTCCTCCATGGAGCGGACGAGCTCCTTGAGGTTCTCGAGCCGGCCGGCGGCGTCGGCGGAGCGGTCCGTCTGCCACATCTCGGTGTAGCCGGACTCGTCGAGCACGATCTCGGCGAGCTCGGTGTGGGGGAGCGTGTCGCGCTGCGCCCGCCAGCGGTCGAACGCGGCGACGAGGTCGCGCAGCGCCTGGCGCGGCTTCGGCTTCAGCTCGTCGGTCTCGACGATGGCGCGGGTCGCGGTCATCAGCGGTTCGCGGCGGGCGCGGGCGTGGTCGTGCAGCGACTTGACGGTGGCGTCGCCGAGGCCGCGCTTGGGCATGTTGACGATGCGCTCGAAGGCGAGGTCGTCGGCCTGCGATTGACGCAGCGCAGATAGGCGAGCGCGTCGCGGATTTCGGCGCGCTCGTAGAAGCGCGGGCCGCCGATGACGCGGTAGTTGAGGCCGAGCGTGACGAAGCGCTCCTCGAACTCGCGCATCTGGAACGAGGCGCGGACCAGGATGGCGATCTCGTCGAGCGATGGCCGTGGCGCTGCAGCTGCTCGATCTCCTCGCCGACGTGGCGCGCTTCCTCCTCGCGATCCCAGACGGCGGTGACGCCGACCTTCTCGCCGACCTCGCTCTCCGAGCGCAGCGTCTTGCCGAGCCGGCCCTCGTTGTGGGCGATGAGGTGGGAGGCGGCGGCGAGGATGTGGCCGGTCGAGCGGTAATTGCGCTCGAGCCGGATGACCTTGGCGCCGGGAAAATCCTTCTCGAAGCGCAGGATGTTGTCGACCTCGGCGCCGCGCCAGCCATAGATCGACTGGTCGTCGTCGCCGACGCAGCAGATGTTTTCGCGGCGTGGCGCCGTGGCGGGTCGTCGGCTTTTCGAGCAGCGCGGCCGCTCGCTGGCCGAGCAGGCGCAGCCACAGATACTGCGCGACGTTGGTGTCCTGATACTCGTCGACCAGGATGTAGCGGAAGCGCTTCTGGTACTGGCGCAGCACGTCCGGGTGCTCGCGGAACAGGCGGATGTTCTCGAGCAGCAGATCGCCGAAATCGACGGCGTTGAGCGTCTTCAGCCGCTCCTGATAGGCGGCGTAGAGCTGCTGGCCGCGGCCGTTGGCGAAGGACGCCGGCTTCGCCGGGCGCGACCTGCGTCGGGCGTCAGGCCGCGGTTCTTCCAGTTGTCGATCATGGCGGCGAGCACGCGGGCCGGCCAGCGCTTCTCGTCGATGTTCTCGGCCTCCAGCAGCTGCTTGATCAGCCGGATCTGGTCGTCGGTGTCGAGGATGGTGAAATTCGGCTTGAGGCCGACGAGCTCGGCGTGGCGGCGCAGGATCCTCGCGCCGATCGAGTGGAAGGTGCCGAGCCACGGCATGCCCTCGACCGCCGCGCCGACCAGCTCGCCGATGCGCTCCTTCATCTCGCGCGCCGCCTTGTTGGTGAAGGTGACGGCGAGGATTTCGGACGGCCGGGCGCGGCCGAGGGTGAGGATGTGGGCGATGCGGGTGGTGAGCACGCGCGTCTTGCCGGTGCCGGCGCCGGCGAGCACCAGCACCGGGCCGTCGATGGTCAGCACCGCCTCGCGCTGCTCCGGGTTGAGGCCGTCGAGATAGGGCGCGCCGGCCGCGGCACGGGCGCGCGCCGCAATCCCGCCCGGCGCCGGCGTCGGGGGGCTTATGGAATCGCGGGGATGCTTGAGCGGATCAGCCAATGACGGGCCTTTGTGCAGGGCCGGATGTGCAAGGGTCGGAAGCGGCGATTCTGCCAATTCTCCCAGGCCTCAAAATGGCATCTGCCGGCCGATTTTGCGAGGGCGCCTGGGGACTGCGTCATTCCGGGGCGCGCGCAGCGTGAACCCGGAATCCAGGCTGGCTATTTGGGAGCTCCGAAGTGAAGATCTGGGTTCGCGGGCGCTGCCCGCGCCCCGGAATGACGATCTCTGTGCTTACCGTCAGCGCGCCGGCATCGCGATGCGGCGGCCGGCGGCCTCGGGGACCGGCAGGCGCGCGTGCGACGCCTTCATCTCGGCGAGCCGCGCCGCGACAGGGGAAGGAAACGCCGCCGTCTTCTTCGCCTTCATGTCGACATGGAGCGACAGGTTCTCCGACGTCGCGGAGACCCAGCCCTCCTCGGCATGGAACAGCTGCTCGAAATAGTGCATGCGCTTGGCGTCGAAATCGAGCAGCTGGAAGGTCACGCGGACGGGATCGCCGGCATGCAGCTCGCGCAGGTAGCGCACATGCACCTCGGCGGTGTAGATCGAATGGGCGCGGTTCGCCACGTAATCGGCGCCGACCCCGATCAGCTCGTAGGTCTCGTCGACGGCGCGGTCGAACAGCACGTTGTAATAGGCCATGTTGAGATGGCCGTTATAGTCGATCCACTGCGGCTCGATCCGCATCACTGACGATACGAACGGCGCGAAGAACAACGGTGCGCAGTCGAAACGCTCTAGCATCATCTACAACCCGGCTTCGCCGCATTATGCCAACAAAATCGGACCTGTCTCGCCAAATCGACATGCCGCGCCGGAGGCGGGGCGCGGGGCACAGGGCCGTCGCGGCGGCACGAGGCGTGCGATGACCGCCCAGGCCCCGGGCGCAAGGCCGCAACGATCGGCAACCGCCGCCGGCCTTGCCGCGCTCGCCGAGATATTCGGCGACCGCTTCTCGACCGGGCGCGCGTTGCGCGAGCAGCATTGCAACACGACCACCTGGGTTGCAGGCGAGCCGCCCGATGCCGTGGTCTATCCGCGCTCGACCGAAGAGGTGCAGGCGATCGTGCGCGTCTGCGCGGCCCACGGCCTGCCGGTCATTCCGTTCGGTGTCGGCACCTCGCTCGAAGGCCAGGTCAACGCGCCCTATGGCGGGGTCTCGATCGATTTCCGCGACCTGAACCGGGTGCTCGCGGTCCATCCGGAGGACCTCGACTGCGTGGTCGAGCCGGGGGTGACCCGCAAGCAGCTCAACGAATACCTGCGCGACCAGGGCGTGTTCTTCCCGATCGATCCCGGCGCCGACGCGACGCTCGGCGGCATGACGGCGACCCGCGCTTCGGGCACCAACGCCGTCCGCTACGGCACCATGAAGGACAACGTGCTCTCCCTCAAAGCCGTGCTCGGCAACGGCGAGGTGCTCACCACCGGCCCGCCGGGCGCGCAAATCGTCGGCCGGCTACGATCTCACCCGCCTGTTCGTCGGCTCCGAGGGGACGCTCGGGGTCATCACCGAGATCACCCTCAAGCTCTACGGCATCCCCGAAGCGGTCGCCGCCGGCACCTGCCCGTTCCCCTCGGTCGAGGCCGCCTGCGAGGCCACCATCGCGACCATCCAGAGCGGGATACCGGTCGCCCGCATCGAACTGCTCGATGCGCTCCAGGTCGAGGCAGTGAATGCCTATTCGAAACTCAGCCTGCCGGTCTCCCCGATGCTGTGCGTCGAGTTCCACGGCAGCGAGGCCGGCGTCGCCGAGCAGTCCGAGCGTTTCGGCGCGATCGCGGCCGAATGCGGCGGCGGCCCGTTCGAATGGGCGACCCGGGCCGAGGACCGCTCGCGGCTCTGGCAGGCACGCCATGACGCCTACTGGTCGGGGCGGGCGCTGCGGCCCGGCACCCAGGCGATCGCGACCGATGTGTGCGTGCCGATCTCGCGGCTCGCCGCATGCGTCGTGGCGACGCAGGAGGACATCGCCGCGAACCGTCTCGTCGCGCCGATCCTCGGCCATGTCGGCGACGGTAATTTCCACCTCACGCTGCTGGTCGACCTCGACGACCCCGACGAGGTCCGGCGCGCCAAGGGCTTGTCGGAGCGCCTCGTCGAGCGCGCGCTCGCCATGGACGGCACCTGCACCGGCGAGCACGGGGTCGGCGAAGGCAAGATGAAATACCTCGCCGCCGAGCACGGCGAATCAGCGCTCGCGGCGATGCGCGCTGTCAAGCAGGCTCTCGATCCGCAAAACATTATGAACCCAGGAAAGATCATCACGCTTGGGTGAATCGGCCCCCCGACATATATTCGCCTGTAACCGGCCGCAGAAAAGAAAATCACCGGCCTGCTCTGTCGCGTAGAGGTGCGGGCGGGTCGTCTCCAGAAGTGCCAGTCCCGGATTCGGAGCACGTCAGGTGCAGACGACGCTACTTGGTATTGGCATCGCCATCATTCTGGCTTTGGGGACGGCGCTAGTCGGGCCGTATTTCATCGATTGGGACGGCTATCGCCCGGCGATCGAGTCGAAGGCTGCCGAAATCATCGGCGCGCCGGTGCATATTACCGGTCCGATCGCCCTTAGCCTGCTGCCGACCACGTCGCTGCGCCTCGAAGGCGTCGCGATCGGCCCGGCCGGAGCGCCCTCCGTTACCGCCCGCAAGCTCGCCATGGAGCTCAAGCCCACCGCGCTGATGCGGGGCGAATTCCGGATCGACCAGCTCGTCCTTGATGGGGTCACTGCGACGGTACGGCTCGACCGCAGCGGCAAGGTCGAAACGCCGGTCGAGACCCTCGGCTTCGATCCCGATCGCGTCGGCATCGACCGCCTGACGGTATCCCATGGCCGCGTCGTCCTGGCCGACGCGGCGAGCGGCGGCCGCGTCGCGCTCGACAATGTGAGCTTCAAGGGGGAAGTCCGCTCGCTGCTCGGCCCCTTCAAGGGCGACGGCGCCTTCAGTGCGGACGATCGTCCCTACACCTTCCGGCTCGGCGCCGGCCATCGCGGCGACGACGGCGGCATCAGGCTGCGTCTCGCCGTCGAATTCTCCCGCAACGGCGGTGTCGTTCGAAACCGACGGGACGATATGGGCGGGCGGCGGTGCCCCACGGTACGAAGGTGCGGTGACCGCCTCGCGCGCCGCCGGCGCCGCGCTGCCGAATGGCCGCACCGCGATCAACGAGCCCTGGCAGCTCACCGCCAAGCTCAAAGCCGGCCCGGCGACGGCGACGTTCGACGATCTCGCCTTCGTCTACGGACCGGAAATGCGGCCCGCACGCCTCGCCGGCTCGGCGAAGGTCGAGTTCGGTGCACAGCCCCGGGCGATTGCGACGCTCACCGCGCGCCAGCTCGACCTCGACCGCACCTTTCCCGCGGCCGAGCGCTTCGGAGCGGATCGGCGCCTCCCGTTCGAGGTGGGCAAGGCGGTGGCGGAAAGTCTGACCTTCGGGCCGGCGCTGCCGCTGCCGCTCAAGATCAATCTGACCGTCGACAACGTCACCGTGGCCGGCGCCTCGATCAGCGCGCTGCACGGCGAGGCGGAAACCCGGACCGACGGCTGGACGATCGATACCTTCGAGTGGCGCGCGCCCGGCGGGACCCAGATGCGGATCGCCGGCAAGCTCGCCGTGGCGGGCGGCAAGGTCGCCTTCTCCGGACCGGTGCAGATCGAATCGAGCGATCCCGGCGGACTTCTACGCCTGGATCGAAGGTCAGCCCCAAGTGGCGCGCCCTTCGGTCGGGCCGATGCGCGGCAGCGGTGTGCTCACCCTCGCGAGCGATCGCGTCGCGGTCGATGATCTTGCCGCCGAATTCGACCACAAGTCGGTGTCCGGACATGCGGCCTATCGCTTCGCCGGCCCGAAGGGACCCGCGCGCCTCGATGCCGCCCTCGTCGCCGGCGAGATCGACCTCGATCGCTTCTTCGCCCTCGCCCAGGCCGCGACCACGTCGGCCACGTTCGAGCGGCCCAAGGAGGTCGCGCTCGCGCTCGACGTCGGGCGCACCACCTATGCCGGCGTCGAGGCGACCAAGACCCATGCGGTGCTCGACTACGACGGCACGGCGCTGAAGATCGAGACGGCTGTCGATCGCCGACGTCGGCGGCGCCGCGGTGGAAGCGAGCGGCCGCATCGACAACCTGCAGGCGGCCGGACGCGGCTCGCTCTCGCTTGCCCTCATTGCCGGACGGCTCGACGGCCTCGCCACCGTCGCGGCGCGGCTGATGCCGCAGGCAGAGCAACCACTGCGCAAATATGAAAGCCGCCTCGGGCCCCTGAAAGTAACCGCCAAGCTCGATGTCGAGCCGGCGGCGAACGGTGCCGCGAGCCTCGCCAAGCTCAAGCTCACCGGCAAGGTCGCCGGCGTCGACACGGCGATCGATGCCACCGGCACCGGCAATCTCTCCGATCTGGGCGCTGCGGCGCTGCGGGTCAACGGCCGCTTCGATGCCGAGGACGGCCGTATCCTTGCGGGGTTCACCGGGATCGATCAGCTCGCCAACATGGAGCGACGGCCGGCGCGATTGACCCTGGAGGCCGATGGCGCGATCGATCGCGCATTCCGCATCGACGCGAAGTTCGCGGCGACCGACGTCAGTGCGACCGCCGCCGGCACGCTGCGCAGCGCGAGCGACGGCCGCCTCGACGTGTCACTGCGCGCGGCCGACGCGAAGCTGCCGCGCCGGAGTTCGACCGTGCCGGTCGATCTGCGCGGCAAGCTCGCGCTGGAGAAGAACGGGCTCAAGCTCGATGACCTCGCCGGGCGTCTCGCCGGCGCGAATATCAAGGGGCGGCTGGCGGTGGCGCTCGGTGCCGTGCCGCGGGTCGAGGGGCGGATCGAGGCCGATCAGGTCGACGGGGCGGAGCTCGTCGCGATCCTCGCCGGCGCGCCGGTGGCCGGCGCCAAGGCGCCGTGGTCGACGGAGCCGTTCGCCGCGCCGGCCTTGCCGGTGGCGACGGGCCGCCTCGAATTCCGCGCCGGCAGCGTGCAATGGGCTCCGGGACTGGTCGCCCGCGATCTTCAGGGGGCGGTGCTCGCCTCGGAGGGGGCCTTCGCGCTTGACGGCGCAATTGGCAAGCTCGGCGACGGTCGCCTCGAGCTCGGTGGCCGGCTGCGCCGCAGCGCCGGCGGGGTGAGCATCGATACCCGTATCAAGCTCACGAACGCCGACCTTGCGGCCGTGCTCGCGGCGACCCATGCGCCGGCCACAGGGCGGCTTTCGCTCGACGCCGAGGTGCAGGGGCAGGGTTTGAGCGCGGCTTCTCTCGTCGGCGGACTTGCGGGCGGCGGCGTCGTCACCCTCGAGAATGTCGAGATCAGCGGGCTCGATCCCGCAGCCGTCAATGCGGCGATCGGCGCGGTCGATCGCGGGCTTGCCATCAATGCCGGGCGCATCGCGGAGATCGTCAATGCGAGCCTCAATGGCGGCCGGTTGCGGCTGCCGTTCGCCACGGCGCCGATCACCGTCGCGGAAGGCCGCCTCCGGCTGAGCGACCTCGAGGCGCCGGCGCAGAGCGCCGACGTCGGGGCGACGGGCGCGTTGGGTCTCGCCGACCACCAGGTCGACATGCGCTTCGTGCTGACCGGCCCGCAGCGCAAGGACGCGCCGGGCGGCGAGCGGCCGAGCCTCGCCGTGAGCGTGAAGGGGCCGCTCGACAACGCGCGGCGCAGCGCCGACGTTACCGCGCTCGTCAATTGGCTCACTGCGCGCGCGGTCGAGCAGGAGACGAAGCGCCTCGAAGAGGCCGAACGCGAGCGCAAGCGGCTCGAGTCTCCGGAACGCCTGCGGCCGGATGCCGTGGCTCCGGCGTCGGGGCCGGAGGCGGTCACCGCGACACTCGGCCGTGCGCCGGAGCTTCCGGCGCCGATCGAGATCAAGCCGCCGCCCGTGGTGCGGCGTGCGCCGTCATCGCCGGCGGCACAGTTGCCGCCGCCCGCGCCATCGCCGCCGCTGCCGGCACCGCCGCTGCCGCTGTTCGATTTCTTCCAGCCGGGCATCCGCTGACGCGCGCCGGCCCCCGGGGCGCGTTCGCGCCCGGGATGGCTCAGCTTCGATTTTTTCGGTGGCTGACCGGCCGGATCCGCCGGATCACGTCTCCAGGATCAGGTTGCGCCTGGAATAGCTGCCGATCTCGCGGTTTCCCGCCAGGACATGGCAGCTGTAGTGCACCACGCCGTGAGGCGCCTGGAAGTTGAGGAAGGTGCGCTTGGCAAGCCGATGGTAGTCGGCGTTGGGCGTCAGCTCGATCTCATCAAGGGTGGCCGTGACCCGGCCCAGTCGATCCCGCATTTCAACGCGGACGACGTCGCGAGCGTGTTGCATGTTCTTATTCCCCTCCGCCCCCGTCACATTTAGGAGCGAAGGTTTAAGTCCCTCTTAATGACGCAAAAGTGGCAGCAGCGCCCGTGGCTATGCACGTTTTGCGGGTATCTTCGCGCACACCCAACACGGGCCTCGACCAACAGGGCCTTGACCAACAGGCGACCTCTCGACCCACTGCGTCTAGCCCTGGCCGGCAAGGCAGAAGCGGCTGGCAGCGCCGGGGCCTAGTCGGCCCGCAGCGCCAATTCCGCATGCCCGCCGGTGACGGCGGACTTGCCTTCAGTGCGCGCCGCATCGCGCGGCTGCCGATAATAGTCGAGCACGAACAGGCGGATGGCGGACGACAGATTGCCGTGCCTCCGGTCCTGGTCGATCACCGCAACCATGTCGGACAGCGTCACGTGACGTTCCGCTGCGATTTCCTTCAATCCGGTCCAGAAGGCATCTTCCAGGCTGACACTCGTCTTGTGCCCGGCGATGACAATGGATCTCTTAACGACCGGCGACTTCATCGGATTCTCCTGTCTCGATACGGTGTTCATCGAGCTCGCGTCGAACTTTCGATTGCATCGACCGGGCCAGCGCGCGTTCACCTTTCGACATCCCGTGGGAAACACGCGCCTGAGCCGCGAGTTCCGCCTGTTCTTGTCGCTTTGCGCGCTTGCGGGCCGTCCGCAGATTTACAATCTCAGCCATCCGCCGCCGTTTCGATGAGCACCGGGTCGCCCCCTACGCATGCCCCTCAGGTAGGTATACCCAACTACCTTTTCAACCGGCGGCGCCGAATCAATCCAACAGAAGCGCTCATATATGGATATGAGTCGCGGCAGTAACACAATCCGTAGTGTGCAAAATTTACCATCGCCCCGGTTCGGAGCGGCCCACTGCCGCAGGCCGGTGCGGCGCCGAACTCACGTTGCCCGCCGCTTTCAAGGCGTCGACCGACCCGGCTATCGTCACGTGCATTCCGGCGCGCCTGCTTTCGCGGCGAGCGCGTCACGCGCCGAAGAACAAAGGGGGAGGACGGGCATGGTCTTGCGCACAGCCACTCGTGCGGCTCTCCTGGCGACCGCCTTGGCGGCGACGATGCCGCCCGCGCAGGCCTTCGATCAGGCGCGATATCCCGATCTCCACGGGCAGTGGCGCCGGGCCGAGACCGGGACCTTTCGCTTCGACCCGTCGAAGCCCTGGGGCCCGGGGCAGGAAGCGCCGCTCACCGCGGAGTACCAGTCGATCTTCGACGCGAACCTCGTGAGCCAGGCCGCGGGCGGGCAGGGGATCGGCGTGACCTACACCTGCCAATCGCCGGGCATGCCGCGGGTCACCAACGGCTACGGTCCGACGGAATTCGTGGTGACGCCGGAGACGATGCACATCCTGGTCGAGAACATCTACAACTCGCGACGCATCTACACCGACGGCCGCGCGTTTCCCGACGCGATCGAGCCGTCGTTGCTCGGCTATTCGATCGGCCAGTGGATCGACCTCGACGGCGACGGCAGATACGACGAGCTCGACGTCGAGACCCGCGGCTTCAAAGGTCCGCGCGCCTACGACGCGAGCGGCATTCCGCTGCACCGGGACAATCAGAGCGTCGTCAAGGAGCGCTTCTTTCTCGACAAGACGGACCCCGTCATCCTTCATGACGAGGTCACCGTGTTCGATCATGCGCTGACGCGGCCATGGACGGTGCTCAAGAGCTACCGGCGCCAGTCCGATCCGCAGCCGCAATGGGTCGAATACGTGTGCAACGAGAGCAACAACCACGTGCACATCGGCAACGAGAACTACATGCTCAGCGGCGATGGAATGCTGATGCCGACGAAGAAGGGGCAGCGGCCGCCAGACCTCAGCCTGTTCGCCTCGCCGCCGAAGTGAAACGGCGGGGTGCGATCGGCACTGCTACTTCTACTGTTACTTCTTGCGGAAGCGGTCGAGCCGAACGACCTCGCCTGAGGTCCCTGCCGGTTCGTCCTTCTTGCCCTTGTCCTCCTGGTCGCGTTTCGGCTCGGCCTTTGGTTCGGGCTTGGAAGTTTCCGACTTTGTCGCTTCCGGCTTTGCGAGCTCGGGCTTGGCGTCTTGCTTGGCGGCGGGCTTCGCCTTCCGCGATCGACCGCGGGGGCCGGCGGCTCAGCCGCGGCGCCCGCCTCGGGCTCGACGGTGAATTGGAGGCCGAACTGCACCGACGGGTCCTGAAACGCCTTCACCGCCTTGAGCGGAACGTGCAGCCGTTCCGGGATTCCGTTGAAGGCGAGCCCGACCTCGAAATCGTCCTCGGTGACCTTGAGATCCCAGAACTGGTGCTGGAGGACGATCGTCATCTCCTGCGGGTAGCTCGCCTTGATCCGGGGCGAGATCTGCACGCCCTCGGCACGGGTATCGAAGGTGATGAAGAAGTGATGCTCGCCGGGAAGTCCTTTGGTGGCGGCTTCAGTCAGCACGCTGCGGATCACACCGCGCAAGGCGTCCTGGGTCAGGAGGTCATAGCGGAGGTGATCGACCGGCATGGTTGCGTCTCGTCGTGATTGGCACGCGGGATGCTACACGATTCGACGCGAGCCCCCCTAGAAACGAAGTGGGGGCTTCTGTTGCCAGGTGCCCCCGAACCCCGCCTGACGCTGCTAAGACGTCAGGACTTTAAGATCGGTCTTTCAAACCGCTTACGCGGCCTGAGCAACCGGAGCATAGTTGTCGTTGGCAACTATTGCAGTGGCCCGATAACGGCGGAACCATGCCGAGCAAAAGCACGCCCTTTACGCCCTCGTCGATCCTGTTTCGCCCCCGCAGTGGGGATCGGCGGCCGATGATGCGATCGCCGGCCAGCGATCCCCGAATTGGTGGAGGCGCCGGGTACTGCCCCCGGGTCCGAATGGTTTATTACGACAGCCATTTATCGCCATAGCCGGCAAGCCGGCATCTCCAATATAGGCGGGAATGCCCGCCTGCAAAAGAGCCTGCGAGGAACTTAGCCTTCCTTTGCGCGCTCCCGACCCGTCCAACCCGAGAGCTTTGAATGGCCGACCTCCCCGCCGATCACCCCGACGCCTCCGCCGCCCCGGTCATGCCAGGCTCGCTCCTTGAAATCTTCCTGGCGTTCGCCTGGGTTTCGCTCAAGAGCTTCGGCGGCGTGCTGCCCTGGGCGCGGCGCATGCTGGTGATCGAAAAGCGGTGGATGACGCCGCAGGAGTTCAACGAGGTGCTGGCGCTGTGCCAGTTCCTGCCGGGGCCGAACATCGTCAATCTCTGTGCGGTGTGGGGAAGGCGGGTCGGCGGCGTGCCGGCGATCCTGGCGAGCCTCTTAGGTCTGCTCGGTCCCTCCGTCGCCCTTATGGTCGTCGCCGGCACGCTCTATCGCACCTATGGTGCGCTGCCGGAATTGCGCGGCGTGCTCGCCGGCCTCGCCGCCGGGGCGGCCGGCCTCATTTTGAGCACCGCGGTGCAGATGGCGGAACCGTTGGTGCGCCAGCGTCCGGGCCCTGCCCATCTCGTGGCGATCGCGACGTTCGTCGCAGTCGGCGTTCTCCGCCTCAATCTGCCGCTCGTCCTCATCGTGCTCGGCCCGCTCAGCGTCGCGCTTGCGTGGAGGAGCCTCGATGCGAAGTGAACCGGGCGCGCTCGTCGCGCTGTTCCTGCAGTTCGCCGTCCTGTCGTTCTTCGCCCTCGGCGGCGCCAGCACCGTGGTTCCGGAGCTGCAGCGCCAGATGGTTGAAATGCGCGGCTGGCTCGACGACCGCCAGTTCAGCGAGCTCTATGCGATTGCGCAGGCGGCGCCGGGGCCGAACGTCATGTTCGTCGCCTTGCTGGGACATTTTATCGCGGGTGTCCCCGGGGCCGTGGTCACGACGGCGGCAATGTGCGGCCCGACCTGCGTTCTCGCTTACGGCATATCGCAGGTGTTCGAGCGCTTCCGCACGTCCCGTCTGATCGCTGCGATCCGGGTCGGCCTGGTGCCGGTCACCATCGGATTAATCGCGTCCAGCGCCTTGATTATCGCGCGTGCCGCCGACCACGACTGGCGCGGCCTCGTCGTCACCGCGGTGACCTTCGCGGTCGCCACCTGGACCCGGATCCCGCCGCTGATCGCGCTCACCGGCGCCGCAGCGCTCGGTCTTGCCGGCGTCGTCCACTAAAAAACCGCGACTTCGATGCCCGTGTCCCTGCGCCCGCATTCGTCATTGCCCTGCCTTGCGTTAGGGATGACCGCAGGGCATAAGCGTTGCAAATATGTGGGCCGATCCACCAAAGGGAGGGTGTAGATGTCGGACAGTGCCGGCGGCGCGACGCGGGGTGGCTCGTTCATCCGCGGTCCCCGCGAATTCTGGGGCGGCATTGCGCTGATCCTCGTCGCGCTATTCGCCTTGTGGGCGTCGCGCGATCTGCCTGGGATGCGCGGCTTCGCCTTCGGGCCGGGCACCGCCCCGCGAATGTTTTCGATCGTTCTCGGTCTGCTTGGTCTCCTGGTAGCAATCACCGGATTGACGACGAAGGGCCCCGGGGTCGATCGTTTCTATTTCCGCGGTCCGGTGTTCGTCACGTTGTCGGTGGTGCTGTTCGCTTGGCTGGTGCGGCCGCTCGGCCTCGTCATCGCGAGCTACCTGAGCATCCTGGCGGCCGCCGGAGCGACCCCGGAGGCGCGCGTCATCGAGACGCTCATCTGGGGCGCGCTGCTGACCGCCTTTTGCTGTCTGTTGTTCCCGATCGCCCTCAATCTGCCTTTGCAGCTGTGGCCGAACAGTTGGGAACCGACCGCGATCTTCAACTCGCTCTTCAGCTTCCGGTGACCCGCATGCGGGCCGGTCGTCCGCATCAACAGCGCGTGTAAGCCATCATGATAGACCTCCTGCACAATCTCGCCCTCGGTTTCGGCGTCGCGCTCTCGCCGATGAATCTTGGCCTGTGCCTGATCGGCGCTCTGGTGGGCACGCTGATCGGCGTGCTTCCGGGCGTCGGCCCGCTCGCCACAATCGCCATGCTGCTGCCGATCACCTTCGGACTGCCGCCGGTCGGCGCGCTGATCATGCTCGCCGGCATCTATTACGGCGCACAGTATGGCGGCTCGACCACGTCGATCCTCATCAACATTCCCGGCGAGTCGTCCTCGGTCGTGACGACGCTCGACGGCCATCAGATGGCCCGCCAGGGCCGCGCCGGCCCGGCGCTCTCCATCGCCGCCATCGGTTCGTTCTTCGCCGGTTGCGTTGCGACCGTGCTCGTCGCGGCGCTCGGCGCGCCGCTGACCTCGATTGCGCTGCTGTTCGGCCCGGCCGAGTACTTCTCCTTGATGGTGCTCGGCCTGTGCTTCGCGGTCGTGCTCGCCCGCGGCTCGATCATCAAGGCGCTCGCCATGGTGCTGCTCGGGCTCCTGCTCTCCATGGTCGGCTCCGATATCGAGACCGGCCAGTCGCGCATGGCGTTCGACATTCCCGAGCTCTCCGACGGCATCGGCTTCGTCGTGGTCGCGATGGGCGTGTTCGGCTTCGCCGAGATCATGCGTAACCTCGAGCAGAGCGACTCCCGCGACGTGCTAAAGGCGAAGCTGACCGGCCTAATGCCCACCTGGCCGGACCTCAAGGCTGCCGCCGGGGCGATCGGCCGCGGCACCGTTCTCGGCGCGATCCTCGGCATCCTGCCGGGCGGCGGCGCGGTCATCGCGGCGTTCGCGGCCTATACCTTCGAAAAGAAGATGTCCAAAAATCCGTCCCGCTTTGGCCGCGGGGCAATCGAAGGCGTAGCGGCGCCGGAAAGCGCCAACAATGCCGCCGCCCAGACCTCATTCATTCCGCTGCTCACGCTCGGCATTCCGCCCAATGCGGTGATGGCGCTGATGGTCGGCGCGATGACCATCCATGGCATCGTGCCCGGCCCGCAGGTGATGACCAAGCAGCCGGACCTGTTCTGGGGCATGATCGCCTCGATGTGGCTCGGCAACCTGATGCTCGTCGTGATCAACCTGCCGCTGGTCGGCGTGTGGGTGAAACTCCTGCAGGTGCCTTACCGCCTGCTGTTCCCGGCGATCCTGATTTTTTGCTCGATCGGCGTCTATTCGATCAACAACGCGCCGTTCGACGTGGTGATGACCGCCGTGTTCGGCATTATCGGCTATTGGCTGGTGAAGCACGATTTCGAGCCGGCGCCGATGCTGCTCGGCTTCGTGCTCGGCCCGCTGATGGAGGAGAACCTCCGCCGCGCCATGCTGATCGCCCGCGGCGATCCCTCGACCTTCATCACCCGGCCGATCTCGGGCGGCCTCATCGCTGTTGCAGTGCTCCTGCTGGTGGTAGCCCTGCTGCCGATGATCCGGGCGAAGCGCGACGAGGTGTTCGTCGAGGAGTAACCGCGAACGCGGAATCGGATTGGAACCGGCGGGCTTGGCCCGCCGGTTTTGTTTTGGCGATCCCGCATCAACTCCCGTCGCCTTGGCGCGGCCGCACCGACTGCTTAAAGTAAAGCAGTCGGCCGATTCTCTGCCGTGCGGCCGGCCCAAGGCATCCCATGCGCCAATACCTCGACCTGATGGAACGTGTTCTCGCCGACGGTGCCGAGAAGCACGATCGCACCGGCACCGGCACGCTATCGGTGTTCGGGCACCAGATGCGGTTCGACCTTGCGCAGGGCTTTCCGCTGGTGACCACCAAGAAGCTGCATCTGAAGTCGATCGTTCACGAGCTCTTGTGGTTTCTCGCCGGCGACACCAACGTCAAATACCTGCGCGATCACGGCGTGACCATCTGGGACGATTGGGCGGACGAGCGCGGCGATCTCGGCCCGGTCTATGGCCGACAGTGGCGCTCGTGGCCGGCGCGCGACGGCGGCACCATCGACCAGATGGCGAACGTCGTCGAGGCGATCCGCCGCAATCCGGATTCGCGCCGTCTCATCGTGACCGCCTGGAACCCGGCCGACGTCGACCGCATGGCGCTCCCGCCGTGCCACTGCCTATTCCAGTTCTATGTCGCGAAGGGCAAGCTGTCCTGCCACCTCTATCAGCGCTCCGCCGACGTGTTTCTCGGCGTGCCCTTCAACATCGCCTCCTACGCGATGCTGACGATGATGGTGGCGCAGGTGACCGGGCTCGCGGCGGGCGATTTCGTCCACAGCTTCGGCGATGCGCATCTTTATCTCGATCATCTCGAGCAGGCGCGCCTGCAGCTCTCGCGGTTGCCGCGAGAGCTCCCGCAGTTGCGGATCAATCCGGCGGTCACCGACCTCTTCGCGTTCCGCTACGAGGATTTCACCGTCGAGGGCTACGACCCGCATCCTCACATCCGGGCGAAGGTCGCGGTGTGAATTCACCCGAGGTGGGGCTCGTCCTCGTCGCCGCGGTTGCGGAGAACGGCGTCATCGGGCGGGACGGCGGCCTCCCGTGGCGCCTGCCATCCGATCTGCGAAGGTTCCGCGCAATCACCCTGGGCCATCCCGTGGTGATGGGACGCAAGACCTACGAGGCCATCGGCAGGCCGCTTCCCGGCCGCACCAACATTGGGTCACCCGCGATGCGGCCTTCGCGGCGCGCGGCGTCATATCGGCGCCGAACCTCGAGGCTGCGCTCATGGTGGCGCGTGGCGACGCGTCGCGGCGCGGGGTCCGCGACATCATGATCATCGGTGGCGGCGAACTCTACCGCCAGACCATTGCACGCGCGTGCCGGCTCGAGATCACGCGTGTCCACGCTAACCCGGCCGGCGACAGCGCTTTTCCCGTCATCGACCCGACGCAGTGGCGCGAAGCCGAACGGCATGAACATCCCGCCGGTCCAGACGATCAAGCGCCGTTCACGACGCTCGCCTACGAGCGCATCCCCGCGTGAACGCGCGAGCGTTCGGTCATGATGATTTTTCGGGCGGCGCTGCGCTGGTGCGCCTCGTCAATCGGTGATTAAGTAGTCTGTCGGAAGGTTGCGGGTTGCGGGTAACTGGATAGCGACGCGTCATCTGCGCACGTTGAAAGGGTGGAACCGTCCCCCTATAACCCCGGGGTCCAAGACAGGGGTCTTTAGACACGTGACAGGGCCGTCGTAGTGGGGCACATGACGGTGGAGACGAGCTTCCAGCCTGGGCGCGCATGCGGCGCGAAGGACCGGGCGAACGCGGAGTGCAGCGATGCCGTGGAGTAATCAAGGCGGCCCCTGGGGTGCGGGTCCGAAGGGGCCGTGGGGCTCCGGTTCCCCGCCGTCGGGCTCGAGCCCGCCGGACCTCGAAGAATTGCTCCGGCGCGGCCAGGACAAGCTGCGCACGGTCCTGCCGGGCGGCAATCTCAGCGGTCGCGGCATTGCGCTGATCGTGCTCGCCGCGGTGGCGCTGTGGGGATTTTCCGGTTTCTTCCGCGTCGAGCCGGACGAGCTCGGTCTCGTCATGCGGTTCGGCAAATACACCCGCGACGCCAAGCCCGGCCTGAACTACCACATTCCGTATCCCATCGAGTCGGTGGAGATGGTGAAGGTCACGCGGGTCAACCGCATCGACATCGGCATGCGTCTCGTCGAGGACCTGCGCCGCGGCACCCAGATGCGCGACGTGCCAGAAGAGAGCCTGATGCTGACCGGCGACGAGAACATCGTCGACGTCGACTTCGCGGTGTTCTGGGTGGTCAAGCCGCAAGGCGCCGGCAACTATCGCTTCAACATCTCGAATCCCGAGGGCACCGTTAAGGCGGTCGCCGAGAGCGCGATGCGCGAGGTGGTCGGCCGTTCGGACATCCAGCCGATTCTCACCGGAGCGCGCCAGAACATCGAGACTGGGGTCACCGAGCTCATGCAGAAGACGCTCGACAGCTACAATTCCGGCATCCAGATCACCCAGGTGCAGATGCAGAAGGTCGACCCGCCGGCACAGGTCATCGATTCCTTCCGCGACGTTCAGGCCGCGCGCGCCGACGGCGAGCGGGCGCAGAACGAAGCTCAGACCTACGCCAACCGCGTCATTCCGGAGGCTCGCGGTCGCGCCGCGCAGGTCACCCAGTCCGCCGAGGCCTATCGCGAGCAGACCGTCGCCGAGGCAAAGGGCCAGGCCAGCCGCTTCAGCAAGGTCTACGACGAATACAAGAAGGCGCCGGACGTGACGCGCCAGCGGCTCTATCTCGAAACCATGGAGCGGCTGTTCGGCGGCACCGACAAGATCATCTTGGACCAGGCGCAGGGCGGTCAGGCCGTGGTGCCGTACCTGCCGCTCCCCGAATTGCGGAACCGTCCGACGGCCGGCGCGCCGGCCCAGACGCCGTCGGGAGGCGCCCGATGAAGAACTACGGTATTACCGGCGGCGTCGTCGCCGTCCTCGCGATCGTCGTAGCGGTGCTCGCCTATCTTTCGCTGTTCACCGTCCCGCAGACCCGTCAGGCGCTGGTGGTCCGTCTCGGCGATCCCGTGCGAACGATCACCGAGCCCGGCCTTCACGTCAAATGGCCGTTCATCGACAGCGTCATCTACGTCGACAACCGCATCCTCGACCTCGAGAACGCGTCCCAGGAGGTGATCTGCTCCGACCAGAAGCGGCTCGTCGTCGACGCCTTCGCCCGCTATCGCATCGTGAATCCGCTGCTGTTCTACCAGACGGTGAGCACGATCGAAGGCGCGAATTCGCGGCTGTCGACCTTGCTCAACGCCGCGCTGCGCCGCGTACTCGGTGAAGCAACGCTCACCCACGTGGTGCGCGACGATCGCGCCGCCCTGATGGCGCGCGTGAAGGAGCAGCTCAATCGTGAAGCGCAGGCGTTCGGCATCGAGGTCGTGGACGTGCGCATCCGCCGCGCCGATCTGCCCGAGCAGAACAGCCAGGCGGTCTACCAGCGCATGCAGACCGAGCGCCAACGCGAAGCCGCCGAGTTCCGCGGGCAAGGCAGCCAGAAGAGCCAGGAGATTCGCGCCAGAGCCGATCGCGAAATCACCGTGCTCGTCGCCGAGGCGACCTCGAAGGGCGAGCAGACGCGCGGCGAGGGCGATGCCGAACGCAACCGCATCTTCGCCGAAGCGTATGGCAGGGACCCCGACTTCTTCTCGTTCTATCGGTCGATGCAGGCCTATGAGAACGGGCTGCGTCCCAACGACACGCGCATGGTGCTGCGGCCCGACTCCGACTTCTTCAAGTATTTCGGCGATCCGAGCGGCAAGTCGACGAGCGGGGCTTCGTCGGCTCCGACGACACCTCAGGCGGCGGAAAAATAATTGGCGCGAACGCGCCGGGCACGGCGATGAGTGATTTTCTGGCGGCGATCGGGCTCGTCTTCGTGATCGAAGGACTGCTGTTCGCTGCATTTCCCGATGCCGCTCGACGCGCCGTCGAGGTGGTCGGAAAGACGCCTGACCAGACGTTGCGCACGATCGGAATCGTCAGCGCGTGTTTCGGGCTCGCAATGGTGTGGCTGGTAAGGGGGTAGCCGGCAGCCGCCTTTCCGCCCAATTCCGCCTCTAATTTGACGGGTCAGCTTCGGCGCACTCTTGCGTCGCGCCCGTGGGGGGCGCAGTCTGGAGAAGCTTTTCCCCAGGAGAAACATCGCCCATGGTTGGCCTTCCGCTCTTCGTCCGCCGGTCCTGTCGTTCCACCACGCTTGCGATCGCCGCTGCGGTGGTGGCGATCCCGCTTGTCGCCGCGCCGGCGGCGGCGCGTGGCCCGGACGGCATCGCCGACGTCGCCGAGAAAGTCATCAATGCGGTCGTCAACATCTCCACCTCGCAGACCGTCGACAACCGCAACAATGCGACGCCGCAGCTTCCGCCCGGCTCGCCCTTCGAAGAGTTCTTCGACGAGTTCTTCAAGAACCGCCGCAACAATCAGCAAGGCGAGAACCAGAATCGGCAAAATCAGCCGCATCGGGTCAATTCGCTGGGCTCCGGTTTCATCATCGACGCGTCGGGCATCGTGGTCACCAACAATCACGTGATCGCCGACGCCGACGAGGTCACCGTCATCCTCAACGACGGCTCGCGCCTCAAGGCGGAAATCCTCGGCCGCGATACCAAGGTCGATCTCGCGCTGCTGCGGGTGAAGCCGGAGAAGCCGCTGACCGCCGTGTCGTTCGGCGATTCCGAGAAGCTGCGGCTCGGCGAATGGGTGGTCGCGATCGGCAATCCGTTCAGCCTCGGCGGCACGGTGACCGCCGGTATCGTCTCGGCGCGCAACCGCGACATCAATTCCGGTCCGTACGACAACTACATCCAGACCGACGCCGCCATCAATCGCGGCAATTCCGGCGGCCCGCTGTTCAATCTCGAGGGCGAGGTCATCGGCATCAACACCGCGATCATCTCGCCGTCGGGCGGGTCGATCGGCATCGGCTTCGCAGTGCCGTCGAAGACCGCGGTCGCCGTCATCGATCAGCTGCGCCAGTTCGGCGAGACCCGCCGCGGCTGGCTCGGCGTGCGCATCCAACAGGTGACCGACGACATCGCCGAGAGCCTCAACATCAAGCCGCCGCACGGCGCGCTGGTTGCGGGCGTCGACGAGAAGGGTCCGGCGAAGCCGGGCGGCATCGAAGCGGGCGACGTGATCGTCAAGTTCGACGGCCACGACATTCACGAGATGCGTGACCTGCCGCGCGTCGTCGCCGACACGCCGGTCGGCAAGGACGTCGACGTGGTGATCGTGCGCAAGGGCAAGGAAGAGAACCGCACCGTCAAGCTCGGCCGGCTCGAGGACGGCGAGAAGCAGGCTGCGCTCACGCCCAAGAAGGACGCCGCTCCCGAAGAAAAGTCGGTGGTGCAGAAGACGCTCGGCCTCAATCTCTCCAACATGACCGACGATCTGCGCAGCAAGTACAAGATCAAGGACACCGTGAAGGGCGTGGTG
Organism: uncultured Alphaproteobacteria bacterium; assembly: GCA_963793985.1. Classification (GTDB taxonomy): domain Bacteria; phylum Pseudomonadota; class Alphaproteobacteria; order Rhizobiales; family Xanthobacteraceae; genus JAJPKK01. The sequence goes on along the minus strand of CAWCCG010000006.1, from coordinate 296,395 downwards.
ATCACCGGCGTCGACGCGCAGTCGCCCGCCGCGGAGAAGCGCCTCAATGCCGGCGACGTCATCGTCGAGGTCTCCCAGGAGCAGGTCGGCAACACGACCGACCTGCAGAAGCGGGTCGACCAGCTCAAGAAGGAAGGCCGCAAGTCGGCGCTGCTGCTCGTCGCCAACGCCCAGGGTGAGCTTCGCTTCGTGGCGCTTACGCTGCAGTAGATTTCGCGGAATATCGCTGTCGGATCGCCGGGCTCGTCCCGGCGATCTTTTTTTGGGTACGGCGCGTAGCCCGCATGAGCGGAGCGATATGCGGGAAAACTCCGCCGCCCGCGATTGCCGCGACCGTCGTTCCCGGATGTCGCTTCGCTCATCCGGGCTACGGCCCTTTCGGGCTACGATTCGTGATCTCAGACTTCGCGTATCCCTGCGCGTAGAGCAGCGCCGTGAGATCGCAATGGTCGATGCGCGCGCCGGCCGCGGCGGCGACGACCGGTTTCGCGTGATACGCGACGCCGAGCCCTGCGTCCGAAATCATCAGCAGGTCGTTGGCGCCGTCGCCCACGACCAGGGTTTCGCTTTTTTCGAGACCGAGCGCGGAACGCAGTTCGACGAGCGTCGCGAGCTTGGCGTCGCGTCCGAGGATCGGCGGCAGCACGCGGCCGGTGAAGCGGCCGCCGCTATCGACGTCGAGGCGGTTACCGCGGTTCTCGGCAAAGCCGATGGCCGCCGCGATCGGCGCGGTGAAGAGGGTGAAGCCGCCGGAGACGAGGCAGGTGTGGGCGCCGTGGGCCGCCATGGTGCGCACCAGCGCGCGCCGCGCCCGGAGTGAGCGTGATGCGTTTCTCGATCACCTCCTCGACCACGCCAGCCGAGAGCCCCGCGAGCAACGCGACGCGCTCCTGTAGCGCAGGCTCGAACGCGATCTCGCCGCGCATCGCGCGCTCGGTGATGGCGGCGACGCGTGCCTTCTGGCCGACGAAGTCCGCGAGCTCGTCGAGGCATTCCTGGCCGATCATGGTCGAATCCATGTCGGCGAGCAGCAGCCGCTTGCGTCGTCCGGCCGCCGGCTGCACCACGACGTCGACCGGCACGTCGCCGGCGATGTCGCGAATGCGCTGCGCGGTGACGCGGTCGTCGCTTCCCGCCGCCGGCACGAAGGGGATGTCGACCGCAATGCCGGGCGCGAGCCAGTGCGGCGGGCCGCCGCCGAGCGCGTCCGCGGCGCGCGCCGCGAGCCCCGCCGGGTCCGGCAGGTCACGGCTGGCGATCAGGGTGACGACGTGAGACATGGTGGGGACCCGGCGGCACGTGGGTGCCGCGGGTCTCGCAGCACGCGAAAAGACGACACGGCAACTCGCATGGATGGTGCGGACGATCGGGTGGTGCTTATCGCAGGACCGACGGCGAGCGGCAAGTCGGCGCTCGCCGTCGCCCTCGCCGAGCGCCTCGGCGGCATCGTCATCAACACCGACTCGATGCAGGTCTATCGCGATCTTTTCATCATCACGGCGCGCCCCGGCGCCGCCGACCTCGCCCGCGCGCCGCATCGGCTGTACGGCCATGTCGATGCCGCCGAGAACTACTCGGTCGGGCGCTTCGTCGAGGATGCGGGCGTCGCGCTCCGAGAGGCGCGGGCCGAGCGACGGGTCCCGGTCTTCGTCGGCGGCAGTGGGCTCTATTTCAAGGCGCTGACCCGCGGTCTCGCGGCGATCCCGCCGATCCCGCCCGAGATCCGCACGAGCATCCGCGCCCAGCTCGAGGCAGGTGGCGTCGCCGCGCTCCACGAGGAGCTTGCGCGCCGCGATCCCGTCTCGGCCGCGCGGCTCAAGTCCGCCGACCGCGTCCGCATTGCCCGCGCGCTGGAAGTGTTCGAGGCGACCGGTCGCACGATCTCGGACTGGCATCGCGACGGGTTGCCGCCGCTTCTCGGCGGTGCCCGCATCGCCAAGGTGTTCCTCACGCCGGATCGCGCCGCGCTCTACCGCCGCATCGATGCGCGGTTCGATGCGATGCTTGCCGCGGGCGCTCTCGAGGAGGTGAGGGCGCTCGCCGCCCGGCGCCTCGATCCGCTGCTGCCGGCGATGAAAGCCCATGGCGTCCCATGGCTGATCCGCCATCTCGCCGGCGAAATGTCGCTCGCGGAGGCGGCCGAGGCGGGCAAGCGCGACACCCGGCATTATGCCAAGCGCCAGTTCACCTGGTTTCGCCATCAGCTCGGCGACTGGCCCCGCGCCGCTCCGGAAGCGGCGTTCGACGAAATCGTCCGCGCCATCGGCTGAGGGAGGAGTCGCCAGCGTGTCGCGGCTGCGGCTGCGGCAAGCCCGGCGAGCAACACCCAAGCGGCCGGTCGCAGCCCGTACGTCACATCGAAATGCGCGGCGAGAAGGCGCAGCGGATCGACGCCGGTCTCGGCGGCGTGCCAGACGGCCTCGGCCATCGCCGTGGTGGTTGCGCTCGACACGGCGAGGCCGAGAAGTGCGCCTGGGGTCACGTCGCCGGCGAGCCGGTGAACGAGACGGTAGCCCACCAGCCAGATCAGGAGTCCGAGCATCAGCATCGGCTCGAACGTCTCGGTCCGCGACCGCAGCAGGAAATGGAGGACGGACAGCGCGGCGATCACATAGATCGTGCTGTGCAGGCGGTTCCACCGCGCGCTTCCGAGCCGAGCGATCGCGCGGTCGCTCGACGTCGCCGCGAGCGCGGCGAGGCCGATCAGCGCCACCGCGCCGATGGTCAGATACAGCCGCAGCACCGACTCGCGGGCGACCTCGATCCAGTCGAACTGCAGGTCGAGGGCATAGAGGCCGAAATGCAGCGCCGCGAGGCCGAACGCGCCGATGCCAAGAATGCGCCGGCCACGAACGAGCCGCGGAAGCCCGAGAATGCGGCGCGCGGGGCCGATCAGGAGGACGAGCCACAACAAGCGCAGGGCCCAGTCCCCGCTCATGCGGATCGCCTCGGTGACCGGGCGTGCGCCGAGGCCGCCGTCATAGGCGAGCCAGGCAAGCCAGACCGCCGGCGCCGCGGCGAGCGCGGCCGCCGCTGTCTTTTCCCAAGGAAGCGCGTGCGGTGTCGGCATTGCCGCCTCCGCGGGCTATTTGGTGAGCCGGAAGAACAGCTCGTAGAAGGCGATCAGCACCTCGACGACGATCAGGAGCACGATGGTCGCCTCCAGCCGGCTCGATCGCTCGGTGTCGATGATGTCGACGAGGGCGCGCGACGTGCCCTCGATCACCTGGAGCTTGTGCTGGAGGGCGTTGGCGCGCTCCTTGAGCTCGTATTCGTCTTCGAGGCGCGCATAAAGCCGCTCGAGATCGCTGCGGTCCCACAGCACGTCCGGCTTTTCGGCGATCGCGATGCGGCCGGAGATACGATGCTGCACCAGCAGAGTTTGGCCGATCACCCGCAGCATCTCGCGGCGGTTGACCGGACCGCGGCCGGTGGTGGCGAGGCGGTTCGCGAACGGCTCGATCAATTCGAGCACCTTGTTGACCTCGCGCTCGTCGCGCACCAGCGCGACGTTCTTCGCCAGCACGTCGGCGATCACCAGCACGCGCGGCGGCGACAGGTCCTTGAGCGAGATCGAGCCGCCGGTCACCACCTGGTCGTCCCGCTCCGGGGCGATCTCGATGGTCGCGGTCTCGTCCTCGATCTTGGCGTAGCGGCCGGTCAGGCGCGCACTGATGCCGCGGACGACCTCGTCCTCCTCGATCGGCGACAACCCGATCAGGACGACGACGCCGTAGCGGAACAGGACGGCGAAACCGGCGCCGCCGACGCGAAACGCAAGCGGCGTCGATCGAGATGAGGTCGCTGCGCTCGAGCCCGGCGGTGTCGAGGCGCTCGCCCAGCACGAGGGCGCGGGCGGTCACTCGCGTCACGACGTGCGGGATCGGCAGTGGATCAGCCATGGCAGAAGCTGGACGTTCGGCGGAGGTGGCTCTCCACCCTGGGAACTCGGCTCGATGTGCGATTCGTCGTCGGTTCGATGTCGCGCCGGGGTCCCAACCACTAAGGCATTTCACGGTGCGATGGAACGGGCGAGCGGCGCGATTTCCCAGTCTCAACCGATGCGGAAAGGGGCGATTTCAGAGGTCAGACCTGCCTCCGCACAGGCGCACGAACCTCTTCCTATTCACGGCAAAGTTGATATATGTTCCCCTGACAAAACTGCCTCCGAAAGCGGGAGGTGCCGACGATCCCGCTCCCAAGAAAGGCAGATTGCCCGCGGCAGGCACGGCCTTTTCGTTCCGCGACTCGCGTTTTTGCGCGGATGCAACCTCCCGGATTGAACCCCGGGCCAATCAATCAAGAGCTTAATCGGGGGAAATGCATGAAGTCCCTGTATGCAGCGTTACTCGTCGGCGGTTCGGTTCTCGCTACCAGCGGTGGCGTGCTCGCGCACCACTCGTTCGCCATGTTCGATCAGGAGCATCCGATCCAGCTCGTCGGCACGGTGAAGGAATATCGCTACACCAGCCCGCACACCTTCATCATCCTGGACGTCAAGGCCGCGGATGGCTCCAGCCAGCTCTGGAACCTCGAAGGTGGAGCGCCGAGCGGCCTCATCCGCGACGGCTGGTCGAGCAAGACCCTGAAGCCGGGTGACGAGCTTCAGTTGATGGTCGATCCGCTGCGCAGCGGCGCGCCCGGTGGCGCGTGGAACGTCAACAAGGTCAAGTACAAGAGCGGCGACCCGATCGTCGTGTCGCACTGACCCGGGTCGGCCGGGCGCCTCCGTGCGCCCGGGTACGATCTGATCATCGAAGCGCGGGCGCGCTCGGAAGCTTCCGGGCGCGGCGCGCTCTTTTATTATGGTGTGAAACCATTGGCGTGAGATCGTGGCGGCGTGTGACCGTAGCGGTCTGTGACCGTAGCGGCGTGCCGCTCGAACGACGCTCCGCTCGCGCTCAGGCGACGCTCTCGAGCCGCCGGCTCTCTTCGAACCGCTTGAAATCGATTTCTTCGGCCGGACACGGTGCGCCGAACAGATAGCCTTGCACGTAGTTCACTCCTGACGCGCGCAAGATGTCGAATTGCTGCTTGGTCTCGACGCCCTCGGCGACGGTGGCGACGTCGAGGCCCGATCCGAGAGCCAGCACCGAGGCGACCACCGCCGCACAATCGGCGCGATGGGTGATGTTCTGGGTGAACGACTTGTCGATCTTGATCTTGTCGATCGGGAAGGTCGTCAGATAGCGCAGCGACGAGTAGCCGGTGCCGAAGTCGTCGAGGCTGATGCCGATCCCGAGGCGCTCGAGCTGCTGCAGGGTCGCGAGCACTCCGGCCTCCTTTTCGAGCAGGGCCGTCTCGGTGATCTCGAGCTCGAGCCGGTCAGGCGGCAGGCCCGTCTCGGCGAGCGTGCGCGTCACCACTTCGAGCAGATCCGATTTCGCGAATTGCACGGCCGAGATGTTGACCGCAACTTTCACGCCGAACGGCCAGCCCTTCGCCGTCTCGCAGGACTTGCGGAGGACCCATTCGCCGAGCGGAACGATGAGTCCGGTTTCCTCGGCGAGAGGGATGAATTCCGACGGCGGGACGAATCCCTTCACCGGATGGCGCCAGCGCGCGAGCGCCTCCAGCCCGAACAGCTTGCGCGTTTTGACGTGGAGGATCGGCTGGTAGTGGATTTCGATCTGCCCGCCCGCGATGGCGTCGCGCAGATCGGCTTCGAGCTGCCGCCGCGCGTCGGCGTCCGCGGTCATCCGTTGGTCGAAGAAGCAGGAGCCGTTGCGGCCCTCGGATTTGGTGCGGTAGAGCGCGAGATCGGCCTGCTTCATCAGCGTGTCGGAATCGACGTCGGGCTCGCGAGCCATCGCGATGCCGATGCTGGTGCCGATGGTCACCATGTTGCCGTGGAGGTCGTAGGGCGCCGACATCAGCGAGATGATGCGCTTGGCGAGCTCGACGGCGGCGCCACGCTGGTCCACCTCGCCGGTTTGGATGATGGCGAACTCGTCGCCGCCGAGCCGCGCCACGAGATCGGTCTCGCGCAGCGCCTTCCTCAGCCGGTCTGCGGTCTCCTTGAGGAGGGCATCGCCGGCGGGATGGCCGAGCGAGTCGTTGACGTTCTTGAAGCGGTCGAGATCGAGCATGAACACGGTGAAGGTCTCGTGGCGCCGCCGCAGGCGCGCGCCGGCCTCCTCGAGTTTCTCCATGAAGCTGGTGCGATTGGCGAGGCCGGTCAGCAGGTCGTGCCGCGCCATGAACGCGACCCTCTCCTCGTCGCGCCGGCTGTCGGTGATGTCCTGGTGGATGGCGACCCAGCCGCCGCCCTCGATCGGCTGATGCGTCACCGCGACCACGCGGCCGTCGCGCAACTCGTTGACCGTCGAATACGGCTCGTTGCGGGTGACTTCGGCGATGCGGGTGTCGATGTACTCCTGGGTCGCCGCCGGCGAGCTGCCCGCGGCGACCCGCGCTTCCAGGATCGAGCGCAGCTTGGTTCCCGGGCGCGTCTCACTGGGGCTCAGCCCATACATCTTGGCATAGCGTTCGTTGCAGACGATCAGCCGCTGCTGGCCGTCGTACATGCACAGCCCGTGGGCCATGTTCTCCAGGGTCACCTCGAGAATGCGGTTCTTGTAGGCGAGACTGCCGGTCTGCCACATCAAGAGGCCGGTCCCGAGCAGGATGACCGAGATGACGAGAAGCGCCCCGGGGCCGAACGTGTAGAGGTGCTGATACCAGGAGGCCAGCTGATCATCGCGATGGTAGCTGACGAGGAGCACCAGGGGAGGGACCGCGACCGCCTTGTATCCGACGATACGGGGGGTCTGGTCGATCGGGCTCACCGTTTCGTAGCTGCCCTCCTTGGATGTCAGCAGGCGACCGGCCACGGGCCAGCGAATGCTCGCGATGGCTTCGGGTTCGATCGGGGGCTGACGCGCAAAGACGTGACCGCTGTAGTCGGCCATCGCCACCGCGCCGCGGGGGCCGACATCGACCGAGCGATAGGCGCCGACGAAGTAGGATTGATCGATCAGCGCCACCGCCACACCGGCGAAATTGCCGTCAGGATCGGAGAGGCGGCGCGACACGGCGATCAGCCATCGATTCGACAGGACGGAGCGAAACGGCCGTGAGACATAGAACCGGTCGGTCGCGTCATCCCGAGGCATCGTGAAATAATCGAAGCCGGCGATATTGGTTCGGGGCGGTGCTGGCTCGTCCGACCACGCCTCGTAGTTGCCGTTTCGGTCGGCCCACCGGATCGCCACCAGCATCAGCGAGCTCTTCTGGATCTGGCTCAGCGCCTCGTTGGCATGACGACGCAGCGCTGCGTCATCCGCGTTCGGCAGGGCCTCCGCCGCGTGAAGATCGGCACGAATGAGCTGCGCCTGGCGCAGCGAGCGGTCGATCGCCTCGAAGGTCAGCGCGGTGTGCTGCGCCAGGACCTCGGAATAATTCTGGGCGCTATGGGAGGCGTGGTCGATCTCGGCCCGATAACGGGCGCGCAGGTCGGCGATGAAGAGGAGCGCAATGGCGACGGCGAAGAATATTCCGAGCGCGCCGATCGTCGCCTTGGGGCGGCCCGCGAGCTTGCGCATCGCTGTCCACAGCGACACCGCGAACGCGGTCGGGAAACGCCACCACAACGGTACAGATCCGGAAATTGCCATGACCGCGTAGATGCTTCCGCCACTCGACCGCGTGGCCGTTGTGCCCGAAATAGTGAAAGGCGCGCTTAATTTAGTTGATTAAAGCTTAGTTTAGGTGCTGTGCGAAAATCCTGCAAATGTTTGCCAGCAAGTTGCGCCCACACGAAGTTTATCCCGCGTTTATGGAGCGGGCTCGATCGGCGTCCTTCCTAATCGACAATCCGGTTCCCACCGCGGGAGCGACGAGGCCGCACCGGGATCGATAAATCCCCGCTTCAGGCGCCTGTCAGCGAAGTGCGGAGAACGTCGGGATTGACGACATTGATCGGTGTTCCCGCCGCGAAGGCGACGATCTGGTCGAAAATCTCGACGAATTGCACCTCGTATTCGTCATGGGACACGTAGCCGATATGCGGCGTGCACACGACGTTGTCCATGTTCAACAGGGGATGGGCGGTGTCGTAGACCGGCTCGTCCTCGAAGACGTCGATCGCCGCCATTCCCGGGCGTCCGGCGCGCAACGCAGCGACCAGGGCCCCCGGCTCGATCAGCGGCGCCCGGCTGGTGTTCACCAGGAGCGCAGTCGGCTTCATGCGCGCAAGGTCTTCCGCCTTCACGATACCGCGCGTCGCATCGACGAGGCGCATATGCAGCGAGATCACGTCGCAATCGGCAAAGAACGCGGCCTTGCTCGGCGCGCGTTCGTAGCCTTCGGAGACGGCCTGGGCGAGCGCCGGCTCGCGCGCCCACACCACCACCCTCATGCCGAAGGCGCGGCCATAGCCGGCGACGACGCGGCCGATCCGGCCGTAGCCGTAGATGCCGAGCGTCTTGTGATGCAACGACCGCCCGACGCCGATCTGCCATTTGCCGGCCTTGAGTGCCGCCATCTGCTGGGGAATCTGCCGCATCGCCGCGATCACCAGCCCCCACGTCAATTCCGCGGCGGCATGGGACGGGGTGCCGGGATGCTGGCTCGACGACACCACGATGCCGAGCCGCGTGCACGCCGCGATGTCGATATGAGGATAGACGCTGCGCTGGCTGATCAGCTTGAGCTTCTTCAACCGCACCAGCAGCGGCTCGCGGATCTTGGTGCGTTCGCGGATCAGCACCAGCGCCTCGGTATCCTGCAAGCCGCGCGGCGAGCACGTCGTCGTCCTGGACGTGGTCGTTCCATATCGTCACGTCGTGGCCGGCGAGGCGGGAAAAGCAGCCGAGCGTGCGGATCGTGTCGTGATAATCGTCGAGGATTGCGATCTTCATGTTCAGAGCCAAGTCGTCAGCGGTTCGACCTTATAGCCCAATCCGCCGGCGAAATCGGCCCAGTCAATTGCCGACGGGTCAATTGCCGACGCTAAGCTCCTGCAGCCGCGGAATGAGGCGCACGGTGACGCCGGCTTCCTTGAACATTTCCGCCGACAGCGAGAAATCGGGGCCCCACTTTTGCGCTCCGAGAGGTCGGGCGCATTGCCCACCACCTCGCTGATGCCGGATTGGATGATCGCCTTGGCGCATTCGACGCAGGGGTACCACGGCACGTACATCACGCAGCCCTTCACCGACACCCCGATGCGGGCGGCGTTGTAGATCGCATTGCGTTCGGCGTGGGAGCTCCAGAGATACTTCGCCCCGGTCTCGCGCGAGTGGCGCTCGGGAATGTCGTCGCGGACGCCGCGCGGGAAGCCGTTGAATCCGGTCGACCTGATCTCCCTGTCGGGACCGACGATGACCGCGCCGACGCGCCGTCCGCTCTCCTTGCTCCAATGGGCGATCTCATGGGCCAGCAGCATGAAGCGTTGGTCCCAGGTGCTCGAAAACATCGCGTCTCCTCGTTCGACGGCCGGCGGCAACGTAGCCTAAAGGCAAGGTACAGCTTGGCAAGCCGGTACCAACCAGCGGTTGGACGCGGAAGTGTCACGATGACGCGTTCCGGATGGGTGGGAGCCGGCGGTGCTCCGACGCGTCCTCGGGCGGGAGCGTCCGGGGCAGGTGGCGAGCCGGCGAATATTTTGTTATCGCGGGCGCCTTCGCCGCCATGCGTCACCCTTCGCACTGGTCGCCGCCAAAGGTTCGCTTGAGGGCATCCTGATGCAACGCAGCACGAACCGCATCCTGACCACCCATACCGGCAGCCTCCCGCGTCCGGCGGCACTGGTGCAATTGCTCCTCGAGGATCAGGAGAAGCCCGGCGCGAACCGTGCCGCGCTCGAGGCCGTCGTCCGCGACGCGGTCGCCAGCGTAGTCGCCAAGCAGATCGAATGCGGCCTCGACATCATCAATGACGGCGAGCAGGGACGGACCGATTACACCGTCCACGTGAAGGACCGCCTGTCCGGCTTCGAGGGGCCGAGCTCGGAGCCGCGCGGCACCGGCGACGAGGAATTCCCCGAGCTCGCCCTCCTGCTCAAGCAGTTCGCCTCGCCGTTCCAGCATCGGCCGGCCTGCTCCGGCCCGATCGGCTGGAAGGACTGGCCGGCGGTGGAAGCCGACCTCGCGCGGGCCAGAGAAGCGCAACCGCCGGGGCCGGCGCAGCCGAAGTCTTCATGACCTCGCCGTCGCCGGGCCAGATCGCCCGCTACCTCAAGAATGCGTACTACCCCGACGACGAGGCCTATCTCACGGCGCTCGCCGACACCATGAAGCGGGAATACCAGGCGATCGTCGATGCCGGCTTCGTCCTCCAGCTCGACTGTCCGGACCTCGCGATGTCGCGCCACATGATCTATCCGCACCTGAGCCTTGCGGACTACCGCAAGGTGATCGCGGCCAACGTGACCGCGCTCAACCGCGCGGTGGCCGACATCCCGGCGGACCGCATGCGCATGCACGTGTGCTGGGGCTCGACCATCGATCCGCATCACAACGACGTTCCGCTGCGCGACATCGTCGACGTCGTGCTCGGCGCGAAGCCCCAGGCGGTGTCGTTCCCCGCCGCCAATCCGCGCCACGGCCACGAATGGAAGGTATGGCGCGAGGTCCCGCTTCCCCCCGGCAAGATCATCATTCCGGGCGTCATCGATTCGACCACCAACGTGGTCGAGCATCCCGAGCTCGTCGCCGACCGCATCCTCCAGTATGCCCGCGTCGTTGGGCCGCAGAGCGTGATCGCCGGGGTCGATTGCGGCTTCGGGACCTTCGCCGGACGCGTCCAGGTCGACACCAAGATCGTTTGGATGAAGCTCAAGTCGCTCGCCGAGGGCGCCGCGCTCGCGTCCAGGCAGCTCTGGTGACGGCCCCCGCCGTACCGTTTTTGCTTGCAAGCCGCCGGATTCCTTTGCAAATGATGGCGGGTTGGCGAACGACAGGCCGCGGGTGACGGCCGGAAAGGGCTGCCATGAAGGCGTTGATCCTCTATGTCGTGTTCGTGGTCATCGGCGCCGTCATCGCCAGCGGGATCGGCTGGTACGTCGAGAAGCAATTCTCCTCGGCGCTCAGCCTGGTGGTGTTCCTCGCCCTGTTCTTCGCGAACTTCGCGCGTGTCGTGGCTCGCCGTCGTCCTGGTGATGGACGGCTCGCTCAGGGACATCCAGGGCCGCCAGGCGCAGCTCGACATCGAGCGCGCCGGACGCGCCGCGAATCGCGGCCCGCACGACGGCGTGAACCGACCGCTCTACAGCGCGAATACGAAGATCATCGTCGCGCTTCGGCCGAGGTTGCGCTTCTCCGGCGTCGTCGCGAGACGGCCCATCGAGTTGCGGGTGAGGCCGGTCGCGATCGCGATGTATTGCCGGCCGTCGACCGCGTAGGTCATCGGCGGCGCATTGATGCCGGTCCCGACATTGAAGCTCCACAGCTCGTCGAGCGTCTGGTCGTCGAGCGCGACCACCGTGCCGTCGATCAGCGCCGTCACGATGAGCCCGCCTGCGGTCGCGAGCGCGCCGCTGGTGTTGGCGTAAGCCATCTCCTTGCGCTTGACGACGGCGCCGGTCGCGGGATCGACCACCACCATGCCGCTCTTGAGACGCCCGTCATAGCCGAAGTCGCCGCCGTCGAACTTGCCGCGCACGTGGCGCGTCTGGTCGCGGGTGATGTTGGTGCAGCCTTCGAGCTCGGGCACGTAGACGAGGCCGGTTCGCTCGCTGTAGGCCGCCGACCAGAAATTGCTGCCGCCGGGTACGCCCGGGCAGACGCCGCTGCTCTTCGCGCCGGTCAGGATTTTCGCCACCGCATCCGCATAGGTCTGCAGGTCCTTGCCGGGATCGTAGTCGAGCGGCCGGCCGGTCTTGGCGTCGATGCCCTTGGTCCAGGTCACCGTCGGCACGTACTGGGTGGCTTTGAGAAACTGGCCGTTGAGCCGGTCGAACGAATAGAAGAAGCCGTTGCGGCCGGCATGGGCGAGCAGCTTGCGATCCTCGCCGGCGACCTTGGAATCGATGAGGATGTGGGTGCCGGTCTCGTCGTAATCCATCGTGTCGTTCGGCGTGTACTGGTGGTACCAGCGAATCTTCCCGGTCGCCGCATCGATCGCGAGCGCGCTGTTGGTGAAGAGATTGTCGCCGGGACGATAGGACGAGTCGTATTTCGGCGTCGGGTTGCCGGCGCCCCAATAGGTGACGTTGGTCGCGGGGTCGTAGGAGCCGGTGACGTAGAAGGCGCCGCCGCCGGTCTGCCAGGCGTTGTTCTTGTCCTTCCAGGTCTCGCTGCCGGGCTCGCCGGGCGCCGGCATCGAATAGGTCTTCCAGTTGACGTTGCCGGTCTTCGCGTCGAGCGAGACCAGCCAGTCGCGCACGCCGGCATCGCCGCCGGACGCGCCGACGAGGATCGAGTCCGCGAGCGCGAGCGGTGCGGCGTTGATGGTGAGGTCCGGCTGGTCGCGCAGATTGCGCTCCCACACGACCTTGCCGGTGTCGCGATCGGTGGCGATGACGCGGCCGTCGAAGCTCGTCACCGAGATCGACGAGATTGCCCCACAGGGCGACGCCGCGGTTGCGGTCGATCTTCTCCTGGCCGGGGTCCATCTTCCAGACGATGTCGCCGCTCTTACCCGACCGTACGTCGATCTTGTAGACGACGCCCCAGGCGTCCGGCACGTACATGAAGCCGTCGTCGACCAGCGGCGTCGCGGTGAGGTTCTCGTTGCCGGTGGTGCCGCCGAGCGCGACGGCAAAGGCGAGGTGCAGGTTCTTCACGTTCCCCGGTGTTGATGGCGTCGAGCGCGGAGAACCGGTGGGCGCCGAAGTCGTGGTGGTTCATCAGCCAGTTCTGCGGCTCCGGGGCGACGAGCCGCTGATAGGTCACGTCGGCCGCCCGCGCGCCCGGCGCGATGACGGCGAGGGCGATACAGCCCGTCGCCAGCAGCGGATTGAGCGCGCGCGTCTTCATGATCGTCTCCATGATCGGACTCACTGCGATTACGCGGCGGGCGGCGCGTTGACAATGGCCTCACCGCCGGCTGCGCCGAAATCGCGCGCCCGAACTTGCCCAGCTTCGGAGAGGCCATCTTTGCTGTTTTCCGCCAAGTCCGGCAATATGGCGGCCGGCGCCGAACCCGCGCGGGGAAGATCATGACCAGGGCAGAGATCGAAGCGATCATCCGCAAGCTCTATGCGGCACGTGTTGCGGCGGGACATGCCGGCGATCATGCCCTACGCCACGCCGGACGTGGAATTTGTCGCTCGCCGGCGACCCCGGCGCGAGCCCGGTGGTCGGCCGGCTGCGCGGCGCCGACGCGCTGCGTCCGCAGCTCGAGAAGCTCTTCGCGGCGTTCAAGTTCAACAGCTACGAGATCGTCACGCTGGTGGTCGAGGGATCGAACGCCGCCGTCCGCGCGAGAGCGAGCCTCACGTCCAACGATCACCGGCGCGACCGTCGACATGGAGCTCGGCGACTTCTTCACCTTCAAGGACGGACGCGTCGCCTCCTTCGTCCAGTTCTGCGATACCGCGCTCGCCGGCAAGCTCGTGACCAAGCCGTGACGGCGCCGGCCGGAAGTGCCGGTGCCGCACCCTCGGTCGCGCTGACGGACGTATCGGTCGCGTTCCGCCTCGCCGGCGGTACGGCGTCTACACCGCCGTGGAGGGCGCCTCGCTTGTCGGTCGCCGAAGGCGAGTTCGTGGCGATCGTCGGCCCGACCGGTTGCGGGAAGTCCACGCTTCTCAACGTGGCGGCCGGGCTGCTCGCGCCGGCGTCGGGACAGGTCGAGGTGTTCGGCGCGCCGCTCGCCGGCCTCAACCGCGATGCCGGCTATCTCTTCCAGTCCGATGCGCTGTTTCCGTGGAAGACCGCGCTCGAGAACGTCGCCATCGGTCTCGAGATTGCCGGCCGGCCGGCCGCGGAGGCGCGCGCCCGCGCCAAGGAATGGCTCGCGCGGGTCGGGCTCGCAGGCTTCGGCGGGCGCTATCCGCATCTCCTCTCCGGCGGACAGCGCAAGCGCGTCGGCCTCGCCCAGGTGCTGATCCGCGATCCCCGCATCCTGCTGATGGACGAGCCGTTCGGCCCGCTCGACGCGCAGACGCGGCAGATCATGGGCAATCTCCTGCTCGACCTGTGGAGCGCCGACCGCAAGGCGGTGCTGTTCGTCACCCACGATCTCGAGGAGGCGATTGCGCTCTCCGACCGGGTGGTGATCATGTCCGCCGGACCGGCCGCCCACATCATGGGCGAGTGGAAGGTGCCGCTGCCGCGGCCCCGCGACATCGCCGAGATCAAGCTCGCGCCCGCCTTCCACGACCTGCACCGCGAAATCTGGGCGGTGCTGCGCGAGCAGGTGCTGCGAGGCTATGCGCAGGCGGAGATGGAGGTGGCGAACGATGCGTGAGATGAGCGATGCGTGGATGACAGAACGGCCCGCGCGGCGATCTGCTCCCTCTCCCGCAAGCGGGGGAGGGAGTCGACGCGCCGTCGTGAAACAAAAGCGCCGGCGCCGAAGTGAGGAGATGCTTCGATATGTCACGCACCACGCTCATCCGCCTGCAAGCGGCCGTCGCGGTCATCGCGATCGGGCTGTGGTACGTGCTCTCGACCTACGAAATCTTCGGCACCATGGTGCTGCCGCCGTTCTTCTTCTCGACGCCGCTCGACGTCGCCGACCGGATCTATCGCCTGTTCGCCGGCGGCACCATCTGGAAGCATCTGTGGGTCACGCTGTCGGAGTCGATGCTCGCCTTCGTGATCGGTTCGGCCGCCGGCGTGCTGGTCGGCTTCTGGTTCGCGCGCCAGCCCGTCATCGCCGCCGTGTTCGATCCCTATGTGAAGATGATCAACGCGCTGCCCCGCGTCGTGCTGGCGCCGATCTTCACGCTGTGGTTCGGCCTCGGCATCTGGTCCAAGGTCGCGCTCGGCGTCACGCTGGTGTTCTTCATCGTGTTCTTCAACGTCTACCAGGGCGTGCGGGAGGTGAGCCCGACCGTGCTCGCCAATGCGCGCATGCTCGGCATGAACGAGCGCGCGCTGCTCCGCCACGTCTACTGGCCGTCGGCGCTGAGCTGGATGTTCTCATCGCTCCACACCGCGGTCGGCTTCGCCGTGGTCGGCGCCGTGGTCGGCGAATATCTCGGCTCCGCCGCCGGGCTCGGCTATCTCATCCAGCAGGCGGAAGGCGTGTTCGACGTCGCCGGCGTGTTCGCCGGCATGTTCATCCTCGCCGTGTTCGTGCTGATCATCGACGCCGCGGTGAGCCGAGTGGAGAAGCGCCTCCTGGCGTGGCGGCCGGTGGCGGACGCGCGCGGGTAGGGGCTCGCGTAACTATTGCGCGGCGCGTTTGTCGAGCTCGGCCCGCACGTCCTTTGAGAACTTCAGCGCCCACAGGCAATAGGCAGATACGGCCGCGAAGACGCCGATCACGGCGGCGACAGACCAGCTGTGCTTCATGGCCGCGAGCGCCAAATAACTCCAAAACAGGACGCCGATGCTCGAGACCACGACCAGCAGATTGCGTGCGATGATCGATCCGCGCGAAAGCCATACTCCGAGAGGGATGAGGATGCCGCCGACCCAGCCGAACGGGGAGAAGGGCGTGATGTCGTTGAAAAAGGGAGAAGCCACGTACGGTGCCAGCGAGGCAATCCCGCCGACGATGAGAAGCGCAATGACGATGCGCAGATGCGCGGCTCCACTCATGACCCTTCTCCGTGACCTCTGCGCGACAAGCGCGGCACGGGAACATACCGCAAGCTTCGCCGCATGGTACGGCCAGCCGGGCGAAATTCGCGGGATTTTCGTCGCAGACGGGTGCCGAACACGGCGCTTTTCCATGCACGCCACGAGCGAACGAGCGGCGCAAACGGGCGGGCGCCTCGCCTCGCACCCCGTGCCGGTGTAGGCTCGGGCGCCGGACCCGTCGCTCACGAAGGGAGGGTGCCATGTCACGCTGGGATTCTCATCACCGCAGGGATTTTCTCGCCAGAAGTCTTGTTGTCGCCGGCGCCGCCGGGCTCGCGGCGTCCGGATTGCGCGCCGACCGGGCCGCCGCCCAGACGTCGCCGCGGCCGATCCGCCGCTCGGAGCGCTACGACGACAGCTTCATCACCGAGCGCAAGCCGTTCAAATGGCCGGGCGATGCCTCGCTCGCGGTGTGGTTCGCGCCCAACGTCGAGGTCTGGCAGTACGATTCGGCTTTCGGCGTCGGCATCACGCCCAATCCGACGAACTACGTGCCGGACGTCTTCAACTACGCCTGGCGCGAATACGGCATGCGGGTCGGGCTGTGGCGGCTCGCCGACGTGTTCGATGCGGCCGGCGTCAAGGCGACCGTCGCGCTCAACTCGCAGGTCTGCGAGGTCTATCCCAAGGCCGTCGAGGAGATGAAGAAGCGCGGCTGGGAATTCATGGGCCACGGCACCACCAATTCCAACACGCTCGCCGGCCTCGACCCGCAGGTCGAGCGCGACACCATCCGCGGCATCCTCAAGACCATCGAGCAGGCGACCGGCAAGCGCCCGCGCGGCTGGCTCGGCGCCGGTCTCATCGAGACCTACAACACCCTCGACATTCTCGCGGAAGAAGGCGTGGTCTATTGCGGCGACTGGAACAACGACGACCAGCCGGTGGCGATGAAGGTCAAGTCCGGCAAGATGTTCGGCGTTCCCTACTGCAACGAGATCAACGACATCCCGCTCTATATCCGCAAGGGCTACACCGGCGAGCAATATCTGCGCAGCGTCATCGACCAGTTCGACGTGCTCTATGCGGACAGCCGCAAGCAGCCGCGCGTGATGGGCATTCCGCTGCACCCGATGATCTCCGGCCAGCCGCTGCGCATCAAATATCTCGAGAAGGCGATCGCGCACATGAAGGAGCACCAGGGCGTCTGGTTCACCACCGGCAGCGAGATCGTCGACGCCTACCAGAAGGTGGCGTGAGGCGCTTTTCCCGTCCGCGCGCGGGCCGGCGCAGCGCCGAAATGCCCAGTTGAAAATTGCGCGCCGGGGTGCCATCCGAAATCGATTGCGGGGGCAGGCCGAAAGCCCGCCCCCGACGATTTTTAGGGATGGGAGGAAACCTTGAGGCGAGCCCTGAGCATTGCGCTGCTGTCCGGATTCGCGTGGTTGTGCGGTTTCGCGTGGGCGATGCCTGCGCAGGCGCAGACCTATCCGTCCCGGCCGATGAAGATGATGATCCCGCTCGCCTCGGGCAGCGCCGTCGACGTCGCGGCGCGCATCATCGCGGAGAAGATGGGCGACATCCTCGGCCAGCGCTTCGTCATCGAGAACGAGCCCGGCGCATCCGGGCTGATCGGCACGCGGGCGGGCGCGCGCGCGACGCCCGACGGCTACACCGTGCTCGTCCTCAACGACGGCGTCATCACCATGCTGCCCAACATGCGCAGCGATGCCGGCTACGATCCCTTCAAGGATTTCGTCCCGGTGACGCGGCTCGTCGGCATCGAATGGGTGCTGGTCGCCAATCCTTCGTTCCCGGCGAAGACGGTCGCCGAGCTCGTCGCGCTCGCCAAGGAGAAGCCCGGCGGCATCAATTTCGGTTCGGGCGGCTATGGCAGCCCACAGCACATCGCCGCGGAAATGTTCATGCGCGCGACCGGCGTGCAGATGACGCATGTGCCGTATCGCGGCCCGACGCCGGCGATCAACGATCTCGTCGCCGGGCACGTCTCGGTGATGTTCACCGCGCTGTCGACGGTGACGTCGCTGTTGCCGGACGGCCGCCTGCGCGTGCTCGCCTCGACCACGCCCAAGCGGCTGCCGCAGCTCACCGACGTGCCGACCTTGGCGGAGTCCGGCGTGCCCGGCTTCAAGTTCGCGACCTGGGCCGCGCTGATGATGCCGCCCAAGACGCCGCCGCAGATCGTCGCCAAGCTCAACGCCGCCGCGCTCGCCACGCTCGAACGACAAGGCGGTGCACGATCGCCTGGTCGAGCTCGGCTTCGACGTCGGTGGCGGCACGCCGGAAGAGCTCACCGCCTACATGCGCCAGGAATACACCCGCACCGGCGACCTCATCCGCGCGGCGAATATTCACGAGTGAGGACGAGCGAAGCCGTTCCTTCCCTGTGTTACGGTCATGGCCGGGCTTGGCCCGGTCCATCCTCGGCTCGTCCGGCATCGCCGTGACCCCACTCATCGCGGTCGCCGGGCAATGCCCGGCGATGAGCCACGGCGGACTTCGGGAGAAGGCGCCTCACCGCAGCTTCTCGATCTTCGCCTGGGCGACGATGTTGCGGTACATCGGGACTTCGCGGGCGACGCGGGCCATGTGCTCCTTGCCGGTCTTCGCCTGCACCTGGAAGCCGGACTGGGCGAGGCGCTCGCGCATCTCGGGCTTGGTGAGGATCGCGAGCGTTTCCTTCTCGAGCCGCGCCACGATCTCGGGCGGCGTCTTCACCGGCGCGAGCAGCGCGGTGTAGGTCTCGAACACGAAGTCCGGGAAGCCGGCCTCGGCCATGGTCGGGATGTCCGGCAGGTCGTGCCAGCGAGCCTCGCCGGTCACCGCCAGCCCCTTGACGGTGCCGCTCTTGATCAGCGGGTGGGCGGGCGCGAGCACGCCGGAGGAGAGCTGCACGGTGTTGCTGAGCAGCGCCTGGATCGCCTCGCCGCCGCCGGCGAACACGACGGTCGCCATCCTGTCGAGGCCCTCGCGCGCCTTGAGCACCTCGGCCTCGAGCTGAGGCGTGGTGCCGACCGGCGGGGTCGACACGTTGAACCGCGCGGGATCCTTCTTCGCCAGCGCGACGAAGTCCTTCATGGTGCCGACGCCGAGCTCGGGCTTCACTGCGAACACGTTGGGCGAGGTCGCGAGCTCGGCGATCGGCGCGAAATCCTTGAAGGGATCGTAGGGCAGCGTTTCGTAGAGGCCGGGATTGACCGAATAGGCGCTGGTCGCCAGCAGCAGCGTGTAGCCGTCGCCGTCGGCCCGGGCCACGGCGCCCATGCCGATGTTGCTGCCGCCGCCGCCCTTGTTCTCGACCACCACTGAGTTGCCGATCGCGGCCTGGAGCGATGCCGAGAGGATGCGGGCGATGATGTCGGACGGCCCGCCCGGCGTGTTGGGCACGACGATCTTGATGACGCGGTCGGGATAGGCGGCGTACGCGCTGCCGACCCGCAGCACGCTCGGCGCCGCGACGCCGATCGCGAGCGTCGCAGCATTGCGCAGAACGCGGCGTCGCGACATGGCCGATGCCGCATCGATCTTGAGCATGGTTTTCCTCCCGGCTTTTCGTTCGCAGTGTAGGGCCGGCCGGAAACGGGGGTCAAATGGACGGTCAGTCGCGGGGGTAGCGCAGCGGCACGTCCGGCACACGCCATGCACCGCGGTGCCGCCAGATGTCGGCAGGCACGCGAGCGGGCAGGCGTGGTTGCGGCCGGGAATGGCTGGCGGCGTGAACATCGGCTGCGGGCAGAGGCCGCGCAGGAACCTGCGGCGCGGGAGCCCACGGCGCGGAAGTCTGTTGCGTGACCACCGGCGGCGGCACCGCGCGCCGCGCGACGAGCCCCACCACCGCGCCGAACACGAAGCCGCCGATATGGGCCCACCACGCGACCGAGGCGGCCATGGTGCTCGAGGTCAGCTCGATGCTTCCCTGAAGCAACTGCATGCCGAACCAGGCGAAGGCGAACAGGAAGGCCGGCAGCGGGAAGACCAGCGGGATGAATCCGAGCGGCACGAACGAGAGAACGCGCGACCACGGATAAGTCACGGCGTAGGCCGCAATCACCGCGGCGACGGCACCCGACGCACCGATCACCGGCTCGGTGGAATCGATATGGGTCGCGATGTGGACGACGTTCGCGGTCAGCCCGCCGGCGACATAGAGCGCGAGGAAGCCGAGGCTGCCGAACCGCTTCTCCATGGCCGGTCCGAAGATCCACAGGAACCACATGTTGAAGAGGAGATGCATCCAGCCGCCATGCATGAACATGTCGGTGAGCATCGGCAGGAAGTTCGTGGGATCGAGGCCGAGCGAGAGCGCGTAGCGCGGATCGGTATAGGCGACCGGGATCACCGCATAGTGGACGATCGCCGCCTCGAGCAAGCGCGGCGACAGGCTCTGCATCCACAGAAACACGACGACATTCGCCACGATCAGGCCGAGCACGGCGATCGGGCGGGAGGCGCGCGGAGCGGTGTCGATGAACGGAAACACGGAGGTGATCCCAGATGATGTCTGGAATCTTATGTAGGTGCGCCGCGCCGTTTTCCTACGGCGCAGTCCACCCCGTCATTCCGGGGCGGTGCCAACGCGGATCCGGCACTCCGGCCGGCCCGATGCACAGCTCCGCACCGAACCCGGAATCGCAGCCCTCATACGAAGAAAGATCTGGATTCCGGGTTCCGGCCTGCGGCCGGCCCCGGAATGACGGAATGAGGAGCGAGCGGCGTCGGAATGAGGAGCGAGGGCGGCACGCTGCCCTGGCCCTCGCCAAAAAACTGGGGACGGGCCGAAGCCCGTCCCCCTGGGGAAGTTCGCCGATGGCTGCACACGCCTCCCGGCAACACACCGCCGGCGAGCGCCCCGAGGCAACCGGTTACGCGTTGCCGAACGGAATGGCGACGAACCGCGTCGCGTTGCCGGACTTCACCCGCATCAGCACCGTCTTCTTGCCGGCCTTGTGCAGGTCCGCGATCTCCTTCGTCACGTCGGACGGATTGGAGACGGTCTTGCCCGCGACGTCGAGAATGACGTCGCCGCTCTTCATGCCGCGCTCGGCGGCCGGGCCGTCCGGGTCGACCGCGGTGATCGCGACGCCCTGGTTGGCGCCGACGGCGCCCGCCGGGGCGAGGGTCAGGCCGAGCTTCGGCGTGCCCTTCTCCGCGCCGCCCTGCGGAGCAGCGGCGTTCGCCTGGCGCTCATCCGGCAAGGTGCCGAGCGTGAGCGTCACGGTCTTCTCGCTGCCGTCGCGCATGAGGCCGAGCTTGACCGAGGTGCCGGGCGCCATCGTGCCGATCTTGCGAGCGAGCGCATGGGCGTCCTTCACCGGGGCGCCGTCGATCGAGGTGATGACGTCGCGCGCCACGATCCCTGCCTTGGCGGCCGGGCCGTCGTTCTGCGGCTCGCTCACCAGCGCGCCTTCCGCCGTCTTGAGGCCGAGGCTGTCGGCGATGTCGGCGTTGACGGGCTGGATCTGGACGCCGATCCAGCCGCGGGTCACGTGACCGTGATCCTTGAGCTGGGCGACGACCGTCTTCACGGTGTCGGCGGGGATGTCGAACCCGATGCCGACCGAGCCGCCCGACGGCGAGAAGATCGCGGTGTTGACCCCGATCACGTTGCCGTTGGTGTCGAAGGTCGGACCACCCGAGTTGCCCTTGTTCACCGGGGCGTCGATCTGGATGAAGTCGTCATACGGACCCGCGCCGATGTCGCGGCCGCGAGCGGAGACGACGCCGGCCGTCACGGTGCCGCCGAGGCCGAACGGATTGCCGACCGCGATCACCCAGTCGCCGATGCGCGGATCACGATCCGAGAAGCGGACGAACGGGAAGTCGTTGCCCTCGACTTTGATCAGCGCGAGATCGGTCTTGGCGTCGGTGCCGATGACCTTCGCGTTGAGGGTCCGGCCGTCGTCGGTCACGACCTGCACGGTCTTGGCATGATCGACCACGTGGTTGTTGGTCACCGCATAGCCGTCGGCGGAGATGAAGAAGCCCGAGCCTTCGGCGCTGACCGGGCGGCTGCGCGGCGTCATGCCCCGCGGCGTACCGTTCGGCATGCCGTCCGGAAGTCCGAACTGCTTGAAGCCGAACTGCCGGAAGAACCGCTCCATCGGAGCGCCGGGCTGCGCCTGATCATTGTCGTCGTTGTCGTCGAGGCTCGCGGTCTTCTCGGGGGCATCCATGCGGATGCGCACGGAGATCACCGCGGGCTTCACCTTGGCGACGATGTCGGCGAAGCCGGTCGGCTGCACCATATTCTCGGCGGCGACGGCGGTGCTCGTCCACGCCGGACCGTTGACTGCGCGGAATGCGCTCGGACCGGTGAGCAGGACGGCCAAGCCGAGGCCCGCGACCGACGCCATCAACGTGACGCGCCGTGCCGAAAGTCTGTTGGGAGTTTGTGTCATCTGTTGAGTCTCCGAAGTTTAAAGGCCCTCACTGGTGCGCAGCCCCCGTCAAAGAAACTTCGTGACGGAATGACCATCGCTTGCAGTAACAAAACGAATAAACACGCAACGTTGCTCACACCTGTCCCGCGGGTTAATTGTTGGTAAGTCGAGACCAAATGGCGCATCGCGTTCACGATCGCGCGAACTTCTTTTCCCCTCTCCGTTTCGCGTCGACGTTCTTCTTCCTCCCCGAGCCGAGGAAGAGCCACCCGCAGCGGGGAGCGGAAAGAAACTCCCCCGAAGACGGGGAGGGAAGAAATCGCCGATTTTTGCGGCGAAACCACGCTTTGCACGTGTCGGCGCTTGCTCTATCTTGCGGGCCAACTCGGAAACGTCGGGAGAAAACCAATGCGCACGAAGCTCGCCACGGGCGCTTTTGCCGCACTCGCTCTCTTCGCGCTGGCGTCGGCTGCCGCCGCCGCGAAGCTGACGATCGCAGTCGGCGGGGCAGGGTGCCTGTGCTATCTGCCGACGGTGCTCGCCGCAGCAGCTCGGCGAATACAAGAAGGAAGGCCTCGACATCGAGCTCGTGAATTTCAAGGGCGGCTCGCAGGCGCTCACCGCGGTGATCGGCGGCAGCGCCGACGTGGTGTCGGGATATTACGACCACTGCGTCAATTTGGCCGCCAAGAACCAGCAGCTCACCGCCTTCGTCGTCTACGACCGCTATCCCGGCCTCGTGCTCGGGGTGTCGCCGCGCCACACCAATGAAATCTCCTCGGTGAAGGACCTCGCCAACAAGAAGGTCGGCGTCAGCGCGCCGGGTTCGTCGACCGACTTCTTCCTGAAATACCTGCTCGCCAAGAACGGCGTCGATCCGAACTCCGTCGCGGTGATCGGCATCGGCCTCGACGCCACCGCGGTCGCGGCCATGGAGCAGGGCACCGTCGATGCCGCGGTGATGCTCGACCCGACGCCGACGCTTCTCAAAGCCAAATACCCGTCGCTGAAGATTCTCTCCGACGTGCGCACCCAGGACGACACGCTCGCGGTGTTCGGCGGCGAGTATCCGGGCGGTGCGCTCTACGCGCGGGCGGATTGGATCGCGAAGCACGAGAAGGAGACCCAAGGGCTCACCAACGCCATTCTCGCGACGCTCAAATGGATCCATTCCCACAGCGCGGAAGAGATCATGGCGAAGATGCCGGAGGAGTTCGTGGGGGCCGACAAGGCGCTCTATCTCGCGGCGCTCAAGAACTCGATCCCGATGTATTCGACCACCGGCCGCATGGATCCGAAGGGCGCCGAGGCCGTGCTCGCGGTGTTCGCGCAGTCCTCGCCGGAGGTCGCCAAGGCGAAGATCGATCTCTCCAAGACCTACACCAATCGCTTCGTCGAGCAGGCGAGCCAGAAGACCGGCACGCAATAAGCGGATCGGCCTCGCGATGGATGATGCGACGCTCCGCGCCTACGACTCCGGCGCCGCCGCCTTCGCGCAGGACTGGCACGAGCAGCCGCCGCCCGCCGACCTTCACGCCATCGTGCGGCGGTTCTTCCGGCCGGGCCGCGACCGCCGACATCGGCTGCGGCAGCGGCCGTGACGTCGCCTGGCTTTCCGCCAACGGATTTCCGGCGGTGGGCTACGACCTTTCCGCCGGCCTCCTGGCGCAGGCGCGGGCGCGCTACCCGAAGCTTGCCTTCCATTCCGCAGCCTTGCCGGCACTGGAAGGCATCGCGGATGCGAGCTTCGCCAACGTGCTCTGCGAAACCGTGATCATGCATCTGCCGAGGGACGACGTGGCGCCTGCAGTGCGACGGCTGCTGGCGATCCTCGCGCCCGGCGGCGTGCTTTACTTGAGCTGGCGCGTCACCCGCGGCGCGGATCTGCGCGATGGCCACGGCCGGCTCTACGGCGCGTTCGACGCCGACCTCGTGCGCGGCGCCCTCGGAAGCGCCGAGGTGCTGCTCGACGAGGAGGCGGTCAGCGAGTCGTCGGGCAAGATGATCCATCGCCTTGTGGTGCGCAAGGTCGTTGTCCGGCACTTCGTCGTGAGTGCCGGTGAGCTTGCCATCCTGGCGCCGAGTCATTCCGGGGCGCGCGCTTGCGCGCGAACCCGGAATCCAGACTTACGAACGGAAGTCGCGACGAACCTGCAAGAAGAGCTGGATTCCGGGTTCCGCTGCGCTGCGCCCCGGAATGACGGCGAGATGTTTGTAGCGCGCTGGCGGGTGCCGGCGTGAACATCCTCTCCATCCAGTCGCACGTCGCCTATGGGCATGTCGGCAATTCGGCCGCGGTGTTCGCGTTGCAGCGGCTCGGCTGCGAGGTCTGGCCGGTGCATACCGTGCAGTTCTCCAATCACACCGGCTACGGCGGATGGAAGGGCGAGGTGTTCGGAGCCGCCATGATCGATGCGGTGGTCGAGGGCATCGCCGAGCGTGGCGTGCTCGCAAGCTGCGACGGCGTGCTCTCCGGATACGTCGGCTCGGTCGAGATCGGCGCGGCCGTTCTGCGTGCGGTCGGCCGGGTCAAAGCCGCCAATCCCGGCGCCGTCTATTGCTGCGATCCGGTGATCGGCAATCGCCGCCGCGGGGTGTTCGTCCAGAGGGGCGTACCGGAGTTCTTCCGCGAGCGCGCCATCCCGCTCGCCCAAATCGTCACGCCGAACCATTTCGAGCTCGATCGCCTCATCGGGGACGACACCGTCGACCTGGGGCAGCTCGTCTCGGCGATCGGCCTTCTTCACGTGCGAGGCCCCCGCGCGATCCTCGTCACTTCGGTCGAGGTGAACGAGACGCCGCCCGGCCACATCGACGTCGTCGCGTCCGACGGCGCCGCGCAATATCTCGTGCGCACGCCGAGGCTCGCCGCGCCGGGAAACGGCGCCGGCGACGTCATCGCCGCGCTGTTCCTCTTCCACTATCTGCGCAGCGGCAACGTGGCCGAGGCGCTGTCATGGTCGACCTCGAGCGTGTTCGGCCTGCTTGAAGCGCAGCGGCGACGCTCACGAGATCGCGCTCATCGCCGCGCAGGAGGAGCTTGTCGCGCCCTCCGAGATGTTCGTGCCGCAGCGGATCGGCCTGTGATGGACATGCCGATCACGGTTCGAACGGCTGGAGCTCGGCATCGCGCCCTATGCCTGGCCGTTCGCGCAGGAACGCCGTCGCGAGATCGACGATCATTTCGCGACGCTGCGCCGTTCCAAGCCCGAGCTGTGGAACGGCCGCGTTCTCCTGATGAGAGACGCTGCGATCGGCGACGGCGTGCTGCGCGGCACGTTTTTCGAGACCGGCTTCGCCGACTTCATGGCGTGGCGCGACTGGGGTTTCCCCGACCGCGCGGTGCACAACTGCTTTTCCATGGCAGCGCTGCGCGGCAGCGACGGCGGCTACCTGCTCGGCGTGATGAGCGCGTCCACCGCCAATGCCGGGCGTATCTACTTTCCGGCCGGGACGCCGGAACCGGCCGATGTCGTCGGCGGCACCGTCGACCTCCTCGGCAACGCGCTGCGCGAATTGCAGGAGGAGACCGGTCTCGACCCGGCCGCGCTCTCCGTGTCGGCGGACTGGACCGCGATAGTTGCCGGCTCGCGCCTGGCGCTGATGAAGGCGATCCAGGCGGATCGCCCGGCCGAGGCTGTGCGCGCGGAGGTGTTGCGTCACCTCGCCACCGAGGCGCGGCCGGAGCTCGCGGACATCCGGATCGTGCGCTCGCCGGACGATTTCGATCCCGCCATGCCGGATTTTGTGACAGCGTACCTGTCCTATGTGTGGGCCCGTAGCCCGGGTTGAGCGCGAGCGAAACCCGGGGGCAGCGTTGCCCGGGGAAGCCCCGGATTTCGCGTGTCGCTCAATCCGGGCTACCGGTTTCCGCCAAACAGCTTGCCCATTCGGCCCTGTTTCCGTTAGAAGACCTATCGGCCTGTGAACTGGGTGCCCATCTGACAGAGATGGTCCCGTTGGCCGGCAGACGAGGGTTAACGGCATGTCGATGCGGCGCGAGATGAGCGCGATCGGACGGAGGGCTGCAACGGCCCCGCCGCGCGCCCTCGCGCTTCGGATTCTGCTTCTTAGCCGCCCCTGAGGGCCGGCTGGGCATTCGTGCCTGGGCGCTCAGGGGACAGGCGGACGGAACCCCGAGGGCGCCCCAAGCGGCGCGACAGTTGCAGAAGGAAAATTCCCATGACCGCGCAAACCCAGTCCGACAAGGACCGCGTCGTCATATTCGACACCACCTTGCGTGACGGTGAGCAGTCTCCCGGTGCCACCATGACCCACGAGGAGAAGCTCGAGGTCGCCGAGGTGCTCGACACGATGGGCGTCGACATCATCGAGGCCGGCTTTCCGATTGCTTCGGAGGGCGACTTCCAGGCCGTCAACGAGATCGCCAAGCGCACCGAGAACGCGGTCGTGTGCGGCCTCTCCCGCGCCGGCCAGAAGGACCTCGACCGCTGCGGCGAGGCGATCAAGCCGGCGCGGCGCGGGCGCATCCACACCTTCATCTCCACCTCGCCGGTGCACATGAAGTGGAAGCTGCAGATGGAGCCCGAGCAGGTCTTCGGGCTCGTCGTCTCCTCGGTGACCCGCGCGCGCAACTACACCGACGACGTCGAGTGGTCGAGCGAGGACGGCACCCGCACCGAGCACGATTTTCTGTGCCGCTGCGTCGAGGCCGCGATCAAGGCCGGCGCCACCACCATCAATATCCCCGACACGGTGGGTTACACGGTGCCGGAGGAGTACTACGCGCTGTTCAAGATGGTGCGCGAGCGCGTGCCGAACTCGGACAAGGCGCGGTTCTCCGCGCATTGCCACGACGACCTCGGCATGGCGGTGGCGAACTCGCTCGCCGCGGTGCGCGCCGGTGCGCGGCAGATCGAATGCACCATCAACGGCATCGGCGAGCGCGCCGGCAACGCCTCGCTCGAAGAGGTGGTGATGGCGATGAAGGTGCGGAACGACGTGCTGCCGTTCTGGACCGGCATCGACGCGACCATGCTGACGCGCACCTCGAAGCTCGTGTCGGCCGCGACCTCGTTCCCGGTGCAGTACAACAAGGCGATCGTCGGCCGCAACGCCTTCGCCCACGAGTCCGGCATCCACCAGGACGGCATGCTCAAGCACACCCAGACCTACGAGATCATGACGCCGGAGAGCGTCGGCGTGAAGCAGACCTCGCTGGTGATGGGCAAGCACTCCGGCCGCCACGCCTTCATCCACAAGCTCAAGGATCTCGGCTACGAGCTCGCCGGCAACCAGCTGGAAGACGCCTTCGTGCGGTTCAAGACGCTGGCCGACCGCAAGAAGCACGTCTACGACGAGGACATCGAGGCGCTGGTCGACGAGGAGATCGCGACCGCGCAAGACCGCATCAAGCTCGTCTCGCTCTCCGTCATCGCCGGCACCCGCGGGCCGCAGCGCGCCACCATGAAGCTCGACATCGACGGCAAGATCGCGATCGAGGAATGCGAGGGCAACGGCCCGGTCGACGCGACCTTCAACTGCATCAAGGCGCTCATCCCGCACGACGCGGTGCTGGAGCTCTACCAGGTGCACGCGGTGACCGAGGGCACCGACGCCCAAGCCGAGGTGTCGGTGCGCTCTGTCGGAGAACGACAAGTCGGTCACCGGCAAGGGTGCCGACCCCGACACGCTGGTCGCGTCGGCCAATGCCTATCTCGGCGCGCTCAACAAGCTGATGGTCAAGCGCCAGCGCACCAAGCCCGAAGCGATGGTGGCGCCTTGAAGCTGTCATTCCGGGGCGCCGCGCTTGCGGCGAACCCGGAATCCAGACGGCCGTCCCGCTCGCCGTGAAGCCTGGATTCCGGGTTCGCGCAAAGATGCGCGCCCCGGAAGACGGGTGGGACGTCACTCCTTCACATTCCGCACTTCGGTGTTCATCCGCACGTCCTTGCGGCGGCGCTTCACGAGCTTCTTGCCGGCGGCGAAATACTCGCCGCGCGTCGCCGCGAGCGCGGCTTCGTCGAGCTCCTCCGACCATTCGCCGAGCGAGTAGCCGTACCACGGCGCCTCCGGCTTGAGCTTGGGGAGCCCGAGCTCCTCCCAGATCTTGCGCGCGTTCTCCATGTATTCGCGCTTGGGGAGCGAGATCGGCGGGAAGTTCTCTTTGAGCGTCGCGTCGATCAGCACCGAGGCGTCCTCGCCGCCGTTGCGGGCGCTGCGCGGGCCGTGGCCGGGGTCGCGGTGGGGCATGATGTGCATGTCGATGCCGGCGTTGGCGCGGTACGACATCGCCCACAACAGCGCGTCGGCGTTCTCGGGATCGATGTCGTCGTTGATCGCGATGACGTATTTGCCGGCCGCGCGGTGCAGCACCGCGGCGCCGTAGAGCGCGCGCCAGATTTCCGTCGTCGGCATGTCGCGCTCGACGACGAGCGCGATCACCTTGCGGATGTTGGTGAGCGGCTCGTGCATCGAGACGCGCTTGATGCCCTTGATGCCGAGCGTGTCGCGCAGGAAGTTGAGGAACAGCGGCTCCATGCCGATGCGCTTGATGAGGCTCGATTCGCTCGGCGTCACCTGCGAGATGATCGAGGTGAGGATGGCGTCGCGCCGCCGCGTGATGCAGGTGACGTCCATGTAGGCGTTGAATTCCTGCAGATTGACGTGGCCGTGCGATTCGCCGAACGGCGCCTCGGGCTCGAGATATTCGGTATCGATGAAGCCCTCGATCACGATCTCGGCCTCCGCCGGAACCAGGAGATCGACGGTCTTCGCCTTGACGACGTTGATCGGCGAGCCGACGAGGCCGCCGGCGACGTCGAGCTCGTCGACCGTTTCCGGCAGCTTCTGCACCGAGGCGAACGTGATGCAGGGCGGCGCGCCGAGCACCACGGCGCAGGGGAGCTTCTTGAAGCCGCGGGCGCGCAGCTTCTCCCAGTGATTGTAGATGCCGGGACGCAGCTCGAGCGACGGGTTCATGCCGAGCCGCCGCGGCGCCTTCACCTGGCCGCGGTAGTTGCCCATGTTCTGGATGCCGGTGTCGGGATCCTTGGTGATGTACTGCGACAGCGTCGCATAGGGCGCGATGTCCCAGCCCGGCGTCGAGATCGGCAGCGGAATGGCGTCGAGGCCGTTGCCCGGCTTGTCGAGCGCCTTGCCCTGGATGACGATCTCGTGGCACGGCGCGTTCTCGACGATGCGCGGCGTGATCGGATGGCGCGCCGCGGCGACCCAGCGCGCGTCGATCTCGTCGAGCTTGCAGCCGATGCCGATGCGGTAGATCTCGCGGTTCGAGGCGAGCACGCCGACCGCGACCGGGATGTCGTATTTGCGCTTCTTGGTGTCGACGACGTTGGTGAACAGGAACGCCTTGCGGTCCTTCTCCTCGATGCCGCCGCGGAACTGCCAGCGCACCAGCGGGTGCATCTCGGTGTCCTTGTTGATCGGCCGGTCGACGGTGACGAGGAGGCCGGCCTTGTCGAGCGCACGCAGGTGGTCGTGCAGGTCCGGATAGCTGCGCTCCGGCGCGCTCCGGTGCGGCCGAGGCGCCTTTCGTTGCCGGCCTTCGCCGTCGATTTGCGCTTCGGCTTCGTCAACGCATCCATTCTGTGATTCCGTTCTTGTCAAAGGCTGTGAGGGCGTGCCTCCCTCCCCCTGAAAGGGGGAGGGTCGGGGTGGGGGTCGCGGGCGGCAAGAACCGCGAGTCAGCGGACCCCCACCCTAACCCTCCCCCTTTCAGGGGGAGGGAATCCGGCCGATCCGATTGCCGGCGATGAGAGTATGCCGCTCATGCCGACTCCTTCATCCGCGCGTAGTCCTCGCGCAAGCGATCGCGCAGCACCTTGCCGCGGTCGCTCTTCGGCAGGTCGGCGACGAAGAACACCTGCTTCGGCATTTTGGGCGGCGGCAGGAAGGCCTCGCAATGCTTGCGCACGGTCGCCTCGTTGAGCGCGGTGCCGGGCTTCGCCACCACATAGCACACGACCTCCTCGCCGTAGATCGGGTCGGGCACGCCGACCGCGGCCGCTTCGAGGATGCCGGGATGGCGCAGCAATATCTCGTCGATCTCGGCCGGCGCGATGTTCATGCCGCCGCGGATGATGAGGTCCTTGGTGCGGCCGGTGACGCGGACGAAGCCGTCCTCGTCCATCGTCGCGAGGTCGCCGGTCTTGATGCGGTTCGGCCGGATGCGCTCGATCGTGCCGTCGTCGAGGAGATAGCCGATCGCGGTGTGCGGCCCGCCCGCGGTCACCTCGCCCTCGACGTCGACCGGACACGTCCGGCCTTCGGCATCGACGATGGCGAACTCCTGATGCAGCGCCGGCACGCCGACGGTGCCGATGCGGTTCTTGTAGGTGCGGTTGCCGCACACCCAGCCGGCTTCGGACATGCCGTACATCTGCAGGAGCTTGACGCCGTACATCTCCTCGAACTGCAGCCATTGCTGCGCGGTGAGCGGCGCGGTCGAGCAGCTCATCAGCCGCAGCGTCGGCACGTCCTTCGCGGTGTAGCCGAGCGGCTTGTGGAGCAGCATGTTGAGCACGGTCGGCACGCCGGCCGAGAAGGTGATGCCGCGGTCGCGGATCCACTCGAAGAACCGGCTGTGGGAGAAGCGCTTGGCGATGTGCATGGTCAGGCCCTTCTCGAGGAAGGGCATCAGGCTGAGCACCTGCGCCGAATTCCAGCCGAACGAGCGGTACTCCAGCGTGCGGTCGTCTTCGCTGAGGCCGAGGAATTCGAGCGTCGAGAGCCCGTTGAGCCAGTAGGCGCAGTGGTCGTAGACCACGATCTTGGGCCGGCTCGTGGTGCCCGACGTGCAGAAGATGCAGGCGAGGTCCTCGGGGAGGTTCCGCTCGGGGAGTTCTTCGGCGCGATGGCCCTTGGTCATCGCCGCGAAGCACTCGTCCTGCGGGTCGACTGGCGCCGTCCGCCGACCACGCGCCGAATCTCGCCCGCGGCGCCTTGCAGTCGCCGACCAGCGCGTCGCAATCGATGTCCTTGTGGTAGAGGATCAGCGCCGGGTTCACGACCGGTGCGAGGTCCGCCAGCACCTTCTCGTTGATCTCGATGTTGAGCGGGCACACGACGGCGCCGAGCCGCCAGATGCCGAACCACAGCAACAGCTTCTCGAGGTTCTCGTCGGAGAGCAGCAGCACGCGGCTGCCCTTGGTCACGCCGCGATCCTTGAGAAACGCGGCGACGTCGGTCGTCACCTGGTCGAGTTGGCCGAAGCTGATCGCGGTGCCGGAATCGAGATCGACGATCGCGGTCTTGCCGGGATCGCGCTCGCGGTACATTGCGAACAGATCGGCGATCGGGCGGTACGGAATGCCGAGCTGATGGTCGCCGAACACGCTCATCGCCGAGCTCCGTTTCGCTCTCTGTCATTCCGGGGCCGGCCGCAGGTCGGAACCCGGAATCCAGACGGCGGCGCCATTTGCACCGTAGCCTGGATTCCGGGTTCGCCCTGCGGGCGCCCCGGAATGACATGGTGGGTGCAGACTCGTCACGACACCGGCCATTTCAACTGGACCATGTTCTCGAACTTGAGCTTCTTGCCGAACCGGCCGACCGCAACCGGCACCTCGTCGAACAGCGCCGCTTCGTCGATCTTGGTGAGGTGGCCGCCCGCCACCACCTGCTCGCCCATCACGAACACATCGCGCACGGAATCGCCGGTGGCGCTGTAGACGAGGTTCGACACCGGATTGATCAGCGGCTGCCATTCCGGCCGGTTGGTGTCGAACAGCACGATGTCGGCCTCCTTGCCGACCTCGATGCTGCCGATGCGGTCGCTCATCAGCGCAGCCTTGGCGCCGTTGACGGTCGCCATTTCGAGGCCGGTCTCCGGCGGCATGACGCGCGGATTGATCCGGGTCTCCTTGTAGCAGCAGCAGGCGAGGCGGATTTCCTGCGTCATGTCGACGATGCCCGAGCTCGCATGGTCGGAGCCGGCGGCGACGTTGACGCCGAGCGCCAGCAGCTCCGGCAGCTTGCCCTGCACGAAGTTGCCGTAGCCGTTGTGCAGGCTCGAGCTCGGCGCGCAGACCAGCGACGGTTTGCGCCGCGCGAGAATCGCGACCTCCTGCGGCTCGAGCCAGCCGGAATGGACGATCAGCATGCGCTCATCGATCACGCCGAGCGATTCCAGCCGCTCGATCTCGGCAAGCCCGGTGCGGGCGACGCTCGAATCATGCGTCGAATAGCTGAAGCACGCATGGGTCTGCAGCAGCGTGCCGAAGGTGTCGGCGAGCCCCTTGAGGCCGACGATCAGCTCGTCGGAGGCGTTGTTGAGGCCGCGGAACGAAGCGCTGGCGCCGAGCCGCGGGTGGCCGGACTTGGCGTAGCGCGCCAGCACCTCGGCGGCGCGCTCCATCGCGATGTCGGTGGTCTCGATCATGCGCTCGGGCAGGATGCCGAGCACGGATTTCGTGAGATCGAAGGAGGAGCGCGACACGATCGCGCGGATGCCGGTCGCCAGCACGCCTTCGACCGAGGCCTCGGGATGGTAGTTGCCGGGATCGATGAAGCAGGTCACGCCGTGGCGCAACAGCTCGGCGGCGGCGAGCGTCGCCGACACCCGCACGTCGTCGGCCTCGAGCGCGGCCTCGTAAGGGTACATGCGGTCGAACAGGAACGACTGCGCATTGGATTCGTCGGCGAGCCCGCGCGAGAGCTGGAACGAGGAATGCAGGTGGCAGTCGATGAAGCCCGGCGTCGCCACGGTGGCGCGGCCGTCGACCTTGCGCTTGCCGGCGTAGCGCTGCGCGAGGTCGGCCGACTTGCCGACCGCGACGATCTTGCCGCCATCGACCGCGATCGCCGCATCGCGGATGACGCGGCGATCCCGGTCCATGGTGATCAGCCAGGCGATGTCGGCGATGACGAGATCAACGGACTGCACGTGGTACTCCTTCCTTCACCTCTCCCCGCGTGCGGGGAGAGGTCGACCGAGCGAAGCGAGGGAGGGTGAGGGGGCTCGCGTCGCGAGTCTGAGCGCCGGCGAGATTCTCAAGGCTCAGACCTCGCGAAACCGCCCCCTCACCCGACCCTCTCCCGCGCGCGGGGAGAGGGAGAGAGCCGGCGTCTCACTTATTCTCCCCGACATAGGTCAGCTCGTCGGCGATCTTGAGCTCGATGAGCACGTTCTCGTCGGTCGAATCCTCGCACAGCATCGAGCGGTGGCCGATGCCCTTGGGGATGATCAGCATGTCGCCGGGATGCATGATCTTCACGCCCATCTCGGTTTCCCATTTGAGCGCGCCCTTGACGCAGAAGATGATCTCGTGGGCGTCGACATTGCGATGCCAGAAGCCCATGTCGTGCTTGCGCCGCTTGGAGACGTCGATCTTGACGCGGTCGGAGGTGTAGAGCCGCAGCGGCGTGCCGTCCGCCTTGTCGATGTTCGAGGGCGAGAACTTCTCGGCGAAAATGTTGATCATGCGGAAGATGTCCTCGTTCTCGAGGACGCCCGCATTGACCACCGGCGGCTCGTTGTGGGCGAGCACGACGTTCTTGCCGTTGATGGTCACCAATTCGCGATAGGGAGGTTTCATGGCTGGCTCCGGCTTGGGTTCGAACTCGGTGTCTCGGGTGCGGGGGCGCCGCCCGTGGCGGTGAGCACGGCGGCGACGATGCCGGCATAGCCCGTGCATCGGCAGAGATGGCCGCTCAAGACCTCGCGGATTTCATCCTCGGTCGGATGCGGATTTCTCGCAAGATAGTCGGTGAACGACATCAGGATTCCCGGCGTGCAGAAGCCGCATTGCAGCGCATGGTGCTGCTGGAATGCCTTCTGCAGCGCATTGAGCGTGCCGTCGGCGGCGGCGAGCGATTCCACCGTAGTGACGCTGCGTCCCTCGGCCTGCACGGCGAGGGTCAGGCAACCGCGCACGGCGATGCCGTCGACGAGCACGGTGCAGCAGCCGCACACGCCGTGCTCGCAGCCGACATGGGTGCCGGTGGCGCCGATGACGTGGCGCAGGAAATCGGTGAGCAGCATGCGCGGCTCGGCGTCGCCCGTAACGGCGCGGCCGTTGAGGGTGAACGCGATGCGGGTGCGCTCGTCCTTGTTCACGCGGCGCATTGCAGCGCCTCCTCGACCACGGCCGGTCCGACGCGGCGCAAAAGATCGCGCCGAAGACGCGCGGTGGCATGGATGTCGTCGTAGCCTTCGAGCTCCCAGGCGAGTGCTTCGAAGGCGGCCTTCGCCGCGTCGCCGCCATCGAGGCTCAGCGAGCGCACCGCCGGCCGGTCGGCGACCCCGCCGATGCCGACTTTGACGGTGCCGCCGCCGGCCCCGCCCTGAACCCACGCCGCGACCGCGATCATGGCGAAATCGCCGTGCCGGCGCGCGATCTCGCGGAACGCCACGCGCGCGCCGGCGTGGACGGGAAACCGCACCGCGGTGATCAGCTCGTCGGGCTCGCGCGCGGTCTGCAGCATGCCGCGCTGGAAGTCAGCCGCCGCAAGCGTGCGGGTGCCGCGGCGCGAGCGCAGCACGACCTCGCCGCCGAGCGTCGCAAGGCTCAGCGGAATCTCCGAGCTCGGATCGGCATGGGCGATCGAGCCGCACACGGTGCCGCGGTTGCGGGTCTGGAAGTGGCCGACGAAGGGCAGCGCGCGGGCGAGCAGCGGCAGCTTCGCCCCGAGCTCCGGCCAGTCCTTGAGCCGGTTCTGGGTGACAGCGGCGCCGACCTCGACCTTGTCGCCGGCGATCTTGATGTAATCGAGCTCGGCAAGGCGCGCGATGTCGATCAGCAGCGCAGGTTCGAGGAGCCGCAGGTTGAGCATCGCCATCAGCGACTGCCCGCCCGCGATCACCTTGGCGTCCTCGCCGTGTTGGGCGAGGAGGGCGAGCGCCTCGGCGACAGTGTCCGGGCGCACATAGTCGAAGCGGCGCGGCTTCATGGCGCCTCCGCGCGGCCGAACAGGCGGCGCCACAGGCCGGGCTTCGCGGCACCGTTCGCGGCGGGCGCGGCCAGGCGGCGCCCGAGCCGCTCGAAGAACTGGCGGATGATGACCTGCGTCGCGCCGTCGAGCAGCCGGCCGCCCACCGCGGCGACCTTGCCGCCGATCGCGACCGCGTAGTCGTAGTCGATCCGCGTCCCCGCCGCCGCGGGCGAGAGCCGCAGCATCCCCGACCCCGAGGCGCCGCCGAGCGGGCCGGTGAGCGTGCCGCCGATGCGGCCCGAGGTCTCGGTGACGAGGTCGGAGAGGCCGACCGTCGCGGTGAAGCGCCCGCGCACCGGGCCGACGCCGAGCGACACATCGGCGACGTAGTCGTTCTCTCCGGTCTTGCGCAGCTCGTGGCAGCCGGGGATCACCGCCTTGAGGCTGTCCGGATCGAGCAGCGCGCGCCACACCGCGGCGGGCGGCGCGGCGACCTCGACGAAGCCGGAGCCGCGCATGGTGCGGCCGTCCGCCGGCGCTTCGGCGGGGACTGTCGGCCTTGCCGGCCCCCGCGGGACGCGGCGGCTCGGCCCCGGCCAGGAGCGCATGCAGCCGGCGCGGGGTGAGCGGCAGCGCAATGTCCTTCACCCCGAGCGCATCGGCGACGGCGTTCGCGATGCAGGCCGGCGTGCTCATGCAGTTGCCTTCGGCGAGGCCCTTGGCGCCGAGCGGCGTGAGCGGGGACGGCGTCTCCTGGTGCAGGATTTCGAGCTTCGGTATCTCGGTCACCGTCGGCACGAGATAGTCGGCGAAGGTGCCGGACAGGAAGCCGCCGTTCTCGTCGTAGACGAACTCCTCGTAGAGCGCGGCCGCGACGCCCTGCACGAAGGCGCCGTGCACCTGGCCGTCGGCGATCAGCGGGTTGAGGAGCTTGCCGGCATCGTGCATCGAGACGTAGCGGTCGATGCGGAGCTGGAAGGTCGCGGGGTCGATCTCGACGCCGCACATGTCGAACACGAAGCCGTAGGTGAGCGAGGTGTTGATGCGGTCGTCGCGGGTCGGCGGCTCGAGCTCCG
This sequence comes from uncultured Alphaproteobacteria bacterium, assembly GCA_963793985.1. Taxonomy (GTDB): domain Bacteria; phylum Pseudomonadota; class Alphaproteobacteria; order Rhizobiales; family Xanthobacteraceae; genus JAJPKK01. The sequence continues at coordinate 260,425 of CAWCCG010000006.1, read as the reverse complement.
GCGGCGACCACACCCCGGTTTCCGACAGGCCCGGCGCCATGCCCTCCGGCAGCATCACCGGCGACCAGTGCGCGGTGCCGGCGACGCGCGAGAACGGCAGCGCGTTGTCGGGATTGGAGCGGCTGCGGATCTTGCCGACGGCGAACTCGATGTCGTCGGGCAGGATGTTGAGCTGCTTCGCCGCGATGCCGGCGAGCTTGTCGCGCATCTGCACCGCCGCGAAATGGGCCGCGACCGCGGTGCCCGGCGAGAACCGGCACGAATAGCTGCCGGCGGCGATCGACCACGGGTCCTTGCCGGTGTCGAGCGCGAGCGACACCTCGATGTCGTCGGGCGCGAGCCCGAGCCGGTCGGCGACGATCTGCGACAGCACGGTCTCGTGGCCCTGGCCCTGCACGGTCACGTCCGCCGTCATCGACACCGCGCCGAGCGGATCGACGTTGACGGTGACCATGGAGACCGCGCCGTTCTTGGGGCCCGCGCGCTCGCGGGCATCGGCCGAGAGCAGCGTCGAGAGATAGCCCATGTTCGACATGCCGGGCTCGACCACCGCGGCGAAGCCGATGCCGTAGAGCCTGCCGGCGGCGCGCGCCTCGTCGCGCCGGCGCTTGAGCCAGTCGAGGCGGCCGTCGGCGATGGTCGTTGCGACCGCGCTCACATAGCCGCCGGAGTCGTAGAGCGCGCCCGCCGCGGTGCGGTACGGGAATTTGGCGTCGGGGATGAGATTGCGGCGGATGACGTCGAGGTGGTCGAGGCCGAGCTCGACGGCGATGCGCTGCACCAGCCGCTCGATCGCGAGATAGAGCTGCGGGCCGCCGAAGCCGCGGATCAGGCTCGCCGGCATCTTGTTGGTGAGCACGATGCGGTTCGTCACATCGACGTTCGGGATGTCGTAGGCGCCCGTCACCGCGCCGTGCATGCGGTAGAGCGGGCCCGGCATCGGCGCCCGCAGGTACGCGCCGTAATCCTCGAGCTGGTCGAGCCGCAGCGCCAGGATGCGGCCTTCCTTGGTGACCGCGGCCTCGATCTCGGTGATGCGGTTCGGCCCCGAGCTCGCGGCGACGAGATGCTCGACGCGGTCCTCGACCCATTTCACCGGCCGCCCGGTGATCTTCGCCGCGATCGCGGTGAGCACGACGTAGGGAAACACCGAGAGCTTGATGCCGAAGCTGCCGCCGCTGTCCGGCGGGATGCGCAGCCGCATCTTGGTGCCCGGCACCCGCAACGCCTTCGCCATCACCGGATGGGTGGAGAACGGCCCCTGGAAGTTCGCGGTGACGTCGTAGCTCTTGTCGTGGGCACGGTATTCGGCGACGACGACGTAGCACTCCATCGGCGTGAAGGAGAGCCGCGGGAAGCCGACGGTGAGCGCGACCCGGGCATCGGCGCGGGCAAAGGCGTCGGCGGTATCGCCGTAGGTGAATTTGCGGACCGAGATTTCGTTGGTCTTGCACTCGGCATGCAGCAGCGGCGCCGATTTGTCGCAGGCGGCGAGGGGGTCGATGACGACGGGAAGCGGCTCGTACTCGACCTTGACGAGCTCGGCGGCGTCCTCCGCGACGTACCGGCTTTCGGCGACGACCAGCGCCACCGCCTCGCCGACATAGCGCACCCGCTCGACCGCGAGCGACCACTGGTGCACCGGCGCCTTGAGCGCGATCAGGAAGGGGTCGGTGAGCGCGCGCACCTCCTCGCCGGTGATGACCGCGGCGACGCCGGGCAGGCTGCGCGCCGCCGCCGCGTCGATGCCGCGGATGACGGCATGGGCGTGGGGTGAGCGGATCACATGGGCATGCAGCGTGCCGCGCGGCTCCGGCAGATCGTCGGCATAGCGGCCGCGCCCCGACAGCAATGCGGGGTCTTCCTTGCGAGGGAGCGGCACACCGAGCGTTGACACCAAAGCACCGTCGACGACGGCCTTCGCGTGATCACAGGCGTCGCGGCGGGAACGTAGGGTGGGCAAAGCGACGCGCGTGCCCACGCGGGCCGTTCGGACGTGGGCACGGCGCGAAGAGCGCGCCTTTGCCCACCCTACGCGCCTGCGGCTGCGTCACGGAAAGGCGCTTTAGCTAAACGCAGCGTATCCTTGAGTAAAGCCACGGCTTCCGCAAGCCTGCCATACCGGCGGTTTCGCCGGCGCCGCGCCGGCTCGTGTTGAAGTGGGCGGCCGCAGGCGGGCATAACTCCGGCCGCCGAAGGGCGGCGCAGCATGCGCCGGACGATTGACTGGAACAGGCTATGAACATCGAACGCAAGCCGGTCGCCTTCGGCGATCTCCGCGGCTGGATCAAGGCGCTGCACGACGCCGGCGAGATCAGGGAGGTCGACGCCGAGGTCGACTGGAATATCGAGCTCGGCACCGTGATGCGGCTCGCCCAGGGCACCGGCGACGGCCCGGCGCTGCTGTTCAACAACATCAAGGACTACGGCGCCAACGCTCGGTGCCGCCGCATCTTCGGCTGCGGCCTGTCGAGCTACCGGCGCGTCGCCATGATGATGGGCGTGGCGCCCGACACCCATCCGCGCGAGCTCGTCAAGCTCGGCCGCAACGTGCTCGCGGGAAGCATTCCGCCAAAAATCGTCTCCACCGGCCCGGTCAAAGAGAACATCGTCACCGGCGACGACATCGACCTCTACGAGCTGCCGTCGCCGTGGTGGAACAGGCTCGACGGCGGCCGCTACCTCCTCACCTATGGCGGCTGCGTCACCAAGGACCACGACACCGGCGTGATGAACGTCGGCATCTATCGCGGCATGGTGGCGAGCAAGAACGAAATCCCGATCCTGCTGTGGAAGGCCCAGCATGTCGGCCAGCATGCGACGTCGTGGGAGCGCGCCGGCAAGACCGAGATGCCGATCGCGGTCGCCATCGGCTGGGAGCCTTCGCTCGGCTTCACCGGCGGCGCGCCGGTCGCCAAGGGCGTGTGCGAATACGACGTGATGGGCGCGATCCGCGGCGCTCCGGTCGAGCTCGTCAAATGCGAGACCGTCGACCTCCACGTGCCCGCGAGCGCGGAGATCGTGATCGAGGGCTACCTGCAGCTCGATCCCGGCGAAGTTCGTCATGGAAGGGCCGTTCGCCGAGTTCACCGGCTATCTCGCCGGCGACAAGTCGCCGAAGCCGACCATCCGCGTCACCGCCATCACCCACCGCAACGATCCGATCCTGCGCGGGACGATCGAGGGCTCGCTGCCGGGCAGCTTCTCGGAGAATGCGATCTGCTCCTCGATCATGCGCGCGTCGACGGCGTGGTCGGTGCTGGAGCGCGCCGGCGTCCCCGGCATCACCGACGTGTGGTGCCCGCCGGTGCACGCCGGGATCAACCTGCTCATCCAGATGAAGCAGAGCTATCGCGGCCAGGCGAAGCAGGCGGCGAACGCGATCTGGGGCTCGTCGGCGGCGCACGTGCGCTACAAGCACATCACCGTGGTCGACGACGACATCGACATCCACGACTACGCCGCGGTCGACTGGGCGATCGCCTACCGCGTCAATGCCGGCGAGGACGACATCATCATCATGCCCGCGACCTTCGGCGCCGGCCTCGATCCGTCGACGCGGCGGCGCGACCGCAACCCCGCGCTGTTCGGCACCGGAAAATGGAATCGCGTGCTGATCGACGCCACCATGAATCTCGACTACGACCCCGACCCCGATCTCGGCGGCGCGCGCTTCCCGCCCAAGGTGTGGCCGACCGACGCCGACGTCGCCGCGGTGGCGCGGCGCTGGGGCGACTTCAAGCTCAAGCCGCTGCCGGAGAAGGGCGAGTAGGGTCTGAGTAAGCCGCGGCCTTCTCCCTCCCCCTGAAGGGGGAGGGCAGGGGAGGGGCCTTGCTTGCGCGCACGAGACTCCGACTGCGGCACCCGCAAGCAAGACCCCCACCCCACCCTCCCCCTGAAGACGGGGAGGGAGAAGAACAACCGGAGATCGACGATGCGTTTGGAAGTGCCGGCGCCCCATGAGACGTTCGAGGTGGCGCTGGAGGACGGCGCCCGGATCAAGGTGCGGCGCCACGGCCGCGCGGACGGCGTGCGCCTCTTCATCAGCCACGGCAACGGCTTCGCGATCGACGCCTACCTGCCGTACTGGCAGCATTTCCTCGCCGACTACGACCTCATCATCTTCGATTTTCGCAACCACGGGCAGAACGTGCCGGTGACGCCGGCGAACCACACCTATGCGCAGCTCACCCGCGACCTCGAACGGGTCTATCAGGACGTGACCGCGCGGCTCGGCAGCCGCAAGTCGGCCGGCATCTTCCATTCGATGGCCGGTCGCACCGCGATGAAGCATGCGATCGAGATCGGCTTTCGCTGGGATGCGCTGGTGCTGTTCGATCCGCCCAACGTGCCGCCGCCCGGCCATCCGGTCTATCCCGCGATGGAGGCGTTCGAGGCGCGGCTCACCGCGTTCGCCAGGGACCGCCGCCGTCATTTCGCGACGTGTCGAGGAGCTTGCGGTCGAGTACGCGAAATCGCGCGCCGGCCAGGGCTGGGCGCCCGGCGTCCACGAGCTGATGGCGCGGTCGGTGCTGCGCCCGAATCCGGACGGCGACGGCTTCGTCCTCGTCTGCGATCCCGCGAACGAGGCCGGCATCTATGCCGAGGCGATGTCGCTCAACCTGTGGCCCAAGGCGACCGACTTCCGCGGGCCGGTCAAGCTGATCGGCGCCGATCCCGACCTCAAGGGCGGCCCGCCCACCGGCCGCGCCAACCAGGCGCTCGGCACCGAGAACGGCTACGACTACAGCTTCGTCCCCGGCACCGGCCACCTGCTGCAGGTGGAAAAGCCCGAGGACTGCGCGAGGCAGACGCTCGCGTTTCTCGGCGAGTGCGGGTTGAAGTAAGCTTGCGCACTCCCCCGTCATTCCGGGGCCGGCCGCAGGCGGAACCCGGAATCCAAATTCTTGCGCAGAACGAGGCTGCGATTCTCGGGTTCGGCGCCTGCGCACCGCCCCGGGATGACGGAGTGACGCGGAGTTCGGCGCGACGTCCGGATCACGCCTTGAACTGCGGCTTGCGCTTGGCGCTGAACGCCGCGATGCCTTCCTTGTAGTCCTCGCTGTCGCGCAGCTTTTCGTAGGCGTGGCCTTCGACCTCGAGGCCGACGGCGAGGCTCGTGTCGTAGGTGGTGTTGAGCACCCGCTTGATGGTCTTGAGCGCGAGCGCCGACATCGAAGTCAGCGTCTTCACCACCTCGTCGATCGTCTGGTCGAGCGCGGCGGCGTCCTCGACCACGCGGGTGAGCAGTCCCCACTGATAGGCCTCGGGCGCCGGGATGCGGCGGCCGAGCATCATCATGTCGACGGCGCGGGTGAGGCCGGCGATGCGGGCGACGCGCTGGCTGCCGCCGCTGCCGGGAATCTGGCCGAGCGTCGTTTCGGGAAGCGCGAGCAACGTATCTTTCGTCGCGAGCCGGATATCGCAGGCCATGGCGAGCTCGAAGCCGACGCCCATGGCATATTTTTCCATGGCGCAGACGACGGGCTTCGGGCAGCGCTCCGGCGCCGCGATGTTCCAGGCGAGGTCGGACATGCCGTCGCGCTCGATCTGCGGGAACGCCTTGACGTCACCGCCCGAGGTGTAGACGCCGCCGACGCCCGCGAATGACGACGACGCGCACGTCGGGGTCGTGGCCGAACGCCTCGATGATCGCCGCGATCTGGCTGCGGCCGCGATAGGAGATGACGTTGAGCGGCGGGCGGTCGAGATAGAGCCAGCCGATGCGCTTCTGCGCATCCACTTCGTAGCGCAGGCCGTCGAGATCGCGCAGGATGGCGCCCCGCATTTCCGCATAGTCTCTGTGCATGGTGTCGCGTCGTTCCGTTCTGGCTTGACTGGAAAACGAGATGGTAGTTTAGCGCGGATTTGCCGGCGGAGCGCGGCGAGGCGCGCATCGCCGCGTTGCGCAGAAGAGACGCCGGACGGCCACCCGGTCGATTTCGCTGGCCGGTCGATTTCGCCGCAAGGACATCGGGGCCGTATCGCCGCATAGTGAGTAACCCGCCTTCGCAGCCCGGAAATGCGGCCGACCCCCTCCGCGTGCCCGTGCCCACGACGACACGACCCAACACGAGGAGACGTACATGCAGTTCGGTGACCTGCGCGGCTGGATCGCGCAACTCAAGAAGGAAGGCGAGCTTCACGAGGTCAACACCGAGGTCGATTGGGACTGCGAGCTCGGCACCGTGACGCGGCGCGCCTTCGGCAACGGCGACGGGCCGGCGCTGCTGTTCAGCAACATCAAGGACTATCAGCACAACGCCCGCTGCACCAAGCTGTTCACCGGCGGCCTGTCGAACTATTCGCGCGTCGCCATGATGTTCGGCCTGCCGAAGAACGCGCCCGATCACCGAGCTCGTGAAGGCGGCGCGTCGCGCCTATGCCGGCCGCATTCCGCCGGTGACGGTCGCGACCGGGCCGGTCAAGCAGAACATCCTCAAAGGCGACGACATCGACCTCTTCGATTTTCCCGGTGCCGCGCTGGCACCGCCACGACGGCGGGCGCTACATCAACACCATGCAGGGCACGGTGACGCGCGATCCCGCGTCCGGGCGCATCAATGTCGGCATCTATCGCGGCATGATCGGCAAGAAGGACACGATCCCGGTGCTGCTGTGGCGGCCACAGAACTGGGGCCAGGACTTCGCCAAGTACACCGGCAAGGGCGAGGAGATGCCGGTCGCCTTCATCTATGGCTGGGAGCCGTGCCTGCCGTTCTGCGCCGCCTCGCCGGTGCCGCCCGACGTCTCCGAATACGACGTGATGGGCGCGCTGCGCGGCGCGCCGGTCGAGCTCGTCGACTGCGAGACGGTGCCGCTGCAGGTCCCGGCATCAGCGGAAATTGTGATCGAGGGCTGGATTTCGCCCGATCCCGCGACCTTCGAGCCGGAAGGTCCGTTCGGCGAATACACCGGCTATTTCGGCGGCGAGCAGGGCCCCAAGCACCGGGTGCGCGTCACCGCCATCACCCACCGCGACGATCCGATCTTCCGCGGCACGCTCGAAGGCACCTTGCCGAAGATGCTCAACGAGAATTCCATCATGAGCTCGGTGCAGCGCGCCGCGCTCGCCTGGAATATCCTCGAGCGCTCCGGCGTGCCGGGCGTCACCGACGTGCACTGCCCGCCGGCCAACAACGGCACCACGCTGATGATCCAGCTCAAGCAGACCTATCGCGGGCAGGCCAAGCAGGCGGCCGCGGCGATCTGGGGCTCGAACGCGGCGCACCTGCGCTACAAGAACATCTGGGTGGTCGACGACGACATCGACATCCACGACTACGGCGCGATCGACTGGGCGTTCGCCTATCGGGTCAATGCCGCCGAGGACGACATCGTCTTCTTCCCCGGCACCTTCGGCTCCGCGCTCGATCCGTCGACGCGGCTCAAATTCCGCGACACCAATCTCTACGGCACCGGCAAGTGGTGCCGGGTGCTGATCGACGCCACCATCAATCTCGACTTCGAGCCGGAGGCGAACTACGACGGCGACCGCTATCCGCCGACGGTCAGGCCGGCGGCGGAAGACTGGGAGCGCGTCGAGCGCCGCTGGCACGAGTACGGCTTCAAGCGCGAATGATTCCATGCTGACCGCCCGCCGACCGCCTACGACGAGAAGATCTATACCGCCGACTGGCGCGCCTATGCCGATCCGGCGATGCCGGAGACCATCGCGCCGACGGCGCTGTTGATCGACCGGCATCTCGGCACGCCGGTCGAGCACAAGGCGGCGCTCGTCGTCGACGGCGAGCCGGTCAGCTACCGCGAGCTCGCCGCGCGCGTCGCCACGGTGTCGGCCGGGCTCGCCGCGCACGGCGTCGTGCGGGAAAACCGCATCCTGCTGTTCGGCACCGACAGCCTCGACTACGTGACCATGTGGTTCGGCGCGGTGCGCATCGGGGCGATCCCGGCCGTCGTCTCCGATCTCTACAAGGCGCCGGACCTCCTCTATTTCCTGCGCGACACCGCGGCGCGGTTTCTCTTCATCGATGCCGAGCAATTGCCGAAGCTCGCGGAGATCGCCGCCGATCTGCCGTCATCGCTGGAAACGATTTTCGTGCGCGGCGCCGAGGCGAGCCTGCCCGTCGCTGGCGGGCCGGCGCGTGGTCCCGTTCGACGCCGTCGCCAGCGCCCGGCGCGCCCGCCGTCGATCCCTGTCCGCGGCATCCCAACGACGTCGCCTACATGTTCTTCTCCGGCGGCACCACCGGCACCGCCAAGGGCATCACCCATCTCGCCCACGACTTCCTGCTGGTGCCGAACCGCCACGGCCCGTTCTGGGAGTACCGCGAGAGCGACGTGGTGTTCGCGACGTCGAAGAAATACTTCACCCACGGCCTGTGGCCGGGCCTGCTGATCCCGCTCTATTTCGGCGCCACCGCGGTGCTCGTCCGTCGTCCGCCGGCGCCCGAAGTCGTCCTCGACACGCTCGCCAAGGCGCAGGTGACGAAGCTCGTCACCGTGCCGACGGTGCTCAAGAACATGCTCGAGCATGTCCGCCTCGCCGGCGTGAAGCCCGATTATCCTGCGCTTCGATTCGTCGCCAGCGCGTCGGAGAAAATCCCGCCGGAAATCTTTTCGCGCTTCCACGAGCAGTTCGGCGTCGAGATTTTCGACTCCATCGGCAGCTCGGAGATCACCTACGAGTGGATCGCCAACCGGCCGAAGGAATTCCGGCGCGGCAGCCTCGGCAAGCCGATCTTCGGCGTCGAGGTGCGCCTCGTCGCGCCCGACCGCGGCGACGTCGTCGAGCCGAACGTGCCCGGCGAAGCCTGGATCAAGAGCAAGACCGCGTGCTTCTTCTATTGGCGCAAATACGACAAGTCGCGCGAGACCTTCATCGGCGAATGGACGCGCACCGGCGACAATCTCTATTTCGACGAGGACGGCTTCTTCTGGTTCTCCGGCCGCGACAACGACATGTTCAAGGTCAGGGGCCTGTGGGTGACGCCGATCGAGATCGAGGCGGCGCTCACCGCGCATCCGGCGGTGCGCGAGGCGGCGGTGGTGTCCTGCGCCGACGCCGAAGGCTTCACCAAGCCGCTCGCCTACGTGGTGCTGCGCCAGGGCTTTTCGCCGGGCGAGGCGCTGATCGCCGAGCTCTGCGCCGCCGTGCGCCCGCTCGGCGGCTACAAGGTGCCGGAACGCTACGAGTTCATCGACGAGCTGCCGCGCACCACGCTCCTCAAGATCGACCGCCGCGCTTTGCGCGCACGTTGTTGACGCGCTTCGACACCGCCGCCGCAGCCTTATGGACCGCCGTCTGCAACGGGCGCACCTTCATCTCCGTCATGCCGTAGGCGCGATAGAGCTCGGCGAAGTCGGCCGCGAGCTCGTAGCAGACGACCAGCTTGTGGGTCTGCAGGTCCCAGCGTGCATTGGGGAAGCCGCAGGTCTGCGCTTCCAGCGTGAAGGGAGCCGGCCACACGAAGGCCTCTGCGGTATGAGTGCCGATCGCCTCCAGGAGCCCGATCGATTTCATCGTATTGGCCGCGATCTCGAGCGGGCCCTTGGCCTCGCCATAGATCACGTCGACCTTGGTGATCGGCTGGTCGGGCCCGCGCACATGCGGCTTGAGCACCTGGTCCCACGACCACGAGGCATTGCTGTAGTCGCCCGCGCAGGTGTCCTGCCGCTCCGGCGGCAGCTTCACCTCTTTCGCGAGGTCTCTTGAACTTCTCGTCGTCGGACCCGACCATGAAGCACACGATCTGGTAGGCGCGCTGCTGGTCGAGCCCGTGCTCGTCGTAGAAGGCGACGGTGTCGTCGGTAGCGACGTCGCGCCGATCGTTGAGGAACCAGCCCTTCGCCGCGTCGGCGAGCACGCGTTGGGTGAATGTGGACCCGATCCGGATCAGGCCGACGGCGGCGAAGGAATCCGCCGCGTCTTCCGGCTTGCCGAGCACGGGAATGCTCAGCTGCGTGATCGCCGCATGGCCGAGCTCGTGCAGGATCACGAACAGCATGTTGCCGACCACGAACTCCGTGAGTTTCTGCCGGTCCTGTTCGGAGAGCTTGGCGAGCTTGGGGTGACTGCCGAGCGCATGCGCGGCGGCGTTGATCTTCCCCACGAACAGGTCCGTCTCGTTCGGCACCGCCTGCGAAAAGGCCGGCGTCGCAGCGAAGCCGAGGACCGCGAGCAGGGCGGGCACACAAATGAGGGGGCGCATCGATCGGGTGGTCATGGCGTATCTCTAAAGCGATGGAAGTGTGGCTCATCAGCACGACTTGCAAGTCTGCAGGATGACAAGCCACCGGAATTTTCAGGGGAATCCTGACACGCGGCGGGGCGAAAGCCAACTGCGGCAGATGCACAAAGCGCGCGGTTTCGGGTCGCAGCGGCGCCCGAGCGGCACGGCCGGCCGGGACCGCATGCCAGCAACGCGCAAAAAGGCGACGGTATCGGATTGAAAGCGCCGTCAATTCATCCGATATCACCCCGGCCGACCGATTGCGCCCCTGGCGGGTCCCGGGATGGTTCGCATGGTCCGGCGTCAAGGAGTTTGCGCGATGATCGACCTCTACTATTGGACGACTCCCAACGGCCACAAGATCACGATCTTTCTGGAAGAGACCGGGCTGAAATACAAAATCCATTCCGATCAATATCGGAAAGGGCGAGCAATTCGAGCGCAAGTTCCTGGAAGTATCGCCGAACAACCGCATCCCCGCGCTCGTCGATCATGATCCGCCGGGCGGCGGCGCGCCGATCGCGGTGTTCGAATCCGGCGCCATGCTGCTCTATCTCGCGGAGAAGACCGGCAAGTTCCTCGCCCGCGATCTGCGTGCGCGCACCGAAGAGATCCAATGGCTATTCTGGCAGATGGGCGGGCTCGGCCCGATGTCCGGCCAGAACAATCATTTCAGCAATTACGCCGTCGACAAGATTCCCTATGCGATGGACCGCTACCGCAACGAGGTGAACCGCCTCTACGGCGTGATGGACCGGCGCCTCGCCGATCGTCCCTATCTCGGCGGCGAGTATTCGGTCGCCGACATGGCGAGCTACCCCTGGGTCGTGCCCTACGAGCGCCAGGGCCAGAAGATCGAGGACTTCCCGAACCTCAAGCGATGGTTCGAGGCGATCCGCGCCCGCCCGGCGGTCGAGCGCGCCTACGCCCTCGTCAAGGAGATCAACCCGAGCCAGGGCGGCATCCGCACCGCGGAAGAGCGCGCGATCCTGTTCGGCCAGACCGCGGCGTCGGTGCAGGCAGCGGTGCGCTGAGCCGGCGCGTGGTCGATGGAGCAACGGGAGCGCCTCAAAGCCGCAATACGCGCGCGTCTGCCTCGATGCGCGCACACGTCGCCGATGTTTCCGTCGACCTCGCGAATTTGGCGCGCGTTCTTTTCGACGCGCTGCGCGGTCAAGCATCATAAACCTTACGAAGATTTCATCCGTAAGATGAACGTTCCTAAAGCATTTCGCCGCTTTCTCGACACCGAGCGCTCCGATTCTTCTCGCCATCGGGCGGGTGCATCGGAGGTGACGCCATGGCGGCAAATGCCGGTTCGGATGCAACGACGCAGGCCGTTTTCGCCCTGCACCGTTTCGGTCTCGGTCCAAGAGCGGGTTCGCTCGCCGCGATGCGCGGCGATCCTCGCGGTGCGCTGATCGCCGATATCTCGCGGCCGCGGGCCGCGCAGATTGCCGCTCCCGATCTTCCCACCAGCGCCGAGGCGGCGCGTGCGGCCTTCGCGTTCCGGCGAGCAGCGCCGGGAACAGCGCCTCGCCGCCCGTACCGAGCCGGATGGCGCGAGGCCCGCGCGGCCGGGCCGCGATCCAGCGGCTGCTCCAGGTCCATCGCCCGCTCGCCGCCGGCCGCAACGATGTCTCCCGCAGTGACATGGCCCGCAACGACATGGCGAACGACGCAGCAGCGCCGCCGCCGGCGCTCGAGGCCGGGCCACGGCGGGCGCGGATCGACGGCGTTCCCCCGGTGCCGCAGCAGATCTTCCTGCGCGAAGCGAGAGCAAGGCTCGACGCCGCGCTCGCCGCGGACATCGGCTTTGCCGAGCGGCTCGCGTGGTTCTGGTCGAACCACTTCTGCATTTCCGCCGACAAGGGGCCGCTGCGCCCGGTCGTCGGCGCCTATGAGCGCGAGGCGATCCGGCCCCACGTCGCCGGCCGCTTCGCCGAGATGCTGCAGGCCGCGGAGAGCCATCCGGGCATGCTGATCTATCTCGACAATGCCCGTTCGATCGGCCCGGACTCGATCGCCGGCCGCAATCGCGGCAAGGGCCTCAACGAAAATCTCGCCCGCGAAATCCTCGAGCTGCACACGCTCGGCGTCCGCACCGTCTACACCCAGACCGATGTCACCCGGTTCGCGGCCGTGATCACCGGCTGGACCGTGGTGCCGCCGCGCGAGCCGCAAGGCGGCGTCTTCACTTTCAACCCGCGCATGCACGAGCCCGGCGCGCAGACGATCCTCGGCAAGGCCTACCCCGACGGCGAGCTCGAGCAGGGCAAGGCGGTGCTCGCGACGCTCGCCCGCCATCCCGCGACCGCGAAGCATGTCGCTGCGAAGCTGGTGCGGCATTTCGTGAGCGACGAGCCGATTCCCGCGCTCGCCGACAAGCTCGCCAAGCGCTTCATGGCGACCGACGGCGACCTCAAGGAGGTCGCGATCGCCCTCGTCAACGCGCCGGAAGCCTGGGACACGGCACACCGCAAGCTCAAGCGGCCCGGCGAATGGATCGTGGCGTCGCTGCGCGCCGCGGACGTCGCGCCGCCGGAGATCGCGCCCGTCATGCAGGCGCAGAACCTCCTCGGCGAGCCGCTGTGGCGGCCGTCGGCGCCCAAGGGCTTCGCCGACGACGAGGCGGCATGGATCGACGGCCTCGCCCAGCGTCTCGACGTGTCGAACGAGCTCGCCCGCCGGTTCGCCGGCCGGGTCGATCCGGCGGCCGCCGTCGAGACTGGTCTCGGCCCGCTCGCCTCCGAGGAGACGCGGACCGCGATCCGCCGCGCCGAAAGCCGGCCGCAGGCGTTGACGCTTCTCTTCATGGCCCCGGAATTCCAGCGGAGATGATCATGCGCACCCTTCATGCCCCCTCCCGCCGCGAGCTCATGCTCGCCTCCGGCGTGCTGTTCGCCTGGGCCCATATGCCCCGGATCGCCCGGGCGGAAGGCCGCGACCCGCGCTTCCTCGTGATCGTGCTGCGCGGCGCGCTCGACGGCCTTGCCGCGGTCGCGCCGGTCGGCGATCCCGACTATGTCGGCGCTGCGCGGCGACAAGGTGCTCCGCCTCGATGGTCAGAGCCCGGCCCTGCCGCTCGATCGCCTCTTTGCCCTCAATCCGGCGATGCCGAACCTGCACCGGCTCTATCGCGCCGGCCATGCGAGCATCGTCCATGCGGTGGCGACGCCTTACCGCGAGCGCTCCCATTTCGACGGGCAGGACGTGCTCGAAAGCGGTCTTCCCGCCCCGGGCGCCACCGATGTCGGCTGGCTCAACCGCGCGCTGTCGGCGCTCGAGCCCGGCGGCCGGGTCGATCCGGCGAAGGCGTTCGCGGTCGGCCCGGTGACCCCGCTCGTCGTGCGTGGTCCCGCCCCGGTGCTGTCCTGGACGCCGCCGCGGCTGCAGCCGGCGGGCGAGGACACTCTCGGTCGCGTGCTCGACCTCTACCGCCATACCGATGCGGCGCTCGCCAAGGCGCTCGAGGAGCGCATCGGCCTCGCCGCGATCGCCGGTGCCGGCGGAATGGAGCCCGCGCGGGCTGCCGGGCAGGCGGCCCAGCCCCGGCCGGCGGCCGCGCCGGGCGCCCAGCAGGCGAACCAGGTGCGCGCCTATTTCGCCGAATCGGCCGGCAGTGCGGCGAAGTTCATGGCGCGGCCGGACGGTCCGCGGGTCGGGGCGCTGGCCTTCGACGGCTGGGACACCCATGCCGACGAGGGAGCCGTCGCCGGCCGCCTCGCGGCGCTGCTCGGTGCGCTCGACGGTGCCATCGCCGCGGTCGAGACCGGGATGGGGCCGGCGTGGAACGATACGGTCGTCGCGGTCGTGACCGAGTTCGGACGCACCGCGCGCATCAACGGGACCGAAGGAACCGACCACGGAACGGCGACGGTCGCGCTCCTCGCCGGCGGCGCCGTCAAGGGTGGCCGTGTCATCGCCGACTGGCCGGGCCTCAAGCCCGCCCAGCTGCGCGACCAGCGCGACCTCAAGCCGACCACCGACCTGCGCGCCGTGCTCAAGGGCGTGCTGCGGGATCACCTGCGGCTGCCCGACCAGCGGCTCGCGGCTGGTGTTCCCCGACAGCGCAACCGCAAAGCCGCTCGCGGGGCTCGTCGCCGGGGTATAAAAAACGCATCACCGCCGGGCAAATTTCTCCGCGGCCTCTTGCATTTGCTCATTGCGCCGAGTTGAGTGCCCGGTCGGGCGCCGGCGGGTAGGTGTATGAAGAAGTGGATCGATTGGGCGCTGGCCTGGGTGCGTGAAGCAAGCTCGCCGGCCGGCTTGAGTGGAGTTATCGCAGGGCTCCTGCTGGTCGTCGTCACCGACGGCCTGCTGCTCGGGATGCGCTACATCCAGGAGCTGCCGCCGGTTGCGGTCACCTTCCTGCTGTCGATCCTGATCGCGGCGATCCGCTGGGGGTTCCTCGCCGGAGCGGTGACCTCGATCGGCGGCGTCATCTCGCTCACGCTGTTCTTCTACAGCCCGTTCTACACCTATAACGCCCAGGATCGCTCGCGCTTCCTCGGCATCCTGTTCTTCCTCATCGTCGCCCTGGTGACGAGCTATCTCGCTGCCCGCACCCGCCGCGACGCCGCTGCAGCGGCCAAGCGGGAAAACGAAATTCGCGATCTCTATACGTTCTCGCAGCGGCTCTCGGCCGCGAGCTCGCCGGCCGGCATTTTCGAGGCCATGCAGCGCCATCTCGAAACCCTGGTCGGCCGCAAGGTGCTGCTGTTCGATTCGCGCGGCACCCTGGAAGCGAAGTCGGAACGGCTCGGCAATGTCGGCATTCCCAAGGCCGTGATCGATTCGGTGGGCCGCGCCCAGGGCGCGGGCTCGGAGGGCGCGCGCGGCATCGTCGTCGATGACGGCCAGGGCAGTGCCTGGCTCGTCCGCCCGGTGTCGGTCAACGCGGCCGATTTCGGCGTGATTGCCGTCGATCTCGGCCGCCGGACCGACGCATTCGATGATCTTCGCAATCGGGTCGTCGCGGTGATCAACGACGCGGCCTCTTCGCTGGAGCGGCTCGGCCTCGCCCGTACGCTCGCCGAGGCGCGCATGCGTGCCGAGACCGAGCAGTTCCGTGAAGCGCTGATCGGCTCGGTGTCCCACGAATTGCGCACGCCGCTCGCCTCGATTCTCGGCGCCTCGACGGTGCTGTCGGCGGCGCCGGAAATCACCGCCAATCCGCGGCTGGAATCGCTCGCCGGGGTGATTCACGACGAATCCGTGCGCCTCAATGCCGAGATCCAGAACATCCTCGATGCCTCGCGCATCAGCAGCAACGGCCTGCAGGTGAAGCTCGAATGGTCGGAGCCGGCCGACTTCGTGAATGCCGCGTTGGAACGCTGCCGCCACCGCCTCGCCAAGCACAAGATCGACGTCGACATGCCGGACGAGCTCGTGCTGCTGCACGTCGATTCCGTGCTGATGGAACGCGCGCTCGGACAGATCCTGGACAATGCGGCCAAATATTCCCCGGGCGCGTCGTTGATCTCGCTCAACGGCCAGCGCGAAGCCGACAGCTTCGTCCTCACCGTGTCAGATCAGGGTGCCGGGCTCGACCCCAATGATCGTTCGCTGCTCGGGCAGAAGTTCTTCCGCGGCAAGCGGTCCGCCCAATCGACATCGGGGCTGGGGCTGGGCTTCTGGATCGCGAATGCGTTCGTGGCCGCCAACCAGGGGAGCGTCGAGGCGTCGAGCGACGGCGCCGACCGTGGTATGGTGGTCAAAATCCGGCTGCCGCTTTCGATGAAGGCCGCCGCGTGATCCGGCAGCTTCCAAATGCAGGGCAGCCCCTATTCGCGGGACTGTACCCATATGAGGGACAGGCCGTATAAGGAACAAATCATCCGCGCGCGGGAGGGATGAGCAGCGCGCTCCGTCGAGAGGACAGAAATGCCAGATGCCGACCACCGCGTCTTGATCGTCGATGACGAGGCGCAAATCCGCCAGTTCCTTCGCGCCGGCTTCGAGCTCGGCGGCTACCATGTGGACGAGGCGGTGAACGGAACGGAAGGAATCCGGGAAATCACCCTCCATCCCTATGATCTCGTGATTCTCGATCTGTCGTTGCCGGACATCGACGGTTCCGAGGTGCTCGAGCGTATCCGCGCGTGGTCGACGGTTCCGGTCATCATCCTCTCGGTCCGGGCCGGCGAGGCGGAAAAGGTCAAGCTCCTGGAACTCGGGGCTGACGACTATGTGGTGAAGCCGTTCTTCATGTCGGAACTGTTGGCGCGCGCAAAGGTTGCATTGCGGCGGCAGATCGAGCGTAAGGATGGTGAAAGTGTCTTGAAGCTCGACCGGCTGGTCATCGATTTCGCGGCTCGGACGGTGCTCCTCGACGGCGAAAGGCTCAATCTGACGCCCAAGGAATATCGTCTGCTCCAGGTGCTGGCGCAGGACCCGGGCAAGGTGATCACCCACCAGAGCCTCCTGAAGAGCGTGTGGGGGCAATCACACGTTAACAGCCCTCAATACCTCCGCATCTTCATGCGCAAGCTGCGACAGAAAATCGAGCTCGACCCCAATCGGCCGAAGATTTTGCTGACAGAACTTGGGGTTGGCTATCGTTTGAACGATCCCCGGGCAGCCGAGCAGGGGCGCCCTCAGTAGCCCTTTTCAAGACTTTTTTCCTACCGAAAAACGTGTCCTTTTCGCAACACGGCCCGGAATTGTAATTTCGGGCGGCATTCCGCGATTGTCTGTGTAAGTGTTTTAGACAAAAATGATCGAGGTAGGTGGTCAGCGGTCGCAAGCCAAACTTCATGTGCGCGTCCGCATCGCTATGGGGAAGGGGAGGCAAAATGAACTCGGTTAAGTGCTTACTCATGGGGTCGGCGGCCGGCCTGATGGCCGTTTCCGCGGCTCAAGCGGCCGATCTTCCCGTCAAGGCGGCTCCGGTCGAATACGTCAAGGTCTGCAACATCTACGGCGCCGGCTTCTGGTACGTCCCAGGAACCGACACGTGCATGAAGATCGGTACCTGGGTACGGTACGAGATCATCGATGGGCGAGGGTGACGGCGGCGTCGCCGACGGCTTCGGCGCCAGCTCGACGGCGGCGGGTCGTTTCACCCGGATCGATACGTCGATGGCGACGCAGCCAGTACCGCGCGCTGGTGACGGTCGACGCTCGCACGCAGACCGAGTTCGGCACCCTGCGCAGCTACATGGACGTCGGCACCAAGTTCCAGGGCTACTCGACCTGGCCGAGCACCGCGTCGCAGGGCCTCGCCGGCGGCGGCGCCGCGATGAACTCGCAGTGGAACAACAACAACGTTGACGCCACGCGCGCCTTCATCCAGTTCGCCGGCTTCACGGCGGGCCGCATCCGGTCGCTCTACGACATCGTCGCGCCGGGCGCCTACACGCTGTCGAACAACCGCATCCTGTCGGACACCGCCGACGCGGGCATGTTCGCCATCGCCTACACCGCTCAGTTCTCGGGCGGCATCTCGCTCAGCGTGTCGCTCGAAGACCCGGGCATGGTCAGCCCGGCGCATGCGCGCTCGACGGTCGACCTGTCGCAGTTCTACTGGGGCGGTGCGGCTTGCACCACGGTCGTCGCGGCTCCTGCATCGGCGGCGGCGGCGGTGCGCTCGCCAGCGGTCAGTCCACCGACAACTCCGGCTCGAACTTCTGGGACACCGTGGTCAACCTGCGCATCGACCAGTCCTGGGGTTATGCGGCGGTCAGCGGCGCGATCCACAACAACAGCGGCGGCTACTACAACAACGCGATCAACTCGACGAACGCGGCTTTCGCCAACACCGTCGCCCAGGGTCACCCGGGTGACTCCTACGGCTGGGCGGGATCGGCCGGTTTCCTCTTGACCGACTTCCTCGGCCTGAAGGGCGACACCCTGGCCTTCGCGACCCAGTACGGTCACGGCGCCGTCGGCTACGTGATCAAGAGCCCCGGCACCTACTTCCTCGCCGCCAACAACAACCACATCGCCTTCGGCAACACCCTTGACGGCGTGTTTGCCAACGGCACCGGCGTCGACATGTCGGACGCGTGGTCGGCCTGGATGGGCTGGGAGCACTTCTGGACCCCGAAACTGCACACGGCCTTCCAGGGCGGTGTCGTGGGCATCAGCTACAACAACGGCGCCAAGTCCCTGATGTGCGCTGGCGCTCCCGGCTTCGCCGGCGAACCCGAACAACGCGCTCGGCTTCGGCTATGCCCACGCCACCGGCTCGCCGTCGGGCTTCGTCAACGGCTGGGCTCCGGGCTCGCAGTGCAACCCGAACTTCGGCTGGTGGCAGGCCGGTACCCGGACCATCTGGAACCCGCATCCGGATCTCGATATCGGTGTCGAAGTGATCTACCAGGCGATCCAAACCGCGAACCGCGGGGCGACGATTTGGCAGAACGGTGCTTCGGGCGGCTTGGCCCCGGGCCTTACACCTTCGCGAACGAAGGTATCTGGTCGGCGGCGTTCCGCATCCAGCGCAACTTCCTGCCCTGATCCTCGGTCGGCAGGTGCTCACGATCTCCCCCGGCAGCAATGCCGGGGGTTTTCTTTTGCTGCGGCGTGCGACAGGTTCGCCGGCGGGGCGACGCTTTGGTTGCACCTGGGTGATTCGGCCTATGTGCGGCCGGCAGCCCTCTTTTGCACCCAGAATTGGTACATCGCCCGAAAAGCGTCTGGACGTTCCTCCTCGAACCGGTGCAACAATCGAGATCGGTCATCGCCCGGTCCGTCGGAAAGCGCCTGGCGTATTCGGCGTGCACAGGGCTGTCGAAGCTGATGAAAGCAACAGCGGGGTCGGTCGTCAGGCTCAAGTCCGTCGGATTGAGTGCAGAAGAAAGAGTGTCTGCGCGGTCTGCTTCCAGAGCACGGCGTTATAGCGCCCGAGGCGATCGAATGCGCCGTTGTCAACATTGCTCAGGCGAAGGAAACAACAGCTCAGATCTCGAGCCGATGTAGGAAATGCGCTGCAAAGACCCGCCTCATCTCCGGCGTCCGCCCCCTCATCTTGCCGCCGATCGAAGACAAGAGGGGACGATCCCGTGCTCGGAGCCGATGCCTCTTCTGATTCTCCAGGCGGCCCGCAAAGTACGCCTCGACGTTCGCGGGTTATATCCGATTGGATCCTGAGCAGATCGGTCTCGATCGTAATGATTCTCCGCAACCGCCAAAGCAGCGAGGCAAGTCGCAACACAAGCTCCCGTTCGACCGCCGTCCGCGCGTCATAGTCCGCGATGACCGCGGCCTCGAACGCGCGGTAGTCTTCGCTGTCTTCCAGACCGTCAATTACGGTCTCCGCGGTCAACCCGTGGCGCAAAGCATTGCGTCGCGACTGTCGCTTGCCGTCGTCGGTTGTGGGCCCGGTGCTGCGTAGTGCATTGCGCCGATTGGCTTCGATTTGTCGAAATGAGGTCATTGGGCACCCGGTCCTGGTGATTCGGCTTGCCGATCGGAGCTGACATGACCCAGGTTCGATCTTCCTGGTGTTCCAGGGCTCTCGATGACGCCGACGCTCAGAAGTGTTTCGACCCTTCCTCCGCCAGGGCCATCAAGCCGGGTCCGCTCCCATAACTCCCGAGCGACCGGGATAGGATCGACCTTATTGGTCTGCCACCATGTGGGCTCGTCGCCATGTCGATGAAGAGCCCGATGGTGACTTCGGCACAGGGGTACAACGAATTCGTCGCTTACCCGGCGTCCGAGAGCGCGAGGCTGGGCAAATCGCAGATGATGAGCATCCGAAGGTAGCCGACCACAGATCAGGCACGCGTGCGCCGACACGAACCGAAGGTGCGCTCGGTCGCGGTAGCGGCGCGGTTCATTGAGCGGCAGCGCGCTCTTGTCGACATGCCCCGCAAGGGCGCTGTTGATCCGACACGGCGGACCGAACTCACCAGCCAAGTCTTTCAAATGAGCGGGCGACCTCGCGGCGATCAGGTGCTCACCATTGCCGTCTCTGCCGGGCGTAACGACCGCCCCCTCTTCGGGTGTCCCCGCCTCCAGCTCTGCAACCCATGCTGCAAAGGCAGCCTCGACAAGCCCGCAATCGGCCGTGGTGAGGGTATTCTTGGCGCTCATCGCGCGCTGAGCCCAAGCGGTCGCCTGCTCCTGAGTGGCAAGGGCGCCGACCTCTACGAGCATCCGCTCGCGCAAAGCCGCCGACTTCTCAGGTCCGAGGGTTTGCTTGGGTGGTGACCATGGTTTGCGAGTCTCGGCAAACGATCCAAGCGGCTGGTCCGAACCGCGCCCGTTCGGACCTTTTCCGATGAGACCATTTCCCGGCTTGTCCGTCCGCTCCACGGGCTGCCCGCCGAGGTCGGGCGCATCGAGATCGTCTTCGCCAGCGATACCCACCAAGGTGAATAGCGCATAGCGACGAGCATAGGTCAGGGCTGCTCCCATCCGGCGTGGCGCCGACAAATCAGAGAGGGCGCACACCGGCCAATCGGAGGCGATCCATTCCCCCGACGAATGCGCCAGTACCGTGGTCAAAGACACCGTCTGGATGTCCTGGTCGATAGTGGTCGTCTGCAGGGTAGCGATCTCGTGCTCCCCCAACGCCTTGCGTACGATGTCGAGGCCACTCGAGAGTGGCGCATAGCGAAATGTCCGCCCTGGCTCATCGTAGCGGTTGGATGGGACCGTCCCGGTCAGAGACTTCTCCGGGTTGGTCAGCACGATCTGCGCTTTGGCAAGAGCGGCAGCGAGGGCGGCGATCGATTCACTGGACCGATGCATGGCCCGCCTCCGCCTCGATCGTCTCGAAGCTTACCGCTCCCGACTTCGAGCGCTTGGCCCTGATCCCATGGCCAAAGGCCTCTTTGGCGTCCTCGGGCATCAGTCCCTTGAGCTCGGTCTTGGCCCGCTCATGCTCGAGGAACGCCGCTCTGCTGGAGCAGTACAGTGCCGCGAACTCCGCCCAAGAGTTAGAGGCGGCCATGTCGACAATCCGTACTCCTTCGATCCGGGGCTTAGGCGGCACCACCCCGAACAAGTGCGGCTGGTCCCCGGACTGGACACAGCGCCAGAACTTCTTCTCCGCGGTGAGCAAGAGATGCTGGTAGAGGGGATCAGCCGCAATCGCGACCTCGACCCATTTGCCACCCCCGGTGATGATCGAGAGCACCGCAGTCTTGGCGTTGGTCACCCACATGTTGTGTTGAAGCTGCGCCATATGTTTCTCGGCGGCCGCGCCTTCCGAAAACGACCAGGGCAGCATGAACTTCGCCTCGTAGACGGCGCCAGTCTCGGTCACGATGCCGTCGAGGGTGGCGGCCATCCAGGAGATGACCGGGTGCTTGACTCTGGACTGGACCGCGGTGATGGGGTGCCCGGTGTTACGCTCGTACCAGGCCCGGTTGAGGTCTTCGGTGGCCACGCCGAGCTGGACAATGAGGTTCGCCGAGAGGTCCTCCGGCCCGACCTCGCCCCGCTTCTCCTGCCACAGCCGGATCAGGGCCTTCTCGTCCTGGCCCATGATGATCCGGGCATCGGAGCCGCCGATGAAGTGGCGACGCGAATCAATGTTGTCATGCTCGAAGCTTTCGTGGTATTCGTACTGTCGGCTTGAGACATCAGCGAGATTCCCCTAGACTGTATGTCGGGTGGCAACAGGTGTCGCAGACGAAAAGCTCTATGCAAGATGTCAGACAGTCACTACTAAAGGTATCAATAGGCAGTTCAAATGCCGCGCGAGCGCCATTGGACTGAGATCTCAGGATCAGCAGCCGTGGTCTCAAATGCGGGTCGATCCGAACGATTCCTAGACAATGAGTGTCACGATGGCGCTTCGGCGGGGAGAGCCGACACGGAGGAAATAGTCAGCCACTCTAGGAAGGCCGAAGCCATTCACGACTGTGAATGAGGAGGGCCATGGGCGTGCAGACTTCGCAAATCTGATGCTGAAGCGCGGGGGAGAGTAGGACGATTCCGCCCAGCGAAATCCACGACGCTCAGGTGGTTCAAATGGCCTACCGGAGATTGGGACTGCCTTGGCGCCCATGGACGCCCTTCCAACTGCGCCTCGGCGCGTCTCGTGATCGCAAGGTTTTCCATCGGTGGCTCCACGCTTTGGCGAGTAGCGACGTCCTCGTATGGTGCTGCGCTGTGCCCTCGAGCGACGGTGACGACTTGGCCGGTGTCGACGCTCCTGGCGCCGTGGCCGGGTTCTCCGGGGACCGCGTGCGCGAGCACTCCGAGCCGAGCCACCAGCTCCAGCCGCAATCCGCGCGCGTCAGAAACGCCCGTGTCGCATGGCTGAGCTTGGGCGGCAGGCCTCGCGACGGAATGTCGATCAGTACATGTCGGATCCTTGGTCATTCGCAACCGGATCACTCAATCCCGCAGCGTCTGCCGAGTTGCGTCCCGCCGATCCATGGCTGCCGGCGCGTGCGTGAGGCTCCATCCAGAGACCGCCGCGATCGCCTGCAGGCCGCCGCGCTTGCGACGCCTCCGTTCACCCGTGTCGCCAGCCGGCGAACCTTGTCGGCAGTGTAGTCCCGTCTGCACCGCGAACAGCCGTCGGCCCATGGCGACCCGCCTCGGTTGCCCTTCGTCATGGTGCCGCTGATTTGGGAATCTCCGAGGTCAGGCTCTTGCGGGTTGGTATAATCCAAACCGGGGCGAGAGGGCTGGTGAATGGCGGATCGGTCGCTAACCTCGCCGATGCTGGGCAAGTGGTGGACGGCGGGCCTTATTCTGGCCGCGGCGCTCGTCGTCGGCGCTCGCGTCACCGATACGCCTTTCCTGGCATTCGCCGCGCTGGCGGTGTCGGTCATCCTGCTGGGCTACGCCGCTCTGGTGATTGTAGAGCGATCGAAGCGCTGACGAGCCTAAATTCGTCAGCAGCCTGGGAACATACAACAGAGCGGGCAAGGACGTTTTGTCGCTCTGCGAAACGACTGCCAAAAAAATATAATTTTTATATGTTGGTGTCGTCCGACCGTCGCGAACTCGACAGGAACGATGCCGCTCACCAGAGCTTCTGACCGCTTCGTCATGCGACAGGACGACCTTCACTTCCTGATGAAGGACGGCGAAGCCGAGGTGGTCTGCGCGATCTCTGCCCGCGCTCTCCTTGCTATCGGGAAGGCTGCCGGAATGAGCAATCCGGTCTTCGCCTTCTGGGGGTTCAGGGAAAAGATCGAGAGCGCGGCAAGCGCAAAATATGATCGAACGGCTCGCGTTGACTACGAGGTCCTCACCATAGAGGAACATGATGTAGCCGTGAGCGATCCGTCCGCGCAGAGTGCCCGGCCCTTGAAGTGAAGCAGGACGGGGCGTTGGTCAGCGGTCGTGGTCGGTCCTCTCTTGATCGATGGTGGCAGGCCATCGGCGCCATTAACTGCCCCCCACGCCCTGCCGGAGCCAGATCGGCTCGCCCGACGGCCGCCGGGAGGCTGCTGGACCCCGTGTGAGGGCTTCACCCGAGAGATTTCCGGGTCTGGGGGCTGCCAGGGGGCAGTTCCTAGCCGAAAAACGCCCATCCGACGATCGCGAAGACCGGCAACAACACCGTGCCCGACCACGCCATGAAGGCGAAGAAACTCGGCATCGCAATCCCGCGCTCGACCGCCATGGCGTAGATCATCAGGTTCGGAGCGTTGCCGACATAAGTAAGCGCGCCCATGGAACTTGCGCCCAGCGAGATCGCCGCCAGCGTGTCGGCGAGCGGTCCCATCAGTTCGCGGGCATCGCCGCCGGCGAACTCGAAGAACATCAAATACGTCGGGGCGTTGTCGAGAAAGGCCGAAAGCATTCCGCTGAGCCAGAAATAGGCAAGGCTGTGCGCGTTGCTGCCATCGGACGTTAGCGCCAGCATCCACGCGAAGGCGCCGCGCGGGCCGGCATTCAACATCGCCAGCATCGGGATGATGCAGACGAAGATGCCGGCGAACAGCTTCGCCACCTCGCGGATTGGCTCCCAGGAAAATCCGTTGGCCTCGCGGTGCTCTGTCGGCGTGAGCCACAGCGAGACGATGGCGACCAAAACGACGACCGCGTCGCGCACCAGGTTCTGCAATTCCAGGTCGGCTGCCGCGAAGATGGAAGACGATGTTCGGCTTCCAGGTGACCGACAGCAGGATCGCCGCGACGATGCAGCCGATCAGATAGACGTTGATCCAGCCGCGGATGCGGATCACCGTCGTCTGGGTCTTGTGATGGGATATGACCTGCGGATGCTCCCGGCGGTAGTACCAGGCGTCGACGCCCAGGAATATCGAGAGGATCATTCCGGTGAGAAGGCTCGCCGCGGCAAGCAGGTGCTGCGCCGGCCAGAAGAACTCGACACCTCGCAGAAATCCCATGAACAGCGGAGGATTGCCGAGCGGCGTCAGCGCACCGCCGATGTTGGCGACCAGGAATATGGCGAACACCAACACATGCGCATTGTGGCGGCGAGCTTGGTTCGCCCGTATCAGAGGTCTCACGATGATCATGGCGGCACCGGTGGTGCCTACGAAGCTCGCCAGCACGGTGCCCAACAGAAGCATTCCGGCATTGCCGGTCGGAGTTCCGTGCAGATTGCCGGTCACCAGGATGCCGCCGGCCACCACATAGAGCGAGAACAGCAGCGCGATGAAGCTCATGTAGTCGAGCAGCATCGCGTGCAAGAAAGCATCAATCGCTGTTGCCGCGCCGAACGTTCAGGCCAATCGCCACGAGCGTCAGCGCCGACCAGCCGGCGGTGATCTTGCCGTAGTGGCGCGCCCATACGTCGCGGAAACAACAAAGGCCCGGTTGCAATCGAGAGTAGGACGCCGATGAATGGCAAGGACCACGGCCATGACAGGACCGCACCGTCGAGGAAAGGCGCAGCGCTCACTTGCGTCGGCACAAGCGTGAAACAGGCTGCGAGAGCAACGCCATTGATGGTCGGACCTTATGAAGGGACCATCCCACGCTTAGCTTCACGCCAAACGGGGCGACAAGGCGCCAATTTGGCTCATGACACGGTCCACCTCAAAGCTTTTATCCTCTTTGACAGGAGCTTGGCGCTGGCCGCGGCCGCAAAACGGCTGCTCGACCTATTCTGATCGCCGAGCGAGCCTGCCGGATGCGCGATCCGGGCCGACCTCTGGCGAACCCCGCCCGTCTGGAGCGGACGCATCACGGAGGTAGCCCCCGATCCAGGCGGTCTCACGGTGGGGCGGCACGGCCCAGGCCGCCATGAGCATCGATCCGGCGCCGCGCGGCCCGCGCCCCTGGGAGCCGTCTACACTCGAATCGGATACTGTGGGGCTAACGTCAGGGAGCAGCGCCCTGTGCCGTGCAATCTTCAAATCCGATACCATTTCCCTCTCGAAGTCGCGCTTGATCCGCGCGAGCCTGTGAGTTATCGAAAAGCTCATCCCCAACAGCACCGATTTGATGCAGTGGGGCATCGCGCCCGACCACATCCGCGACATGGCTTCGATCCGCACCTATGTGCGCGAGGTCGCACGCAAGCATGGGGGAGAGGCGTGGCGCGCTACCACCGAACGCGGCGAGGTGCTCTGCGCCTTTACGAGCAGGCGCCTGGAGGGCGCCACGTGACGGCGGAATGTTAGCGAAGCCACGGCGCACAGCTCGCGGGCCAGCGGGGCTGCTAGGCCGCCTCCGCTGCCGTGGAGCCGGCTGTACGCGCCTCGGGTAGTGTCGCGCCCTGTGATCGCGTTCCTAGTTCGGCCAGCACTTTGCTGCACAGGATTTCCGGGTCGCGTTCGCCGGCCTCCGCAAGCTCGACAATCTTCGTCGCGACGACTTCCGTCAGCGGGTCCTCTCGGTCGCACGATCGCTCCTGCACCTCGCAAACCCGGTAGAAGGCCGCCCGCATCGCCTCCATGAGGCTGGAGTCCGCGTCCCTCACCGGCTGGGATCGTTTGCAGTTGGCGTGATCGACAGGACCAACTGACTGTTTTTGCTTGGTGATTTTGCTCGTCCCGTTTCTGTGATCAGTCCAAAGACGCCACCCGAACGTATTCGTTGCCCCTCGCCCCTGCATGCCCTCATTTTATGCCGCTTTAATGGGTTCGCGTCTTTCGTGTTTACGCTGGTCGCAATTGAGGCAGTCGCGCGGATACGGAATATATCGTTGAGATTAATAAGTTATTTCGTTCATTCTGAAGCCTGTTAACAAAATGTGATCGCCTTCTAGGCGCCCGCGCATAAAAAACGTTGCCGTCAATATAAATTTTGCATAAACAGATTATGCGGAACATCCAAAGCAGAGAATGCCAACGATTACATAAAGCCAAGGAGAACACGCCATGCGTCAAATCAGCATCGCCTTCGCCGCCATCGCCATCACGGCTCTGTTCGCCGCTCCGGTTTCCGCCGAGAAGCTCGAAGGCGGCCCGCTCAAGCAGCACGGCCAGTGCTGGAAAAAACATAGTGTCGGCTCTGATATGAGCTGGGGGACTTGGATCGCGTGCCCCGCGCCGGCCGCCGCGCCCGCGACCGCTGCCTCGACCCGCCGTCGGACCTGAGCGCTCGCCGATCGATAAAAGGGGGCAGACCTCCGCTTGGGCCCCGCGGTCACTGTGGGGCCCTTTGTTATAACGGCCTATAGCCGTTCATAACGGGTCAGAACGCCATGTACGTCCGCGGGGCGAAACGCGGACGGGAATGGGAAGTCGGAAATTCGGTCACTGCCACGCCCACTGGGAGTCCGGCATGCTGCTACCGATTCGCACCGCGCCCGAAGACGTCGAGGCGATCTGCGGCTATCTCGTGACGAGGCCGGCGGGCGCAAGTCCGTCGGAGGTGATCAATCAAAAGCTCGACGGCCGCAAGGTTTCCGCGCTCAAGTTCTGGGGGCTCGTCGAGGACGCCGCCGGCAAGCTAATTCTGTCGCCACGCGGACGCCTGGTTGCAGCCAACGGCGGGCGGCAAAAGGCGAAGGCGCTTCGCGAAATCCTCGTCACTATGCCGCCCTACGCGTCGATGATCGCGCGGGCCGTCGAGCGCAACGAGACGATCTTGCTCTCGTCCGACATCGCCGGGCACTGGCACCAAGAGTTTCACCCCTATCTGCATTTTCATGCCGGTGTGCTCAATCACCAGATCGTCTGCTTCCTGCGCATCGCCGAGGCCGCGGCGCTTGGGCGGCTGGTCGTTGGCCGCAAAGGCAAGGAGACGCGGTTCGAACTCGACGTCGAGGAAGCCGCAACTTTTCTGCGCGCCGCAGGCGCCGATCGCAGGATCGGAGGGTCCCGACAGTGAAGCCGCGCGCGCGCCGACCGGCTTCGCGTTTCCGATCCGCCGCAGCCCGCGGGTGTTCATTACTTGCCGGGGCGGCGGAGAGATCATCCTGGAACAGGTAAAGGAGCTCGTCGTTTTCGGGCAGATCGAGCCGATCGTCTTCCGTCGGAATGAAATCGCGACCACGCCGCTCCTTTCGTCGCTGATGGAGCAGATGCGTGGTTGTGACACCGCGATCGTTCAGATCGATGCCAATGTCCCGCCGCGAGAAGCCGAGCCTCGCATTCCGGCTGATGTGCTAATCGAGATCGGCGCCGCCATGGCGCTCTACGGGCGCAATTTCGTTTTGCTGGTCGAGGACTCGGTGGCGCTGCCGCTGAGTCTACAGGGGCTCTATGAATGCCGCTATGGTGGCGACGAGCTCAATATGCCGGCGATGATGGAGCTCCTGCGCGCCTTCAGCGGGTTCGCCCGGCCCGGTGCGAAAGGTGCATTGCCCGCACTCGGGCCCGTGATCGCGCAGGCGCTGCCTCGCGAGAGGCACGCGCGGACGGTTCAGCAGTGAGCCGCAACATACGACGCCTGCGCGCCCGATTCTTGGCGCGAATAGCAATTTTGCGCGGCAACAAAGTTGACTGACGACTGCCCCTTTGGGTCATTCGGTTTCAGTGCATCGTGGCGGACGCGGCAGGATTGCTCCAGTAAGCGGACGCTGCCTCGTTTTTTAGAGAAGCCCGGCCCCGGCGTGATCTCGAAACGCCTCGGCATCCTCACGTAATCCGCCCAGCACATCGACCGACTTGTGCCGGCTTACATCCCCATCATCTTGAACAGCGACACCCCACGGGCGGTTGCAGACGTCAAGAAGCCGGACTTCAAGCTTCCTGGCAACAGCCGGCCAGTCCTTCACGTCAGGCGATCGAGCCACGGCAGACCGCGCCACGCCTCCTACCCCTTCTATCGTCTGCGGC
Organism: uncultured Alphaproteobacteria bacterium; assembly: GCA_963793985.1. Taxonomy (GTDB): domain Bacteria; phylum Pseudomonadota; class Alphaproteobacteria; order Rhizobiales; family Xanthobacteraceae; genus JAJPKK01. Next base: position 232,113 of record CAWCCG010000006.1, on the reverse strand, counting down.
ACGAGCGGGACTGGAGGGCGCAGATTTGAACGGCGGTGAGGCCGGTGCACAGCATGTCCGATCTCGCTAACGTACTTGAGGAGGTGGGCGTCGGAAAAATCGCAAAATTGAGGGTCCTGCGCGACGGTCAGGAGAGGTCGGTCGATGTACCGGTGACTGACACCTCCCAGCAGGCCCGGGGATAGCTGGGTTCGGCCCGCGAGCGCCGGGAATAGGCGATCGCGGTCATACCGCAACGCCATACGCCGACTTTGACCGCCGCGTCTCCTGTGGCAGGATCGAACGAGGTTGACCGACGCTGCGCCTGTTCGCCGGACCCCGAGCGTCTCGCTGCGCTTGCACAGGCGGGCGCTTCGCACAGCCTCCTATTTCGTGACTTGGCCCCGTATCTCGCCACCTTTGTTCTTTTCGGTATGGACGTTGAAGTACAGCTTTCCGGCCAGTAGTTCATCCGCCTGGGAATCCGTAAGTGTGGCCATTCCCTTTATGGGGCTCGCGACGCTTCCCTGGACAGGGACTACAATAGGGGCATTTTTCCCGGGGTCCACGGGACCGTGGAAGTGGGCCATCGTAGCGTTTCCTGTCAAGCCGGAGTAGTCGGCCGTGTAGGAAAGGCGTTTGGACGAGGAGTCATATGTCGCCTCCAATGTGCCCTTGCCCGTACTGTCATTCGGCGGCACTTCATCCGACGCCTTCAGGTCGGCTTTTAGTTTGATGACCTCGGCAGAACCGATCGAGGTCATTGACAGCAACGCAATGAACGAAAGCCCAGCGCATCTGATCAAAAATCGCGAGTTCATTGGCTTCTCCCTATTGCACGTGCAGCCGAAGGGTACCCGGCCGCGTTTCTCAATCCCGCAAGCCGATGACATGTTCCAGAGACATCGCAACACACGGCCTTGTCTGTCGCTTGGCAATTCCAGCTGCGTTGCACATTCGTCACTTCTGGCGCGACGACGCCTCACACGGCGTCATACCATTCCGCGAGAGTTTCAGCCTGGGCTGTCGTGCAAGCATGGCGGCAAGCGGAGCCAGCGATTTCCGTTTTTTTCGCTATCTCAACGCAGGACACGGAGTCGCGCAAGTCCGACGGCACATTGCCGCGACCACCTGACAATTGCTCGAAGGTCCTCGTCGCCCGGTCAGGCTCTCACTACCAACTGATCTATGATAAAAGTTGCTGCCGCCCACACGCACACCATCAGCGGTCTAACGAGAGCCTGAAGAATGGTACTGCCCGTAATCAGTGACTCCGCCATCCAAACTGTACAAGCGGCGACAGCGATCCAACCCAGTTGTTGCGTACTATGTTAAGAAGCGTCTCGTCCATGGCCCCGGCCCAAACACGCGCGGAATTTCGAGGTGGTATGCAGACCGCAAAAAGCCACGCCGCTTACAGGGAAGGCCCCGCCCTTCTTAGAGCGGGGCTCAGTGGTCTGGCTGCAGTTAAGCCGCACTAATCTAGGGTATTCCCACCAAGGGATGCCGTCCATCGCTTAACGACGCAGGCTGCTGTGAGGTTGGTGGTTTCCAACACAGCTTCCGGCCCGCTCAACCGCCCCTCCTACCGAGGGCGCCGAACTGGCTGACGATGCCCAGGTCGCGCGAGGCGTCCCATAAACTAGCCCTCCTGCGAGCGAGTGTGAGCGGATCGCCCGGACAATGTCGGGAGAAAAGCGCCAGTCTTTGCTGGCCATCGCACAAGCTTGGCGCGAGCTCGCACGAAACCTGCGCCGCACTGCGGAGCGGGAGTTGATGTCGGCTCCCACTCGCGAGCCACCTTCTGCGCTTCCGCGAGCTGCGCAGGCGTCACGTGCCGGGCGACCATATCCCTATTTGTAACCGCTTCGCCGAACCCGCTGGTCGCCGCCAAGTTGAACCACATGTGTGCGGCGACATCTTCTTGTTGCCGCCCGTCCATCGGCTGGGCGAACAGCCCCTTCCAATTCGAGGTCGGCACTGCGAGCCTTGGCTTCCCCGCGCTTGGCTTCATCGCGGCATTCGATAGCTTCGACCGCCGGCTCGCGGCGATCATTGGCTCCGGTATCTTCACGCTCGGCGCTGCAGTCGGTCACGTCTACCAGACGGTCACCGCCTACAATTTTGCGCCGATGGAATATCGCAAGGGCAAAGGCAAGGAGGCCAAGCTTTCCTACGTCGGCAACGCGCTGACCGAGAACCGCCACGGGTTGGTGGTGGAGGCCGAACTTGGGACGGCGACCGGAACCATCGAACGCGAGGCGGCCATGACGATGGTGGTGCGCCATTCGCCGGGATCGCGCCGTCTCGCGCTCGGCGCCGACAAGGCTTACGATGTGAGCGAATTCGTCGACGACCTGCGCGACCTCAACGTCACGCCGCACATCGCCCAGAACACGACCAACCGATCGGCGATCGACACTCGCACAACTCGCCACCCTGGCTACGCGATTAGTCAGTCATCCGGCTGCCCAAATTACTCGGTGCGTCCGCATGAGCATGGAATCCACATCGATCGGGCCAGATCCCGTCATCGGCCTGAGATCGTTGCAATGGCAAGTCACTCGTCGGCGCAAATTTCAGCAACCTGTTAGCGGTCGAGCCCGTCACGAGACTGGTTCAAGGTGCAGGCGTGGTCCGCACGCGGGAGGGCGAACGGTGACTTGTGAGGAACACCAACCAACCCCCTCTCGTTCGAAGGCCCTATGACCGTTTTGCTGCCGCGCGGGCCCCGACCGCGTTTGCTTCGCGAAGCGCGATGCCCGCTCGCCCGGACTTCTCAATGTCGAACTGCGCTTGGCGACCCTGCGCGTCCTTAAGTGTACCGTCCATGACCAGGATAACGGCAATCCAGGACACTCCAAAATTCGCGAAAAACAGAGCCAGGAATACAATGAGGCTAGCTGTCGATGACCACTCGCGCTCGACAAAGTAGCCGATGCCAACTGAGATTGATGCTCCAACCACAACGAACAGGACATAGAGGATCAGCGCTTTCATAAGCTTTTTCTCACTGTTGCCCCGCCTCGGACACTGAGCGCCCCTTTGCTCCCTTTTGATACTGTGGCAAATCGTACCTACCGCGGCGCAAGCCAACATCATGTTCCAGAGCGATGTTGCACGATCTTTGGATCGCAACTCAACTCAGCTAATAGTGCTGCCGTGTCAGAACTGGGGCCCGTGAAGGTCGGGCGTGAAAATGCAGCCAGCTCGTCGTCCTATGGCGGAAAATCGCTCCAAGTCGCGAAAGTTCGTCCATCGCGTCCTCCTGGCGTGCTAGCGACAGCCAAGTTTTCCGGAGGTGCGTCATGGAACGACGAAGGTTTACCCGGGAATTCAAGCTTGAGGCTGTGCGCCTGATCAGAGATCGCGGGGTCTCGTATGCGCAAGCCTCGGAGTACAGGCCAATAGCCGCCCGCGGCCACGCTATGCGGGAAGTACACGCGATCGACCTTGCCGCCTGCCTCGAACAAGACCGCCTCGTTCTTCAGCTCGATCGGGATGAGGTGAGGTCTCAGCAACTCAAAGTCCGCCAGGCGCAGCGATGCCACTCAGAAGGGATAGCGCGCCCAAAGAAAAGCCCCGCCGGTGTGGGGCGGGGCAAGTCAGGAAATCTGTGTCACGCACGGGGCAACAGGAGAAGCCCCGTCACCTGACGTGTAACACCGGAACATTGACGAAAAGTTTCGACAAATTGTGTCGATGCAGGCGCGCGTCGGCGGCAAGAAAAAGCCCCGCCGGCTGCGAACGGGGCTACGCGGGAAGATGGGCGGGGTACAGGTGCTTCGCGTTCCCCCAGACCAATACGCGGTACTCCAGGCGCCCAGGGCGCGCGGAAACTAAGCTCCAGCGGGCGAAATGTTCCCTCCCGGAATAAGAAAAAGCCCCGGGGCCAGTTGAATGCCTAGAAGATGCGGGCATGCCCATGCGTGGGACTGTGCAAGCATCGAGGAACCTATCCTGCGTTCAAAGCGGCGATGCGGCCGATCCTGACGGCGCCCTATCGGTCAGGGGCTTCCCGGGATTGGCTGAAGATCAAGAACCCGGACAGCCCAGCGATGGTGCGACATCGGGACGATCGCTGGTAATGCGGCCGCCTTAGGTGAACTGATCAGCGCCGCTTTCCACCCCCTGGAGAGCCGACACCATGCTCGGCGGCTACGTCGTCCGGGACGCCAACGGGCAAGCGCTCGCCTTCGTATGCGACAGTGATGCCGAGGCACGCCGGGCCTACCTGGCGAGCAGAAGATCGAGACGCAAATTCGCTACGACTTCCCGCCGCCAGTGTCGCTTAACTCTCTCGCTCCAACGCCCCCAGTTCGCGATCCGCCCGCACGACGTACTCCTCGGCGGTTTGCTGGAAATAGGAACCGAGAAAGGGCGCAATGGCATCTTTGGCCATGCCATCGTATTCGGCGGCGATCTTCCGATAGCGGCCGGCCCTAACCGCGCGGTCACAGGTTTCATTGAGCATCACAAGTTTCCTGATCAGCTCCCGGCACCGACACTAACGCGCGACCCACAGCGTTCCGCAAATTGGCAAAAAGCCCGCGGGCGTCCACACCGGTCGAAGGTTGGGACAATCGGGATTGGGCTGCCGCCGTGGGCCCATCTGGACTTGGCGCATGGCTCATCCTCCACGCGCCAGACTTCGGCTTCCTCGTTTCGGCGGCGTTCCTCCGGCGACAAGGCTGGCCAAAGGCTTGACCGTGCCGCGCGCCTTGAGACTGAGCTCGTCGTCGTCCGCCCAAGATGGTCGCTCCCATAGCCACGTCTTGATGACGGCTACGCGGTCATTTGGCGCGCATGCTTAACCGACGGGGCCTGGTCGGCAGCACGGCATGCGCCGCCATCTCGGCATCAATTCGATTGACCTGGGGCTCGTACAGGCAAGCCTAATGACCGCGACTTTGGCATTGTCGGGAACGATGAGCCGCGGCACGCTGCCGATTGCGGCCAGAGTGCGGGTGTGGGCACCGACCCAGTCGCCGAGCCCCTGGGTCCAGGTCGCCTCGACGTAGGTGAAGTTCGAGGCGCCCATCACCGCGACGAAAATCTGCACTTGGCGCACCTCGCCGGTCAACCGATCGACGACCACCGGCACCGTGTCGCCGGCTTAATCGACGAACAGCTTGTCGCCGCCGTCGGACGCTCGGCGGCATAGGGCAACAAGCCAAGGGGATAAGCCGATCGACGATCCTCACCAGCCAAGTCTCCATCGACAATGGCACGAGCTGATCGGCGATCCCACCTACGCCGATGCCATCCTTGATCGCATCGTCCACAACGCGTACCGGCTCGATCTCACCGGTCACAGCCTGCGACGCTCACGCGCCAGCAAGCCACCGCATCCGCGCCAAAGTCTTTGGAAACTACTTTGCCATATAATATTCGATATCGGCCTGAATTGGAGCTGCGGATGACGCCCCGGATGTTAGAGAACTTTCCAGTACCTCCGGTGACCTGCGCGGTGCAAGTTGTATCTATTTTTCCTTCTCCGGGACTCGCAGCAACACAAGTGAAACGCGTGAAGAATTTGTTGCCGTTCTCGAACAGATACTCACTATAGCCCGGATTGAGACCATTGCCATCCGTGTAGTCGGAGAAGGCAGAATCCAGTGGTGGTTCGGGAACGCGCCCTGGGATTGGGGAAGCGGCTTCTGCGTACTCCGGTCGCTGGGACTGCTGCCCAGCCCTCCGAGGCGCTCTGCTTACAGAGGTGAAGTAGACGGGATCGATTGCGAGGAATAGGCTGGCGGAGCGATGGAGCCCCGCCTTGTGCGGGGCTTTTCTATATCGTACTCACCGATTCGACTGTCTGATGGAGATCACATGGCTCCCCTCAAATCGATGTCTGTAGCCAAGCTCACGGACCTCAAGGGAAAGGTCGAAGCGGCAATTGCCGAGAAGATTAAGGCACGCCGGCATGAGCTCGAGATGGAGCTTTCCGATTTGGAGCGTCACGACCCTAACGCAAAGCGCGCAAAGGCAGGGGGCCGCGGCAAGGTGGGCTCGGTTGCACCGAAGTACCGCAATCCGCAAGACCCATTGCAGACCTGGGCCGGTCGTGGTCTGCAGCCGCTTTGGCTGCGTGCGGCGATCAAATCCGGGAAGAAGCTTGACAGCTTCCTCATAGCAAAGACGTAAGGCGCTGCTGGCCATTGGCGGGAACAATCACTGGCGCTCGCGCGTACCCATTCCACACGGCAATCGACCCAAAGGAGAGGAGCGATGCCGTTTGAAGCGCTCTTTCAGCCTGAGCTTGTAGACGACATGCACGCCGCCTTCCTCATGGTGTGCGCGAGACTGCGCTTGCGCCCGGGATCGAGCAAAGCATGCGCGTCGCTGCCTTTGCGCGGGCGTAACCGACACTGATATGCCGAACGAGCAAATCGTGCTGCGAGTATCAGTCTGCCTTCACTCCGGCAAATCTTACGACCTTGGCCCACTTTTCGGTCTCATCCGCCAAATGCCTGCCGAATTCGGCCGGTGAGGTTGGTAGCGGATCTGTACTGATATCCTCGAAGCGCGCTTTCATCTTTGGATCGGCGAGTGCCGCGTTGATTTCGCGGTTGAGAAGATTGACAATTGCGGGCGGGGTACCCTTGGGGGCTCCCAACGCCATACCAGCCGCTTGCCTCGTAACCTGGCACGAATTCCGCGACCGTTGGTACGCCCGGGAGCGCATCCGCCCGCGAGGCTGTGGTGACCGCGAGCGGACGTAGCTTGCCGGCCCTGATTTGCTCGAGCGAGCTCGGGATGTTGTCGAACATTACGTGCACCTGCCCGCCGAGAAGATCCGTCATCGCGGGGGCGCTGCCGCGATACGGCACGTGCACGAGATTGATCCCCGCCATCATCTTAAACAGCTCAGCGGACATGTGGATAGTCGAGCCGTTGCCGGAGGAGGCAAAATTGATCTTGCCTGGATTGGCCTTCGCGTAGGTGATGAACTCCGGGACGGTTTTGACCGGCACCGACGGATTGACCTCCATCACATTGCCAAATCGGTTGATGCCGCCCACTGGGGCGATATCGCGGAGGAAGTCGAAGTTCAGCTTGTTATACAGCGTGGCGTTGATTGCATTCGCCGGCGCGACCAAAAGAAGAGTGTAGCCATCGGGTGGTGCTCTAACGACGCCCTCTGTCGCGATGTTGGTGCCGGCGCCCGGCCGGCTTTCCACGATGAAAGGCTGGCCGAGCCGCTCACTCAGCCATTGCGCGATGAGGCGAGCCGTGATGTCGGCCGATCCACCTGAGGTGTAACCGGTGATCAGCCGCGTAGGCTTCGAAGGATAGGCTTGCGCCAGGGAAACGTGGGGCGTCGCCAAGAGAGCAGCCGCGCCCGCGGCGATCTCAAGAAATCTTCTTCGGTGGGAAAGTCTCAAGGCATTTCTCTCGCTTAATCTCATGGGCCCAGCCAGGTCCCGATGGCAGAGTACGCCCGCGGGAATGCACGGCGGAACGAATCCGCTGGAGGCGCTTTCTGGAAGTGCCTGGGGCAAATTTACCGCCTTGCCCGACCTGACGGCAACGGTCAGATTGCCGCTAAGGAGAGGAAGCAATCAAGATGACGGGCGCGGCGGTCCTCGGCCGTTGGTGGCGAGGAGCTGCCGCGTTGTCGGCGGCTCTCGCGGTGGCTGCGCATCTCACGGAAAATCGGACACTGGCATTCGAGAGGGTCGGCATATGCGTCGCGCTGTTGATCTACGCAGCCGCGCGTTCGGCAATCCCAAAATTGACGGATGTTGAGGACCAGACGGCACAACAATGACATTCCGCCGCAACGGTTTGGGCTTGTCGCAAGTGTTGGAATGGCGCAGATGTCGGTTCCTCCAGACAACCATTCGGGAAATGTTGGCCAAAGTGGCTCAAACTCGATTTGGATCCGCCGCAGTGTGCCAATGCCGACGGACATGATCGACCGGAGTAGTTGTGATGCCGAGACGTCTGGGAATACGTTCGCAGCTGCTCGGTCTTGTTGCGGCGGCGGCCGTTCCATTTCTCGTCCTGATCGGTATCGCGCTGTGGAACCAATACCGCGCGGCCGCAGACCGAGTCGCTTGAGCGCGCCTATAACGAAGCACGTGTCATCGCCGCTCAGATCGACGACCATCTCGGCAATCTCGAAAACCTAGCTCTGGGGCTGAGCCGCGCCGTCGGCCTGGGGCCTGCCCATACAGCGGCGAATGACGCGCTGCTGACAGGACTGAAGGCGCAGCTGCCCGGATTCATATCAGACATCGCTGTCGTCGGCCCCGATGGCGAGAACATCGGATCGGCCTCTGGGGCCCGCTACAATATCGGCGACCGCGACTATTTCCAGCAGGCCCTCGCCGGCAAGCCGGTAGCGATCGGCGATCCCGTGCGAAATCGGCGCGGTGGCGAGTGGGTACTTCCGATCGCGCGTCCGGTCACGAACGCGGCCGGCGAAATTCAAGCGGTCCTCCTCACCGGCACGCTGATCGCGAAATTCCAGGACGCGATTCGCGTCGACCATCTTCCGACGGGCAGCAGCGTCAGAATCGTCAACGATAAAGGCATCGTCGTCGCGGCCTTTCCGGAGGTACCCGAATTGGTCGGTCGCGATCCGTCGAACCTGGACGCCGTTGTTCGGCATTTGCACGCCAAAGAGACCCGTGAGGTCGCGACTTGGAGCGACGGTGTGCCCCGATTCACCGGCTACACGACCGCGCATCGCGCGCCGTGGCTGGTGAGTGTTGGCCTTCCGACTGCGGTCGCCTCCACGCGCATCGCCACTCAGCTTGAGCGCAGTGGATTTTTCAGCATTTCGGCGATTGCCATCGCTTCGGTGATTGCCTGGATGGTGTCGGGCCACATCATCCGCCCACTGCGGCAGCTGGAGCGCGACGCCGCCGTGCTCGCCTCCGGGGAACTCGGTCACCGGACCTCGATTGCATCGGCGAGCGAATTCGGCAGGCTGGCCGAAGCGTTCAACCTGATGGCCTCTTCACTGGAGCGCCGCCGCAACGCGAACCTCGAACGCACCGACGAACTACGGCGCACCAAGAACACGCTCGATGCTGTGATCGACGCATCCCCGGTGGCGATCGTCTGTTCGGACCTCGATCGCAGGGTCTTTGTGTGGAACCGTGCCGCCGAAGACATGTACGGCTATACCGAGGCGGAGGTTCTCGGCGCGCACGTCAAGATGGTGCCCTCGGCGCTCGCCGACGAATCGCTCGAAATCTATCGGCGCGCCCGTGCCGGCGAGATAGTTCCCGCCATCGAGACCACCCGCTGCCGCAAGGATGAGACGTTGGTCGAGGTTCGCCTCGCCGCCGCGCCGGTGTTCGCCGAGGATGGCCGGGTGCGCGGGGTCGCTTTCGTGCACGAGGACATCACCGCCCGCAAGCGGGCCGAGGAGCAGCTGCGCCAGTTCGCGCACTTCGACCAGCTAACCGGGCTTGCCAACCGACACGCCATGCGGGAGCGGCTCGAGGGCCTGCTCGCCGACGGCAACCGCCAGGTCAGCATCGCGCTGCTCGACCTCGACGGCTTCAAGGAGGTCAACGACACGCTCGGCCACTCGACCGGCGATCGCCTGCTGTTGCAGGTCGCCGGCCGCCTGAGATCGGCCGTGGCCAGCCGGGCGCCGGACGCGCTGGCCTGCCGCCTCGGCGGCGACGAATTCGTCGTCATTGTGCCGGATTGCGGCTCGCCGCAGACGATGTCCGATATCATCTCCGAGGTGCTGGCAACCTTATCGCAACCCTTCGTGGTTGATGACCACGCCGCTCATCTCGGCGCGAGTGCCGGCATCGCGATTGCGCCGATGCATGGCTCCGATTTCGACGAGCTGCTGTCGAATGCCGATCTTGCGCTCTACCTCGCCAAGAGCGGCGGCGGCCGTGTCTACCGCTATTTCACGCCGTCCCTGCGAGAGAGCGCGCAGTCGCGGCGCGCTCTCCTCAGAGAGCTGCACCAGGCCTTCGCCAACGAGGAGTTCGAGCTCTACTATCAGCCGCAGATCAGACTGGCCGATGGCGCCGTCATGGGGGTCGAAGCTCTGCTGCGGTGGCATCATCCCGAGCGTGGGCTGCTCGAGCCCCATGCGTTCCACGAAGTGCTATCGGACACTGCGCTGGCGGTCGACGTTGGCCGGTGGGTGCTCGCGACCGCATGCGCCCAGGCGGCGCAGTGGCGGCGCGACGGATTCCGCCTCTCGCGCATCGCCGTCAACCTATTTCCGAAGCAGATTTGCGATCCCTCGTTGATCGAAGACGTGGAGGCCACACTACGCGATACCGGTCTCGCGCCCGAGTTCCTCGAGCTCGAAATCACTGAAGACATTGCCCTCAATTACGAAGAGGCGGCCAAGCCGCTGGCGCGGCTGCGGGAGCAGGGAGTGAAACTTGCCTTCGACGATTTCGGCACCGGCTTCGCTTCGTTGCGCTACCTGACGCTGTTCCCGGTATCGCGGATCAAGATCGATCGCACCTTCGTCAAGGGCGTCATAGACGATCCGAAATCCGCGACCATCGTCCGCTCGCTGCTCGGCATGGCCCGGAGCCTGGCACTCGAGGTCATCGCTGAAGGCGTGGAGACGAACGCTCACGCGGCGTTTCTGAGGAACGAACATTGCGACGAAGCGCAGGGCTACCTGTACAGCAGGCCGCTTTCAGCTGCCGATTTTGCGCGCTACCTCAAAGTCGCGCAACTGGCTCTGGTGGCGGGCTTTGGTGATATTGCCGAGGCCGCCGGCCATGGCGGCGTGCGCCAAGCGCAACTTCTCAGGCTAGGTCAAAGGTCCACAAAAAGAATATGAGAAAACCCCAAAAAACATGAGCAAGGCTGCGCCGCCGGCTTCGCAATTGGATGACTCCGACCGCGAGTCCCTTTGCGCCTTGTCCCGAAGTCATGGCCGTGCCATCGCAAGCACGCACGGTGTGTGCTCGCCGTACCGATGGGGGCACGGAAAACCTTTATGGATCGGCGCCGCGCCGCTGGCCGCCTACCGCGACTGCCCCCGCGCGAGGGGAGAGACGACTGCCCAGGCATTTCGACAAGTTGGGCATTGAGCCTGCGCGAATCGAGGCTATGGCGTGGTCAGGCAGGGTGTTGTTGCCGGTCTTCGCGATCGTCGGATGGGCGTTTTTCGGCTAGGAATTGCCCCCCTGTTAACGCCTCGGTGGCGTGGAGGAATGGAGGAAGCCCGTGGTGAGCGCGGAGCCCCTGCCCGCCCCTGGGCAGCTCCCAGATCCGGAAATCTCACGGGGGAAGCCCTCACACGGGGTCCTGCAACCTCCCGGCGGCCGTCGGCGGGCCGATCGTATGCGGTGTGATTAGGGCCGCAGGGTGTCGGCCCTGGCGTCTGCGCGACGGGCCGCCCGGCCGGCGTGGGTCGGGCGGCAGGTTTCGAAACACCGGGAAGGGTGTCGCCGAGTCGTCGTCAGTGAGACTCTGTCCGATGCGGCGCGGTGGCAGGCTCGAGGCAGTTCATGGGTAAGCGATTTCGTGTCCGCACCTTTCGGGCCGCGTGGGTAATGGTTGAGGATGAGCGATCTCAGAATCGGAGATCGGCTTGTGTCTACTCTAGACCATACGCTTGAGCCCAAGGCGGGGAGCGTCCGCCGACTTGAGGTGATCACGGGAACGGGGCGTCGCCGCCGTTTCTCTGACGAGCAAGGCGCGGATCATAGAAGACACTTTGATGCCGGGTGCTGTGGTGTCGGATGTGGCGCGTCGGCACACGGTCTCAGTCCACAGCAACTGTTCACGTGGCGGCGGGAGGCGAGGCGCCGTCCGGTAGCGCCCGAGGCGGCTCCGGTGTTTGTGCCGGCGGTTATCCATGAGACTGGCGGCGACGGCGGAGACAAGGCCAACAAGAAAGTGGCACGCCGCCGCCGGGCGCGCCAGACCCATCGTGGCACCAATTCGACAGTCCATTGTGCAGCGCTCGATGACACCGGATGACTTGCGGTTTTAAGTGCGCCCGCGGAGACGGCGGTAGCGCCGCGGGAGAAAACCCCAAAAAAACATGAGCAAGGCTGCGCCGCCGTCTCCGCGCAAAGCCCAGCCTGAAAGCGCCGCACGTCTATTCTGTCGCCGCCCATTTGGGAGGGAGCATGGAATACATCCCGTGGATCGCGCGTGCCATCGTCGGCCTCGTGGTCCTAGCATTAGTTTCGTGGGCGATCAGCAATATCGACTTCAAAGCGCCGCTGACGCCTGGAGGAAGCATCATCATCGCCTGCATTGTCCTCATCGCCTGGAGTGTCATCCTCGCCGTGTCATCCCCACGAACATGAGCAAGGCTGCGCCGTCGTCTCCGCACACGGGCAATGATTGGCGCGACGCCGGTCGGCTAGAGCGTTTCACGGTTTAGCGGAAGCATATCCTGCATTTGCGAAGTAGTTGGCGCATTCGCGAGGATCGATGGAAGCGATGAGGCTGCCAATGTGTCGCCAAGCATCCTCGACGGTGCGCTTCTGTGCGGCGCAGTGCTTGATCTTGGCGAAGGTTTGCTCGATCGGACAAATACCAGAGCCGTGCGCCGGCAGCCCTGATCATGCGGCGGAGCGTCGCCGTCTTGTGATGCCGAGATTGTCCATGACGACGTGTCGCCGGGCTTGACGACCGGAACGAGCTGCTGCTCGACATAGGCGCGATTTTCTAGATTAGATAACGACGGGAGGCTGATCACTCATGCGTGTTCGCGTTCGCCTAGCAATTTCCGCTCTTGTCCTCGCATCGATCACCGTGAGTGCGATCAGCGTGCATGTCCTGTGGTGGCGGACGGCAGAAGCCAATAGTCATGCGCTTGCGGACACGATCAACGCGCAAATCGTGTCCGCGGTGGAGAAGGAGCTCACCACCATCACGACAGAGGCGCGCGCAGCACACACCGCGATCCGCACATTATTTGTTCAACACGTGCTTGAGACCCGCGAAGCGGACAAACGGGAGTTCGTCTTTCTATCGCAACTGCAGTCGCAGCAGAACATATCGTGGGTCGCATTCGGCTGGCCGGACGGCGCGTTCTTTGCCGCACACAAACTCGGCGATCTCGGACTGGAAATGATGGAAATCGCGGCTGCAGACGGCGCGCCCAAGCGACGCATTGACCAATATGGGGTGGTGGTCGGAGACATTCAGTTCGAGAAGCGCCGATTCGAAAATACCGATTACATGGTCACCGATCAAGAATGGTATCGGAGCGGAATGCAAGCTGACGAACCGCGCTGGTTCAATGTATTGTCCCATCCGGTGGGGTCTCGTCCGTCGATTGCCTATGTCGGTCCGGTCGACGTGTATCAGAAACGCCAAGGCGTTCTGGCGATCATCATAGAATACACGCGGTTCGCCCAATTTCTATCAAACCTCTCCGTCGGAAAATCCGGTGCGGCTTTCATCCTGGATCGCGACGGAAGCACGATCGCCGCGCCTGATCCGGATGCGGACGAAGTCAACATGCAGCGGTCGGATCAGCCGTTATTGCCGATCGCGCAAGACGCCATGAAACGGGCTGCTGGCACGTACGAAGGCGGCGAGAAGATCGCGAGCCAGGTAAGACTGATCGCCGCCGGAAACGCCTATGCTGTGAATTTGACGCCGCTGGCCTTTCCCGGATGGACGCTCGCGACCGTCATTCCGGAAGCGGAGTTTCTGGGCCCGATCGAACGAACGATACAGCAATCTGCTCATCGGGTTGGCGTTTCTGATTCTTGCCGCCTGCATGGTTTCGACGTGGCTTGCTGGACGCGTTATCGCGACACCGTTGATCGTCGTCGTGGATGAGCTCAAGCACGTCGCACGCTTCGATCTCGAAAAGGTGCGGCGGCATGCGTCGCGCCTAATTGAAATTGAAAATCTGTCGAATGCCATCGCCGACATGGCCGGCGGGCTGGCCGCGTTTCGGAAATACATACCGGCGGATCTTGTGAAGACACTTGTCAGCGAGGGCATCGAACCAAGTCCTGGTGGCTCGATCCGCACACTCACGGTCTTGTTTGCTGATATTGCTGGGTTCACCGGGTTGTCTGAACGGCTGGGCGATCAGATCATCCCGCTGCTGTCCAGCTACCTTGACACCATGTCGCGCGAGGTCAGCAGCCACGGCGGCACCATCGATAAATTCATCGGCGATGCGGTGATGGCGTTCTGGGGCGCCCCCGCGACGAATGCCGATCACGCCGTCGACGCTTGCCGGGCGGCGCTCGCCTGCCATCGTGCCCTTCGGGCGTCCGGACTGACCGATGACAGCGGCCGGCCGCTCAGAGTGCGCATCGGTGTCAATTCTGGCGAAATGCTGGTCGGCAATATCGGATCCGAGTTTCGGCTCAATTACACGGTGATCGGCGATGCCGTGAATGTCGCGAGCCGACTTGAAGGCGCCAACAAGGAGTACGGCACCGAAATCATCATCGGAGAGGAAACGCGCCGCCTTGCCGGCGACCGCGTCCATGTGCGCGAACTTGACCGACTGACGGTCTATGGACGGACGGGCGGGATTGCGATCTACGAATTGCTTGACGTCGCCGAACCCGGGGCCGCGCCGCCAGCCTGGGTGGCGCTTTATGATTGCGGCCTTGCGGCCTATCGCACCCGCAATTTCACGGCTGCCAAAAGCTTCTTTCAACAGGTTTTGAACGCAAGGGCATCCGACCAACCCGCACGCACGATGCTCGAGAAATGCGACAGATACCTCAAGTCGCCGCCGGGAGACGATTGGGACGCGACGAATGCTATGAAGGCGAAGTAGCTCGGAAGGTTCATCCTAGACACGGCGTTCCAAGCGATCAAGCCACGTTCCTGTGGATCAGTTTCAATGGTCAGTTTCAATCACGGAATCGTTACAACAAGGCCGGTGATCTGACGACATGGCGCGCGTAACATTCCACGTCTGGGTGCGCCCTGACCCTACCGCCGCCGGGCCGACGGTGCAAAGCCGTGCCGGTCCTTTCGGCCCAACACTCCGGGAAAGGATCAGTTCTGTGAATTCCAAGAACGTCTTTGCAAACGCGACCATCGCTGGCTCCCTCGCGGCCGCTCTCGCCATCGTTACCACGGCCGCATCGGCCGGGCCGAAGCCGCCGCAGCCCACCATGGACAAATGCTACGGTATCGCATTGAAGGGAGACAATGACTGCGCAGCCGGCGCCGGCACGACCTGTGCAGGCACCGCGAGCGCCGACTATCAGGGAAACGCCTGGAAGTACGTCGCGAAGGGAACGTGCGGGACCATCAAGACTCCAAAGGGCGCCGGCTCGCTCGAGCCGATCAAGTCCTGAACTGGGTCAAGTCCTGGCCTCGAATGAGGCGCGCGCTCTGGTGTGCGCCTCATAATTCTTCGCCAATATCCCCCGACAGCCCGCGAAGTAGGACCCTGCCTATGTCCGGAGATTCGACGTTACCCGCGTGCGTCGGCGTCGGCTTCAAGCCGGCGCATTTTCGCGACATCCTCGCCACGACGCAGCCGATCGGGTTCTTTGAGGTTCATGCCGAAAACTACATGGGCGCCGGCGGGCCGCCGCACGCCCAGCTCGGCGCGTTGCGCGAACGCTACGCATTGTCGGTTCACGGTGTCGGGCTGTCGATTGGCTCGATGCAGCGGCTCGATCGCGACCATCTACTGCGGCTTAAGGCGCTGTGCGATCGGTACGCGCCGGAGAGTGTCTCCGAACATCTTGCCTGGTCGTCGCACGGTGACGTATACCTGAACGATCTCCTGCCGCTGCCCTATACGCAGCGGACGCTGGCGCGGGTCGCCGAGCATATCGACGAGGTGCAAGCCACGCTCGGGCGTCAAATGTTGCTTGAAAATCCGTCCACTTACATTTGCTTTTCCGAGAGCACGATCGCGGAGGTCGATTTCCTCACCGAGCTGTCGAAGCGAACCGGATGCGGCTTGTTGCTCGACATAAACAATGTTTTCGTGTCGGCGAAGAACCATGGCACTCGAGCGCTGCCCTATCTGGCCTCGTTTCCGCTCGATCGGGTGAAGGAAATCCATCTGGGCGGACATGACGAGGAAACGGACGATGTCGGCGCTCCGCTGCTGATCGACACTCACGGATCACCGATTGCCGAAGCGGTCTGGACGCTCTACGCGCATGTCCTCGCCCGCACCGGGGCGATTCCGACCCTGATCGAGTGGGACAACGACGTTCCCGATTGGCCGACGCTGCGCGCAGAAGCGGTCATGGCACAGGGTATTCTTTCTGATGCGGCACGCTCTTCGGCAGCATGAGAAGGCCATGCACGCACCGTTCGAAAGGCACTTCGCGGATGCGCTGCTAAACGCCGATCATCCGATTCCTTGTGGCATAACCGCGCATAATGCGACAGTTCCTACCCGGCGCTTTGCCGTCTACCGCAACAATGTGGTGGTTGGATTGGCGAAAGTGCTCAAGAGCCGTTTTCCTGTGGTCTGGAAAATCGTAGGCGAAGAATTCTTCACCGCGATGGCGCTGGTCTTCGTGAAGGAGCAGCCCCCGCGCTCGCCCCTGCTCGCAACGTATGGCGACGAATTTCCCGCTTTCATCGCCGCGTTCGGGCCGGCGCGCGAACTTCCCTATCTTGCGGACGTGGCGCGCCTCGAGGCCGCGCGGACACGCGCCTATCATGCGGCCGACGCCACGCCCGTAGGCGCGGACGACTTTGCGACGCTCGATAGCCACGACTGTCGGAGACATCCGCATCGAAATGCACCCCTCGGCCGAGATCGTTCGCTCGCCCCATCCGATCGTCACGATCTGGGCGATGAACAGCGGGGAGCGGAAGCTCGCGCCCGTTGAGAATTGGCACGGCGAAGACGCAGTGGTCGCCCGCCCGTACCTCGAAGTGCAGCTCCGCGCGCTGCCGCATGGCGGTGCGGCGTTCCTGCTCGCACTCACCAAAGGCCGGACGCTCAGCGAGGCGTCGGAAACCGCGCTTGCCGAAGATTCGGATTTCGACCTGATCGAGAACCTCGCAGGACTGATCGGCTTTGGACTTGTGCGTGACATCGTTCTTTCGAAGCCGAAAAACTGCCAGCAGACATGATGCATGCCTCCCCCGCGGTTGCTCACTTCACATCCGCTCCGGCACGGATCCTTCGGTGCGCAATCGCCGCGTTGGATCGCATCCCCTATTGGTTTATCGCACTTGCGGCTCGTATTTTTCCAGCTGCGGTGTTCTGGCAGTCGGGCGAGACAAAGGTCGTGGGCTGGCATCTTAAGCCAAGCGCCGTCATGCTCTTCCAGAATGAATATCAGCTTCCGTTGATTGACCCCACGATCGCAGCTTATGCGACGGCCTTGTCCGAGCACCTCTTTCCGATCTTGCTTGTGGTCGGGCTGGCAGCACGGTTTTCCGCTCTGGCCCTGCTGTTCATGACAGCGGTGATCGAGATCTTCGTCTATCCCGGCGCTTGGCCAACCCACGGCGTGTGGGCCACCTGTTTTCTCCTCGTGATCGCGCGGGGCCCCGGTTCGCTGTCGCTCGACCATTTGGTTGCGCACAGATACCTGTAAGATCTGGATTGCGCCAGGTACCATCCGACAGCCCGCTTCGGCCGTAAAAAAGCCCGCTGCCACCAGCCCGTCGGTAATACCAGCAGCTGCTGCAACCCGAAATCAAGAGGCAAGCATGAACAAAGACTTCTTTCGTCGTCGTGACACGAACAGGATTACCGGAACCTTTATCTAGACGAGAACACGGACAGCTTTCAAAAGCGACAACGTCATTTTGAACTTCCGGCGGTGGCGCTCAGCCGACCTTTCCGACGGTGGCTTCCATCAGTGCCCAGGCTTTATCACCCGTGGACTGGCGCCAGTCGCGATAAAAATGGGCCTCGACCAGCCGCTGGCGGAAGCTGCCGACATCGACCGTGTTGACGATCATGCCATGGCCGCGAAGTGACTGTTCAAGGCTCGCATTTGCGGCGCGAACGAAGGCGCGCTGTTGTCCCGACATAGATCCTTGCGGCACGAATGACCATGTCCTGAATGTCCGCAGGAAGTCGTTGCCAATAGGCGCTGTTGGCGATCATGTTGTAGCCGGCCCATTGGTGGTTTGTCAGGCTGAGATACCGACAGACCTCGTAGAGCTTGTTTTCCTCCGCGATCACGAGTGGATTTTCCTGTCCGTCGACCCGTCGCTCGGCAAGTGCCTGATAAAGTTGATTGAAACCTACGATTTTGGGTTCGGCGCCAAGCGCTTTGTAAAATTCAACGAACAGCCTTCCGCCGGGCGTGCGCATGCGAAAGCCTTCGAGATCCGAGGCAGTGCGAATGGACTTCTCTACGGAAGTGATGTGCTTGAAGCCATTCTCCATGCCTCCAAATGGAATGAGGTAGACGCCCGTAGCCAACAAGCCTTCCCGCATGAGTGCGCCGAGGTCGCCGTCGGTAAGCAAGGTCACTTGCTCGCTGCTTGAAAACGCGAACGGAATGCCCTGGATGTCTGCCGGTGGATAGGCCTGAGAGAGAATGTTTCCGTTAAGGACGAAGAATTCGAGTTCGCCCGCCTGCAGCTGTTTGAGGATGTCCGGATCGGCGATCGGAACCCCGTTGTTCTGCGGATAGACCGTGACATCGAGCCGTCCGCCGGATTCGAAGCGTACGGCGTCCCACAGCCTGGTCAGATAAACGTGCAGGTGGCTGGCCGCGGGCTGGGGGTGATACTGGCGCCCCTTGAGAGTCTGCGCCCGCGCGGAGCGGGACGCGACGCCAAGAGCCCCGGCGCCGATGAGCGAGGTAACGAGCGAACGGCGGTTTATCGTCATGGTGATCTCTTGGCCTTCAAGAATGTGCAACCGTATGAGCCGCTCCAACTCGCCTCAAGATCGTGAGCACCTCGCTTGGATCCGCACGATCCCGGTAATCGGCGTCCGTGTAGGCATGGAGGATAAGGCCGCCACGATCGATGACGTAGGTCGCAGAAATCGGCAACGCCCATTCCGTGGGCATCCCGTTTTTGCCGGGAATATCCAGGCCGAAGTCTCTGTAAGCCGATTTGAGCTCTTCCGTAAAATCGTAGACCAGGCGGAACGCCTTGCCGACCTTTTGGCCGACGTCGCTGAGGACTTCGAAGGTGAGGCTGTTCTTCTCCGCCGTCGACAAGGTATCATCCGGTTTTTCCGGGCTGATCGCGACGAGCGACGCGCCCGTGGCGGTGATTTCGGGCAGAACGCGCTGATAGGCCCGCAGTTCGAGATTGCAGTAGGGGCACCAGCCGCCGCGATAGAATGTGAGCACCACGGGGCCTCGCTTCAGGAGCGTGCCCACATCGACGCTTTCACCGCGGGCGTTCGGAAGCACGATCGGGGGCGCGCGGTCGCCGGCCTTAAGGGAAGTCTTCGCGAGACCGTCGCGAAGCGAATTAATGTGCCGTTCGATGATGGACTGCCGTTCGGCCGGCACGCGCCTGAACCACCCGGAGCGAAATTCGGCGAGCTCTTCCTTCAGAGACATGGCAACCTCATTGCTGTGCTAAAAGGAGGTCGTTTTAGACGTCATAGGCGAGCGCCTTGCGAGCCAAGCCGTCGAAGCGATCAAGCAGCCGGTCCCGCCACAGCCTGACCGGGTCGTCTTCCTCAAGAAGAGCAAACGGACTGATGCATCGCGCCCACTGGAATGGGCCGAACATGGCGTAGTCGGCATAGAGAGGCCGGTCGCCGCCAAAGAAAGGCTGCGCCTTAAGAGTCCTGCGCATCGGTGTCAGGCTCGCCTGAAATGCAGCCCGTTTGTTTTCGCGATCGTCAACAAAAGCTTCAAGCGACATTCCGATGCGCTTTTCCCGGCTCTCCCGAAAATAGGTCCGGTCCTCTTCGGCGATGTGACCCAGAATATCGAGGGCGACGAAGGGAAAGATCGCACCGACCAAGCCGTCGGCAACGTACGAGTAATGCCTCGTGAGGGCGCGCGCTGCGGGATCATCCCCAAAAAGCGAGGGCCGCTCCGGATAGCCATCCTCCAGGAAATTCGCGATGACCCAGGAGTCCGCGACCCAGCGGTCGCCGTCGACGAGAACCGGGACGAGCTTTTGTCCTGAGGGGGCGATCTTCGCCTTTTCGGTAAAACGCCAGGGAATGGTCTCGCACTGGAGCTGCTTGTGGGCCAAGGCCATGCGCGTGCGCCAGCAGTACGGGCTGAAGCGGCGGTCCGCGTCGGCGCCGGCGAGGTCATAGAGGCGCAAGCTCATAGGCTCAACCTGTCCTGTTTGGTCGCCTGAATCAGCGGGCAACGACGGCTGACGTCTGACCGAAGAGAACTTTCTTCGACTCTTCGCTCACGGTCGGAGCGGTATTGATATCCTTGGCGCGCGCATAGGCGCGTTGCACGGCGGGACGCTGCCGCATCGTTTCGAACCAGCGCTTCAGGTGCGGAAAGTCATCGAGATTCTGTCCCTGCCGCTCAAAGGGCACGATCCACGGATAGATTGCCATGTCGGCAATCGAATATTCGCCTGCAACAAAACGATATGGCGCCTCGCGAACCTGTGACAGGCGGCGGTCGAGAACACCGTAAAGCCTGTTTGTCTCTTTCACATAGCGGTCGATCGCGTAGGGAATCTTTTCGGGCGCGTACTGCGAAAAATGATGGTTCTGGCCCGCCATCGGTCCAAGCCCAGCCATCTGCCAGAAGAGCCATTCCAGGACCACATTGCGCTGGCGAAAGCCGCTTGGCAGGAACCGTCCCGTCTTCTCCGCGAGATAGACAAGGATGGCGCCTGATTCGAAGACCCAAATCGGCGCGCCGTCATCCTTCGGCTTGTGATCGACGATGGCCGGGATGCGGTTGTTCGGCGAGATCGCCAGAAATTCGGGCCGGAACTGGTCCCCCTTGCTGATGTTGACGGGCACGATTTTGTAGGGAAGGCCGGCTTCCTCCAGAAAAATCGTGATCTTGTGACCGTTCGGCGTCGTCCAATAATAGAGATCGATCATCGCTTTGTTCTCCTCCGGCGTCGGGGCGGATGAAGCAGCGCAAGCGCCGGCCGCGCCACGCCTTCGAGTACGTCGCGCTCCGGAATGGTCCGGGCCAGGACGCGGATACCGAGCAAAGCGCCGAGCAGCAGACGTGCGGTAGCGCCGGCATCGATGTCAGGCGGCAACGCTCTTCTGCGCCTGAGCGGCAACGATGCACCGTTCGAAAAATCCCTCGATGGCGCGGAACTGCGATGCAATCACGGCGCGGCATTGGGCGTGATGCGGCGCGACCTCCAAAGCCGAGTTTACCAGGAAGCACCCCTTGCGATGACGATCCTTGATGGAATGATCGATGATCTCGCTGAAGAAGCGGCTGAGCGCCTCTCTGGGGGCGAAAGAATCCTCGAGCCGGCGCAGCCGGTCACGTGTCCCGTGTTCGAGGTAGTGCTCCAATGCCCGTGAAAACAGCTGCTGTTTGTCACCAAACGCATTGTAGAGGCTCGGCGGGGTCAGACCCATCGACGCCGTCAGGTCACGCAGCGATGTGCCCTCATAGCCGTGTCGCCAGAAGCACTCAACCGCGGCTTCGAGCGCGGCGGTCTCGTCGAATTCACGCGGTCGCGGCATGGCCCTCGCCGATGCTTGGAGAAGATGGTGGCAACACCCGATTGACGTTATATATCAAGTGCTACAAAATCAAGGCTCGGCGACAGGGCAAGACCGAAGTCAGAGGTGGCCGGGATGGGCGTGCTGATCGAAGGCGAGTGGGTGGATGGCGAGCTGCCGCAGCAAGCCGCCCCATCGGGAGCTTTCGAGCGCCCGGATAGCGTCTTTCGTGACCGCGTCACCGCTGACGGTGCGTCGGGCTTCAAGGCGGAAAGGGGCCGCTACCACCTGTACGTCGCCCACGGGTGCCCGTGGGCGCACCGCGCTCTGATCTATCGGGCGGTGAAGAAGCTTGAGAGTGTCATCTCTGTCGCCTACGCGATTCCTGGTCTGAGGGAACGTGGTTGGACCTTCGAACGCGACGATCGTTATCCCGATTGTCTTCCCGACGACGTCAACGGGTTCCGCCACCTCTACGAAGCCTATGTCGCGAGCGATCCGGCCTACACAGGCAAAGTGACGGTTCCCACGCTGTGGGACAGGAAGAGGAAGCGCATCGTCAACAACGAATCCTCCGAAATCATTCGGATGTTCAACGCGGAATTCAACGCCATCACGGGGGACCGCACGGATTTTTATCCGTCCGCGCTGCGCGCGGAGATCGATGCCGTCAACGAGCGTGTGTACCGCACGGTGAACAATGGCGTGTACCGTGCCGGCTTTGCCACGTCTCAGAGCGCTTACGATGAGGCTTATGACGGATTGTTTGATACGCTCGACTGGCTGGAGGCGCGCCTGTCACGCCAACGGTATCTGGTCGGCGGTCAGATCACGGAGGCCGACTGGCGGCTGTTTCCGACCCTCGTCCGTTTCGACGTCGCGTATTTCCCGCTGTTCAAATGCAACCGGCAGCGCATCGCCGACTATCCGAACCTGTCCAATTACATGCGCGAGCTCTACCAGGTGCCGGGCATCGCAGCCACGGTGAAGCCGCGATACTACGTGATCAATTACTACGCGATCGGCAAGGTGAACCCTACCCGGATCATCCCGAAGGGGACCCCGCTCGACCTTGACCGGCCGCACGATCGGGCCCGCCTCGCCGCATAACGGGTCGCGCACGCTTCGGTCGTCAAAAACTCAGGAGAATGATGTGCTCGAGCTCTATCACAACGTCAATTCGGTATGCGCCCAGAAGGTTCGCATCGCCCTTGCCGAAAAAGGTCAACAGGCGACCGAACATCTGCTCACGCTTCAGGGCGATCAGAACGATCCTGCCTACATGAAGCTCAATCCGAACGGCGTGGTGCCGACACTCGTTCATGACGGCCGTGTCGTGACCGAGTTCCTCTCTGATCCTTTATTACGTCGACGAAGCATTCCCCGATCCCTCACTGATGCCGGAGGCGCCCGCCGCGCGCCATCGCGTCCGACTGTACAACAAGCTGGTCGACGAATACGTCCACAACGCCTGCACGATCCTCACCTTTGCAACGGCGTTCCGGCCCCGTTTTCTTAAGATGTCGCGAGAGCAATGGCTTGCCGAGATCAACAAGGCGCCGCTGAAGCGGCGAGTGGACTACAAGCGCAGCGTCATCGAGCACGGTCTCGATTCCGAGTATGTGCGCGATGCCCTTGTCCAGCATCAGAAAATCATCGCCTGGATGGCCCATGACCTTGAACATGGACCTTATCTCTCCGGTGGGGCGTTCTCGAACGCTGATTGTGCCGTCATACCTTACATCTTGCGGCTCGAACTTCTGAAGCTCGGCGAGTTGTGGCGCAAGGAGCCGTCGGTGGTGGAGTGGTGGGCGCGCGTGCGCAACAGGCCATCGGTCCAATCGGCGATCTTTGATCGCATGCGCGAGACGGACTGGGCACCGTTCCGCAATCTCGCACCAGATCCCTGGCCGAAAGTGCAGTCGCTGCTGAAAGCCGCCTGACAGCGTTCGTTTCCCTAACTTTGCGAGAGGATCATGATACGCTTTTACTTCCACCCGACGCCCAACCCGGCGAAGATTGCGCTTTTCCTCGAGGAGGCAGGACTTCCCTATGAGCCCATGCCGGTCGACACCGGCAAGGGCGAACAGCACCAACCGGCGTTCCGCGCCGTCAACCCCAACGGCAAGGTGCCGGCGATTATCGATACCGACGGACCCGGCGGCAAGGAGGCCCGTGTCTTCAACTCCACGGCCATTCTGATCTATCTGGCGGAAAAGACCGGAAAATTCATGGGTCAGCCCGAAGACCGGGGGGAGCTGCTTTCCTGGCTTCTCTTCATCGCCTCCGGGCTCGGCCCATTCTCGGGCCAGGCGGTGCATTTTCAGTTCGCTGCGCCCGAAGGCCTTGGTTATGCGGTCAACCGATACCGACGCGAAGCCGAGCGGCATTATCAGGTCTTGAACGACCACCTCGCGCAGCGGACCTATATTGTCGGCGATACGTACACGATCGCCGACATGTCCGCCTGGGGATGGCTTGACCGCGCCTCGCGGGTGCGCAAAGGCGCTGATGATCCGCTCGGTCCGTTCCCGAATCTCAAAAGACTCTTCGAAACCGTCGATGCGAGGCCGGCAGCCGCCCGCGCCCGCGCGGTTGGCAAGGACCACGACTTCAAAAAGGTCGTTGACGAGGATACCAAGCGGGCGCTTTTCCCGTCCAACTATCCGCCGGCTGCTTGATTTGACCCTCTCATCAGGGGATGGCCAGGCAGGTTGCGTTGCCTCTTCGGCCAGTGCGCAAGGCCTGACGTCCGGACAACAACCGAATCTTTGGCCGGTGCAGGAGCGGCTGTTGGTGAACGCCCGATCGAACGAGGCTGAGGCGCCCGCCGCCGTCAGCAGGGAAACGTTGGCACGGCGATGCCGGCAATTTCCGCCGTGGTCGATGCGCCGGCCGTTGAAACGATGGTCAAGCGCTTTGGCGGCGTAGACATGCCCACAAAATTGGAAATTGCGATGCGGCCCCCAGGCAGTGGTATCATATCCGGTGCTGTTGCAGCGCGCCCTTATCTGCCCGAGATGCGAGAGGAAGACGCGCCGGCTGCGATCGGTCGCATTTATTCAGATATCAAGCGCGCATCGGGCACATCGCTGGTCAATCTTATCTTCAGGCATCTTGCGACCATTCCGGGCGGGCTCGAATGGGTGTGGGGTTGCATCCGGATGAACTGGGAATACGATGGCTTGCTGAAGGCCGCATCGGCGCTTCCATCCCCTGACATTGTGATCGAAGTTCCGGATGCGCTCTGGCGTGCCGTCGGGATTTCCGCGAAAGATCTTGACGAGATACGCGACCTCGTTGACCACTACAATTCAACCAACGCAGCTAATATCCTAGGTGTCACCGCTCTTTCCCAGATCATACGTCATCGCTATTACTCATCGGCGGACGCAAAGTTCGCCTGGACGGAGTCATCCCCCAGCCAATTCGCCCACGCCGATCCTCCGCTTCCCGCGCTCAACTCGCTGCCCCCCGACGTCATGCAACTCCTCTGTTTCGTCAATGGCCTCGGCGAGACCGAGCCGCCTCCCGTGGTGGCCAGTCTTTTCCGGCATCTGACACTGTGGCCGACAAGCTTGGCGGTAGCCGGGGCGATGTTGGCCCCGTTGTCGCGATCGGGCGAGCTTGCACGTTTGCGGGACGAAACAACGTTCCGGGCCGAGGAGATCGCCCAACGAAATGATATCGACGGCAAAGCCTAATTGCGCCCCCCCTCCTGAGGCGGGGCGGGAGTCGATCTTGAATGCGCTCGACCTGTTCAGAACGTCCGTGATCGCCAAAATGCTGCCGATTGGTCGAATGCTGTCGCAAGCTCTCAGACCGCACTAACCGCCGAGACGATCTGCCCCGTGGGGCCCAGCGGCCAGTCCGGCTGGCATCGTCCGGCTGGTCGATGTTTGAGACCAATTCACGCCCGCGACCGGTAAAATCAACTGCGAAGGCTCAAAATGAAATCGCGGAGCGCAACTCCGATTTCGTCGGGAAAGTCCTCCTGCAGGTGGTGGAGACCTTTCACCGTGACCTCGCGCTGGTTGGGTAAAGTCCGACAGAAATCGCGGATGCGCCCGCTGATCGTGACCCCGGGATCACCATTGATGAAAAGCTTCGGCAGGTCCTTGCTGGCTACCAGCCATTTTGCGTTTTCATCGACGATAGCAACCACGTCAGGCGGTTCACCCTCGATTGGCAATTCTCGTGGCCAGACGAGCGTCGGCAACCTTCGGTCGCGATCCCGATAAGGTGCGCGGTAGGCCTCCATTTCCTCCGGTGTGAGCTGCCTGATGATGGTGGCCGGAAGCTGCTTCTCCACGAAGAAGTTCTCGTCCAGAACCAAATGTTCGCCTTCGGGCGAGCGGAACGCACGGAAGCGTCGCTCTCGTTCGCCTCCGTAGTCCGACCAGCGCCGCGACATGATGACGGCTTCGTAATACGCGATCGCCTTGACCTGACCCGGATGGCGACGAGCGCGGTAAATGCCGATCGGAGCTCCCCAATCGTGGACCACGAGAATGACATCTCTTGTCAGTTCCAACGCGTCAAACCAAGCATCCATGTAACGCGCCTGATCGACGAAGCGATACGCCTTGTCCGGCGATTTGCCCGACCACCCCATCCCGACAAAATCCGGAGCGAGGCAGCGGGCGTTGCCGCGGATGTACGGAATGATGGCGCGCCACTGGTAGGACCAGGTCGGATTGCCGTGAAGAAACACAACAGGATTGCCGCTGCCGACATCGACATAACTGATTTCGGAGTCGAGCACCTTGATCCGACGGCGAGGCAAATGATCGGGCGCTTCGGGCTCGACTGTCGGATTTGCACTCCCTCCAAACGCGATCCGGACAGAGCCCAGTCCACCGAGCAGCAAGCCGCCAAAGGTGCGCCGGGTGATCAACTCCGGTCGGTTCTCTGAATTACGCCTCGTCCCCTCGACCACGTGACCCGACATCATTTTCCTCCCGTCACATACCGATCGGTCCGAGCCTTTGGACGTCTACGAACCATTCGACTTCGTGGGCCGCACGGCGGTTCATCGCGCCGTGCGAAGGTCATCTCTCGTGATTTCTTGGAGAACCGAACCAGCCGTCAGAATCTGAGGCAACACGACGGGCTGCCGCGGCGTGTCGCCCGCTGCGGCGTGGTAAAAAAGATAAAGCGGTACGCCGGCCCGGCCGTTTTCTTCAAGGATTCTCGTGATTGCCGGATCCTGGCGCGTCCAATCGGCTCGCAACGCGGCGATTCCTTTGGTTGCGAAGGCCTCCACAACTGCGGGATCGGCGAGCGCCACACGTTCGTTGACCTTGCACGTAATGCACCACGCCGCCGTGACGTCGATGAAGACCGACTTGCCGGCGGCACGCAGAGCATCCAGCCGTGACGGTGTGAAAGGCTCCCATGAGACGCCTTCGCGCGACGCAACGCTGGAAGGGCGCCCGGGTGGCGCACCGTCGACAATAGTGGCAAGCAAAATCGCGCTGGCTGCAGCCAAGGCCGACAGCGCAACTCCAAGGCGTCGGCGCCAGACAACGCTCTGACGGACCGCTTCGTAGGCCCACGCCGCAAATCCAATCAGCACGAGGCCAGTCAAGACCGCGGCGACGGCTGTACTTCCGACCTGCTCGGAAAGCACGAACACAAGCCAGACGATCGTGCCATAGATGGGGAAGGCGAGAATTTCCTTAAGACGAATCATCCAGGCGCCCGGGCGGGGCAGCAGCCGCCGTGCCTGCGGTATGAACGCGATCGCCACGTAGGGCACGGCCAGGCCAACGGCGACCGCTTCGAGAACCACAAGGGACACATAGGGTGGCTGGGTGACGGCGTAGCCAAGCGCGGCGGCCATGAACGGCGCCGTGCAAGGGGTCGCAACCAAAGTCGCCAGCGCTCCGGTGAAGAACGAGCCCGCATAGCCTCCGCGCAATGCCAAAGCGCTTCCTGCACCCGTCAACGTCTCGCCAACCGAATAGGCGCCAGAAAGATTGAGCCCTACCGCGAACAGAACATAAATCATCAGGGCTACGAAAACCGGCGACTGCAATTGAAAACCCCAGCCGATCTGGTCTCCGGCGGCGCGTAGGCCCAGCAGCACGACGGCGAGCACGGCAAAGCTAGCCATGACCCCCGCGGCATAGACGATGGCCTGCAGCCGCGCTTGCCGCGAGGTCAACCCCGCATGCTCGATCAGCGCTAACACCTTGATGAAAAGCACGGGAAGCACACATGGCATCAGGTTCAAAATGAGGCCGCCCAGGAATGCCAGCACCAGGGCAGCCGGCAGGCCGAATTCGAAGGCTGTTGAAGTCATCGGTGCCGCTACCGCGATGGCAGTGCGGCCTGCGGGCTGCGCGGCTTCGTCGCGAAAGACCAATACGCCCTTGAGAGCCGCGGGCGCCGGGTGCGACGTGTCACGTCGCAGAGTGATCTCAAGACCCTCCGAACTCGCCGAGACGATTTGCGGGGCGCCGTCCTCGATGACATTTTGGTCAAGCGGAAAAAAAGCCACGTCCTTGAGCTGCGACGCATCTCCAGTCGAAAGGCGCAGAACGAGCGTGTCACCCGAGATGGTTACCGCCGACGGAAACGGATTCTCGCGGGGCATCTGCGTGCGCGCAGACGCGAACGCCGCTCCCGCAGCTCCGTTGGGTTGGGGGGCCGCACCGACAGGGAGAACGATGCCAAGGTCGGCCTCTTCGGGAATACAGATATCCGAGCATACAAGCCAGCTGACGTGGGCCGAGATTTTGACGTCCGTTCCTACCTGCAGGTCGGCCGGAACCTGTAAGCTTACAAGAAGCAGCGGGTCGTCCGTGTAGCCGTAGTCAACGACCGGACCGACGGTGAAACGTTCAGGTGCCGGCCAACCGATGGGGCCTGCGGTAAATCCCTGCGGAAGCGACCATTCGATGGTCGTCGCAAGCCCTGAGCTCTCCCGGATTTACCCAATAGGTGTGCCACCCTGTCTCGATTTTCTGCTGCAGCCCAAGCAGCAGCTTTTCGCCCGGCACGACATTGAGGGTCTCACTGATCAGGCTCGCCGACACATGTTTGCCAGCCGACTGCGCGAACCCCGCCATCGGGCCGGCACACATTAAGCATAACGGCGAACACGCCAGCGGCGGCCGACCTTCGGAACCGCGAGGCACTTCCTGGCTCCGACAATTTGCGTCAGCTCCCTTTGGCCAGCTCGTCCAGCCTGGAGATCACGGCCGTGGCCGGCGGACGTACCTTGAAGCTTTCCTCGAACAGTTTCGCTTTGATGACGCCGTTCTTGTCGAGGATGAAAATGATTGGCCGAGGAACCCCGTAGGCGCGGCTCCCGGGCGGGTATTGAGGATCCCGCAGCTTATAGAGATCGATCACCTCGGATTTTGGATCGGACAAGAAGGTATACGCGATGTGCCGCTTGCTCGTGAAAGTCTGCAGAATTTCAGGACTGTCGTAAGATAATGCCGCGACCCGGTAGCCACGCTTTTCGATCTCCGCATTACCGCCATTCATATCGATGAGCTGGGCCTGACAGTAGGGACACCAATCCGCGGACCGAAAAAACATCAGCACCAATCCGTTCGGGCCCATCACCTCGTTGAGTCCGCGCGGTTTCCCCGTCTGATCCAGTCTCATCCCGATATCCGGCGCCTTTGTTCCAAGCGGTGGCCCCAGGTCTTCGGCGGCGGAAAGTGCCCCGAGGATTCCGGCCAAAGCGACAATGACTCCTGCCGCCAAGGCCAACCGGGCTCGCGATACGAAACGCAAGGCCATGATGCTTCCTCCCATCAAATTCGTTTTGAACTGTACAGTCCATAACCGACCGCTTGCAAGAGATTTCCAAACTCGACGCCGGCTTGAATCCGGGTTGCAAAATTCCAATCCGAGAAGAGGAGTGGAGGAGATGCAATTCGACTACCGGTTCGCCCTCACGAAGAATTTACATGGTGACGGGCCTGGTCGGCAGCGTCCGAGCGCGACGTCAATTCGTTCGAGCCCGTAAGCGCATCGGCAAAATCCTTCAGTGCTCTCCGGTGATCTTGAAGTTATGAAGCGAGCGCTATAAAACTCTGGCATCGCGGCAGCAGCACAGGCGAGCTGTGCGGGCGTTGCTC
The DNA here is from genome assembly GCA_963793985.1 of uncultured Alphaproteobacteria bacterium. Taxonomy (GTDB): domain Bacteria; phylum Pseudomonadota; class Alphaproteobacteria; order Rhizobiales; family Xanthobacteraceae; genus JAJPKK01. Next base: position 202,551 of record CAWCCG010000006.1, on the reverse strand, counting down.
GGGATAGGGAGGCGCTCGATGGACCATAAGAGAGCTCGCCGCGGAAGGATTGGGTTTGCCTCGTCACTTGTCGCGGTCATGTTCTTGGTCCACCTCACGGAATGCGGTCACGCTCAAACCTCGCCGGCACGTGACCTTGTGAACCAGGCGCTAGACGCCATGGGCGGCGCCGATGCCTTGCGCGCTCTTCGCGGGCTTGCCATCAAGGGCGAGGTGAGACACTGGGAACCGGAAGAGTTGTATTCCCCTGGTGGACCGCCGGTCTTCACCGACCATTCGACGTTCGCCATCCTGTGGGATCTGAAGGCAGGGACCGCCCGCACCGATTGGGACCGGTTTATCCAATTTCCCGCGGTCACCCATGATGTCTACAGCGAGATCGTGACGCCGCAACGCGGATACGCCGACGTTGCGGGTACGGAGCTCACGATAGCCCAGTCGGACCTTCCCCCGAAGGGCCAGCGGCCGATGTCGCGATTCGCCTTGCCGCCCATCTGCGCGAGCTCGAGCGCAGCTCGCCTTGGCTGCTGCTCAAGGCCGCCGAAGCTCCGGAGCGGCTCAAGGCGCTGCCGAACCAAACGCTCGGTGGAGGGTCCTTTCATGGTGCTTTTGGCGGCGTGTTCCCGGAGGTTTCCCTGCCGGCCGTCGCGTTCGCGGACGGCGACGTCACGTTCACGATCCTGTTCGATCCGGCAACTCACTCTGCCTCTCGCGATCCGCACGCGCGATGACGATGCCATCCTCGGCGATTCGAATTACGACTTGGTGCTGTCGGATTGGCGGCCGGCCGGTGGCGTGAAGATCGCGCACGGGCTGACCTACACCCTCGACAATGTTCGTATCGCGAAAGCTCAGTACACGGAGGTCGTGGTCAATCCACCGATTCCGGACGAGACCTTCGCCTTCCCGACAACCGTTACGACTGCGGGGCCGCCGGCGGCGGCGCGCGATGTTCCGTACCAATGGGTGTTGCGGCGGCTCAATTTCAATCGCTTTCCCGACAGCGACGCCGTCAATTTCATGCCCGGTGGCGGCCTCCGGCTCGTACAGCTGGCACCGAATGTCCAACAGGTCGTCGGCGGCTCCCACAATGGCCTCATCGTCGCGATGAAGGATTATCTCGTGGTGTTCGATGCGCCGATCAACGAATGGCAGTCGCTGTTTACGATCGATGCGGCGAAGTCGAAGTATCCAGGCAAACCGGTGAAATACCTCGTGCTCACGCATCACCACATTGATCATGTCGGTGGCGCACGCGCCTACGTGGCGGAAGGCGCAACCGTGATCGTGCCCAGTCCCGACAAGGTTCTCTTCGAAAAGATGTTCGCGGCGCCACATGCCGTCAGTCCGGACAGGCTGCAGAAGGAGTTCAAGCCAGCGAACGTCGTTGACGTTGTGGATCAAAGCATTCTACGCGACAGCGACGGCGAAGTCCGGCTTTACAACATCGCGAATCCGCACGCGGAAGGAATGCTTATCGGCTATCTCCCCAAGGAAGGCATTCTCTGGGTAACAGACATGTACTCGCCGGCACGCGACGAACGAAAGACGCCCGGTGCGGTCAATCTCTACGAAACGCTGCACCGCCTCGGCATAACGCCCTCAATCCTGGCCGGAGGCCACGGCGGTTCGGCAAGCTACGCGGAGTTCGATGGTATCGAGAGGTAGCCGCGCAACACACACCTCCGAGCACATTCACTCATAGTAATCCGGGGCGAGCTTGCGCGTATCAGCCTGGGCTTTGTCGTGCTCGATCCAGAGCTGGGCCTTGTTCTCGACGATAAGATCGGAAAGTCGTTTAAACGACTCCACCGTCTTCTCCTTGTTCCAAACATTGCCGGGGACCATGCGGTGATCCCAACCGTATTGGAAATGGATGACGTCGCCGCTGAGCAGAATCGCCCCGGACTTAGGTAGCTTGAGAAGCAGCGATTGATTGCCGGGCGTCACACTGGGTGTAGCGATGATAACCGCGGTTCCATCACCGAACACGTCGTAGTCGCCCTCGATCTTCATCATCCCCTTGTCCGTTCTCAAGTTCGCCTCATCGACGGCCTCCGGGCGAGGCGCAAGCGCCTGAAGGAAGTCCCACTCCGCCTTTTGAATGAGGATCGTCGCCTCCGGAAACATGCCAAGATTGCCGACGTGATCGATATGACTGTTGGCGAGGCCGATGTAGCGGATCGCGGACGGCTTGATGCCGAGTTGCTGAAGCTGCTTTCGCCAAGCCCTTGCTCACGACCCAGTTCGGCCGTCCGCCGTAACTGGGAACGCCGCTGGGGATGTCCAGGAATCTGTCGGGAATGCCGGTTCCCCAGAGAAGATAACCCTGTGGATGATGGATGAGATAGCAATTGTCCGTCAGGTCGAACGGTTTTCCGTCGTTGTATCCCGGAGCAAAACGGCCCTGATTGGGTGCGGTGCCATGGCCACAGTCGAGAACGTACAGGCGATCAGCCCCACCGGTAACCTGCTGCGCCCATGCCGCTGGAAGCGCGGCGCCATAACACAGAGCAAGAATAGCAAGACGGTGGCGCATCATAGCTGTCGTTCCTCTCTCGAATAACCAACTCCGTGCGAAAGCGAAATTGCGGAGATGGCGGCGGGACTTTCCGCCGCAAATCTCTGCTTAATCCTGGCGGCGCATCGCGCCGCCTCAGTTCGCGAGCGGGTCGGGGCGCATCTGCACCTTGTAGAGCTTCGGCGAGTTCTGCACGCCGCCCTCGTTGTGGAACGGGGCGCGGCTGCCGAACGTCGTCCAGATGCCCTTGCCCTTCCAGCCGGCGCTCGGATCGTCGATGCGGCCGTCGACGTTCTTGGAGAAGAAGCCGAGCGGGTAGGGGATGCGCAGCGTCACGAACTTGCCGTCGACGATGGCGGTGAGCGATTCGCCGCCATTGGTCGAAGCGATCGGCACGTTCTTGCCGAGGCCGAGGGTGTTCTCGCGGTCGACCCAGATGTAGTAGGCATGCTGCGCGCTCCCCTTGTCGGTGACGCCCTTGAACTGCGGGCCGGGGAACTTGTAGAGCGTCCAGCCCTCCGGGCACATCTTGCCGGTGATCGCCTCGGGGCCCTTGATCTCCTTCGTGCACTTCTTGCGATCGAAGCTCGCCATGTGGCCGCTCGAAAGCACCGTCCACACCACGCCGTCGGTGGTGAGGTCGAGGCCGCGCGATCCGTAGCCCTCGTCGGGCGGCAGGAACAGCTCGGCGAGCGCCGTCTCGGTCGGGTTCGCGCCGGGAATGAGATGGACGATGTAGCCGGGTTGATCCATGCGCGAGAAGCCGACATCCATCGACTGGCCCCAGATGGTGTCGTCGACCGGGCTCGCCTGCACGCCGTAGAAGGCGGCCATCACCCGCTTGTCCTTGGCCGGATCGAGCGGTTGGTTGGCCTCCACATAGGCATCGCGTTTGCCGTTGCCGTTGGTATCGACGATGATCGGCGTCCAGCCCTGCGATTTTTCCGCATCGCCCGTCGCAAGATATTCCTTGGTGTTGAGCCACCCGACGACGCCGCTCTGCGGTCCGCCCGCGCTCGTCCACAGCGTGTAGTTGGCATCATGGGCGAAGTTCAGGTGTTGCGTCGTAAAACAGGTGTTGATGAGCGCCCACTTCTGCGTCTTGGGGTCATAGAACGAAAGCTGCCGCGCAGAGTTATTGAGCGGCACGAGCTTCGCTGACGGGTGGTTTGACCCCTGCTTGCAAAACGCCGGATTTTCATCCTCGGGCCGCAGCTTCGCGGTGAACCAGATGCGGCCGTCCGCTGTCGATCATCGGATTGTGGATGCTGGTGTGGCTGTCCCAGATCGGGTCGTCGCCCCAGTACACCGAGGGTCCCGCGGTGTTGGTCTTGGTCGATGGCTGTCTGCGGGTCGAGATAGGGGTGCTTGATGGTCGAGAACGTATTGGTCTTCGGATCGAGCACCGGCACCATGTCCGAGCTCTCCTCCGGAGAGCCGTAGATCGGGCCGTTGGCATTCACCTTCTGCCCGTACTTCTCGCTTGCGATCGCATCATGCAGATACTCACCCTTGAGCCCCCAATCCCACATGCTGATGACGACGTTGCGCTCGATCCCCTGCGGCCGCTCTGGCTTTGCGAAAGGCAGTTCGCCCGCAGCGATGCGATCGGTCCAGTCCGCATAATTCTCGATGGCCTTGTCCGGTCCGATACGCGCGATCGAGATAGCCATATTGGCCATTGCCTGGCCGGACTGAAGTCGGCGCTCCCACGCCTCCCGGGAGTTCTTGAAGCTCCCAAGCTTGGGCGAGAGCGTGCGCACGCCCTTGGAGCCAAGCGCATGACACGACTGGCAGGAGTTCTTGATCGGTGTCGATCCAGGCGCCCTGCGTTTTGATGAAGGGCGGAATGCCGTTGCCCTTTGGGCCCGGTGCCTGGGAATTCGCTCTGCGGCCGGTATCTTAAGCAGCGAGTACCAGTACATGCCGGGATAATATTCCGCCGCCGCCGCATCGGTTGGCGCAGAGGTGGCAGTGAGATTTACGTGCTGGCCCGGACGGCTCGTCGCCTTGGGCCCATCGACCAGCCCGTAGCCGCGCACCCACAAGGTGTAGCTGCGCGCTCGGGAGGTCGGGAATGAGTACCGACCCTGGTCGTCGGTCACCACCATCTTGGCGAACTTGGTCGGCAGATCAACGGTCTCCGCGATCACCCATACCCCGGCTTCGGGTCCCTTCGGGCTCGATACGACGCCGCCGATGTCGTCGCCATCGACGTTGATCGCCGCCCCTTGCTGGGCGCGCAAAGCCGACGGGGCGATCACGGTCAGGGCGAGCGCCCCCGCGGCCACGCCGAGATACAGCGCTTGATTGATTCTCATGGTGTGCTCCTTGGAAACTGTGTTCGCAAGCCGGATTCAAAGCCGAAGGTGCGTGACCGTGGCGATTCGAAACTCCTGGTTCAGAGTTGGCCATGCATTGGCATCCACGCGGTTATGGACTAGATAGTCCGAAACGGTCAAGGCTGAGGAACCTGTTAGGCCATGCAGCTGCGTTGGGGCATGAAAGTCGTCAGCGCATCGATCGCGCTCGCAAGGAGGGCGCACCTCCAGCGTGACGAACGATGCGCACTTGATCTGCGCTGATTGGCCGCGGTAGATATCAAACATGGCTCGCCCTCGTGAATTTGACGCTTCCACCGCGCTTGACCGCGCGATGGATGTATTTTGGACCAGGGGCTACGAAGCAACCTCGCTCGATGATCTGTGCGCAGCGACCGGGTTGAGCCGATCGAGCTTTTACGCCACGTTCGAGAGCAAGCACGCCTTGCTGCTGCGCACGGTCGACCGTTATGCCGAAATTCGCGCGCCGGCCTTTGCGGCAGCGCTGGCGGGTCCACGTAACATCCATGATGCGATCGCCGGCGTGCTCAGCGAGCTGATCGATCAGATCGTCTCGGGCGCGGGCCGGCGCGGCTGCTTCCTCGGAAACTGTGCCGCCGAACTGCCTCGCGGCGATCGGGCAGCGCTTGCGCGGGTGCGGCATGGCCTTCTCAAAATCGAATTGGTTTTTCGCGCGGCCCTGGAGCGTGCCAAAGCGGCCGGCGAGCTGCCGCGCGGCGCGGAGGTTGGCGAACTCGCGCGCTTCCTCACCGCGGGATTTCAAGGGCTTCGGTTGATCGGCAAGGTCAACCCCGACCGCAGCATTCTCGAAAGCATTGCGGCGATGATGTTGCGATGTCTCCGGTAGTCGCTTCCACCGGCCTGCGTCGGCCTGATCGGGGACCCTGCGCGTCGATCGGCCAGAAGGCCGTCGCGATCATTCGGCTACGCGCCGCACCAAACGGAAACCCATGACATGAGCAATCAAGAACTTGCCGGGCGGGTGGCGATCGTCACTGGCGCCGGGCGCAATATTGGAAGCTCCATTGCCAGAGCGCTTGCACGCGCCGGAGCCGCGGTCGTCGTAAACGCCCGATCGAATGAGACCGAGGCGCAGGCCGTCGTAAGCGACATCCAGGCGAGCGGGGGCCGGGCGATGGCCGCTATGGCGGATGTGGCCGATCCGCCGGCGGTTGAACGAATGGTCGATGCGACCGTCGCATCCTTTGGCGGCATCGACATCCTCGTGAACAATGCGGCCATGCGCGCTGAACAATCCCTCGCCACGATGACCCTCGAAGAATGGCGAGAAATCCTCGGCGTGGTGCTGGACGGCGCCTTTATTTGCACGAGGGCCTGCCTGCCGCATCTTGCACGAAGCGACGGGGCCTCGATCGTCAATATCGGAGGTCTGAGCGCCCACACCGGCGCGGCACACCGCGCCCATGTGATCACCGGCAAGGCCGGTCTGATTGGGTTCACGCGTGCGCTGGCTCACGAATTCGCCGGCCAGATACGCGTCAACATGGTGACGCCCGGTCTTATGCAGATGCCACGGCCGGCGGGCCAGCCCGAGCCGCAACATCACGCGTTTTCCAAGACCCTGGTTGGCCGCCGGGGCTCGCCGGAGGACGTCGCCGAGATGGTGCGTTTTCTCGCCGGTCCTCGCGCCGGATTCATCACAGGACAGAATCACCAGTTGAACGGCGGCGCGCATCTTAGTTGAGTCCGGTCTTCTTGCGCTGCGCGCGCTCTGCGGCCACGTCACGATCTCGTTTGACCCCAATTGCGAAGGGCTATTCGCCCCTTGTCGCATCTAATTATGGACTATATAGTCCAAAACAACGTTCCTTCGCGAAGTTGGCGCCGGGCCGGAAGCCTTCGAGTGCTGGTCTGCCAGAAAGGGGTTTGAGATCGCGATGAAGCGAAGCGCCATCAAGCCGCTCATCACTCGCCGAAAGCTGATGACGGCTGGTGCTGCGGCGATCGCCGCACCCCTCCTCTCGGGTTGCGAACAAATCTCCGATGCTCCCCAGTTTCGGTTTCTTCCTCGAGTTCGGTCGGCTGGCTTCGCTTCGCGGGCAGCGCCTGCTGCTCGCCCGCCAGCCCTTGGCGCGCGAGTACGCCATCGCAGACATCTCGCCCGATTTCCCCCCCAATGGCACGGCAATGCCAGCAGTCCCGCTGTATCGTCAGATGATGATGAGGGGCTTTGAAGACTGGCATCTCGCCGTTGATGGTCTTGTTCGCGCGCCACAGGCGTACACGCTCGAAGAACTCCGTGGGATGCCTGCGCGGACACAGATCAGAATGCACAACTGTGATGAAGGCTGGAGCGCCATCGCTCAATGGACTGGCGTCCAGCTGAGCCAGATCCTCAAGCAGGCCGGACTTGCTCCGGAAGCCCGGTACGTTGTGTTTTATTGTATCGACGAGCTTGTGGAGGCGCGGCGGTTTCCAGGTCTACCTCGCGGCGCGCGTGCGAAGTAGACATGGAAAGCCACCGCCCCTTAGGTGGCAACGCTCAAGTGTCACCGCGGTTAGCTTTTCGCGTTATCTTGATCGGTTCCTCCAGTCTTTTGAATCTTGGGTCTGACTCTGGTTCCAAGTTATGTTTGAGAGCACGCTGTGCGACCTTTACCCACTCGTCGCGCGGCAACTTTCGCGGAACAACCAGATATCCGCATTTTCGACCCTCGGCGTTTTCGCAGGGCTTTGTGAGCTCGAGCTTTTCCGCGAATAAGTCGAGGACCTTAATCGCCCCCGGATCACCTTTGAGCGCGCCGTGTTGCGCCCGTAGGACGAGGGCTTCCGCTTTTGAAACAACACGGCCGTCCGGAAGCTTGACGGACTCCTTCAGGACGTGTTCCAGGACGACGCAATAATTCTTTCTACCAGTCGGCCGTCCTTTCCTGTTGCCGGTACGTCCCTTCCTGAAGCGGGTATGAGTTGGCGGTTTTCCGTAGCCGACCGCCGAAGGGGCGGGATCGGCTTCGAGCTTTTTCGGTGCTTTCGGCATAGCGTTAGTCCTTTCATTTGCTTCAGTCGTAGGGTAGGCCGCGCGCCAGCAGGTCGTTTCTGCGATCAGCCTCCCTTTTGATTTCCGCCGCCCTTTCGGCCGGCGACTTCGTAAAGTGGTCAAAGGGCATTCTCAAAACTCCACTTTGTTCTTGGGCCTCGGTTAACGGCATTAGTCCTTTGAGCTTGTCTGCGAGTTTCAGGATCCAACGGAATGCCCGCCAATCTCCGCGGAGCGCTCGGTCCACTTGCATTCGCACGAAAGCTTCCGCGCGCGTCACCTCCCTTGTTGTGTTTCCCTCCTTTATGCGAATTGATTTAGAAAACGCGTCGCGAGCCTCGTTCCAGATGTTGCCACTCACCTTTCTGCGCCCTCGCGGATTGCCGGACTGGCCGGGCTTGAATTGACTGTTTTTGGGGGGCCTCCGATAGCCGACTTGGTAGTCAGCACCGCTCTCGGAGGCCTGCTCAACGACTTCGTCGATCTCGGCCATAAGCGTTCTCCGGCTTTGACAATGACAGGGTTGGTCATTGCAAGGCGGCGCATATCGGGCCGACGGCGCGCGCGCTGTACCGCACTCACCAGAGTTTATTCGTTGACCCCAAGAAATTCGACGAAATTCAAGATAATTATAAAGCAGCGAAAAGTGATTATCAACTCAAATTGAAACGCCACGTAACCAATGTGGAGAGATTTACAAGTGATCCTCGGAGACTTGATGAAGGGTCGCTTCAGTATAAGAAAGATATTCAGGAAAAAAATGGAGACCCAGGTGTTACTCTTCAAGAAAACACCAGATGGATTTCGGAATACCTTAGTTATCCGGATTTCAATAGTGAAAATGACGAATACATGGCGTTCGCGGCGAGCGGCTTTTGGGTTAGACGTGCAATCGACGGCACCGAACCTCAAATATTCCGAATTGTGATCAAAGTACTCTCGATTTTTGAGCCGTCCGCCTTGACGAAGCCATGAACTCTTGAAATGTGTTTGCTGTAATACGAGCGGTCACGCCGTCGCGCCGCCTTGACGCATATTTGGCTTTGAGGTCAATCTTTTTTGCAGCGCGGGAGGCGGCTTGTGGCCCATTTCGGAAGTCCCGACTTTCCCCTGGAATGTCCGCTAGTTGAGGTAAAGCTGCCATCACCACGGACCACCGGGCAGGCCGCCAGACCGGCAGCGAGCCACGCGGCTCCGGGTATCCGTACAAAGCATCATTGCTGCTTCAGGCAGCTCTTCACATTGCGCCGCACGCGGCGACGGCGTCGCCGCGGCATGCGAGGCGCCGCGCGACGATCCGATCCTCTTTCCCGATCCGCTTCAGCGCGGCGGCGAGCCGCTCGGCCACGCCCCCCATATCACCTTCGTGGGTAGGCATGGCATTCTCCCGCTCGATCGCCTGGATCACCTCGATCAGGAACCGCTGCACGGGACCGTTGCCCTTGGCGGCGACGGCGACCATGCTGCGCAGCACGGCCTGGATCGCCGGCAGGGTGGAGAATCTTGTCTCCCTCGCGAACCGTCACCGGACGATAGACCTCTTTGAGCGCGAGCATGTTCGCCCGCCCGGCCGTCATCCCGCGGGGCCGTCCGCCCGGGTTGCCGGAAACGCCTTTGCGGAACCGGGTACGAGTCGGAGGTTTGCCGTAACCCACCGCATCATCGCCGGAGGAGGACTTCCTGGACCGACGCGCCATCAAAGGATCTCCTCGAAAGTCCGGGGCACCGGATTCGGGGCGCGCGCTTCGGCAACGACCTCAAAGCTCTGCCCTGTCGCGGCAAGAACGGCCTGCTTGCCGGTGACCTGCTCGAAGCGTCGCACGATCTGGTCGCAATAGGCGGGATCGAACTCGATCAGCCGCGCACGGCGACCGGTCTTCTGCGCGGCGATCAGCGTGGTGCCGGAGCCGCCGAAGGGATCGAGCACGATCTCGCCGCGCCTGGAGCAGTCCTTGATGGCGTCGGCCACCAGCGCGACCGGCTTGACGGTCGGATGCATGGCAAGCTCCTCATGGCGACCCGGCCGCAGCGTATTGATCCCGGCATAGTCCCAGACATTGGTCCGGTAGCGGCCGGTGTCGCCCGAGCCCGAAGGTGTTGGTGTGCGGAGCGTTGCCGATCTTGAACACGAACACCAGCTCGTGCTTGCTGCGGTAGAACGATCCCATGCCGCCGTTGGTCTTGTTCCAGACGCACAGGTTCTTGAGCTCGGTGAATGCCGTCTGGCCGGCCGCGAGCAGTTCGCCCATGTGGCGCCAATCCATGCAGACGAAGGCGATGGCGCCGTCGCGGCAGCGAGGCCGCGGCATGGCCGAGCGTCTGGCTGCAGGAAAGCGGTGAAGGCCTCGCTCGACATCTCGCCCGCCCCCATGGCGAACTCGCGATGGCGGATGCGCCCGAGCCCGCAGACATGCCCGTCGATCGGCACGTTGTACGGGCGGGTCGGTGAAGACGAGATCGGCGCGTTCGTCCTGCAGCACGCCGATCGAAGGACTGACGGTCTCGGGAATCGCCGCACAGGAGACGATGGCGATCAAGGAGCCACAGGTCGTCCCGCCTGGTCACCGCCGTACGAGGATCGACCGGAGGGGGTATTTGGTCTTCAGGCGTCATTCGGCGCATGAGCGGACGACTCCCGTGCTTCGTCGAGCACCAGATCGACTTCGGCGAGCGAGAAGCCGGTGATCTCGACGTCGAAGTCGAGATCGATGAGGGCCTGCAGCTCGATCGCCGAGCATCTCGCGATCCCAGCCGGCATTCAGGGCGAGCTTGTTGTCGGCGAGGACGTAGGCCCTGCGCTGCGCCGCATCGAGGTGGGAGAGGCGAACCGTCGGGACGGTCTGCATGCCGAGCAGCTTGGCTGCCTCCACCCGGCCATGTCCGGCGATGATCTCGTCATCATCGCCGATCAGCACCGGATTGGTGAAGCCGAACTTCCGGATGCTGTCGGCGATCTGCCGGATCTGCTTCTTGGAATGGGTGCGGGCATTCCTGGAACAGGGTCGCAGGCGGGTGACCGCCATAGGTTCAATGACCATGGGCTGCATGCTCTCAGATAGATCGAAGGAGCCGGGGGGCGACGGGATCGGTGCCGTTGCCCTCTATGATTTTACCGTCGTCGCGAGGCGCCATGATTCAGCGCTCTCGATCGCGACAGTTCGTTTGTATGCTTACGGCCCGCGCTGGGCGACGGACATATAAGAGCCGAGCCTAAATGTCCCCATCGGACGAATTGGCTTGGTCACGCAGAGACCGGGGAAAGCGTCGATATGCTGCCTCCATGGCCTTTTGCCGGCGATTTCTATCCCTCACCAGCCGGCGAATTTGTTTCTCGGTCGCTGGAACGGAGCGCGGGTTATCTTGATACAGCTGCTCCGCCAGGAGTCGCGGGATAGACTTGGTGCGGGCCGGTCCCTCTCGCACGGCATTGTCGTACATCTCAAGAAACCGATCGTTTCGGTCACGGTTGGGTTGCTTTGCCTTTCTTCCACGGTGCTTTGGCGGCCTCTGTGAACAAGCGTCGGGCCTCGGGCCAGCCAAGATGCGTAACTGGCGTCTTGAACAGATCGGTCGCCAGGCGCTCAATTGTGCCAATTCTCGCACGTCTCTCTTCGACGCTTTCGGCAAGCAGCGAGGGCGGCCAGACAGCCAGTCCGAAACGATCTCTTTCATCCCATCGGGGGTCATTCGGCGGAAAAGGCGGGAGCGGCGGCAATTCACCGGTACCGGATGAAGGGGGAGAATAGACGCCCATCGAATGCTCCCTTACAATTTTTCCGACGCAAAAATCGCGCTCTAAAGAAACTCGTCAATTGTACTCCCAAGACAAGCTCCCCGAGGTGACGTGAAGCGGGATTCCCGTGCCGCCGACGGAATCGGATGTAAACTTCCGCTAGGCTGCGAAAACCCAGAAGTCCGCGAGCGCGACGGCGCCGGCGATCGGCATCGGGCCGGGGGCTTGAACACACGCAAAGGGGTGCGGTTGCCGGCCGTAGCGGTCCTGCCAGGCTCTGGCTATTCCTGCAAAATCCCGAATGTCTGTGAGAAAATATTGTGCCCGCAGGACGTTCGCAGCGGAAACACCAACCGCTTTGCAAACCGCATCCATGTATGACAGGAGCAGGGCTCCCTGCAATTCTCCGGCAAGGTTGAGCCCGTCGAATGCGGTCGCCTGTTCGTCTCCGGGCACACCACCGTCCGCCCCCACAGCGATCAGTCCTGACGGAAAGACGAGTTCACCTGCGCGCACGCACGGGCCGAACGTCGCAGCCGACGGTATGCCCGTCGCGACCACCTCTTTGCGCCGCGAGGCACCGCCTTTTAGCGCGATGAGGTTTATCTCAATCATGCTTTCTGTGTTTCCGTAGCCCTTCGCCGGGACGGGCGTAACAGCACAGGGAATGTCCCGGAAGTGCTGCGCCCACACCTCCATAAAGTCAGGAAGATTCTCGACACCTCGAATGTAGGCTTGGGCCTTGAGGCTGTGTTCGAGCGCTGAACCTGCCGTTTTCAGTGACGGCTCCAGCCGCTCCGTGATGATGTAACGAACTTGTCGCCGGAAGGCTGTCTCGCCGCCCCAGTTGCGACCCGGCAAAACATGGACCTTCGGATCGATGGTGCCGTCCGGCCGGAGCGCCATGTTTCCGGCGACGAATACGAAATCACTCGCGGCCACTGCCGGGTTATAGCCTGATGCAGAGATTGCTTGGCCGGGCAGGGTGAATTTGTCCACCTCATATCCCCGTTCCGGGACGACGGCGATCATGGACGTGTGTGTGTTGGCGCGAGCGCTGAAGCACCGCTCCATAATTATTGAAGTGCTTGGCGGGATGTAGTCGCCGAATTCAACGAAGCGCGCGAGATGATAGGCCGACACCGCCGGTGCCATGGTGTAATACTGATCCACCCGCACGGCATTTGGCAGATCTGTGCCGAACTCATTCAGAATGCTCCGCATCCGACGCAAGAGGTAATCCGCTTCACGCCGCAGCGGCGGACGGCCGCTTAGCCGCTGACCGGGTGGTCCCTCTACTTCAGGTGCGAGGCCGTGAGTGAAGTCGAAGGCCTCGTGCCCATTGAGAAACACCCACGGCCCCGCCTTGACCGCATAAGCGTAGTCGATGGAGCTGCCGACGAGGCGGGTCGATTTTGTCGTAATTGACGAGATTGGAACGACAGTCCCTGCACCGCGTTGCGCCAAACGTACGGGACCTCGCTCTTCCAGTCCCGCTTCGGCAGTGCCGGTGCAAGTCATTGGCAAGGTCGCCGCTCCGGCGAGCGTGGCGCCCTGACGAAGAAAACTCCGCCGTGTGGTTACATTGGGGTGCCAGGACGAATTCATGCTGCCCTCCCGCTTGACCGCGGCTTTGGTTCTCGAAATCGCGAAGCTTACCTGCGGGTGAAGCTATCTACGGCAACGGCGGTGTGGTCCTTGGTGGGCGCCGGTGATGCGTTGCCTGCTCGTACGCGTATGCCAGCCTTATCAAGGTTGGCTCGCTGTATGGGCGGCCGAAGAAGGTGATGCCGGTCGGCAGATTGTCGATGGTGAACCCGGAGGGAACTGTTATCGAGGCAGGATAGACCAGAAACGTGTTCCAGGTCGGCACCCCTTTGTTGCTCGAATAGGGCGGATTGGTTCCGTCCTTGATGAATGTCGGTTGATGCTCGACCGTTTTATGGACGATGGCATCGAGCTTATGATCGGCCATGACCTTGAGGACTGTAAACATCAGCTCCTCGCGGGCGCCGAGGTAATCGAGGTAGCGCGCCGCATCGAGTGGGGGTGCCGGCCTCCTCCATTGGTCCGCCTTCGTCGGTGGAAAACTTTTGGCGAGCTCGGGGGAATCGGCGATATCTTGGCGCGACTTGAGGGCCGAGTCGGGATTGCGTGCGAGATAGATCTTCAGCCCTGCCTCGAACGGACCAGCGTGTTCGCCAGCGGTCTACGCATAGAGTGCGCGATTTCGTCTTCGCGCGCTTCGCAGAGCGGCCGGTCTTCGACGAATGCAATCGAACGGCTGCATGAGGAGTTTAAGCGCCGGATTAAGACCCTGACCGTGCTGCCCTCAGCAGACACTGCCGCCATGTTGTTCTGGGCGCTGCGCGCCTCTGGCCAGATCAACATTCGCAAGGTCGATGGCTGGCAAACGCTCGCCACAACGACCATCGATCAGCCAATTGACCTTGCCGCCTGAAACGATAACTTTATGTCGCTGGAGATTGCGCCACATCGAATTCCAACATAACGCGCGACGGCACCGAGTCGTGAATTCGCTGCCAATGTGGTCGTCATCCGCGGGCCACTGCTTGGCTTACCCAGGAGGAAACTAATCATGGTCAAAAAACGCGAAACAAAGGTCGCCGAGCTTCGGGATCAGACGGCCGCCAGCCGGCGCGACTTCGTCAAGGCGGGCGCTGCCGCCGGATTGGGCGCGGCCATCCTGTCGGCCCCTGGCAACGCACAGGCACAACGGGCCCCCGCTGACATTCGCTGGGACTACGAGGCGGATGTGATCGTGTGCGGCTCCGGTGGGACCGGAATCGTGGCGGCGAAACGCGCACATGACCTGGGCGCCGATGTGCTGGTTCTGGAGCAGAACTTCGATATCGGCGGCAAATTATCGCACAACGGCGGACAGTCGTCGTTCGGCGGCGGCGACCCCATCCAGGAGCGCGACCGATTGGGCCTTGCCGACCCCGACGGATGGCTGACCGCCCCGCTGACGCCGGCCGCGGATCTGACCGACGACCCCGAGACGCTGTTCATCGACACGACCGACTGGTCGGTCGTCAACGACCACGCGGTTGCCGAATATCGCTACAACGATCGCGCACTCCAGCGCGGGTGGGCCGACAACGCGGCCGCGACCCGCCAGTTCCTGATGGACAACCACGTTCGCTGGGCGCGCATTAGCGGTACCCACCAGGGCGGCGGCATGACCAAGGCGCGGGCCGCTCGTTCGATCATGAAGCTCGGCAACAAGACGGACATCGAGGCGGGGACGATCACCTCGGCAGACGCCGGCAGCATGGAGGAGGAAAGACAATCACTCTTCAACCCCAGCACCTGCGGTGGCCCCGGCGCGCGGGCCGACGCCGTTGGTGCTCCTAACTGCATAAGCGGCGGCTTCGTCATCTCGCGCTCCGTTGAATACAGCGCCCGCAAGGCGGGCGTCAGGTTCATGCTCAACCGGCACCTGGACGAAATCATCCGCGAGGGTCGCGATTCGGGCAGGGTTATCGGTGTCAAGGCAAGCTACACGCCGCGCTTCAGTCCCAAGACTGGCAAACGGCTGGAGAGCTATGCGAGCAACGGCAATATCGACGAAACCAAGCAGGTCATCTACATCCGCGCTCGCAGGGCAGTGATCGTGGGGACCGGCGGCTATATGGGCAACGTTCCCTTCCGCACCATGTTCGACCCGCGGATGAGCGAACCTTCGATGCAGTACGGCACCGGCCTGATGGGTCCTCTCCACGAGGACGCGAGCGGCATCCTGGCCGGCATGAAGGTCGGGGCGGGCCTCGGCGGTCTTTACCAGGCCAACCTTCACGCCAACACGGCCCTGCGCCTTCAGAACGTTCTGGCCTGCACCGACATTTACGACAGGGTGATGCCGGGGCACCCGGCGTTCGAGTTCATCCGTTCCTACGGCATCTCGATCGGCACCACAGGCTGGGAATACATCATTGCCGTCAACCAGGTCGGCAAGCGCTTCCACGACGAGATATCGACCGGCGCCCAGCGCGGTGCGGAGGCCCAATACCCCCCGGGCTCGTCAGGGACCAAAAAGCCCTTCACCCCGTGCGATTGGCGGAACGCCAGCGTGGCCCAAGTCCGCTCGAGTTTTGCCTGGGGATCGGGCTCGGACGCGGCGCTGGCCATGAACGAAGGCTCGCGCGCTCCGGACTACTCCTCGGGGCCGGTCTGGGCGATCTTCGACCAGGCAGCGGTCGATGCCAATGGCTGGCAGCTTCGGCACCCCTATATCGCCGATCCCCCGAACGGGACCTTCTTCAAGGCGGATACGATCGCTGAACTTGCCCGGTTGGTGGTGGGCAACCGGTTCCAGCGCATGCCGCTCAAGTATCTCGAGCAAACCGTCGCCAGGTTCAACGGCTTCGTCGCCGCCGGCAAGGACACCGACTTCGAGAAGCGGACCATGCACAGGATCGACAAGGCGCCATTCTATGCCGCGCTGATCCCGTTTGCCGTCAACGATTCCATTGGCGGACTGAAAATCGACGGGCATTGCCAGGTCATCGACATCTATGGGAAGCCGATTCCGGGTCTTTTTGCCGGCGGCGAGGCCTCCGGCGGCGGCCGGCAGCATGGCATCGGCCGCGCGTGTGTCCATGGCTATATGGCGGGGACGTACGCGGCTGCCGAACCGGCCACCTGACCTAACGGCGCGTGGTGTCGGCGGGCCGGGTGGCCCGCCGACACGCCCCGCCGTCGGCGAAGGCGCTATGTGGGCTCGTTCGGAAGCAACCGGGCCGAAGCATTTTCCGGATAAGGAACCTATCCATGAATGGTCAGGAAGCCGTTCTTTTCCCTGTCTCCCTGAGCCTGTCGATTTCGCCCCAGGAAGCCGATGCCGGCACTGCGCTGACCCTCAAAGCCGTGGCGGAATGTCCCGAACAATACGATCTTTCGGGTGATCCGGTCTTGTTCCTCGACGCGACCGGCCACGAAGTCGGCAGAGCGCCGCTCGCAGCCCTCGAGGGAAACGATTTCGGCGCAGAGATCACCGTCACCGCCCCGATCGAACTCGGCGAATACGGATACAGCATTGTGCTGATGCCCGCCGCCGACGACGGCGTCGCCCACGCAGGAGCCAAGGCTGGGGCCCGCTGCACGGTCAAAGCCCACGACGTCCATCTCAATGCGTGGGACCTCCCGTCGGCGATCACGGCTGGCGAGGCCTTCAGATTCCATGTCGGCATGAAGTGCTCCAATGGTTGCAAGCTCGACGGCGGTGCCTTCACTGTCCGTGACGAGCGCGGTACCATCGTTGCCTCCGGCAGACTTCCCGGCGCAATCTGGCCGCGGTCCGGCGCGCTCCAATACGCCGAGGTCCGCGCTGTCGCGCCGCCGGACATCGGCTCGCATCACTGGACGCTGGAATTCGCGGGCCCGAGCGAAGGGATCGCGCATTCTCCGGGTGCGCTGAGCATCCCCGTCCGGACGGTCGCCGCGCCGGACCATGAAATCACCATTGAGGTCGTCGATCGCGAGAGCGGCGCACCGCTCGAAGGCGTCAATCTCATCATGCATCCCTACCGGGCGACCACCGACCGGAATGGCCTGGCACGGATGAAGGTGGCGGCTGACCACTATGAGCTGCATGCTTCGGGGCTCCAGCGCCTGCCCTATCGAGATCATCTCGATGCGACCAAGCCCGTCGAACTCCGAATCCTGATGGCTGTAGAGCAGCAGTCGTCGCACTGGACCATCCCAGTCAAACCTCAGGAATTATCCATCGCACAGGTGCTGAAGTGATTGGCGTGCGTGGCTATCTGAGCGGCTGCATCCTGGCGCTTGCCGCCTGTATCGGACTGGCTGTCCCCGTCCTGGCCCAGGACAATTCGGGCCTCGCTGCCGGCAAGGAAGCCTGGGCCCGGGCCTCGTGCTCCAATTGTCACGGCAGCATGGCTCAGGGCGGCGACGGCGGCGACTACCCTGTTGGCCCCAGCCTCAGGAACATCACGTACGGCAAAGAGACGATGGTGGGGATCGTGAGCTGCGGGATTCCGGGGACGCCGCCTATGCCAGCTTGGCTGAAGGGCGCCTACACCAAGGTTGAATGCTATGGCATGCCGTTGGGGTCGATACCCGCCGGCATGACCGTTCCGGCGATCTTGACCGCCGACGAGATCAAAGCTCTGGTCGACTATGTCTTCGCAACTTTCGTACAGGCTCCACGGCCGTGAGCAGCGCCCGAAGACGCTCCGCAAACACTACCGCGACGAACTCGACACCGGGCAGGTGAAGGCCTCGGCCAAAGAGCCGAGAGCCTGTTCCGCAAGGCGGTTGGTGATGGGCCGCAGTCAGTTTTCTGCGCGCGCCCCTACGGCCAGTTCAGGGGCACTACGCAGGCGGACGGTCTCAAGTAGCCACGACAATATCTGACCAAACGTTTCTGCCGTTCGATGCCTGTTGGTACACCTGTTGATGTCAGCTCTTGGCCCAACCCGGTCGTCCCATCTTTCCTCCGCAATGTCTGCTAGTTGAGGTGATGCGGACGTCGACCCGCATGCCCGCCAACTCCGGGCCTGCCCCCGTGGGTGCACGATGCCCGTCCGGCTGCACATACCTCTCGCTCAAGTGCTCAAGGGGCGCCTCCCTGCTCAGACCCAGCGAGTCCCTGTTCTTGAACGGAAGATCCCTGTTAGCTCAAAAAAATTCCCTGTTATTTTCGATAGGGAATTTGCTCATAAGAGGTTGAAGTTTCGAGCGTAACGGAGCTCGAAATCCGTCAGAAGTGGCCTGATTTGCAATTCTTCCCTGTTAATTTCCCTGTTATCAGGGAATTGGGCGGCGGAGACAGGTTCGATAGGGACTGCGTCGTCAGCCAGCCACCGCGGTCTCTCGCCGGTTAGTCCCTCACATTCTGCAAAATGGCAACATTGCCGGAGGCTAGCGGCCACGAGTCTGGTCTCTGGCGAAGAAATTCGGGCGTTTCGCAGCTGAAAGCCTTGAACCGCGCGGCGCGTCTCTGCTGGCTAAGTTTTCAAGAGACCGGTTGCGTTCCCGCAGAGACCGGTTCAAATCTGCCTCATGCCACGTTCTGCTACCGGAAGACTGACTAGAAAGGGCCAGCTTCGGCCGTAGCTCGTGCCTTCTGTGAAAATCGCATCGGGCTAGGCTACGCCACCCAAGCTCCTGCCCTCATGCTCACGGAGTGGCCGATTTTGTTGTTGGCACGGATGACTGACCAGCGGCCGCGTCCCGCTCTTGCGCAGCCTCAAGGTCACGGGGATCGATAGTGAGCATCTCTACCGAGGATGGTCGATTTTGGGCTGGAACCATCATCGCAGTCGATACGCGCCGGTAGACCGGAAACGACATTCCCTCGATCAATTCCTCGTCGGTCACGACGACATAGTTGCCGGGCGGCAATATCCTGTCGATTCCCTTCATCACGGAGGGATGGTTAAAACTAACGGTCTTGCGTTGCGTGCGGGTGCCCATCGGGGCTAGCGGCCTCTCCGATTGTGGTATCGTCAAAATGAAGCGCGGCCGCCGCTCTCGTGGCAAGCCAGTGAACATCCGGATCGCTAGATCGATGCGTTGATTGAAACGCGGAAAGCCGTGCGTTGGCGTTCGGCAATCGGGACCTTGCGCCCCCTCGCCCGAAGAGTCGATCTAAACCGAGGTCCCGCTACCGGGTGACTTCGTCGCACCCAGAATACGGATGGCCTATCGGCTGGTTGGCGAATTCGGCGATCGGCCCCGCGAGTGCTGCGTGCAGGCTGGGCGACGGCAAACACCATCGGCGCATGTCTTGGCAGATATGCTTGCGTTCTGGCGATCGACACCATACTTGTAAATGATGCCGGACAACCTAATGAAATGCCTGATCCAGCGGCAGTGCCGTCGGTGATACGACGACCCGCAAATATCTGCGTTCGACGCTTGGTGCTGACGACATGAAAATAAGAAATTCGTAATAGTACGGCGGGAAAAAGCGTTTCATTCGTATGCGATTTGCAGGAGGCCATCATGATCAAAAGCCGTGTTAGCTCCGACGTCGTGATGAAGACCGCTTATATGTCTTTTGCGGTTGCATCATTGGTGTTCGTCTTGATGCTGTTGCTGACCCGTATCCATCCTTGATGGCTCGCGCCGCCGGGAAGAGCGATCAATGGTTGAGGCGACTGGTTTGATTCTTTGGGCGACGCGCCGCTGCATTAACGAGTTGCCGAGCGAGGGTGTCTTTTGCAAATCAGGGTGGGCTACGAGCTGATCTACGACTGTCCGCAGCCGACACCGATGATGCTGGTGCTCCACGTCCACTACTCGCGCGCATCCGATATCATCATTCCCGATCACGTGACGACCTCGCCTTCGCTCCCACTGTCGGCCTATCGTGACGCCTTCGGTAATTGGTGCACGCGTCTCGTCGCTCCCGCCGGGCGGCTGCGGATCGCGAGCTCGGCCATGGTCAGAGATTCCGGGAATCCAGACATCGTCGCGCCCCTCGCGCATCAACATTCGATCCAGGAATTGCCCGAGGACTCGCTGGTTTTTCTGTTGGGGAGCCGCTATTGCGACACCGAGAAACTCTCCGAGACGGCCTGGAGCCTATTCGGAAACGCGCCCATGGGTTGGGGCAGGGTCCAGGCCATCTGCGATTTCGTGCACAACCATATTTCGTTCGGCTATGAGCATGCCCGCGCCACCAGGACGGCCTGGGAGGCATTCAACGAGCGCCGCGGCGTCTGCCGCGATTACGCCCATCTCGCCGTCGCATTTTGCCGGTGCCTGAACATTCCGGCGCGCTACTGCACCGGCTACCTCGGCGACATCGGAATGCCGCCGCCCTATGGCCCAATGGATTTTGCCGCGTGGTTCGAGGCCTATCTCGGAGGCCGCTGGTACACCTTCGATGCCCGCAACAACATGCCGAGGATCGGACGGGTGCTGATGGCGAGGGGGCGCGACGCCATCGATGTTGCCATCGCCACTACGTTCGGACCCAACACGCTCGTGAGCTTCAAGGTCTGGACCGACGAGATGACCAACTGAACAGGACAATGGCATCGGATTGCTGATGGTACGGGGCATTCCCGGTAGGAATCAAAGTTGCCTTCATCGCCTGCCAAACAATAAGCATATGAAGCGTACCACGATGGCTCCAAGCGGGTCGCGCAAGGGCTTGCAAAAATAAATGTCTAACAGCTCCGTCCCCTTGCGACGGAGCACAATTAAAGCGTCTTTTGAACACTATTGAGGCCGTTCCTGCAGTGCCGAATTTAGTCGGCCAACAGGAGAAAACCCGATGAAAGACGAGCACAACAAGGCGGCGGAACATCACGAGTTTGCCGCAAAGTCACACCGCTCCGCCGCGGATTCTCACGGCAAGAATGATCACACCAAGGCCAAAGAGCATTCGACCCAAGCCAGGCAGCAATCACAGTCCGCAGACGAACATTCCAAAGCTGCGCATGAAAAGAGCAACCAACAGAAGTAACCGCTTCAACAGGGAGGCTGTTGCGATACCGCGCGAGCCAGCCTCCCTGCAGAGCACGTGCCCACGTGCCGAGCATCGGGTTTGGCCACGAGATGGCCCCACCAAGTGATGCCGACCGCTTTGGAGCGGCCCCATGGAGGGTCGGTGGAAGGAGAGATGCCATGAAAGATGCGGGACCGCCTTTGCGCGGATTGGAACAGATCATGCAAAGTTCTGGTTATTTCCGCGATCAAGCAGCGCTGTGCCTGGAGATCGCGCGACACATAGACGACCCTCAGGCCGTGGAGAATTTGCGCGCTAGCGCCTCGCGACATCTTGCGAAAGCCGACGATGTGGAAAGCCGGCTGTGCGGCGCGCCGATCCACTAGTCTCACGCCCGTGGCTCATGCCGGCGGTGCGCCGTTGCCTAGGAGAAAGCGGACATGGACCAAATCATGCGAGAGTTGGTGCGAAAGGTCACTGGCGGCGCTCTTGCGCCAGAACAGATCCGGGGGCTGATCCGTGCAGGCTACGTCTACAGGCACGGGGAGGACCATATCCTCACCGACAAGGGCCGCGATGTTTTAGCTCGGTCCGGCATCGTGGTGCCACCAGCAGCTGACAGCCAGTAGTCACCTGAGCCGGGCGCTCAGGAGAGCGGCTGGATGCAGCTAGGCCGAATAGGCACATCTGGTCTCCACAGTCGGCACCGATGCCGAAGGTGCCGGGCTTCGCGCTTGCCGCCGGCGCAAGCCGCTAGGAGTGGACGCTCACTTGCCTAAAGTTGCCTCGGCGCGCCCACGCCAAGGTCCGTAGACGAGGCTGGAAGCCCGCGATAGCTTGCCCGCGCCGGCGCTCCTGACGCATGGCGTGCCTTGGCAATTCCCAACTTTGGCCCCGCGTCGCTGCAGGACTTTGTCTTCAGGCGGTTGGCAATTGCCTAGGTGGTGATCCGGAATTGGACTGGCGGCTCGGCGAAGCTAACATCGAGCCGGCTGTATGTGAGAGTGGACGACAGAACCTGGCCCCACTCGTGCTGGGCTTTTTTTCGGAAGCCCCCATCGCAGAATTGAAGTCGTCGAGCACGTCGAGCCGCGATGCGCCTGTCCACGCAGTGCGCGCCTCACTGCGTCCTTCTGGTGAGTGGGCTCGTCGCCAGCACTTCAGAGCCCATCACTTGGCTCCGCGAGGCTTCGCGTGGAAAAAAGCTCGTAAAGTCCAACAGCGCTTCCCATGTTGACGACGAGGCGGGCAAAATAGAAGGAAAAACAGAAGTATGCCCCATCCTGTAGAAATGCGATTCGAGGTCGGAGCAGCTTTTGTGTGCATCCTCAATGGTCGCACAGCCGTCGTGGCCGAAGTACGGGACGAAGGCCGGACCGGCCTCTTGCGATTCGGCGACAACGGCAGCACCCAATGGTTCGTACAGCAGGAGCTATGCGAATCCGGGAAATGGCACGAGATCGACTGGACCGGTTGGTACGTCGAGCACTATGAATTCGCCTCCACTCGACCGGACTGGACCTCATCAGTTCGCCACTTCGACGCGGTTACCGCACTGATCGGCCAAATCCAGACCGCCGCTCGCCGTGACCAGATTCGGGTGCAGCCACCGAGCAAAGCCACCGAAGCACAGATTGATTGGATAAAAGCTCAACCTAGCGCAACTCGCATCTGATTGGGGCGCAGGGGCCCTGCGGTCAGTAGGTGATCGCCTTCCGGCCGGCCGCGGTGATCTGCATCCAGACGACCTTCATGCGCCGGCTGCCCGCCATCGTGTCGTGAGCCTCGACTTTCGCGAAGCCATCCAGCGCCAGCCTTGCCCAGCATCGCGATCTCGAAGCCATTGCGCCAGCATGATCGCCTCGGTGCAGCCATTCGGACTTCGCTGCGCATTCTGAAGCGCTTTCGAGAGGACGTTGGCCCGGACTTCAGCCTGGATTAACCGCTCGCTAACCATGGGGTGCCACGATCCGCCTACTCGCGTAGGGAAATCCGAGCAGTCTGCTCAGGTCGCTAGGGACGAGCGGGTTGCAATCCGAGGAAATCGCGCATGATGAGGACCGTGGCCCATTTGATGCCATTCGCTGCCCTCGCTGGTGGAATATTGATTCTAGTGAAGCCAACGCTCTTGAACTATGTAGTCGCCGTCTATCTGATCCTGGTCGGTGCGATCGGGCTCAATCACATGTATCACTTTATCCGCTGATAGCGACCGAAGCAGGCGGGTAGTGGCGCGGAAGGACAGGTCCCTTGAAGAGCTTTCGTTCCGCCGGTAGCACTATTGCGCCCTCGTCCGCCCGTGTAATTTCGGCGTCCGGGGGAACTCCAAACAAGACGTTGAGGAAACGCGATGAGGATAGCTTTCGCCGGTGCAACGCTCCTGGCTTTGACAGTTTGTTTTGGACCTTTGCCGCGGGCCCATGCCGTGGACATCAAGGTCTTGAGTACCGGCAACATGTCGTCGATCCTCGCCGAGCTCGGCAAGGAATTCGAGCGTGCGACTGGCGACAAGCTCGCCATCGAGTATGGCTCGACGACACGCATCAAGAGTTCGTGTTGAAGCCGACGAGGCAGCCGACCTCATCATCAACGAGCGCTTCGTGCTCGAGGATCTGCTGCACCAGGCTCGGATCGCGAATGGCACGCTTGTCGATATTGCGCGCTCCCCGCTCGCATTCGGCGTACGGGCCGGCGGCGTGAAGCGCGATGTCAGCACGGTCGAGTCGCTCAAGCAAACCTTGCTGGGGGCCGAGAGCATCGCCCAGCCCGATGCGAGCGGCGGCGCGCAGGACGGCACCTATTTCGTCAACCTCATCCGCTATCTCGGCATTGCCGACCAGGTGAAGCCCAAGATCAAGCTCACAATGGGCGGCGATGCGGCGGCACAAGCCGTCGCCTCGGGCGCCGCACAGATGGGCGTCGCGCAGCGGCGCAATTTCAATACGCTCCCTGGTGTGCAGATGCTTGAGCCGTTGCCGGATCTCCCGGGAGTGAAGTTCCTCATGGTGGCCGGTGTTCTCGCCAATGCGCGCGAGCCGAATGGAGCGCTTGCTTTTGCCAAGTTTCTGGCGTCCCCCTCGGCCGCAGCCGTGATAAAGGCCAAGGGCATGGAGCCGTATGCTCCGTAGCTTTTTGTAGGCTGGATGAAGCCGATGCGCGGCCTCGGTTTCAAGATTGTCATTCGGCGTGTTTTGGGACCTTAGCGCTGGCGGTCAGCTTACGAAAAAACGTGATGGAAGTCGGATCGCCTCGCCGGCGATGGCCAACAGCGTTTCCGGTATGGTGAGGCCAGCGTCTTCACTGCAGCAGCAAGGGCCCGCAATATGACCCCCAATGTGCCGAGGCCGACGTCGGCCGACAGAGATGAGGTCAAGCTCGACTCGCCGGTGACGACCGTAATACGCCAGCGTCCGCGGCCGGACGCCGTACCCCGCTACGAGGAATGGCTCAAGGAGATCATCGCTGCCGCCCAGTCTTTCGCCGGCCATCAAAGTGTGAACGTCATACGACCGCATAGCGCCTCCGACGCCTACACTATCGTCCTGCACTTCGATACGGTCGCAAACCTGCGCGAATGGCTCAATTCCGAGGCCCGCGTCCATCTGGTCGAGAAAATCCGGCCTTACCTTCGCTCGGAGGAGGACATCGACATCAAGACTGGCTTCGAGTTCTGGTTCACGCCGCCGCCGGGCAGCAAGCAAGCCAAGCCCTATAAGCAGTTTCTGGTCACGCTGTCGGCGATCTTCCCATTGACCGTCTTGGTGCCCTTGCTTCTGCAGCCTGTGTTCGAATGGGTGCCTGCCCTTGTGCTACCGTTAGTCCGTCCTCTGGTAATCGCAGCCGTTGTCGTTGGACTAGTAGTCTATGTCGTAATGCCCCGCTACACGCGTCTTGTATCTCGGTGGCTGTATAGCTGACCGTCGCGTTGAAACCTGTTAGGGGATGTGACGCCGCCTCTGGTCGGTCAGGGTTTCTTTATTTCGATCTCGCCGGGACGACCTGCGATTGCGAGGTCACGCGCTCGAACGGGTCGCGGTCTGGCGGTCAGGAGTTCTGGTCTCTGGCCAGGAATCTCGCGCGCCTCGCACCGAAGGCCTCCAGACCACGCCGCTGCGGCGCCCTGGTCCACTGGTAGCCGCTCGTCTAGGATTTCGGCGCTAACTCCCATGTTCCTCGGGCTTTTGGACGTTACACAGAGGTACGGTCATGCTTTACCGCAACTTGCTCGGCGCAATGGCGTTTGTGGTCCTATCAATTCCGGGCGTCAGCGCCGAAATCTTCGATAGCTCCAAGTATCCGGACTGGTCGGGCCAGTGGCGGTGGGTGCCGGACGGCGACGTCCCTCGCTACGACCACACCAAGCCGGTTCGGCAACAACAGGCGCCGCTGAAGCCGGAATACCAAGCTTTGTTCGAGGCCAGCATAAAAGATCAAGACAGTGGCGGATTTGGTCTCGACACCAACTATGCCTGCATCCCGCAAACCATGCCGAGGTTGATGAATGGCATCGTTCCGTTCGAATTTGTGGTCTCGCCGGAGATCACGCACGTCCTATTCGAACGCATGAACTATCAAGGGCGCCGCATCTACACCGATGGGCGTCAGTGGCCGACAGATCAGGAGCCGATCTCGACCGGTTATTCTATCGCTCAATGGCTTGATACCGACGGGGACGGACGGTTCGACACGCTTGCGGTTGAGACTCGGAGCATCCGAGGACCAAAAACCTGGGATCAAAGCGGGATGCCCATGGCGAGCGATAATGAGACGATCGTCAAGGAGCGGCTGTATCTCGACAAAAATGATCCCAACCTCCTTCACAACGAAATGACGACGATCGACAATTCTCTCACGCGGCCCTGGTCAGCGATCACGGACTATCATCGCAATCCCAAGGTGATGTGGCGTGAAGACGCCTGTCTGGCCAACCCCTACGTTACCATCGCCAAACAGGTCTATATGCTGAGCGCTGATGGCAGGCTCATGCCCCTCAAGAAGAACCAATCGCCGCCGGATCTAAGTTATTTCAAGTCAGCGGAAAAAAGGCCGTGAGAGAAGTGCTGCAACGCCCGCCAACAGTATACAAGGCGTCACCCGCGCGCGCTCGAAGCTCGGCGTGCGGTTGGGCCGAGTGTTGGGCCATCTCAACTTGCGAGGAACGCAATGAAACATTTGGTGACAGTGCTTGCGCTCGCGCTCGGTGTGACCGCCGCCGTTGGGCAGCCCACGAAGTTGCTGCGCGACCAGCTCGTTGGAACTTGGAGCTTTGTGATCGCGGAAATCACCGCTGCCGACGGCAAAAAGACACTGCCCTTCGGCGACAAGCCGAAGGGCATGCTGATCTTCACTGCGGACGGTCACTTTTCGCAGGTCCATGTCGCGGGCGGACTGCCGAAGATCGCGTCGAACAATCGCCTCGCCGGCACCGCCGAGGACAACAAGGCGATCGTCGCCGGGACGCTGGCGTTGTTCGGCACTTACTCCGTCGACGAGGCAAAGAAGACCCTGACGTTCAATATTGAGGCCAGCACCTTCCCAAACGCCGAAGGCACCGTTCAGACCCGGACGATCGACCTGCTCAACGCTGACGAATTTCGCAATTCCAATCCAGGCGCTTCGCGAGACGGTCCGGTCGTCGCGATGAACGTCTACCGCCGCGCAAAATAGCTGGTATTGAAACCATCCCGCCCGTCTAAAACCCGAAGTTCACACCCGCTCGCGCAATGTTGCCGGTGAAGGCGACGTGTGATGCGGTGCTCGCCCCGAGAACGGAGCTCCCGCGGTGCCCTGGCGGTGGAGCGCATCGAACACGGCGGCACCGTCCGGGCGGCACCATCACGCGCAGCGTGTGCGCAGGAAGTTGCCGTTGCGGCGCGATTTGAATTTCGCAAAATGCGCTGCCGGTGCTAGTCTCCCGGCGGGTCTCGCGCGCGTGGCGCGCGATCAACTGGGAGGAAGCCATGAAGAAACTGATTTCGGCGCTGTGGCTCATTTCCACTCTCGCGACGGGCGCTGCATGGGCACAGCCCTATGCTCCCAACGACGCGGGCGTGACGAATGGGCACTGGCATCTCAATTCGCGTGACGTCGCGGCCAACAAGCATATCCTTCTCTCCATGGGCGGTGCCGCCGCCGGGCCGGGTGAGAGGGTCGTGTTCCCCGGCGTCCTGGTCATTCTCAATCAGGGGCCCGACACGCCGCCGTCGACCGGCGGCACGGTCGGAACGGTGGTGAACCACATCGGGTTCACCGTCCCGAACGTCCAGGAGGCCGTCGCCAAATGGAAGGCTGCAGGGGTTCCCTTCGAGCCGGGCGCCCCCGGCAGGCTGGACCAGGGCTGGGTGACAACGACCGACGGACTGAAAATCGAAATTCAGGAAGACAAGAACCAGAAAGAGCCGATCCGCAGCAAGCACGTGCACTTCTTCCTGCCCGAGAATGCGATCGCCGAGAGCCAGGCCTGGTACGGCAAGGTCTTCGGCGCCAAGGCGGGCACGCTCAACAATAACCCGGTCGCCGACCTCCCCGGTGTCCAGCTGCGCTGGAACAAGGCCGCGGTTGCGGAAGGGCCGACGAAGGGCCGGGTCCTCGATCACATCGGTTTCGATGTGAAGGATCTGAAAGCATTCATCGCCAAGATGGAAGCGGCCGGCGTCAAGCTCGACGCTGACGGGGCCTACCGCGTGAACGACGTTGGCGTCGGGATTGCATTCATCACCGACCCGTGGGGAACCCGCATCGAACTGAATGAGCGGCCGAAGGCGGTTTATCTGCCCTAACGGCTTTCATCGGGCGATGCGCCTGTGCTTCCCCGCCTTCGACGCGGTGAAGCTGATGACGTCAGGCGCATCGCCCATCGCTCAAATGTCCGGAGCCGTTTTCAGTGCAACGCCACCGCGAGGCACTCACTCCCGCCAGAAGTCTTTGAACCGGTTCGGCGCCAGCGCCGCGTAGACCGCGGTGCTGGTGATCGACCGATGTCCGAGCCAGCCTTCTGCCGCGCGCGTTGTGTAGTTCAATCCTGCGATCTACCCCATTTTTGCGCGTCTAACTCCGGAAAGAAGAGAACCGCACCGTGAGCGCCAATCCTTTTGCCAAGTCTGCACTACTGATTTTGCTGACGGCAAGTGGCACTCTCGCTCAAGAGGCGACGCCGCTGGAAAAATATGAACGCCTTCGCAAAGGATTCAGTAACTCGGGATACTCGACCGGTGAGATCAATGTGATAACGATCATTGCTGTACAAATATACGCGTTAAGTCATTGTCCTCCTGAAGAGGGACGGGACAGCAACACGCTTGCATACTTCGTCGAAGTCACATCGAGGGGGCTAACCCATTCGAAGGACGAGATAGAGTTGAGAGCACGAGAACTCGTGCCGGCAGTGGCCGAGGTTCTTGCCGCCGATCCGGCTGAAAAGGCTAATGTCTGCGGCCCCACAGTAGAGCCGCAAAACGAGCCGAAGCGATAGATGACACGTCCTGAACGCCGCGGGGGCGGTGGAGCCACATGAGGAAAAGTAGTCCGATTAGTCGGTGGCGCTATCGGCCAGACATCGCCACTTTTTCTCAGAATTGGATCCATTTCCGGCCGAGCCATCGCCGTCGTTCGCGACGATGAACCGGAAGGCGCCGTTACCTTCTCTAGCCACGCAAAAGCCCACCTGGACCAAGGCCGCTGATCTCGCCCGCGCATGGGGCCTCAACCAGCTCGCCGAGCGGCTAATGAGATTTCGAACCGAAAGCCATTCAGGGTAATGCAGCGATCGAGCCCATAAGCCTCTTTCGCGACAAGCCGCCGGGCACCCGTCAGCGCGCCGGTAGCGCCGGGAAGCGGAGGGAGGTCATCGAGGGCGGGACGGCGGGATGGGGTATGTCCTCCACTTCACCGGCGTGACCTCAAGCGGCGTTCCCTTCCTCGAATTGATCCAGCCAGTCGCTGTTCGCCGACATGGCCATTGGAGCGTGTATGGCGCGCCCCGGCCGTCCGTTACTTGCAACGCGATGTCTTCATCAAGTGGAGCGCTCTCGATTGGATTCCAGCCGTAATCGCGAGACGGGCGCATTACCAGGCTCCTCGTGACGTCGCAC
Organism: uncultured Alphaproteobacteria bacterium; assembly: GCA_963793985.1. GTDB lineage: Bacteria > Pseudomonadota > Alphaproteobacteria > Rhizobiales > Xanthobacteraceae > JAJPKK01. The sequence goes on along the minus strand of CAWCCG010000006.1, from coordinate 173,422 downwards.
CATTGCAGGGCGGACTGCTTGGGTTCTTGGCCTTGATCCGCCCCGCGACACGCCCAGCCGTCGGCGCGCGCTCGGGCGCGATGCCGAAGCCGAGCTTGCAGGGGCGGCCAACGATCGTAACGCCGTCGCCGCGTGAGGGATACGCTGCGCGGCACTATCATCGTCATATTCGCAGGGAAGGGCAGGGCGGAAGCACCGGGGCGCTTTGTGAACTCGTATGATCGTCTTCACGCAGCTAAAGCATCTCTCGCGAGTGAGCAGTTGCGGGACTGTCTAAGGCGCCAGGTCGCGAGGGCGATCTATGAGGACGGCTGCGCCGGCACTCTCGAGCTCTTCGCGGCTGCCGTAACCCCAAAGCACTCCGACCGTGGGCACCTTGTGGCGTGAAGCGGCTTGGACATCGTGCCTGCGATCGCCGACCATGCAGGTTTCCTCCGGACTAAGCTTCTCGGTTACCATCAGGTGACCGATGAGATCGCCCTTGTCGTCGAAACGGCCATCGAGCTCTGGTCCGTAGACGCCGCTCAACAATGGAGCGAACCCAAAATGGTTGACGATCTGTTGGGCGAAGAAAGCTGGTTTAGCAGTGCATAGAATGAGCCGGGTGCCGTCAGCGCGACGACGTTCCAGAGCATCCATGATTCCCGGATAAGGGTGAGCCTCCCACAATCCCCGCTCTGCGTAGCGCTCGCGATAGAACGTCAGCGCAGCCTCCGCGTCAGCCTGACCACGCAGAAGGCGTTCAAAGGACTCGCGTAGGGGAGGTCCGATGATCCATCGGAGGTTCTCCTCTTCGGGAACCTCCAAATGAAGGCGTTCCAAGGCGTACCGACAGCTGCCGATGATTCCCGACGCTGGATCAATCAATGTTCCGTCGAGATCGAGCAGAAGCGTCTTACGATATCGGCACGGCATTCCATTGGATCTTCTTTGTCGCCCCGGTCGTCCAAGGTCAGGCTGCCGGCCTGAACAGTCCATTCACTCGCGGCAATACTATTTTATCAGAAACCCTTCCAGTTTCTTCCCCGACTTGATCGCGTCCTTCAGCCACCGGGGCTGGAGACCCCGACCAGCCCAGGTTTGCGACGGATCTTTCGGGTTGCGGTACTTGGGCGGGACCGGTCCCCTTGGCCCGCGGCCGCGGGCCTTTCCGCGAAGCCCCTGAGGGGCATGACGCTCCAAGGCGGAGAGCTCCATTTCGAGTTCACTCCGGCGCGCCCTTATCTTCTGAGCAATCGCGGCATCGACCTGATCCCTGAGGTCCCGGAGCTTGGCAACTGACATCGATTTTAGGGCCATTGCCGTTCGTCTCCATTCAAATTCGAATCGGTGCATCACAATATAAGACTGCCTCGCGTGAAGGCGAGGCGAATTCGGTTCATCGGGGAAAATGAGCAGCGCGTAACCGCTGGGCGTAGCGCGGCTGAGCATCCCGCCGAAGCTATTGCGGAACTTGCGCGCGATCACTCCGTCTTGTGCGGCGTGGCAACCAGCACGGGATCGGCGCGATAGAGTTCGGGAAACATCTCCTTCAGATCGTCGATCTTGGGCAGATCAATATACTCGATGTACGGCTCGTAAGGATTACGGGTCATGTAGTTTTGGTGATAATCCTCGGCAGGATAAAACTCTCGGCCGGGCTCGATCTCGGTGACGATGGTGGCGTCGTAGAGGCGCGCCTGGTTGAGCTGGGCGATATAGGCTTTGGCAATGCGTGCTTGTTCGGCGTTCGCCGGGAAAATCGCTGACCGATATTGAGTGCCGACATCCGGGCCTTGGCGATTGAGCCGCGTCGGATTGTGGGCGACCGAGAAAAAGACTTGCAGGATCCGCCCGTAGCTGATCTTGCGCGGATCGAATGTGACGCTCACAGACTCCGCGTGACCCGTCTGTCCCGATCCTACGATCTTGTAGTGGGCGGTGCTTGGCTCGCCGCCGGCATAGCCGGAGACAGCATTGATCACGCCGTCGACGTGCTGAAAGACGCCCTGCACGCCCCAGAAGCAGCCGCCTGCCAGGACGACCGTCTCCGTCGTTGTACCGGCCGCGGGGTCTTCATCGGTGGCTGGGGCCGGAATCGCACGGGCGATCTCGGCCTCAAGACCGCGCTCCGTGGCTCCAACGGCGCCGGTCGATGGCTCCAAATCCGACGCTGATAAGCACGGCAGTGCCCAGCGCGGCAGATTGGACGAGCCTGATCGTGGCGGCAAATTCCTTCAGTGTTTCGGTCATGGTCGGCTCCGTCAGCCGGACGTGAGTGCCGGGGCGCACATTCGCGGATCAGGTGTGGACTACGTACCGCGGCCCCAAACGGCGCAGTATCTCCTGCCGATGAATTCCAGGCTCTGCTCATAGCCCGGCCAATCTTTGAAACTCGAGAGCTTCAGGTCCTTCTCCGCAGCCCAGCACTTGCCAGAAATACCGAGCGGCTTCATCTCGGCGGACGCCTCCTGGAGAAGCCGAAGTTGGTCCCGTGCGTCCTGCTTGGTGCCGAGCCGGCCGTTGACGCCGGGGTGGCCGGGGATCAGCCGGTCCCAGTCCATCGCTATGACCTGCTTGATGAAGTCCTCGGCTTCGAGCGGATACATGTCGATGAAGGCGCGCCCCAGGACCTGCCCGGCCGGGATCGTGTCGACGACGAACACGATCTTTTCACGGGGCAGCCGCATGACGATGTTCGAGTCGGAATGATTCAGGCCGAGGTAGCTCAGCTCCAGCGTGGTACCGCCGAGCTCGATGATCTTTGTCGTGTCGAAGGTCTCATCGATCGGTACCACCAGCGGGTTCTGCAGCTTGTCGAGCCGCTCCTTTGCGCGCTTGTGGGCGATCACGCGGGCACCGGCATCCTTGAAGGGCTTGCCGCCGGAAATGTGATCGAAGTGATGGTGGCTATAGATCAGGTAGCGGATCGGCTTGTCAGTGACCTTTTTGATCTCGTTGATGTAGTCCTGCACGCCCTCCGGACGCGCGTAACCGATGGGATCGGTGGCGATGACGCCGTCCGGCGTGACAATGAAGATCGATTGGGCGCCGACATTCCGAAAGATGTAAACGCCATCGGTACCCTCGACCTTGGTGGTGGCGAAGGGAGGCGGTTGCTGCTGTTGGGCAAGCACTCGCGTGGCCAGCGCTGTCGCAATCAGCGCTGTCGCTCCCACCAACATGGCGAACTGGTTCCTGGACATTGATGCTAGCTCCCTGATGGCACGTTGCCAACTCTAGCCGCCGATACTTCGATTCCAGCGGGCCCACCGCAGGCGATCGAGCGGATTCGCTCGAACACTCGCCACCTCTTGTAACGCTATGTTCGATCGATCATAACGATCGTCGGTATGCCCGATCGGGTCAAGGGGCGGAGAACATGCGACTGCTAGGACTTGGACTCGCCCTTGGCGGTGGCCTTGTCTCGTTGGTTCCGCGCTCGCGGTCACGACGAAAGCATCACAACGTCACTCACCGGCCCGGTGAGTGAATGGCAACGCTGGTCTTCTAATTTCCACCTCGTGGCTGCCGGCGGGAACCCAAACGGCTTGAAATCCAAAATTTGCTCGCAGAATCCTGGCATTTTCGCCGTCGATCGTGCCGCGCCATCCCCATTCAAAACCATACGAAAAGTAAACAAGTGCCGGCGCGGCCAATTTAACGGTCGCGCGGATCAAATCAGAGCGGTGCTCACGAATCTCCAATTCATCGCCCTTCGTGGGCGCTCCAGGTATGCCAGGAAGCCGACGCAAATCTTCCTCATCCAGGAACACAAGGGGACCTTGCTCAGCTGGAGCATGGCGCGATCTTCGGCTATTCTCCGTGACATCGTCACTGTTCAGCGCAACGTTTCGCGTGACTGAAACGAATTCCGGGATCCAACCAGTCCGATAGATAAATACTTTCGGCCTTTCGAGTCTTTCAGGCCAGACCAAGTACCCGCGATCCGTACACCCCAGCTCGGAGCCGGAGTCGCTTAACTCATCCTGACGCAAATGATGACTATGCAGCGCAACGGATGAGATAACATACTTTACCGCCGCATCTCGCAACGCCCCGATCTCAATACCGGCCGAGTCAAGATCAATTGGTGCAGTTTGGATAAAACAGCCGTTCTCATATTTTATGTGTCCATCGAAAGATGCCTCGATGTAAGCCGAGTGAATTGGATCCGGTCCTAAGTTACCGATTCGCTTCTCGTAGAAATCCTTAACAAACTGGGGCGACAAATTCACATACGAATCCGTCGTTTCAATGCCATAGGCTTGGGGAAGAATAGGAACAAGCCAATTGAGCCAATTCCCATGAAACCCCGGCATGCTGATCTGAGCACGATCTCCGACGACACCGATCGTACTCAAACGCCCCCCACCGTCTGCCTGGTGAGCCAACCGCTTCAGTTTATCATGATTCAACAAGACATCTGCGTTATAAATGTATCCATCTGATTTGAACACAGTCCGAGCGTCCCATAAGTTTCCCGGGTTCTGAAATGAAATATCAGCTACGATGGCGCACGCAAAGACGACGAGTTTCAATCGGTAGTCGTGCAAGACGCTCAAGCCCCAGGCCGACAAGAGCGCCAAAGGAAATGCCGAAACAACGTTCGTGTAGAGACTTACGCTCCTCACGATGCCGAGATGCTCTCCGAATAATATAGCCAAAAATGGCTGAAGAAAATCTCCACCAATCGCAAATAAAACGAATACAATAAATATTGTAAACCTGTACATAGGCGAGACGAATTTGTTCGAAACAAACAGTAGCGCCGCGAATATTAATAAGAAAAATTCTTTCTTGCGCATCAGAAAAGAGGTAAGCGCCGCCGTGTATCCGAGAAATCAGTGACCTTAGTCCGCCTTCATTATAGAAGGAAAAATTATTAAATCCTTTCCGAGCGCTGTATGCATGATCCAAAACAAATGCATAAAAGATCGGAAACATGGCTAGACCGGCGCCGCACAAAAACACAGATAGCAACGCCAGCCTGTCTATGCCAAACGCCCTTTCACAAAGATACCATACCACGATAAAGCCCAAACAAATTGGAAGATAAGGAATGGTCGATGACAGGACATAAAATAATCCGATAAAAAACACGATAGAAAATCGTACGATACGTCGCCTGGCAATCGTATTATCCAGGCCCAGCACGTAGAGCGCATATATTATCACCGGGATCAGGTCAACGGACAGCCCTGCGCCAAATTGATCGATGGTCTGCGAAGAATCTTGAACAGGTACGATTTGCGTTTGTATTGAAAATAATAATCCACCAAATATCGCCTCTATAAGCCCCATCGAATACCTCGTGCGCAGATATAATGACGTAAAATAAAAACCCAATAACGCCTTCAGCATTACCGTGCTCTTGATCGCCCACGCCGGGCCAAGCAGATATGTCATGCCGGCCAGTACGAATGAGGCGGTGTGCGGTAAAAAACCATTCCCCGCTAAATCGATCCCGCTTCCGGCGAACTCATAAATGGATGAGTATCCTCGATCGAACAAAGCGTGCACGCTGGCGAGCGAAGATACTATGCCGCCCGGGGCAAATGCGTCGTCCTTAAAAAGAGGATATGGAAAAATCAACCTGAATAAATTGACCGCTATCGTGAGCATCCCAGCGAAAAATATAATTATATACTTATCAATGTTAGCGTTGGAGCGAAATAGCATTAAGGCCTCGTGGTAGGCTATCTTCGTTGTCGTTATACGCGCGGAAGGTCTTTTACGTCAAGACAGCGTCGCTCCTGGCGCGCTGCATCGCGCTCGGCAGGCCGGTTGCGGCCCAGCTTCGCGGCGCGCGCAAACATCAAAGTGCGGCATCTTATGGTGCCCGGTGCGCCCGGCGTCATCGTCCACGCAGTACAAAAAAGAACCGAATGGAAGAAGTGCTCCATCCTGCGCTTCAGATCGGGGCCGGCAAAACCCGCCTGCCGCGGACCACGCGGGCCGCCGGCTGCACAGCGAACCAGCGTCAGTCGGCAATCATCGACGAAGGCACCGGAGCGATATCGAGGCGACGTGGAGAGCTGGAAATGCGCCGTGCGAGAGCCATGAACGGCCGCTCTATGCGCTCGTAGGTTACCCCTGAGAGCGCGATCGTCAACGGTGCAACACATATGGCGAGGAGGGCAAATACAAGGAGTTCCGGGGGGTGCAAACCCCAGGTTTCACTCACGCGCTTCCAAACTGAAAGGCAGAACAGAACGATGGGCCAGTGGAGCAAGTAGACGCTGAAAGAGATGCGTCCAGCGTGTCGAATGGCCCCCAAATTGAGTATCTTATTGAGCATCGGAAGTTGTCGTGCGGCAATCAGATAGACGATTGCAGCGCAGGCGAAGGCCTCGGCCCACATCCATTTATGCCAATGGTCTTGGCCCGCCAGTCGAGATTTCGCCAGCGAAGATTTCGGGTGAGGCAAGATATAAAATAGTCGCAACTGCTCCCACTACGAGAAGTCGTCCGGTGCTTCAGCCATGATGGCTGCGCGACATATCCGACCAGGAGACCGACGTCGAAAAAGAGCATGAATTGAGCGGCGACGGGACGGCGAGCCCAGAGGAGAACGCACAGGAGGCCGATTAAAACGGCGCCATTCAAGGCTGGACCGCGCCGGGTTGCAATCACAAAAAGCAATGGCACTGCCGCGCTCCCGACCAGTTCGACATAAAGCGACCAAGTAACGACGTTCACATCATAATCGATCAGAGCTGCGTTGGCCCACACGCGCGAAAACGCTCGGTGAAGACTTCCGATAGCTTGATTGTCGAATGCCGACGACAGGGCAAGCAAAACGACCGCAAAGCAAAGAGAGGCCCACGTCATCGGCAGGATGCGGAAGGCGCGTCGGGACAGGAACGACCAATAGTTGAACTCTTCGCCTCTGTCCGCTGCGCTTTGCAATTGGCAGCCCAGAACGAATCCGCTGAGCACGAAGAAAAGCAGCACGGGTGGTTGCGGGTCGAGAACAATATCAAGCGCGCGTATCCAAAAAGAGCTGATGTGGTCAGTCCTCTCGCTGGAAATCACCGAAATATGACAATGCCCCAGGAGTACCATGAGACTGGCGACGCCACGCAGTGCCTCAAGCTCGGGATAAAACCCGCTCGGCAGCGTCCTTCGCATCGAGGCCCCCTCCTTCGTGCTGAGGCGATATTAGCATGACGTTTTTACCCTGACAAACCCGAGGAAATCGCACGGGCTTCGTGCCCAGCCAGAGGCAAAGCGGACAAGCCCAGCAGCATCGGTGGGCCACCCAGACTTCGGATCGGCGTGCAGCATCGTCGGAAGCGGCGTGCCGGGCAGCATGTCAAGCGCTTCGGCCTGTGGCGAGCCCCGTGGTGCGCCCCTGAGGTCGGCGGCGATTGAAGGCGAAATCAGTTGCCGATAGTTGTCCAACGAGGCAGATTAAACCGCATCAGGGTCATCGAAGATCCGGCCACTGCTTGACGTCGTTCACTTAAATCTTTTGCAAAGTTCCGAGCCTCGCAATGCTGACCATCGTGGACACGTTCTCACACAGAGGCTCTGGCGCGGACTTTGCGAGCGCACTCTCTCCGGATGACAAGCCGAGCACGCGCTTCCCATATCGGATCGTGCTTGTCGATAGCAGACATTCTTGCGGTGCTACACGGCGGCGTCATGCGGGCCGACGCCGCCCAGCCGGACTGGGCTGAACGCGACCGACTGGTTGTCAGCAAGGGCATGCGGCGGCCATCGTTTATGCGGCCCTCGCCGAGATGGGCTTTCTGCCGCTCGCGGAGTTGGAAACCTATTCCGCAAATGGCAGCCGCCTTGCCGGCCATGTTACCCGCAGCGTACCGGGCGTGGAATTCTCCACAGGCTCGCTGGGGCACGGCCTGCCGGTGGCTGCCGGCATGGCCTTGGCCGCCAAGCGTGCCGGCGCGTCCTGGCGCGCCTTTTGCCTGCTGAGCGATGGTGAATTGGACGAAGGCTCCAATTGGGAAGCTGTGCAGTTCGCCCAGCATTTCCGCCTCTCGGGGCTGGTGGCCATCGTCGACTACAACAAGATCCAGAGCTTCGGCACCGTGGCCGATGTGAGCGACCTTCACCCGCTGGCCGCCAAGTTCGCCGCCTTCAACTGGGGCGTACGTGAACTGGACGGCCATGACCACCTAGCCCTGCGCTCCGCCCTGGCCGGACCACCGCCGTTGCCTGGCCGGCCAACCGTCATCATTGCCCATACCGTCAAGGGCAAAGGTATTTCGTTTATGGAGAACCAGTTGCTCTGGCACTATCGAAATCCCGATGATGCGCAGTTGTCGGAAGCGCTGGCTGAACTTGGCCTGAAAGAATGAGAAACGAGACGATCGGGTCGCTGACCGCCTACGCCCAGGCCAACCCGGATGTAATGCTGTTGACCGCCGACTTGGGCTATTCGGTGCTGGAGCAATTCGCCGAGGCCCTGCCCGGTCAGTACGCAAATGTAGGCGTTTGTGAGCAAGCCATGGCAGGCATTGCTGCCGGGCTAGCGCATTCCGGCCATCGCGTGGTGCTTTATTCCATCGCCAATTTCCCAACCCTGCGCTGTCTGGAACAACTTCGTAACGACATATGCTGCCATAATCTCCCGGTTACGGTCATTGCGGTGGGTGGCGGCTTTGCCTATGGCGCCCAGGGCTATACGCACCATGGCATTGAAGACCTCGGTATAATGTCCATGCTGCCGAATATCACGGTGGCCTGTCCGGCCGATCCGCATGAGGCGATATGTCTGCTGCGCGAGATGCTGGAACGCCGGCGGCCGGCTTACCTTCGGTTGGGCCGTGCCGGGGAGCCGGTGCTGCACGCGCCAGAAACGCCTATCGCGCTTGGTCGAGCGGTATGGCTGCGGCAGGGGCGGGATGTGGCGCTGCTGGCCACCGGCCCGGTGCTGGGACGCGCCCTGGTAGCGGCTGAGGAACTGGCGGCGCGCGGTATCAGCGCCAGCGTCGGCAGCTTCCCCGGCATTCGTCCGCTGGATGAGCAGGCGGTGTGCGAGGCGGCGCGGCAGCACCGCGCCGTCCTGACGGTCGAGGAGCACAACATCTACGGCGGCTTCGGCAGCCGGGTGGCGGAAACGATGCTAGCTGCTGGGCTGGCGCCACGCTTCGGCAAATGGGGTGTGACGGAGGCCATGCTGGGCCACGTTGGCGCGCAAGGATGGCTGCTGGACCGGCTGGGCGCCATTGCCGATCACGCAGCGGCTCTGCTGTGAGGATCGTCCTCACCGGCGCAGCCGGCTTTGTCGGGGCTGAGACTCTTCGCCAGGGCATTGCCGCCGGTCATGAGATGATCGCTTTGGTGCGCCCAGGTGACCAAGCCCCGCGCCTTACGGCCGTGTCCGGCCAGTTCCGGCGCGAGACGTGGATCTACGCGACAGCGCGGCCTTGGCGTCGCTGCTGGCCTCGGTCCGGCCTCAGGCGGTGATCCACTGCGCTTGGTCCGGCGTGGCTAATGCGCACCGCTTCGACAGGCGGCAGATAACCGACAATGTCGAGACCTCCTGCGCCCTGGTGGAGGCTGCGGCCACCGCTCGTGTGGAAGCCTTTATCGGCATGGGCTCGCAAGGGGAATACGGCGCCGGCAATGCCATGCTGGAAACCGGACTGCCCGAGCCAACCACGCTGTACGGCGCTGCCAAGGTGGCGGCGCTGTTCCTGACGCGCCAATTGGCGGCCCAGGCCGGAATGCGGCATGCTTGGCTGCGACTGTTTTCCGCCTATGGGCCTGGCGACAATGACGGCTGGCTTATCCCCATGCTGATTACCGAGATGCTCGGAGGCCGCCGCCCACGCACAACGCTGGGCACCCAGTACTGGGATTGGCTGCATGTCGCCGACGTCGCGAGCGCTCTGTTGGCAGCCGCCACCACGCGGGCGGCCGAAGGGGTGTTCAATCTGGGCTCCGGCCGGGCGGTGCAGGTGCGGAGGGTCGTTGAGATGATCCGCGACCTGGCGGCGCCGGGCATGGAACTGGTGTTTGGCGAAGTCCCCTTCCGCCCCGATCAAGTGACGCATATGCAGGCCGATATTTCCCGGCTGACGGCGGCGACCGGCTGGGCGCCGCGCATCGCCATTGAAGATGGTTTGGCGAGGACGGTGGCCTGGCACCGACAATTGAGCGCATGAGCGGCGAATGGAGGCGGCTGTTGCGCTTCCTCGCGGTGGGCGGGCTGAACACCGCGTTCGGTTACGCAACCTATGCCGTCTTTGTTCTGCTTCACGCGCCGCTGTGGCTGGCGGTGGCGGCCGCTACTGTTCTAACCTGCTTGTTCAATTTTGCCAGCTATGGCGGGTTGGTCTTCGGCACCATGTCGCACCGTTTGCTGCCGCGGTTTCTACTGTTTTACATTTCGCTGGGCGCGCTGAACGTTGGGCTGCTGCGGTTGCTACGGGCGGCCGAGGTGGACGCCCTGCTGGCTCAGGCGCTGTTGCTGCCGATTTTGGCAGCGAGCGGTTACCTTGGCCTGCGCGGTTTCGTCTTCCGGGAGCAAAGGCCATGAGCGAGGTTGAGGCCTTCAAACCAATTCCGGTGCGGCGCGGGGCGGGCATTCTGAGCCGATTGGCCTTCGCGCTGCGGCAGGTCGTGGACCTGCAGTTGCTCACCTGTACCCGCTTTCTGGCGCCGCGTTTGGGCAACATGCGGGGTAAGGTGCTCGATGTCGGCTGCGGCGAGATGCCCTTCCGGGGGCTGCTGCCGACTGAGGTCGATTATCTGGGGCTGGACATTCCTTGGGCCGACGCCTTTGGCATGCGCCACAATGTGGAGATCATGGCGTTCGATGGCCGCACCATTCCTCTGGCCGACGCCAGCGTTGATCACGTGTTGTGCACCGAGGTGCTGGAACACTCCGAAGATCCAGTGGCACTGATCGCCGAGATGCACCGCGTGCTGCGCCCAGGCGGAACGCTTCTGGCCACCGTGCCGTTTTCGGCGCGCGTGCATCATGCGCCGCACGACTATCACCGCTTTACCAGCTACCGACTGGCCGCGTTGTTCGGCGCCTTTGGCAGCGTGCAGCTGGCAGAGCGCGGCGATGACCTAGCCGTGATCGCCAACAAGCTGATTGTGGTTTGCATGCGCCTTGTACGGCCCCAGGTCGCCTTGGTCTGGCGGCTGCCCATATTTCTCCTGCTGTTACCGACAGTGCTGCTCGCCTTCGGCGTGGCACATCTCTCGCTGTGGCTTGGCTGGGGCTCGCTCGCCGATCCGCTCGGCTATGGCATCCTGGCCAGAAAGGTCTGATTGCCAAATGACCCGCATTACCCTGCAGGACGAACGCGGCTTCAGTCAGATCTTCGCGCCGGTTGGCTCCACGCCGCTACGCATGCGGCGCCGGAACGACTGGTTCGTGTCGCAGATCAGCCGCTTCGGCGCCAAGCGCGTGTTGGAACTAGGCTGTGGCACCGGCGAAACGGCGGCGCATTTGGCCGCTCACAGCAGCGTTGAGATCGTGGCTGTGGATATCAGCCACGCCTTTGTCAGCGCCGCCCGTGCCCGCTTCAACGCGCCCAACCTGAGCTACGAGCTGTTCGATCTGCTGGGCGATGCTCCTTTGGCCTTCGGCCGCTTCGATATGGTGTGCGGCAACGGTATTCTGCATCACTTGGTGAAGCGCCTGCCGGAAGTACTGCGCGGCCTTCGCGACCTGACCAACCAAGGCGGTGGCCTGGCCTTCATCGAGCCGAATTTGCTCAACCCCTATTGCGCCTTCATCTTCGGCACCGGTTTTGGCCGCCGCTGGGCGTGCCTGGAACCCGACGAAATGGCCTTCACGCCGGGCGAACTGCGCCGTGCGCTGCCGACGGCGGGCTGGCAGGCCGCAGTGGTGGCAAGCCGGGATTTCCTGCTGCCCGGCCTGCCCGAGGCGGCGATAAAGCCGATCCTGGTGCTGGAGCCGGCGCTGGAAGCCGTGGCGCTCACCAAGTGGCTGGCTCAGTCACTTTACTTCACTGCCAGGGTCTGACGCATGGCGCGCATCTCGATCATCTCCCCTTGCTATAATGAGGAGGAAAATATTGAGGGTTGCTACCAGTCTGTCGCCTCCCTATTCGAGCCGGACGCGCCGTTGGGTCGACACGAACACGAGCACATCTTCGCCGACAATGCCTCGGAGGATAACACCGTGCCCATTCTGCGGCGCCTGGCGGCGGCCGACCCGCGGGTGAAGGTTATTCTCAACACTCGCAATTTCGGGCCGTTCCGCTCCAATTTCAACGCGCTGCGATACGCCACCGGTGACGCGGTCCTGGTGTTTTTGCCGGCCGATTTGCAAGACCCGCCTGAGATGCTTCCAGAGATGGTGGCGCATTGGGAAAATGGCGTCGAGGTGGTGGCGGGCGCCCGCGTCAACCGCGAGGAAGAACTGGTGCTGCGCACCTGCCGGCGGATCTTTTATCGGATTGTACGCCTGCTCTCAAATTTTGAGATTCCCGAAAATGTCGGCGAATTTCAGCTGATTGATCGCAAGGTCTGGCAGGTCGTAATCGGCCACAATGATCAATACCCTTATATCCGGGGCATTATTGCGTCGGCTGGATTCCGACGCATGATCGTTCCTTACACCTGGAGGCTCGGAAAAAGGGCTTGTCAAAAAATAATATTTTCCGACTCATTGATCAAGCGATGAATGCAATATTCTCTTTCACCGATATTCCAATGAGGATATGCAGCTTTCTTGGGTTCACGATCGCCATCCTGGCGATGTTGTACGCAATTCTAGCGATCATTGTTGGTATCTTCGTGCCAGGCACCGCTCCGCGCGGTACCATGACAATAATTATTGCTCTGTTCTTTTTCTCTGGCGTGCAATTAGCCTTCATCGGCATGCTGGGTGAATACATAACGGCCATTCATGCCCAGGTGCGACGGGGACCTTTGGTGGTTGAACGCGAGCGAATTAATCTCCCTGACGCCATGCCTTCAAATTATCGTCCGTCCGACAACAAATAAAGTCGTGCGGGGCGACTGGCAAAATGGTCTTCCTCGGCATCCCCAGCGGTAGCGTTGAGACGTTCACCATCTCGCCCAGTTTCGCGCGGGGCGGCTACATCGAGCAGCGGTGCCCTCGGTCAAAGGCCCATGCTTGATCCGGCTGAACTCGAGCGTGTCCTCCGAGTCGACCGATGTCCCGGAATACCAACCCTTGACCGCGGCCCGCTTGAACAGGAGGTCCAGCGAGTTGACAGTGAGAGGGCCGACTGCACCGATCACCATCATCGTTCCGTTCACGCCCAAACCGCCGGCGATCGCCTGCATCGCGTCGCCGTTTGAAACGGTAGCAAGGATGGCCGTGGCGCCACCCATGGACTGAAGGGCGGCCGCCGGATCGGTCGCTGCGCTGTCGATGTAGTGCTGCGCGCCCAACGAGCGTGCAAGTGCTTCCTCGTCCTTACCCCGGTTTACGGCGACAGTGCGGAAGCCCTGTTTCGCCGCGAACTGGATGCCGAGGTGGCCGAGACCACCGACTCCGTGGATGGCGACGAGGTCGCCGGGGCCGGCGCCGCAATTGCGCAGCGCGTTGAAGGTCGTGATCCCTGCACAGAGCAACGGCGCCAACTCGACCGCGTCCATCGCCTCGGGGAGGTGGACCAGCGCCGACGTGAGCGCCAGCATGTGGGTTGCGTAGCCGCCATCCCGCGACACGCCAGTCGCCCCAAGGATGTTTTCGCACGCGAACGAATTGCCGCGATGGCAATGACTACAATAACCACAGGAGCCGCAGAACCAGCCGACGCCGACGCGCGCGCCGACCCCCCATCCCTCGACACCTGGTCCGGGCTCATCGATGACGCCGATGACCTCATGACCGGGAATGCGCGGATACAAGATCACTCGATCACGTGATTTTTGGCGTTGCCGGCGCCCCGAATTCTGTATTACAATACGACAATAATACAACTGTGGGTCACTCTAGCCTATGCTGAGCGAACGATCATTCAAGGCTGTCGGGAAGGCGCTGCCGCGCAACGAGGACCGGCGGCTCATCACCGGGCGCGGCCGCTTCTCGGACGACTTCACTTTGCCCGGCCAGGTCTGGGCCGCGATGGTGCGCTCGCCGCATCCCCACGCGCGGATCGGCGCGATCGACGTGGCCGAGGCGATGGCGATGCCGGGCGTGTTGGGGGTGTTCACCGGCGCCGATGTTCAGACGGATGGTCTGAAGCCGATCCCGCACAATCCGGTGCCGTCCACCAACTACGACGTCAAGCTGACCGGCCGCGGTGGAACCGCGGTGTTCATCGGACCGCACTTTCTGCTGCCTCACGACAAGGCGCGTCATGTCGGCGAGGCGGTGGCGATGGTGGTCGCGGAGACGCTCAGCCAGGCGCAAACGGCCGCCGAGCAGGTGGCGATCGACTACGAGGTGCTGCCGTGGGTGGCGGATACCGTCGAGGCCGCGCGGCCCGATGCGCCGCGGGTCTGGGACGAGCTGCCTGACAACATCCTGGTCGACAGCACCTTCGGCGACGTTGCGGCGACCGATGCCGCCTTCGCCCGCGCCCGTCATGTCGTTTCCGCGACGTTCACACATCGGCCGCGTGACCGGCGTTCCTCTCGAGCCGCGTGCGGCGCTCGGCAACTTCGACGCCGAGACCGGCCGCTACACCGTCTATGCGGGCAGCGGCGGCGCGGTCCGCCAGAAGCAGGAGCTGGCTCATGTCCTGGGCGTGAAGCCGGAGGACGTGCGCGTCCTCTCGTTCGACGTCGGCGGCAACTTCGGAACGCGCAACCGCGCCTATGTCGAGTTCGGGCTGGTGATGTGGGCCTCGCGCAAGGTCGGCCGGCCCGTCAAGTTTCGCGCCGAACGCTCGGAACTGTTTCTGACCGACTACCAGGGCCGCGACCTGGTGACCGAGGTCTCGCTCGCGATCGACGAGGACGGACGGTTCCTGGCGATGCGGGCCGACAACCTCAGCAATGTCGGCGGACGTTGCGTGTCGCTGTCGCCGCTGAGCAAGGGATCGGGCCTGATCACCGGCTCCTACGACATCCCGGTCGCGACGCTGCGCTCACGCGCGGTGTTTTCCAACACCATGTCGACCAACGCCTATCGCAGCTCGGGGCGGCCCGAGGTGACCTTCGCGATCGAGCGGCTGATCGACAAGGCGGCGCGCGAGCTCGGCTTCGACCGGATCGAGCTGCGCCGCCGGAACCTCGTGCGGCCGGGCCAGATGCCCTACACCAACGCGGTCGGCTCGAGCTATGACAGCGGCGAATATGAAATCAACATGGACCGCGCCATCCGGCTCGCCGATTTCGACGGCTTTCCGTCGCGGCGTGCCGAGGCGCGGGCGCGCGGCAAGCTCCTGGGGCTCGGCTTTGCCAACTACGTCGAGTCCTCCATCGGCTCGCCCAAGGAACGGGCCGACCTGATCGTCCACACGGACGGCTTCGAGGTGGTGATCGGCACCCAGCCGGCGGGGCAGGGGCACGAGACGAGCTTTGCGCAGGTCACCGCGGATCTGCTCGGCGTGCCGTTCGAGAGCGTGAAGATCACGCTGGGCGACACCGACGTGGTGAGCGCCGGCGGCGGCACCCACTCCGGCCGCTCGATGCGGCACGCGAGCGCCGTCATCGCGCTCGGCGCCGAGGACCTGATCGAAAAGGGCAGGGCGCTGATGGCGCATCTCGTCGGACGTCGGAAAAGAGCTGATCCGATTCGAGGACGGAGTTTTCCGCGCGCTCGACAGCAACCAGGCCATGAGCTGGGTCGGAGCTTGCGCAAGAGGCGCGACGTCCCGGCCTGCCGCAGGAGTTCGCCGGCGGGCTCCGCGTTCGCCGCGACAACGAGATGCACACGCCGGTATTTCCCAACGGAACCTGCCTGTGCGAGATCGAGATCGATCCCGAAACCGGCGGCGTCGATATCAAGCGCTACGCGACGGTCGACGACGTCGGCCGCTGCATCAATCCGCTGATCGTGCACGGACAGACCCATGGCGGCATCGCCCAGGGCGTCGGGCAGGCCCTGTGGGAGCACTGCACGATCGATCCGTCTTCCGGACAGCCGCTGGCCGGTTCGTTCATGGATTACGGCATGCCGCGCTTCGACAACATGCCGTCGTTCAAGACCGAGATCGCCGAAGTGCTCTCGCCGACCAATCCGTTCGGCGTGAAGGCCGGCGGAGAAGGCGGCACGACGCCGGCGCTCGCCGTCATCATGAGCGCGATCGACGACGCGCTGTCGGAATTCGGGCCGCCGGACATCGACATGCCGGCGACGCCGACCAAGATCTGGAATGCAATCCACCAAGGACCGGACGAGGAGCATTCCGACGATGCTGGTTAGCCTGACCGTCAACGGAACGCCGGTATCGCGTGAGGTGGACGATGAGACGCTTCTCGCGGTGTTCCTGCGCGAGCATCTCGGTCTCACCGGGACGCATGTCGGCTGCGACACCACGCAGTGCGGCTGCTGCGTCGTCCATCTCAACGGAACCTCGGTCAAATCCTGCACCGTGCTGGCGGCGCAGGCGGACGGCGGCCATGTTGTCACCATCGAGGGGCTGGCGCGGATGACGGGTCGCTGCATCCGGTGCAGGAGGCCTTTCATCGCTGCCATGCCCTGCAATGCGGCTTCTGTACGCCGGGGATGATCATGGCGGCGGTCGACCTCATCGAGACCTATCCGGGGCCGCTGTCGGAGGAGGTGGTGCGTGAAGAGATGGAAGGAAATCTCTGCCGCTGCACCGGCTACCACAACATCGTCAAAGCCATCCTGTCGGCTGCCGAGATCATGAGCGCCGCCAAGACGGCTGCGGAGTAGCGCCATGGTGATGTATCCGACGAGATATCACCGTCCCGCCGACCTCGACGATGCGGCGCAGCTCTTCACCGCATGCGAAGATGCGACCTATCTCGCCGGCGGACACACCTTGCTGCCGACGCTCAAGCAGCGGCTCGCGCGTCCGTCCGATCTCATCGATCTCTGCGTTCTCCCCGGGCTCGCGGGCATCAGCCTGCAAGACGGGGTCATTTCGATCGGAGCGACGACGCGGCACGCCGACGTCGCCGCGTCTCCGGTCGTGCGTCGGCTCATTCCCGCCCTGGCCGGGCTCGCCGGATCGATCGGCGATCGGCATGTGCGCCATCGCGGCACCATCGGCGGGTCGGTCGCCAACAATGATCCGGCGGCCGACTACCCGGCGGCCGTCCTCGGCCTCGGTGCGACCGTCGTGACGGATCGCCGTCGCATCGCGGCGGACGACTATTTTGTCGCTCTGTACGAGACGGCGCTCGCGCCGGGCGAAATCATCACCCGGATCGAGTTTCCCGTTCCCGCGACAGCCGGCTACGCCAAATTCCGCAGCCCCGCGTCGCGCTACGCCATCGCGGCGGTTTTCGTTTCGAAGTCCGATGCCGGCGTGCGGGTCGCGGTGACGGGAGCCGGCGCCTCAGGCGTGTTTCGGCCTCACGACATGGAGCGCGCGCTGGAGGAGGACTTCGGCGCCGCAGCCATCGTTCCGCACCAGATCGATCCAGGCCTGCTGCTGAGCGATCTCAACGGCAGCGGGGAGTATCGCGCCAATCTCGTTTGTGTTCTGGCACGGCGGGCCCTCGACAACCTCGGTGAGGCGCGTTCCTATAAATAGGACATTGCCCGATGTACCCGACCCGTTGGCTTCGCCTGCGACGTAAACGAGCCCGCAGCATCGTGCCCATCGTCCCCCGACTCGACACGGCGACTTCCATGACGATGGAATCTGCCGTCAAAGGGCGTTTGGCGTCGCTCCAACAGCCGTCGACGTCGCTGCGGAGCAGGATCATCCAGTCGCTGCGCAGAGCGATCGAGACCGGCGTCCTCGAGCCCGGGGCGCGATTGGTCGAACGCGACTTGTGCGAGCAGCTGCAAGTCAGTCGCACGTCGCTGCGGGAGGCCCTCGGCGAGCTGCAGGCGGAAGGCATCCTGACCTACTCGCCGACGCGGCGCCTTTCGGTCAGCGTGATTTCGCGAACCGACGCGGAGAACGCCTATCGCATTCGGGCTGTGATGGAGGCGCTCGTCGTCGAGCAGTTCATCGAGAGAGCGGGTGAAGCGGAGCTCGAGGCGCTGGTCGAAGAGAGCAAGCGGCTCAAAGGTGCCTATCGTTCGGGCGACGTGGAACGCATGCTGGTCGGGAAGCGCGCCTTCTACGACCGCATCTGCTCCGGCGCCCAAAATCCAATGGCCTTCGACATCATCAATCGGCTGATCCTGCGGACGTCGGTCCTGCGCCGGCGTTCATTGGTGCGTAAGCAGCGTCAGCAACAAAGCATCAAGGAAGTCGACCTTCTCATCGAGGCCATTTGCAAGCGCGACGTAAAGGCGGCCCGGGAGGCCGCCATGCAGAATGTCGCGCACTCGGCGAGTTCGGCTCTGGCCGACGGGTGAGGCGCGTTCGCGCTACAAGGTCGTCACTTTGACCGATTGCACCGCTGCGCTCCGTGAGGAAGAGCAGCGGCTCGCTGTCACAAAAAACTATCCGATGTTTTCCCGCTTTG
This sequence comes from uncultured Alphaproteobacteria bacterium, assembly GCA_963793985.1. Taxonomy (GTDB): domain Bacteria; phylum Pseudomonadota; class Alphaproteobacteria; order Rhizobiales; family Xanthobacteraceae; genus JAJPKK01. The sequence continues at coordinate 154,948 of CAWCCG010000006.1, read as the reverse complement.
TCATGCCGAATTTCTCGACGAACTCGGTGGAAAGACGACGGGCGGAGCAAAATCTCGCGGCTATGAAAGGGCCTGAGCGAACGGCGAAGCGCGCGGCCAGTTTTCCGGTGGCTTGAGAACCACGCAAATTGCCGCCAGGCGCAGCTCTCCGGCCCGCTGACTGTGACGTGGGCCTCCGCGAATTTGCCCGCTACTTATTGACGGTCGCGACAAGTTGAACTCTAATGGACGCCAGTCATTAGTCTGGCGCAAGACGAATTTGGATGACTGCGTGTCTTCGCCGTAGCTCGGCGAGATATACGCAGCTTCAAACGTTCGGCCCGACCTCGGAAGTTTCTTCAGTCGGACTATACGATCATGAATTTGGAGTGCGGCGTTTGGCGCGCGGTGCGGGCGAGCGCTGCAAGTCAAACCACGCACAATTCCGGCAACGTTATTGCTAACCACCGAGCATTGAGCCAGTAGCGGGACATCCCGCTGCGCTGAATAGGCCGCAAAATTCAAGAGGGGGGACGTCATGAGACCAGGGCGTTTCGAGTGCGAAGAGACCGATGGGGCGGGTGAAAAGGCCCCGGGGCAGAATGCGGTCGCTCAACCGCGCCGGGCCGCGGTTCCTCCACCGGACATCTTTTCTTCCGCCGACATACCTTTTCCCAGCGAACGCCCCTTGAGGGTCTATGCCTTCGACCCGAGCGCCGGGCGGCTTGTCGGTAACCACATGATTTCGTCGGTGCGTTACGAAGACGTCACGCCCGGGCCGGTCGGACAACGCTTTGCCGTGATCGACTACGACGGAACCAACCGCGTCTTCTACAGTCCGATTGACCTGAACGATCGGCGACTGCTGGTCGGCGGCGGCCTCGCGCCCTCCGAATCCGACCCGCGTTTCCATCAACAGATGGTCTACGCGGTGGCGAGCGAGACCTTGCAGCGCTTCGAATACGCGCTCGGCCGCAAAGTGCACTGGCGCGGCACGAAGCGTTCCAAAGACGCGCCGCCTGTTCCACGCGGAGCATCGCAGTGTCTCAATTTGTTTCCTCATGGGATGTGTGAAGCGAACGCATTCTACAGTCCCGACGCCCACGGCATCCTGTTCGGTTACTTTGCGGCGGCCCGCTCGAACCAGGGACGGAATCTGCCCGGTCAGACGGTGTTCACGTGCCTGTCCCACGACATCATAGCGCACGAAACCACGCATGCGATCGTCGACGGCATCCGCGGATACTTCATGGAGCCGACCAACATCGACGTGGCGGCATTCCACGAAGCGTTTGCCGACCTCGCTGCACTATTCCTGCATTTTACGCACAAGGAGGTTCTCCTCGACACGCTGCAGAAGACCGGCGGTCGGCTCTTCGATTCCGAACTGCGGGCGGAGGCAGCGCGCGGTGCGGGAGACCCCGCCATCCAAGCGCAACTCTCTGCGTCGAACCCTTTGATCGCCTTGGCAATGCAGTTCGGAGAGGCGGCCGGCAAGAGAGGCGGACTGCGCAGCGCTCTTGGGACCAAGCCGAATTCGCGGGATATCAGCTCGAAGACCGAGCCCCATGATCGGGGTTCGATACTGGTGGCGGCGGTTTTTGACGCATATTTCACGATCTACATGCGGCGGACCGCCGACCTGTTCCGCATTTTCCGCGCAGGGGGCGGAACGCTTGATCATGCGGACTTGCCGATGCCGCTCGCCAACCGGTTGGCGGACGAGGCAAGCCGAACCGCAGACGAGTTCTTTGTCTTCTGCGCCCGGGCGCTCGATTACTGCCCGCCGGTCGATATTACATTCGGTGACTTTTTGCGCGCCGTGCTGACGGCCCATCTCGATCTCCATCCAGACGATCCCGACGGCGTGAGGGACGCCTTCGTGGAAGCCTTCCGTCTTCGCGGGATATACCCCGACGGCGCGTTCTCCCTGACGGAAGAGTCCCTGTTCTGGCCCAAGGTACGGCGCGACGCCTTGCCGGACGTGGTGGGACTTCAGTTCGGAGACCCCAACGGGCTGACGAAGAGCGAGAAGGACAACAACGGCAATGTTCTGCGCGAGTATGCGAAGACGAATGCGCTTGCGCTGGGCTTCGATCCAGCGGACGGAAGCATATCCGCGCCGTCCTTTCATCCCGCGTTTCATATGGGCAAAGACGGGCAGCTCTACGTAAACATGGTCGTCGAGTTGGTGCAAACGGTGCGGATGCCCTTTGACGAAGCGGGCTCCGGGACGTTCCCGATGCGCAACGGGGCCACGCTGCTCATAGCGCAGGATCCCGTGGAAGGCGGCGAGGACCGGCCGCCGCCCAGAGTGCGATTTGTGATTTCAAAACAGCGCACGCCGCTCCGCGAGGATCGTATGCGGAACTTCTATACCGCGAGCGGTCGGGCTCTCAGCGTCAAGGTGGAGAGCGATCCGCCAAAGGAGGATGACGCTCGCTTTCAGCTCGATTTCGGCCTTCTGCACGCGGGGATCTGAACATGGCCAAGAGCAGCAAAGGGAAGCCGACCGCGACGAAATCTCACCCGAAGCCGAAGACCGGAGGCGGTCGCGCCGGTGGGGGACAACATCCGGGCGCCGGTCCCGATGAAGGGGGGGCGGACGGGGGGGCGGGCAATGGTCTGCGCGTGAGGATGTTCAGGGTTGGCTTCGGGGACTTCTTCCTTGTCTCCATACCCGCCGACGGCGGCGCCAAGCACATCCTCATCGATTGCGGGGTTCATCTAAAGGACCTCGGCTCAATCCGCAGCGCTGTCGAACAGATGGCGCGCGACTGCGGCGGCAAGCTGTCGCTCATCATCATGACACACCGCCACGCGGACCACATCTCAGGCTTTGGCACCTGCAGCGACATATTCAAGAATATCGAGGTCGAGCGTGTGTGGATGCCGTGGTTCGAGAATACTTCGGACAAGACCGCGGTCGCGTTCCAAGCGAACTTGACAGCGCTATGCGACCGGGTCGCGACCAAACTCGCCGCGAGACAGCAACAGCGGTCCGAGGCCTACAGCATGATTGAGAACATCACCGGGGGCGCTCTCGATGGTGTTGCGGGGATTTCATCCAATCAGAAAGCGCTCGACGTCTTGCATGGCGGCTTCAAGAACAAGCCCGAGCACGACTACTACAAGGCCGGCGACCCCGCGAAACTTCCGCAGGATCTGGTGGATGCGGGGCTGACGGCGCAGATTCTGGGGCCGCCGATCGATGCATCGCTCATCTCGCAGATGACGAACAAAAGCCAGCAGTATCTCGCGGAAAGCAAGCTCGATGAGGATGCCGAGAGTTCGGCCGTTCGCTGACGCGTTTGGAATCCAGGAGGACTGCTACCCGGCGGGTGCATTCAAGTTCTATGACAGGCAGACAATCAAGAGCCTCGTCGACGCCGCTCAGCCCGACGTGCTGGCGGCCCAGGCTGCCGCGGCCGACAAGACGCTCAACAATCAAAGTCTCGTCGTGCTGTTCTCGTTTCAGGGAAAGAATTTGCTGTTCGCCGGCGACGCGCAGTGGGGTAACTGGGAGCACTTTCTCTACGGCGGGGCATTCGGTACGCCCGGGCATACCGAACTGACGCAGAAGGCCAAGGATATCCTGTCGACCATTCACTTCTACAAGGTCGGCCACCACGGCAGCGCGAACGCGACCCCAAGGACGCGGTGGCGGCGATGCGCTTAGGCTGCGTCGGGATGTGCTCGACGCAGGACCACGCCTACAACGAAGTTCCGCGTGGGCCTCTTCTGACGGCCCTTCGCACCAAGATGCGCGGCCAGCTCGCGCGCAGCGACCAGGTCGCGGCTGGGGCCGATAAGGCGAACCCAGACGCAGGCCCGCTCGCCAATCTTTTCAAGGCGCCAACCGGAAAGCTTTTCATCGACTACGAATTTTAGGCTCATCCGGACAGAGAGCTGGGGCTATCCGCCAAACGTATGCTCGGAACACCCACTACGGTGTTGGCCAGGCACCATCCGGGATATCGGCTGGTCCTCCATTTTCGGGTCCAAACCATTTTCGTATGCGTGAGGTGGCGTGGGCGTAGCCAGCCTTCAGGACGAGGGCTTGATCGGATTTTGAAAAGCGGGTCAGTCGCGTGGGAATATTTTGCGCCGCGATAAACTCGTCGGGAGAGAGCAACGGCGGACGGTCGGCCGCCGCGTTCTGACCGGTCGCAAGCCCCCACATCGCCCCGCGTCGTGCGCCAACTTCATAAGCGTGCGCGAGGATGCGGTCGCGCAGATCCTCTGCCTGACCCATGACGATGTCGATTACGCGCAGCGACTGCTGCAGCCAGTTCTGGGCCGGCGATTCCTCGAACGCGAAAGGTTTTCCTGCATTGCTCACCAGGATGGTACGACATCGCTTCCATACCGTTTCGGTGGCCAAGTTGTCGTACACGCCACCATCGGTGAGGACAGCCGTCCTGGTAAAAGGTGCCCGCCCCAAGCTGCCCGTGGTCGCCGGCGCGAGAGTGCCCGATGAAATGTCGACCGTCGCCGGCGACAGAAATGGCGGGAAGGCGGCGGAAGCCGCGACCACATCGGCGAGCTGAAGTCTGATTCCAGTCAATTGGCCGATGTGATAGTCGGCGACATAATCCGGGCGGAAGCGCATCGTTGCGCCCGTCATCAGGCTTGTTGCGTTAAATACAAACACGGGTTTCGTGGGCAGGTCACCAAGAAGCGCACCCTTGGTGAGGTGGGTGTTGTAGCTCCTGGCGGCGGCGCCGGCCGCGGACGCGAAGGGATTGAGCCCGGAGAAGGCGGAATTGACGTCGATGGCGTCGCTGGCTTGTTCGAGGATCGGCGAGAGAAATGTCTCGGCAAGATTTGTCACGCGATCCTTGTCATCATATTGAAACTTGGGGTAGGCGACGGCCAGCGCCGCGGCGGCCATCGACCCGCCGGATACGCTCGACACGCGGTCGAGCTTGCGGAGAAGCCCGAGTTCGTTCATGCGAAAGATAGCGCCGGCGTGAAACAGCATGGCGCGATAGCCGCCGCCAGAGAGGCAGAACCCGACGATGTCTTCCAGCTTGTCGCCATCAATGGGGGTTTGGCGTTTCGTATCTCCCGGCATCGCAGCACCTCCAACGTTGTTTGCGATTCGACCGCAGCAAGCGTCGAATCGCCGAATAAGCAGGTTATATATCGAGAATAATTCTATCGCGTGGATAGCAGCGCGCCAATACCGATCGAGGGCATTTCTGAGCAGCGGCGTCACGCCGATGCCTACGCGTCATCGACCTGTGCAGTTTTCACGCACGATGCCTGAATGAAGCGCGCACGCTCCACAGACCTCGCCTCACTTTGCCAATGCTTTCGGGATAAGCAGTTCGTCGAACATGCGGTTGGTGGTGTTCGCGAGGCTGTAGGGCGTCGTCTCACTTACCGCGGGTCCGACTTCTTGAGGGCTGCTCATCCAACTTTGAAAGTGCAGCCGGGTGCTGCCGTCGACGATGCCCTGCGCCATCAGCCACTTGAGAATATTCAGCTCTGAGAGTTGATAAAGCTGATTGGTCGAAGTGCCGGGACGAGCGACGTAGACGAGTGCACGGCCGTCGGCAGTCGGCTCGATGTCGTCCTCGTGGCCAGCCTCGATGTGGGGTGTGCCGGCAATCGCGATGCCGAAGCCGACGCCATACTTCGCAAGTATGGCTTTATAAGCCTTCAGCACGGACACAAGATTGGGCGTAGCCGCAAAGTCAGTGTCCATGTAGACCGTCGTCGGACACACGGTCGCGGCACACATGGTGCTCACAAGCTTGTCGAGCAGCGACGATTGATCTGCGAAGACCGGATTGAGGTTCCAGTAGAAAGAAAGGTGCGGCGTGTTGGTTGGCCACTTTGCGCGCACGGCAATCGCATAGGTGACGAAATCCTGGATCATCCCGTCGGTACGGCCGAGGGGCGCATTGAAAGCATCGGCTGCAGCACAGCCGTCGTCCGGAAGACCGCCTCCGCGTGGATAGGGCACCAAAGTAGCTTCCCGTTCGTCCAAGACGATCTCGTCGGGCGTGAATGGCGTTCCATCTTTCGTCACGAACCAACCAGTCCCGACGATGCCGAACTTGTGACTTATGGGATTATCGGTGCCTTTGAGCTCTGCGTCCGCGATCTGAGATGCAGGGGCGCACTGCGTCCACAGTGGAGTATCCACCGAGATCAGAAGGCCCTTGGTGCGGAGACCGGCGAGCGTCGCGTTGGAAGTCGCGGCGATCTCATTTGAATAGAAGCCGAATCCGCCGCTGTTTTTGAGGAGATGAGTGATCAATGTCGGCCACAGGGCAAAATCAGAGAAGCTGCCCTCGACATGTCCGTTGAGCGGATGCCAGGAGGCGCTCACGTCCTGGTTTGGGACGAAATAGTACTTGCCGACGAATGAAAGAGGCGTCGCGAGTACGCTTGCCGTCGTCTGGACGGGTGCTGGGCTCTGTGCAGATGCTGTGGTCTGTACAGATGCTGTAGTCTGTACATGTGATCCCCGGACGTCGTCCCGGTATCCGGCCCCACTAAACGCGGCGACGATTGCCCCAACGATTGCCGCAACCACGACCGCGATGGCAATCCAGGTCGTTTTGGTGAGCTTGCTCATCCGAGGCCCCTGCGTCGGTCGACATCAAAGTCTCGATCTTGTCGAGCGGTTCACACTTGCAGTTGCGGATCGGCATCTACGGAACCGCTCAGCCTGCTTCGATTATGATGCGCTCAATGGCGCAAGAGTGTGGCCGCTTCGTTCGATTGGTCTCACATCGCGAAGGCTGCAAGATCGACAAGGTCGAAATGCGGCAAGGAAATAGATTGGTTGGTCAGAAGTTCCCGGAGATGGCCAACATGGCACCTCTGTTGGTCCGTGGCCGAGAGGCTGACCAGCCGAAGGCTCTCTGACGCTGCCAGTTTCAGGTCATGGCAGTGGGAGGCGATGGAACGGAACGGATGGATGCAGGCCAAGGCCGCCCGCCTTCTTGGCCTGACGCCCGCCAGATCGGCTACGCGCGGTCGTGCGTCGCGTCGGGCCCGAGGCTGGCCTTGAATCTTGCGCGCCTGCGCTCCGGTTGCCGACGTCTACGCGTCGGGGCGGTCTTGGTCGGTCACCGGCGTCATCTTCCGACCCTGTGGTGCCGTGACGCAGCGAGCTGACGCAGCATCGCAAAATTCGCAGCAAGCTGCGGATAATGAATTGCAGCGCCGATTGCTAGCTAAGTAGCGTGCGGCTCTTGTCCGCCTTCAGAGCGCTGATGCGACGGTCGCGCAGCGTGTGGAATTTTTGCGCCGTATCCGCGGTTCTGAAACTCGAGGGCGTGCCTCGATGGCGGACCGTTCACGCCGCATGGCGCGGCGTACGGAATTCCTTCGCCGACATGGATCAGGCGGGGCGAACCCGACAGCGCCCGCCCAGCAGAAGCTGCATCACAGGATAGCGTCATCATGAAAGCAACGTTGGCAGTTATTATCCTTGGCACGGTTGTACTCGTGACAAACGGCGCCGATGCACGACAGCGAACCGACGGTCAAACTCACCTTCGGCATCTTTCTCCTGCAGTTGGGCAAGTTTACGGGTATACGCGAAACGCGGCGCCGCAATATCAATCGCCCGGAGACCTTTACGGTTCCTACTCACAAGGGCATCAGCCGTATCCAAATCCGGATCGAGAGCTTTATGTAAACCGATCGTGCTGTTCGTAGCGATCGCGGGCAACCCCGACGAGCTCTGTTCGACGCAGGGAGTAATTGATCTCCGGAGTAAAGATGCGCGCCAAAGGGCAGGGGCCGCGGCAAGCGACTTGCGCCCGTGCGAGCATCGCGTCGGGACATCAGCCTCTCGCGGACCTCACCATCTTTCCGGCAAAGTGCGCGCGCGTGCCGCGCGTGAGCACCTCATCGCCCTCCATCAGCTCGAACGGTTCGATGTCGCTCACGTTGGCGAGCCGTTCGTATACCGGACCGAAATCCTTGTAACAGGCGTCCAGCAGCTTCTCGAAGCTGTCGATCACGAAGTAGGTCTGCTGAAAGTCGTCGATCTCGTATTTGGTGCGCATCACGCGCTGGAGATCGAAAGCGACGCGGTTGGGCGAGCTGCTCTCGAGCGCAAACACGCTCTCGGCCACAGAGGAAAGGATGCCGGCGCCGAAGATACGCAGACCGGCGGCGCTGCGAATGAGGCCGAACTCGATGGTATACCAGTAGAGCCGTGCGAGGTTGTGCAGGCGACCGAGCTGCATGGCGCGTCGGCCGCCTTTTCCGTACGCCACCATGAAGTCGGAATAGGCGGGGTTCGCCAACAAAGGGACATGGCCGAAGATGTCGTGAAAGACGTCCGGCTCCTTGAGATAGTCCATCTCTTCTTCCGGCCGAATGAAAGCCCCTGCCGGGAACCGACGGTTGGCGAGGTGGTCGAAGAACACGTCGTCGGGCACGAGCTCGACGACGGGGACGACCGTCCAGCCGGTGATCTTTTCCAAGCGCTCGCTGAGCTTCGCCATGTCCGGGATACCGCCTTCGGACAATTTGAGCGCTTTGAGCGCGGCCAGAAATTCGTCGCAGGCCCGGCCTTGCAGGGCGTCGACGGCGCGATGAAACAGCCGGTCCCAACGGTCGTGCTCGGCCGGCGAGTAGGAGGCCCAGTCCTGGTCGATTGTGAAATCGGGGTTGCGCCGCGCGTTCCAAAAGCGGTTCTTCGGGCTCGCGTGCGTCGGCAGGTCGATATCGACGTCCATGGCCGCCTCCTGCGGCGATGCGCTTTTTCGCGCTGCGAAAGTCGCAATGCTTAGGAAGTACTTGTGATCTCGCTGTGATCAGTTCAAGGCGTCGCATCTCGCCGGTCGAAGGATACGCCAACCTGTTCGCCGGCGCGCCTCGCTGCGCGGCTCGACGTCGTCGTTCCCGCCTCCCAAGCCGACGCGCTGCGGGTCGGAGCGAACGTCGATTGCCGCATCCGCCGCGGTGGCCCGACGAATCGTGATCGGCGACCGTTGCTCTGGACAGCAGACGCGGGCTGCATCGGCGCGACGCGGGACGTTGCGGTATCTTTTTGGATTCGTACGTTTGCAGGCCATCAGAGCCGCGCAGTTACTCTGCTCTGATGTTGGCGGCCTTAATAAGCGGCCACCATTTCTCGATCTCTGCCCTCTGTAGTACCCCCAGAGCTTCAGGCGTTTGCCCATCACGTGGCGGTATCTCCTGACCAAGATCAATCAAGCGAGCTCGTATGTTTGGATCCGCCAAGGCGGCCACGACTGACGCATTGAGCTTTGCAATGATCTCTTTTGAAGTACCTCGCGGCATCCAGAGTGCTGTCCAGTTTGCCGTGTAAAAGCCGGGTAAACCCGCTTCGTCCACGGTGGGGATGGTCGGTGCTGACGCTAGGCGGGTGCCTTGTGTCACCGCCAAGGCTTTGATGGCGCCTGCGCGCACTTGGGGCAGGGAATTCGTCGGGTTGTCTATGAGCAGATCGATTTGTCCCGACACCAGGTCCGGCATCGCAAGAGCAACGGAGCGATAGGGGACAAACTGAAAGCGCGTCTCCGTCAGATTTTGGAAGAATACACCGAATATGTGTTGGGGGCTGCCGGGGCCGACCGTTCCGACGGACGCCTGTCCAGGATGGGTTTTCAGCCAGGCGATCAGCCCCTTAAGATCGTCTGCAGGCAAGCTCTTTCTTGCGACCACGAGCCCAGGATTTGTTCCGAGCAGCGCGAGTGGCTCGAAATCCCTGAGCACGTCGTAGGGCAAGGAATAAGCCGCGCCGTTCGCTACGTGGGTGGTCCATTGGCCCGCGCTGATCGTATAGCCGTCAGGGACGGCCCTCGCTGCCCGACCGACGCCCACACTTCCTCCGGCGCCCCCGACATTTTCAATGATGATCGCTTGTCCAAGGACCTGCCGCATGCCCTCGGCAACGAGGCGCGAGATGGTGTCGGTAGGTCCACCCGGGGGGTATGGCACGATGATTGTAATGGGCCGGGTCGGGTAGCGCTGTGCGTGCGCGACGAAAGACAAGGCGGGGAGTGCCGCTGCGATGACGCCCAGATGTAGAAATTGCCGGCGCCGGACGTGCATGGCGGACTCCCAGCCTGTCGTGTCGTGCATGGCGTTCCCGCGATGTTAGTAGTTTGGGAAATCCTTTCAACGAGTTGCGGGTGCGGCATGCTTGACCGCACTGCATCGCGAGTGGTAGTATAATGCCGCTCGCGATGCTTAGGACGATGACGGCGTTGCGAGCACACCATTGTGATGGCCGCGAGAGCGTGTTTTCTGAGGCACTGTCATCATGCATGATAGTCATCATGGATGATCGCTGCAGGATGCGCTTGAGATTAAGTCCGTAAGAAGTCTCGCCTAACCGGCGTCGTTTTATACTGATTATACTGACGATTATTTTTGCCATCGACACGCCCGTGAATGGGGAGTGCGAGGCAGGAGGATGCAGCAATGGCCGTGTACTCCGCTGATGCATACGCCTGGAGCCCGAGTTGGAACGCGCTGTGGAGCCAGCGGTGGGGAGACTATTACGATGACCAGCAGAACTATCCTACCGCTATTCTTCTGCGTCATCCGACCGCGCCTTACGAGGCTGTGGTCCCTAAGATCGACGACGATCACCTGCGCTGCGTTTCGTACAAGTATCTCATCGCGGCCAACTCTCTGGAAGCACCTCATATCAATAGGCCACTGAAGATTCCGCCTGAGCTGCTCAAGGCATTAGCACCCCCGCCGAATACGGACGTGTTCGCGAGCCGCTGGCCTCGGACGCGCGGAGCTTCAGATGGTTGCGGATCGGATGGCCGCTTCATCCGACCGACTCCAATCCACGAAAGTCCGCTAAAATTCAAACGTTGGTGTCTTTTCAAGTGTTGCGGGAGGACGTGTCGGATGGGCTCTACGCTGCCCGATCTGACGGTGGTCATGTTGGCCACTCGATTTATTGACGGATTCTCAATTGCCCTATGGATTTGAGTTCGGCATTAGAATTGTCGTGCACCTGCACCGACAACCGGACGGAACATACAAGGTTAGAATTACCGGAATGTCGGCCTCGCTCCCCTTCGGCGTGTGGAGAAATATCAGTGGTCGCGACGACGTCACGCGCAGAAGATTTACTCTCTCAATTCAATTTATTATTCGACATGCAAGCCAGGATAAGTATAGCAGTTGCGACTGGTCTTAATAATAACATCGATTCAACTGCCAGCAATAAGACTTAGCATAAATGGACAACGAGACTCGTGTTGAGCAATTGACTTTTCGGAGCCGCGCCGTCGGGGTTCGGCTCGACACCGTATTCGCTCTTGATGGAAGGGGCCTCGGAGAAGCCGGGTACCCCGATCAATCTGGATACTTTGATCGACAAGGTTGTGCTCGTCGCGGACGCTAAGCCAGGAGACGCCTGGGTGTTCCCTCGCGATCCGGCATCGCAGCCGGAGTGCGGTACCGATAAGATAGGAGAGCTTCACAAAAGACGGCCGACGCGTGCGGAGGACGTTTTCGAGCATTATCGTTGCCGAGGCCGAGATTACAAAGGATGAGGACGATCCGCTTGTCTATCCGCCGCGCAGGGCTACTCCTCCTCCCGGCGCTGGTCGCGCTAACGCTGCAGCCGGCACCCTTGATGTGGACGAATTGAGAGTGGAGGCTTGCCCCGGGTTTGTACGTCGCAGACCGCGCCCCGTGGGCGAAGGACTGCGACGGAACGAAGATGGTCTTTCTGCCGGGTACGCAGAAGCAGCCTCATCCAAGGTCGAATGATTATTCCGCCGTCAGCGCTGAATACAACTTTACTCAGTTCTTCGAACGGTTATCCGCCTATGGCATCGATTCGCACCAATATTTCTTGCACGCCAAACTGCCGCTCAAAATCTATTATCGTTCCGGAATTCGACCCGGCCCCGGCAAGAACGGCAAGACGATCAACGCCCGTGTCATGGTGGACGGCCAATCGGAGGACTTATGAAGGTGCTGGGGTAAATGTCATTCGGCCGTTTCTCCAGGTGCACTTGGCCTTGGCTTCGCTGTCCACTCGCTTTCGCGAACCGTGGCGCCTGAAGAGCATCGCTCCGCAGGCCCAACCAATGGGCATAGCTACGACGCGCGCTGGATCTGGCACGAGCTCGGGCACGTGTTGCTGATGGCGTCGACCGGCGAGTTGCAGTTCCGTTTCGCCCACAGCGCCGGCGACGCGCTTGCCGCGATTGTTGGAGATCCGCAATCCATTCTGGCAACAGACCGGAAGTGGCGTGGCGCGACATTCCCCTGGGTCTATCTGCCGCGCCGGCATGATCGATGTGTTTGCGATGGCTGGAGCTGGACAGGGCTATTGCACCGCGACCTGGCCCAGGTCGAGCACATACAGGGGCCGCGTCGTAAAGGATATTGGAGCGAGCAGATCCTGTCCTCATCGCTCTTTCGGTTGTACAGATGCATCGGCGGCGACACCACGAGGGGGCATTCGCCCGACACCGACAAGGCGTGCGACATCGACAAGTATGCGCGCGAGTTCGCTTCTCACTACTGCGTCTACCTCATCATCCGGGGAATCCAGCTGCTGGGAACCACGTATGTCGTGCCCGCCTACGAGCCGGATCAGTTCGTCTCTGCGCTGATCGACGCGGACATCGGCACTGGCCGCCTCGTGGGATGTCAAATTTCCGCCGGATAGCACCAGACCCACGCATACTCCAATTCCATCGTGTCGGCGGCTGTGTACATAAAGTCATACGCTGGGCATTCGAGGCCCAGGGGCTGTACGGAGCCTATACGACGCCCTGCGAAGCGCGCGGACGCCGCCGCCGGTGGATATTTTCATCCAGGATTTGCGACCGTCGTTCGACGTTGCGACACCCGGGCCCGGTCGAGTACGGAGCGGGAAGCTATGTTCCAGTGTCGTTGGACTGGGACCCCGACCAGTGCGGGTCGCACGATGCGCCGGCGTGGCAGTCCGACCCGGACGGAGGCATCATCAGCGCCGACGATGGCATCTACGTACAGAGTCCAAAACCGAGGTACCCAAACGGCGCAGGATGTGACGGTCCGCGTTTGGTGGTGTCCGTGGCCTGCCGAAAGTCCGAGCGCCCAAATGGAACGATCCCGGCTGGCAGCCATGTCCGCCAGAAGATCAGCCGCGCAGGATGTTGCACCCGGCGATGCAGTTTGCTTTGGCCCGTTCTCAGTATCGGGTCCAAGTCCTGGATCGCGTTACATCGTCCTTGCTCGCGCCACCTGCGATGACGATCGGGCCAATATCGCCTCGCGGGCGAAATTGCCGTGCGGTCGCGAGCAAACCGAGCTCGTCGACTTGGTCGCCAATGACAATAATCTCGCGATTGCGCGTCTTCGAAGGTGCATGACCCCGGCACGTGAGTACAGCGACAACCGCGGCGCCTCCGGTCTGAGGTCAGGGGCGGCTCAGGGTTTCCGCCATTCTGCCGTCGCGTGCTCGACAGTACGGAGCGGAGTGTCGGGCAGAGCGATCACCTTGTCGTAAAACAGCGCCCGCCAGATCGCTGCAGCCAGATGCCGGCTCCCGTCGGAATCTGACGCGTAGTGGACGCCGAGACGCTCGCGGTTCTTCGCGATACGTTGACCGAGCCAGAGCAGAGGTGCGCTGAATCGCTGCGCTTCCGTAGAGAGGATTTGTCGGGAATCCAGATGTTGCCGTTCTGGGCGCTCCCATGGGTATCGATTGGTGTCGCGTTCTGACTGGGTATGGCACCTATAGTAAAGCTATTGGACCGCCGGGTTGAAATGCTAAAACGTAATAGATTCGTCCGGCCTCGATCGGAGACAGGAAGCTCGCCGTCCGTCTGAAAGACGATGGGATCGCCTTCATGCCGAGCCGTATTGTTCGCCCACGTGACAACCGCTGCATGGGCAGAGGAGATCGTCACGTGCAGGAGGAGCGGGACGGGGGTCGACGCCCCCGCCCGGCTGACCGTTGTCGGGCTCGGCTATGCCGTAACGTTCGCGAAGGGTCGGGACCTCGAGTAACGTCAGAGCGAATGAGGTGGCCGAGCATCGAGTGACCGCTCGGAAACGCCGGATGGGCGGGCGGGCCGAACGGAGGTATCAAGCCCGGGCACAGGACCGACGGGCGTACTCGCTTGAACATATCCTTGTAGTGCAGATAGACCAGGTTGCCGATCGAAAGACCGCAGCCGATGAGTTCGATCGTCCACGGATAGCGGGCTTCGCTCGCTCCGATGAACGATATGAAATATTCGTAGAGATTGTCGGCTTGCGCGATGGTTTCGTCGAGATAAACCTCGCGGTCGTCCTGCATGAGCTGCTGGAGCTCTTGAACTTCCGCGCGTATCGTTTGGTAGGCTGTCGAGCCGTTAGGTCCCCCCACCCATTCTCACCCTGCCTGTGCGGAGTCCGGCTGCCATGCCAGATCGTTCAGGCTCCAGCCAACCGCTGGCGAGCAGCTCCTCGCGACTGAACTGCCAATATTTCGGGTAAGCACCGAACTCACGTGCCGCCATGATGGATGGGCGCGATGGATCGACCGGTCCTCAGCCACTGGGTGAGCTGTCGATCGTAGGGCAACGTCCAGAACCGCAACGCGGGGTCCCAGTCGTTCGTCGTCCACTTGAGGAAAGGTTCAGCGTAATAGGGATTTCAGAATTTTGTAAAAGGGGTATGGTGGCGTTGCCTGCATCGTCCGGAGTAAAGTCGAGCGACCAAGGATGGAAACCGAGCTCCAACGGCGTGGCATAAAAGCTGCGACCTGTTCCTGGTCCAGCTTCAGCGCCCGCACCCGTGCCTGTCCCCGTGGCGGTGCCGGTACCCTGTCCCCGTGCCGGTACCCGTCCCCGTGCCGGTACCTGTCCCCGTGCCAGTACCTGTCCCTGTGCCGGTACCTGTCCCCGTGCCAGTACCTGTTCCCGTACCGGTTCCCGTCCCCGTGCCTGTGCCAGTCCCAGTGCCTGTGCCGGCAGCCATGATTTAATCCCTTATCTCCCGCGACGCGGGCAAAGCAGTATCTCTACAATAGAGTATTATGATACTGCATCCGCGGCCTATTCTGGCAATCCCGCGGCGCGCAGGCCTTCGATTAACCTCTTGAGGTCGTCGGGTCGGCGAAGCGGGTACCACGACGTAAACACCGAGATGCGGAAAGAAGGGTCGACCGAAAGCAAATCCGCCGCCACGGCTTTTGCCTCCTCGTCGTTTCCGAGCAATCCAAGGCATGCCGCCAGTGTTCGATACGCCGCAACAAAGCGCGGGTTCTCCCTGCGCGCTTTCTGCAACCAGCCGACGCCTTGGTCGTATCGGCCTGCGATGAATTCGGCGATACCCGCCACGGTCCAGTAAAAGAAATTCAGTGGATCGAACGGGCTGAGGCGCGAAGCGTTACGCAAGCGCTCCATAGCCTCGTCGGGTCGTCCGAGGAAGCAGAATGTGGATGCGCTTACTCCCCAAGCGAACGCCGAATTCGGATTGAGTTGAAGCGCGCGTTCGAACAACTCGACCGCACGCTCAGGCTGCCTCAGCAAAAACGTCTGTACGTGCCCGCTGACGACAAACCCAAATGCGTCGGTCGCGTCCAGAACGATAGCTCGGTTGGCAAACTCTTCCGCAAGCCGCACATCCCGATTGAAATCGGAAGACAAGCCTTCTCCGATCGCCAGGAGATGCCACCACGCCTTGTAAGCGCATGCTTGAGCATATGAAGGATCGAGCTCGGTCGCGCGATCGAGATAGCGTCCGGCTTCATGAAAATCCGATCTGTTGAATGAATATTGAAGCGAAAGGGCGCGTAGTACGCAATCGTAGGCATCGAGACTCTCGGTAGGCTTGCTGCGGACGCGCTTAGCCTCCGCTTGCACCAATCGCGGCTCGATGACCGACACGATCTTCAAAGCGATCTCATCCTGAAACTTGAACAAATCTTCGTTGGAGCCCTCAAATCGATCCGCCCAAATCGTTCTGTTCTCGCCGGCATCGATCAACTCGGCTGATATCCGCAACTTCGCCGCCTGCCGCTGAACGCTGCCGTCGAGAACATACCGAACCCCGAGCTCTGACGAGATCTGGCGCGTGTCGGCATGGCGATCGGCGTAACGTAGTGTCGAATGGCGAGCAATAACCAGCAGCGAACGATTGCGCGCCAGAGCCGCAACAATTTCTTCCGTAATGCCCTCTCCGAAATAACTCTCCTCGGCATTGCCGCTCAGATTACGGAATGGCAGCAACGCGATCGAGGGCCGGTTCGTCCACGCGAGGTACGGCTGTCCGCGGGGCCGGTCCGCCGCGTCTGGTTTCGAAAGTTCGAGGCGGTAAATCCGGATCGGCCGACTGATGTTCTTGAGTTCGCGGTTGCCAAGATCGGTAAAGGTCACACTGAGCTTGTTGTGCACGTATTCGTTGACCGCGGCAGTAACAACAACTTCGCCGGGATCAGCGAGCTGCTGGATGCGGGCCGCGATGTTGACCCCGTCCCCGTGCAGATCGTCGCCATCGATAATCACATCTTCGACGTTGATGCCGATTTGCAATACGATCGCGTCGCCATCCCCGAGCTCGCGAGCGTCCACGATCGCATGCTGCACGTCGCTCGCCCAAACTACGGCATCGACGACACTGCGGAATTCGATCAGGAGGCCGTCGCCAATCGTCCGAACGAGGCGGCCAAAGTGCTCCGAAATCTTCGGTGCTATCAGAATCTTCGCGCAGGGCCCGCCATTTGCGGGTGGTGCCAACGTCATCCTGCCCGATAAGGCGACTGTAACCAGCAACGTCGGCAAACACGATGGCGGCCAGTCTCCGCTCGATATGCGCACTAGCCGACATGAATTATCATCACTTTGCGACTTGAGAGATGTTTCCCGTGCGCTCGCGCCGTCGCATTGCCGGCTCCTGAAGTAATAACAATGTCTTATTCGGCGCGCAACGAGCGGTGGTGTTGCGCGGCCCGCCGGCCCCGGAGGGCGCAACAGAAACGCCGCGGGGGCGTTGGAATGATGGCGTTAAAAAACCGGGCCCCGTTTCGGGGGCCCGGCTCTCCGCAATCACTCGCCTGAAGGCGCTTACTTCGCCTGGGCCTTGAGGGCGGCGATGTCGGCGTCGCTGCGCAGGGTCATCACCCCCATCTTGCTGTCGCGGTAGACCGGCACGATGACCTTGGTCACGCCGTCGCGCTCGAGCAGCGAGACGTGGCGGATTTCGGTGCCGCGCACCGGCAGGTCGAACATCGTCCACTCGCCCTTGGCCGGGTCGTATTTGGCGACGCGGTCAGCGGTCCAGAGGTTGCCCCACACATTGTGGTTCTGATCGACCGCGATGTGGTAGGGCTGATAGACCTTGTCCGGGAACGGGATGATCGACGTCTGGCCGGTCTTGGTGTCGATCTTGGCAAGCGTCGCGCCCCAGGAGTTGCCGACCCACAGCACGTCGGCGTTCTTGTCGGTGCCCATGCGGCGCGGGCCTTGTGCCCACGGCAATGGGTTATTGATCGTGCGCTCATTGAAGTTGTCATAGAAGGCGCGCTTCGCTTCGGGCAGGCGTGAAATTTCCTCCTTCAGCGACGGCAGAGTGATCTCTTCGGTCTTGCCGGTCGCCATGTCGGCCTTGCCGATGGTGTCGAACGCCATCTGCGCCCACCAGCCGTTGCCGTCGCGGTCGCCCGCGGCGCCGTAGGTCATGTTGGTGCCCTTGGCGTTCTTGTAGGGTGTGACCGACTTGAAGTCGGTGAACTTCTCGGTCTTGGGATCGAAGGAGACGACGCCGTCCGGCGCCGAGGCCCAGATGCGGCCCTTGCCGTCGACGTCCATGGTCACGGCGCCGCCGAGCGGCGACATCGGCTCCGGCGTCTCGTAGACGCTGATCTTCTCGGTCTTCGGGTCGAACTTGCCGAGGCTGCGGCGGCCCGGATTGACGTCGAACCACAGATTGCCTTCGCCGTCGCGGGTGAGGCCATGCGCGGTCGCGGCGAACTTGCCGTCCTTGCGGTCGACCTTGAAGTACTTCACCTCGCCGGTCTTGGTGTCGACCCGGCCGAGCGTCACGTCCGGATTCGGGTTGTTGACGGTGTAGTAGAGATTGCCGTCGAGACCCATGGCGCCGTCATGGGGAAGCTGGCCCATCTTCGACGGGGTGCCCTGATTCCAGTCGGAGCCGTCGTTGACCGCGTATTTCGCGCCGCGCGCGCCCATCCCGGTCATCGGGTTGAGCGGCACGTCGTAGGTCTGCCACACCACGCGGGCGGCCTCGCCGGTCGGACGCGGACGGTCCTGGAACTTCATCGAGGTTTGGCCCGGGCCGCGGGCGCGGGCGAGATAGGCCGCGAGATCCTTGCGGTTGAATTCGATGATGCCGTTCGGCTTGGCGTTCGGGCCGAGGTACTCGCCGGTGCCGGCGATCACCTTCATCAGGTTGATGATCTTGTTCCAGCCGGCCTCGTCGAACGAGAACTGGAGCGGATAGCCCGGGGTGTGGCAGCCGGTGCACTGGTTGTGGAAGATGCGCTTCATGTTCGCATCCGCCTCGGTGTCCTCCGGCAGCGCCGCCGCGAGCATCTCCGACGGCAGCTGCTTGATCTTCTGCTCTGGATCGGTGATCGCCGTGAGCTTGAAGTCCTGCTGGCGCTTGCCGGTCGAGGTCGACCTGGCCCTTAGCGGTCTCGAAGCCGAGCGTCTGCGCCCACACGTTGTACTTGCCGTCCGGCAGGGCCGGGAAGAAGTACTCGCCGTTCTGGTCGGTGTAGACGTTCGTGGTGATCGTCGAGCCTTCCTTCTTGGCGGAAATCAGTACGCCATCGAGCTTCTGCCCGGCCGCAGAGGCGACCGAGCCGGACAGCAACTGGTCGGCCGATGCGGGGACCACGAAACCGATCGCCGCCATCGCCGCGACGCTCGCCAGCAACCTGCCACGCACGCTTGTCATGCCATGCACGCTTGTCATCGTGTTCCTCCTGCTTTCATTCCCTCGATTTGGGTTGAGTTCGCGATTTGGAATTCGCGAGTTGGAAGTGAACTATTCCGCCCCGCCGGGCCGCGCGCCGCCGCCGGTCTGGACGGTCGCCGACACCGGCACGGTGCGAACGTACGAAATGATCGCCTCGATCTCGTTCGGCTTGAGATAGTGCTTGAACGCCGGCATCCGCGGCGTGCCGTTGGTGATGAACTCGCGCATCACGTCGTCGTCGCCGCCGCCGGCTTCCTTGTTGAGTGCCGGGCCATAGGTCTTGGCGCCCATCGAGGGCGGCAGATGGCACACCCCGCACGACTGCGCGAACACCTGGCGGCCGACCTTCTGCTGGTCGTTGAGAGTGTCGGCAGGTTGAGCGGCGGCACCCTGCGCCGAGGCCGCCAACAAAAGCCCGAACCACGCGATGCGCTTCATTTGGTTTTCTCCCCTGGACGGCTTCCTTATTTGGGCGGCATCTTTTCTTTGAAATAACTGGTGCCGCGCCTTAAACCCCAAGCCTATGCCCACACGGGCACAAAAGAAAGGGGGCACCATCCCAACCGGGTGGGTGCTATGGGCCGGGCAGCGGCAACCGGCGCCTACATCATGGTGTCAACGTCTGGGTGCCAACGTTACAGTGCCGAGATCGCGGGCGCCAACATCGGGAGAACCAGGATGAACATCGCCGTCGCTGCTCTCGCAACACTGCTGACGCTCGCCGCGGCGCCTGCGCTTGCGGTCGGGTTCGAGCGCGTCACCGTGCCGGATCCCGATGGTCCGCCGCTCGAGGCCGGCATCTGGTATCCGAGCGAAGCGCCGGCGTCGCCGCAGCCGCTCGGGCTGTTCGTGCAGAACGTCGCCACCGGCGCGCCGGTCGCCGGACGCGGCCTGCCGCTCGTCGTCATGTCGCACGGCACCGGCGGCACCTTCGAAGGCCATTACGACACCGCGCTGGCGCTGGCGGAAGCCGGCTTCGTGGTGGCATCGGTGACCCACACCGGCGACAACTATCGCGACCAGAGCGCCTTCGGCCGGGTCGAGACCCGGCCGCCCCACATCAAGGCGCTCATCGACTACATGCTCGCGTCATGGCCGCGCCACGACGTGCTCGATCCTTCGCGTATCGGCATGTTCGGCTTTTCGGCGGGCGGCTTCACGGCATTGGCCGCGATCGGCGGTGTGCCGGACATGACGCGCGTCGCTTCCTTCTGCGCCGCGCATCCCGACGACTGGGCGTGCAACAGGGCGCGGGAATTGCGCCGCGGCTCGCCGCTGCCACCGGCTCCGCCGAGCGCCTTCGTGCATGACCCGCGCATCGCGGCCGCCGTCGTCGCGGCCCCTGCGATCGGCTACGTCTTCACGCCCGAGGGGCTGTCGGGCGTCAAAGTCCCGATCCAGCTCTGGCGCGGCGACCAGGACGAAATCCTGACGCATCCGTATCACGCCCAGAACGTCTATGACGGGCTGCCGATCAAGCCCGAATATCGCGTCGTTCCGAACGCCGGCCATTTCGCGTTTCTGGCGCCGTGCAGCGCCGGCCTGCAAAGCATCGCGCCCGACATCTGCCGGGATCCCGCGGGCTTCGACCGCGCCGCGTTCCACCGCGAATTCAACGCCGCCGTGGTGGCCTTCTTCAAGGCCAAGCTGCCGCCGCGGCCTTAGTCGCCGCGACGTCCAGCCCGCGCCCGAACCAGCGCGCGTCACGATCAACCGGAGGGCTGCGCACCTGGCAGCGTTCACTCCGCTATGATGCGGCCATGATGCGGAGGAATCGCCGCATAAGGAGCAGCAGCATGACGCAACCGAGACGCTATATCGCCGTGGCCGACGGCTTTCTCATGGTCTTGCGTCAAGGCGACGATGTTTTTGCGAGCCTCGAGGCGCTGATGCGCGACGAGCGGATCGCGTTCGGCCAGCATCAGAGGCTTCGGCTTCGTCCGGACCGCTCGCTTCGGCTATTTCGACTTCGCCCGCGGTGACTATGATCCGCGAGAGTTCACCGATCTCGAGATCACAGGTCTGACCGGAACGCTGGCGTGGAAGGACGCTAAACCCGCCGTCCATGCTCACGCGACCGGTGCAGGCCGGGACTTCACCGCCGTTGGGGGCCACGTCCTTGGCCTGGTCGTCGGCCGCGGGTCGTTCGAGATGACGGTCAATGTGTACGACCAACGGTTGGAGCGGCGTTTCGAGGACGACATCGGCGCCAACGTCCTGCAGCTTGGATAGGCGGCATTCTCATCCGACGTCAGCGGCGAACCGGCCCCCGCAGTTGCAAGCTTAGCCGCCGGCCGGCAATGCGGTCTTGTCGACGAGCGGTCTTATCTTTGCGGAGAGCAACATCCTGATCTGCTTGTCCTTGCATTCGCGGGAAAGCTGATCCAATCCGTTGAAGGCGGCGACCGCGCCCTCGGCGCCCAGGCATGCGAGCCGAAAGATCAGTCGCTGGCACAGCTGTCCTTCGAAATAGCCACCATGCATGTTGGGTTTTCCCGGAAACACGTATGCGGCAAATAGAAGCCGAAGATGCGTTAGTCCGCGTATGCGCGCGGTGGGATCATTTTGCTTCGTCCGCTTGGCGAACGTCAGCAGCCCGCGGACCGTTTTGCCGTCGTCGGCATCGATGTAATCGGTGCAATCGAAGTAACTGAATACTTCGGGGAGTCGTTCTTGCACCTGCTCTTTGTGCGCGGTCTTCAGCTTCTGATAGAGCTCCTTCACCGTATAATGGCCGACCCGAAGCGTCTCCAGGAGTTGCGACGGCCTTATGTTGATCAGTCCATAATCCCGGGAAAGGATTTCGACGTTTCCCAGCCGATAGCCGTGCGTCCAGCTTCTCGTCGGGAACGAGAAAAAGTTCACCGTGGTCGATATCTGCCGCAGCACCTCATCGCCTTCATTGCTGAAGAGGTAGGCCTCGTGGAAGCGGTGCAGCGACGCGGCGAGATAGTTCGCCCGGTTGGACAACAACGCCTCGGCCGGAATATCCGGCGAGGCCAGCACGAAGCGCTTCAGCGAGAAGGCGTTGCCGAGTTTCGGCAAAATCGTATCGAAGCCGTCGGGTGTCGACGCCGGCATTGATGTTCGGTTTCACCGCACCGACCGCGAACAGGTCCGACAGCGAGCGAATCGCGTTGGTGACGACAAAACCGCCCATGCTGTGACCGATGAACGACAGCTGCACCGAGTTCTTTCCTTTGCTGGGACCGCCGCTTTGCATGATCGCGTGATCGATTTGCCGAATGATCTCGATCAGATCCGCAGCGCCGTAGTGCGCGGCGCGATGGCCGTCACGGAAATAGACGATCCCGCGCAGGACCGTGGCGGCGATAAAAGTCCCAACCAGAGCCACGGCCACCAACCCCAAGAAAAATGCGGTCAGCGCAAGCCTGCCTTCGAACTGGATGCGTCCAGTCAGCCGCAGGAGCGCGTACGCAACGAGAAGGCCGAATAAGAACAAGCCGATCCGCAGAACCCAACGCAGGAGCGTCGGCAGGGCCGCAATCGTTCCGCGCAAGGGTTCCCCCATGCTCTCCGACGGCCATCGATAGCCGACGCACACGAGCCCAGGCCGGTTGGCCAGACAACTGTCCGCCTCGATCGCCGCGGAGGCACGCGCGAACCAGGGCAGGGCCGCAGCTTGGGGGTTGTTGAAGCCGTGCACCATGACCACCAGGTTCGGTGCCTCTGCCGCTTTCAGGTGTCCAGCGATCTCGTCGATGGCCTTTGCCGCATCGAGCGGCATCAGTTGAGGCGGCAGCTTGCCCGGCGATGAGGGCGCATCGTCGACATTGATGGGTGCCGAACTCTCGATGAGATAGGTCGGAATTTTCACGTTGTTCACTTGGTAGGCGCGAAACAGGTCGGCCATGTCCAATCCTCCGAGATATCGAAAGCGCGGCTTCGAACGAGGATAGATATCGAGGCAGTTGCGGCTCCCGAGGGAGCGAACGAGGCCGGCATGCCACGCGGAAAACAAGCGCGGCGCCGGCGGCGAACAATTCTTAACCGTGATTTTGCTGCGCGGACGTGAGCCGCATCACATATCGTTTCTCAAACGCGTCGGTGGTGGCTCGAGGTAGACCGTTCGTTCGAGCCCTTGGTTGAGCGGCCCGGACTTGGGTAACCAAACGGCGATCGCGCTATTCCAAATCCGCCAGCAGGCGCTCCGCTGCTTTCAGGTCGACCGTATCGAAGCCCTCAGTGAACTGTGCGAACACCGGTTGCAGAAGTCGCGCGGGCGCGATCGCGTTCGCCGCGATCGGCCATGAGCGCTGCGAGATCGGTCGCGGTCCGCAACTCCCAGGCGCGCGCGCCCTGGCGGCGACTCAATTCGAGCGACTGGGTGAGACAGCTTTCCGCCTCCACGAGGTCGGGCGTCTGCATCGTGAGAAGGAGGCTCGCCTTCACCCGCAGCAATTCCGGCATCTGCGAGAGGTCGCCGGTCTCCTCGACCATCGCGATCGTCCGGTCGATCCGGGCTAGTCCTTCGGCCGATTGACCGGTCGCCGCCAGTCCCTGGGCAAGCCAGATGTTGAAGGGCGTGGTGAGGAGCTCATAGCGCGTGGCACGGAGTGCCTCCATCGCGCCTTGCAGACGCGCGACGCCGCTTCTCGGCGTCGCCTCGGCAAATCGCGAACGCGGCTTTGTAGCCCTGGGCGACTGCGAGATAGGGGCCGAGCGAGTGGGATTCGGCGTGCGAGATCAGGCGATCGGTGTACGCGTCGGCGCTCGCGAGGTCGCCGGCCCACAGGAACACGGAGATCGCCCACACCAGCGCGCGCGACAGCGGCACCGGATGGCTCTTCGATGCGGCATCTTCGACGCTCGCTCGCGCGCGTTCCATTGCCTGGATTGGATAGCCTTGCAGCCAGAGGGTTCGCGCGAGTGCGATGCCGGCATAGTTGTAGTGCTCGAAGTCGAGGTAGATGGTGCGCGCCCGCGCGTGGCCGGGCCCGAGTTGGAGCGCCGCCTCGAGCTCGGCGCGCGCACCGGCGATATCTCCGCTGTGATGCAGCGAGCTGCCGAGCAGGGAGTGGGCCAGTGCGGCCGCGGCGGGAACCGCGATGGCGCCGGACACGGCGGAGCTCTGCCTTGCGTAGTGCAGCGTCGCTTTGAAATCTCCGATGCGGTGATGGAACATGTGCAACAGGCTCAGGAGCTGCAATTGGTTGGGCGCGTCACCGCGCTCCTCGGCGATGGCGAGGCTCCTGTTCAGGGCGGCGCGGGCGGCCTCGCTGTTGCCCCGCGTGAACATCGACGACACGCCGAGCGCTGCCTGAAGATGCATCTCGTCGACCCCGCCGCGCGCGGCATCGTCGAGTGCGGCAAGCGCTTGTTCCGACCAGCGATGGCATTCCGGCAGCAGCGACATCATGAGGAACACCGGCGCCGCGGCGGCGGCGAGCCCGATGCCGACCTCGATGTTTCCTTCCGGTCCGAAGCACCACTCGAGGGCCGTGCGGACATTGTTGAGGCCGGCAAAATGCGGCGCCCGTTCGGTCCCGGTCGACAATGTCGACCAATCGGTGCCGTTCTGCTCGAGCCATCGCCGGAAGTAATTGGCGTGGCGCACCGCGAGGTCGGCGCGTTCGGCGTCTTCGATTTCGATGGCGAGGGTGTAGGCGCGCGTCGTATCGAGGAGGCGGTAGCGCATCATCGCGCCGATCGGGCGGGTCGCGACCATCGACTTGGCGACGAGACTGTCGATCGCGGCGAACACCTGGGCCTGGTCGATGGTCTCGCTCGTGACGACGGCGAGCGCCGCATCGAGGGTGAAATGCCCGACGAACACCGCGAGCCGGCGCAGCACCAGGCGCTCGAGGTCGGTCAGCAGTCCGTAGCTCCAGTCGAGTGTCGCCTGCAGCGTCTTCTGCCGCGGCGGCGCCGTGCGCGGACCGACCCAGAGCAGGGTCAGCCGCTGGTCGAGCAGGGCGGCCGTCTGCTGCAGGCCGTAGGCCTCGACGCGCCGGGCGGCGAGTTCGATCGCGAGCGCGACGCCGTCGAGCTTGCGGCAGATCGCGACGATGATCGCGGCATCAGCGTCGTTCAGATCGAGGTGCGCGCCGCTCGCCGCCGCGCGTTCCATGAACAACCGGGTCGCGGGAAAGGTCTGGGCGGCCTCGGCCGTGAACGCGTCGCCGTCCGGCGGGCAGGCGAGCGGCTCCAGCCGATAGACGTGCTCGCCCTCGACCTGGAGAGCCTCGCGACTGGTCGCGAGAATGTGGACCTGCGGCGCGGCCTCGAAGATGCCGGCCACCAGCGTCGCAACGGATTCGATGAGATGTTCGCAGGTGTCGAGGATCAGCAGAATGCGCTTGTCGCGCAGATGCGCGATCAGGCTCGGCGTTGCGTCGCTCGACTGAACGGAGAGACCCAGCATCGAGGCGGCCGCGGTGGCCACCAGGTTCGGATCGCTCAGCATGGCGAGATCGACGAAGAGCACGGCGCCCGCAAAGGTCTCGAGCAGGTGATGCCCGGTCGCGATCGCGGCTGTGGTCTTGCCGATGCCGCCGGCACCGACGATGGTGACGAGGCGTGCCGCGGTCAGCTGGCTCGATATCTTGCGAACGTCGTCATCGCGACCGACCATGCGCGTCAATCGACCGGGCAGGTTGGCATGAGGAAAGCTGACGACGGGCGCGCTCTCGACGGGCGGCCGACCGCCCGACCGCGAAATCGGCGCGACGAAGCAATAGCCCCGCCCCGCGAGTGTCGTGATGTACCGGGCGCCGTCCTGTCCGTCGCCGAGCGCCTTGCGCAAGCCGGCGAGCGCAAACCGCAGGCTGCTTTCCTCGACGGTGACGTCGGGCCACACGCGGTCGAGCAGGTCTTTCTTGCTGACGACCTCGTTGGGGCGCGACACCAGGGTGATCAGGACGTCGAGCGCCCGCGCGCCAAGCTCCACCGGGACGCCGTCCCTGGTAAGAAGCCTTTCGCCCGCGATCAAGCTGAACGGACCGAACGAGATTACGTCTCTGGTCTGTGCCGTCGGCGTCATCGTGACGTCATCCTAGCCGCCTGATTCCGATTGCAAATTTAGGTGAAGGGTCGCTTCGGCGCCATCATCGGCCGCGTCTTTTTTGGGCCGCCTGGAGCTCGACAGGCCGCGCGGCGAGTTCCCGGTCGCTTGCAACTGCTAACAACGCCTCACAAGGCCTAACGGGCTTTCCCGGACGCGCTGCGTAGACTGCAATCAACGGGATAAGGCGAGGTGTGGATTTGGTCGGGAGCGATCGCAACACCGCTGCAGAGGAGCTTCAAAAATGAGTGGAATCAATGCGTCGGCTCGCTTCGACCTCGATCGGCGCCGTTTTTTTGGAGCCGCCGCGCTTGCGGTTGCCGCTGTGGAACTCGGTTGGATTGGTTCGGCGCATGCGCAAGCAGGCAAGCCTCAGTTGCCCGCGATCAAGCCGGGGACGAACACGTCCTTCGCGCCGCTCAAGCAGATCGACGCCGGGCCTCTCAATGTCGGATATGCCGAGGCCGGCCCCGCCGACGGACCCGTCGTTATTCTCCTGCACGGATGGCCCTACGACATCTACAGCTTCGTCGACGTGACGCCGTTGCTGGCATCGGCCGGGTACCGGGTGATCGTGCCCTATCTGCGAGGCTATGGCACGACGCGGTTCCGCTCCGCGCGACACGTTCCGCAACGGCCAGCCGTCGGCCCTGGCCGTCGACATCATCGACTTGATGGATGCGCTCAAGATCGAGAAGGCGATTCTCGCCGGTTTCGATTGGGGCGCGCGCACGGCCGACATCGTCGCGGCGCTGTGGCCTGAGCGCGTCACCGGTCTCGTCTCGGTGAGCGGCTATCTGATCGGCAGCCAAGCGGCGGGCAAGATGCCGTTGCCGCCGAAGGCCGAGCTCGAATGGTGGTACCAGTTCTACTTTGCGACCGAGCGCGGCCGGGAAGGCTACGGCAAATATCGGCACGAATTCTCGAAGCTGATCTGGCAGCTCGCTTCGCCCAAGTGGAATTTCGACGACGCAACCTTCGACCGCAGCGCGGCGGCGTTCGACAATCCGGATCACGTCGACATCGTGATCCACAACTACCGCTGGCGGCTCGGTCTGGTGCAAGGCGAGGCGAAATACGACGACCTGGAGAAGCGTCTCGCCGAAGGTCCGGTGATCACGGTCCCGACCATCACGCTCGAAGGTGACGCCAACGGCGCACCGCATCCTGGAGCCCGCTGCCTACGCCAAGAAGTTCTCGGGCAAATACGAGCACCGAACCATCACCGGCGGCATCGGGCACAATCTGCCACAGGAGGCCCCGCAGGCCTTCGCCCAGGCGGTCATCGACGTCGCGCAAGGCTGATCGTGCGTAGGCCGTGCGTCGACGCGTCGGCAGCAGAGAAAATAGGCACAATCGGAGTAGCGTCGTGCACCAGTTCGAAAAGGTCTTGTACACGGCGAAGACCCGGACCACCGGAGGGCGGGAGAACGGCGCTCTCCCGCAGCTTGGACGGTCACCTCGACGTCAAGCTTGCGGCCCCCGGCTCGGCGCGCATCGGCACCAATCCGGAACAGTTGTTTGCCACGGCGTGGTCGGCCTGCTTCGAAAGTGCGATCGGGCTTGCGGCCGCGCAAGAGGAGCATGACGCTGCCGGCCGAACCGGTGATCGACGCCGAGGTGGATCTCATCGTTGCGGATGGCGGCTCCTCGCTTCGTGCGCGGTTCAACGTCAGCCTGCCGGGTGTCGCGCGCGATGTCGCGCAAAGCCTGGTCGACGAGGCACACCGAGAATTGTCCGTACTCGAAAGCGACGCGCGGCAACATCGACGTCGCGGTCAAGCTGGTCTGAGCGCAGCCCGCGGCCGACGCGCCGTGCGCCTTGAAGGCCGAGTGCCAAGAGCGTATGTGCGCGCAACTGCTGCCGACACACAGGAGGGGATGTCATGGCATTTGCCATCAAAGTCAACGGGACCACACACGACGTCGATGTCGACGGCGACACGCCGCTCCTCTGGGTGCTGCGTGACGTGCTTGGCATGACCGGCACCAAGTTCGGCTGCGGCATGGCGCTGTGCGGCGCCTGCACCGTGCACATCGACGGTGCACCTGCCCGTTCCTGCATCACCTCCATCGACAGCGTCGGCACTTCCGAGATCATGACCATCGAAGCGATCGGCCAGACGGCGGCCGGCGCCAAGATTCAGAAGGCTTGGCTCGATCGCGAAGTTCCGCAATGCGGCTACTGCCAGTCCGGCCAGATCATGTCGGCCGCGGCGCTGCTTGCCGGCAATCCGCGCCCGACCGATGCCGACATCGACGACGCCATGTCCGGCAACATTTGCCGTTGCGGCACCTATGTGCGCATTCGCGACGCCATCAAGCTGGCTGCGGCCGGGCAGGGAGGCCGCCAATGAATCTCGATCACATCGTCTCGCGCCCCCGCGGCCCGGAGCAACCGGGACCGGCGAGGGGGTTTTCCCGACGCGTGTTCCTCCAGGCCAGCGCCGCCGTGGGTGGCGGCTTCATGTTGAGCCTGCACGTGCCGCATAGCCGGGCGTGATGCCAAAGCGGCCGAGGGCGAGCGGTTCGCGCCCAACGCCTTCATCCGCATCGACGGCAATGGGCAGATCACCCTCATGATGCCGTATGTCGAAATGGGGCAGGGCACCTACACGTCGATCCCGATGCTGATCGCCGAAGAGCTCGAGGTCGACCTCAAGCAGGTGCGGCTCGAGCATGCGCCACCCAACAACAAGCTCTACATCAACCCGCTGCTCGGCGAGCAGGCGACCGGCAATTCCAACGCGGTCCGCGGGGCATGGCAGCCGCTCCGCCAGGCCGGCGCAACTGCACGCACGATGCTGGTCGCGGCGGCGGCAAAGCGCTGGAACGTCGATCCGGCATCCTGCCGGGCGCAGAGCGGCGAAGTGCTTCATCCACCGACCGGCCGGCGCGCCACTTATGGCGAGCTCGCTGCCGATGCCGCCCACATGCCGGTACCGCAGAACGTGGCGCTCAAGAAGCCGCAGGACTTCAAGCTCATCGGGACGCCGGCGAAACGTCTCGACACGCCCTCGAAGATCAACGGGTCGGCCGTCTATGGCATCGACGTCCGCCTTCCGGGCATGAAGTTCGCGACGCTCGCGCAATCGCCGGTGTTCGGCGGGCGTGTGAAGAGCGTCGACGATACCGCGGCCAAAGCGGTGAAGGGCGTGCGTCAGATCGTACGGCTCGATGATGCCGTCGCGGTCGTTGCCGACCACATGGGCGCGGCGAAGAAAGGACTCGCGGCCCTCAAGATCGAATGGGACGACGGCCCCCACGCCAAGGTTGCCACGCGCGATGTCGCGGAGGCGCTCGAGAAGGCGACGCTCGCCCCGGGCGCGGTCGCGCAGAACATCGGCGACGTCGACAAGGCGATGGCGGGCGCCGCCACCAAGGTCGAGGCGAGCTACCACCTTCCGTTCCTCGCCCACGCGACCATGGAGCCGATGAACTGCACGGTCCATCTGCGCAACGATGCCTGCGAAATCTGGGTCGGCAACCAGGCCATCGTCCGCGCGCAGACGGCGGCGGCGAAAGTGGCCGGCCTGCCGTTGGATAAGGTGGTGCTGCACAATCATCTGATCGGCGGCGGATTCGGCCGCCGGCTCGAGCCTGACGGAATCGTCCGCGCCGTCGAGATTGCCAAGCATGTCGACGGCCCGGTCAAGGTCGTGTGGACGCGCGAGGAGGACATCCAGCACGACATGTATCGGCCGTACTGGTTCGATCGGCTGACCGCCGGTCTCGATCAGAAGGGCATGCCGGTCGCTTGGAGCAATCGGTTCGCCGGCTCCTCGGTGATGGCGAGATTTGCGCCGCCCGTTTTCGTTAATGGGCTTGATCCCGACACCACCGAGGGCGCGATCGACCTCGTCTACGACCTGCCGAACATGCACGTCGAATATGTGCGGGTGGAACCGCCGGGCATCCCGACGGCGTTCTGGCGCAGCGTCGGGCCTTCGCACAATGTCTTCGTGACCGAGAGCTTCATGGACGAGCTCGCGGCGGCGGCGAAGCAGGATGCGGTCGCCTATCGGCGGGCTCTGCTCGGCAAATCGCCGCGCGCAAAAGCCGTGCTCGACCTCGCCGCGGAGAAATCCGGCTGGGGACAACCATTGCCCGCGCGGGTCGGCCGCGGCGTCGCGCTGCAGTTCGTCTTTGCGAGCTACATGGCCCATGTCGCCGAAGTCGAGGTGGCGAAGGACGGCCGGGTCCGCGTCCGCCGCGTCGTCTGCGCGGTCGACTGCGGCACCGCCGTCAATCCGGACACCATCCGCGCTCAGCTTCAGAGCGCAGTCGTTTTCGGCATCACGGCGGCGCTCCATGGCGAGATCACGATCAAGAATGGACGCGTGGAGCAGTCCAACTTCGATAGCTACGAGATGCTGCGGATCGACGAGGCGCCGGCCATCGAAGTCCATATCGTCCACAACTTCGAGCCGCCGGGCGGCATCGGCGAGGCCGGAACATCGCTCATCGTCCCGGCAGTCGCCAACGCGATCTTCGCCGCGACGGGCAAGCGCCTGCGGAAAATGCCGGCCGATCCTGGCGTATTGAAGCAGGTGTGAACGCAAGGGCCGGCGCGCTCGATCGCTCGCCGGCAGCCGAGCGTCGCGACATGAGCATCGCGACGCTTGTTCAACCAGTGGAGGGGGTCTCATGCGGTCTGACATTGTTCCAGGGGCGGTGTTTCCCGACTACGAGCTCACCGACCACACGGGGAAACATCGCAAGCTTTCCGAGCTGCAGGGACCGAATCCGATGGTCCTCGTGCTGAGCCGCGGCGGCTATTGCCCCAAGGATCGTCGGCAAGCCGAAGGACTCGTGCAGCTCCATCGCGAGATGGAAGTCGCCTACACCCGGCTCGTCACCATCAGCACCGACAACCTCACGGAGACGAACGAAAACCGCAGCGGCATCGGGGCTCATTGGCCTTTTCTCTCAGACGTGCGGCGCGTCGTTCAGAAAGATCTCGACATCGCCGAATACACCGATCCCGACCACAATCCCATGATCCCGCACACCATCGTGCTCGAGCCCGGGCTCGTGATTCACAAGATCTACAACGGCTATTGGTTCTGGGGCCGGCCGACCGTCGAAGAGCTTCGCCAGGACCTTCGCGCCGTCACCCGAAAGTGCCGGCCGGATTGGGACATCAGCACGCCGGAGATGAAAACGGCGTGGCAGCAGGGCCGCAAGGATCACTTCTACCCCTACGGAAAGACCTACGCTCAAACCATCGCCGAACAGGATTAGCGCCGTCACCACGTTCTCAGAAGCGGAGCACTCCCATGGCTCGACCTCACCAACCGGATGAAGCCGTCTTCAAGGCGATCCTGCCGGAAGACATCGAGTGGAAACCGTTCCCCGCATTCCCGCCCTCAGCGCGGCTCGCCGTCGTCGTCGGCCATCCCGCCGAGCCCGGACCTTACGTGGTCAGGGTCAAGGTGCCGTCCGGCGTGAAGCTGATGCCGCACCGGCACCCGGAGGACCGCATCTACACAGTGATGTCCGGCGTCTTCTATATCGGCCTCGGCGAGACGTTCGACGGCGACAAAGTGACTGCGTATCCGCCCGGCAGCGTGATCGTTCTGCCGGGCGACACCTGGCACTTCCACTGGGCGAAGTCGGGCGAATACGTCACGCAGGTCAGCGCGATCGGTCCGTTGGGCCTCGAGTATCACGACTCCGACGACGATCCCCGCGGCCATGATCATGTGCACGCGGCTTCCGAGAGCAGCTAGGTCCGACCCTTCGCTTGGCGTGGTGGGTCTTGGGCGCTCACCCCTGCGGCGCGAGGCCGAGCGAGTTGATCGCGGCACGGAGCGTCGCCTGCTCGAATGGCTTGTTCAGAAAGGCGAAGCGCTGTTCGGCCTCGAACCGGCGGCGGACTTCGCTCTCGCCGTAGCCCGATGCGACGATGATCGGCAGGCTTGGGCAGATCTTCCGCAGCTCCGCGACGAGCTGCTGGCCCGGACGGTCCGGGAGGCCCATGTCGACCACCGCGAGTACGAACCGCGCGCAGTCGGTGCCGGCTTGCTCGAGTGCCGCCCGCGTGGTCCCGACCTGGACGACGTCGAAGCCGAGCTCTTCCAACGTATCGGCGGCGATCATCGCGACGAGTGCCTCGTCCTCGACCAGCAGCACTTTCGGTTTGTCGACCGCGCGCAGTTCAGGAGATGACATCAGCAGTCCGTTCTCTGTCTGGCACACCAGGGACTGGGCCTCTTTGATGTTCGATTGCGGTGTGGCCACGGTTGCAATGGATCGGCCGCCTCAACTCGCGGCAGCCAAGCGGTTTCCCGCGCGTTCGGTAAATCCGACGAGGTGCGCGGGCGGAATATGGAATGTACAGACCACGCCTTCTCGCGGGAACGACAGCTGCACCTCGCCGTCGATTGCATGAGCGAGATAGCGCTCGATGATGACGCTGCCGAACCTGCGTTGCACCGGCGTCGCGACCTCGGGCCCGTCGCGCTCCTCCCAACGCAGATCGACGCTGTCGCCTTGCGGGTCTGCCACCCTGCGCCAGCTGACCTTCACCCGCCCGGCGGGAATCGACAGGGCGCCGAACTTGGTAGCGTTGACGGCGAGCTCGTGGAAGGCGATGCCGAGGGCCTGTGCCGCCTCGGGCTTGAGCAGCACCGTCGGCCCGTCGATGGTGACCTGATCGATCGGCGAATCGAGCAGGCGGCGCAGCTGCAGGCTCACCAGCTCCCCGAGCGAGGCGCCGTGCCAGCCTTCTTCGATCAGCACGTCATGGGACGTCGCGAACGCCTGCAGGCGGGCCTCGAACTGCTCCAGGAACTGCTCCACCGATCGGGCATGGCGGGCTGTCTGCCGCGCCATCGCCTGGATCACGGCGAGCAGATTCTTCGAGCGATGGGTGAGCTCGCGCATCAGCAGGCGCAGATGCGCCTCGTCCTCCTTGCGGCTGGTGACGTCGATTGCGGCGCCGATCAGGCCGGTGACGTCGCCGGTGACATCGCGCAGCGGCTCGACATGAAGGTCGTACCAATGCACGTCGCCCGCCTGCACGCGGATGCTGACGTCGGTTTCGCTCGGCGTACCGGTCTCGAGCACCGACCGCTTGAGTGCGGATGCCGCGACCAAGCTTTCGCCGTCGAGCACGCTTTCGTCGGTCTTGCCGATGATGCTGTCGACGTCGAGCCCGGCAATCGGATTGCTGATCGAGGTGTAACGCAGGCTGCTATCCTGGGTGAACACCGTGACCTTCGATTCCCGCAAGGCGAGTTCGTAGCGCTGCAGCGTCGTCTTGACCTCGTCGCTCAGCCGGCGCTGCTCGCTCTCCAGCGTGCGCAGCCGGGTGATGTCGATCGCCGAGCAGGTCACGCCTTCGATCGTGCGGTTCGGGCCGAAGGTCGGCTCCACATGGAGGGCGTAGATGGTGCGTCCCTCAGGCGTCACATAGGATACTTCGCAATCCTCCGGAACGGCGGTGGCAATGACTCTGCGTTTTGCCGCGATGATCGCGTCCCGTTCGGTCGAGGGGAGCACCTCTTCGTCGGTGCGTCCGAGAAGTGCGGCGCCCACGCCGTCGCTGCGGCCGCTCAGAACGGTGCGGTAGCGCAGATCGCGGTCCTGAAAGAAGATGTGCATCCTGGCGGCACGCAGTGCGGCATCGATGCGGGCGATCTCATGCCGTATCGCTTCGGTTCGATCGGCAACCCGCTGATCGATGTGGGGCCGGAGCAGGGCATCCAGGAATCGGGAGAAGACGCTCGTCATATTCCCATTCCCTTGAACGCACGCTTGGCTCTCGGCGGCGAAGCGATGACCTCAATATTGCAATCGAACGTCGTCAAAAGGAACCGGCCCCTCTCCCCTGGAGAATATGTTCCGCGCACTTTTCAGGATCCGCCGAACGTAACGCCCAAACTGAAACGAGAGTTTCATCGGACGCCTCTCGATGTACTCGCTGTGGTTGCATCGTGTTTTTTGGAACGATTTTACACCTGCGGCTTTGTTGTGAAGCCCGGCTGCCGTTCCCCCTCCCCCTCCCGCGCGGCCGGGAACCACAGGCGCAGCGGGCAATTATAGCCCGTTGCGCCTCTTAGTCTTGATACCCTTCAAGAAGAAGTGAAACCAACCCGCCTAACTTGCTCTTCTCTTTCGTTGAACTGCATTGCGTTCGAAGAAGAGAGCTTGGCTCACCAAGGCTGATACCGTCGCCGGCTGGTAGGGCTTCGACACCAGGAACGCGGGTTCGGGCCGCTCGCCGGTCAGGAAGCGCTCGGGATAGGCGGTGATGAAGATGACCGGCACCTCGAACATGTTGAGGAGGTCGTTGACGGCGTCGAGCCCGGAGCTGCCGTCGGCGAGCTGGATGTCGGCAAGAATC
The DNA here is from genome assembly GCA_963793985.1 of uncultured Alphaproteobacteria bacterium. GTDB lineage: Bacteria > Pseudomonadota > Alphaproteobacteria > Rhizobiales > Xanthobacteraceae > JAJPKK01. The sequence goes on along the minus strand of CAWCCG010000006.1, from coordinate 120,698 downwards.
AATCCCGGACGCTGGTTTCGCGCGATCGTCGCCGCCTCGGTCCGCGTGCGGGCGACGCCGACGACGCGGTGGCCGAGATTTTCGACCAGCGCCTCGAGATCGAGCGCGATCAACGCCTCGTCCTCGATGATCAGCACGTCGGTGGCGATTTGAGCCGCCAGTTGGCGGCTCGAACTCGTCGACGAGCCGGCGCAGCGCCGGCGTGTCGACATCGAGAATCCGAGCCGCGTGCTCCTCGGAAAACCCTTCGACCGAAATAAGGAGGAACGCTTGGCGGGGCTTGGCCGTTATCTGGCTGAGGTGCCGCTCTGGCGCTACGAGGCTCGCCGCAGGGTCGGTGGTCTCGTTCGCAGGCAGCGAGTTCCAGATCGTCGAGAACAATTGGAACAGCGTGACCCGGGGCGGATAGGAGGACTCCAGTAGGTCAGGATCCTTGACCAGAGCTTCGAGCGTCGCGGCCACATAAGCGTCCCCTGACGCCTGACTCCCGGTGAGGGCGCGGGCGTAGCGGCGCAGATAGGGCAGGTGCTGGGCTACCGCGTGAGCTTTCGACATTTGATCTCCCCGAACTCGGTCACGTCCGCCCGGCCCCAACGCTTCGCCGAAAAAAAAGTTCCTGATCCACGGAACCCCAGCCGGACGTGACGCGTTATTACCCTTTGCGTGGGGCTACAACCTTGCGTCTAGACATGGGAACGGCGCGCGAGGAGCATTATGAACAGGCGCAAGCTGCAACGCACACCATTTGAGGAAGCCGAGGCGGTTCCAAAGAAACTCGGCTCGGAGATCAAGGCCAAAATCGGGCAGCAACTTCGCGCGATGTACGCCGACGTTGTTAATCAAGGCGTTCCCGACCGGTTCACCGAGATTCTTCGCAAACTCGATGAAAAGTCTTCCGCGGAAACTGTGACAGCTGACGAGAGCGCCTCCGCTCACGAGGGCTCTCCAACTGGCGAGCGGTCCGATGGGCCCCCACGATAAATCCACACGAGCCACGATGCTCGCAGCGGTACCGTCGCTGCGTGCATTCGCCATTTCGCTGTGCGGGAACGTGGACCGCGCCGATGACCTCGTGCAGGAGGCGCTGCTGCGCGCCTGGGGAAATCTCAACTCGTTCGAGCCCGGCACGAACATGTCGGCATGGTTGTTCACGATTCTGCGCAACGTGTTCCGATCGGAATATCGCAAGCGCCGGCGTGAGGTCGAGGATGCGGATGGCAGCTATGCGGATTCGCTGACCTCGCTGCCGAACCAGACCGCCAGCCTGGAGATGGACGAGTTCCGCAAGGCGCTCGATCACCTCCCGGCCGATCAGCGCGAGGCGCTCATCCTGGTCGGCGCTTCCGGCTTCTCCTACGAGGAGGCGGCGCAAATTTGCGTTTGTGCCGTCGGAACCATCAAGAGCCGGGTCAATCGCGCGCGCACCCGTCTTGCCGAACTCCTGTCGGTGGAGAGCGCCGACGATTTCGGTCCCGACCACGAAACGCGCGCCGCGATCGGCGGTTTGCGACGTTCGTAGTCGCGGGTTCGCTGAAGATTGCGCCCGAGACGAGCGCCTACGCGGCTCGTCCGGGCGGAGCTTCCGATGGCAAGGAAGGGTGGGCACGGGAACGGGGAGGTACGGGGAACAGGGAGGCACGGGTTTCTATTCCCGTGGCTCCCTGGGGATGAAGGGCTTCAACAGATGAAGGGCTTCAACAGGAGTACCCGGCCATGTGTGACTACAGCCTCCAATACGTAGCGAACCGCCCGGCGACGGTCGGCGACAAGCTCGTTTCGTCACAGTTTGCCAACTCTATCACGCGCGGGTTTTCGGCGGTGGAAGAGCCGAACGTTGCGGTCTGTCTCCTCCCGGGGACGGAGCTCGTGTTCGACCGCGATGTCGAGTGCGAGCACGCGCTTGGCTTCTTCCCCAACAAGAAGCTGCGGGAGAAAGTCGCCCGCTTCAAGCAGATCAACCTCGACAACCCCTACGACCACCATGACGCGCTCGAATTTCCGAGCGGCCAGGTGGTGCTCCTGACCCGTCTGTGCCCCGGGCAGCATGCCACCGTGCTGCAGCTTCCCGCCGGTGCGCACCGTGTCGAAGGCGAGCCGGAAGCGAGGGCGCTCCGGCGGTCCGCCGCGTGATGTTCGTCGAGTAACGGAAGTCCCGCTTTGCGGCACGCGCGATGCGTGCCGCGCTTCGTCGAAGAACCGCCTGTTACGACCGGTCTCACAAGGTCCGGAAGGAGGAGTCGTGGCTTCGGGGTAATCTCCGTTCATTGTCGAGTTGTGTAAGAAAAGTCGCCGCGGAGAACCATCATGTGGCCGGGCTCCTCACCTTCAGCCGTGGTGAACGGCGCCGCCGGCCTGATCATCGCGGCGTTGCTCATCGCCGGGCTCTATGCCGGTCAGGAGATCCTGATCCCGCTCGCGCTCGCCGGACTGCTGGGATTTGTGCTGGCGCCGCTGGTGCGGCGCCTCGAGAGCTGGGGTCTTCCAAATGGCCTCGCCGTCCCTGCCGTGATCGTCGTCCTGCTGGCGGCCCTGTTCGGTGGTGCGACGATCACGGGCCGCGAGCTGGCCCAGCTTCTCGAGGAGGTGCCGAAACACGAGACGAACCTGCGCGAGAAGGCGAGGTTCCTGCACTTCCAATTGGGAACGCCGGGGATCTGGCAAAGGGCCGCGGCGACGCTCCGCAGCGTCGAGCAGGAAATCGTCGATCCCCGGGACAACGGCCAGCCGCTACAGGTCCAGGTCGCACAGAATTCCGAGCCGCCGCTCTTCATGTTCTTCGAATACACGCGGAAATCCGTTCCGTCGCTGCTGACTGCGGCCTTGGCGCTGCTGCTGACGATTTTCGTGCTGCTCCAATATCGCGACCTTCGCGATCGCGCGGTGCGGTTGATGGGAACCTCGGAGATCGGGCGCTCGACCCAGGCCTTCGACGATGCCGCCTCCGACCTCGGCCATTATCTGATGCTGCAGGCGGCGGTGAACTTCGGCTTCGGCACCTTCGTCGGCCTTGCGCTGTGGGCGATCGGCATCCCGAGTCCCGCCTTGTGGGGCGCCCTGACCGCGATCCTGCGGTTCGTGCCCTATATCGGCGCCTTCATATCGGCCGCCTTCCCTTTGGCGCTCGCCGCGATGATCGATCCGGGCTGGTGGAAGCTCATCGAAGTTGCCGCGGTCTTCATCATCGGCGATCCGCTCGTCGGCCAGATCCTTGAGCCTCTGCTGTTCGGCTCGCAAACGCGGCTCTCTCCGCTTGCGATCCTACTCGCGATCGCGTTCTGGACACTGCTGTGGGGGCCGATCGGCCTCGTGCTCGCGGTGCCACTGACGCTGGCGATCGTGGTGTTGGGGCAGCATGTGCCGCGACTCGAGTTTCTTCGCGTGCTCTTGGGCAATGAGCCGGTACTCGAGCCACACGAGCAGCTCTATCATCAGCTCCTTGCCGGAGAGGCTCATCTTGCGGCCAAGGACGCCGATCGATGGATCGGCGAGCACTCTCTGGTGAGCTATCTCGACGAAGTCGTGATCCCTGCATTCCGGATCGCGTCGGACGACCAGCGGCGTGCCGTCCTCGGCCGCGAGCAGACGAACGCGCTCAAGGAGGCGACCGACGAATACGTCGGGCTGGTGAAGGAAGCGATCGAATACAGGTTCGAGCCGCAGGGCGAACGCCGACAAATCCGACGACGACGCCAAACCCGAGGCCGTCCGCCGCTCGGCAACGGCGCTCGTCCTCGCGGGCAGGGGGAGCCTGGACCTCGCCGTATCCCAGCTGATCGCTGACGCCATCCGCCTCGAGCGCGGGATCGAAACGCGCTGCCCCCCGCTCGGAGGGTTGACGGGGATCAGCTCCCGAAACCGGGTCCGATGAGCCTCCTGACGTCGTCGCGTTGGTGTCCGTCGGTGCGGTCACGCGGGCCCAGCTCGACATCCTTCTGCGCCGCCTGAGACGGCGCTTTCCGCACTCACACCTGGTGATCGGGTACTGGGACGCACCGGATGAAGGCCGGTCGGAGGAAGAAGAGACCGAAGGAATGCGTTACGCGGAGTCGGTGTCCGCGCTCCTCGACTTGATCGGCCGGGAGGCGGATGAGCGCGACCATACGGCACAGCCGGTTCGTTACCTCGACGCGGCGGCGAACGCGTGATCGTCAGGCCGGTACTGACGCCGGCACTGCGCCCGGCGTCCCATGCGGTCGCGCTGATCGAGGACCAGGCGGGCCGGTCGAACTCGGCGGCGAGGTCCGACAGGATCGCGAAGGTGGGAAGCTGCGAGCAGCCGATGAAGAGCGCGTCGCAATCCGATCCCATCGTCTCGCGGGCGAGGGCGCGGACCTCTTCGGCCGTGATGCGGCCGAGCGCCGTGACGTCCGGGGCGTTCAACGAGGCGAGCCGGACGACGCCGATGTCGGCGCTCGTCGAGAAACGCCGACAGCTGTCGCATTGACCTCCTCGCCATAGGGCGTCACCACGGCGACCCTGCGTGCGCCATCATGCTGCAAGGCGTTGACCATGGCGCGGGCGGTGGTGACCACGGGTAGCGAGGTCGCTTCGCGGAGCTGCTGCGCGAGCTCGGCATCGCCCGACGGGGCCGGAGAGAAAGCCCGCGGCCGTGCAGCCATAGGCGAGGAGCTCGACCTCGCCGTCGCGAGAAATGCTCACGCGCCAGCGTGATCGCCCGGTCGCGATAGGCGGGGATCGTGTCCCTGGTGAGCAGCCTTCGCCGCGCGGGATCTTCACCGTCGTCACCGTCGAGCCTTCGGGCAGCCAAGCCGCAAGCTCGCGCTCCATGGTGGTGTTGTTCGCGGGCACCATCAGGCCGACCTTCATGGCGCTCTCCGGTTTCGCCGGCCCCGTCTTCGTCGTCGCCGTCATCGTCTCTCCTCGGGCGGTGCGACCGCCTTGCGCTTGCCCCACGAATAAACCGGGCCTAGAGGAAATCAAGCGCATCGGGATCGGGGCTTGTGACGCAGGTGGAATGACCATGGCCTCCGCTTCGCCGACACGGCGCAAATTCATGCTCGGCGCCGTCGCCGCGCCCTTCATCGTCCGGGGAGCGCGCGCGCAGACCTTTCCGTCGCGGCCGATTCGAATGGTGATCGGCTTTCCGGCCGGCGGTGGCATCGACATTCTCGCCCGGCTGATCGCGCCGAAAATGGCGGAGCGGCTCGGGCAGCCGGTGATCGTCGAGAATCGCGCCGGAGCCAATGGGGTGATCGCGACCCAGGGCGTCGCTCAGGCAGATCCCGACGGCTACACCGTGCTGTTCGGCACGCTGGGCAACCTCGCGCTCAACCAGCTGCTCTATGTCGGCCGCCCCGGCATCGACATGGAGAAGGATTTCACGCCGCTTTCGCACGTCGCCTCGCTGCCCTTCACGCTCACCGTCAACAGCGAGGTGCCGGCGAAGTCGGTCAAGGAGCTGATCGACCTCGCCAAGGCGCGGCCGGAACGGATTTATTTCGGGTCGAGCGGCAAGGGTGGGCTGCCGCATCTGTGCGGCGAGACTGCTGAACCTGCAGGCCGGCATCAAGACCGTGCACGTCCCCTATCGAGGGAGCGCGCCCGCCTTCACCGACCTTGCAAGCGGGCAGGTGCAGTACATCTTCGATGCCTACGCGACGGCATTGCCGTTCATTCAGAGCGGGCGCATCCGCCTGCTCGCGACCACCGAGCCGACGAAGCTCAAGGCGCTCTCCGGTGTGCCGCCGGTCAAGGATACGCTGCCCGATTTCGATGTCGGCAACTGGTACGGCATGGTCGTACGGGCGGGAACGCCGCCGGCCGCCGTGTCTCGCCTGAGCGAGGAGGTCGCCCATGCGTTGCGCCAGCCCGACGTCGCCGAGCGCGCCGACACGCTCGGCTTCGAGCTGATCGGCACGAGCCCCGAGGCGTTCGGCACGTTCCAGCGCAAGGAGATCGCGCGCTGGGCCGCGGTGGTGCGTGCCGCGGGAATCGAGATCGAGTAGCGTCGGAAACGGCAGGCGCTCCGCAGAGTTCGGTCAGAACCCGAACAGCTGTGCCGGGTTGTCGACGAGAATCTTTCGCTTCATCGCGGCGTCCGGTGCCCAGCGGTCGATGAGATTGAAGAGCTCGACGGTCCCGACCTTGTCGGCGAACGAAAGATGCGGGTAGTCGCTGCCCCAGATCAGCCGGTCCGGCGCCGTGGCGATCAACGCGGCCGCCATCGGGTCGATGTCGGCGAAGCCCGGCGCGGTGGAGATGCGGTAGGCGCCGGTGAGCTTTACCCAGGTTCGCCCCTCGCCGTGGCGCAAGAGATCGATGAGCGCGCGAAATCCGGGCTGGCCGGCGCCATCCTTGGCGAGAAACATGCCCATGTGCGCGACCGAGAACGGCGCGCGCAGGCGGCGCAGAGTATCCATCACCTCCGCCGTCAGCCATCCCGGCAGCAGAAAATCGAGGTGCCATCCGATTTCGGCGCAGCGCGCATCGAGCCGCAGGATGCGCGGCATGAGGCTCGCGGCGAAGCCGGCCTCGGGCTGCTTGACCGGCGAGACGTTGATCCGCACGCCGCGGACGCCCGCCACATCGAGCTTGGCGAGCTGCGTGTCAGGCGCGTCCTGGTCGATGTCGACGATGCCGCGGCTGCCGGGCACCGAGGCCATGGCATCGAGCATGCAGGCGTTGTCGCGGCCATAGGCGCTCGGCTGGACGAACACGAAGCGCGAAAAGCCGAGCCGTTGCGCCTCCTCCAGATAGGCCTCGAGCGGCGCAAACGGCGGCGCATAGCGTAGCTTCTCATTGACCCCGCCGTGAGGGTAGCGGTCCGTTGGCCCGAATATGTGGAAATGGGCGTCGCAGCTTTGCGGTGGCGCGGTGAACAGCGGTGCGACATCACGATCGGCGTTCAAGTCGAAATCCTTATCGTAGGGCGGGCGTGGCTGTGCGGTGTCGCCCGGCGATCGAGCGTCGCGGCTCACGCCAAGGGCCGCCGGCTTATACCGTTCATCGATCGATGAGAACATCCGGAAATGCGGCCGGTCCCGCGACGGCGCGACGCTTCAGCTTCGCGCGGGCAACGGAAATCCGTAGAGCGTGCACGCATTGTCGACGAGGATGCGCGTCCGCGTCGCCGCGTCCGGGACCCAATCGGCGAGGAGATCGACGAGATCGCCGTCGTTCGGCATCTCGCGGCCGTCGAGATTGACGTGCGGCCAGTCGGTGCCGAAGACGAGTCGCTCGGGCGCGTGGCGCACCAGGGCGCGGGCGAGCGGCGTCACGGCGGGGTAGGGGACGTTCTCCGACGTACAGCGCATCGGCCCCGACAGCTTGACCCACACGCGCCCGGTGTCGAGCATGCGCAGCAGTGTCTGGAACGCCGGCTGCTCCGTGCCGCCCGCGGCCGGAATGCTGGCGAAATGATCGAGCACGATCACATTCGGCAGCGCCAGAAGCTTGTCGGCATAATCGACGATGTCGGTGCCGTGCGGATAGAACTGCACGTGCCAGCCGTGATCGGCGGCGCGCACCGCGATGTCGCGGGAATAGGTCGGCAGGTGGCCTCCGCGCTTGGCGCTTATCATGCGCAGGCCGCGCACGCCGAGGCCGGGTGAGCCGCGCGAGCTCCGCGGCGCTGGTGTCTTCCGGCAACAGCGCGATGCCGCGAAAGCGATCGGGGTAGCGGGCGAGCGTGTCGGCCATGAGCCGGTAATCGCGGCCATAGCCGCCGCCGCTGACGATGACCGCGCGGGCGAGGCCGAGCTTGTCCTGCAGCGCGATATTGGTCTCAGCGAGCGCGTCGCGCGAGGTGTAGGGGCTGTCCGGCGCAAACGGATATTTGTCTGCCGGGCCGAACAGATGGATGTGGGTATCGCAACTGCCGGGCGGCAGCGCGAGCTTCGGCGTCTTCGGATTGGGATCGGGGGCCTGGGTGAGAATCGGCATGACGGCTCGTCGCAAATGGCGTGCAGGGACGAATATCAGTCAAGCGTGATTCGCGCGGATTGCGCGAGCTCGCGCCACTGCGCGATCTCCTTCGCGATCAATGCGGCGAAGTCCTTCGGCGTGCCGCCGCCGATGTCGACGCCGTCGTGCTGGAGCCGGGCTGCGGTCGCGGGCGAGTGCACCGCGTCCCGCACGGAGGCTGCGAGCTTGTCGATGATCGGTTTTGGCGTTCCGGCCGGCGCCATCAGCCCGATCCACAGGATGCCTTCGTAGCCGGCAACGCCCATCTCGGCGACGGTCGGAATATCGGGCAGCAGCGCGGAACGCGCCCGGCTTGCGATCGCAAGCGCACGCAGCCTGCCGTCGGCGATCAGCGGCGCCGACGTCGTATAGGTGTCCATCTTGACCTGAACCTGGCCGGCGAGCAGATCGGTCATCGCCGGTGCGGCGCCGCGATAGGGGATGTGGGCGACCGAGATGCCGGTCCGGCGCAGCAACAGCTCCATTGTCACGTGCGGCAGCGTGCCGTTGCCGGCGGAAGCGTAATTGAGCTTGCCGGGATTCTTGCGTGCGTAATCGACGAAGCCGGGAAAGCTCGTGAACGGGGCCGCCGGATGACTGACCAGCAGTTCCGGCACTTCGGCGACGATCGAGATCGGGACGAGGTCGCGCTCGCTGTCGTAGGGGAGCTTGCCGTTGAGCGCGGCGTTGATGGTGTGGTTGGGCGAGGTGAGGAGGAGGGTGTAGCCGTCCGGTGCGGCCTTCGCGGTCGCATCGGTTGCGATCACGCCGCCGGCGCCGGCCCTGTTGTCGATCACGAAGGGGCGGCCGAGCTGCTCCGCCATCCGTGATGTCACGACGCGCGCCACGATGTCGACGGCGCCGCCGGCGGGAAAGGGAAGGAACAGGCGGATCGGCTTTTCCGGGTAGTCGCCGGCAACGCAGAAGCGTCCCGCAGCGACGAGCGCGGCGGCGACCAGCAAGGCCCGCACGAGGATGCGGGTCGATCTTCCTCCCGATGTCATGTCGGCTCCGCGCGAGCTCTGCGATGGCAGGATACAGGTTCGGCCGCCCCTGTCCAACGCGGCGCGCCGCGTCGCAGCGCCACGCCAACCTGCGGGTACCGCGCTTTTTTCAGGACCTGCCGCGGCGAAGCGGCTTTGACATTCGAGGCCCCGACCGACTAACGGTTGATGCTGCCACCTTGCGACCGGGAAGACGGGCGTTGACCGACGACACGCATTTCATGGCTGAGCCGCCCCCGGCGCCGGCAGGCTTCGATGCGCGCCGCGATTTCGAGGGCATCGCCTGGTACCACGATTGGGAGATATTCAAGGGCGTCCGGACGCCGGGGCGAAGAAATGTCAGCCTCGTCTGCACGAAGGCTCGAATACCGCGTGATCTCTCCGGCAAGCGTGTGCTCGACATCGGTGCGTGGCACGGCTGCTTCAGCTTCGAATGCGAACGGCGCGGCGCGAGCGAGGTCGTCGCCTACAGTCTCGAGAACCCCGATGCGACCGGATTTCGACGCCTCAAGGCGCTGCTGGGCTCGCGCGTGAACTATGTTCAGGGCTCGGTCTACGGGCTGTCGCCGCAGGAGCTCGGCGAGTTCGACCTGATCCTGTTCTTCGGGGTCCTCTATCACCTGCGCTATCCGCTGCTCGGCATCGATCGCATCCGCACCGTGAGCCGCGGCGACGTGCTCATCGAGACGCATACGGTGACGAGCCGGCACCTGCTGCGCGCGCCGCTCTGGGTATTGAGCGCGGCGCTCAACCTCTCCGCCGCATTCCGCACGACGCCGATCTGGCGGCAGTACAGGGAGTTCGAGCTGCAGCGGGAGGACCAGAGCAATTGGTTCGGTCCGAACCGCGCCGCCGTCATCGAATTGTTCGAGACGGCGGGCTTTCGCGTCGAGTACCTCGACTCCTGGGATTACGGCGCGCGCTCCACGTTTCGTGCGACCGCAGTGCCGCTGCCGTCCCGCCTCACCGATGCGACCTATGAGGGCCTCTCGAGCCTGCACCGCCATCTCACCGGCATCGATCGCGAGGACGTCGATTATTATCGCCGCGATACCTGATGCCGGTCCGACGGCGAAGCCGTCATGCTTAGAGCGCGGCGCTCCGCGTCGCACATGCCGCCGCCGGCCCCATCAGCCCGCGCATTTCGCTTGGTTCGCCGATGTCATGGCGCCATGACAGCATGCGATAGGGCTCGTCGTCCTTTTCCGCCAGCAGGATCACGGCCTCGGAGAGAATCCGCCGGTTGGATTTGAATCGAATGGAGACGGTAACGCGGTTGGTCCGGCTCGGCTGCAGGGTGACATATTGCGCCGCCATGCCGAGCTGCGCCCGCAGCACGTCCTGCGACACGCCCTGGCGCTGCGACATCAGAAGCTGAACGCGATCGGGCGTAATCCCGGGCAACGCGGAGAGCACCACGCGATCGGCATCGAAGACGTCGATCGCGGCCTGACCGCTGTAGACCGTCACATAAGGCAGGGCACAGTCGATCAGCACGGGGGGCAAGCCCGCCAGCAATGCGAGCTCGTTGACATGCTCGAAAGGACCGTGCCGCGGACCATAGGACTTGCCGCGGTAGAATGGCACCTCGGCATCGTTCGCTCCCGAAGCGAGCGGCGTACGCCATCCGACGATGCGATCCGCATATCCCTCGGCGGCGTCGGCTTGAACGCCGAGCGCGACGAATAGTCCGGCGAGCACCGGCTTGGGCGCGAGATTGAGATCGATGCGCGCGGTCTCGGCGCGAAATTCGACCATCACCTCGGCAGTGCCGATCCGAGAAACGAGTTTCCCCCGCGAAGGTTGCGCATCGGGGATCGCGGTCAATTGATAGACGGCAAGCTCCACGCCGGAGATCGCGAGCTCCTGCGCCTCGAGCTGTTCGTCCTGCCCGGCCATCATCGATGCGGTCTCTTTGACGTACACGGAATAGACCGCGGCGACGCCGGCGAGCGCCGAGATGATCCACAGCACGGCGACCAGGATGAAGCCTTCGGAACGCTTTCGGCGGGGCGTGAGACGGAGCATCGTCATGTCATCTCTGCCGTGCCGAGGACGCGTTGCCTTGGTCCGTATTCCCGCCCTTGCCGCCGCCTGTGCACGCCGCACCCGCGGTCGTCGGCTGCGCACAAAGGGCGGGGAGCTCGGCTCGGACGACGGTGCTGGTCGACACCAGCAGCCGGCCGGAGGTTCCCGGGACCTCCACCCGAACGGAACGGGGCAGCTGCATCTTGCCGCGCCATGCCTCGTGCCATGCGCGATCGGGGCCGGCATACGAAAAAGCGATCGGGTAGGGCGCCCGCATGACCACGACGGGATTGCCAAAGCCGCCATCGACCGGATTTCCGGCCTTCGGGGCGAATGGCGCCGTCCACCTCACCAGCGCCGGGCCGCGATCGTCGGCCTCGTCCGCGATGCGGACCACTTCGAGTGCGGTCGTTGCGTTGGGGCCGACCGCCGTGCGGACGAAAGTCACCGCCCGTTCGGCTCCGTCGAAGTAGGGAGGGGACTCGCCAGTGCCGCCCGAGACATATTCGGCTGCAGCGAGGTCGGCCATCACGCGGTCCAATCCGGCCGCCCAGAGGTCGACGCGCTGGACGCGGGCGAAGCCGCGGTCCCAGTTGCGCAGCCACTCCCGCGTCATCGTCGCCAGCGCACCGATGACGAAAACCATCAGCGCGACGGAGAGCATCGCCTCGATCAGCGTGAAGCCGGCGTTCCGGGAGCCGATGTTTCGAGACCCGGTGCTTCGGGACCCGACGTTTCCGGATCCGGTGCTTCGAGACTGCAAGCGCCGGAGCATCATCGCTGCGCTCCCTGCGCGTTGCGCAGCCGGACGGTTTCGATCCGCAGCTGCTGGCCGCCCGGCGATTTCACCTTGACGACGACGAATTCCGGAATCCACGGGGTCGGTCGGCGCGGATCGATGAAATCCGCCACGAGCGGCTGCATATCGACCTGCCAGCGGTGATAGTTGTATTCGCCCGACAGCGTGCCGGGGCGCAGTTGCGAGCGATCGGGCAGCCCGGTCAGGACCGCACGTGTCGCTTCGACCATCGCGAGGCGTTGATCGAGCGCGAGCGTGCCGCGGTTGTTGGTGGCCATGAGCGCGCCGATCGCGGTGATCGACACCGCGAGTACGGCGAGCGCAACCAGGAGCTCGATGAGCGTGAAGCCCGCTTCACCGGAGTGGCGTATCGGCTCGGATGACCGTCGCAACCAGAACCCCCTTCGGCTGCCGTTCGCCGCGCAGGCAAGGCCGCGCGCCCGACCGGCGCTACCGGGCCGCCGGGACAGGCCAAGCTTTTGCGTCAGCAAAGCGACGAAATCGGGGCTGCGGGGGTCGGCCTTGGCGTTCCGGGAGTGGGTTCTAGCGGCCGGTCTGGCCGCCGATGACGCCGATGCGCTCAGCGCGGTAGCCGCGAGCCAGGATGTCCTGCCACCAGGCGCGATTTGCAAGATACCATGCCACGGTCTTCTCGAGGCCCGTTTCGAACGTCTCGAGGGCGCGCCAGCCGAGTTCGCGCTCGAGTTTCGTGGCGTCGATCGCGTATCTGCGATCGTGGCCCGGCCGGTCGGTGACGAAGCCGATCAGCCCCCGGCGCGATCCCCGCGAACGCGGGCTCCAGGGTGTCGAGGAGGTCGCAGATGGTCTGCACGACGTGGAGGTTGGTGCGCTCGTTGCGGCCGCCGACATTGTAGGTCTCGCCGACCACGCCGCGCTCGAGCACGAGCGCGAGCGCGTTCGCATGATCCTCGACATAGAGCCAGTCGCGCACGTTCATGCCGTCGCCGTAGACCGGCAAGGTCTCGTGGGCCAAGCCCTTGATGATCATGTGCGGGATCAGCTTTTCCGGGAAATGATAGGGCCCGTAATTGTTGGAGCAGTTGGTCACCATGGTCGGAAGACCATAGGTCTCGTGCCACGCCCGCACGAGGTGATCGGACGACGCCTTGCTCGCCGAGTAGGGCGAGTTCGGCGCATAGGGCGTACTTTCGGTGAACAGGCCGTCCAGCCCCAGCGTGCCGTAGACCTCGTCGGTCGACACGTGCAGCAAGCGGAAGCCGTCGCGCCGGGTCGCGGCGAGGTTCCGCCAATAGCGCAGCGCCTCCTGCAGCAGCGCGAAGGTGCCGACGATGTTGGTCTGGATGAATTCGCCGGGGCCGTCGATCGAACGATCGACATGGCTTTCGGCCGCGAGATTCATGACGAAATCGGGCTGGTGGCGATCGAACAGCGCGCGAACTGCCGCGCCGTTGCAGATGTCGACCTTGGCGAAGGCGTAGCGCGGATGCCCTGGTCCCTGCGGAATCGAAGCGAGATTCGCGGCGTAGGTGAGCTTGTCGATATTGACGACGTTCGCGCCGGTGCGCTCGAGCAGATGCCGTACCACGGCCGAGCCGATGAAACCGGCCCCGCCGGTCACGAAGATGGTCTTGCCGTCGAAGCGCATGTCGTTCATGCGGACCCTCTAATCGGGAAACGATTCGTATACGGACAACAGGTATTCGCCGTAGCTGCTCTTCGCGTTGCGCTGCGCCAGCGTGTGGAACTGCTCGCGCGAAATATAGCCGAGCCGCAGCGCGATCTCCTCCAGACAGGCGATCCGCAAGCCCTGCCGCTGCTCGAGGATCTGCACGAAATGGCTCGCCTCGACGAGCGAGGCATGCGTGCCGGTGTCGAGCCAGGCGAAGCCGCGGCCGAGAACCTCGACGAACAGGTCGCCGCGCTCCAGATAGGCGCGGTTGACGTCGGTGATCTCGAGCTCGCCGCGGCCGGACGGCTTGATCGAGGCGGCGATGTCGACGACGTCGTTGTCGTAGAAATAGAGGCCGGTCACGGCGAGATTCGACTTCGGCTGCTGCGGCTTCTCCTCGATCGAGAGCGCGCGGCCGTGCGCGTCGAGCTCGACCACGCCGTAGTGCTGCGGGGCGTTGACCGTATAGCCGAACACCGTCGCTCCTTTGTCGCGGCTGCGGGCGCGCAGCAGTTGATCGGTGAGGCCGTGGCCGTAGAAGATGTTGTCGCCGAGGATCAGCGCGACCGGATCGGCGCCGACGAATTTTCGCCCGATGACGAATGCGTCGGCGAGACCGCGAGGTCGGTCCTGCGCGGCGAACGAGAAACGCAGGCCGAGCTCCGAGCCGTCGCCGAACAGCCGCTCGAACAGCGGCTGATCCTGCGGGGTCGTGATGACGAGAATGTCGCGGATGCCGGCGAACATCAGCACCGACAACGGATAATAGATCATCGGCTTGTCGAACACCGGCAGCAGCTGCTTTGAAACGACGGTCGTGATCGGATAGAGACGGCTTCCGCTGCCACCGGCGAGGACAATCCCCTTCATCAAAACGACCCCATGACCCTGATCTATCGCCTTTTCATATCAAAATACCACGGTTATACAAAGAATGAAGCGCGATTTCGGCAGGCGCGATGGGGCGATCTCGCCATGAACGTGATTTCGACTGCGATTCCCGAGGTGCTGATCATAGAGCCGAAGGTGTTCGGCGATCAGCGCGGTTTCTTCCTGGAGACGTTCAAGGCGGATCGCTACGCGGAGAACGGCATTTCGCGTCCGTTCGTGCAGGACAATCTGTCACGTTCCACCTACGGCGTGCTGAGAGGGTTGCATCTGCAGAATCCGAAGACCCAGGGGAAGCTCGTCACCGCGCTGCGCGGCCGCGTGCTCGACGTGGCCGTCGATGTCCGCGTCGGCAGTCCGACGTTCGGGCAGCACGTCGCGGTCGAGCTGAGCGAGGAGAACCGGCGTCAGCTCTGGGTGCCCCGCGGCTTCGCGCACGGTTTCGTCGTGTTGTCGGACTCGGCGGATTTCTTCTACAAATGCGACGAGCTTTACAGCCCGTCCGACGAGCTCGTCGTGCGCTGGAACGATCCGACGCTCGGCATCTCCTGGGGGGTCGATTCGCCGACCGTGTCGGGGCGCGATGCCGCCGCTCCGCTTCTGGCCGACGTGCTCGGCCTTCCCCTTTACGGGCACATCTGATGCGGATCCTGCTGACCGGCGTCACCGGCCAGGTCGGCGCGGCGCTCCGTGCGCCGCTCGAGTGTGCGGGGGCGCTCGTCGCCGCGGATCGCAGTCGGCTCGATCTCGCGCAGCCGGAAAACATGGCCGCTGCGCTCGACGAGGTGGCGCCGGATCTCATCGTCAACCCAGCGGCGTACACTGCGGTCGATCGTGCCGAGGACGAACGCGAGCTCGCCTTTCGCGTCAACGCGGAGGCCCCCAGGGCGATGGCCCGATGGGCGGCCTCCCGCGGTGTGCCGCTCATCCATTTCTCGACCGACTATGTGTTCGACGGCGGCGGCACGCGACGCATGGCGCGAAGACGACGCAACCGGGCCGCTGTCGGTCTACGGCGCGAGCAAGCTCGCCGGTGAGGACGCGATCCGTTCGGCCGGCGGCCCGCACCTCATCGTCCGCACATCGTGGGTCTATGCGGCGACCGGCGCCAATTTCCTGCGCACGATCGCGCGGCTGGCGCGCGAGCGCGACGAGCTCGGCATCGTCGCGGACCAGATCGGCGCACCGACCTCGGCACGGCTGATCGCGGATGCCGTCGCGAAGATCGTGGGGAAGGGCGGGCCGCCGTTCGTCGAGCGACTGCGTGCCTCCCACGGCCTCGTCAATGTGGCTGCTGCGGGCGAGACGAGCTGGCACGGCTTCGCCACCGCGATCGTCGAAGGGCTCAAGGCGCGTCACGTCGCCTTGCGCGTGCAGACGGTGCGGCCCATTCGCACGCAGGATTATCCGACCAAGGCGAAGCGGCCTGCGAACTCCCGATTCGACCTTACGAGACTGCGCGAAGTGTTCGGCGTCGAAACGCCGGACTGGCACCACGCGCTCGCCCGCGAACTCGACGTACTGGCGCCCGCGCTCGTGACCTAAGCAATGTCCGCGGCGGATTTTGCCAATATTGCGTGAGTTCCAGGAACTCGGCGCTGGCGCTCGAAACAATCACTCGATACAGTGTCAACTGTGATTTTACACATTGGGAAATGGGAACTTTTTGGGGAAGGGGCGGCCACGCGCGTTAGGGTTGTCCCAATCTTGCAGGATTTCACAATGCTGGTGAGACGTACCGGGATAGCTCGGCGCGGGCGACCGTGGGAGGCCCCTTGCACGCTCGTCGTCCGCAACCAGGCGGCCATTTGATTGGAGCCAACCTTGCGCTATGCGCAGCCGATGCAGCCCCACCCATCAGGTCCATTCGGCTTGAGCAGCGAAGCCAACAGGAGCGCCGCTATCGCGAACCTGCGGCAGAGGAGAACCGATCGTAATCCTGATCACAGCAGATGAGAACGTGCGGGAATGCCATGAAAGTGAAAAATAGACATATCTATACTCTGAATTGTGAAGGAAGATTGCCAAAACAGAAAACGGTGATTGTATTTGGCCTCGGACGCGGGGGCACCTCGGCGGTGGCGGGCGTTCTCAGGGAACTCGGCGTGGTTTTGCCCAACGCTCATCCGCTGAAGCATGAATGGTCGCCGGTTTGCTGTCACGGCAACGGCGAGGTGGATCTCGCCTCGACATTATCAAATTTACATAGATTCGATAATATGCATGATGTTTGGGGATGGAAAAGTCCCAAGGATGTATTTGTTTTAAATCAAATCGAAAGCTATATACGCAATCCCGTAATCGTTGTTGTTTTCAGAAATCTCCTGGAGTCGTGCTTAAGTGGAGCAAAACGCGACGAATTTCACTGGGAAATATGTGCCGAAGAACACGCCGCGGTTCAGACGCGGCTTGCCAAGGCTCGTCATGTACAGTCCTCATCCGATTGCCGCCCTATCTTATGAAGACGCTGATCCAGGATCCGACCTCGGTAATTGCGGAGTTCGGCAATTGGCTGGGGTTGGGCTTGACGGAGGAGACGATGGCTGCCGCCCGGGCCTTCGTTTCCTCACCCGGGGGGTATCGATCCGTCAGCACGCACCCGCACAATGGAGGGTTTGATGCGGAAGAAATCGCTCGCGACCGTGCGGACGCTCAGGTCAGGCTATATTTGAAGGCCATCGAAGATATGGAACGTTCCACAGCCGCGCTTGCCGAAGACATTCAGAAGGCACGTCTTGTACTCGAGAACCTCATCGCATCTGTACATCAATTGATCGACACGCATCGCAACCGTCTTCGGCCGTCGGCGGTGGGGCGGATACCCTTGGAGTTTTTCTCCCTTTCGGATGCAGATTTCGTAAGTGCTTTGTTTATGGATCCTGAGATCAAGGTGGATGGCGTTCCGTTGGAGGGCAGCAGTGAGGCAGAGCGGGAGGACTCTTTTCCGCGGGAATTGCCGCGCTCGGACGAGACGGACGTGTTACCGGAGGGATTGCCGCCGTCGGACAGAGAAATCCAAAGTCGCAGCTTATATTTGCGTGTGCTCAACGACGCCTATGTCAACACGAGGCGCAATCACATAAACATCGTGAGAGAGAGGATGCTCTTTCCAACGGAAGATGGACGATTTGGCGTCGAAGCGTGAGTTGATTAAGAATCTGACCAAGTCCGAGTTGATCGGAAGGGCAAAGTGTTCGTAGCTCCGAGACTACGTCGCGGCAGAGCCAATTTTGTTGCGCCGAGGCATCTGCGGGCGGCTCCGCGGGCCGCGATCTCGTAGTAGATAACTCTCGTAGTAGCTATCGGTCTAGTCGAACGCACTCCGGATGAAGCGTGTTCGGGCCGCCATCCTTCGGCGCGCGTAAGCCGCCAGTCGCAACCGAATCCATTGTGGGGTGTCGTGTCGGGGATGTATGCCGCCTTCAGGTACCGACTCATGCGCAGCCGACCTGAAGGTCCCGACCCTTCGCCGTTGATCGGCTGCGGCCGAGACGCGGCCGGCATCACAACCGCTGTCGCCGGTTGGGCCCGAACAATCCGCGTATCGCGTCCGGCGGGTGATCGCGCTCCTGAGTGGCCCCAGGAAGGCCGCGGACCATCAAGCAGCCGCCCACGTTGGTTGTATCTTTTCGGTCGCGCAAGATATGCGCTAAGATGGTTGTGCCCGCCCGGTGGGATCCCTAAGCCATAAGAATTTCACATGAAAAAAATCGTCAAATCGCGAACATCGCGGCGCGGTGTTCCCGGTCCGAAAGCGCAGTCTGCAAAACGACTTGGCCCGGCCGTGGAGGACGTGCGCCGGCTTCGCGCCGAGCTCGGCAACCAGGCTCGGATTGCGGCGGAGCAGTCCCGAATGATCGGCCGCTTTCAGGCGATGCAGGCCCACGCGGAGCACGAGCGGGCAGCGTTCGCGCGACGCATCGAAGAACTCGAGGCCGAGGTCTCCCGTATTGACCGGCGATAATTCCGGACTCGCATCGCAACTCGAATTGCGGACGGCGCGGACCGCGCGGCTGGAAGCCGATATTGCGGCCGTGACGAGGATTGTCGCGACATCGGGCGCCGCTGCGGCCGCACGGGCCGGGTCGCTGCAGAACGAGTTGAGCGCGGCGGTGCGTCGTGCCGCCGAGATGGAGGCATCGTATCATCGCGCGAACAGCGAGCTTCTAGCGATCAAGCGCAGCCCAGGATGGCGGACTGCTCGCCCCGCTGCGCCAGATCAGAGGTAGAGTCGCTGCGTGGGCGAACCGGCGGCTGATCGCACGGTCGGGCCTGTTCGATCGGGACTGGTACGTCACGAATTGCCCGGACAGCGATGCGGCGGCATCGGATCTGCTACTCGACTATCTGCAGCGCGGGGCCGCGCGGGGACGGGATCCGAGCCCGCTGTTCAGCGGCGGCTGGTATCTCGAGCAGTATCCGGATGTCCGGGCTACCGGGATGAATCCTCTGGTCCACTTTCTGCGGTCACGGCGCGCGAGAAGGACGCAATCCTTCGCCGTTCTTCGAAACCGAATGGTATTGTGCGCGATATCCGGATGTGCGCGCGTCCGGCATGAATCCGCTCGTCCATTACCTGAGATACGGCGCGGCCGAGGGACGCGATCCCGGCTCCTGCTTCGAGACAGCCTGGTATCTCGCCGCGCATCCCGACGTGAAGGCGCTCGGTTTCAATCCGCTCGCCCACTATCTCGAATACGGCAGGCTCGAAGGCCGCAGGCCGAACTCCACGGGGAGGAGGCCGCCGTTTTCGCCCACGGATACCCAAGGGCAAACAGAGGTCGTTCCACCTCAGCCGATCGATCGCTATGCGGCGTGGCTCGCGTGCAATGAATTCCGGGAGCCGGCCCTGCGGAGGCTGCGGGCAGAACTTGTGTCGCGCGACGGGCGCTTGCCGCGCATCTCGGTCGTCATGCCGGTCTACGACACGCCGCAAGATCTCCTCGATCAAGCGATCCGCAGCGTCGTCGATCAGGTGTACGAAGGCTGGGAGCTGTGCATCGCAGACGATGCCAGCACCGCTCCCGGAGTCGGCGAGTGCCTCAAGCGCTGGGCGGCGGCCGACAAACGCATCCATGTCGTGCATCGCGACCACAACGGAGGAATCGCGGCAGCGACGAATTCCGCGGCCGCTATTGCGCGCGGCGAGTTTCTCGCGTTCCTCGATCACGACGATCTCCTGAGCCCGGATGCGCTCGCCGAAATCGCGATCCACGCCGCCGATCATGCCGGCGACGACGTCATCTACAGCGACGATGACAAGATCGACATGAGTGGGCGCCGCTACGGGCCGCAGTTCAAGCCGGACTGGTCGCCGGTACTGCTGCTGTCCTACATGTATCCCTGCCATCTTCTCGTCGTTCGCCGCAGCCTGTTCGAAGCCGTCGACGGCATTCGTGAAGGATTCGATGGGTCGCAGGATTACGACCTGATGCTCCGCGCCTCGGAGCGAGCCGGTGGTATCGGTCATGTCCCTCGGGTGCTCTATCACTGGCGCGCCGCCCCCAAATCGACGGCCTCATCCGGTGAGACGAAGCCGCACGGCTTCGCCGCCGGCGAGCGTGCGGTCGCCGACGCTTTTGCACGCCGCGGGTTCGACGCCGTGATCAGCCGGCCCGATTGGGCCAAGGCCGGCAAGGTCGGCATGTTCGCGGCGACCTTTCCAGACGACGGACCGCGGGTATCGATCCTGATTCCGACGAGGAACCGGCTCGATCTCCTGAGGGCGTGCCTCAACTCGCTCGCTGCCACCACCTATCGCAACTACGAGGTGGTGATCATCGACAACGACAGCGACGATCCGGCGATGCTCGCGTTCCTCTCCCGTTGCGGCCATCGGGTGCTCCGCGTCGCGTCCCCGGAACGGAACGTTCTCTTTTGCCCGCCTCAACAACGAGGCGGTGCGCGCGGTCGCCTCGGAGTACGTGTTGTTCCTCAACGACGACACCGAGGTCGTCGCCGCGCGATGGCTGAGCCAGATGATGGGCTATGCGCGCATGCCCGGCGTCGGCGCCGTCGGCGCCAAACTTCGTTACCGCGACGGCACCGTTCAGCATGCCGGCGTCGTGCACGGCTATCATGACGGGCTTGCCGGTCACGCTTTCAAGAACATGCCGGCTGAGGAGTGGGGGTATCTCGGCTTCATGCGGGTGGCACGGGAGTATTCCGGCGTCACTGCCGCCTGTATGCTCACGCCGCGCGCGCTGTTTCTCGAGCTTGGCGGTCTCGACGAGGTCGAATTCGCCGTCGCCTACAACGACGTCGACTATTGCAACCGGCTCGGTGACCGCGGCTACCGTTCGATCGTGTGTCCCGACGCCGAGCTGATCCATCACGAAGGCAGCACCCGCGGCTTCGACGACAATCCCGACGAGGTTGCCGCATTCCGTCGGCGTTATGGCCGCCGACCGGAGCCGTATTTCAACCCCAACTTGTCGCGCGACGACGAGCGCTTCGAGATTCGGCCTTACCGCCGTCCGCGGTCCAACAACGTGGTCCGCGCCATCGCGGTGACCCACAATCTCAATCGCGAAGGTGCGCCTTACAATCAGCTCGAGATGATCGTCGGGCTGCACCGCCAGGGCCTCATCGACCCCATCGTGCTGTCGCCCCACGAGGGGCCGCTGCGCGCCGACTACGAGCGCGCCGGTATCGCGGTGACGGTGGTCACGCCGCCCGATATCGGCAGCAAGGCGGAGTTCGAACGCTCGATCGCGGAATTGGGCCGGACGTTCCGCGCATTCGAGCCGGAGGTCATCTACGCCAACACACTGCAGACGTTCTGGGTCATCGCGGCCGCTGAAACGATCGGCGTGCCGACTCTGTGGAACGTCCACGAAAGCGAGGCGTGGCAGAGCTATTTCGACTTCCTGTGCCCGGAGCTTCAGGCGATCGCTTACCGGTGCTTCGCCTCTCCCTATCGCGTCGTGTTCGGCTCGAATGCGACGCGGCGCGTCTGGGAGCCCTTTGACAGCCATCACAATTTCACGGCGATCCACAACGGTCTCGACGTCGAGCGCGTGCGCGAACGCCTGGCAGGGCACGACCGCTCATCGGCCCGTGCCGCGCTCGGCATCGACGAGGACGAGATCGCCGTGACGCTGCTCGGCACGGTCTGCGAGCGCAAGGGGCAACACGACCTCGTCAGGGCGCTCCACCTGCTCCCGCAAGGCCGGCCACGCCTGCGCGTCTTCATCGTCGGCGAACGGCCGAACGAATACAGCCGCAAGCTTCACGCCGAGGCGGAGCGGCTGTCGGGGAACGGTGGGATGGGCGTTCAGATCGTGGCCGAGACGGGGCAGCCGCTGATCTACCTCCAGGCGTCGGATATCGCCGTGTGTACCTCGCGCTCGGAATGCTATCCGCGCGTGGTTCTCGAGAAAATGTATTTCGGCCTTGCGCTCATCACCACGCCGGTGTTCGGCATCGCCGAGCAGGTCCGCCGTGACGTCAACGCCTTGTTCTATCACCCGGGCGACGTCGCCCAGCTTGCCGCGCACCTCACCCGTCTCGTCACGGACGTGGAGTTGCGCGCCCGGCTCGGCGCCAACGGGCCCCGCGTGCTGCGCAGCCTGCCGAGCATCGCCGATACCGTGACCGGCTTCCACCGCCTGTTCCTGGAAGCGCGCCTCGGCTGATTACCGTCGTGGTGTCATCGATGACCTGGCTTTGTGGCGACGACGAAGACGCCCGCCGCGATGGTACGCTGTCCCAGAGGGCCAAGATCATCGTCGAGGGCCTGCCCCTCTCTCCTGATCTCGTCGAGCAGCACTTCCAGCCGTCCGCGCCAGCGTCCTGTCTTCATCAGCGGCAAAACAGTCTCGAGTTGAAGTATCAGCCCGATCGATGCCGCCTGATAGGGCTGCACCCCGATTTCGATGATCTCGTATCCATTCATGATCGCGCGCAGTCCCTCGGTGGTCATGTTGAAATAATGGTCCGGGTCCGCGTGAAAGGGTGTCATGAACGCCGTATCGATCAGAACCGCGCCTCCCGGCTTGAGTACGCGCAGGATTTCCTTGGCAGCTTGGAATGGGTTTGGAAGATGCTCGAAGACAGCCTGGCTCACGACGAGCGAAAACGTCTCGTCGTTGAACGGCAGTCGGTCGCAGCTCGTGACGACGTCGATGTTCGGGAACTGAATCGCGTCGATTAAAACCGCGTTGGCTGCAAGCTCATCAGGACGTTTGATTCCGGCCCCGAAATCGAGGAAAAGCTCGCCCGGCTTCAGGGCGCCGATGAGCATCCGAGCCTTGTCTCCCCAGGGATGAGTGACGCCTGTCTCGATCAATCTCACGGTGGGCAGCCTGGATTCCGAATAGAAGTGCAGCGCTCCCGCGATCTCCCGGCAATGATATCCAGCGCAGGGCGTTCGTGCGTAGGGGTCCCAAAGCAGCGATTTGAGGTTGTAGCTCCGATTGCGCGGTGTCCATGGGTGAGGGGCTTCTCCGACCGAAAAGGTGCTGGAGTGAGCGATCCTGCTGGTGCCATCGACGAACCCAACCTCGATCGAGATCAAGACGCTGTCGCCGAGGCCGCATTCCTGCGGAAGGACGACATCGCCGACGAAACCGCCGTTCCTTGCGAACGGATACATCGGAAATGCCGCCGCGACATCCGCACGAGGCGACGCCCGTCAAACGGAAGCAAGGCTCTCCGTTCATCAGCACGCGAACTTCACTCGCCGGAATTCCATCCGCCGACAGGCACCACCCTCCGAACCGGGTTATCCGATGGAGCGTCGGCTCGCCGGGGATGTCGAGCGCAAAATGCAAGGAGTGGCTCCGCTTACGGTCGCCTGGGGTCGTGCGGGATGAAGCTACCGCGAGGCCGCCCGTGCCCGAAGGGAAATCGGGTGCCGAGGTCGAGGTAGATGGGATCTGCACGTGGGTCGCGCTGCCTGGCTGCAATGGCCTCGGCTCCGCTACCGCCCGAACTCCGGTCATTTTCCGGTAGAAGGTGACGGCGTCGTCGACATCGGAAAAGTGCAGGAACTGCCCGCGATGGAGCACGAGGCCGCGTTCGCAGTATTTCTTGATGGTGCCGACGTCGTGGGACACCATGATGATGGTGCAGCGCGACCGGCGGTCCGCGAGCGCCGCGGCGCAACGCAGCTGGAAGCGGCTGTCGCCGACCGCGGTGACCTCGTCGACGAGATAGCAGTCGAATTCGATCGCCATCGACAGGCCGAAACCGAGGCGCGCCTGCATTCCCGAGGAATAGGTCTTCACGGGAAGATCGAGATGATGCCCGAGGTCGGCGAAGTACTCGACGAAGTCGATCACCGTCCGCACGTTCGCGCCGTAGACCCTGGCGACGAAGCAGACGTTTTCGCGGCCGGTCATCATCGGATGAAAGCCGCCGGCGAAATCCGAGCGGCCAGGAGGTGCGGATGCTCTTCTTGATCTTTCCGGAGTTCGGCAGCTCGGTGCCGGCGATCAGCCGCAGCGTGGTAGACTTGCCGGCGCCGTTCGGGCCGAAGATGCCATAGGACCAGGCAGTGTCGATCGTCGTCGAGGCGTGGTCGAGCACGATCTTCTTGTGGCCGTCGGTCACGTAGATCTTGGTGACGTCTTGGATGTGGATCATGACCGTCCTATACCGCCTTACGGCCGAAGAGGTTCGTCACAAGGAAATTGCCGAGCCAATAAAGTGCGGCAACCGCGGCCAGTCCCAGCAATGACAGCAGGAACCGGTGTCGCGGCCAGGCGACGTCATGGGGCAGCAGCGGAACCACGAAGGTCGTGAGGTAGACCTTTTGGCGCTCCGCATTGACGCGGGCGCGCTCGAAAGCTTCGGTCGCGAGCGTGTACTGCTTCTCGGCGATCTGACGTTCGAGCTCGAGCTCGTCGAACCGCGTGATCTTGCCCGACACCGTTGCGGCCGCGGGGCCGTCGACGTTTGAAGTCAGCTGGTGCTCCAATTCGCCGATCTGATCCGAGATCACCTGAATCCTGATGCGCAGGAGCTGCATCTGAGGCGCTTCCTCGATGACCTGGCTGCGTTTGGCCGAGTTGGCGTCGTCTTCAAGTCGGGCGCGCTCGAGGCGCAACTCGCCGATCAGCTTGTTGATTCCCTCGGCGGTCCGGCGCGGATTGAGCGTGGCCTGGGAGTTGCGCAGGTTCTGCAGCGCGACCCGCACCTCACCGAGCCGCCGCTCGGCCCTGGCGAGCTCGTTCTGCGCCTGCTCCATTGCATCGCGCGTCGCGCGGGTCGACATCGAGTTGACGAGCTGCTCGCTCGCCGACACCACCGCGTTGGCGACCTTGAGGGCGTCCTGCGGGGAGAAGGCACTGACCTGGATCGTGATGATCCCGGAAGGTAACTCGACGTTGGTCTTGATCTTCCAGCGCCAGTATTTGACGAGGTCCTCGATCGGGTCCGGCCTATGAAAGCGGGAGAGCCAATCGACGTGGGCGAACATTTCCCGCAGGCCGATCGAGCGATCCAGTTCCTCGACGATCGCTCGGCTCTTGACGTAGTTGACGACGATCAAGCGTGTCCTGCGCCTGGGTGAACGAGGCCATGCCGGTCAATGCCGAGATCGGGTCGGCCGAAATCTGTCTCACCGCCGCGCACCGCCAATCGCGCCTCGGAGGTGTATTGGTTGGAGATGCCGAAGGCGATGTAGCCGACCACGATGAGAGCGGGGATCGCGAAGCCGCAGATGGGCCCGATCAGGCGAGGCCATCGTGTTCCGAGATGGCTGAAGCGCCGATAGTCGAGGGCGCGGTGCGAAATTCGTGCCCACGCCGGGGCCGGCCTCGTAGAGGTCGCCCTCAGAGCGCGCGCAGACTTGCGCAGCTCGTTGGAAACCGCGAGCCCGCGCTTGCTCGCGATGCGCTGCGCCCGTTTGATCGGGTCGGTTTCCGCCTCGGCCGCAGCTGCGCTCATCGAAATCCTTCAAATAAAGACTCGATTGCTGATGCGGGCGAGCGGCGGTCACATCCGTAAACGCCGTGAAACCCCACCCGCACGAGTCACATCATCCCATTTTAGCCACAGTGCATACGATTTTGACCACACTGCGTCGACTCCGGGCTGTTCAAGGTTACGGCGACCCATCGGACCCGCGCCCGAACCGCACGCGCATGGGAATCAGCCCCTCAGCCGCGCCCGCAGACGCTGACGGCGCCCCAGACCTTGCCATACTTGGCTTCGCCCATCCCGTGGTCGGCATACATCGCGGCGACGTCCTTGGCCATGTCTGCCGGAACCCGGTCATAGCAGGCTAGCGGCGCTCGAGACGGTCGACGAGCGCGGGATCGTCGGCCAGCGTCTGGAGGACGCGCGCAAGGCTGTCGACGTTGCCGCGCTCGAAGTGGAATCCGTTCTGCCCGTGCATCACGAACTCGGTCATGCCCGGCACGTCGGACACGATCGGCGGCGTGTGGGTGGCGAGCGCCTGCAGCAGGATGAGCGGACTGTTCTCGTACCAGGTCGAGGGAATGACCAGCGCGTCGATCGACGCGAATGCCGCGGCGAGCGCGGACCTCGGTATGGTGCCGGGGAACGTCACCGGAAGGCCCTGCGCGCGCGCCCGCAGCTTTGCGGTGTAGGCGGGAGCCTGGTTCGGCGGCCCCCAGATCGTGAGGCTGAGATTGTCTCGGCCGCAGCGGGCGAGCGCATCGAGAAGGAGATGCACGCCCTTGTGCGGCGCGATCTGGCCGATGAAACCGAGGCGCAGCTTGCGCGGTTCGGGGCGCGGCGGCTTCGGCGCGCGGTCGATCTCTATGCCGAAGTGGCTGACCCGCAACGGCGCTGGAAAGTCGTTGCGCGTATATGCCGTCTTGAGGAATTGCGTCGGCGCGATCGCTTCGCGGTAAACGCCCATCGCCTGGTGGAGGACGCCGGGACGGACCACGATGTCGTTCGGAGTAAAGCGGTCGATGACGAAGCGGTCGTGTCTGCGGCCAAGAAAGGCGAGCGTCTGCGCCACGGTCGGACGAAACGCTGGAACGTTGGCGAGCTTGCTCGCCGGCGTCGCATCGGCCCGCGCCGCTTCGAGCTTGAGGAAGCATGCGATGCAATTGGTGCGCGTCGCGCTTGGACCAGCGCAGAGCTCGTTTCGCGTGTTCTCGAGGACGTTGTTGTAGCAGAAGCCGAAGAAGTCGGTGAGCGTGGCGAAGGTCGGAATTCCCAGCCGCCGCGTGACCTCGAGGAGCGCGCTGGTGTGGCTGATCAGATGGCAGACGTGCACGACGTCGGGCTTAAGCTTGCGCAGCACGCGCTCGTGGACATGGCGCAGCGCCGGCTGCTCGTAGGTGTCCCTGACGCGTCGGTCGGGATAGAGATTCTTGTCGATCGAGACGACCCGCAGGCCGTCATAGGAATACTCCTCGACGAGCGCGCCCTGGCCCGGCTCGCCCGACAGCGTCGCCGAGACGATCACGCAGTCGTGTCCGAGCGCGGTCAGCTCCTTGGCGAGCGCAAGCGTGTACGCCTCGGTTCCATAGAAGTGCGTCGGAAAGAAGCAATGGACGTAAAGGGCGATCTTCATTGCGGCTTCGGCGCATGGTGTGGATGGGATCGCTTCCCGATCGCTCTCATGAACATGACGATCGCGACCACGCTACGACACCGATTCAAAGCGGAAAATCGACGGCGGGCGGATAGTCGCGCATCAGCTCGACCTGTTCGGGAATAATGCTTCGGTAGACATCGAGGTAGTCGACCGCCATCCGCTCGACGGAAAACGCCGCGCAGGCGATCGCGCGGTTGCGGCGGCCGACGGCGTCGATTGCGGCGCGGTCGTCGAGCAGGCGCAGAACATGATCGGCGAGCGCGTCGGGCGTATCGGCGAGCAGGCTCAAGTCGCCGAGAATTTCCGGCAGCGCGCCGACCCGGTTGCCCGCCACCGCGAGCCCCATGCTCATGGCGAAGGGAACCACCTGGCCGAAGCTCTCCTGCCACACCGGCGCGACGAACATCTTGAACCGCGCATACTGTGCGGGAAGCGCAGCGTAGGGGACGGCGCCGGTGAATTCGAACCGGTCGAGAAGCCGTTCCTCGGCTACGCGTGCGTGGAAATGCGAGAACAGGGTGCCGTCGCCGATGATGATCGCGCGGGTCTGCGGGCGGCGCTTGACGACGGCAATCAACGGTTCGATCGAGGCCTCGTTCAGCTTGTCCGGCTGCAGGCGATAGACCATCCCGATCGTGTCATAGGCGTCGGGGTCGGTGGTCCCAGGCGGCGAAAACAGCGCAAGATCGATGCCCGGGTGGATCACCCGCGCCGGCGCCGCCGATCCGAACTGGTCGAGGATCGTTTGCGACACGAACACATTCTGCGCCACCGGCACCGTGTCGAAAGGGGCGACCGGCGTGTTGACGTTCTGCACGATCGGGCAGCCGAGTTCGGCCGCCATCTCGAAAAACGGCTTGTACCACGGCTCGTCGACGTCGCCCCAATAATGCACGTGAACGATATGGGGATTGAAGTTGGTGAAGAGGCGCCGCACCTCGAAGCGGGGCGCCGCGCGCGGCACCACCGATATGCTCATGCCCCGATGCTGCTCGCGTTGCGGCAGCGCCGAGGTGACGACCGTCATCTCGAAGCGGTGGCCGAGATAGTCGTGCAGATCGAGGATGAGCTGCGTCGATCCGCCGACCCACACATTGGGGATGACGTGGAGGATGCGTGGTCGATGCCGCAGCCCGATGCGCTGCTTCGGGGTGACCTGGTAGATCGGCGGCCGCGACAGGCCAAGCGCCTGGGTCGCATTGACGAGATAGGCCTTCGCGTCGAGCCTCTTGATCCAGCGGCCATGGCGATCGCGGACCAGACGCTCGCTGCGACGCCGCGCCTCGGAGAGCCGCCTGGCCGTGGCCGGCACATTGGCCAGCGCTCGCGGCCGCGCGCAGCGGCAGCATTACCGCTTCGGCCGCCTTGCGGGCGCCGGACACACGAACGCCGCGCCGTCGAGGAGAGGGGCATGGCGTGCCGACTGCATCCGCAGGTCGGCGAGACTGTCCTGCAGCACCGCGATCTCACGCCGCAATGCGCCGATTTCCCGCTCGCTGCGGGCGAGACGTTCGTCCGCAGCGTGCCATCGATCGATCGGCGCCGGTGCGCCAGGGACGGCCGTGTCCGGCTCGCACCGGCGCGGTTCGGGGGTCGAGGGTGTGTCGTCCCTCACAAATGCTCCTTGACGCCGCTTACGCAGAGGCGGCGGCCGGACTTCTGGCTCCGCTCGATAACGCCGGCGGCGGTCCGGTAGACCTCGAGATCCATTTCAATGAGCTTGCGGACCGTGGGGCGCTCGCGCAGGAAGTCCGCCCATTGTACCACCGTATTGCTGGTGGGGAGGGAAACCGGGGGAAGGCCCTCAGGAAGGTCCAGCATTGCCGAAACAAGCTCGAAGAACGGCGCGGAATCCTCCCGCAACCCGACCGCGTCCATGTCGGCGAGCGATTCGAGCGCAACGGCCGTGGCGGGCATCGGCGGCGGATCGAACGCATTCTGGGCGGTCAGCTGGTAGGTGAGGGGATTGTAGAGGATCGCCCTGAGCTCGATCGGCGCTGCGGCGAGCAGCGCCTCGAGTTCGCCAAAGTCCTTCAAATCGATGTTGCGCAGATGCCCGGCGGCCGCCTCGACGACCGGGCCGACGGCGTCGATGATGCTGCCGCCGTGCGACGACGAGGCCAGCTTGAGGATCAAGAGGCGTTCGGCCATCTCGTGAAAGGGATCGCGCAGAAGCATCCCCACCATGTAGCCGCGGTCGCGCAGCAGCGGCTCCCAGACCCGCCAGAACACGCGTCCCGACGCGTAGATCGATTGCGTGAAGGGCAGCGCCAGGATCGAGCGGATGGTCTCCTCGGGGAAGAGATCGAGCCCCGGATAGCCCATGTGGAAGCGTGGCAGCACGATGTCGTCGACCGCCGCCGAGCGGAACAGCTGCGACTCCAGTCTGAACAGCTTTTTGTCGGTGATGCCGGTACCCGGCCGCCGTCGGTACAGCAGCAGATTGGTGTCGGCATCGAAGATTTGGAGCTGGTTCGCTGCGGCGAGGCCGGGGCAGTTGTTGTCGTCGAGGGCGAAGCCGCAGACTCCGGTGTTGTGGAGTCCGTTCTGCTTGAGGAGAGGCCGATAGACGAACGCCTCGATGACGACATGATGCTCCGCGTCGAGATGGACGATGACGCGCGGGGTCACGGCCGGGTTGTCGGGCATCACCCAGCCTTCCACTCGCCCGCCCACATCCTCGTCGATGCTGAACAGCATCCTCGGCTCCGGCCAAACGAACGAGCATCACGTTGATCGCTGTCCGCGCCCCACCACGTCTCAAGTCACAAGGCGCGATCACGTCGAATAGAATGCTCTGGGATATCCCCTGTTCCGGGCGTGATCTTCTCTGGTACGTCCGCAAGCATCGAAGTCTAGCCGGAATACCCTGACGATACGAGCTTGTGGTCCTTGACGGCGGCGACGAGGATGAGCGTGATCATCCAGACGACGAGGGCGAGCACCGCGACGAGAGCAATCGATCGCGCGCGCCTCGGATACTCCGCCTGGTCCGGCCTGACAGGCTCGACAAAGCTCGTCAGATACGTGTGCTGGCGCGCCTCTTCGACGCGCGCGCGTTCGTAGCTCGACTGCGTGATCTCCATCAGCCTTTCGGAAAAGCGCCGCGTCAGCTCGCGCTCTTCGAACCGGCTGATGACGTCGGCTGCCGTCCGGTCGGCCTCGTCGCGGCTCGTCAGCAAGCGATTGAGCGCGGCAATCTGCTCGTCCACGGCACGGATGCGCTGGTTGAGGACCTGAATCTGGGGGGCCGACGGCGACACCACTTTCATGTTGAAGGCGAGGTCGCGCTCGAGTGCGAGTTTCTGCCGGATGGCCCCGGTGAGCGTGGTCGCCGTTTCTTCGATGGCCGTCATCGGATCGACGGTCTGTGCGCCTTCGCGGACCCGGCGTAGCGCCAACAGCGAATCGACATAGCGCTGACGGGCGCGCGCCAGTTCGTCCTCGGCGAGGTGCAGGGCGTCGGCCCGCAGCCGCTGCGACGTCTGGTCGATGATGTGCTCGGCGCTGACCTGGACCGCCCGTACGATGGTGACGGCGTCATCGGGGGTGAAGGCGAGCGCCCGCACGGTGACGAGGCCGGAGAACCGGTCGGCGTTCACGGTCACCATGTTCCGCCAGTAGCTCCACAGCTTTTCGCTGCTTCCCCGCGGATCGAAGCGGGCAAAGAAATCGGCGGCCGGCCGCGAATAGATCTCCCGCAGTCCGATCTGGCGGTCGAGCTCTTCCACCAGATTGCGGCTGCGCACATAATTCGCGACGAGATACGGCTCGCGGCCGGTGGTGCCGACGGCCATGCCCTGGGCCATCTTCACGAGAACATCGTCGCTGACGTTGGGTTGTTGGGTCTGACGCACGCCGAACCGCGCCTCGGCGGCATATTGGTCGGATGCCCATAAGCCGTAATAGAGGCAAGCAGCCAGCGTGGGCAGCACGACCATGAGGAGGAATGTGATCCGGTGCAGCCGGTAGGATTCGAAGCGATCGACCGGTGACGGCCGCCGCCGGTAATCGTTTTCCGACAGATCGCCGACGGGGCGCTCGATGGGCTGTGGGCGCGTTGCCTCCTTCGGCCGCAGCCGCGAAACCTCGATCACTTCGATCTGATCGCTCATGGGAGGTTAGTCGGTGTGGTCGCTGACGCTGGCGACGACGAACACGACCACGGCCCAGAACGCGATCAACATGGTCATGATCTGCGCCAAGATGGTTCCGCGCTCGGGAAAGAGTGAGCGCTGCGGCAAGGTTGGCCCTTCGATGACGTCGATGTAGACTTGATGGCGATTGCTTTCGGCGCGCACCTGGTCGAGGATTCGCTCGGCGACCGACACCTGCTTTTCGGCGAGCGTACGCTCGACCTCGAGCCGGTCGTAGTCGACCAGCAGCGCGGCCGCGGTGCGATCAGACGCGTCGACACTGGCGATGCGTCGTTCGAGACCCCGGATCTGCTCTTTGGCGGCGTCGCGCCGTGCCTGGAGGTTCGCGATGTTCGGCGCGTTGGGGCCCATCGTGGCCTTGGCGGCCGTGAGCTCGACGTCGAGCGTGACCAGTTCCCGGCTCAGTTCCGTGACGTTGCCGGCGACCGAGCGGGCAGTGTCGAGCGGATCGACACTCGCCTGCGCATCGCGATAGCGCGTCACCGCGGCCCGCGCCTCTGCGGCCTGTTCGCGCGCCGTGTGCACCTCCGCTTCGGACTTTTCCACGAGGTCACTGCGTGGACGCTCCTGCATGCGGTTGACGAGCGCTTCGCTGTTTCGGCGGATCGTTGCCGCGATGTCCATTGCGTCCTGCGGCGTGAACGCCCGAACCGCGACGTTGACGAGGCCAGAGACCGGCTCCGTCGTAACGGCCACCATGTCGTTCCAGTAGTGAAGGCAGATCCTCTGCCGAGGCTTTGTTGCGCAGCCGCGCAATCCAATCGGCTCCGCCGGCGCGGAAGACGTGGCGCAGATCGACGGTGCGGTTCACGTCCACGACCCCCGAACGGCTGCGGATGTAATCGGCGATCGCGTAGATTTCCTGGTTGGAATTCATATAGGCGAGGGCGGCCGCCGGGCCGAGGGTGTCGACCCCGGGCAGCCGTTCGGTGCTGCCGCGCACGGCGAACCTGACCTCGGACACGTATTGGTTCGACGCCAGCAAAAAGAGATAGAGGGACGATATCGTGGCCGGCACGACCACCAGCGCCACGAAGCTTCTCGCCACCCACCGCCCGCCGTCCACCTGCAGCCGGCGGGTGTCGGCTGCGGCTGGCTCTGCGGCGGCCGGCTCGGGGACAATCTCCACAAGCTCGGAACTTTGTGAGGCTGTGGCTACGGGCACACGCAGCAAACGAGCGATCGACCGGTAGTGCCGCGGAAAGGCGCATGCCGATCGGCCGCATGTCCGCCTTGTCCTTGACCCCCAGCATCATGCCCGAGCGCTCCAACCCTCGTCCCGCGCGCGCCGCGCCCTGGGAACTTATACCATAATTCGTGTTCGAACCGCGGCGGCTTGACGGCAAGGGCCCGCCTCCTTTGCCTTAAAGTTGCGTCGATCGAAGCTTGAATGCATTCCGTGAGATAGGACGCACTCCAGGTTGCTACAGCAAACTGGCGTTCCCGCGCGGTGCAGCACAACGAATGTCAGCCGCATTCATAAGGTTCGTGAGGTCAGTTGACCTTCCTGCCGCACGAAGCGGTACCTATTGCCGCGGTCGAACGCGTTGCGCGCTTCCGCTGACAATCTTGGCGAACTGCCTCGGTTTCTGTGGGACCGCCGCTCGGGGCTTCGAGTTGACAACGCTGGTCGAAAGTCGGACCTTCCGGCCGCCTCACAAGGACGAGGATGCTGGTTGAGATTTCTCGCTTTCAAGCTCGCACGGACCCGGACAGCCAGGGCATTTGGTCAGGCGATCCACGGGAAACGCGGCTTTGATCTTCGGGGCTGGGTGGATTTGCGTTCTCCAACTTGCGTTTATGGCTGGGTCTGGGACGCGTGTAATCCGTCTCAGCGCATTCGTGTCGTCGCGAAATCGGAAGAAGGGGAAATCGCGGCGGCTGTCGCCGACGACTACCGTTCGGATCTGCAGGCAGCCGCAATTGGCGATGGTCGTTATGGATTCATTCTGGAATTCGCCAGAACCGACCCCGACCTCGTCTGGGTCGAGGTCGCTGGTCTCGACATCCCAATTCCGATTGCCGGCAGCAAGGTCGTCGCCCCGGGTGGGATCCAAGAAGGCCAGGACGGCTGGTTGTTCCTTCGTCTCGGAACCAACCAGGTCATCCGCTTTTTTACCGAGGCGGACTACTTTTCCGCATCCGATGTCGAACATTGGTGTGACCTTTTGGCAGAGCGTACCGCACGGATGAGCGAACTGGGTGTGCGGTATTTTCATTTCATCGTTCCCGACAAATTGACAGTTTATAGAGACAATTATCTCGGTTCGCTAAACAATTATGATAATCGTCCATCACGGACCATTCCGCTCGCGCTGGACCGCCGTGGGCTCTCTCACATTTATATTGATGTCACGTCGCAATTGATTGCAGAGCGCGACGCGCAGCTTCTATTCTATAAGACGGATACGCATTGGACACCGTTTGGCGCCTTCGTCGCGTGCCGGCAGCTTCTCGAGGCACTCGGGGTCGAACAATTCGATTTATCCGACCTTGTTCGCAGAGAATACGTAGCGACGTTCGACCTTGGCGAAAAGCTTTATCCGCAGGTGCAGGAGACCGGGTTCTATTTTGAGGTCCCTAATTCCGGAACGTTGATTTTTGCAAACGAGCTCTCGACGTACTTCGACGATCAGCGCATGTACCACAACCAACGCGGGCGACAATACATCTACCGCAACGAGCGCCTCGCAGGCGGCAAAAGATTGGTCCTTTTCGGAGACTCTTTCTGCTGCGCGGCGAGTTCTTTCCTGCCGATGCTAAGCACGGCATTTTACGAAGTGCACTTCTTCTGGTCGACTGCAGTCGATTTTCGCTATGTCGAAGAGGTGAAGCCCGACTTCGTCGTCACCGAAATCGCAGAGCGGTTCGTGAAGGTACTTCCCGACGATAAACTCGATCTCCGCGAGTTTGCCCGCCAACGCTACGCGTCCTTGGTCAAAAGCCGGCCGGCGAGTTCGCCGGCGTGATCAATCGGCATCGTCCTTCCCTGTCGTGCGGCGAGCATTGCACGATTGATGGCTTCACGCGGGCGAGGCAACATCACTCTTATGCTGGCGTTCGATGACATCGACTGCGGTCTGGTAGACGACGAGATCCATCTCGATGAGCTGCCGCATTGCTGGCCGCTCCCGCAACCGGTCCGCCCACTCAACGACGGTAGAACTCGTCGGAACGGTCTCGGCCGAGAGGCCTTCGGGAACCTCGAGGACGGCTGAAACCAGTTCGAAGAATGATTCGGTGTCCTGCCGGAGACCGATCGCATCCATGTCGGCAAGTGATTCCAGCGCAATCGCTGTCGTCGGCGTAGCTGGCGGATCGAAGGCATTCGCTGCCGTCAGCAGATAGGTGAGAGGATTATAGACAATCGATCGCAATTCCCGAGAAGGCGATTCAAGGGCAGCTTCGATCGCCGAAATATCCCTTAGGTCGATCTTGCGAAGATGGGCCGCAGCAGCCTGCACCTCCGGACCGACCACATCGGCAATGCGGTCCCCTTCTGGCGAGGATGCAAGCTTGAGGATGAGCAGGCGCTCGGCGAGCTCATAAAAGGGATCGCGCAGGAGAATTCCCACCATGTATCCGCGATCACGCAGAAGGGCCTCCCAGAAGCGCCAAAAAATGCGCCCCGACGCGTAGACGGATGACGAGAACGGGAGGCCCATAATCGCGCGTATCGTCTCCTCGGATTGAAGTTCGAGCGCCGAATAGGCCATCTGGAAGTGTTGCGCGAGGGCATCGTCAACAGCGACAGAGCGAAACAACTGTGGTTCCAATCGGAAAAACTTCTTGTTGATGAGCCCTTCGTCCGGCCGGCGACGGTAGAGTAGAAGGTTGGTATTCGCTTCATGAATCTCGAGCCTGTTCGAACCTGCGAGGCCCGGACAATTGCTCTCGCTCAAGAAAAATCCGCACACCCCCGTATTGTGAAGCCCTCGTTCCTTGAGAAGGGAGTGGTAAATGGTGGCTTCTACAACGACATGGTTACCAGCATCGAGATGTGCGATGACGGTCGGCGTGGCTGCGGGGTTGTCCGGCATCACCCACCCACTCACCAGATTCCCAACATCCTGGTCGATATTGAACAACATCACATGACCTCAAGGAAGAGTTCCTGGGTAAAGCACGTGCTTACTTAGCGTACCTCAGCACCAGATAGAGCAGCGCCCCTTCCTCAAAGGAAAAACGCATCGGCCACGGCTGTTTTGGAGCCAACGACCGCGATCCAAGTGGTCTTCTCTGTCATTCGGCGTGATAGTGCAAGGCGATCGCACTGATCAGGGTGTCCGCCAATCCGGGAGGCGGCATACAATGGTCGACGCGGTTGCGCGCGCAGGCCGCCGGAAATGAACAAGGGGGGCGCGTGTTCTCGCAGGTGACCAAAAGGCAAAACGATCCTTCTGGTCCGTCCGGCCTCGTTCGCCTGTTCGCGCGGATCAGGTGGGCTTTCGCGCGCTACAAACTTCTGCGCGGTCGCGTCTTCGACGCGGCTTGGTACACCCTCGCCTATCCGGAGGTCGCCCAACAGGGCTGGGATCCCGCGACCCACTATCTCGCGATCGGCGCGGCGCAAGGCCTGAAACCTCACCTCCTGTTCGATCCGGTTTGGTATCGAACGAAACGATCGCCGGTCGGCAATCCGCTGCTCGATTACATCGGCGCCGGTGTGGCTCCTCGATCCGTCACCTTATTTTCACACCGCCTACTATCTCGCCGCGATCGGCCGCCCGCTCCGCAAGGGGCTTTCGCCGCTCGGGGACTATGCTTTCCAGCCGCCGGGTGAGCGCGTCGTGCCGACGCCGTTGTTCGACCGCGCCTGGTATCTCGCAAGCTATCCCGACGTGGCGCAAAGCGGATTCGATCCGTTCCTGCACTACGTGTCGTCCGGCGACCGCGATGGGCGGTCGCCCGGTCCGTGGTTCGATGCCGCGTGGTACCGCATGAGAAATGTCGATGCACGCGGTTCCGGGTGTGCGCCGCTTGCGCATTATCTTCGCGAGGGCGCGCGCGAATGCGATCCCTGCGGTGCGTTGTCGACCGCGTGGTATCGCTCGCAATTGGACGAATCCGTCGGCGCCGGCGCACCGGCGCTGCTGCACTACGCGTGGCGCGGTCGCGACCTCTGGCACAGCACCCATCCGACACTGCCGCCGCCCGGTTCGCCGGTTGCCGAGTGGAACGATCTTCCGTGGTCGGCACAGTTTGGAACCCGGCCCGAGTCCGCGCGGCGCGTTCTGGTCGTGGTCGCCGATCCCGCGGCGTGGACGTCATGCGACGGTCGAGCGCTTGTCGCGGGGCTGTCGGCACAGCCGGATCTCGATGTCTTCGTGCTGTCCTGGGAAGCGCTTGGCGATCTCCCCGAGGGCGTCGCCAATCTCGATCTCTTGCGATGCCGTGCTTCTCGGAAGACGATCGCGTCCCGCGTTCTGCGCGCTCTGAAGTTTCGCGACGCCTCTGCCGCGGTGGTTCAGATCGGCCGCGATCCCGACGTTGCGCCGATCATCGAGGAGCTGAAACTATCTTCGACCGTCCTCGCTTCCGGCGATCCCGCAAACGCGACCGCGGTTCCCGCTGTCATGGCGAAGATGCCGCCCCATGTCGTCCGGCACGACGTGTCGGCGATCGTCCCCTGCTACAACCACGCCCGGTATCTCGATGAGCGGATCGGCTCGATCCTTCGCCAGCGCGTGCTGCCATCCGAGATCATCGCGCTCGACGATGGCTCGACCGACGACAGCCTTGCCATGCTCGAACGCTGGCAGCGCATCTCGCCGGTCCCGTTCAAGCTCGTCCGCAACCAACGCAACAGCGGCTCGCCGTTCGGGCAGTGGGCAAAAGGCGTGACACTTGCGCGGTCGGAACTCGTGTGGATTGCGGAAAGCGACGACAGTTCCTCGCCGCATTTTGTCGAGCGCCTGCTGCCGTATTTCGCCGACCACCGACTGGCGCTCGCCTACGCCGAATCGCGGGTCATCGGGGCGCAGGGGGAATGGCTCGCCGACAGCTATCGCTTCTACACCGACAGCCTCAGCAGCCGGAAATGGCTCACCGGTTATGTCGAGGAAGGCGACACGGAGATCGAGCAGGCGCTCGCGATCAAGAATACGATCCCCAATGCGAGCGCGGTGGTGTTCCGCCGCGCGATCCTCGTCCATCATCTCCCGTCGATCGAATCGTTCGGTTATTGCGGCGACTGGTTGGCTTACCTCCGGTGCCTGCAGGACGGCCGCATCGCCTACCACCCGGAGGCCCTCAATTCCCACCGCCAAAGCTCGGGCTCGGTGACCGATCTGGGCGAACGCGGCACGGCGATGCTGGCGGAGGCGCTTCGCATCAAATCGGTGCTGTGGCGGTCGTCAGCGCTGTCCGACCGCAGTCGTGTCTTGGGGCTCGCCCAACTGCTGGTCGAGACGGCCGTTCGTGGGGATCGGGAACTCGGGGGACCGTTCGTCGAAAATGTCGTGGCCGCCTGGGAAGCCGCGGCAGGATCGAACGGCCGCCCCATTGATCCCGATGTGTTTTTTGCCGGTTTTGGGCTTGCGGAGCGGCTCGTATCCGATGCGCTCGGGCTCGAAACGCCACGGCAGCGTGAGGCTGTGCTGGCCTCCTGCAGGCAGGTCATGACCCGGCTTGGGATGGGGCTTCAGCGGCCCTGAAAATGGCGGGTTGCGGGGCTCTGATCGGTGTGCGGCGCGTTGCATAAAAGTTTGTCCCCGTGGATTTCGACGGGAATCTCCCGAAAACAAAAAATTAAAGATATTTCAATGGGCAACACGGACTCCGATGGCCAATAAGGACTTGCGGAAAAAGCCGCTTTTAACGTATTATCTTCGAGCCCGGGGGCTATCGGGCGGGGCTGGGGGCTAATGGCCGCACGGATCATGTGGACCGTCGGGGTGTTGGGGCTGCTCGGCCTGTCTGCCGGCTGCACCATTCTTCCCGGTTCGGGGCCCTCCCTGATGGACGTCGCCACCTCGGCGGCAAGTCCGACGCCCGAGGGTGGCTATGTGCTGCTCGACATTACCGAGCGCATCGTCAGCATCAGCTCCGGCCAGCCGCGCGAATCCTTCAAGCGTGTTTTCAGCGATGTCGGTCCATCACCGGACCTGCGGATCGGCGTGTCCGATTCGGTGGTGGTGACGATCTGGGAGGCCGGCGCCGGCGGCCTGTTCTCCGCGTCGGCAGGCGACCGCTCGATTTCGTCGGGCTCGCGGACGGCGACCATCCCGGAACAGGTGGTCGCGCGCGACGGCACCATCCAGGTTCCCTATGCCGGCCGGCTGCATGTCGCAGGACTGCGGCCGGGAGACGTCGAGCAGCTCGTGGTCAGGGCGCTGCAGGGTAAAGCGATCGAGCCCCAGGCGGTGGTCACGATCTCTCGGAACCTGAGCAACACCGTCACTTTAGGCGGCGAGGTCGTCAATGGCGCGCGGGTGCCACTGTCGACCAAAGGCGATCGACTCCTCGACGTCATCGCCGGGGCCGGCGGCATCCGCATTTCGGCGCACGAGGCCTACCTTCGGCTGACCCGACACAAGCAGACGGTCTCGGTCGCTTACAACGCACTGCTCAATCATCCGGAAGAAAACATCTACGTGCTTCCGGGCGACGTCATCACCGTGGTGCGCGATCCCCAGACCTTCACCGCATTCGGCGCCACCGGGCGCAGCGAGAAGCTTCCGTTCGATACCGCCGGCATCACGCTCGAGGAGGCGATAGCGCGGGCCGGCGGCCTCAACGACTACAAGGCCGACCCGGGCGGGGTCTTCCTCCTGCGGTTCGAGCCGGCTCCGCTGGTCGCGCAATTCGTGCCCGGCACGGCCCTGCCGCCCGGCGGCAATCTGGTGCCGGTGATCTATCGCCTGAACCTGCGCGATGCCCATTCGTTCTTCCTCGCGCGCTCCTTCGCGATGAAGGACAAGGACATCATCTACATCGCCAATTCGGCCTCCGATCAGATCGGCAAATTCCTCGGCCTGGTCGGGCTGGTGACGTCGCCTGTTATCTCCGGCGTGGCCACCTACGGAGCGGTCAAGTGAAACAGCTTACGGCGTTCCCGGTGGTCCTCGCCGCGCTGGTGCTGGTATCGTCGGTTCCGGTCCGGGCTGATGGATACGATCGACCATATCGTCCCTACGCGGGTTATGACGCCCCTTATGAGGGTGCATGCAGCGTCGGCTGGTGGCAGACATTACGTTATGGGCATGTGCGGCCGGAGTGGGGCGTGCGCTGCTTCGGCCCCAGGCGGCGCCGGTCCTGAGGCTCACCCGATCGTCGAACCGATCTTCGTGATCGGGTGGCTGCCGCGGGTTTGCCGTACGCCCGTCCGGGTGATATCGGCCTTGGGCGGCGCGACAGCCAGGAAACGGCGTTCGCAATGAAGCGTGCCGGAGCGGACACCCTGCGGCTCGTTCCGGACCCCGACGTCGCGATCGAGCTGGATGCCGGCGCCCGCGATGCCGTCTGGCTGCAGGTCGAGCCGGTGGAACTCATTACCCGGTACCGCTGGATCAGGCTGCGCTATTCGGCAAGCTTCTTCGACGACCCCGTTCGCCCCCTGATCCGTTTCAAGACCCGGACGGGCGCCACCTTCGTACAGGCGATGAATGGCCCCGTGCTCGGCTCCGCCGAGTGGATGGGGCGCGTGCCCGACGACACGGTGAAGGTCTCGATCTCGCCAGGGCGGGGAGGGGCGCCGACCACCTTTCGCATCGACGAGGTGACACCGCTCTCCCGAATCGGGCTGCTGCGCCGCGGCCTCCCGCACGACTGGAGATGGGTCTATTGGACGGTGCGCTCCCGCCTCCTCAATTCGCGGCAGGAAGCTTGGCAGGCGTTGAAGTTCGCGTCACCGCCGACTCCGCTTCGGGACTATGGCGCGTGGCGCAAACGAGTAGCACGTTCGTTCGATCCTGAAGGTCTCGATCGCGGGCATGCCGACTGGAACCTGACGCCGCGCTTTCGTTTCCTGCTGCGCGCTTCGGATCAGGACGGCGCGTCCGCGACCATTGCCTCGCTGCAAGCGCAGGCTTATCCGAAGTGGACGCTGGATGTGATCTCGACGGATGTCGGGGCGCCCGATCTCGCCGGCCGTCCCGTTGTCGCCGGCGACGAGCGGGTATCCTTCATGGGGGCCCGGCCCGATTGGGCGGAGATCGCCCGCTGGAACACTGCCGATGACCGCATCGGGGTCCTCGACGCTGGCGACGTGCTCCCCGATTATGCGCTCGCCGTTCTGGCCGATCGCCTCGCCGGCTCTCCCAGCTTGGCCGTCGTCTATTCCGACGAGGATACCCTCGAGGCGGACGGCACCCATCGCGATCCGATCTTCAAGCCATGCTGGAGCCCTTGCCTGCAGGCAAGCGCCCCCTATGTGGGACGCCTCGCCCTTGTCCGCGCAGGGGCCCTCGACCCCGGTGGAGACGCGCTCGCCGCACTCGTTCGACGATGATCGAATGGTCATCGACCGCATCCTTGCCGGGATTGCTCCCGCTGCGGTCGGGCACATCCGCAGGGTCCTGTATCACCGCCGCGCCGGAAGACCGCGTTCTGCGGCGGCCCCGCCCCGGCGATCCGGTCCGACAGGGAACGAGCCCATCTGGCCGCCGGTCGGCATCGTGATCCCCACCCGCGATCGCGCCGATCTCCTCAGCGAGTGCGTCCGCGGACTCAAGGACAAGACCGACTATCCGGCTTATGAAATCGTCGTCGTCGACAACGGCAGCACCGCGCCGGACGCGATCGCGTTGTTGCGCGACCTCAAGCGCGATGCGCGCTTCAAGGTTGTGGAGCGGCCTGGGCCCTTCAACTTCTCGGCCCTCAGCAACGACGGCGCCAACGCGACCGCGGCACCGGTTCTCGCCTTCGTCAACAACGACATCGTCGTGGTCGACGGCGACTGGCTCAAACCGCTGGTGCGCTTCGCCGTCATGCCACAGATCGGTGTCGTCGGGGCGAAGCTCCTGTTTCCGGACGGCCGCCTCCAGCATGCCGGCGTGGTGCTCGGCTTCGGAGGGATCGCCGGGCATCTCTACCGCCGGATGCCCGCGGACCATCCCGGCTACTGCAACCGGTTGACGGTAGCCCACGAGGTCGGTGCAGTGACAGCGGCCTGCATCGCCGTCGAGCGCTACAAGTTCGAGGCGGTGGGCGGCTTCGATGCCGAGAATCTGCCGGTCGATCTCAACGACATGGATCTCTGCCTGAGGATTTCCGAGCGGGGCTGGACCAACCTGTGGACGCCCGAATTGGTGTTGATCCACCTTCAGTCTGCAACCCGTGGCATCGATCCCGACCCATTCGTGCTCTACCGGCAGGAGCGGACTTATTTCGTGCGGCGGTGGGCGGAGAAAATTCGGGACGATCCCTACTTCCATCCGGCCTTGTCGCTATTCGCACACGAGGTGGCTCTGCCGTAAGGGCGACGAGATTGCCCAAACACGGTCCAAAAGGCGTGGAGCTTTTGGACCGTTCAGTCCTGCAAACGGCAGGGAATCCGCAGGTGAATTGCTGCCGATCAGAAGCGGTCCGAAGGCTTGGATATCTGGCGCGGATGCACGGGCGCCACCGGTTCCACAACCGGTTGGGGAATGGCGAGCCACTGGCCCTCGGATTCGAGCCATGCGCCGCGTCCCAAAGATGCGGTCGCGTTCCGCACCGGCTCCTCGATCGCGAGCCGGCGCACCTGCTTGACCATGGTGACGAGGAACGTGACAAGCATCGAGGACGACCACGCCAGCGACCACAGATTGGGATAGGTCAGCGGCAGCCCCCAATCGACGGTATCCGGCGGGAAGATAATCAGAAGAGCGTTGAGCACGATGAAGCCGACCCGCACCTCAGTCGGACCAACCGCAGCGTAAGTGATTTGAAAAACATTGGAAATGTTGGCGCGAATGAAACTCAGCACCGATACCATCAGGTAGGCGACAAGCGCGAACAGACAGAGGTCGAACCGCACGTATCCCGACAGGCCGATCCCAAAAGCGAGCAGCAACTGGGCGACACAATCGATCGAATTGTCGAGATAATATCCGTATCGCGGCCGTTCGATCTGCCGCAACCGGGCGACGGTTCCGTCGAGGGAGTCACCAAACCAATTGATGATGAGGCCGAGGGAAGCAAGCCAGAGAAAATCGGGCCGCGATCCCGAGGCCGCGTATGCCACCGCGGCTAACACGGCGCCGGCAAAACCGAAGCCCGTGAGATGGTCCGGCGTCACCCAAAGAGGCAGTCTCGGCGCGAGCCAAGCCAGCGCTGGACGCTCTAGAGGTCTGAAAAACCCCTCATTCCACCGAGTTGGAGAAGCTGTCCGCATCCCGTACCCCCAAGCACCACGGACACATTGCCGCATTTAACTCAGAATTGTCAAGGAAACCTCACCATCGACGCTTTTCCGAACGTTCCGCCGCCGGCCTTGGCAGCCGGTGACAAATCGATGACGATCGTGATGGGTGATTGCCGGTGTGGGTGATTACGGTGATGCGCGCTTTTCGGCCCGTCCCGCGAAAAGAGGAACTTCCGAATAAAATTACGATTCGGTATTTGCGCGCAAGGCGCAGAAAAGTCTAAAAGGGGAGTGAGGTTCGGTCGATAAGACAACACAGGGTGAGTTTCTTTCTGGAACGTGCGCGAAAATGGTGGGTCGCGCGATTTCGAGTCTTCTGGCACTTCCGCGTAGACGGCCGTCCCGGTACTCTGGGATATTGCAGCGGTTCTGTGCCGGCTGTGTGTCAACGGCCAAATGAGCGTAGGGGATTTGAACGTTCATTGAGGGGGGTCGTGCGTGGGTGCTGTCTACTACCTGCATGACGACATCGCGATCGCCGGTTGGGCCGGTCGGTTTCCGGGTGCGAATTCGATATCCGACCTCTGGTCCTTGCTGCTCGAGGGACGGTGTGCCGTCAGCCAGGTCCCGGCTGAGCGCTTTTCGCTTACGCGATTCGGGCATCCGCGCCGACAGGAGCGCGGCAAGAGCTATACCTTCGCGGCCGGCGTTCTCGACGACATCTGGGGCTTCGATCCGAGCGTCTTCGGCATTTCGCCGCGCGAAGCCGAACAGATGGATCCGCAACAGCGAATCCTGCTGCAGCTGACCTGGGAGGCGCTGGAAGACGCGGGCATCCCGCCGAGCTCGATGGCAGGGACCGACACCGGCGTTTTCGTCGGCGCCTCGCAGACCGACTACGCGCATTCGGTGATCGGCGACGTCGCCATCGCCGATTCGCATTTCGCGACCGGAAACTCGCTCGCCATTCTCGGCAACCGGATTTCCTACATTTTCGACCTGCACGGCCCGAGCGTCACGCTCGATACCGCCTGCTCGTCCTCGCTGGTCGCCCTGCACCAGGCCGTGCAGGCCCTGCGCAGCGGCCAGATCGATACCGCGATCGTCGGCGGCATCAACGTCATCGCGAGCCCGGTGCCGTTCATCTCGTTCGCGCAGGCCTCGATGCTGTCGCCGACCGGCCTGTCGCGCGCCTTCTCGGCCGATGCCGACGGCTATGTGCGGGCGGAGGGCGGCATCGTCCTCGTGCTGCGCAAGGCGGCGCTCGCGCAGTCGAAGCTCAATCCGGTGCACGGGATCATCATCGCGTCGGACATCAATTCCGACGGCCGCACCAACGGCATCTCGGTCCCCTCCGGGATCGCCCAGGAAGCACTGATCAAGCGGGTCTATTCGCGCGCCGAGATCGACCTCGACCGCCTCGCCTTCGTCGAGGCGCACGGGACCGGCACGCCGGTCGGCGATCCGATCGAGGCCAACGCGCTCGGCCGCGGTCTCGGCCTTCGCCGCTCGGCGCCGCTGCCGATCGG
Organism: uncultured Alphaproteobacteria bacterium; assembly: GCA_963793985.1. GTDB lineage: Bacteria > Pseudomonadota > Alphaproteobacteria > Rhizobiales > Xanthobacteraceae > JAJPKK01. The sequence continues at coordinate 76,909 of CAWCCG010000006.1, read as the reverse complement.
GTCGGTCAAGACGAACATCGGTCATCTTGAGCCAGCGTCCGGCCTTGCCGGCCTCGTCAAGTCGGTGCTGGCGCTCAACCACGGCATCCTGCCGCGCTCGCTGCACTTTTCGAAGCCCAATCCGGCGATCGAGTTCGATCGCCTCAACATCACGGTCTGCAACAAGCCGCTGCTGCTGCCCAATTCGCCGCTGCGCTGCGCCGGGGTGAATTCGTTCGGATTCGGCGGCACCAATGCCCACGTCGTCGTCGCGCCCGGAAAGCCGGTGGAAGCCGTCGGCAATCCTCCGGAGCCGCGCGGAATCTTCCTGTTGTCCGCCGAGACCAAGCCGGGGCTCGCGGCGATGGCGGCGAGCTATGCCGAGCGCATCGCGCATCTGTCCGACCAGGACACCGGAGTCGTCGCGAACGCGGTAGCGCATCGCCGCGAGCGCATGGCGCACCGGCTCGTGGTCGCCGCGACCCGGCGTCGCGACGTCGCCGAGGCGCTCGACGCCTACATCGCCGGGGCCGAGGTGCCGTCACTCACCAGCGGGACCGCGGTCGGGCACGACCTGCCGATCGCCTTCGTCTATTCGGGCAACGGCAGCCAATGGGCCGGCATGGGTATCGCCGCCTATCGCAACAACGAGGCGTTCCGTTCGCACTTCGATACCGTCGACGGCCATTTCGAACAGATCGCGGGCTGGTCGCTGACCGACGCGCTGTTCAGCGACAAGCTCGACGAGATGCTGCCGACGACGAAGATCGCGCAGCCGCTGATCTTTGCGGTGCAGAGCGCGGCCACAGTGGCGATGGCCGCTCGGGGATTGCGTCCTTCGGTCGTGCTCGGACACAGCGTCGGAGAGGTCGCTGCTGCGGAAGCCGCGGGCATTTTCGACCTGCGCACCGCGGTCGAGGTGATCTATTCGCGCAGCGCGCGTCAGGAAGCGACCCGCGGCGCCGGCCGCATGATGGCGGTGCTCGCACCTGCGGAGACGGTGAAGGAGCTGCTCGCCGGAGTTCCCGGTGTCGAGATCGCTGCCTTCAACAGCCCCCGTGCAGTCACCGTCGCCGGGCCGCGCGATGCTCTCGCCGAGCTCAAGCGCCGGGCCGGCAGCGAAGGGATCGCGGTCGTCGAGCTCGATCTCGACTATCCCTTCCACAGCGCGCAGATGGCCGGAATCGAGCGCCACCTGCTGACCGATCTCAAGAACATCGTCCCGCTCGAAGGGCTCGTTCCCTTCGTCTCCACCGTGACCGGGTCGTGTCTGCCGCGGTCGCGGCTCAACGCGCGCTATTGGTGGCGCAACATCCGCGAGCCAGTCCAGTTCATGGCCGGCGTGCGCGAGGCGGCAAAGCTAGGCGCGCGCTTCTTCGTCGAGATCGGCCCGCGCAGCACGCTCCTGCGGCACATCTCCGACAGCCTATCCGGCGAGGCGGAGGGCATCGTGGTGCTGTCGGCCCTCGACCGCAGCGACTGCGACCGCGATCCCCTGGACAAGCTCTTGTCTCGGGCACTGATCGCCGGCGCGCAAGTCGCCACCACCTCGATTTTCGGTGCCAATCCTGGTCCCTCGATCTCGCTGCCGTCCTATCCGTGGCAGCAGGTGCAGTTGCGGTGCCCGTCGACGACGGAGGCTTCGAGCCACATCGAGACCGTGCGGCATCCCTTCAGCGGTGCGCGAGTCCGCGGCGATGGGCTCGAGTGGTACGCCCACATCGACGCGACGCTGTTCCCCGAGCTCGTCGACCACAAAGTCGGCGAGCAGCCGATCTTCCCCGGCACCGGTTTCATGGAGATCCTGTTCTCCGTCGGCAGCCAATGGCTACGGACCACCGAGCTCCTGCTCTCCGATTTCGAAATCCTCAAGCCGCTCGATCTCGGCAAGGACGAAACTCGCGAGGTGATGTCGCGGGTGTCGCCGAGTTCGAACACCGTCGAGATCTTCAGCCGGCCGCGGCTCACCGAGTCCGGCTGGCTGCTGCATGCGCGCGCCAAGCTGGTGCACGCCCCGGCGCGCCAGGTCGTGCCGCCCGCGCCGAAAGGCGGGGTGCCGCGACGGATCGGCAAGGAGGCGATGTACCGGATCGTCGCTTCGGGCGGACTGAATTACGGACCGGCGTTCGGGCTGATCGAAAGCGCCCACATCGACGGCGACTTGATTTCGGTCGAGATCGCACCGTCCGCGGCCGCGACCGGCTTTCTGCTCGATCCGATCCGCACCGACTGCTGCTGCCAGGGTATCCTGACGCTGCTTCCGCAGCTGCGGGCGGAGGAACGCGGCGTCGCCTATCTGCCGATCCGCATGGACGAAGCCGTGTTGCTCGTTCCGGGCGGGATTCCGCACCGCTCGACGATCGAAGTCGTGAGCGCCAACGAGCGCGCGATCGTCGCCAACTACTACATCTGCGGCCGTGACAACGAAGTCCTCGCGATCCTGCGCGGCGTGCGCTGCCAGGTGGTGCCGGTCCGTCGGCTCGGCCAGCTCGACGCGACCACCTACGTCGAATTTCCCCGCCTCGTCGGTGGGGCGAGCCTCGGCGAAACCGGTATCGACATCGATCCCGACCAGATCGTCACCGACGCGAGCGCGCGGGGGCTCCTGTCGGTGGAGCGGCCGGACGCCGAGGATGCCGATCTCCTCCTCGAGGGCTTTGCGACCGCAGCCGCCTACGAGATCGCATCGGCCTTGGCCGAGCAAGAGGTGCTCGACGTCGACGCCCTGGTCGACGGCGGCCGTCTGCCGCGCGAACTGCAGCCCTGGATGGCCAATCTCCTCGACAAGCTTGCCGCCGCGGGCCTCGTCACTCCGAGCGGCGAGCACTGGATCGTGGTGAGGGACCCGCTGCTTCCGGATGCCGCGACGGTGCTCAAGGGACTCGGTCGCGAGCACCCGGGTCGCGCCGCCGAGCTCCTGCTGGCCGGCGCGATCTCCGGGATCGTCGAACAGGCGCGGTCGGATCGCGCCATTCGCCTCGCCGCAGAGCCGGCGATACCGGCGGCGGTGTTCGACTTCTACGACGCTGCGAGCATTCCCCTCGAAGAGTTGAGCGCAATCGTCGCGCGTCTGCTCGAGAACGAAGTGCTGTGGCCCGAGACCCGTGCGCTGCGCATCCTGCAGATCGGTTTCGGTCCGCTGACGTCGTCGCTCATCGAGGTCAAGCGTTGCCACGACGTCGAGCTGACGGTCGCCGAGCCGGACCGCCGCCGCTTCGAGGCCGCCCAGCGCGCCGCCCATCGGCACAACGGCTTCCGCCTGCTGGAGCCCGATGCCGGGCTCGAGCGATCGCGCTACGATCTCGTCCTCGCGGCCGAGAGCCTGCACCGTCTGCCGGAGCGGTGGGAACTGTCGCGGTTGCGCGAAGCGCTGGCACCGCGTGGGGTATTGATCGCGGTCGAGCCGTCGCCGTCGGTCTTCCGCGACCTTGCCTTCGGCCTCGATCCTGCGTGGTTTGCCAGCGCCTCCCCGGACGCTCCGGTCGGGCGTCTGCAGGGACCTGAATCCTGGGCTCTCGCCGTCGAACGGGCCGGATTCGAGCGCGCCGAAAGCCATGTCGCGACCTATGGCGGTCGCCACGCCTCGCTGATCGTCGCTGCGGCGGGAGACGCCTCCGCACCCTGCGCGGTCGGCCGCACGGCCGAAAAGCAGCGCGCCGTATTGATCGTCGGCGCGCCGGGCGTGAGTGCCGGCGCGGTGCTCGCCCGGTTGCTGCGCGAGCAGGGGATGCCCGCGCAGGTCTGCACCGGGGTCGATGCCGGTCATGCGCCTGCCAGCATCGTCCACCTCGCTGCTCCAACGGAGCGGTCCGGCGAGCCGACGCAGGCGCTCATCGAGCGTTGCATGGCGATCAAGGCCTGTGCCGATCGGTTCGAAGGGGGAGCCGGGACGCTGTGGCTCGTGTTCACCGGCGCGCTCGCCAATTCGAGCGCCGATATCAAGCCGGTCGAGACCGGCGCATGGGCCTATTCGCGGACCCTCGCCAACGAGTTTCCGCATCTCGACGTGCGCCGCGTCGACATCGCCCCCGGCATCGCCGCCGAGGAGGCGATGGTGCGGCTGGGCGACATCATCGTGTCGGGCACGGAGGAGACCGAGCTCCAGATCGACGATCTCGTCACCTGCGCCGTGCGTGTCGAAGGGCTCGATGCGATGCTCGGGCGGTTGCCGCAGCGGCGGGCCGAAGCGGCAAAGCTGCAGCGCCGAACCGCAGCCGATCGCCATCTCGACTGGGAGCCGGCTGAGCGCCGGGCTCCCGATCCGGCGGAGGTGGAGATCGCGGTCGAGGCGACAGGACTCAATTTCCGCGACGTCATGTGGATGATGTCGCTTTTGCCCGACGACGTCATCGAGGACGGCTTCAGCGGTGCCAATATCGGTCTCGAATGCTCCGGCCGCGTGGTGCGGGTGGGCGACGCGGTGCGCGACCTCAAGCCCGGGGACCGGGTGTCGCGCGCTCGCTTCGTCGGCCTTCGCCACCCACGTCACGGTGCCTGCGGCGCTCGCCGCGAAACTGCCCGATGCGCTCAGCGTCGAAGCCGGTGCGACGATCCCCGTCGCGTTCCTCACCGCCTACTACGCGCTCGCCTGGCAGGCGCGGCTCGAACACGGTGAATGGGTTCTCATTCACGGCGGCGCCGGCGCGGTCGGCATGGCCGCGATACAGATCGCACAGGCGCGCGGCGCGCAGATCATCGCCACCGCCGGCTCGCAGGCGAAGCGCGACCTGCTCCGCAGCCTCGACGTCGCCCACGTTTTCGATTCGCGCTCGGGCGATTTCGTCGACGACGTACGGGCGATCACCGGCGACGGCGTCGACGTCGTCCTCAACAGCCTCGCCGGCGACGCGATGGAGCGCAGCATCGCCTGCCTGCGTCCGTTCGGCCGCTTCGTCGAACTCGGCAAGCGCGACTACGTCGCGAACACCCATATCGGCCTGCGACCGTTCCGGCGAAATCTCACTTACTTCGGCGTCGATCTCGACCAGCTGATGCTCGACCGCAGGAACGTCGGTCCCAAGCTGTTCGGCGAACTGATGCAGTTGTTCGAGGAAGGAACGCTGACGCCGCTGCCGTACAGCGTGTTCGGCGCAAACGAGGTCGCCGAGGCTTTCCACCTGATGCAGCACTCGGGTCACATCGGCAAGATCGTCGTCCGTCCGCCGTCGCTCCATGCGATTGCGGCGCGGAGCCGGCCGTTCGAAGCCAATCCCGAGCGGCACACACCTGATCACCGGCGGATTCGGCGGGTTCGGGCTCGAAGCCGCCAAATGGCTGGTGGCGCGCGGGGCGCGACACCTCGTGCTCGTCGGCCGGCACGGCGCGGCGACCGATGAGGCGAAGAGCGCGGTCGAAGATCTTGTTGCCGGCGGCGTCCAGGTGCTCGCCGAGTCCTGCGACGTTACCGACCGGGCGGCGGTCGGCCGCCTGTTCGAGAAGATCGCGGCGACGATGCCGCCGCTCACCGGCGTCCTGCACGCCGCGATGGTTCTCGAGGATAGTCTCCTCGCCAATCTCGACCGCGATCGCTTCGAGCGGGTGCTCGCCCCGAAGGTGAAAGGCATCGACAACCTCGACGCGGCGACCCGCGACATGCCGCTCGACTATTTCGTCCTGTTCTCCTCGGCGACGACCTTGATGGGCAATCCGGGGCAGGCGAACTACGTCGCCGCCAACGCCTACATGGAGGGCGTGGCACGCCGCCGCGCCGGCGCCGGGCAGAAGGCGCTCGCCATCGGCTGGGGACCGATCACCGATGTCGGCGTGCTCGCCCGCTCGGAGCGGCTGCGATCCCGGTTCCAGAAGCTGACCGGTGTCCACGGCATGCGGGCGCGGGAGGCGCTCGACCTGATGGGCCAGGCGCTCGTACTACCGGCCGCCGAATGCCTCGCGGTGATGACGATCTCGCCGTCGGACGGCCTGTTCAGCGCCGACCGTCTCGCTGTGCTCAAATCGCCGACCTACGCGAGATTCGTGCGTGAGGCTCGCGACGGGGCTGAGGGCGCGACCCATCTCGATCTCGATGCGATCGCCCAGAAGGAAGGCCTCGACGGCGTGCGGCGCAAGCTGACCGACGTCATCGTCTGGCAGCTCGCCCGCGTGCTCCACGCCCGCGAGGACGAGATCAGCCGGACCCGGCCGCTCGGCGAGATCGGGCTCGAACTCGCTGATGCTGCTCGAATTCGCCATGAACTTCGAGGAGACCTTCGGCATCCACGTGTCGCTGACGAGCTCGGTCGGTGCGCTGACGGTCGCGAGCCTCGCCAACGAGGTGATCTCGCAACTCGACCTCAAGGCCCCCGCCGAGGACTCGGTGGTCCGTGCCTTCGCTGATCGGCATATGACAACGGCGAAAGCCAGTGATGTTGCGGCGCTCGATGAGATCGCCAGTTCCGGCCCGGCAAAAGCGAAGGGCATGGCGTCTTGAGCCAGAAATCGTCCGGTTTGTCGCAGGAAGCGCGGCGACACCTGCTCCGCCGCGTCGAGACGATGCAGCATTCGACCGCCTTGCGCGCGTCGGAACGCGAGACGAAGGACAGGGTGAACTTCGCCACCCTGCCGGGCTACGACGAGCTGCGCCTGTTCCGCTCGATCGGCCAGAAGTTCGGGGTCGATAACCCGTATTTCCGCATGCACGAAGCCCGCGCCGGTACGCAGACGCGGATCGCCGGGAAATCGATCCTCAATTTTTCCTCCTACGACTACCTCGGGCTGAACGAGCACCCGGAAGTGGTGCAGGCCGCCAAGGCGGCGATCGACCGCTACGGCATCTCCGCCTCGGCGAGCCGTCACGTCGCCGGCGAACGCCCGGTGCACCGTGCGCTGGAGCGCACGCTCGCCGACCATTACGGGGTGGAGGACTGCCTGGTGCTGGTGAGCGGCTACGCCACCAATCTCGGCGTCATCGGTCACCTCGTCGGGTCGAAGGACCTCCTGGTCCACGATGCGCTCTCCCACAACAGCATCGTGATGGGCGGCACGCTGTCCGGTGCGGCGCGCCGCTCGTTCGCCCACAACGATCTCGACAGCCTCGACCAGATGCTGGCGGCGACCCGCAACAAGTTCGAGCGCGCGCTGATCGTGGTCGAAGGCCATTACAGCATGGACGGCGACTATCCCGATCTGCCGCGCCTGATCGAGATCAAGACGCGCCACGACGCCTGGCTGATGGTCGACGAGGCCCATTCGCTCGGCGTGCTCGGGCGGCGCGGCTACGGGATCGCCGAGCATTTCGGCGTCGACCCGCGGCGCGTCGACATCTGGATGGGGACCTTGTCCAAGACGCTCGCCGGGTGCGGCGGCTACATCGCGGGCTGCAAGGAACTCGTCGACTATCTCAGGCTTACCGTCGGCGTCTTCGTGTTCAGCGTCGGCATGCCGCCGGTCATCGCGGCGACCGCCCAGAAGGCGCTCGAGGTCCTGCACCGCGAGCCCGAGCGGGTCGCCCGGTTGCAGCACAACGCCGCCTATTTCTGTTCCCTCGCCAAGGCCCGCGGGCTCGATCTCGGAACCGCGGCGGGGACGGCGGTGTGCCCGATCATCATCGGGGATTCGCTTCCGACCGTGGTGCTGTCGCAGCGGCTGCTGGAGCGCGGGGTCAATGCGCTGCCGGTCACTCATCCGGCCGTGCCGGCGAAGACGTCGCGGCTGCGCTTCTTCGTCACCGCCATGCACACGCGCCCCCAGATCGAGACGGCGATCGACGTCACCGCCGAGGAATTGGCGAACGTGCGCGAGCGGGCGGCGGAATTCGACCTGACCCGTCATGGCTGACCGCGCGGTCCCGCGGACCGTCGTCATCACCGGTGCTTCGAGCGGTATCGGTCGGGCGCTGGCGCAACGCTATGCACGCGACGGCGCGCGGCTCGGCCTATTGGGCCGCGACCGCGCGCGCCTCGAAGAGACTGGCGCACAATGCCGGAAGGCGGGCGCCGAGGTGCGCAGCGGCGTGCTCGACGTCCGCGCCCGCGACGACATGGCGGCGTGGCTCGTCGACTTCGATGCCGCGTGGCCGATCGATCTCCTGATCGCCAATGCCGGCATCATGGTGGGATCGCCGGGCGGCGGGGAGCTCGAAGCGGCCGAGGACAGCCTTGCCGCCATCGAGATCAACGTCGTCGGGGTGCTGAACGCAGTCCACCCCGTGCTTCCAAAAATGATCGCACGCGGCCATGGACAGATCGGCATCATGTCCTCGCTCGCCGGCTTCATCCCGTTGGCGGATGCGCCGAGCTATTGCGCGAGCAAGGCGGCGGTCCTGAGCTACGGCCTCGGGCTTCGCGGCGCGGTGGAAGACAAGGGCATCCGCGTCAGCGTCGTCTGCCCGGGCTATGTGGACACGCCGATGATCGCCCAGGAGACCGGCTGGCAGCCGTTCAAGATGTCGCCAGAGGCCGCGGCCGAGCAGACGGTCCGGGGCCTTGCCGCCAACCGTGCGGTGATCGCCTTTCCAAGCGTTCTCGCCACCATGTCCTGGATCGGCGGGCAGCTGCCGGATCGGGTGCGGCGGCTCACGGCGCGCCCGTTCGCCTTCAAGGTGTCGAGCCGCGACGGCGCCTGACTGTTCATACACTAGCTATCGAACTCGAAATCGAGCGCAAAATACCATTGGTCGAGATGCGCCTGGATCACCGGCGCGATCGCGGCGTCGAGGCGCTTCATGTTCTCGGCGATGTCGGCGTTGCGGTCGCCCGTTGCGGCGAGCGCGAGCGGCGGCAGGAACTGCACCTTGAACCGGGCGCTGTCGTCGATCCGCAGACAGTAGGCCGGAATGAGGGCGGCGCCCGTCATGGCGGCGAGCCGGACCGCGTAGGCGATATTGGAGTCGATCCGCGGCGGCCGGCCGAACGCCGGCGCCTGCACGCGGCCGCGGATGAACTCGTCGACGTAGACGATGAACGGCCCGCGGCGCGAGCGCAGCTCCCGCACCGCCTCCCGCGCGCTGTGGGGGCCGGCGGCGACGAAGCGGGCGCCGTAGCGGGCCCGCACCCGGTTGGCGATGCGGTGCTCGAAGCGGTTCTGCGGCGGCTCGTAAATCCCCGACCCGCAGTGGCCGCAGGCGATTCCCGTCACCAGGACGGTTTCCCAGTTGCCGAGATGCACCGGCGCCACCAGGATCGGCTTGCCCTGGTCGCGGGCCTCGTGGAGATGCTCGATGCCGGACACCGTGATGCGGCCGGCCGCCCACAGGCGGTCGATCACCGAGTATTCGTGCATTGTGCGCCCGACGTTGCGCCACAGCCGGTCCATCGCCGCATCAACCGATCGGGCGTCCGCCTCCTGCGGGCGCAGCGCGACCCACGCCTTGCGGGCGCGCGCCTCGCTTTCCGGATAGAGGCGGCGGGTGAGATAGGTGATCGCCGCGCCGGAATAGGAGCACATGTCGATCGGCATCGCCCGTATGGCATAATGGAGGGCGAGCTCGGCGGCGCCGACCACGGGATCGCGCAGCCAGTAGCGGCGGGCGATCCGCCGCTGATCGGCTTCGCCCATGAGCCAGCGCAACGGGGGAGGCCGAAGCTCCCCGGACATCGTGTCCATCCCCGGTCCCCGAAATGCCGCCAAACGCAGTTTTTCTAACACGCTGGCGCACGGTTTCACACGGCGATGTCACGTATATCAAAGATCGCCTCGACCAAATCTCTAGCGACGATCGAGCCATCTATTGTCGAGGGTGTTCGGAGTTGCCCTTAGAAGGGGACCACCAAGATCAAATTTGTTCTTCAGCCATTCGATGAGCTCTCCGCGCTTGGCGTCGGTTTTGGGGACTTTTTCTAACGCCCACTCCCTCATTGTTTGATGAGCCTTGTCGAGCAAGTCATCATCGGGCTTCTTCTTGAAGCCCAGGACCAGGGTCCCGACGGCACGTGGAAACGTGGAAGGCTCGCCGGGTCCGGAAGGAACGACGCGGGGCTCCTCGTTATCGATCACAATTGCCAGGCACGTCTGGTATAAGTTTCCCGCTTTCGGATCGGTAGCCCTTTCGCCGGCGCGCTTTTCTCCCATCTCATTCGTCCAATCCCGATACTGAAATGCCCGGTCTCCCTCTTCGTCGGCAAAATTAAGAGCTTCTGCGTAGACCTCGGACAGCACGTCATCTCCAAAACGCCACAGGGCTGGATGAGGGTGATTGAATTCCGTTCTCCTATATTCTGCTCCCTTTGCCTCATACCAGCCGACAAAGATCGGAAGTGGCCACGGCTTCTCACTTTCGTTAAGCCGTATATGGAGCTCTTGCGCCAGTCCGGTTTGTCCAATCTCGTCTTCAATATCAGCAAACATCTCTTCTAGATATGTTTGTATCGTTGTGAAATCATCGAGACTTATTCCGCCTGGAATTGGGAGTTTCTTGGGTAATCTTCGATTTCGATTTATTCTGTCATCTCTCCAATTAAGGACTGCCATAGCAATTCTCCCTCTCCGCACTTGCTAGGACGGAGTGGGTTCAGATTATCAGCTGACGTGATATCTTCATAGCCTTGTGGCGCCAGCGTTGCCCGCATCACCGACGACGCGAGGGATTGCTTATTTCGGGGCGCGGAGGACGGCCGTCACCTTGTCGCGGGCACCATGCTGGTTAACCGTGAAGTCCGCCAGCGTAGCAACCGATGGCTCCGAACGGCAACCAAAAGTTGCGTGTGGTGGGTTTGGAGTTGCGTATCAACGGCTCGCTTACTCAACAGACCGGGGTGGCGGCCGCTCGATTTAACCCTGCTCAATGACGGACCTCGAAGATTGCCTTCCACGGAACTGGTGCCTATCATCGAAAGGCCGGATTAGACCTTGTGAATTTTTTCGACGGATTTGCTAAGGGCTCGTTGGTCCATGATGTTTCGCGGCCATCTGGCAAGGGCATTGATTCGGAAACCTTCGGCCGTGAATCCGAGAGGCGATCGCCCGGACACGACTGATGTCGAAAGCGCGTTGCGGATCCGAAACCGCGAGCTCGTCGCGTTACTTGAAATCTCGCAAACGCTGGCAAAGACTTTGGAGGCGGAAGAGCTTCTTGGCGCCACACTGGACAAGTCCATGGAAATTCTTGGACTTGATGTGGGCTACGTCCGCACCCTGGACGATCAAAGGAAAAATCTGGTCGTTCGTGTCGCCAGAGGTTTGTCGTCGCGAGAATTCTTGACGACCGCTTTTCCCCTAAATTCGCCTGCGCCGATTGTGGGCAAGACGGTTTTCAAATCGCAAATGCCCCACATCAGCGCTGATGTCCGTAAAGATCCCGAGTTCATGTCACGTACCTTGGAGCGAGAAGGTCTCGTGTCCTTGGCCATGGTTCCGATCGCTTCCAAAGCAGACGTTTATGGATTTATCGCGCTCGGCAGCAAGCGCTTACATGATTTTTCCGGTGTCGAGCTCGGGCTCATTTCCAATTTTAGTTCCCAACTCGGGACGGCGCTGACGAATGCTTACCTCTTCAATAGCGTCCAAGCGCGCGCTGCCGAACTGGAACAGCGCATGCATGAGCGATCGGCCGAGGTTAAGCGGTTGGAGCGGCTGAAGCGCTTTGTTTCTCCTCGCCTTGCCGAGATGATTTTGGTTGACGGCCCCAATGATCCCCTCGAGGCCCACCGGCGCGAGATAACAGTGGTGGTTGCAGCCTTGAGGGGCTTCACCGCGTTTACTGCACGGTCTGAGCCCGAGGAGGTGATGACCGTGCTGCGGCAATACCATTACGAGATCGGTAGGTTGATCCTCAAATATGGCGGGACTCTCGAGCGTTTCGCCGGCGAACGCGTGATGATCCTTTTCAATGACCCGGTAGAGACAGCAAACCCGGCCGAACGGGCGGTCCGGATGGCGTACGCGATGCGCGAACGCGTCAGGGCTTTGTCCCAAGAGTGGTGTAGCAGGGGTCATGAACTCGGGTTTGGTGCCGGCATCGCGCATGGTTATGCGACCGTCGGCAGCATAGGCTTTGGAGAGCGCATCGACTATGCCGCTGTCGGCAGGGTTCCAAATCTTGCTTCATGCCTGTGCGACAGAGCCGATAATAATCAAATACTTATTTCCCGTCGCGTGTGGGGAATGACCGAGGACGTCGTCAATAGCGAGCCGATGGAAAATTTGACATTTGATTGGCTTCCGACCGCCGTCAAGGCGCACACCGTTCTACATTTGAAGAGACTCGCTGAATATTTGAAGATTAATTGACGGAAGATGGCTACCAAAAACTGCACGGCAAGTGGGCCATCCGATTTCAATCCGAAAACGTCTCACCTCCGAAGATCCTCACGACACCAAGTATTCGCTATCGTTCTGCCCTTTATGTTTGCGGCCTTGATGATCGGCCACCACTTCTCGATTTCAGCCCTTTGGTGAGCGGCAAGTCCTTCCGGCGTCTGCTGCTCTCGCGGGAAAATCTCCTGCCCGAGCTCTGTAATCCGTGTGCGCAGGTTCGGTTCGTCCAAGACCGCTCGTACTGCGGAATTGAGCTTGGCGATTACGTCCTTCGACGCGCCCTTGGGCACCCAAAGGCCGATCCATACCGACCGGTAAAACCCCGGCAATCCAGCCTCATCCACCGTTGGTATCTCCGGCGCGGTTGCTAACCTCGCCTTGGCGGCGACCGCATAGGCCTTGAGGTTGCCAGCATGAACTTGCTCCACGAAGTTGGACGAGGGCTCGATCTCCAAGTCGATTTGCCCGGCCAAAAGGTCTTGCAACGCCGGCCCGCCGCCGCGATAGGGCACGATCTGGAAACGCGTGTTTGTTTCCTGCTGAAAGACGGTGCCGGTTATGTGACCGAGGCCACCAGCACCAGCCGTTCCTTGCGAAGCCTTGTTCGGGTTTGCCGTCAGCCAAGCAATCAGTTCCGTCAGGTTCCGACCTGGCATGCTCTTCCGCCCCACGATCATGAGCGGCTCACTGACGAGGGGTGCAATCGGCTCAAAGTCCTTCAGCAAGTCCCATTGGAGCGAATAGAGAGCGCCGGTCAGAACGTGAGAACTTATTGTCCCGATGCTCAGCGTATATCCGTCTCCGGCAGCGCGCGCGGCCCGTCCGGCGCCGATGCTGCCGCCTGCGCCGCCAACATTCTCAATGAGGACTGGCTGACCAAGGAACGCTCGCAGCGGATCTGCCATCATCCGCGCCAGCACGTCGGTCACTCCGCCGGGCGCGAATGGAACGATTATTGTAATCGGTCGCGTGGGATAGGCTTGCGCCTGCGCGAACTGCGACACGGCCGGCAGTGCCGCTGCAGCCGCGGCAACGTGCAGAAACTGCCTGCGGCCGAGCAGGTGGCGGTGGAGGCCCAACGCGTCTCGCCGGGATCCGGATGAGCAGATTTCCAGCTTCCGGTTTTTCATGGAGACCTCGCTCGCGGGATGCCGATGACACTATCCGTCACTGCCGGGAGGCAAACCCACCTCGTCAGGATATCTAGCCCGTGATCGAATACCGCGAAACGCCCTTTTTTCAACACGTTACCGTCTAATGTCTCAGTTTCTGGCACGCGCCGTCACTGTGGACAGGCGGGCGTGCCGCGGCGGTCGGGGCCGGCGCGCGTGCGACCGTTGCCGACGGTGCGCAAGCTCGGCGAAGACGCGAGGCTGAACGTTGAGCGACTTCATTCCGCCATTCCCCCCGCGGCTGCCGAAGCCGCCGACGCCGTGGCAGCGCGTTCGCCTCGGGCGAAAAAATCTCCTCGCCACTTTCGAGGAGCAGGCGTTCGGCTACGAGTTCATGTCGATGAGGCTGCTCGCCCGCGAGGTGTTCCTGTGCAACACGCCGGAATCCGTGCAGTTCGCGTTCAGCACCCACAACGAGAGCTTCGAGCGCAAGAGCTCCGGCCACCGCAGATCGCTCGAGCCCCTGCTCGGTGACGGCCTGTTCGTCAGCGATGGCGACGTCTGGCGCCGCCGGCGCCGCATCGTCGCGCCGATCGTCCACGTGTCGCGCCTCGCCGAGTTCGTCCCGGTCATGGTGGAGACCGCGCACGGCACCTGCCGGCGCTGGGACGGCCTCGATCCCGTCAGCCGAGATCGATGCGCTGAACGAGATGGCCCAGCTGACCGCTGAGATCATCTGCCGCACGGTATTCGGCCGCCAGCTCGGGCGCGAGCGCGCCTTGCAGCTGGTCGAAGGTTTCACCGACTACCAGCAGCGCGTCGGGCAGATGGATTATCTCTCGCTGCTCGGGCTGCCGGAGTGGCTGCCGCGTCCGCATCCGCCGGGCGTCTATCGTTCGGTCAGGCGGATCCACAAAGTGCTCGACGAGCTCATCGCCGAGCATCGCGCCCACCGCGACCGCGACGAAACGTCGATCGTCGACCGCCTGCTCGATGCCCGCGACGAGGACACCGGCGCGCCCCTCGACACGCGGGCCCTGCGCAACGAGGCGGCGGTCCTGCTGATGGCCGGACACGAGACCACCGCGAACACGCTCGCCTGGACCTGGTACATCCTGTCCCAGATGCCCGACGTCGAGGCGAAGCTGCACGCGGAGGTCGACCAGGTCTTGGGAGGCCGGCAGCCGACGCTCGCCGACGTGCCGAAGCTCGTCTACACGCGCGCCGTCTTCGAGGAGGTGCTGCGGCTCTATCCGCCGGTCCCGCTGCTCACCCGCGAAGCCGTGCAGGACGAGCAATTCCACACCTGTCGCATCCCCAAGGGATCGATGATCGTGGTCTGTCCGTGGCTGCTCCACCGCCATCGGCTGATCTGGCATAAGCCCGATCATTTCATTCCCGACCGCTTTCTGCCGGGCGGATTCCGGCCGACGTCGAAGTTCGCCTACATCCCCTTCAGCGTCGGTCCGCGCATCTGCACCGGCATGGCGTTCGGCCTGACCGAGGCGATCCTGTCGATCGCCACCATTGCGCAGAACTTCGCGTTGCGTCTCGTCCCCGGCCATCGCGTCGAGGTCGCCTGCCGCCTCACCTTGCGGCCGGGAGAGACGGCTGCCGATGCAGCTCGTCCCGCGCCGCCCGGTCGAGGGCGGCCGAAGACGGTGCGATCCGCGCCGCGCAGGCGCCGGCCCGGCCGCCGCCGAGACGTCGGACGGCCGGGCCGGCTGTCCGTACCACGGTCGCAGCGAAGTCGCCGGGCCGTGAAGCGGCGCGCTACACGATCGAGCGGGACGGAGCGGCCCCTGTCGCATTGATAAGGACGATAGGATCGCAGGCGGATGCGGTCGCGGCCTGCGATGTCATAGGTGAGGCCGCGCCACTCGATCGAGCGCGCGAACGGCGCGGCCGAGCATCGCATACGTGGAACTCGCAGCCGCGATCGCCGCCGCCGCGATGACCTTTGGACCCGCATGGTGGCGGCGGTGCGGAGACCGCCCGGCGCACCAGCCAGTCGCCGACCGCCAGCGCAAGCAGCAATCCCGCGCAATAAAGCGCCGGAATGATCGCGAAGGCGGTGAGCTTCCACATCTGCTGTCGCCACACCGAGAACCGACAGCACGGCCGCCGACGATGCCGACGAGCGCGAGCAGGCAACGAGATCGAGGAACGCAACGATCGTCGCGACGTTCGCCGCGAGGATCAGCGGCCAGAAGACGTGGTGCAGCCGCGCGCTCAACGACCTGGCGGAGCATGAAGGCGTGCGCGCCGTCGAGATCGGTCGCTTCGCTGTTGACCTGCGTCGCCGCCGGCACGAAGGCGAGCCGCAACCCCGCTTTCCGGAGCGGGCCATAGGCGCTCGTGTCCTCGCCGATGCAATGGGTCCAGTGCTCGAGAAGCCCGGTGCTCTCGATCGCGCTTCTGCGAATCGCAAAAGAGCCGCCCCAGGGAATCCGGTAGAGAAAATGCTGCGGAAAGATCAATCCGAGGAAGACGTAGCGGGCGAGCGTACCCCATCCCTCATCGCCCGGTGCCGACCAGCGGATGCCGCGTCGTCGCTCCGACGCGCGGTCGGAAAACGGCGCGACGATCTCGCGCAGCCAGTTCGGAGACGGAATGCAGTCGGCATCGAGAAATGCAATGACCGCGACCTCGGCGTCGAGCGCGGTGAGCACCTGTAGTTGCGCGCTCAGCTTGGCGCTGCAATCGGTGCCGAGAACCCGACGGGTCTCGACGTGGACCGAAGCGGCACGAGGGCCCGCGTCGTCGAGCACGCGCGCGACCACCGCCTGTGCGGGATCTTCCGCACTGTCGATCACGACATAGGCCCGATAGGCCGGATAGTCCTGGGCGAGCAGCCCCTTGAGACAGGCCTCGAGGGAGGGATCGGCGCCGCGCAGCGGCAGCAGCACGGCGACCTCGGGAAGCGGCTGCGGCGGCCTGTATCCTTTGCTGGAACGGTATGCGAAGAAGCCCCAGGCCACCGCCATGCCCGCGACCGGAAGGAGCGTGAAAAACGCCAGAACTGCCGCTACGATTGCCCACGCCAAAGATGCGTCCTCAAGATGGATCGAACGGCGGAAGATGTCGACGAGGTTGTATACGATGAACATCATCGCACGAGCGATCGCAAGCGCGGCGGCGGGTGTGGCCGCCATTTCGGCCATCGGGATGGCGTCCCCGGCCACGGCGGTGACGCCGCTCAACATCGCCGCCGAGGCGCGGATCGCGCTTCTCGCGAAGGGTTACAACGCCACCGGGCAGCAGCTGTTCGCCCAGTTCTCCGCGGCGCGCGGCAACATCGTGTTCTCGCCCTATTCGATCGGGGCCGCGATGTCGATGGCGCTCGCCGGGGCGCGCGGCGACACCGCGACCGAGATGATGCGGGCCCTCTCGCTGCGGATGTCGGCGGAAGCGGTCGACACCGGGAATGCCGAGGTGCTGGCCGTTTTCAACGGCTACGATCGTAGCAATGCCCCTCCGACCTGTCCGCCGGGTGCGACCGTCGTCGGGCGCAATTGCGAGATGCGGCCCGCCGGCGACATGGCGAACCAGTGCCGCTACGGCCTGCTGCTCCAAGGGACGCGCTGCGTCGGCCCGGGCCAGACGCCGCCCTCCGCGAAGCTCCTCGCCGCCAACGCGCTGATGCTTCACAAACGCGGCGATGTGATCGCGCCGGACTACATCACGTTGCTCAAGACGCGCTACGCGGCGGAGGTGTTCCAACAGGCGACCCTCGACGACGTCAACGGTTGGGTCGCGCGCAAGACCGCCGACATGATCCCGCACATGCTCGACCAGCTCGATCCCGATGCGTCGGCGACGCTCATCGATGCCGTCTACTTCAAGGCGCGCTGGGCATCCGTGTTCGACAAGAAGCTCACCAAGGACGAGCCCTTTCATCTCGACCGGACGCAGCAAGCCGATGTCGCCATGATGAACCAGAGCGGCAATTTCTCGCTGGTGTCACGTGGGGGCTATCGCGCGCTGCGGCTCGACTATGAGCTCGGCGATCTCGGCCTTGTGATCGTGCTGCCGGACGATGTCGAGGGGGCGGCGGCGGTGGGGAGGCGGCTCGACGCCAATACGCTGACCGAGTTGTTCACGGCGTTGCGCGACGGCAAGGCGCGCAAGCCCGTCGCGCTGACGCTTCCGCGATTCAAGAGCGAATACAAGGCCGATCTCGTCGAGCCATTCCGGCAGATGGGGATGCGCAAGGCTTTCGAGCCGGCCGCAGCCGACTTTTCCGGCATGACCGGTCGGCCGGCAGGGCAGGGCGGCGTCTATCTCGGCACGGTCCTGCACCGCGCCGTCATCGATGTCACCGAAGAGAGCACCGAAGCCGCAGCGGCGACTGCCGTCGTCATCCCGCGGACGGCGGTTGCGCCGGTGGCAACGCAACCGGAGCCGTTCCGCGTCGATCATCCCTTCCTGTTCTACCTCGTCGACGACACCACGGGGCTGATCCTGTTCCAGGGACGGATCAGCGATCCGCGGTAGGGACAGGCTTGGCCGTCGCCGCCTTGAAGCCGGCCGTCACCCCGGCTCCATGCCGTGTGCGCGGAGCACCGGCGCCGCCTCGGGCCCGGTGAGGAACTTCAGCAGGGCGCGCGCGGGCTCGACGGCCGGCGCCGCGGTGTGGATGCCGGCGGAGAACACCGTGACGAGCTGGACCTCCGGCGGCAGCGGCCCGAGATAGTCGATGCCTTTGACCGACATCAGCTCGCTCATCTGGGTGAAGCCGATCTCGCCTTCGCCGCGGGCGAGGGTGGCGCCGACCCCGAGGCCGGGGGCGATCTGGGTGATCTTCGGCTTGAGGTCCGCGGCGATGCCCATCTTTTCGAACAGCGTCGGCAGATAGAAGCTGCTCGGCCCCGACGACAGCACGATCGACTTCGCCGCCAGCAGGGCCTTCTTGAGCGCCTCGGCGGTCGATATGTCGGGCCGCGGCAGGCCGGCACGCACCGCAACGCCGACGCCCGATTTCGCGACGTCGACACGGCCCGTGAGCTTGCCATCCTTGACGAACCCGTCGATTCGGGCCGCCGGAATGATCACGATGTCGGCGACCTCGCCGCCGCCGACCCGCTTGACGATGTCGAGGGTGCCGCCCCAATCGACCGTGATCCGGTGGCCGGTCTCCTTCTCGAAGACCGGAATGAGCTCGAGATAGGGCTCCCGGACCGCGTTCGAAGCGATGATCTTGATCTCTGCGGCATGGGCGGCAGGCGTCAGGAATGCGGCAAGCGCGGCGGCGACGCCGTAGAGCGCGGTCTTCATGGATTTCACATCTCTCGCTGCGGACAGCGGGAGCATAACGCGGCGGCGCGGCGCCCGGAAATGGGGCCGCTATGGCTTGCCGGCAGGCGGTTTACGGGCGAGCTCCACCCGCGGCCAATTGGAAAGTGCTGAAACGCTGATTTCGAACAACATCCGATGCAAAACGGGTCGATCCTTACACGCAGCGCGGACCATCGGTATCCGCGCACACGGGCCCGACCGCAGCCGGTCGAGCCGAAAGGCGGCTCAAGCCACCAGGAAAGTCAGCAGGCCGGCGAGCGCGGAGCCGCCGAGCAGCAACAGCCAGTCGCCGGCATTGAAACCAAGGATCCGGCCTTCGGCGGTCATACGTGCGATCATGATTCCCTCGAATGATTCTCAAGCGCGTCGTGTGATTATTCGTAGCAGGTTCCGGCGATTCTGGCTGTTGCGCGCGGGCAACTCGCGGTCCAATTGTGTGGCGGATGTGGATTTTTTCGTTTTAGATTTATTAACCATATCAACGAATTAAGTGTCCTTTAACGGGTGTCATCGGAGCTTCGCCTTCACTGTTGCAAATCTGCATCGATCGGGCACCTTGCCGCCGCTGCGGTGCCACGTTTCGAGCCCGATCCTTAATGGGCCTTCATGGGCCGGGCTGGCGCTGCGGGGGCCGGCTTGATCAGAACCGATAGAAGGCGGCGGGGGTGTCGACCATGATCTTCCGCCGCATCGCCTGGTCCGTGACCCAGTCGCCAAAGGCGTCGACGAGGTCCCCGTCATTGGGGTTGACGACGTACTTGTTGGGATGGGGCCAGTCGGTGCCCCACATGATCCGGTCGGGCGCCGCCGCGATGAGCGCCTCCGCCATCGGCTTGACGTCGTCATAGGGGGGAAGGTCGGTCGCGCTCACCCGGTTGGCGCCGGAAATCTTCATCCACGTGTTGCCGCGCCGCATGAGCTCGAGCAGCGCCTGGAACCCCGGTGCGCCAACTCCGGCCGTCGCGGGCTGATACGCAAAGTGGGCGATCGACATCGGCACCCTCAGGCCGGCGAAGATCGGCATCAGTTCCAGAATGTCCTTGCCGGGAAACAGGAACTCGATGTGCCAGCCGAACGGGGCGATGCGCGCCGCGAGCGCCGGGATGGCGCTCCATTTCGATCGGCATGCCGCCCTTGTTGTCGGTGTTGAGGCGCACGCCGCGGGCGCCGCAGGCATCGAGCGCCGCGAGCTCGTCGTCCGTGACGTCCATGGTGAGCGCGACCACGGCGCGCGCCCGGTCCGCGGTCTTGGCATTGAGCGCCGCCATGCCGTTGAGGATCGCCGCGTTGTCGACGCCGTAGACGGAGGGCTGGGTGAACACCACCCGGTCGATGCCGAGAGTCGCATGCAGATGCTCGAGATCGGCGAGCGTCGAATCCGGGGGATTGTAGCCGCGGCCCGGAGAGAGCTTGTAGCCCTGCTCGAAGACGTGGACGTGGGTGTCGATCGACCCCTTGGGCAGCACGGTGTGGGGCTTGCGGGGATGACGATCGGGCGCCAAGCAATCTCTGATCTCTCCGGCCATCCGTCTCATCCTCCACTCGTCAGCTGTTCATAGCGCCCGGCGGCGCCGCGGTGGTGTAAGCAACGATTGGGGTTCGTGCAATCCGGCCGGCGAAAGAGCAGGGTTTCGTGCCGGGAATGCCGCCTCAGCCATAGAGCGGAGGCGGCAGCGTCGTGCAGGGCGCCGACCTCGCTGCCGCGCTTCAGGTGCCGGGAAGCATCTCTTCGGTCTCGGGAGCCTCGCTCGCTTCGCGGCGATAGAACACGCGCTCCATCACGAAGTAGTAGGTCGGGATCAGAAACAGGGTCAGCAGCGTCGCCATCAGGAGCCCGCCGGCGACCACGGTGGCGAGGCTGCGCTGCACGTCGCTGCCGACGCCGGTCGCCATGGCGGCAGGCAGCATGCCGGCCGTCGCGACCGTCGCCGTCATCAGCACCGGCCGCAGCCGCTCGTTCGCCCCCGCCACCACCGCCTCCATGAGCGGCAGGCCGGAGTCGCGCAGCCGGTTGAGATTGGCCACCATGATGACGCCGTTCATCACCGCGACCCCGAACAGGGCGATGAAGCCGACCGCGGACGACACGTTGAGGGTGACGCCGGTGGCGTGCAGCGAGATCAGTCCGCCGAGCGTCGCCAGCGGCACCACCAGGAAGATCAGCCCGACATGGCGCAACGTGCCGAACTCGGCGAACAGCAGCACGAACATGATCCCGAACATCAGGCCGACGATGAGCATGAACCGCGCCTCCGCCCGCTGCTCACCCTCGAAATCGCCGCTCCACTCGATGCGGTAGCGGGCCGGATCGAACTTCACCTGCTCGGCGATGCGCCTTCTTCGCGTCCGCGAGTATCGCCGGAAGGCTGCGGCCGTCGGAGTTGAGCTTGACCATCAGATAGCGCTGGTTCATGTGGCGATTGATGGTGCTCTCGCCGGTCTGCAGCTGGATCCGCGCGACCTGGGAGAGCGGCACCAGCGCGCCGGTGCTCGACGTGAGCACGAGGTTGCCGAGCGCCTCGGGATTGTCGCGGGCGGTATCCTTGAATCGCACCGTGATGTCGTAGCGCCGCTCGCCGACGAAGACCTGGTTCACGGCGACGCCGCCGATGCCGGTCTGGATGAGGTCGGCGATGTCGCCGACATTGATGCCGTAGCGCGCCGCCGCCTCGCGGTCGGGCGTGACGACGATCTGCGGCAGGGGAGGGCGGTCGTCCACGATCACGTCGGCGGTGCCGGGGACCTTCTCGAGGACGGCGGCGATTTCCTTGCCGATGCGGCGCAGCTCCTTCATGTCGTCGCCGAATACCCTCACCGCGAGCTGGCTGTGGGGATCGAACACCTTGTCCCTGACCCCGTCGATGATCGGCTGGCTGATGGAGATCTCGTAGCCCGGCAGTTCGGCGAGGCGCGTCGACATCCGGCGGATCAGGTCCTGCTTGGTGCCCCCCGACGGCCACGCGCTGTAGGGGCGCAGCGAGATGCCGGCCTCGAGGTGCGACGGCGTCCAGGGGTCGGTGCCGTCGTCGTTGCGGCCGACATGGGTCACGATCGTCGCGACCTCGGGAAATTCCATCACGACCTTGCGCAGCTCGGCGTCCATCTCCTGCGCCTTGGCGAGCGAAATGCCGCCGGTCATCTCCGCGTGCAGCCAGATCGAGCCCTCGTCGAGCTCGGGCAGGAATTCGCGCGGCACCGTCAGGGCGAGCGCGACCACCGCGCCGGCGGCGATGGCGGTCGCCGCATAGACGATGCCGGGCCGGCGCAGCGCGCCCTGCAGAGCTCCGCGATACCGCCGCTCGACCCATGCGAGCACAGGATTGTGGAAGACGCGCAGTGGCCGACGATAGGCGAGATAGGCGAGGCCCGGAACGAGGCACAGGGCGAGCAGCAGCGCCCCGAACTGGGCGAAGCCGACGGCGTAGACCATCGGGTAGAACAGCTTCGCCTCGATCCGCTGGAAGGCGAACAGCGGAAGATAGGTCGCGATGATGATGAGCGTCGAGAAGAAGATCGGTCGCGCGACCTGATGCGCCGCGAGCGCGGCGTCGCTCTCGGTGAGCGGCCGCTCGGGGTCCGCCTCGCGCCGCCGCAGGATCGCCTTCGGTCATCACGATCGCGCCGTCGACGAGGATGCCGAAATCGATCGCGCCGAGCGACAGGAGGTTCGCCGGCACCCGTGCGAGGTTCATCAGGATGAACGCGATCAGCATGGCGAACGGGATGGTGAGACCGATGATCATCGCCGTGCGCGGGCTGCCGAGAAACAGGATCAGGATGATCAGCACGAGGCCGATGCCCTGGAAGATGGTGTGCGAGATCTTGTCGATCGTCGCGTCGACGAGGTCGGCACGGTCGATATAGGGGACGATCTGCACGCCCTCGCCCTTGAGGCGCGCGTTGAGCTCGGCGACCTTGGCGTGGATGCCCTCGAGCACCCGCGACGGGTTCTGGCCGCGCAGCAGCAGCACGGTGCCTTCGATCGAGTCGTTCTTGCGGTCGTGGCCGAGGATGCCGTGTCGCTCCTGGTTGGCGAGCTTGAGCTTGCCGAGGTCGCGCAGCAGGATCGGCGTGCCGTTGCGCTGGGTGACGACGATGGCGCCGAGATCGTCGAGCGTCTGCACCATGCCGATGCCGCGCACGACGAAGCCCAGGTCGCCGCGCGGGACGACGCTGCCGCCGGCGCTGACGTTGTTGGCGTTGATGGCGGCCTCGATGTTGGCGAGCGACAGGTTGAACCGCACGAGCTGCTGCGGGTCGAGCTCGAGCTGGAACTGGGTGGTGAGGCCGCCGAAGTTCGCGACGTCGGCGACGCCCGGGACCTGCTTGAGCGCGGGAATGACGACCCAGCGCTGGATCTCCGAGAGGTCGCGCAGTCCCTTGGTGTCGGATTCGAGCGTGTAATAGTAGATCTGCCCGGTGGGCGAGCTCAGGGGATCGAGCGTCGGCGTCAGCCCCGCCGGCAGCGTCACGTTCTGGATGCGCTCGTTGATGCGCTGGCGCGACCAGTAATCCTCGATGCCCTCGCGGAACACGAGGGTGATGAGCGACAGCCCGAAGGTGCTCTTCGAGCGCATGAACAGAAGGCCCGGCGTGCCGTTGAGCTCGCGCTCCAGCGGGATGGTGATGCGCTGCTCCACCTCCTCGGCCGCGAGGCCCGGCGCCTGGGTGATGACCTGCGAGCTGGTGTCGGCGATGTCCGGATAGGCTTCGATCGCGAGCTGGGTGAACGAATAATATCCGTAGAAGGCGATGAACACGCAGATCATCGCCACGACGGCGCGCTTGCGCAGGGCCAGGCGTGACGAGCGCGTCAATCATTGAGCAGCACCCCGCCCTTGACGACCACGCGCTCGCCGGCCTTGAGGCCGCGCGCGACGATGGCGTCGTCGCCCTGCTGGAAGGCGACGTCGATCGGACGCGCCTCGAACACCCAGGGCTCGACCTCGACGAACACCTGGTCGGACTCGTTCCTCAGGATGAGGGCCTTGGTCGGCACCACCGGCATCGGCCGGGCGGGGGCGACGAAGGTGACGTTGGCGAACATGTTCGGCTTGATCCGGATGTCCGGATTGGCGAAGGCGATGCGCACCTTGGTGCGGCGCGTGTCGGGATCGAGCACGTCGCTGACGAACAGCACCGTGCCCTTGAAGACCTCGTCGGGGTAGGCGGTGAATACGACGTCGGCGGATTGGTCCTTGGCGACGAGGGCGGTGTCCTTTTCCGGCACGTTGGCGGTGACCCAGATGGTGCTCAGATCGGCGATCGTCATCACCGGCGGAGGTCGGGTCGTTGAGGAAGGCGCCGGGCGCCATCTGCAGGTCGATGACGCTGCCGGTGATCGGCGCCTTGATCGCCAGCAGGCGCGGATTGCCCTTGGGATCGATCGGCGCGCCGATCGCCTGCAGGCGCGACTGGGCCCGCTCGAACTCGGAGACCGCCTGGGCATTGTCGCTCTGCGCCTGCTCGCGTTCCTTCACCGCGATCGCGGAGGTTTTTTCCAGGTTGAGCAGGCGGTCGAGCGTCTGCTTGGTGAGCTTCAAGGCCGAGCGCGCCTTCTCGAGGTCGGACACCGCCTGGGCGAGATCGCTCGAATTCGATGACCGCCAGCACCTCGCCCGCCGTCACGCGCGCGCCGAGCTGGACCTTGAGCTCGGTCACGCGGCCGGCGACGGGCGGCAGGACCTTCGCCGTCCGCGCCGGGTCGGCCTCCACCACCGCGGGCAAAGTCAGATTGCGCGAAATCGAGCGGTTCTCGATCTCGGCAATGCCGAGCCGCGTGCGCAGCGGCGAGGTCGGCGGCACCGTGATGCGCGACCCTTCGACGGTGTAGAAGCTCGCCGTATCGTGGAGCGACGGCTCCTGGGCGCGCAGTCCGCTGCTGCGCGACGCCACGTAATAGATGCCGATCGCCCGCCGCGGCGACGAGGAGGGCGAAGCCGAACGCGGTCGCGGCGCGCCGTGGCAGACGCGGCGCCGGTGCGCTGTGGTCCGTTGGGCTGGTGGATTGCGTCATCTTGAGCCCGTTCATTGGGCGTTGGATGGGCGCAGACGGATGTTGTTCTGGAAATGTTCGCCGTCCTGCGCGCGGAGAGCGTCGAGCCGACGGCGTTCACGCCGGGCGACGCGGGCGCTCAGGCGCGTGGGGGAGCGCGGGCTTGGAATATCCCGTGGGGAGTTGCGGCCGAGATATCGGCAAGATTGGCCCAGGTCGGACTTTTTTGAACAACGACCGCGATCGGCTCAGCCGGCGCCGTAGCCGGCAGCACGGTGCCGGCCAGATGGATGACCGCGCAAAGCAGGCAGTATTCACCGACCGCCGGGGCCGCCCGCTTGGAGTCGGTCACAGCGCCGTCGCCTGCACCGGAAAGGCTTCCGATCGCCGTCTGGCGATGTCGGCCAACAGAGGTTCTGGCTGCAATGAACGTGATTGAAGACGACAAGCAACTGGAAGGTGAGCGCAAACAGCGCACACCACGATCCAAATTTCAGGTTCGATCGAACCCAGCTCATCCGGCGTCCATCACGTCACGACTACGAGGTCGCGACCTCGAGCAAGGAGCGGCAGACGTCCCCGCGATAGCGAAAGAGGTGGGTGCGCCCGTGCCGATTTCCAAGCTGCTTTCAAGAATTGCGCCGATATATTCGCTACCTGCCGAAAAATTTGTCAATGCGGCACGGCAACCCGATCGCTGAAACCCTTAAATTCGTCCTCACCGAGCGCGGTTGAAATTCTCCTACGCTTTCAGCACCCCGAGGCGTGCCATCCGGCGAGCGGGATGATCGGCGTGCCGGCAAAAAAAGATGGGCCGGCGGTTACCGGCCCATCTTCATGAAGTCCGTGTAATCAGAGAACGACGCAGCGCTTGAAGCCGGGGTGCCAGCGGGAGCCGCGGCCGCACACCACGGCCGGCGCGACCACCACCGCCGGGCCGCCGGCGCGATCACCACGGCCGGGGGCGCCGGCGCAGCGACGACGACCGGGGGCGCCACCACAACAGCCGGAGGCGCCGGCGCGACGACCACAGCAGGGGCCCCGATCACGATCGCGGGCCCATTCGCGACGCAAACACCGAGCGGGCCGCGGTGGAAACCGGGTCCGCATCCGCCGGCGGCCTGCGCGCTCACGGCGGCGAGCGACGACAGCCAGCACGGCGCACGTAACGGAGCTATAGAATGTCCTGAACATTGGCTTGTTTCCTCTCG
This sequence comes from uncultured Alphaproteobacteria bacterium, assembly GCA_963793985.1. Taxonomy (GTDB): domain Bacteria; phylum Pseudomonadota; class Alphaproteobacteria; order Rhizobiales; family Xanthobacteraceae; genus JAJPKK01. Next base: position 51,125 of record CAWCCG010000006.1, on the reverse strand, counting down.
TTGTCCCTCGGATGAAATCGCCCCCAAACACGTCTGAAACGACAGCCAACGGTGAAATGCCCCCCCAAGAGCCTGGCCGGTTGAACGCGGCACGGTGGCTCGGAGCACCCCCGAAAGCAACCCACGGTTCGGACAAGATCGTGTTAAAAATATGAGGCGCGCGAACAACACGGACCCCGCCGGATTCGAGGGGATGCCGCCCTTCGCCGCACTGCGGCAAAGCGAGGCGTCACGCCTCGAGTTCCGGATAACGCCGGAAGATTCCTTCCTCGTTGAAGGCGATCCGCCGGTCCGAGGCGAGATAGGCGGCAATCCGCGGGCGCGCCGCGACGCGGTCGTGCAGCGCGACGATACGCGGCGCCTTCTTCTCCAGCCGGCGCATCGCCTTCGGGAAGGCGTAGCGCAGGCCCTCGACGATCTGGAACAGCGACAGGTCGGCATAGGTGACGCGGCGCCCGAGCACATAGGGACCGCCGCTGCGCGCGAAGCACCTCTTCGAAGTAATGCAGGAATTTCGGCACGCGATGCGCGGTGAAGTCCGCGGCGCGCTGCTTCGCCTCGCGGCGCTGGTCTTCGTAATAGAGGTTGACCGAGATCGGGTGATGGGTGTCGTGCGCCTCGCCGACGAGGTCGGCGATCGTGAGCTGGAGCTGATTGACCCAGAGCCGCATCGCCTCCTGGCGCGGGGCGAGATTCTCGCGCGCGCCCAGAAAGAGAAGAATGTTGGCGGTCTGGCCGATGAGGAGCTTGCCGCATTTGAGGAACGGCGGAGCGAATGGCGGATGCGCGATGCGCTTGCCGTCGAGCAGCGCCAGCATCGCCGGCATGCCGTTCTTGCCCGGCCGGCGCGCGACGTCGACATAGTCCGCGCCGGCTTCTTCGAGCGCGAGGCGCACGAATTCGCCGCGGCCCTGGATGTTGGGCCAGTAATAGAGCTCATAGCGCATGACGACTTCTCCGAGACGAACGGATATTCTGTCATCCCGCGAGAGGTGCCGGCAATTTCATGCCGCCGCGGCCGCCTTGTTCGGGGTCTCGGCTTTTGACAAGCCGCAACCTGCGGCCCACACTCGGACGTCCCTTCATTCCCAAGCTGATGGATCGTCGTCATGCGCCGTCTCATCGCGTCGTTCGCTATCTCCGCCATCGTCGTCTTTGCGGCCGGATGCGCGTCGGCGCAGACGCTGTTCGAAGGCGCGCGCGTCATTCCGGGCGACGGCAGCCCGGCGATCGAGGACGCCGCGTTCCTCGTCGAAGGCGGCACCATCACGCGGCTGGGCAAGCGCGGCGACGTCGCCGCGCCGGCGGGCGCGCGCCGGGTCGACCTCGCCGGCAAGACCGTGATGCCCGCGATCATCGCGACCCACGTGCATCCCGGCTTCCAGAAGGGGCTCACTTATTCGGCCGAGAACTTCACCCGCGAGAACATTCTCGACGATCTCAACCGTGCGCTCTACTTCGGCATCTCCACGGTGATGTCGCAGGGCATCGAGAAGGGCGACGTGATGTATCGCATCCGCGCCGACCAGGCGGCGGGCAAGCTCGGCGGTGCGCGCCTCATGCTCGCGGGGCGCGGCATCGGCGCGCCCAATGCCGGCCCCGGTGCGGCGGCCTATGCCCACATCGCCTACGAGATCACGACCGAGGACGAGGCGCGCAGCGCCGCGCGCGAGCTCGCGGCGAACAAGGTCGATGCCATCAAGATCTGGGTCGACGACCGCGGCGGGCGGGCGCCGAAGCTTCCGATCGCGCTCTCCCGCGTGGTGATCGACGAAGGCCACAAGGCCGGCCTCAAGGTCGCGGCGCACGTCTTCTATCACGACGACGCGGTCGAGCTCGCCGACGCCGGGATCAACAGCTTCGCCCACCTCGTGCGCGACAAGGAAATGAGCGATGCCCTGATCGCGTCGATGCTCGCCAACGGCGTCTATGCGATGCCCAATATCGGCGCGCCGGAGCGCGGCATCCACACCGCGCCGCCGCCGTGGTTCGACGAGCCCTACCTCGCCGGCCTGCTGCGCGACACCGTGCCGGCCGCAGTGATCGCCCGCATCCGCGATTCGTTTTCGGGCCGCGATGCCGCGACCGCCGCGCGCAACAAGGCGAACTACGAAATCCTGCAGCGCAGCCTCGCCAAGCTCAACGCCGCCGGCGTGCGCATCATCCTCGGCAGCGACACCGGGCTCGAGGATCACATCTTCGGCTATGCCGAGCAGAAGGAGCTCGAGCTGATGGCGGCGGCGGGCATGTCGCCGTCCCAGGTGATCGTCGCCGCGACGAGCCGCGCCGCGGAGTATCTCGGGCTCGCCGACGCCGGCACGCTTGCGCCGGGCAAGCGCGCCGATTTCCTCGTCCTCGATGCGAACCCGCTCGACAACATCGTCGCCACGCGGCGCATCGCGGCGATGTACGTCGCCGGCGCGCCGGTCGATCGCGCCGCGCTCAAAGCCTCGCTGACCAAGAGCGCCGCGAACTGACGGATGGTGCCGTCACGCCGCGCGCCGCTGTCACGCCGTGGCGCGGATCTGGCGCCAGATGAACAGGATCACGATGGCGCCGATGGTCGCCGAGATCAGCGTGCGGAAGAAGCCGAACACGTCGATGTTGAGCAGGTTGGCGAGCTCGCCGCTTGGCGGCCCTGGGCGTCCTTAAGTGTACCGTCTATGACCAGGATAACGGCAATCCAGGACACTGCGAAGTTCGCGAAAAACAGAGCCAGGAATACGATGAGGCTAGCTGTCGACGACACCTCGCGCTCGACAAAGTAGCCGATGCCAACGGAGATTGAGGCTCCAATCACTACGAAAAGGACGTAGAGGATTAGCGCTTTCATGAATTGCTCCTGTTGCACCCGCAGAACATTCCGCGACTGAGCCAATCAAAAGCTCGTCCGGCGCACTCCGTCAGGCGGAAACTGCTTCCCGCGCTGGCAACGCAGCGATCCGACGGCGACTCGGCTCGCGATGATATTAAATTGGCGGCTGTATTGGTGTCGCTGCCCAGGCGGGCTGTGCTTCGCTCCAAATCGCGAGCAGTCCGTCCAGGGCGCCCTGGTGGCGCGCAAGCGCCAGCCAGGTCTCTGCGATGGAGACCGTGAGATCACGATAAGCCGGTCCGCATCGTTCGGCCGCCGATAGGCACTCCGCTGCGTTCATGCGGTAGCGTTGCGCGTCGTTCATGGGCAACTCTCCCGTTGCCCCGCGCCCCATCCCTACCTCGAAGCTTCCTCCGCTGACGAGGCGAAGTCTGTGCAAAATTGAACACGGCGGCGATTTAATACGAGAGCGCGCCCTACAGATCGGGTCGTTCGACGGACCGGCTGAAGATCAAGAACCCGGACGGCCGTAGAAATTCCAGATTATGAATACGAGGATTAAGGCGAGGAGTGTATTTGGTCGAAGCCGCTTGCGGCTATGCTGACAGCTTGAGGTAGTCTGGGTATAACGCGACCCCGTAAGCCACCCGCGCTCAAAGCCTCGCTGACCAAGGGCGCCGCGAACTGACGGATGGTCCCGTCACGCCGCAGCGCCGCTGTCACGCCGTGGCGCGGATCTGGCGCCAGATGAACAGGATCACGATGGCGCCGATGGTCGCCGAGATCAGCGTGCGGAAGAAGCCGAACACGTCGATGTTGAGCAGGTTGGCGAGCTCGCCGCCGACGAAGGCGCCGGCGATGCCGACCAGGATGTTGGTGAGAATGCCGTGACGGGACTCCATGACCCGTCCCGCGATCCATCCGGCGATGGCGCCGATGATCAGCATCGAGAAGAATCCGACGCCCGGCTGGCTCAGAAAGGCTTGCGCGTCCTGCATCGCTTTGCTCCCACGCTCGAAGTGCGGCCGCTTCGGTTTGAACCGCCCGCCTGTCCATCAAACATCGGCCGTGTGATCGGACTGTGTCATCGGGTGATTGGATGTGCGTCGGCTGCGCTTGGCGCGCAGCGCCGCCGCCGGTATCGTGACGGCAGCAGCGCCACGGCTTGGTCCCGGGGCTGGTCGACAGGGAGACGCGCCATGCAGTTTTCGAGTACCGTCATCGGCCTTGCCGCGACCTTCGCCGCGACAGCGCTGCTGACGACCGCACAGGCGCAGGACGTCTCGATCTACCCTGACTGGTCGGGGCAGTGGCGCCGGCCCGCCAACGTCGCGCCGTCCTGGGATCCGACGAAGCCCGGGGGCCTTGGCCAAGAGGCGCCGCTCACGCCGGAATACCAGAAGATATTCGAGGCGACCCTGAAGGACCGCGCGGTCGGCGGGCTCACCGGCGACCCGACCGGCCTGTGCCTGCCGCACGGCCTGCCGCGGATGATGGTCGCGATCTTCCCGGTCGAGTTCGTGGTGACGCCGAAGATCACCTATTACATGACCGACTACACGACCTCGCGCCGCATCTTCACCGACGGCCGCGACTGGCCCAAGGATTTGCAGCCGAGCTTCAACGGCTATTCGATCGGCAAATGGGTCGATACCGACGGCGACGGCCGCTACGACCTGCTCGAAGTCGAAAGCCGCGGCTTCAAGAGCCCGCGCACCTTCGAGGGCAGCGGCCTGCCGCTGCACCAGGACGGCGAGAGCGTCATCACGGAGCGCATCTACCTCGACAAGGCAGACAAAAACCTCCTGCACGACGAGGTGACCGTGATCGATCACGCGCTCACCCGGCCGTGGACGGTGACGCGGCACTACCAGCGCGCCCCCGGCGGCGAGTGGGACTTCGTCGACTGCGCCGAGAACAATCCGCACGTCGTGATCGGCGGCGAAACCTACATGATGAGCGCCGATGGCTTCCTGATGCCGACCAAGACCGGCCAGAAGCCGCCGGACCTGCGCTATTTCGGCGAGGTGAAGAAGTAGCGCGGACGCGCCCTTGCTTCTCCGTCTCCCCGCGCGCGGGGTGAGGGGGCGGTTTCGCGATTCTGAGCCTCTGAAATCTTCCTCAGCAGTCTTCGTCTTGCTCTTGGGTCCCGCGTGGGCACGGCGCGAGAGGCGCCTTTGCCCACCCTACGAACTCGCTGAGGCGCGTAGCCCGGATGAGCGAAGCGACATCCGGGGACCCCGGGGTCGGCCTTCGGCCTCTCCCGGGCTACTGCACTCATCCGAACTTCACGCCCAATCGATCGAGCCGCCGCCACGCGACTGTGCAGTGCCGTGTCTCGCCGTCGAATTGGAGATCGAATTCGGCCGGCAGCGTCGCGGCGTTGTCGACGGCGATCGCCGCTCCTTCAGGCGACATGTTGCGGATCGTGCAGTCGATGACGGATGCGCCGTGGTGCAACACGATCTTGCCCGCCTTGAATGTCCGGTGCCGCTGGACCCGCCTGCGCTCCGTCTCGGTCATGACGGACTCCGCTCATTGCGCGTGGCCGACCCAGTCGTTGTTTTCCATCATGATGACGCAGCGCTCGGTGGGCCGCTGCCGGCCACAGCCTTCCAGCGCGCCCTTGCGCGCCTCGCCGACCGACTTGTAGCCCCAGCCGCCGAACAAATGGTTGTCGGGCAGCTTACGCGCGAGCGCCTTCTCGTACGGCGCCGCAAGATATCCCTCGACGAAGGTGCGGTTGCGTTCGGTCCCGTTGAGGCGCTTGAGCAGCGCGTCGACGTCGTGGCGCTGCCAGGTCGGCAGCCCGTGGAAGCGCAGGAAGCCGTCCAGCTCGGGCAGCCACCGGTAACGGCCGGCGCCGGTGGAGAACACGGTGTGGCCGTCGTTTCCGATCGCATCGTACATCACGAACTTGACGTCGCCGCCCGCGCCGAGAAAGGCCTCGTGCATGCGCCCGACGAGGTCGGGCGGGAAATAGCTGTCGTTCTTGGCATACACCCACAGCGCCGGCACGCGGCTCTTGGCGCCGAGCTCCTTGAACGCCTCCACCAGCACGTCGTCCTTGGGGCAGCTTTCCATCCGCAGCCCGCCGGAGATGTTGACGACCGCGCGCAAGCTCTCCGGGTTGCGGGCGGCGAGCGCGGAGACGGCAGCGCCACCCGCCGACACGCCGATTGCGATCACCCGCGAGGCATCGGCGTCGGGCCGGGCCGAGATCGCTTCGAGCGCCGCCGCGAGATCGTCGGCGTCGGAGGCAAAGCGCGGCATGAAGGAATTGGTCTGGCAATTGACCGGCACCGGCATCGGGCCGTCCGACTGCCCGAAGCCGCGACGGATGACGACGACGGCGAGCCAGCCCCGGCTCGCGAGATCGCGGGCGACGCCGGTGAAGTTCACGGCGTGGTCGTCGAGCATGCTCTGCGGACTGGCCGGCTTGCCGTGAGCGATGAGCGCGATCGGCAGGCGCCCGGTCGCCTCGGCGCGCCGCACGGTGAGCGCCTCGAGGCGATACATGCGCCCCGCGATGGTGACGCGGTAGAAGCCGTTGTCTTCGATGAACTCGCCATCCTTGGCGCGGGCGGAGGACACCGCCGCCAGCAGGATCAGCACCAAGATGAGCGGCCCGAGGACGGCCCGGCGGGCGCGCCGGAGGTCGCCGAGGTCCACAAGGCCCGCACGCTGCGCGTGGTCACTGGCGCCGGTGATTTTCCGCATCCGGTCCGCTGCCCGCCGGGAAAGCGCATCGCCCAACGGCCGCGCCGCGGCGCGCAGGCCGGCACAAATCCGGGCCGGCACGGCGGTCAAAGGGGGCATTGCAGGCGTCTCGGGCGGTGCGGAAAGGGACAAAAAATGCCGTTTCTCCGATCCCTGTCAAGCAAGCCCGCCTGCAGCGACCGATAGTCGAGGCTCGTTGCCGTCGCCGCCAAAAAACAGGGAGCTGTGAAGGATGCATCCTCGTCCCGACGAGTACATCCCGCCCGACTTTACCGCGCAGCCAAGCCGCCGGTCGCCTTGCTTGCGCGATTCACCAGGTTGCCCAGGCAAGGTAAATCAGGATCGGTGCCCACACGGCGACGATCGGTCCCCACGCGGCGGCGAAGCCGGGCCGAAACGCAGTGGTGTTCCTCATGGCCAGCCCCTACAACTGATCGCAACTCCCAGCCGGCTTGGAGCCGGCCGGGACCGCGGTTTTGACACGTCGGCGGCCGCACCGAACGCGAGCACAAAGGCGTGGGCCGCCTTGCGTTCGATCATGAACGATTAAGGTTGATGATCGCCTAACGCCCATTGGCGGCAAGGTGAAGAGCCAGCACCATTTCTGTGATGTCGCGAAGGTCCTGAAGGTCCTTGCGCGATATTCGATCTTCACAAATTATTGAATTTATTGGTCAATGTGCTGGCAGGAGTGGCAGGACTCGAACCTGCAACCCCCGGTTTTGGAGACCGGTGCTCTAGCCATTGAGCTACACTCCTGCGGACGCGACGATCCGACAGGGTCTGCCGCCGCAAGGTTCATGCCTGAGGCCGCGTCGCGTTGCAAGCCGGCAGTGCCCGGCGGGCGATCCCCTGGGCGATGATCCGGAATTGTCGAGCGCCTCTGCGAAGGTACCCTTCAGGTGTCAGATGGACCGACGCAAACTAGCCCCGCCCGGCGGGGCCCTTTCTCATGGGAGATGCCGACGCGATGACGAGCGGGTTTTTGTGCGATCCCCGACAGTGGCGTTTTCGGGCGGAGCAGATGCGTGTCGATGCGTATCTGATCGGCGATCCCGATAAACGGCGCAGCATGCTGGACACCGCGGATCAGTACGAGCGCGTCGGCAAATTCATCGAGGAGCAACAGCTGGACTTGCTCAAGCAGCCGGTTGCTCCGTCAGCCCGGGAACGCGCGCACTAGCTTTTGCGTACCATCCATCCTTGGAAGCCGGCGCTGGCACAAAAGAACATGCCGGCGCATTGCGCCGGCATGCCTTCATCTCGATCTCTGCGCTAGCAGCGCGTTACTTCGGCGGCAGCGTCACCGGAGGTCCGCCGTAGCCCGGTCCGTAGGCCGGCGGCGGCGCGTAGTAGGCCGGCGGCGGCGGTGCGTAATACGACCACCGGCGGCGGTGCAGCATAGACGACCGGAGGACCGGCAATCGCGGCGCCGACGACCGCGCCGGCGACGATGCCGGCACCGACCGCGCCCACGCCCCAGCCCGGACGGCCCCAGCAGCAGCCGCCACGCCAGCCCGGGCCGTAGCCGCCGCGCCAGCCTGGACCGTAGCCGCCGCGCCAGCCGCCGCCGCGCCACTGCACGGTCTCGACGGTGCTCGGCACCGCTTTCCCGAGCGCGAGGGGTCCGGACAACGGCGCTGCCGATGCAGCGCTTGTGGAGATCGCAAGACCCGCTGCCAGCAGTCCCGCGGCAGCAAGGGCAGAAAGATGTTTGTTCATCTGGGTTCCCCCGTTGGTTTCGCCCCAAGCGAGAAATTCGCAGCTCAAGCGAGCCGACTCCTCGTGGAGGTGATCATCGTCAACACTGTGGCGAAATTTCAGGGGAATGATGACCGTCGATTCATCTGTTCACGGTGCGCCCCGGAGAATTTGGCAAGCGGCCGCGATCGCGAGACGAGTCCATCGCGTTTGACTCGACGCCGGCATCCGGGGACATGATGGCGCGAGACGACGGGCAGGACGACGTTGGGAGGATGCGATGGGATCGAAGATGACGCTTGCGATGGCGGTTGCTGGCGCGGTGATGGCAGCCGCCACGGTGTTGCCGGGCACCTCGGCGAACGCGCTGCGGCTTCATGACGACATCTACTATTACGGCAGCGTCACGCCGCGCTTCGGCTACACGCCGCGCCATCCCTTCGGTGCCTATTGGCTCTATGCGCGCCCGCACTGCGCGCGCTACCAGCAGTTCCTTCCGATGACCGGCGGCATCGTCTATCACGGGCTCCCGTGCCGATGAGTGCTTCCTCTCGAGGGGCCGAGGGAAAGCCTCCATGTGGCTGCGCGGTGCATTCGGCCATGCGCGCGCCGAGTCGGCGCACGGTGGTGACGGGGCTCGCGTCAACGCTCGCTGCTCCCTCCGCGATGCTGCCGAGGTTCGCTCATGCGGACGCCGCGGAGGATGAGCGCTTCATGCGCATCGCGCTCGAGGAGGCGCGCCGCGCCGACTTCCCGTTCGGCGCCGTCATCGTGCGGGAAGGCCGCGAGATCGTGCGCGGACGCAATCTCGGTCGCACGACGAACGACCCGACCGCTCATGGCGAGATGATCGCGATCCGCCGCGCCATCGCCGTCAACGATCGCTCCGTGCTCGTCGGCAGCACGCTCTACACAACCGGCGAACCCTGCGCGATGTGCATGGGCGCGATCCTGTGGTGCCATTTCGGCCGGCTCGTCTTCGCCGCCTCGATCGAGCAACTGCTGACCCGGATCGACCAGATCATGATCACCAGCGCCGATCTCGCGCAGCGCACGCCCTTCGCCCCGATCGAAATCACCGGCGGCGTGCTGGCGGAGGAAGCGATGGCGCTGTTTCCGCCGCGCCAGTGAACCCCGCAGGTTCGATGTTACCGCAGCGTTGATGGCCGCGGCTCGGTAGCCCCGATCCGCGCCTCTGGCGAGGCGCGGGCGCGATCCCACATGGGTAGATGGTCCGACCCGGTGCCATTCGCTTGCTTTTGTCGGCGTCTGGCATTAGGAGGAGATGACGCCTGCGGCCCGTTTGTCGGACTTCCGCGGCGCAGCTATCCCCAGATAGGGCCCGGCAAAACGGTTCGATCCCCATGATCGGACGCTGAGCGGGCCTGTGCGGATTCATGAAAATGGCCAAAGTCAGTCCGTTCAAATTCCTACAGGAAGTCCGCCAGGAGACCGCGAAGGTCACCTGGCCGACCCGGCGCGAGACGCTCATCACCACCGCAATGGTGTTCGTGATGGCGACGCTCGCCGGCATCTTCTTCCTGTTCGCGGATCAGGTGATCCGCTTCCTCGTCACCCTAGTGCTGGGAATCGGCAGTTGAGCCTCAATCCGGGAACCGCCATGGCCAAGCGCTGGTACATCGTGCACGCCTATTCGAATTTCGAGAATAAGGTGGCGGAGTCGATCCGCGAGCAGGCCAAGCAGCGCGGCCTCGCCGACCTGTTCGAAGAGGTCATGGTGCCGAAGGAGAAGGTCGTCGAGGTGCGCCGCGGCCGCAAGGTCGATGCCGAGCGCAAGTTCTTCCCCGGCTATGTGCTGGTGAAGATGGAGCTCACCGACGAGGCCTTCCACCTCATCAAGAACACGCCGAAGGTCACGGGCTTTCTCGGCGCCGACAACAAGCCGATGCCGATCTCGGACGCCGAGGCGGCGCGCATCCTGCACCAGGTGCAGGAGGGCATCGAACGGCCGAAGCCCTCGGTGTCGTTCGAGGTCGGCGAGCAGGTGCGGGTGTCCGACGGCCCGTTCGCGTCCTTCAACGGCACGGTGGAAGAGGTCGACGAGCAGCGCTCACGCCTCAAGGTCGCGGTGTCGATCTTCGGCCGCGCCACCCCGGTGGAGCTCGAATTCGCCCAGGTCGAGAAGACCTGAGCGCACCAAGCACCGGACCGACTGCGGCTGTCGGCTTGATTTCGCCGCTATCGGCCCCCAACTGAGCGCTCTCGCGAGGTGCGCGAATGCGCGCGGCCACACAAAAAGTGTGGCCATCCCCGTCAGATGGTGTATGTGACGACGCCCGTTTTTCGCGTCTCGTGGCGCAGACGGGCAAACCCGCGGTTGGGGATTTTTCCCCGCCGCGATCCCCGTGGGAGGCCGGCGGCGCAAGCCAATCGCCGTATCGAGCCCGACCACGAACCCGGCGCCCCGTTCGGCGCCGCAAGGAGTAACGCCTCATGGCAAAGAAAGTCACCGGCTTCCTGAAGCTGCAGGTGCCGGCGGGTGCCGCGAACCCGTCGCCGCCGATCGGTCCCGCGCTCGGTCAGCGCGGCCTCAACATCATGGAGTTCTGCAAGTCGTTCAACGCCCAGACCCAGAAGCTGGAGAAGGGCACGCCGATCCCGGTGGTGATCACCACCTACCAGGATCGCTCGTTCACCTTCGAGATGAAGACACCGCCGGTGTCCTACTTCCTCAAGAAGGCGGCGAAGATCGAGTCCGGCGCAAAGGCGCCCGGCCGCGACAAGGCGGGCTCGGTCACCAAGGCCCAGGTCAAGGAGATCGCCGAGCAGAAGATGAAGGATCTCAACTGCGACACGATCGAGTCCGCGATGCGGATGATCGAGGGCTCCGCCCGTTCCATGGGTCTCGAGGTGAGGGAATAACCATGACGACCAACGGAAAGCGCAGCGTGAAAGCCCGCGAGGGCATCGATCGCGAAAAGCTCTATCCGCTCGACGAGGCGGTGAAGATGGTCAAGGACCGCGCCACCGCGAAGTTCGACGAGACGATCGAGATCGCCATGAACCTCGGCGTCGATCCCCGCCATGCTGACCAGATGGTCCGCGGCGTGGTGGCGCTGCCGAACGGCACCGGCCGCACCACCCGCGTTGCGGTGTTCGCGCGCGGCGCCAAGGCCGACGAGGCGCGCGCTGCGGGCGCCGACGTCGTCGGCGCGGAGGACCTCGTCGAGAAGGTCAATGCCGGCAACATCGACTTCGACCGCTGCATCGCGACGCCGGACCTGATGCCGCTCGTCGGACGCCTCGGTAAGGTGCTCGGTCCGCGCGGCATGATGCCGAACCCCAAGGTCGGCACCGTCACCATGGACGTCACCGGCGCGGTGAAGGCCTCCAAGGGCGGTTCGGTCGAGTTCCGGGTCGAGAAGGCCGGCATCGTCCATGCCGGGGTCGGCAAGGCGTCGTTTGCGGCCGACAAGCTCGCCGAGAACGTCCGCGCCTTTGCCGATGCCGTGCAGAAGGCGAAGCCGCCGGGCGCCAAGGGCCACTTCATCAACCGGATCGCGCTCTCCTCGACCATGGGTCCCGGGGTCAAGATCGAGCCGTCCTCGGTGCTGGCGCCGGGAACCGCGGCGCACTGAGGTCGCCGAAGATCGACGCGAGCGATCTTTCTCCCTCTCCCGCTTTCGGGGGAGGGGCAGAAGCCGCGGGAAATGAAGCGGTTCCTGCGTTGCGGCAAAAAAGTGCTTGCAATTCTGGATGAGGGTCATAAATAGCTTGCAAGGGGCGTGCCGGCCTACTAGCGTCGGCGCGCTTTTGTGCGCTCTATCGCAAAATTGGTGATCAGGAACTTAATCCTTTCAGGCGTCCGGCTTGGATTCTTGTGAAAGGATAAGGCGGCATCGTCAACTTTGCGATTTGCGCAAGTCCATCCGGGAGTATCCGATCTAGGGGTACCCCGGTGGGTCCTGTCCGAGACTGCAGGCGCCCGCGCAGCGAGCACGGGCTTAATTCGAGAGCCTTCAAGGGCCTGCACAGACGGGTGATGATCTTTAACGGGGGCAACCCCGCTACGGTTCGGACCTCGAGACCTCCAGTGGCATTGCCGTGAGTGGCATCGCCGCGGGAGGGGGCAGGGCATGAGGAGCGTCGTCCGCCCTCTGCCTCAGGCTGAGAGCGGGCGGCAAGTCGCAAACCGGCGGCTTGCCTGCCTCAAGGCTTCACCGGACCGGGCGCGCGCCCGGCGCCGGCATGCCCGGGCAGCGCGGCCGTCAACCGGAGAGAGCAAGTGGATCGAGCGGCCAAGAAAGAGATGGTCACGGAGCTGAACGGGGTCTTCAAGGCCTCCAGCGTCGTGGTCGTCGCTCACTATGCCGGCCTCACCGTTGCCGACATGCAGCTTCTGCGCAGGCAGATGAAGCAGGCCGGCGCCTCGGTGAAGGTCGCCAAGAACCGCCTCGCCAAGATCGCTCTTGACGGCACCGACGTGGCTGCCATCGCGCCCCTTCTCAAGGGGCCGACCGTGATCGCCTATTCCGGCGATCCGGTGGCTGCGCCGAAGGTCGCCATCGACTTTGCCAAGGGCCGCGAGAAGTTCGTGATCCTCGGCGGAGCGATGGGAAAGACCGCCCTGAACCCGGACGGCGTCAAGGCGCTCGCCTCGCTGCCGTCGCTCGATGAACTGCGTGCCAAGATCGTCGGCCTCATCCAGGCGCCGGCGACCAAGATCGCGCAGGTCGTCACGGCACCGGCGGCCAAGGTCGCGCGGGTGGTCCAGGCCTATGCCAGCAAGAATGAAGCGGCGTGATGCGCCAATCTCGTTAAAGATCGAACCCGAAGGATACGTTCACAATGGCTGATTTGTCGAAACTCGTGGATGAGCTGTCGACCCTCACGGTGCTCGAAGCCGCCGAACTCGCCAAGCTTCTCGAGGAGAAGTGGGGCGTTTCCGCCGCCGCCGCGGTTGCGGTTGCGGCGCCGGGAGCAGGTGGCGCCGCCGCCGCGCCGGTCGAAGAGAAGACCGAGTTCACGGTCGTGCTGGCGGCTGCCGGCGACAAGAAGATCGAGGTCATCAAGGAGGTCCGCGCGCTGACCGGCCTCGGGCTGAAGGAAGCCAAGGACCTCGTCGAGGGTGCGCCCAAGAACGTGAAGGAGGGCGTCACCAAGGAAGAGGCCGAAAAGGTCAAGGCCCAGCTCGAAAAGGCGGGCGCCAAGGTCGAATTGAAGTAACAGGGCTGCCAAAGCTCGCATGGGAGGCAAGATCCGGACATCACCGGACCAACAGAAGATGTCGCTCGACGGCATCGCCGATGGCCTTTTCGGCCGTTGCGGCGTGTGTGGTGAGAGAGGCCCGGCGAACTCCTTGGATTCAAACTCCATGGGTTCGCGGGGCTCGATCCATCGCAGACGCCGCGTCCTGCGTTTCGGGGTGATCCCGTAACGCAAAGACATTTGGCTGCGCCGGCGTCCGCGCGAGCGGGCGTCCTGACGGGGGCGCGGCATCGATCGGCGGAAGCGCTCCGCCGCCCTGACCATCTTCCGGTCGGCATTTGCCGGCCGGGAGGCCCTGCCGCCCATCCGGGGCCGGCGGAGGAAGAAAGAGGCCACGATGGCACAAACGTTCACCGGTCGTAAGCGGGTCCGCAAGTCCTTTGGAAAAATCGAGGAAGTCGCTGAGATGCCGAACCTCATCGAGGTTCAGAAGGCGTCCTACGACCAATTCCTGCTGGTCAAGGAGCCCGAGGGCGGGCGTCCGGACGAGGGTCTGCAGGCGGTGTTCAAGTCGGTGTTCCCGATCTCCGACTTCTCCAACACCGCGCAGCTCGAATTCGTGCATTACGAGTTCGAGCCGCCGAAATACGACGTGGACGAATGCCGCCAGCGCGGCATGACCTATGCTGCGCCGCTCAAGGTGACGCTGCGCCTCATCGTGTTCGATATCGACGAGGAGACCGGCGCCCGCTCCGTCAAGGACATCAAGGAGCAGGATGTCTACATGGGCGACATCCCGCTCATGACCAACAACGGCACCTTCATCGTCAACGGCACCGAGCGCGTCATCGTCTCGCAGATGCACCGCTCGCCCGGCGTGTTCTTCGACCACGACAAGGGCAAGACCCATTCCTCGGGCAAGCTCCTGTTCGCGGCGCGGATCATTCCCTATCGCGGCTCCTGGCTCGACATCGAGTTCGACGCCAAGGACATCGTCCATGCGCGCATCGACCGTCGCCGCAAGATTCCGGTGACGTCGCTGATGTTCGCCCTCGGCATGGACGGCGAGGAGATCCTCAACACGTTCTTCAAGCAGATCATCTACAAGCGCTCGAAAGAGGGCTGGCGGGTGCCGTTCGACGCCAACCGCATGCGCGGCTACAAGGCGGTCAACGATCTCGTCGACGCCGACACCGGCAAGGTCGTGGTCGAGGCCGGCAAGAAGATCACCGTGCGCCAGGCGCGCCAGTTCGCCGAGCGCGGCCTCAAGGCGCTGCGCATGACCGACGAGGAGCTCATCGGCCATTACATCGCCGAGGACCTCGTCAACACCAAGACCGGCGAAATCCACGTCGAGGCCGGCGGCGAGATCACCGAGAAGCTGCTCAAGGCCCTCAACGAGGCGGGCTACAAGGAACTCCCGGTGCTCGACATCGACCACGTCAATGTCGGCGCCTACATCCGCAACACGCTCAACGTCGACAAGAACATGACGCGTGAGGACGCGCTGTTCGACATCTATCGCGTGATGCGCCCTGGCGAGCCGCCGACGCTCGATACTGCCGAGTCGATGTTCCATTCGCTATTCTTCGATCCCGAGCGCTACGACCTCTCGGCGGTCGGACGCGTCAAGATGAACATGCGCCTCGACCTGCAGGCCGAGGACACGCTGCGCGTGCTGCGCAAGGACGACATCCTCGGCGTGATCAAGACGCTCGTCGACCTGCGCGACGGCAAGGGCGAGATCGACGACATCGACCATCTCGGCAACCGCCGGGTGCGCTCGGTCGGCGAGCTGATGGAGAACCAGTACCGCATCGGCCTGTTGCGCATGGAGCGCGCGATCAAGGAGCGCATGAGCTCGGTCGACATCGACACCGTGATGCCGCAGGACCTGATCAACGCCAAACCGGCGGCGGCGGCGGTGCGCGAGTTCTTCGGCTCCTCGCAGCTCTCCCAGTTCATGGACCAGACGAACCCGCTCTCCGAGATCACCCACAAGCGCCGCCTCTCGGCGCTTGGTCCGGGCGGTCTCACCCGGGAGCGCGCCGGCTTCGAGGTGCGCGACGTGCACCCGACGCATTACGGCCGTATCTGCCCGATCGAGACGCCGGAAGGTCCGAACATCGGCCTCATCAATTCGCTCGCGACCTATGCGCGGGTGAACAAGTACGGCTTCGTCGAGACGCCGTACCGCAAGGTGAAGGACGGCCGCGTCACCGACGAGGTCATCTATCTCTCGGCGATGGAGGAGGGGCGCTACTACGTCGCCCAGGCCAACCTGCCGCTCGATGCGCGCGGTCGCTTCACCGAGGACCTGATCGTCTGCCGGCACGCCGGCGACGTGTTGATGGTGGCGCCCGATCGCGTCGACTACATGGACGTGTCGCCCAAGCAGCTCGTCTCGGTCGCCGCGGCGCTCATTCCGTTCCTCGAGAACGACGACGCCAACCGCGCGCTGATGGGCTCCAACATGCAGCGTCAGGCGGTGCCGCTGGTGCGCGCCGAGGCGCCGTTCGTCGGCACCGGAATGGAGGGCGTGGTCGCCCGCGACTCCGGCGCCGCGATCGCGGCACGCCGCACCGGCATGATCGACCAGGTCGACGCCACCCGCATCGTGGTGCGGGCGACGGAAGACCTCGATCCGACCAAGTCGGGCGTCGACATCTATCGGCTGATGAAGTTCCAGCGGTCGAACCAGAACACCTGCATCAACCAGCGTCCGCTGGTGAAGGTCGGTGACTCGGTAAAGAGGGGCGACATCATCGCCGACGGTCCCTCGACCGATCTCGGCGAGCTCGCGCTCGGCCGCAACGTCCTCGTCGCCTTCATGCCGTGGAACGGCTACAACTTCGAGGACTCGATCCTGCTCTCCGAGCGGATCGTGAAGGACGACGTCTTCACCTCGATCCACATCGAGGAATTCGAGGTGATGGCCCGCGACACCAAGCTGGGTCCTGAGGAAATCACCCGCGACATTCCCAACGTCTCGGAAGAGGCGCTGAAGAATCTCGACGAGGCGGGCATCGTCTACATCGGCGCCGAGGTCCATGCCGGCGACATCCTGGTCGGCAAGATCACGCCGAAGGGCGAGAGCCCGATGACGCCGGAAGAGAAGCTGCTCCGCGCGATCTTCGGCGAGAAGGCCTCCGACGTGCGCGACACCTCGTTGCGCGTGCCGCCGGGCGTCCAGGGCACGGTCGTCGAGGTGCGGGTGTTCAACCGGCACGGCGTCGACA
Source organism: uncultured Alphaproteobacteria bacterium (assembly GCA_963793985.1). Lineage (GTDB taxonomy): Bacteria > Pseudomonadota > Alphaproteobacteria > Rhizobiales > Xanthobacteraceae > JAJPKK01. The sequence continues at coordinate 34,481 of CAWCCG010000006.1, read as the reverse complement.
AGGACGAGCGCGCGCTCGCGATCGAACGCGAGGAGATCGAGCGTCTCGCCAAGGACCGCGACGACGAGCAGGCGATCCTCGACCGCAACGTCTACGGCCGGCTCGCCGAGCTCCTCGAGGGCCGGCAGGGCATCGCCGGGCCGAAGGGCTTCAAGAAGGAGTTGAAGATCACCCGCGCGGTGCTCGAAGAGTATCCGCGCTCGCAGTGGTGGCTGTTCGCCTCGCCGAACGACAAGCTGATGGCCGAGATCGAGGCCATCCGCAAACAGTACGACGAGTCGAAGAAGGGCCTCGAGCAGCGCTTCCTCGACAAGGTCGAGAAGCTGCAGCGCGGCGACGAGCTGCCGCCCGGCGTGATGAAGATGGTCAAGGTCTTCGTCGCGGTGAAGCGCAAGATCCAGCCCGGCGACAAAATGGCCGGCCGTCACGGCAACAAGGGCGTGGTCTCCAAGATCGTGCCGTCGGAGGACATGCCGTTCCTCGCCGACGGCCAGCCGGTCGACATCGTGCTCAACCCGCTCGGCGTGCCGAGCCGCATGAACGTCGGCCAGATCCTCGAGACCCACCTCGGCTGGGCCTGTGCCGGCCTCGGCCATCGCATCGGCCAGGCGGCGGACGCCTATTACGCGCGCAAGGACCTCAAGCCGCTCAAGGAGACGCTGAAGAAGATCTACGGCGACGAGGAGACCATCAAGTCGCTCGACGAGGACGGCCTCGTCGAGCTCGGCGAAAACCTTCGGCACGGCGTGCCGATCGCGACGCCGGTGTTCGACGGCGCCAAGGAAGCGGACATCGAGCACATGCTCGATCTCGCCGGGCTCGATCATTCGGGCCAGGTGACGCTGCACGACGGCCGGACCGGCGAGCCGTTCGACCGCAGGGTGACGGTGGGCTTCATCTACATGCTCAAGCTCCACCATCTGGTCGACGACAAGATCCACGCCCGCTCGATCGGGCCGTACAGCCTCGTCACCCAGCAGCCGCTGGGCGGCAAGGCCCAGTTCGGCGGCCAGCGGTTCGGCGAAATGGAGGTGTGGGCGCTCGAAGCCTACGGTGCCGCCTACACGCTGCAGGAGATGCTGACGGTGAAGTCGGACGACGTCGCCGGCCGCACCAAGGTGTACGAGGCGATCGTGCGCGGCGACGACACGTTCGAGGCCGGTATCCCCGAGTCCTTCAACGTGCTCGTCAAGGAAATGCGCTCGCTCGGCCTCAACGTCGACCTGCACAACTCCAAGCAGGGGCAGCGCGGTGAAGGCACCGCGGAGGCGGCCGAGTAAAGACCAAGCGACATCCGCGGTCGCCCGCCCCCGCGAGGGGCGGCGGCCGCGGCGATGGCGCGAAACGAAATCAGGACGAGCCGGGATCGCCCGGCAGCTCCCAACGGAGAAGATAATGAACCAAGAGGTCATCAATCTTTTCAGCCCGCAGACCCCGGCTCAGGTGTTCGACCAGATCCGGATTTCGATCGCGAGCCCGGAAAAGATTCTGTCGTGGTCCTACGGCGAGATCAAGAAGCCGGAGACCATCAACTACCGCACCTTCAAGCCCGAGCGCGACGGCCTGTTCTGCGCGCGCATCTTCGGGCCGATCAAGGATTACGAGTGCTTGTGCGGCAAGTACAAGCGCATGAAGTACAAGGGCATCATCTGCGAGAAGTGCGGCGTCGAGGTGACGCTGTCGCGGGTGCGGCGCGAGCGCATGGGCCACATCGAGCTCGCGGCGCCGGTCGCGCACATCTGGTTCTTGAAGTCGCTGCCGAGCCGGATCGGCCTCCTGCTCGACATGACGCTCAAGGACCTCGAGCGCATCCTCTACTTCGAATACTACGTCGTGCTGGAGCCCGGCCTCACCGCGCTGCAGGACCGCCAGCTCCTGTCCGAGGACGAGTACCTGCGGGCGCAGGAGGAGTTCGGGCCTGACAGCTTCACCGCGGCGATCGGCGCCGAGGCGATCCGCGAGATGCTCAAGGCGCTCGACCTCGAGAAGCTCGCCGCCGACCTGCGGCGCGAGATCGCCGAGGCGACCACCGAACTCAAGCCGAAGAAGCTCGCCAAGCGCCTCAAGCTCATCGAGTCGTTCACCCAGTCGAGCAACCGGCCGGAGTGGATGATCCTCACCGTCGTGCCGGTGATTCCGCCGGACCTGCGTCCGCTGGTGCCGCTCGACGGCGGCCGCTTCGCGACGTCGGATCTCAACGACCTCTACCGCCGCGTCATCAACCGCAACAACCGCCTCAAGCGGCTGATCGAGCTGCGTGCGCCGGACATCATCATCCGCAACGAGAAGCGCATGCTTCAGGAAGCGGTCGATGCGCTGTTCGACAACGGGCGGCGCGGCCGCGTCATCACCGGCGCCAACAAGCGTCCGCTGAAGTCGCTCGCCGACATGCTCAAGGGCAAGCAGGGCCGGTTCCGCCAGAACCTGCTCGGCAAGCGCGTCGACTATTCCGGCCGTTCGGTGATCGTGGTCGGTCCCGAGCTGCGGCTGCACCAGTGCGGCCTGCCGAAGAAGATGGCGCTCGAGCTGTTCAAGCCGTTCATCTATTCGCGGCTCGACGCCAAGGGCCTGTCGACCACCGTGAAGCAGGCGAAGAAGCTCGTCGAGAAGGAGAAGCCCGAGGTCTGGGACATCCTCGACGAGGTGATCCGCGAGCATCCGGTGCTGCTCAACCGCGCGCCCACCCTGCACCGCCTGGGCATCCAGGCGTTCGAGCCGGTGCTGATCGAAGGCAAGGCGATCCAGCTGCATCCGCTGGTGTGCGCGGCCTTCAACGCCGACTTCGACGGCGACCAGATGGCCGTGCACGTGCCGCTCTCCCTCGAAGCGCAGCTCGAGGCGCGCGTGCTGATGATGTCGACCAACAACATCCTGCACCCCGCCAACGGCTCGCCGATCATCGTGCCGAGCCAGGACATCGTGCTCGGGCTCTACTACCTCACCCTGATGCGCGACCACGAGCCCGGCGAGGGCAAGGTGTTCGGCGACATGGCCCAGATCGAGCACGCGCTCGCGGAGAAGGCGATCACGCTGCACAGCAAGATCAAGTACCGCTGGCACGGCGTGGACGAGGCCGGCAACACCGACACGCGCTTGTACGACACCACGCCGGGCCGGGTGATCCTCGGCCAGGTGCTGCCGCGCACGCACAAGGTCACGTTCGAAGCCGTCAACAAGCTGATGACGAAGCGCGAAATCTCGAACATGATCGACACGGTCTACCGCCACTGCGGGCAGAAGGACACCGTGATCTTCTGCGACCGCATCATGGCGCTCGGCTTCCACCACGCCTTCAAGGCCGGCATCTCGTTCGGCAAGGACGACATGGTGGTGCCGTCCTCCAAGTGGAAGATCGTCGACGCCACCCGCACCTTCGCCAAGGAGTTCGAGCAGCAGTTCAACGAAGGCCTGATCACCCAGGGCGAGAAGTACAACAAGGTGGTCGACGCCTGGTCGAAGTGCACCGAGCAGATCGCCGATGAGATGATGCGCGAGATCTCCGCCGTCCGTAAGGACAAGGAGACCGGACGCGACGTGCAGATCAACTCGATCTACATGATGTCGCATTCCGGCGCGCGTGGGTCGCCCGCCCAGATGCGCCAGCTCGCCGGCATGCGCGGCCTGATGGCCAAGCCCTCGGGCGAGATCATCGAGACGCCGATCATCTCCAACTTCAAAGAGGGGCTGTCGGTGATGGAGTACTTCAACTCCACCCACGGCGCCCGAAAAGGGTTGGCGGATACCGCGCTCAAGACGGCGAACTCCGGTTACCTCACCCGCCGTCTCGTCGACGTCGCGCAGGATTCGATCATCACCACCTTCGACTGCGGGACGCTGTCCGGCATCAAGGTGCGCGCGATCATCGACGCCGGCTCAGTGGTGGCGTCGCTGGCGACCCGCATCCTCGGCCGCACCACGGCGGAGGACGTCCGCGATCCCGCCGGCACCGACATCATCGTGCCGCGCGGCACGCTGCTCGGCGAGGTCGAGGTCGACCGGGTGGTGCAGGCCGGCGTCCAGGAGGTGCGCATCCGTTCGGTGCTCACCTGCGAGGCGCAGAACGGCGTGTGCGCGGCCTGCTACGGCCGCGACCTCGCCCGCGGAACGCCCGTCAACATGGGCGAGGCGGTCGGCGTCATCGCTGCGCAGTCGATCGGCGAGCCGGGCACCCAGCTCACCATGCGCACCTTCCACATCGGCGGCGCCGCGCAGATCTCCGAGCAGTCCTTCATCGAATCGAACTTCGAGGGGACGATCCGGATCAAGAATCGCAACGTCGCCCGCAACAGCGACGGCGATCTCATCTGCATGACGCGCAACATGGGGGTCATCGTGGTGGATCAGGACGGCACCGAGCGCGCCGTCCACCGCATCCAGTACGGCGCCCGCATGAAGATCGACGAGGGCGATCACATCAAGCGCGGCCAGCGCATCGCCGAGTGGGATCCCTACACCCGCCCGATGCTCACCGAGGTCGCCGGTTCCACCGCGTTCGAGGACCTGGTCGAAGGGCAGTCGATGTCGGAATCGCTCGACGAGTCGACCGGCATCGCCAAGCGCGTGGTCATCGACTGGCGGACCGGTGCGGCCCGCGGCCAGCAGGATCTGCGTCCGTCGATCGTCATCAAAGGCGCCGACGGCAAGATCCTCAAGCTGCCGCGCGGCGGCGATGCGCGCTACCTGCTCGCGGTCGACGCCATTCTTTCGGTCGACACCGGCTCCGAGGTGAAGGCGGGCGACGTCATCGCCCGTATTCCGACCGAGAGCGCCAAGACCCGCGACATCACCGGCGGTCTGCCGCGGGTGGCGGAGCTGTTCGAGGCGCGGCGGCCCAAGGAGGCGGCGGTGATCGCCGAAGTCTCCGGGACCGTGCGGTTCGGCCGCGACTACAAGAACAAGCGCCGGCTGACCATCGAACCGAGCGTGGAGGGCGAGGAGCCGCGGGAATATCTCATTCCCAAGGGCAAGCACATCCACCTTCAGGACGGCGACGTCATCGAGAAGGGCGATTACATCGTCGAAGGCAATCCGGCGCCCCACGACATCCTTGCGGTCAAGGGCGTCGAGGAGCTCGCCGCCTATCTCGTCAACGAGATTCAGGAGGTCTATCGGCTGCAGGGCGTCGCGATCAACGACAAGCACATCGAGGTGATCGTCCGCCAGATGCTGCAGAAGGTCGAGATCGACGACGCCGGCGAGACCGACCTGATCACCGGCGAGCAGCTCGATCGCACCGAGCTCGACGAGATCAACGCCAAGGCGGTGGAGGAGGGCAGGAAGCCGGCGCACGGCTATCCGGTCCTGCTCGGCATCACCAAGGCGTCGCTGCAGACCCGCTCGTTCATCTCGGCGGCGTCGTTCCAGGAGACGACGCGGGTGCTCACCGAAGCTGCGGTCAACGGCAAGATCGACACCCTCGACGGCCTCAAGGAGAACGTCATCGTCGGCCGCCTGATCCCGGCGGGAACGGGCGCGATGATGAACGAGCTGCGCGAGGTCGCCTCGAAGCGCGATCAGCTCATTCTCGACGAGCGCGAGAAGGAGCAGGCGGTGAAAAGCGCCGCCCAGCCGGCCCAGTTGCCTGCCGCGGAGTGATCCGCGCGCAGACGAACTGGAAACGACATCAGGGGCCGCCTTTGGGCGGCCCCTTTTGTTTTCGGGGGAGCATTGCTGAGCGGTCAAGCGGGCAGTAACGGGTGCGATCGGGCTCGCTCGCCTTCGCTCAATCGAAGCCCGGCGGCGGAACGAAACCGCCGATTTCCGTTTCGACGGCGCGGCTGAATGCGATCGCGGTCCTGTCGCGCCCGCTCGCCGCTATCGCCTGGTAGCCGACGGGCAGTCCCGACCCGATGGTTCCGAGCGGGCCCGTCGTCGCCGGCAGAAAAACGAGGGTCGCGTATCCCGCCCAGAACAGATGGTTGGTCGACGGCAGGGATTTCCCGTTCACCGTGATGGTGCGTTGCCAGGTCTCGCCTTCGTGATTGTGCGGCGGAGCGGCGGACGCGCCGACCGGGCACAGCAGGACATCGTAGTCCTCGAAGAAGGCCGCGAATGTGCGACGCAAGCCGTGGCGCTCGTTGTTGAGGCGCAGCCACTCGCGGTGCGGCAAGATGCTGCCGCGCAACAGCATGTCGAGGTAGCGGTTCGTGCCGATACCGAGCGTCTCCTGCGCCTTGCGCCAGCGCTCGATGTCGGCGTCCGTCACCCGCGACGAGGTCGCGGCGCGCAGGAGCGTGAGGTACACCTCGTGCGAATGCGTGGTGTCGATCTGGGGTTCGGCTTCCTTGACCTTGGCGCCCTGGCGCGCCAGCGCGTCGACGAGGCCCTGGAGCTTGTCGACATATGCGGTCTCGACCTCGCAATTCGGGTCGGAGAGCTTCACGGCGACGCGAAAATCCTTGAGCGAGGTGGCGTTGCAGGCGGGCAGGGCGACGTTCCAGGCGGTCCCGTCGATCTCGTCGGGCCCGGCCATGACGTCGAACGCGATCTCGAGATCTTCGGCGCTCCGCGCCAGCGGACCGATGACCGAAAGATCCGAATAGGAATAGGAGTTGGGCAGCGCCTGACCCTTCGGGGTCGCGACGCCCCAGGTCGACTTGAGGCCGAACACGCCGCAGAAATGGGCCGGGCTGCGGATCGAGCTGCCGATATCGCTCCCGGCATCTATTCCGGTGAGCCCCGCCGCGATCGCCGTCGCCGATCCGCCGGACGAGCCTCCGGGCGTGCGCGACACGTCCCAGGGATTATTGGTCGTGCCGTAGATCGCGTTGTAGCTCTGGTTGTCGGCGAGCATCAGGGGCACGTTGGTCTTGCCGAACAGGACGACGCCCGCCTTCTTCAGCCGCTCCACCGCGATCGCGCTCGTCGTGGTCACGTTGTCCTTGAGCTTCGGGTCGCCCCAGGTGGTCGGCGACCCGGCGACGTTGTAGCTCTCCTTGATCGTCATGGGGACGCCGTGCAGCGGGCCCCATATCTCGCCCTTGTCGAGAGCCGCGTCCGCTGCGCGGGCGCGTTCGCGCGCGCCGGCGGCATCGAGCCAGACGATGGCATTGAGACGCGGATTGTATTTTTCGACGCGCGCGAGGAAGTGCTCCAGCGCATCGACCGCGCTGACCTTGCGCTCACGGATGAGCTTCGCAATTTCGGCAGCCGATTTGAAATGCAGATTCACGTTCGATGCTCCAGATGAACGAAACAAAGCGGCGATGGACTTGAAGCAATTTCGCAATGACAAAATCCATGGATCAAAAGTTTCGGCGCGATCATCTTCGGACAAATCGAGAGTGGCCGCAATGCGTAGAACGCGCCAACGGGTCGTTGCGTTATCGGCCGATCCGGTATGGCGGGAGCTTTAACTTTTGCGCCCAAGCGGGTCGCGGTCGGCCACGGAGTGTTTCCATCGCGCCTCGGTCGCGCTAGGCTTCTTTGAAAGAGAACAGGCCCAGGGATCGGGCATGCGATGACGCAAGCTCTTCGCCGGTCCCGATCAGAGATGGCCGACAATTTGTGGGGCTTCGAAACACCCCATTGGGAGGGACACATGCGCGCATTCGGAATCAGTGCACTCGCGGTGACGCTATTGATCGGGGCGGCCTACGGACAAGCCGGCCCCGGTGGGGCGGCAGCACCGCCGGCCGCGCCCACCGGCAAGGCCGGTTACTTTGCCAATTCCGACATCCAGAACATCTGGCAGGATCTGGAGGCGCGGCAGGTGCTCAACAAGCGCGTGCTCGAAGGCGGCACCCACAGCATCAACGTCCGCATCGTCACCCCGAAGGATGCGCCGCTCGTGCATGCCAATTCGCTCGACATCTGGCTGGTCCAGGCCGGCGGCGCGACCGCCGTCACCGGAGGCGAGCTTCTCGACGCAAAGAAGCGTCCGAACTCGGACGATGTCGCAGGGAGTGCGATCAAGGGCGGGACCGAGCAGCCCCTCAAGCCAGGCGACGTGCTCTACGTGCCGCCGGGCGTGCCGCACGGCTTCAAGGACATCGCCGGCTTCCGCGCCTTCCTGATCCGTATCGATGCGAAGTAGCTCCGGACGCGGAAATCGCGCGGCGCCGGTGCGTCCTCAATTCGCGGCGCGAGTTGCCGATCACCGGGTCGCGTTACCCACTCATCGCACTGATGGTGACGTGATTTCCGTCAGGATCTCCAGTTCGGACTATCCGCCGGTGCTGTCGGGCTGACTAAAGCCCGAGGACCTGCTGGGCCCAGTGCAGCACCAGATCGCCGTTGAGGAAATCGAGCACGGCCTGCTCCTTCGCGGCCGGCTCGTTTCCGGCCACGACAGTCGCGACGATCACATCGCACTTGTCGTTGAAGGCGAGTGACAGCACCGATTTCGCAGAGGAACCGATCTTGTAGCTGCGGCTGCGGCCCTTCATCCAGTGCACCGTAATCGGCTGGCCGGGGGCGAGGGCCGATTTTTCGTCGCTGACGAGGTCGATGTCGCTGACGCGATCGAGTTCCTCGTCATCGGCGACGCCGGTCTTGCAATTGCAGAAGCCGATCTTCGGCCGCAGGTAGAGGCTGACCTCGACCCCGCAATCGGCCGCCTTGCATTGATAGGCCCAGCCCTGGCCCCACTGGTCGATGGGGAACGGCCATGCCGCTTCGGTCCAGACGGGCTCGCGCCCGGACGCGATAGGCGCATCCTGCGGCTTTGCGGCGAGGAAGATCGCATAGCCGCCGATCCCGACGACGAGCGCGGCGGCAACGACGGCAGTGATCCACTTCCTCATGACGGCTTTCCGGCGGTTGCTCGCCCTACTCGAAAGCGAAGGTCCAAGCAGGAGTCTAAAGCAAAACGCTCTCCAATTCAGGTCGAATTGGAGAGCGTTCGGAATTTCTCAAGGCCTGGCCCCGCCAGCGCTCACCACCAGTTGGGTTTCGGCTCCGGCGGATACACCGGTTTTGCCGGAACGAAGCCATCCCGATTCGGCATTTGGACCTTGGGCAGGCTCTGCTGGTCCATGACGTCGGTCTCCTGGATAATGCCGTTCCGGTAGAGCAGGAACGCCATCAGCGAGTAGACTTCGTCGTGGGTCAGCGACCCCGGCTTCGGCACCGGCATCGCGCGGTTGATGTAGTCCCACGCGATGGTCGCATACGGGTAGTAGGCTACACTGTCCTTCTCGTTTTCCTTGAAGGGACCGAGATAAGGCTTGCCGGGACTGCCCAGCACCAGACGCCTGAGTACCCCGCTCTGCCCGTTCTTGCCGTGGCAGACCTCGCAGCGCTGGGCGAAGAGCACGGCGCCTTCCTTGGCGGTCCCGTGTCCAGTCGGAAGTTGCTGGCCTTCCGGGCCGATCATGAAATCAAACCCCTTGATTTCTTCCTGGCTCAGGGGCTTTCCGACATTGTAGGCCGGCGACTGGGCGAGCCCGAGAGTGGGGGCTGCCAGGATCATCACCGATGCAAGCAGACTAGCCGAACATCGCATCGTGCACACTCCCGTCACGGGCCACGAACCAAGGCTGCATGGCATTGAAATGGATGGCGCGTTGGGGCTTGCTCGCCTCCGCTTCGGAGATGCCCCAGTGGGAATACAGCTCCGCGCGCGAGGGCTGAACTTCGCCGTGTTCATCGGTGCAGCGAGACAGGAGCACTGCTTCCCCGCCGTCCCATGCCCAGTCGAAAGTGAACCGGGTATGGGCCTTCGTGTGCACCGGAGTCTGAAGCTTCGCTTCCTGCCAATTCTTTCCGCCGTCGGTCGATATATCGACCTTCGCGACCTTGCCGCCGCCGGACCACGCCAAGCCGGTGATCTGGACATATCCGCGCCCAGGTATCGCGAGTCCGGCTGAAGGCCGCGTGATCACGGATTTCGGCCCCCACTCAAAATGGTACCAGCGCGACTTATTGCCGATGTCGGCTCTCACGACGGAATGATTCATGCTCTCATTCCAGGTGTGGTAGGGCTCGTCTACCAGCTTGATATGGCTGAGATACTTGACGTTGTGGGGCCCTTCCCAGCCGGGGACGATCATCCGGATCGGGTAGCCCTGCTCGACGCGCACCGCTTCGCCATTTTGACCGTATGCCACCATACAGTCATCCAAGGCCTTCGCGAGCGGCATGGTGTGACTGAACTTGCCCGGGTCCGCCCCTTCATAGACCAGCCAGCTCGCCCCCTTTTTCACGCCGGCGATTTCCAGCAGCGCGGACAGCGGCACTCCGGTCCATTCGCTGCAACTCGCCATCCCGTGAACGTACTGGACCGGCAATCCCATGTTGGCATTGCCTTGATTGTGGATCATCGGGGAGCTGTTGGCATGGCACTCCACGAAATGAACGCGGGACACCGAAGGCAACCGCTTCAGATCTTCCATGCTGAAACTCACGGGACGGTCCACCATGCCGTGGATCGTGAGGCGATGTTGCTCCGCGTTGATCTCCGGGAAGTGGGAGGCGTGGTATTGCACGAAGTGAAGCCGGGCCGGCGTGATGATGCCCCCGTAATCCTGAAGCGGGGTGTAGTAAGTGATGTGATCAACGCTCATTCTCGCGCCGCGGCGCGAGAGATCGTGGTGAGCTTGCTCAGCTTGTCCTTCGGCTGGCCGATGCGGCCGGAGCCGGCTGGCCCCTCGCGGCCCATTCCGCGCCGGCGCCTGCTCCTGCGGCGACGCCCGCCAGCGCCGCAGATTGTTTCAGAAACAGCCTTCGGCCAGATCCGGTGGAATTCATGAGTGCCTCCCACGAACTAGATTTTGAGCTTTCCTCGGCCGAAAATCACGGCCGATTTGGCGTGTAGTGTTTCGTGAAATCGTAGGCATGTCAACGCGCGGAACGGCCGGCTGTAACAGCAAGTTCCTCAACAGCCGGCGGAATCGCCGCCGGCTGAACGAAGACGGGATTTTTCGGCGATTTCGATCATCTGGAATCGCGGGAGCGTCGGCCGATCACGTTTTGCCGTTGGTCACAGGCCGGAAAGGTAACGTGCGATCGCCTCCCGCTCGTCCGCCGAAACCGCTTCCATCATTCGCATCATCTCGGTGTTGTTGGTGCGCTTGCCTTCGGCATAGTCGCGCATCGCCTCGACCAGATATTCGTACTTCTGGCCGGCGAGCCGCGGCGCCGGCAGGCCACCGACGAAGTTCTGCTGATGGCACGCCTGGCATACGGCCAACATCGCGGGCGGCGACGCGCCACCAGCGGTGCTGGCGGATTTCGCCGGCCAGTTCTTCTTCGCGAAATAGGTCGCAGCGGCCTGCAGTTCCCCCTGGGTGAGGGCGGTCGCCATCCACGTCATGACCTCGGAGTTGCGAGACGCGCTGTGGAAGTCATGAAGCTGCTTGATGAGATAGTTTTCCTGCTGACCCCAGATGATTGGCGTGGCTGCGTTGTTGGGTACGCCGCTCCCGCCATGGCACGTGTTACAAACCAGCAACTTGGCGCCGAGGAAGGCCTGGGCCTCCGCGGCGTTTCCCGGGGTGGGCAACGCGGCCACCTCCTCGACGGCGTTCGCCGGGATGGCGAGGACGGCCAGGGCAACGAGAACACCGAAAACCGTGGGAAGGCGATTGTTGATCATGTCTGCGCTGCCATTGTTCGAGTGCTGCGATACGGCGCGATCAAGGCGCTAAAAGATGCCGCAGTCAGGCTTGGGGCGCAAGATGACGCGAGCTTCCGATCGTTGTGCACCGCGGCGAAAATTCGAGACCGGGTTTATCAAATCCTCCCGGTCGCTTGCGCTGCCCGCAGCACCGCGCGAACGATCCGGTTATGGGTGCCGCAGCGGCAGAGGTTGCCAGCGAGGCCCAGCCGGACCTCGGCCTCGCTCGGCTGCGGTTTGCGGTCGAGCAGTGCCTTGGCGAGCATGATCATCCCGGGGATGCAGTAACCGCACTGGACCGCCTGCTCGGCGATGAAGGCGGCCTGCAGCGGGTGCGGACGCTCCAGAGTGCCGAGGCCTTCGAGCGTGGTGATCTCCGACTGCGCGACTGTGGCTGATCGGCGTCTCGCAAGAGTGCATGGGGGCGCCGTCGACGAGCACCGTGCAGGCGCCGCATTGGCCGAGCCCGCAGCCGAACTTGGCGGCGACGAGGTTCAGGTCATTGCGCAGCACGTAGAGCAACGGCGTGTCCGGCTCGGCCGCCACGCTGTGGACCGTGCCGTTGACCTTGAGGCTGACAGCCATGACGAAAAGTCTCCGCTCGGGGCAGTCGCGCATCTTGCTCCGGGTTCGACGTGCCGTCGAGGCCCAGCGCGTGTCGCTGATGCCGCGGGGCCGCGGCACAGTCGGTATTCAGGCGGCCGCCGGCCGCGCGCAACCACTGCTCGCGCAGCACGAACCGCCGCCGACACGCGAAGTGATCCGACGCGTGTCGCATTCGATCGCGGTCTGCGCTATGAATGGGAATAATCGAAAAAAACGGGAGGAACATCATGCCGGATCGTCGCCCTATTTGCGATCGTCGCCTTGCTCGCGTCCTTCTCTCGTGCGCCGCCTTGATCGTCGCGGCACCTGCGATTGCCGCCGAGGTTACGCCGGCCCGGCTCGCCAATCCGGAGCCGGGCAATTGGCTCATGAACCACCGCACCTACGACGCGCAGCGCTATGCGCCGCTCGACAAGATCAACACCGGCAACGTGAAGAATCTCAAGCTCGCCTATTCGATGGCGATCGGCGGCACTGCGATCAATGAAAACCTGCAATCGACGCCGCTCGCCGAGGACGGCTTTCTCTACGTCGTGGATCTCTGGGGCATCGTCTACAAGATCGACGCTCGCGCCGGCGACTTCGGCCGCGTCATGTGGCGCATGGACCCCAAGCAGGAGAAGGCGCCCGACGCCAATCGCGGCGTCGCCCTGTGGGGCAATTTCGTCATCTCCGTCGCCAACCATCCGGGCCGCCTCATCGCCACCAACAAGGAGACGGGGCAGATCGCCTGGGAAACCAACATTTCCGACGGACAGAACGGCCTGCAGTTCACCGCGGCGCCACTGCCGGTCAAGGACAAGATCGTCGTCGGTGCGTCCGGCGGCGACAACGGCGTGCGCGATTTCATCCTCGCGGCCGATGCGGCGACAGGGAAGGTGCTGTGGCGCAAGTACGTGATCCCCGAGCCGGGCGAGCCCGGCTCCGAAACCTGGAAGGACAAGAACAACGCCTGGCGTACCGGCGGCGGCGCCATGTGGGTCACCGGCTCCTACGATCCCGACACCAACCAGGTGCTGTGGGGGACCGGCAATCCGGTGCCATGGTCCGATCCGTATTACCGGCCGGGCGACAATCTCTACACCAACAGCCTGATCTCGTGGGATCCCGACTCCGGCAAGATGAACTGGTATCACCAGTACACGCCGGGCGACATGTGGGATTACGACGAGGAAGGCGCGCACATCCTGATCGATGCCAATGTCGGCGGTCAGACGCGCAAGATCGTCACCCACGCGGCGCGCAACGGCTTCCTCTACAGTTTCGAGCGCGCCAACGGCCAGACCGTGCTGGCGAAGCCTTACCTGCAGAACATCAACTGGACCGCCGGCATCGACCAGAAGACCGGCAAGCCGGTCGACTACGATCCCAACCGCGACATCCAGGTCTATTCGGGCAAGGCGAACTACACGCTGGAGCAGCCGACCAAGCGGATGTGCCCGGCGCTGACCGGCGGCAACAACTATTTCCCGCCGTCCTACAGCCGCCGCACCGGGCTGCTCTACATCCCGGCCTACACCATGTGCAACGACATGACGCTCGACCAGGAGTCGATCAAGCGGGGCGTCTATTTCGCGCGCCCGATGAAGTTCACCGAGCGCAACGAGTCCGACATGGTGATGGCCGACCCGACGACCGGCGAGGTGAAGAAGCGGGCGCACTCCGATGTACCCGAACGGCAGCGGCACCTTGACCACCGCCGGCGGCCTCGTCTTCACCGCCTTCATGGACGGCAGCATCGTCGCCTATGACGACACCACCCTCGACCAGCTCTGGAAGTTCAACGTCGGGACCGGCTTCAACGCGCCGCCCATGAGCTTCGAGGCCGGCGGCAAGCAATACATCGCCATCCTGTCCGGGATCAGCAACATCAGCAAAGGCCGCTTGCTCCTGACGCCCGAACTGCGCGATCAGCGCAACATGACCATGCTGTTCGTGTTCGGACTGTAGGAGGGGCCAGGGGAGGGCACCTCCTGGGCGCTGACGGTCTTCTGTTTCCCGCGGGAAACGCGGGGAAGCGCACCATTGCCGTTGGTGCGCCTTAGGGGTCGCGCAACGGAGGGGCTCATGTACCGCCGGATATCTTTCCGGATCATCACGGCTTTGGCGGTGCTGGTCGGCGCCGTCGCTATCGCGACCGTTGCATCGGCCGGAAATGCCACGCTCAACGTCGTGATGGTGCTCGACGGGCTGCGGCCCGATTCGATCACGGCGGACGAGACGCCCAATCTGTGGCGGCTGCGCCAGGAGGGCGTGAACTTCGCGAACGGCCACGCGGTGTTTCCGACGGTGACCCGCACCAATGCGACGGCGATCGCGACCGGCACCTATCCGGACCGGAACGGCATCTTCGGCAATCAGCTTTATGTCCGCGAGGTCGACCCGAACCACGCCTTCGGCAACGACGACCACAAGAACCTGCTGCGCCTCGATGAGGCCACGCGGGGGCAGCATGGTGCTGGCGCCGAGCCTTGCCGAAATCCTCGCGCAGCGCGGCAAGACGCTTGCGGTGGTGAGTTCCGGAACCACGGGGAGTGCGCTGCTCGTCAACCCGCGCGCACCCAAAGGCGTCGGCGTCCTGATCAATGCCTTCTGGGAGCCGGGCAAGCGCGTCGCTTTCCCGGATGCCGTGAACGAGGCGGTCCTCACCCGGTTTCCGGCGGCGCCGGAGAAGGGCGGCAATCTCGATCCCTACACCGCGCAGGTCTCGTGGACGCAGGGCGTGCTGCGCGATTACGTGCTCCCTGACCTCAAGCCGGATGTCGTGGTCAACTGGCTCACCGAGCCCGACCACCTCCAGCACGCGATCGGCGCCGGCTCTCCGCAGGCGCGTAGCGCCATCCGCAACGATGACCGCGAGGTCGGCCTGCTGCTGGAGCGGCTGCGCGCGCTCGGGCTCGCCGAGAAGACCAATATCTTCGTCGTGTCGGATCACGGCTTCGGCCACGGCGCATTCGGTGTCGACGTGACCGGCGAGCTCATCAAAGCTGGCCTCAAGGCCGGCCCCAACTCCGATGATGTAGTCGTCGCGAGCAGCGGCCAGACGATTTTGCTTCATGTTCGCGACCGAAACGCCGAGCGGATTTCAGCCGTCGTCCGCTTCTTGCAGCGGCAGCCCTGGGCCGGCGTGCTGTTCACCGCCGCCTCACCATCGGGCGAGGGCGCGCCGACCAAGGGGCGCGAGCCCGGCACCTTTGCGCTCGAGCTCATTCACATGGCGAATGCTGCGCGCGGGCCGGACATCGTCTTCACCTTTCCGTGGAACTCGGCCCGCGGGCCGTTCGGCGTGCAAGGCATCGATTACACCGATGCGAGAGCCACCGGGCCACTGACCGGCACCGCCGGCAATCACGGCAGCATGAGCCCGTGGGTGGTGCACAACACGTTCCTCGCCTGGGGTCCCGACTTCAAGCGCGGCGTCACCGTGCGCACGCCGGCGAGTAACGTCGATCTCGCGCCGACGCTGCTCGCGCTGATGAACCTCGACAACGGCGTTCCCGATCGCTTCGACGGCCGCGTGCTGCGCGAAGCGTTTGCCGACGGCCCCGACGAGGAGCAGGTGCCGATCGAGGTCCGCACCCATTTCGTCGAGACGCCGGATGGCAGCTACCGCGCCGCGATCCAGATCACGGAACTCGAGAACCAGCGCTACGTCGACAAGAGCTGGCGGGTGCGGTGAACGCGCGACTTGCGGGCGACAACGGCTTACAGAGTGCCGTTGCGCGCGCTCGCGTTTGGCCCATCCCAAGGTGGCTTCGCGTTAGGACCATTGCGAAGGCGCCCGCTATAATGGGTCCGATAATAGTGACCACTGGTCAATACAACCTCGGAGTTTCCATGAGGCCGATCGTGGCGGACAGACCGCTGACGATCATGAGGCGGCGCGCCAGAGCTCGCATCTGACGCCGTCCTGCATGGGAGGGAAGGCTTGGTGGCCAAGATTGACGACGCGTTCATGGTGTTCATCAGCCACAAGCAGGACGATCACGCCCTTGCGGCCGAGGTGAAGAAGGCCTTGGAGGGCCTCGCCCACCGCCCGAAGCAAATCGATTGTTTCGTCTCCGGCGTCGACATAACAGCGGGCACGGATTGGAGGCGCGCGATCTGCAGCCGCCTCGCCAAGAGCCACCTGCTCCTGCTGCTCTTCACCGCGCCGTCGAGGAATTGGGATTGGTGCCTCTATGAGACCGGCCTGTACACCCGCTTCGACAAATGGGAAAAAAGCGAAATCAGCGCCGTCGTGTGCCTGTTCGACCCCAGTCAAGCCGCGCCGAGCCCGCTCGCCGATTTGCAGGGCGTGCCCGCCAGCATCGACAAGCTCCGCGCCTTCCTCGACCTGCTCTGTCGCCAGACGTGGAAGATTTCCGACGACTGGCGCCGCGGCGCGTTGGCCCCCGATATCCATCGCAAGAAGCTGGACGAGGCGGCTCACGCCATCGAAAGGGCATTCCGCCTCTCGGGCTCGACCTCGACGCACTTCCCCTGCCATCGCGTGGTGCTGTCACTGTCCGAGTCCGACAACATCAAAAAAGGGATTCCCGAGACGGCGCGGGTGATGGAAGGGCCGAACGATACCACCGACTACACGCTGGCGCTTGTTCAACCTTGGGAGCGGGACAGGCCCGCGGACATGGGGAGACCTGTTGCGCGCCGTGCAGGGGACAAAGGCGGAATGGCGCAAAGAGCTCGACAGTCACTTCCTCCTCGCGCTGAAGGAAGAGCTGTTCTCGCCCATCAACAGCCTCATGCGCTCGGGCGCGAGGAGCCGGGTCGGGGAGCGGCTCTACCGTCCCATCCTCTACAGCATCTTTCGCGGACCTCCGGTGGGCCCGGTGTCCGACCGCACTGCCGGCACCTCCCTGCGGCCCCGCGCCGTGACCATCATTCTCACCCCCGAGCCGCTTGCCGAGGGCAGGGGACCGCCACCGTCCGCGGAAAATACCGCGCGGACTGAAACGACTCATCGCGCGGGCGGAACCAACCCACGTCCTCGCAGCAAGATGGTTGGGAAGTCAGGCCGGAGCACGTAGGGTGCAATAAGCGAAGCGCATTGCGCCGCTCGTCGTTCGGAGTGGCGCAAATTCGGATGGCGCAATAAAGGGATTGCGCCCTACGGTCCACATCTCCCACACCGACTACGGAAAAAGCAAAGTGGACGGCCAGCGTCTGCCGGCCGTCCACCTGTTTGCGAGCGGCTTTACTGGTCGAGAACCTCGATGTAGCCGAGATGGCTCGAAGTGTCGCCCGACCACCAGATGCGGTTCGGGTTGGACGGATCGATCTCGATCCGCCGCGCATCCGATTCGACGATCGGCAGCGCGTACTCCGTCCACGTTTCCGTCTTCGGATTGAAGCGGGCGATCTTGTCCGCCGTCTGCAGGGTCACCCAGATCACCTTGTTCTTGGCATCGGCGACCGCGTGATACGCGCCGTTGTCCTTGGTCGGGGGATCGTAGAAGGTCATCTTGCCGGTCTTCTGATCGACCTTCACCAGCTTGCTGGTCTGGTGGAAGCCGACCCAGACGTTCCCCTCCCAATCCGTGCCCATCCGGCGCGGCACGTCGATTCCGGGGGTCGGGAACTCGTCGATCTTTCCGGTCTCGGGGTCGAGCCGACCGAGCTTGTTCGCTTCACGCTCGGCGAACCAGACGCGACCGTCGCCGGCGACGTCGATCCCGTAGGCGCCGGGGTACTGCTTGGTCTCGATCCAGTGCGGAATGTCGTAGGCGGTGAACTGCTTCGTCTCGGTGTTCAATCCGATGACGCGGGTGCCGGCGGTCGACCAGACCATCTTGCCGTTCGGGTCGGGCCGCAGGAAGTTGCCGGTCATCTGGAACTTGAACTCGGTGGGCGCCTGGAAAGACGTGAACTGCTGGTACTTGGTGTCGAACTGCAGCCAGCGGCGGTTGCCGCCGACCTCGGTCATCCAGATCGTGTCGCCGACGCCGCGTGCCGGCGGACCCATGTGGGCAAGCGTGCCGATCTTGCCCGTTCCGGGGGGCGGGCTGATCTCGGTGAACTCATAGGTCTTCGGATCGAACCGTCCGAGCTTGTATTGGTTGAGCTCGTTCACCCAGGCGATGCCCTGAGAATCGACGGTGACGTCGTGAAGGGCCGAGTCCGAATTCGGCACGGCAAAATCCACCGCGATATACTTGGCGGCGGCGCCCTGCAGCGCCGTTCTCGACAGGCGGCCGTTGGGATCGGGCTTCGGCGTGGTGTCGGAGAAATTCTTCGCCAGATAATCCACCACGGTCTTTTGTTCCTGGTCGGTCAGATCGACCGCGCCGCGCTTTTCATGGATGCGTTCGCGCATCCAGGTGATCTTCTGCTCCCAATTGGCGTGGGTCCACCGCATCTGGGTCAGCCGGTGGAGGAAATGGCACTGGCCGCATTTCGCTTCGACGATCTCCTTACCGGCTCCTTCGGGAAGGATCGGCGGCTGCAGATCGTGATCGAGCTCGTTGCCGGCGACGCGCCCGGGACTGCGAATCCAGCCGTTCGGTATCACCTCGCCCTGGGCGTCGGTGAGCGCGACATCGGCGGTCGCCGGCTTGTCGGCCGTCAAGGTCACCGGCGTCGGCTTGCTCTGGAAACCGTTGCCGATCCCCTGCACCGTGTAGTTCCCCGGCGGCAGGTTATTCAGCGCGTAGCGGCCTTCCGCCCCGCTGATGACCATGAAGGTGAGGCGTCGCTCCGGATTGAACAGTTTGACATAGGCGCCGGGAAGCGTTTGCCCGGACGCGGTTTTGACCACGCCCTGGACGCTGCCGGGAAAGTCTGCCGCTTGTGTCGAGTGAATGCCGGCGAACGGCGCGATGGCTGCAATTACAGCTAGGATCTGCCTTCCTTGGCTGAACATCGTTTTCTCCTCCTTCTGGCCGGACGTGTTTTTTTGAGCTTTCGTCCAAACGAGAGCATACACCGGTTTTCAGTCCAATCGAACCATCCCAAAGGGTTTTTTCACCGAAACCGCGGGGGTTATCGGCGGAAGTGCAGCACTGTATCCTGAAAGGGCGTGAACTGATCGCGTGGATGGAGCGGCTTCAAGTTGCGGGTTGCCTTGCTGCGAATGTGCCTTCGTGGCAGCTTTACCTCGGGATGCCCGAGCCACAGGAGGTGGGGATGTCGATAGCCGTCAGGCCATCAGTCGCGCGAAAGACTGACCGACTCTTCTTTACCGGAATGGCGCTCGCCTGCGCTCTCATGTTGTACCTCGGATTTTTGCCGAGCTACTTCCATCGTAGTGCGGAGCTGCCTCCACTCACCCCGCTGTATCAACTGCACGGGGCGCTGTTTACCGCGTGGATCGCGCTGTTCGTGGTGCAAGCCACTCTGGTGGCCGGAGGCCGCATCGACATCCATCGTGCTCTGGGCGTGGCGGGAGCGGTCTTGGCGGCGATCGTCTTCGTCGCCGGCGTGGCCGTCTCGATCGAGACATTGCGGCGCAACGGCGGGCCGCCTGGCGGCGATCCGCGGAAGTTCTTTGCCATCCCTCTCGGCGACATCATCGTGTTCGGCGCGTTGGTCGGCGCGGCCGTCCTGCAGAGAATGCGGCCGGAAACGCACAAGCGCCTGATGCTGCTCGCGACGATCTCACTTCTGACCGCCGCCGTCGGGCGATTCTTGCGGCAGGTAGGCATGGGCGGCGCGCCCAACCTGTTTTATGGCACCGACGCCTTCGTGCTCGCGCTCGTGTTGTTCGATTTTGCCACGCGCGGGCGCCTGCATCCGGCGACGCTGTGGGGCGGTGCGATGGTCGTCGTGTTCAAGCCCCTGCTTTTCTACGCGATCGCTGCGACGCCGGTGTGGCTCGCGCTCGCTGACGCGCTGCGTTGATGGTCGACGGCTCAGGGTGCTGCGCGGGCTCGTCGTGAGGCGGCCGACGACTCACCTCGATTTGCGCGTCCGGCCGCTCTGGCGCGTCTCGCCGTAGCCGCGATAGAGGTCGGCGAAATCGGCGGCGAGCTCGTAGCACAGGAAGAGTTTGTGCTTGTCCGGAATCCACGCTGCGTTGAGGTAGCCGCAGCTTTGCGCTTCGACCGTGAACGGCTCGGGCCACGCGATTGCACTTGCGGCACGCTCCGCGATGGCCTCAAGCAATCCGACGGAGCGCAGACCCTGGGCGAAGACGTCGAGGTCGCCCTTGCCTTCGCCGTAGACCACATCGATCTTCGTCTTCGGCTGGCCCGGCGCGCGCAAATGCGGCATCAGCGCCGCATCCCAGCTCCCCGATCCGTCGGCGTAGTCGTTGGCGCAGGTCTTCTGGCGATCCTTGGGGAGCTTCGTCTCGTCAGCGAGCGACTGGTATTTCGGGTCGCCGGTCCCGACCATCAGGCACACGATCTGATAGGCGCGCTGCTGATCGAGGCCGTGCTCGTCGTAGTAGGGGACCGTGTCTCCGGTCTTGGTGTCGCGGCGATCCGTCATGAACCAGCCCTTCGCCGCCGCGTCGAGCACACCATCGGTGAAGTCGTTGTTGAATTTGATCAGCCGCGTAGCGGCGAATATATCGGCAGCGTCCTCCTTTCTGCCGAGGACAGGAATCTTAAGCTGATTGGTGGCTGCATGCCCAAGCTCGTGAAGCATCGCGAACAGCGTGTTGCCGATCACGAATTCGGTCACCGCCTGTAGATATTTCGGCGACAGCTTTTTGAACTTCGGATTTTTCGCGAGTCCTTGCGCGAACGCATCGACTTTCGCTTGAGGGGTCGCAGGTTGGGCGGGAGCCGGTTGGGCTGGAGTTGCTTGCGCATTGGCAGGTCGCGATGCGAGCGCGAGGGCAAAGAGTAGCAGCGGAATCCAGGTTTGCCGCGGCAATCTCGATATCATTTGTCCACCTCACGAGTAGTTCGCATGGCGAATGGCCTTCATGTTGATTTTGGCACCATGCCCTGCGCACGGCAATCGTGTGTCGCATGATGTCGTGTCGCGTCGAGCGGTGTCACCGGGTTGTGTCGCAATGCTGCATCCGTCGCCTCACGTCCACTATCGATAAGAATGGAGAATAAGCATTTCATATGGCGATGATCGGGGTTTAAGATTACGTTCGATTAATGAGTATTCATCGCGCTTCACATCGCGTTGCGCATGTGCCGAATATCCTTGACGGCTTTCCTTGAATGAAGAACTGCTGAGGGCGGTTACCG
This sequence comes from uncultured Alphaproteobacteria bacterium, assembly GCA_963793985.1. Lineage (GTDB taxonomy): Bacteria > Pseudomonadota > Alphaproteobacteria > Rhizobiales > Xanthobacteraceae > JAJPKK01. The sequence continues at coordinate 13,169 of CAWCCG010000006.1, read as the reverse complement.
GGATCGATTGCACACAAGATCCAGGAACTGGGAAATCGCCAAGGGAGATATCAGATGCGTGTTACGACACTCGTCCTCGCTGGGATGCTGACAGTTTTGCTCGCCGGCGGTCAGGCGCTGGCGGCGAAGCGGACGAGCAGCTCAGGCGTCGCGAACCCCGATCGGCAATTATACCAGCAAGCGGGAAGCTGCGGCGGCGGCTCTTGCTATCGCAGCAGCAGCCAGAAGCATCAGAAGAAGAGGTAAAGCGACGGGCCACCACTTAGAAATTCGCCAAAGGAGAAATCAAAAATGCGTATCATGACACTCGTGCTCGCCGGCGCGCTGACGATCTTCATTGCGGGCGGCCAGGCACTCGCTGCGAAGCGGATCAGCAACTCAGGCGTCGTGAATCCGGATCGGCAGTACTACAAGGGCGCCGAGACCTGCGGTGGCGGCGCCGCCTGCTATCGCGCGCCGAAGAAAAAGAAGTAACAACAAAATCTATACCCGGATCGAACGCAGCGGGGCATGAGGCCTCGCCGTTCGGTCCGGGTTTCTATTTGTGCAGCGGGTAGGGCGTTCTGCGCCCGAAAGGGCGGGCGGCTCCTGGAGTTACTCAGGATGCGCGGCCGTGGATTTGAAACGGTGCCGAGCTAGGCGTCACTGCACCGATTTCTTGAAATGCCGCAGGTCGGGCGGCGGCTGGTCTTTGCGGACCGGCATCAGCAGGCCGCCGTCGCCGCTCAGCCAGTAGGTTTCCTTGCCGATCGCGATCATCGTCGGCGCCTCGGTGCAGTAGGCCTCGACGAAATTGTAACGCGGATTGGGCTCGAGGACGTATTTCTTGTCGACCTTCCACGGCCGAGTGAGGGCGTGATCGACGACCGTGATCTCGTCATGGAGGATCTTCGGGTCGGCCTTGTCGCGATAGAGACGCTCGTGGAAGACCGACTCGTTGTCGAAGTGGAGCGGCAGGCCGGTCGCGTCATAGGCGCGAGGGCCCTTGAAGGGGCCACGGGTCTCGGCGACGAGGACGTCGTAGACGCCGTCACCGTCCTCGTCGACCCAGTGGCCGATCGAGTAGCCGGCATAGGTCGGCTCGAGGTCCTTCGGCCAGTCGCGGCCGTCGGTGAAGATGCGGCGGAAATGCTCGGAGCCGCCGATCAGGATGTAAGTCGTCTTCGGCGACACCACGAACTCGAGCGGCGTGAAGGCGATGGTCATCAGCGGCATGCCGCCGGGCAGGCAGCGGGCGTGATCGAAGAAATTGCCTTCGCCGCCGGTTTCCTGGTCCTTGATGCTCTCCTCCAGGACCTTCTGGTATTCGGGCGTGAGCGGCGCCTCCTGTCCTTTGCCCCAGGGCTTCGACTGGTCGAACGAGGGCTGGCCGCCGGCGGTGAAGCCGGTGCCGCCATTGCCGGGGTCGCGACCCGCGGTCCGCGGCACCCAGCGTGCCCACGCGCCCTTCCAGCTCGGATACTTGGCACTATCGTATTTGGCGGTCTCAGCGGCCAGAACGGCGCCGGACATCAGCGTGGTGAGTGCAACGGCAACAGCACAGGTCGAGCTTCGCAACAGCATAATGACCCTCCAGCCGGCTCTTCGATCCGAGATTTCTCCGTCAAGGTAACAAGGGCAGCATACACAACCCGTGACGCAGGCGAAATGCGCTCGTGAGCCGGTGCGGCCGCGCGATGACGTCGGCGTTTTTTGGGGCAAATGGTATCCGGCTTAGGAAAGCCATAGGGTTTCCGCGGGTCGGCAAAACACCAAGGCCCGGCCCGGTTGGCCGGTCAGCGTCGTCCGCCTAGCGCTTTAATCTTGCACGGGTTGCGGTGCGTTGAGCCGGGACGCCGTTGCCAGTCTCGCGATGACGGCATCCATGCGGTCGAGGAATTCCTGCACGCCGAACCTCCGGCTGTCCGTCGCGGCCCGCGCGGCCATCGCTTCACGCAGCGCGGAGTCTTCGAGAAGACGACGTGTTTGAGCGACGAGCTCGTCCGGATCGCTCCACAGGAAGCCGTTAACGCCGCTTTCGACGATCTCGCGGGGACCGCCCCCGTTGTACACCAGAGGCACCGCGCCGGCCGACATCGCTTCGACGATCGACATGCCGAAATGCTCTTGCTTGCTGGGCTCGCGCTCGTGATCGCAACCGTATCCCGTGGCGTGCCAATAGATGGATGCCGCCTGGTATTCCCGGCGCAGCGCGTCGAACGGCAAGCGGGTTGAAATGCGTACCGGATAAGATTTGCCCGCGCGCTCGAGTTGTTCGACGAAATCTTGGTCCCGCGAGTCGGGACCGACATTGCCAACGAGGTGCAGGTCCCACTCCGGCTCGATCCCAGTGTCGACCATTCGACGAAAAGTTTCGAGGAGAACATCCTGCCGCTTGTGATGTGCTCCCGGAGCATCGTGGAAGAAGCGGCCCACGTTCAAGATCGATGGTCGTTTGGTGGTGTCGGCCGGTCCGATGAGGTTGCAGGCCGAATACACGACTTCGGATCGGCAGGCCCATCTCCGCCCGATCCAACCGGCAACGTAGTTCGAATTGGCGGTGACGACGTCGTAACTCGCCGGCATGTCGTCCACGGGAAACATGCACATGTAGATGCCAGCTGGAGCGGGACACGCGAGGGTGCTCCCGTGTGAATTGTTGATGAAAAGGTCGGGCGCCGACCGGAGTATTTCGTGCGCGTGATCCTTGCCGTCGAGCGCCGTAACCTGCACTCGCGACAGGTCGATCCCAAAAACAGACTTTACGATCGAGATATCGAGCGGCGACAGGACGAAAAGCGTCACGTCGTGCCTTGCGGCAAGATGAGCCGCGAGTGCAGCGGTCCGCCTCTCGCCGCCGCCTAAAGTGGCGAAGCACATGTTGTAGATTGCGACGTTCACGGTGCGCGGGGCTTTCCTGGCAGGTTGGGTGGGCTCTATTCACGCCGAAGCCACTCGGAATCTCTCATCCCGAGGGCGCGATCGCGCACAGTGCAAGGGGTCGGCAGGCGAGATGAGGGGGGCGGATGGTCAACCCTGCGTGGTGGAAAGCGGCTCTGCCCGAGGAAGGTGGGAGGCGCGCTGCGAGATTGCCGGTTTTGGACTCCGGGAAGTGGTGCGGAGATCATATTCCTTGAAACCGCGAGTGTGGAACCCTATATCGGCGCTGGTCGGGTGCGACCAAGAAGTATCTGGCAGGCAGCGATTTTATTGATGCCGGCCTTGACTTCCCCCCATCGCGCCGATAAAACCCGCGCACTTTTTTCGGCAGGCGGTGAGCTTCGCCCGTCGGAATGGCCGTTTAGCGGCACGCTTGAAAACCGCAAGGTTATCAACGAGTTGGCTGAGCATCCATGGCCTCGATGAATGAAGCTCAAACGCTGCTCTGACACCGACTGTCAGATGTGAAGAGACATGACCGCGTCGCCGCAGGCGTCGTGGTCCTCTGTAACGCGAGAGCGTCATTGCGCGAGTGGCTCGCGGATGGCGCGATTTCGTTTTGCGCGCACGATGTGGTGCGGGCAGGTCGAAATATTGGGGTGAAAGCCCCTGCGACCGGGGTGAAGGCCCCGCGAACCTGATCGGGGCGAAAGCCCTGCGAACCCGACCGGGGCGAAGCCCCGTGAACCGAGTGAAGGCTGACGATGCCGACGGTCAATCAACTGATCCGCAAGCCGCGGGTGGCGCAGAAAGCGCGCAAGAAGGTTCCGGCCCTGCAGCAGTCGCCGCAGAAGCGCGGCGTGTGCACGCGCGTCTACACGACGACGCCGAAGAAGCCGAACTCGGCGCTGCGCAAGGTCGCCAAGGTGCGCCTCACCAACGGCTTCGAGGTGATCGGCTACATCCCCGGCGAGGGCCATAACCTGCAGGAGCACTCGGTGGTGATGATCCGCGGCGGCCGCGTGAAAGACCTGCCGGGCGTGCGCTACCACATCCTGCGCGGCGTCCTCGACACCCAGGGTGTCAAGAACCGCAAGCAGCGCCGTTCGAAGTACGGCGCCAAGCGGCCGAAGTAAGCGGCCGAAGCGAGAGCGAGAGAAACGGATTCCGGAGCCTGATCGATGTCACGCCGCCACCGAGCTGAGAAACGCGAAGTTCTTCCCGATCCGAAATTCGGGGACATGGTCGTTTCCAAGTTCATGAACTCCATCATGTACGCCGGCAAGAAGTCGGTCGCCGAGTCGATCGTGTACGGCGCGTTCGACATGATCGAAGGCAAGACCAAGCAGAGCCCGCTCGGCGTATTCCAGCAGGCGCTCGACAACGTCATGCCGACCCTCGAGGTGCGGTCACGCCGCGTCGGTGGCGCCACCTATCAGGTGCCGGTCGAAGTGCGCACCGACCGCCGCCAGGCGCTCGGCATCCGCTGGCTCATCATCGCGGCGCGCGAGCGCAACGAAAAGACGATGACCGAGCGGCTCTCCGCCGAGCTGCTCGACGCATCGAACAACCGGGGAAACGCAGTCAAGAAGCGGGAAGACACGCATCGCATGGCGGAGGCCAACCGCGCCTTCGCGCATTACCGCTGGTAAGGAAATTCCCATGCCTCGCCAACATCCGATCGAAGACTATCGCAACTTCGGCATCATGGCCCACATCGATGCCGGGAAGACGACGACGACCGAGCGGATTCTCTATTACACCGGCAAGAGCCACAAGATCGGTGAGGTCCATGAGGGCGCGGCCACCATGGACTGGATGGAGCAGGAGCAGGAGCGCGGCATCACCATCACGTCGGCCGCGACCACCGCGTTCTGGAACGGCAAGCGGCTGAACATCATCGACACCCCCGGCCACGTCGACTTCACCATCGAGGTCGAGCGCAGCCTGCGCGTGCTGGACGGCGCGGTCGTCGTGCTCGATTCCAACCAGGGCGTCGAGCCGCAGACCGAGACCGTGTGGCGCCAGGGCGACAAGTACAAGGTGCCGCGCATCGTCTTCGCCAACAAGATGGACAAGATCGGCGCGGACTTCTTCCAATGCCTGTCCGACATCGTCGACCGCCTCGGGGCGAAGCCGGTGGCGATCCAGCTTCCGATCGGTGCCGAGAACCAGTTCAAGGGCATCATCGACCTCGTCCGCATGGTCGGCGTGACCTGGGAGGACGAGGCGCTCGGCGCCAAGTACCACGACATCGAGATCCCGGCCGACATGCTCGATCAGGCCAAGGAGTATCGCGAGAAGCTCGTCGAGGCCGCGGTCGAGCTCGACGACGATGCCATGGCCGCCTATCTCGACGGTCAGGAGCCGGACGAGGCGACCTTGAAGCGCCTGCTCCGCAAGGCCGTCATCACCGGCGCGTTCTATCCGGTGCTGTGCGGCTCGGCGTTCAAGAACAAGGGCGTGCAGCCCTTGCTCGACGCGGTGGTCGATTTTCTGCCGTCGCCTCTCGATGTGCCGGCGATCAAGGGCGTCGACGAGAAGGGCAATGAGATAGAGCGTCATCCGGACGACAAGGAGCCGATGTCGCTGCTGGCGTTCAAGATCATGGACGATCCCTATGTCGGCACCATCACGTTCTGCCGGATTCTATTCCGGCACGCTGACGAGCGGCACCGGGGTCATCAATTCGACCAAGGAGCGCAAGGAGCGCATCGGCCGCATGCTGCTGATGCACGCCAACAACCGTGAAGACATCAAGGAAGCCTATGCCGGCGACATCGTCGCGCTGGCAGGGTTGAAGGACACCCGCACCGGCGACACGCTGTGCGATCCGACGCATGCGGTGATCCTGGAAAAGATGGAATTCCCGGATCCGGTCATCGAGATCGCGATCGAGCCGAAGTCGAAAGCCGACCAGGAGAAGCTGGGCGTCGCGCTGGCGAAGCTCGTGGCCGAAGACCCTTCGTTCCGCGTCAACACCGATCCGGAGTCCGGCCAGACCATCATCAAGGGCATGGGCGAGCTTCACCTCGACATCAAGGTCGACATCCTTCGGCGTACCTACAAGGTCGACGCCAATATCGGTGCACCGCAGGTGGCCTATCGCGAGCGGATCACCAAGAAGGTGACGGTCGACTATACCCACAAGAAGCAGACCGGCGGCACCGGCCAGTTCGCGCAGGTCAAGATCGTGTGCGAGCCGTTGCAGGCCGGCACCGGCTTCGTATTCGAGAACGAGGTTGTCGGCGGCTCGGTGCCGAAGGAGTTCATCCCCGGCGTCGAGAAGGGGCTCGAGTCCGTACTCGGTGCCGGCGTGCTCGCCGGCTTCCCGGTCGTCGACCTGAAGGTCACCTTGATCGACGGCCGCTATCACGAGGTCGACTTGTCGGCGCTCGCATTCGAGATCGCGGCGCGCATGGCGTTGCGCGATGCGTTGCAGAAGGGCACCTCGGTGCTGCTCGAGCCGATCATGAAGGTCGAAGTGGTGACGCCGGAGGACTACACCGGTTCGGTCATCGGCGACCTCAATTCGCGGCGCGGTCAGATCCAGGGCCAGGACATGCGCGGCAACGCCAATGTCATCAACGCCATGGTGCCGCTGGCCAACATGTTCAGCTACGTCAACAACCTGCGGTCAATGTCGCAGGGGCGTGCGACGTTCACCGATGCAGTTCGACCACTACGAACAGGTACCCCAGGCGGTCGCCGCGGAGGTCCAGGCGAAGTACGCCTGATCGCCGGCGGACGCCCCACCACCAACACGAGATGCCAGAGTAACAACGAGGATCTAAGCAATGGGTAAGGCAAAATTCGAGCGCAACAAGCCGCATTGCAACATCGGCACCATCGGTCACGTCGACCATGGCAAGACGTCGCTCACCGCGGCGATCACCAAGGTTTTGGCCGAGCAGGGCAAGGCGAGTTACACCGCCTACGACCAGATCGACAAGGCGCCGGAAGAGAAGGCGCGCGGCATCACCATCTCGACCGCCCACGTCGAATACGAGACCGACAACCGCCACTATGCCCACGTCGACTGCCCCGGGCATGCCGACTATGTGAAGAACATGATCACCGGCGCCGCGCAGATGGACGGCGCGATCCTGGTGGTGAGCGCCGCCGACGGCCCGATGCCGCAAACCCGCGAGCACATCCTGCTCGCCCGCCAGGTCGGCGTGCCGGCGCTCGTCGTCTACCTCAACAAGGTCGACATGGTCGACGACCCCGAGCTGCTTGAGCTCGTCGAGCTCGAGGTGCGCGAGCTCCTGTCGAAATACGATTTCCCCGGCGACAAGATCCCGGTGATCAAGGGCTCGGCGCTTTGCACGCTCGAAGACCGCGATCCCAAGCTCGGCAAGGAGTCGATCTTCGAGCTGATGAAGGCGGTCGACGAGAACATCCCGCAGCCGGCGCGTCCGAAGGATCAGCCGTTCCTGATGCCGGTGGAAGACGTGTTCTCGATCTCCGGCCGCGGCACCGTGGTGACCGGCCGCATCGAGCGCGGCATCGTCAAGGTCGGCGAGGAAGTCGAGATCGTCGGCCTCAAGCCGACCATCAAGACGGTGGTCACCGGCGTCGAAATGTTCCGCAAGCTGCTCGACCAGGGCGAGGCGGGCGACAACGTCGGCTGCCTGTTGCGCGGCACCAAGCGCGAGGAAGTCGAGCGCGGCCAGGTGCTGTGCAAGCCGGGCTCGGTGAAGCCGCACACCAAGTTCAAGGCCGAAGCCTACATCCTCACCAAGGAAGAGGGCGGCCGCCATACCCCGTTCTTCACCAACTACCGTCCGCAGTTCTATTTCCGCACCACCGACGTGACCGGTGTGGTGCACCTGCCGGAAGGCACCGAAATGGTGATGCCGGGCGACAACATCGCGATGACGATCGAACTGATCGTGCCGATCGCCATGGAGGAGAAGCTGCGCTTCGCCATCCGTGAGGGCGGCCGCACCGTGGGTTCGGGCGTCGTCACCTCGATCATCGAGTAAACGAAGAACGCGTCAGGTCGAACGAGAAACCAGAGGACGGTGAGGGCGTATGCAGGCGATCGGGACTTTCAGTCCGTCGTCTGCCCGCCCGCCGCGTGAGCAATGAACGGTCAAAACATCAGAATCCGGCTCAAGGCGTTCGACCACCGCATTCTCGACGCGTCGACGCGCGAGATCGTGGCGACTGCCAAGCGGACCGGCGCGCAGGTTCGCGGGCCGATTCCGCTGCCGACCAAGATCGAGAAGTTCACCGTCAATCGCTCGCCGCACGTCGACAAGAAGAGCCGCGAGCAGTTTGAAATGCGGACCCACAAGCGGCTGCTCGATATCGTCGATCCGACGCCCCAGACGGTGGACGCGCTGATGAAGCTCGACCTCGCCGCCGGCGTCGACGTCGAGATCAAGCTGTAACTGGCACGCGCAGAAGGACGAACCTCATGCGTTCCGGAGTGATCGCTCAGAAACTCGGGATGACCCGCATCTTCACCGATGCGGGCGAGCACGTGCCGGTCACGGTGCTCCGTCTCGCCAATTGCCAGGTGGTCGGCCATCGTACCAAGGAGAAGAACGGCTACGTGGCGCTTCAGCTCGGGGCCGGCGCCCGCAAGGCGAAGACCATCACCCGCGCCGAGCGCAACAACTTTGCGATCGCCAAGGTCGAGCCGAAGCGCAAGGTGGTCGAGTTCCGGGTCGACGAGAAGGCGATGATCCCGGTCGGTGCCGAGATCACCGCCGATCATTTCCTCGTCGGCCAGTTCGTCGACGTCGTCGGCACCTCGATCGGCAAGGGCTTTGCCGGCGGCATGAAGCGGTGGAATTTCGGCGGTCTGCGCGCGACCCATGGCGTGTCGGTCTCGCACCGCTCGATCGGTTCGACCGGCGGCCGTCAGGACCCCGGCAAGACCTTCAAGAACAAGAAGATGCCGGGCCACCTCGGTGTCGACCGGGTGACCACGCTCAACCTCAAGGTGATGCAGACCGACGTCGAGCGCGGCCTCATCCTGGTCGAGGGTGCGGTGCCGGGCTCGAAGGGCGGCTGGATCACCGTGCGCGACGCGGTGAAGAAGAAGCTGCCCAAGGAAGTGCCGCAGCCCGGCAAGTTCCGCCTCGCGGGCGATGCTGCCGCGGGTGAGGCAGCCTCTGCCGAGGTGCCGCCCACCACCGAAACGCCGGCCGAGGGAGCGTGACCATGGAACTCAACATCACGTCCCTCGACGGCGAGGCGAAGGGTTCGGTCGCCGTATCCGACGACATTTTCGGCCTTGAGCCGCGCCAGGATCTCATCCAGCGCTGCATCGTCTGGCAGCTCGCCAAGCGCCGTGCCGGCACCCATGCGGTCAAGGGGCGTGCCGACATCGCCCGCACCGGCAAGAAGATGTACAAGCAGAAGGGCACCGGCGGTGCCCGCCACGGCTCGCAACGCGCCAACCTGTTTCGTGGCGGCGGTCGCTCGTTCGGTCCGGTGGTGCGCAGCCACGAGATCGGCCTGCCGAAGAAGGTGCGCGTGCTCGCGCTCAAGCATGCGCTCTCCGCCAAGGCCAAAGACGGCGGTATCGTTATTCTGGAGGCGGCGACGCTCGCCGATCCCAAGACCAAGGCGCTCAAGAGCCGCTTCGACAAGCTCGGTCTCGCCAATGCGCTGATCGTCGACGGCGCCGAGATCGATAACGGCTTCCGCCTCGCCACCCGCAACATCCCCAACATCGACGTGCTGCCCGTGCAGGGCATCAACGTCTACGACATCCTGCGGCGGAACACGCTGGTGCTGACCCGCGCCGCGCTCGATGCGCTGGAGGCGCGACTGAAATGACGACCCGCGATCCGCGCCATTACGACATCATCCTTTCGCCGGTGATCACCGAAAAGGCGACCATGGCGTCCGAGCACGGCCAGGTCATGTTCCGCGTCGCGGGGCATGCCACCAAGCCGCAGATCAAGGAAGCGGTGGAGAAGCTCTTCGACGTCAAGGTCAAGAGCGTCAACACGCTCGTCCGCAAGGGCAAAGTGCGCAACTTCCGCGGCACTCGCGGCGAGTTGTCGGACGTCAAGAAGGCGATCGTGACCCTCGAAGAAGGTCACACCATCGACGTGACGACGGGACTCTGAGGGCGGACGACGATCATGGCACTCAAGACACTACAAGCCGACGACGCCGGGCCAGCGCCAGCTGGTGCTGGTCGACCGCTCCGCGATCTACAAGGGCGCGCCGGAGAAGTCGCTCACCACCGGCAAGAGCTCGAGCGGCGGGCGCAACAACAACGGGCGCATCACCGTGCGGTTCCGCGGCGGCGGCCACAAGCGGGCGCTCCGCCTCGTCGATTTCAAGCGCGCCAGGCACGACCAGCCGGCCCGCGTCGAGCGGATCGAATACGATCCGAACCGCACCGGCTTCATCGCGCTCATCAAATACGAGGACGGCGAGCTCGCCTACATCCTGGCGCCGCAGCGGCTCGGCGAGGGCGACAGCGTCGTCTCCGGCGAGCATGTCGACGTCAAGCCGGGCAACGCCATGCCGGCGGGCAACATGCCGGTCGGCACCATCGTCCACAATGTGGAGATGAAGATCGGGAAGGGCGGCCAGATCGCGCGCTCGGCCGGCTCCTACGCGCAGATCGTCGGCCGCGACCAGGAATACGTGATCGTGCGGTTGAATTCCGGCGAGCAGCGCCTCGTTCACGGCCGCTGCATGGCGACCGTCGGCGCGGTGTCGAACCCCGACCACATGAACACCTCGATCGGCAAGGCCGGCCGCAACCGCTGGCTCGGGCGCAAGCCGCACAACCGCGGCGTCTCCATGAACCCGGTCGATCACCCGCTCGGCGGCGGCGAAGGCCGCACCTCCGGCGGTCGCCATCCGGTCACCCCCTGGGGCAAGCCGACCAAGGGCAAGAAGACCCGGACCAACAAGAGAACCACCAAGTTCATCATTTCGAGCCGCCACAAGCGGAAGAAGAAGTAATCGAGGGCAACATGGCGCGTTCGGTGTGGAAAGGTCCGTTCGTCGACGGTTATCTGCTCAAGAAGGCAGAGACCTCGCGTTCGTCGGGCCGTCATGACGTGATCAAGACCTGGAGCCGGCGCTCGACGATTCTGCCGCAGTTCGTCGGGCTCACCTTCGGCGTCTACAACGGCCACAAGCATGTCCCGGTGATGGTCACCGAGGAGATGGTCGGCCACAAGCTCGGCGAGTTTTCGCCGACCCGCACCTTCCACGGCCATTCGTCGGACCGGAAGGCGAAGCGGTCCTGACCGTGAGCGAGAAGCAGCGATGAGCAAGACAGCACATCCGAGAGCTCCTGGCGGACAACGAAGCGAAGGCGGTCGCGCGCATGCTGCGGATCAGCCCGCAGAAGCTCAACCTCCTCGCCCAGCTGATCCGCGGCAAGAAGGTCAACATGGCGCTCGCCGATCTCGAGTTTTCGCGCAAGCGCATCGCCAAGGAGGTGCGCAAGTGCCTCGAGTCGGCGATCGCGAATGCCGAGAACAATCACGATCTCGACGTCGACGACCTCGTCGTCGCGCAGGCCCATGTCGGCAAGGGCCTGGTGATCAAGCGTTTCCACGCCCGCGGCCGCGGCCGCGCCGGCAAGATACTCAAGCCGTTCTCGCACCTGACGATCGTCGTTCGCCAGGTCGAGGCGGCGGCTTAGGAGCACCCCGATGGGTCAGAAGGTCAATCCGATCGGCCTGCGTCTCGGCATCAACCGCACCTGGGATTCGCGGTGGTATTCGGGCAAGGGCGAATACGGCAAGCTGCTGCACGAGGACAAGAAGATCCGCGAAGTGCTGCAGAAGCAGCTCAAGCAGGCGGCGGTGTCCAAGATCGTGATCGAGCGGCCGCACAAGAAGTGCCGGGTGACGATCCACTCGGCGCGGCCTGGTGTCGTGATCGGCAAGAAGGGCGCCGACATCGAGAAGCTGCGCAAGGAAGTGGCGAAGCTCACCGACTCGGACGTCGTCATCAACATCATCGAGATCAGGAAGCCCGAGCTCGATGCCAAGCTTGTGGCCGAATCGATCGCCCAGCAGCTGGAGCGGCGCGTCGCCTTCCGCCGCGCGATGAAGCGCGCGGTGCAGTCGGCAATGCGACTCGGCGCCGAGGGCATCCGCATCAACTGCTCGGGCCGGCTCGGTGGCGCCGAAATCGCGCGCATGGAGTGGTACCGCGAGGGCCGGGTGCCGCTGCACACGCTGCGCGCCGACATCGATTACGGCGACGCCACCGCCTTCACGACCTACGGCACCTGCGGCGTCAAGGTGTGGATCTTCAAGGGTGAAATCCTCGAGCACGATCCGATGGCGCAGGACAAGCGGATGGCCGAGGCCGACGCTGGCCGGCCGCGCCGCGACCAGTGATCCGGGCCGACGAAGGGTTTTAGGAAAACGAGACCGCCATGCTGCAACCGAGTCGCACCAAGTTCCGTAAGGCGCATAAGGGCCGCATCAAGGGCGTCGCGACGAGCGGCGCGACCTTGAGCTTCGGCCAGTTCGGCCTCAAGGCGATGGAGCCGGACCGTCTCACTGCGCGCCAGATCGAGGCGGCGCGGCGCGCAATGACGCGCCACATGAAGCGTGCCGGGCGGGTGTGGATCCGGGTGTTCCCCGACGTTCCCGTGTCGAAGAAGCCGTTAGAAGTGCGCATGGGCTCCGGCAAGGGCGCGCCGGAATACTGGGTGGTTCGGATCAAGCCGGGCCGCATCCTGTTCGAGATCGACGGCGTGCCGACGCCGCTCGCCAAGGAGGCGCTTAGTCTCGCCGCGGCCAAGCTGCCGATCAAGACGCGCTTCGTCGAGCGTATCGCGGAATAGGAGCGGGGCGATGGTCAAAATGGAAGACTTGCGGACGATGACGCCCGACCAGCTCGAGGACGAGCTGCTCAAGCTCAAGAAGGAGCAGTTCAACCTGCGCTTCCAGCGGGCCACCGGGCAGCTCGCGAACACTTCGCGGGTGCGCGAAGTGCGCCGCGACATCGCCCGCATCAAGACGACCGCGCAAGCCAAGCGCGCGGTCCAGGCCGGCAAGTAAGGAGCGGTAGATGCCGAAGCGCGTACTGCAGGGCGAAGTGGTGAGCAACAAGCAGGCCAGACCATCGTCGTCAAGGTCGAGCGTCGCTACACCACCCGGTCATGAAGAAGACCGTGCGCGAGCTCGAAGAAATACTACGCCCACGACGAGAAGGGCGAATACGGGTCGGCGGACATCGTGTGGATCGAAGAGCACCGGCCGATCTCGAAGCTAAGCGCTGGACCGTGGTCCAGGGCCAGAAAAAGGCAACCGTGGGCGCCGCCTGAGCGCTCACTTGGAAGTGAAGAACGAGGCGTC
>CAWCCG010000005.1:0-80664 GCA_963793985.1 uncultured Alphaproteobacteria bacterium | reverse complement strand
CAGCGATCGTCCTCGCGATGCACGTCGTGGACGACGATGCCGGCGCCGTGAGGCGGCATGGTGAGCCAGTCCTTGCGGCGCAGCGCGCGCCGCGTGTCCTCGTAGCCGGACTGCCAGTGCTCGCGCATCGAGGTGCCGGAGAACTCGTAGTCCTTGGCGTGCCCTTCATAGGCCTTCTGCTGGTAGATCATGTGCAGAATCGTGATCTCCGGCATGTTGGCGAGCTCTTCCTTGAACCGGCGCTCATCGTCGCAAAGGCAGTCCTCGGGAATCTTGCCGAGCGCGAGATGGAGCCGCTTCTTCCAGGTCGTGGATGCGCCGGTAGACGTCGGTGTTGTAGCGCGTGCGCGAGGAATACATGATGTCCTTGTGACGGGCCATCACGTCCTCGATGTCGCGCGGCAGCACGCCGCGGGCGCTGAACAGGTCGACCTGGAAGACCAGCGTGTTCAGCGCGATCCGTCCTGGTCGAGGAGGTGCTGCAGCGGCGTGTTGGAGACGATGCCGCCGTCCCAGAAGTGGTCGGTCGCCGATCTTGACCATGGGCAACGCCGGCGGCAGCGCGCCGCTGGCCATCACGTGCTCCGGTCCGATGCGCTCGGCCGGCGTTGTCGAAATAGACGAAGTTGCCGGTGAGCACATTGACGGCGCCGACCGAGAAGCGGATCTGCTCCTCGTTGATCATCGAAATCGACGAGGTCGCTCCAGCGTGTCGCGCAGCGGCGCGGTGTCGTAGTAGCTCGTCGCGGTCGGGCGCGCCGGCGAGGCTCAACCACGGGTTCGGCGATACGCGGCGCGAAGAAGCCGGGCTGGCCTTGCATCATCGTCATCCAGGAGCTGGCGACGTTGCGGGCCTTGCGGAAGGCATCGCCGTCGGGCGTGTAATGCCAGACCTTGCGTTCGGTGATCATCTCCCAGAACGTGCGCAGCCGGTCGAGCCGGCGGCGGCGCGATTGCCGGCGATGATCGCGGAATTGATGGCGCCGATCGAGACGCCGGAGACCCAGTCCGGCTCGACGTCCGCCTCGTGCAGCGCCTGGTAGACGCCGGCCTGGTAGGCGCCGAGCGCGCCGCCGCCCTGCAACACCAGCGCGATCCGGTCGCAGCCCGGCGGCCGCCAGCCCTGCGAGGTATAGTCCCGTACGTTCGTCGTCGTCGTTGCGTCCATGTCGGATACTCCAGTCGCGCAAGCCTATGCGAGGGGAGGTGACGCGCTCATGACGTGTGCAGCGCCCCGCGCATCGCGCCGTGCATCGGTCTGCGCATCGGACAGCATCTGGTCTTTGTCATCGATCCGAGGGCGAAAGCTTCACCGGACTGTCAGATTGGCAAACTAGGGAACGGGCGCCGGTCCGATCGCGGCAACCATGCCCGCCGACGCAAACGGGGATTCCATGCGCAAGGAAGACGTTCTCAAGCTGCCGTCGATGCCGGCAGCGGGCCCGAGCTATCCCGCCGGTCCCTATCGCTTCATCAATCGCGAATTCCTGGTGATCACCTACGAGACCGATCCCGAGCTCATCCGCGAGCAGCTGCCGGAGCCGCTCGAGCCGTTCGAACAGCCGCTCGTGAAGTACGAGTGGATCAAGATGCCGGACTCATCCGGCTTCGGCAGCTACACCGAGTCCGGCATCGTGATCCCGGCCCGGCTGCGCGGCGAGGAGGTCAATTTCGTCTCCCAGATGTATCTCGACGACGATCCGCCCATCGCGGCGGGACGTGAGATATGGGGCTTTCCCAAGAAATACGCCCATCCCAAGCTCGAGATCGTCAAGGACACGTTGACCGGCACGCTCTCCTATGCCGGCCAGCTCGTCGCCATGGGCACCATGGGCTACAAGCACGAGGCGATGGCGGGCAACGGCGAGCGCACCACCGCGGCGCTGTCGAAGACCCAGATCAATCTCAAGCTCATTCCCGGCGTCCACGGCGACCCCGAAATCTGCCAGCTCGTCGCCATCAACCTCGTCGACATCGTGGTGAAGGGCTCGTGGATCGGGCCGGGGCGCCTCCACCTCATTCCCCACGTCAACGCACCCGTCGCCGACCTCCCGGTGCACCGAGTCGTGGGCGCCCACCACTTCCTGGCCGACCTGACATTGCCCTACGGACGGGTGGCCTACGACTATATCAAGCAGAATTTTGTTGCGCCTTGACGGGACGTTTTTCCGTTTCTGTGGCATAAAAACTTGCTGCAATGCGGAAATACGCGCCCCGCGTGCAACCGATAATTGTTGGTGGTATACAAAATATCCCATTACGGGGCATTGGCGGCGAAATGTGACGTCGGTGCCAAGCACAAAAAAGAAAGCAGGGCCAAAGCCCTGCTCCAATGCGCTCACAAAGTACCGGTCATCTCCAATTGTTGTTTTTTTGGAGTGGCCGCGAGTTTTTCGCGCCGCCGGTTTTCCTCCCACAGACTTGGACCGCAACCTCCGGAGCGCAATATTATTGCGCAGACGCGCTCCATTCAGCGGATAAGTTACTCATACCCTACTATGGTCCATTTTGTCACCATGGTTGTCGTGCACTGCACCATAAAGCATCAAGCCGTGGGTTGCAGGCCCACGCCACGCCGGTTTTCCGCCGTGGGACGTCCATCACATCGCTTGCCGCGCTTGTAATTGGTGGAGTGATCCGCTTTCACTGCGACCTCGTTTTTCAAGAATTGCGGAGCCCATGCGTCTGTCCCGTTATTTCCTGCCGATCCTGCGTGAGACTCCGAAGGAGGCAGAGATCGTTTCGCACCGGCTGATGCTGCGCGCCGGAATGATTCGCCAGGAGGCCGCGGGCATCTACGCGTTTCTCCCGCTCGGCTACCGCGTGCTGCAGAAGATCTGCCGCATCGTGCGCGAGGAGCAGGATCGCGCCGGCGCGATCGAGATGCTGATGCCGACCATCCAGTCCGCCGAGCTGTGGCGCGAGAGCGGCCGCTACGACGACTACGGCAAGGAGATGCTGCGCATCAAGGACCGCCACGAGCGCGACGTGCTCTACGGTCCGACCAACGAGGAGATGATCACCGAGATCTTCCGCGCCTATGTGCGCTCCTACAAGGATCTCCCGCTCAATCTCTATCACCTGCAATGGAAGTTTCGCGACGAGGTGCGGCCGCGATTCGGCACCATGCGCTCGCGCGAATTCCTGATGAAGGACGCGTACTCGTTCGACCTCGACTTCGCCGGCGCGCGGCATTCCTACAACCGCATGTTCGTCGCCTATCTGCGGACCTTCGCGCGGATGGGATTGCGCGCCATCCCGATGGTCGCCGACACCGGGCCGATCGGCGGCAATCTGAGCCACGAGTTCATCATCCTCGCCTCGACCGGCGAGAGCGAGGTCTACTGCCACCGCGACTATCTCGACTTCGAGATTCCCGAGGCCGACGTGAATTTCGACGATGCCGACGCGATGCAGCGCCTCGTCGACGTGTGGACGTCGCGCTATGCGGCGACCTCGGAGAAGCACGAGCCGGAGGTGTTCGAGGCGCTGCCCGGCGATGCGCGGATGTCGGCGCGCGGCATCGAGGTCGGCCACATCTTCTATTTCGGCACCAAATATTCGGCGCCGATGAAGGCGGTGGTGGCGGGGCCCGACGGGGCGAGCACCCCGTCCATATGGGCTCCTACGGCATCGGCCCGACCCGGCTCGTCGCCGCCATCATCGAGGCCAACCACGACGATGCCGGCATCAAGTGGC
Source organism: uncultured Alphaproteobacteria bacterium (assembly GCA_963793985.1). GTDB lineage: Bacteria > Pseudomonadota > Alphaproteobacteria > Rhizobiales > Xanthobacteraceae > JAJPKK01. The sequence goes on along the minus strand of CAWCCG010000005.1, from coordinate 76,965 downwards.
CGGAGGCGGTGGCGCCGTTCAAGGTCGCGGTGCTCAACCTCAAGCAGGGCGACAGCGCGACCGACGCCGCGAGCGAGACGATCTATCGGCAGCTCACCGCGAAGGGCGTCGAGGTGCTCTACAACGATCTCGACGAGCGGCCCGGCTCGAAATTCGCGTCGACCGATCTCATCGGCATCCCCTGGCAGATCCTGATCGGCCCCAAGGGCCTCGCCGAGGGCAAGGTCGAGCTCAAGTGCCGCGCCGACGGAACCCGCCAGCTGATGACGCCGGCCGATGTCGTCGAACGCCTGGCGCTGTGAGCGCCGTGATTCTTGGCATGATGACGCGTGCCATGAGAAAGACGCGCGGCACGAGGAACCTGTGCGCGGCGACCGACGCGACCATAAAGGCAGTGGCGCATGATCGCCAGAATCTGATGAAATCGAGGGACGGGGCCTCAAATCCGGAAGCAGGGAACGGCAGATCCATGAGCGAAGCCAACGCGACGGCGCCATTTGCCCCCTTCGAATGGATGATGTCGCTGCGCTATCTGCGGGCGCGCCGGAAGGAGGGCTTCATCTCGGTGATCGCCGGGTTCTCGTTCCTCGGCATCATGCTCGGGGTCGCGACCCTCATCATCGTGATGGCGGTGATGAACGGCTTCCGCAAGGAGCTGCTCGACAAGATCCTCGGCCTCAACGGCCACCTGCTCATCCAGCCGCTCGACATGCCGCTTACCGACTGGGAGGCGGTTGCCGGCCGCGTCGCCATGGTGCCGGGCGTCCGGCTTGCCGCGCCGGTGGTCGAGGGCCAGGCGCTCGCGTCCTCGCCGTTCAACGCCAACGGCGTGCTGGTGCGCGGCATCCGCGGCCCCGACCTCGCACGGCTCGGCTCGATCGCGAACAACATCCAGCAGGGCACGCTCGAAGGCTTCGACGAAGGGCAGGGCGTCGCCATCGGGGCGCGGCTCGCCGAGCAACTGTCGGTGCATGCCGGCGACAACGTCACCCTGGTCTCGCCGCGCGGCGCGGTGACGCCGCTCGGCACCACGCCCCGCATCAAGCCCTACAAGATCGCGGCGGTGTTCAAGATCGGCATGTCGGAATACGACGCCGCCTTCGTCTACATGCCGCTGCCGGAGGCGCAGGCCTATTTCAACCGCAACGGCGACGTCACCGCGATCGAGGTCTATGTCGACAATCCCGACCGCGTCGACCGCTTCCGCCGCGAAATACAGGACGCCGCGCAGCGGCCGATCTACATGATCGACTGGCGCCAGCGCAACGCGACCTTCTTCAATGCGCTCCAGGTCGAGCGCAACGTCATGTTCCTGATCCTGACCCTGATCGTGCTCGTCGCCGCGCTCAACATCGTCTCCGGCCTCATCATGCTGGTGAAGGACAAGGGCCCGGACATCGGCGTGATGCGCACCATGGGCGCGACCCAGGGCGCGATCATGCGCATCTTCCTCATCACCGGCGCCTCGATCGGCGTCGTCGGCACCGTCGTCGGCTTCCTGGTCGGCACGCTCGTCTGCCTCAACGTCGAATCGATCCGGCAATTCCTCTCCTGGATCACCAGCACGGAGTTGTTCTCGCCCGAGCTCTACTTCCTGTCGCGGCTGCCGGCCGACATGGATGTGGGCGAAACCTCGGCGGTCGTCATCATGGCGCTGACGCTGTCGCTTCCTCGCGACGCTTTATCCGTCCTGGCGGGCCGCCCGGCTCGATCCGGTCGAGGCGTTGCGCTACGAGTGACGAGATGCCCGACGAAACACCGGCGATCTATCTCAACGGCATCGAGCGCCGCTACAAGCAGGGCGACGCGACGCTCGAGATTCTGACGGGCGTCGATCTCGCGGTGTGGAGCGGGCAGTCGGTGGCGCTGATCGCGCCGTCGGGCGCCGGCAAGTCGACGCTCCTGCACATCGCCGGCCTGCTCGAGCATCAGGACGCCGGCGAGGTCTACATCAACGACGCGCCGACCTCGTCCCTCAATGATGCCGGGCGCACGCGGCTGCGGCGCACCGACGTCGGCTTCGTCTACCAGGCGCACCACCTGCTGATGGAATTCACCGCGCTCGAGAACGTCATGCTGCCGCAGATGGTGAAGGGGCTGCGCAAGAGCGACGCCGATCGCCGCGCTCGCGAGCTGCTCGGCTATCTCGGCCTCAAAGAGCGCGTCGAGCACCGCCCGGCCGAGCTCTCCGGCGGCGAGCAGCAGCGCGTCGCCATCGCCCGCGCCGTCGCCAATGCGCCGCGCATCCTCCTCGCCGACGAGCCGACCGGCAACCTCGACCCCAAAACCGCGGAGCGGGTGTTCTCCGCGCTCACCCAGCTCGTGCGCGCCTCCGGCCTCGCCGCCATCATCGCCACCCACAACATGGAGCTCGCCCAGCGCATGGACCGACGGGTGACGCTGCAGGACGGGAAGCTGGTGGAGTTGGGGTAGGGGGCTCGCCGAGGCGCAGTCCGTAGGGCGCAATCGCTTTATTGCGCCGCTGCGATTGTAGATGGCGCAATGCGCTTCGCTTATTGACGCCCTACGCGCTGCGGATGCAGGCCATGTCGATGATTAACCAAACCGCCGGGTAGCTACCCCCACTGGCGAGGCGCAATTGACTGAGAACATATCATGAACTATGTTCTCTCTATGTTCGCAACGGGGAGAGCATCATGATACGGGCCGTCGTCGAAGAAGCTGCTGCACTGGCATCCATCACCCTGTTCGTCGGGATGATCGTCGTGTGGGCACAGGTGCTGTCGGTACTGTAACCGGCACCTTCACAGCATGTGAAAGCTGGGGGCCGCAGAGGGCGCGCTCTGGACAGGACAGGGCGCGCCTCGCCAGGATCATCGGCGGTCGAATTGGCCGACGCGGATAACGATCCGCCGACACCGCCCTATCTCCTTGGCCGATGCGGCCCCCGGTGGGCGGGCGCTTCGCACCGCTCATCAGGCGACTCCTTTCACAGGCGACTTACAGGCGAGCAATGGCCGGATTTGTTCATCTCCACATGCATTCGGCCTACTCGCTGCTCGAGGGGGCGCTGCCGATCGCCAAGCTCGCCGAGCTCGCCAAGGCCGACCATCAGCCGGCGCTGGCCCTCACCGACAGCAACAACATGTTCGGCGCGCTCGAATTCTCCGACAAGATGGCGGGCTCGGGCATCCAGCCGATCATCGGCTGTGCGCTGTCGATCGACTGTGGCGACCAGGAAAACCAGATGCGGCCGGGCGGCCCGGCGGTCGCCACGATGCCGCGCCTCGTGCTGCTCGCCGCGACCGAGGCCGGCTACCGCAACCTGCTGCATCTCAACTCCCGCGCCTTCCTCGATCATCCCGGCAACGAGCCGCCGCACATCAAGCGGGCCTGGCTCGACGGCCGCACCGAGGGGCTGATCGCGCTCACCGGCGGTCCGGACGGCCCGATCGATCGCGCGATCCTCGCCGGCCAGCCGCATCTCGCCGCTACGCGCTTGGACGCGTTCCAAGAGGCGTTCGGCGACCGGCTCTATGTCGAGCTGCAGCGCCACGGCCTCGCCCAGGAGCGCACCGTCGAGACCGCGCTCGTCGATCTCGCCTATGCCAAGGGTATCCCGCTCGTCGCCACCAACGAGCCGTTCTTTGCGACCGTCGACGACTACGAGGCCCACGACGCGCTGCTGTGCATCGCCGAGGGGCGCGTGCTCGGCGAGGCCGACCGGCGCCAGCTCACCATCGAGCACCGCTTCAAGACCCGCGCCGAGATGATGGCGCAGTTCGCCGACCTGCCGGAGGCGCTCGCCTCGACCGTCGAGATCGCCGAGCGCTGCTCGTTCCGGCCGGTGTCGCGCAAGCCGATCCTGCCGCGCTTCTCGCTGCCGGGTGCGGAGGCCGTCGACGAGGCGAGCGAATTGCGGCGGCGCGCGGCGCAAGGGCTCGCCCGGCGCATCGCCGACCACGGCCTCGCCGAAGGCACGACGCGCGAGCAGTACGACGAGCGGCTCGCCTTCGAGCTCGGCGTCATCGAGCGCATGAACTATCCCGGCTACTTCCTGATCGTCGCCGACTTCATCCAGTGGGCGAAGGCGCAAGGGATTCCGGTCGGTCCCGGGGCGCGGCTCGGGCGCCGGCTCGCTCGTCGCCTTCGCGCTCACCATCACCGACCTCGATCCGATCCGCTTCGGCCTCATCTTCGAGCGCTTCCTCAATCCGGACCGCGTGTCGATGCCGGACTTCGACATCGACTTCTGCCAGAACCGGCGCGACGAGGTGATCCGCTACGTGCAGGGCCGCTACGGCCGCGACCAGGTCGCGCAGATCATCACCTTCGGCAGCCTGCAGGCGCGCGGCGTGCTGCGCGACGTCGGCCGCGTGCTGGAAATGCCGTACGGCCAGGTCGACAAGCTGTGCAAGCTGGTGCCGCAGAACCCGGCGGCGCCGGTGACGCTCTCCCGCGCCATCGCCGACGAGCCGCGGCTGCAGGCGGAGCGCGACCGCGAGCCGGTGGTCGGCCGCGCCTTCGCGATCGCGCAGAAGCTCGAAGGCCTCTATCGCCACGCCTCGACCCACGCCGCCGGCATCGTGATCGGCGACCGGCCGCTCTCCGAGCTGGTGCCGATGTACCGTGACCCGAAGTCCGACATGCCGGTGACCCAGTTCAACATGAAGTGGGTGGAGCAGGCGGGCCTCGTCAAATTCGACTTTCTCGGCCTCAAGACGCTCACCGTGCTCGAGACCGCGGTGAAGCTCGTGGCGGCGCGCGGCGTCGAGATCAATCTCACCCGTATCCCGCTCGACGACGCCAAGACCTTCGAGAGCCTTGCCCGCGGTGAAACGGTCGGGGTGTTCCAGGTGGAAAGTCAGGGCATGCGCCGCGCGCTGCTCGACATGCGGCCGGACCGCTTCGAGGACCTGATCGCGCTCGTCGCGCTCTACCGTCCCGGCCCGATGGCCAACATCCCCACCTATTGCGCGCGCAAGCTCGGCCGCGAGCCGATCGAATATCTGCACCCCAAGCTCGAGCCGATCCTCGCCCCGACCTACGGCATCATCACCTATCAGGAGCAGGTGCAGCAGATCGCCCGTGATCTCGCCGGCTTCAGCCTCGCCGAGGCCGACCTGCTGCGCCGCGCCATGGGCAAGAAGATCAAGGCGGAGATGGCGGCGCAGCGCGACCGCTTCCTCGCCGGCGCGGTCGAGCGCGGCACCGACAAGCCGTTGGCCGACACGATCTTCGATGCCTGCGCCAAGTTCGCCGAATACGGCTTCAACAAATCGCACTCGGCGCCTTATGCGTTCATCACCTACCAGACCGCCTACATGAAGGCGAACCATCCGGTCGAGTTCCTGGCGGCGTCGATGACGCTCGACATGGGCAACACCGACAAGCTCGCCGAATTCCGCGACGAGGCGCAGCGCCTCGGCATCAAGGTGCTGCCGCCTTCGGTCAATCGCTCCGGCGTCGACTTCGACGTCGCCGGCAACGCCATCCATTATGCGCTCGCCGCGCTCAAGGGCGTCGGCCGCGCCGCGGTCGAGGCGATCGTGACGGCGTGCAGCGAGCGCCCGTTCGCCGATTTCGCCGACTTCGCCCGCCGCATCAATCCGCGCGCAGTCAACAAGCGGGTGCTGGAGAGCCTCGCCGCCGCCGGCGCGTTCGATGATCTCGAGCGCGACCGCGCGCGCGCCTTTGCGGCGATGGACACGGTGCTCGCGACCGCGCAGCGCACCTTCGATGCGGTGACGGTCGGCCAGAACGAGCTGTTCGGCGGACCGGCGGCGCCCGAGAAGCTCGTCGTTCCCGACGTCGCGCCGTGGATGCCGGCCGAACGGCTGCAGCGCGAATACGACGCCATCGGCTTCTTCCTGTCCGGCCATCCGCTCGACGACTATGCGAACGTGCTCAAGAACCTGCGGGTGCCGTCCTGGGCGGAGTTCTCCCGCCAGGTGAAGTCCGGCGTCACGGCCGGCAGGGTCGCGGCCACCGTGGTGTCGCGGGCCGAGCGGCGCACCAAGACCGGCAACAAGATGGGGATCATCGGCCTCTCCGACGCCTCCGGCCACTACGAGGCGGTGATCTTCGCCGAAGGGCTCGGCCAGTTCCGCGATCTCCTGGAGCCGGGCCGCGCCGTGCTGCTCACGGTCACGGCGGAGGCCCAGGGCGAGGAGGTGCGCGCGCGCATCCAGGGCGTCGAGGCGCTCGATGCGGCCGCGGCCAAGGTCCAGAAGGGCCTGCGCATCTTCCTGCGCGACGGGTTGCCGCTCGATGCGGTGTCGAAGCGCCTCGACGGCAAGGGCGACGGCGAGGTCAACCTCGTGCTGCTGCTCGATGCCGGCGCCGAGGTCGAGGTGCGGCTCCCCGGGCCGCTACAAGGTCTCGCCGCAGATCGCCGGCGCCATCAAGGCGGTGCCCGGCGTCGTCGAAGTGCAGGCGATGTAGCGCGGAGCCGCCTCCCGGAGGTCAAAGTCCGGACGCGAAACAGGAAAAGCGGGGGAGGGCCGGCGCGTGGCAAGGTGGCGCGGTCTTGGTACGGCCTTGGCGCGGTTGCAGTTGCGCGGCCGTTGCGCTAAAGGCGCGTCATGACCCGAGCCTGCAGCCGAGCCTTTTCCATGCGCATTCTCAGTTTCGTCGTGGCGTTCGTCGCCGGCCTGATGCTGTCCTCGCCGCCGGCCGGCAGCATGGAGCAGCAGACGCTCGAGATCGCCACCAAGAAGGGCGTTCACGTCTTCTCGGTGGAACTCGCGGTCACCGACGAGGAGCGCCAGAAGGGGCTGATGTTCCGCAAGTCGCTGCCGGAATCATACGGCATGCTGTTCGACTTCAAGCGCGACCAGGACGTGTCGATGTGGATGCACAACACCTATGTGTCGCTCGACATGATCTTCATCAAAGCCGACGGCCGCATCCTGCGGATCGCGGAGAACACGCCGACGGAATCCGACAAGATCATCTCGTCGGGCGGACCGGTCCGCGCCGTGCTCGAAGTGGTGGCCGGCACCGCGAAGAAGCTCGGCATCGCCCCCGGTGACACAGTGGGATCGCCGATCTTCCGCAAATAGGGCGCGCGTCCAAGGCCGTAGTCGATGGCCGGCCTCGATTGCCGGCATCTGGCGAAGCGTGTATCGAGGGCCGCGGGTGGTCGCCGCCCGGTCACTTCGGCGGGGTATAGCGCAGCCTGGTAGCGCGGGAGTTTTGGGTACTCCAGGTCGCAGGTTCAAATCCTGCTGCCCCGACCAACTAACCCGTTGATTCTGCTCGCAGCGATTCCGACGTCTCTCGGGGTGATTCTGACGCGGAAGCTCAAAGCAGGAGGCTCGTCATGAAGGCTCTTCTCGTCTCGACTCTCGCCATCCTCGCCGCAACACCCGCGTTCGCCCAGGACGTGTCGCTCGTCGGAACCTGGACCGGCCAGCGCGACCGGATCGCCAAGGTCGAAGGGCGCCGCGGCGGCCTCGCGACGCTCGTCGTCACCGAGCAGCAGGGCAACACCTTCACCGGCCGCCTGAAGCGCTCCAATGCCACCGGCGACGAGGAAGAGCCGTTGTGGGGCGCGTTCACCCCGGGCGGCAGGCTGATCATGGGAACCGACGACGAAGGGACCTACATGTTCAGCCTCGTCGACGCCAACACGCTCGACTACTGCTACACCGAGACCGGGCGCTCTCCGCGCGCGGTGTGCGCGAGGCTGACCCGACAGCGTTGACGCCGTGGGCATCCGGATGGCCGGGAGCCGCCTAAGACTGCAACAGACTCTCGAGAACGGCCAGGCCTTCCCCGCCGGTCGTGGATCGACTATAAGCCGCTGCAATCAGAACAATTCCAATTGGTCCTCGTCCATCCTGCGGCCCATCTCGGGACAGGTCGCGAGCTTGAACACGGGAAGTCCATGACCGCGCGCATCTACAAGCCCGCCAAGACCGCCATGCAGTCGGGCAAGGCCAAGACCAAGGACTGGGTGCTCGATTTCGAGCCGTCCGAGCCCAAGGAGGTCGAGCCGCTGATGGGATGGACGACCTCCGGCGACACCCGGCAGCAGGTGCGCCTGCGCTTCGACACCAAGGAGGAGGCGGTCGCCTATTGCGAGCGCAACGGCGTCCCCTACCAGGTGTTCGATCCCAAGCCGACCAAGCGCCCGTTCATCTCCTATTCCGACAATTTTGCCTATTCGCGGCGCACCCCCTGGACGCACTGACCGCCCCTGGTTCGCGATCAGCTCCGCCGGGGTGCGACGGCAAGGCCGAGGCGTGATGGCCCGAGTGCCCGCAAATCCGGATGACACGGCCGGGCGGCATGCTAATTTAACCCCCTGCGGATAGGTCTCCAGACAAAACCGCAACGATTTGCAAGCGCCTCGCCAGGCAAGGCGCGGCTGAGGAGGAAATATATGGCACGCAGTGGACGCCGGGGCACCGGTTCGAACGCGAATGGTCCGAGCGCGAGCGGTCCGAACGCAAGCGGTCCGAACGTAAGTCGCCGCAACTTCATGGCGGGGGTCGCCGTGGCGGGAGCCGCCGGGGCGGTGTCGTCGCAGGAGGCCGCGCAGGCTGCCACCGCGCCTCAGGCCGACATTTCCAATACGCCTGCCGCCGCGCCCGTCGGCGCTGCGGCCCAATGCGCATGTCGCCGCCGCCGAGACCGGCGTTCCGAAGGCCCTCGGCAAAGCCGAAGGTCCGGACGGATCGGACTTCATGGTCGACGTCATCAAGACGCTCAACATCGACTATGTCTGCTCGAACCCGGCCTCGAGCTTCCGCGCGCTGCACGAATCGCTGATCGACTACGGCGGCAACAAGAAGCCGGAGTTCATCACCTGCACCCACGAGGAATCCTCGGTCGGCATGGCCCATGGCTACTTCAAGGCCACCGGCAAGCCGCTGATGATGCTGTGCCACGGCACCGTCGGCCTGCAGCATGCGGCGATGGCGATCTACAACGCCTGGTGCGACCGCGTTCCCCTCATCGTCGATCGGCGGCACCGATATCGACGCCGCCTACCGCGCCCCGGGCGTGCCGACCTTCCATTCGGCGCAGGACATCAACGCGCTCGTCCGCGACTTCACCAAGTGGGACGACCAGCCGGTGTCGCTGCAGCACTTCGCGCAGTCGATGGTGCGCGCCTACAAGATCGCGATGACGCCGCCCCACGAGCCGGTGATGCTCGCGCTCGACCTCGGCCTGCAGCAGGAAGCCGATGCGGGCCCATGAGCGGGAGACGATCTACATCCCGAAATACGTGCCGACGGCGCCGCCGCAGGCCGATTCGGGTGCGGTGCGCGAAGCGGCGCGCCTGCTCGTCAATGCCGAACGCCCGGTGATCGTCGCCGACCGCGCGGCGCGCACGCCCGCCGGCACGCGGCTCCTCGTCGAGCTCGCCGAAGCGCTGCAGGCGCCGGTGATCGACCAGGGCGGCCGCATGAACATGCCCAACACCCACTATCTCAACCACACGGCGCGCACCGCGGCGCTGATCGGCAATGCCGACGTCGTCCTCGGCCTCGAGCTGTCGGACTACTGGGCGCTGGTCAACGCGCTTCGTCGACAACGGGCATGACGACATCGGGATCAACGAATCCAAGATCAAGCCCGGCACCAAGCTGATCGGCATCTCGTCGACGCCGCTCGTCACCAAGTCGAACTACCAGGACTTCCAGCGCTTCCAGTCGCTCGACGTCGACATGGTCGGCGACGCCGAAGCCACGCTGCCGCAGCTGATCGAGGCGGTGAAGGCGGCGCTGCCCGCCGACCGCCGGGCGGCGCTCGAGAAGCGCGGCGAGGCGCTCAAGAAGGCCTATGCCGATGCGCGCGACCGCACCCGCGCGGCGGCGGCCGTGGCATGGGACGCGAGCCCGATCAGCACGGCGCGGCTCTCCATGGAGATCTTCAACCAGATCAAGGATCTCGACTTCTCGCTGGTGTCGAGCTCCGGCAACGTCAGCGGCTGGCCGAACCGGCTGTGGCGGATGGAGAAGCACCATTCCTGGCTCGGCGGGTCCGGCGGCTATGGCGTCGGCTACGGCGCGCCGGCGGCGATCGGCGGGGCGCTCGGCAACCGCGACATCGGCGGGCGCTTCTCGGTCAACATCCAGTCGGACGGCGACCTCATGTACGCGCCGGGCGTGCTGTGGACCGCGGCGCGCCACAAGATCCCGATCCTCTCGGTGATGCACAACAACCGCGGCTATCACCAGGAAGTCATGCACGTGCAGCGCATGGCCAACCGGCGCGACCGCGTCGCCGCGCTCGGCATGGACCGCAGCCCGATCGGCACCAGCATCGAGAACCCGGACATCGATTTCGCCGGGCTCGCGAAGTCGATGGGCTACTGGACGGCCGGCCCGATCAAGGATCCCGATCAGCTCGGCCCGACGATCAAGAAGGCCGTCGAGGTCGTCAAAGCCGGCGAGCCGGCCCTGATCGACGTGTGGACGCAGCCGCGGTGAGAACAAAGTGGTGAGGACAGGGTTCATGAACATGCGTCGCGTCATGTTTGCGCTGGCCGCGGTCGCGGCCGGCCTCGCGCTCGGCGGCGGGGACGGCTTCGCCGCCTCGGCCGAAAAGGGCAAGCAGCTCTTTCTCAAGAACGGCTGCTGGCAATGTCACGGTGAGAAGGGGCAGGGCGGCGTGACCGGCTTCAAGCTTGCCCCCGACCCGATTCCGTTCGAGACGCTGCAGACGTTCGTGCGGACGACCAACCGCAACATGCCGCCCTATCGGGAATTGATCCTGTCGAACGACGATCTCGCCGACATCTACGCCTATCTGCAGTCGATCCCGAAAGGGCCCGACGCCAAGAGCATTCCGCTGCTCAACCAGTGACCCGGCCCAGTGACCCCGGCCGCGGCCGGAGTTGCGATCCGCCCTGAGAAAGGCCAGTCCCCGCCGCCGGCGAGGGCTGGCTTTCTGATCTCAAGCCTCCGTTTGACCACCGGTTGGATGACCGTGCGCGTTTCGAGTGATGACCACGATGATGCCCGCGATGCCCCGGCATCGGCGGCCGCATGACCGAGCGGAGCCGGTGGGAGGACGGCGGCGATCTGCTCGCGATCGCCCGGACAGCCGACCCTGCGGCCCGGCCGGCCCTTGGCAATCCCCGCCCGTCGACTAGATACGACGGACAAGGTCGAAAGGGCGCGGTCTTGAACCTTCCCAATCTCATCACGCTCGGGCGCATCCTCCTGGTGCCGGTGGTCGTGTGGGCGATCGCCTCGAACGAGATGCAGGCCGCGTTCGTGCTGTTCCTGCTTGCCGGCGTGAGCGACGCCGTCGACGGCTTCCTCGCCAAGCGCTTCCACATGAAGAGCGAGCTCGGCGCCTATCTCGATCCGCTCGCCGACAAGGTGCTGATCGTGTCGATCTATGTCGCGCTCGGCATCACCGAAGCGATCCCGCGCTGGATCGTGATCCTCGTGGTGTCGCGCGACATCCTGATCGTCGGCGGCATCATGCTCGCGGCGCTGCTCGGCAAGCCGATGCGGGTGAAGCCGGTGCTGGTCTCCAAGCTCAACACCGTCGCCCAGATCGTGTATGCCTGTCTCGTCCTCGCCGCGCTCGCCTTCGGCTTCACCGCGCAGATGGGCGAGCGGATGCTGATCGTCGCCGTCACGGTGCTGACGCTCGCCTCGATCGGCTTCTATGTCCGCGAATGGGTGGTTCACATGAGCGCCGCCGAGCTCGAGGGATGACGGCGGCCCGCACCGGTGCGGAGCCGGCGTGATGGGCAGTCAGCTCGCGTTCGATCTCGAGCCGGCGGAAAATTTCTCCCGCGACGACTTCATCCGCGGCGCCGGCAATGCCGCCGCGCTCGATCTCGTCGACAGCTGGCCCGATTGGCCGGCGCGGGCGGTCGCGATCGTCGGGCCGGAGGGCGCCGGCAAGAGCCATCTCGCCGCGATCTGGGCGGACGCCGCGGGCGCGCGCCGCCTCGCCAGCCGCGCGCTCGATGAATCCGCGGTGCCGGCGGCGCTCGCGACCGGCGCGCTGGCGCTCGAATGCGGCGCCGGCGACGCCGACCTCGACGAGCGTGCCCTGTTCCATCTCCTCAATCTCGTGAAAGAGCAGCTGGGCTTTCTGCTCCTCACCGCGCGGACGGCTCCTGCGGCCTGGCCGATCGGACTGCCCGATCTCGCCTCGCGGCTGCGCGCGGTCCCCGTGGTGACGCTCGCTGCGCCCGACGACGCGATGCTGCGCGCCGTGCTCGTCAAGCTGTTCGCCGACCGCCAGATCGCGGTCGACGAGGCGCTCATCAGCTATCTGGTGGTCCGGATCGAGCGCAGCTTTGCCGCCGCCCGCGCGATCGTCGCGACGCTCGATCGCGAGGCGCTCCGCCGCCAGCGCCCCGTCACCCGGGCACTGGCGGGAGAAATCTCTGGGCGGGGGTGATGGCCGAGGCTGGACGCAACGGGATGTCGTAGCTGCGCTGGTGATGCCGCCGGCTGAGTCGAGCGCACGAGGGGTGCCTTCGACTACAGGATTTGCCCGGCCTTGAACATTGCGGCCGGCATGTTGTGCAGCGACTCAAAGCCGGTCTTCGTCACGCGCACGCACTGGCCGAATTGAACGCCCGCCTTTTCGTCCTTCGTAATGACGTTGGGCTGGACGACCATGCACATGTTTTCCTCCAGCACCAATGTCGGCGGATGACCGGCGGGCCGGCTCTTCGAACCGAGAATTGGCTGAAAATATCCGCCGCCATATCCGTGAACGAGATCGTCGTAGGTGGTGAAGCCGTTTGCCTCGATCATCGATGACGCCTCGATGAGTTCGCGGCTGTGGACGCCAGGCTTGATGACCTTGGTGATCGCATCGAAGGCCGCGACCGCCGTTTCGTGCAGCGCTTGATAGAGCGGGGTCGGTTCGGCCTCCACGGTGAAGCCGCGCAACACCTGCCCGGAGTAATCCCACCATGTCGAAGTCAATTCGCAGAACACCCAATCGCCCGGTTGGATCTTGCGGCGGGTCTGCCACTGGCGCGGGACGCAGCAATCAGGATCCGACATCGGCGTCGAGCCGATGAAGTGGATGCCGATCGTGCCGCCGATTCCGACGTAGGAACGCTCGATAGCGTTGGCGAGCTCGTGCTCGGTCATGCCCACTTTCGTGCTGGCGATGAGCGTGCGCATGCCGACGTCGCTCAGCGCGGCGCCGATGCGCATCCACGCGATCTCCTCGTCGGACTTCATGACGCGCTGTTTGATGTAATCGGCCCCGAGCGGCACGAGCGTGACTTTCTGCTCGATGCCCTTCCAGGCGGGGGCGCTCAGCGGCCCGATGACGCCGACTTTCTTCGCGCCGCGGCGCGCGAGTTCTGCAGCAACGAGCGAGGCGCCCTTCTCTTCGCCCCAGCGCACGTCGACACCCTTTGCGACCTGGCGGCATTGCGGCTGATGGTTGTAGTACTCGACCCACATCGTCATGGGCTCGCCGGGCCTGAATAGCGTGAGGGCCTCGGTGGTGCCGCGCCACCCGGTCATCCAGACGGTCGCGTTGCCGACGTTCTGGCTCGTGACGATGATGACGTGGTCGAGGCCTTGCGCCTCCATGAGCTTCGCAACTGCGTCGTGCCGGCGCTTGTACTCCGCGTCGGAAAAGCGGGGGTAGCTCTGTTCGAAGATCGGTCGGTAGTCCTCAGGCAGGCGCAGGCTCTCGAAGCCGGAGTCGCCGGGCGACGTCTGCGCCGCGGCGGTCTCCGAGACAGAAGCAGCTGCGAGCGAGGTTGCGCAGCCGCTCAGCATCCCCGCGTTGAATTGACGACGGTCCATGAAGGCCCTCTTCGCGATGCCGACTGCTATTTCCGTAACAGTGCTCTGGTGAGAGTCACGGTTGTCGATCTCCCCGCTTTGACAAGGGCGGTTTCGCCAAGACGCGACCGGTGCGGCGCAAGGTGTCGTCCGCCTGTTTCCAGGAATGCGCGGCACTCGTGGTTGTACCCACGGCCGATCCCGTCACCCGGTAAAATGCCTCAATTCTAGCAATTGATGACAGACTGATCGCCCGGCAGCGAAGTTGACTCCAAGTCCAGCGGACATGACTTGACGCGGAATTTCAGGCGATCTCTTTAAGTTCGGGTTGCGTGGTACCATCATTACGCGCGACTCACGCGCGAGGAGGTTTCGGTAGTCATGGCTGAACCTGCCCAGGCAAGGCTTCTTTCGGTCGAATCGGCGGGCGCTCCGAAGCCGGTCGGCGTCGACCTTGCGGCGACGCCGGCGACGTTCACGCCGGGCGGACCGGACCGCTACATCAATCGCGAGCTTTCCTGGCTCCACTTCAACCGGCGCGTCCTCGAAGAGGCCGACAACCCCCATCATCCGCTGCTCGAACGGGTGCGGTTCCTCTCGATCTCCGCCAACAACCTCGACGAATTCTTCATGGTGCGCGTCGCCGGCCTCAAGGGTCAGGTGCGCGCCGGCATCGTCTCCCGCAGCCCGGACGGACTGACGCCGAACGAACAGCTCGTGCGCATCAACGAGGCGGTGTCGAGCCTCGCCACCGACCAGCAGACGCGCTGGCGCGCGCTGCGCACCGAGCTCGCCGGCAACGGGGTCGTGCTCGTCGAGTCCGATGCGCTCAAGAAGGCGGACCGGATCTGGCTCGCCGACTACTTCCTGCGCAACATCTTCCCGATCCTGACCCCGCTCGCCATCGATCCCGCGCATCCGTTCCCGTTCATTCCGAACCTCGGCTTTTCGCTCGCGCTCCACCTCATGCGCACGAGCGACGGCGAGACGATGAACGCGCTCATCCGCTTCCCGCAGAAGATCGAGCGCTTCATTCGATTGCCGTCGCCGCCGGACAGCGCGGCGCGCCTGATCACGCTCGAGCAGCTCACCTCGCTGTTCATTCCGAAACTGTTTCCCGGCTACGACGTCAAAGGGCAGGGCGCCTTCCGGGTGATCCGCGACTCCGACCTCGAAATCGAGGAAGAGGCCGAAGACCTGGTGCGTCTGTTCGAGACCGTGCTCAAGCGGCGGCGGCGCGGGTCGGTGATCCGTTTGGAACTCGACGCCGCGATGCCGCCGGACCTCCGGAAGTTCGTGCGGCGGGCGCTCGCGGTCACCGAGGACGAGGTGTTCGTGGTCGACGGCGTGCTTGCGCTCGCCGAGCTCTCCCAGCTCACCGCGGTCGACCGCCCCGACCTCGAATTCGTGCCCTATAATCCGCGGTTTCCCGAGCGCATCCGCGAGCATGCCGGCGACTGCTTCGCGGCGATCCGGCAGAAGGATCTGATCGTCCACCACCCCTACGAATCGTTCGACGTCGTGGTGCAGTTCCTGCAGCAGGCGGCGCGCGATCCTGATGTCGTCGCGATCAAGCAGACGCTCTACCGCACCTCGAAGGAAAGCCCGATCGTCCGCGCCCTCGCCGAAGCCGCCGAAGCGGGCAAATCGGTTACCGCGCTCGTCGAGCTCAAAGCGCGGTTCGACGAAGAGGCCAACATCCGCTGGGCGCGCGACCTCGAGCGCGCCGGCGCCCAGGTGGTCTACGGCTTCATCGAGCTCAAGACCCACGCCAAGCTCTCGCTCGTGGTGCGCCGCGAGGCGGGCTCGCTCACCTCCTATGTGCATGTCGGCACCGGCAACTATCATTCGGTGACGGCGCGCATCTATACCGACCTGTCCTATTTCACCGCCGATCCCGCGGTCGGGCGCGACGTCGCCCGCATCTTCAACTTCATCACCGGCTATGCCGAGCCCGCCGATCTCGAGCGGATGTCGGTGTCGCCGATCGGCCTCAAGAAACGCATCCTCGACCATATCGCCGCCGAGATCGCCCACGCCAAGGCCGATCGCCCGGCGGCGATCTGGATGAAGATGAACTCGCTGGTCGACCCCGACATCATCGACGCGCTCTACGAGGCGTCGCAGGCCGGCGTCCCCGTCGACCTCATCGTCCGCGGCATCTGCTGCCTGCGCCCGGGCGTCGCCGGCCTCTCCGACAACATCCGGGTGAAATCGATCGTCGGCCGTTTCCTCGAGCACGGCCGCATCTACTGCTTCGGCAACGGCCACGGCCTGCCGCATCCCAAGGCCGTGGTGTACATCTCCTCCGCCGACATGATGCCGCGCAATCTCGAGCGCCGCGTCGAGGCGCTGTGCCCGATCCTCAACGATACCGTCCACCAGCAGGTGCTCGATCAGATCATGATCGCCAACCTCAAGGACAACGAGCAGAGCTGGACCCTCTTGCCGGACGGCTCGTCGGTCCGTATCAAGGTCGCGCCGGGCGAAGAGCCCTTCAACGCGCACAAATATTTCATGACCAATCCAAGCCTGTCGGGTCGCGGAGAATCGCTCAAGGAATCCTCGCCTCGCAGCCTCACGCGGCGGCGCGACCTTGAATGAGATGCCGCGCCGCGCCGGGGCGTTTGCGCAGGGCCGCATCGACAATGGCCCGACGGTGGCGGTCATCGACATCGGCTCGAACTCGGTCCGCCTCGTCGTCTATGAGGGACTGACGCGCAGCCTGACGCCGATCTTCAACGAAAAGGTGCTCGCCGGCCTCGGCCGCGAGGTGCTCTCGACCGGGCTGTTGGCCGAGGACGCCGTCGACAAGGCGCTCGCGGCGCTGGTGCGCTTTCGCGCTCTGGCCCGCGGGATGCGGGTCGGCAAGCAGTTCGCGATCGCCACCGCCGCCTGCCGCGATGCCAGCAACGGGCGCGAATTCATCGCCCGCGCCGAGAAGGTCATCGGGGTGCCGATCACCATCGTCTCGGGCAAGCGCGAGGCGGAGCTCTCCGCGCTCGGGGTCGCCTCGGGATTCCACAAGCCCGACGGCCTCGTCGGCGACCTCGGCGGCGGCTCGCTCGAACTCGTCGACGTGCACGGGGCGCGAATCAAGTCCGGAGTGACGCTGCCGCTCGGCGGCCTCGCGCTGCAGGACCTGTCCGCGAAGTCGATGGCGAAGGCGGAGAAGATCACCCGGGCGGCGCTCGCCGGGGTCGAGCTTCTCAAGCACGGCCGCGGCCGCGACTTCTATGCGGTGGGCGGGACCTGGCGGTCGCTGACCCGGCTGCACATGTGGCAGACCGGCTATCCGCTCCATGTCATGCACGGCTACGTGATCCCGGCCGCCGAGGCGCTGGAATTCTCGAGCCTGGTGCGGCGGGTCGACCCCGAGACGCTCTCCAAGATCGAGATCGTCACCTCCGCCCGCCGTCCGCTGCTCGCCTATGCGGCGCTGGTGCTCGAGAACATCGTGCGCCGCGCGCGGCCGAAGCGGGTCGTGGTGTCGGCGCTCGGGGTGCGCGAAGGGCTCCTCTATTCGATGCTCTCCGACACCGAGAAGAAGCGCGACGCGCTGATCTCGGCGGCGCAGGAGCTCAATGTGCTGCGCTCGCGCTCGCCGGAGCATGGCGAAGAGCTCGCCGCCTGGAGCGACCACTTCATGGCGTCGTCGGGTCTCGACGAGACGGCGGAAGAAAAGCGCCTGCGCCACGCCGCCTGCCTCCTCGCGGACATCGGCTGGCGGGCCCATCCGGACTATCGCGGCGAGCAGTCGCTCAACATCATCTCCCACGCCGCCTTCGTCGGCGTCGACCATCCCGGCCGCGCCTTCATCGCGCTCGCGGTGTACTTCCGCCATGTCGGCCTCGCCGAGGACGAGCTGTCGCCCCATGTGCGCGAGCTCGCGACGGCGCGCATGATCGACCGCGCCCGCGTGCTCGGCGCCACCATGCGGGTCGCCTACCTCGTCTCCGCCGCGATGCCCGGCGTGCTGCCGCAGACGCCGCTCGTGGTGGAGCGCGGCAAGCTCAAGCTCAAGCTGTGCGGCCGGCACCGCGACCTCGCCGGCGAACGCATCTTCGCGCGGCTGCGGCAGCTCGCGCGGCTCGTCGGGCGGGAGCCGGTGATCGTGACGGAGTGAGGGGGGAACGGGCGAGGTTCAACTATGCGGACGACCACTCAGCCTGAAGATTCCGTTCGACACCTCGGAAAGCTGTGGGATCAGGGAAAATCTAGCGGCAAGCCGAGGCCGTTCGACATCGAGCGCGTGATCAATAAAGCGAAGTCGCGGCTGGCCGAGGCGCGGCTCGTAGCCCGAGTTGAGGCGAAGCCCGGCGGCCGGTGATCATGACGGATCGGGTCTAATTTAAATTCGGTGATCCCGAAAACGAATCCCATTCACCTGTTCCAACGCATCGCGACGATGCGGGGATCAGATGAAAATGCCGATCGGTCGAACTCGATGTGAATCCGCGGCATCTCGCAGATCGCGCGCGCCCCGGCAGCGCCCAGGTGTATCCGCCATGTCTGGCGATCGGCGATTTCGCCTTTCGCGAACGCGCGGCACGAAAGCAGGGCCAGATTGAAGCTTTGTTCGCGCGTTCTGGCAGAAAGATATCTGATCACGAGGGCGCCGGCCTCTCTCGCCGCGTCTGCCAGATCCTGGCAGGGGCCGTAGTTTGTCGGATGAGTCCAAACTGCGCTCTGCTCGTCGAAAGGCCTGCGCGAAAGGTCAACTCCTCGCTCAGTCGCGAAGCTGGCTGCAAAAGCGGTGTACTCACCCGGATTGGTCGGCCAGGGGGTGTTCGGGGATTCTGCGAAGAACAGCAGCCGATAGAAAGTCAATTCCGCGATCGCGGTCCGAGGATTTTCGGCAGCGTAGAAGACACCTGCAGTCAATCCGGCTCGCCGAAACCGTGAGCCTGTCGGATAAGGCGCGCCGTATCGAAAGGGCGTGGACAACAAATAGGGTAGGTGCCTGCACTCCTCGGGAAGACGAGGCTTCGTCGCCTCGATCAGTTCCTCCAGGCGCGACTGCTCTTCCTGGGTGTCCGTGAGCTTCAGCGTCGAGACGTAGTGCTGGGCTTCCACCGCTCGCCAACACCGCCCCGCCAGGGCGCGGAAATTAGACGACAGCGCGTCGGGCGTCCAAGTATTGGATGACATTCATGAGACCGGAAACCGATTGGATGAGTTCGAGCGGCGCGGCGCCCAACACCGTATTCGTGTTCGACAGCCAGGCGCGCGCGGCGATGTCGTCGCCGCCGATGAGGGAATCCAGCGAGCGGTAGAGTCGGACCAGGAGAACCGCAAGCTGGAAGGGCTTGCTGCCAGCCTCGAGAGCATGTTTGCCGTTTCTCATCCGGGAGACCGTCGCTTCGGACACGCCGATGACGCCAGCCAAGACCTTGCTGTTGATCCCCAGCTTGTCGGCCGCGCGGATCGCGGCCTTTGTGACAAGGGCCGAATCCGAGACCGGGGTAGCAATGGGACTTGGGTCGGGTTGCATAAAGGGCTGCCGAAGTTTCAGTAGAAATTATATGATACAATCTTTGCCTTGGAAAGGGGCCCAGGAATGGAAAAGAGTGAGATTGAACGCTGGCTCCGCGAAGAAGTGATCGCAGGCCACGAGGAATATACGGCCGATCCCTCTAAAGGGATTCCGGCCGAAGCAATCCTTGAGCGCATCAAAGGTCGCCGTGCTCGGGGGCGGTCGCGGTAGGCTGCGTCATCTTTTTCAAGGACGACGAGCACCGCTACCCCCGCTCCACCACCACCACCTTACCCTTCTCGACCGCAAGCGCGAGCTGGCCGCGCTTTAGCGCAATCGCGCGGTCGCCGAACATCTCACGGCGCCAGCCGTGGAGCGCGGCGACGTCGGCGCGGTCGTCGGCGGCGATCCGTTCGAGGTCGTCGACCGTCGCGATCACCTTGGCGGCGACGCCGTAGCGCTCCGAGGTCATGCGCAGCAGCACCTTGAGGAGCTCCACCGTCGCCGAGCCGTTGACATTGGCGCGCGGCCGGTCGAGCGGCGGCAGGCCGGCGGGGTCCCGCGCCAGCCCGCGCTTGACCGCCTCGATGATGTCCTGGCCCCATTTCGACCGCTCGAAGCCGCGCGGCAGCGAGCGCAGCGCGGCGAGCTTCTCCGGCGTCGTCGGCCCATGGGTCGCGATGTCGCCGAGCGCATCGTCCTTGAGGACGCGGCCACGCGGCACGTCGCGCGACTGCGCCTCGCGCTCGCGCCAAGCGGCGACCTCGATCAGGACCCCGAGTTCACGCGGCTTGCGCACCCGCGTCTTGAGGCGCTCCCAGGCGGTCTCGGGCTCCATGCGGTAGGTGTCGGGAGAGGTCAGGACCTCCATCTCCTCGTCGACCCACTCGGTGCGGCCGCGCTTGTGGAGGTCCCCCGACAGCGAGTGGAACACGTCGCGCAGGTGGGTCACGTCGGAGATCGCATAGGCGACCTGCGCCGGCGATGAGCGGCCGGCGCGACCAGTCGGTGAAGCGGTGGGACTTGTCGAGGGCGTCCCCGGTGATCCGCTGCACCAGCTGGTCGTAGGAGATCGAGTCGCCGTATCCCAGCACCATCGCCGCCACCTGGGTATCGAAGATCGGGTGCGGGATGAGCTTCGCCCGGTGCCACATGATCTCGATGTCCTGGCGGGCGGCGTGGAACACCTTGGTCACGCTCTCGTTCGCCATCAGGGCGAAGAACGGTTCGAAGTCGATGCCGTTCGCCAGCGCATCGATGACGATGGCTTCGTCGGCGGTCGCCATCTGGGCGACACACAGGAGCGGGTAATAGGTGGTTTCGCGCAGGAACTCGGTGTCCACGGTGACGAAGGGAAAGCGGGCCATGCGTTCGCATGCGGCTGCCAGATCGGCGGTCGTGGTAATCAAGTCCATGACGATTTCTTAGCGGAGTCGGCCGGCCCTGTCGCGCCCGGAAAATGCAGGCTATCCTTCTCGTTTCCGCCACCCTGTGATAGAGACTCTCGGGCCATGAGGCAATTCCTTATCGTTGCTGTCCTTTCTCTGTTTTCCGTGGTTGCCCGCGGAGCCGAGATCGAGGACTCCTCGGGCCGTCTCGTCACCATCCCCGACCGTGTCACCCGCGTCATGGCGGCCGGCCCCCCGGCGTCGGTCGTGCTCTATGTGCTGGCGCCGGAGAAGATGATCGGCTGGACCGCCGCCCCGCGGCCCAACGAGCGCGAATTCCTGCTGCCGTCGGTGCGCGACCTGCCGGAGCTCGGCCGGCTGACCGGGCGCGGCGACACCGCCAACATCGAGGTCGTGCTCAAGGCGAAGCCGGACCTGATCTTCGACTTCGGCTCGGTGAACCCGACCTATGTCTCGCTCGCGAACCGCGTGCAGGAGCAGACCGGGGTGCCTTACCTCCTGCTCGACGGCCGGCTCGACCGCACCGCCGACACCGTGCGCCTGCTCGGCAAGGCGCTGGGCGTGCGCGAGCGGGCCGACCGCATCGCCGACTACATCGAGGCGACCGAGCAGCTGCTGGACAACCGGCTGCGCGACCTGCCGGCGGCCAAGCGCCACCGGGTCTATCTCGCCCGCGAGGCGAACGGCCTCGAGACCGGGCTCACCGGCTCGATCAACACCGAGATCATCGAGCACGCCGGGGGCATCAACGTCGCCGAGCGCGGCAACCTGCGCGGCGGCATCGCCAATGTCTCCATGGAACAGGTGATCGCCTGGGCGCCCGACACCATCATCACCTGGGACGCCAACTTCTTTGCGGGCTATGGGACGAATCCGCTGTGGGCGACAGTGCCGGCGGTGGTGTCGAAGCGCGTCTATCTCGCGCCACGGCTGCCGTTCGGCTGGATCGACGCGCCGCCCTCGATCAACCGGGTGATCGGGCTCAAATGGATCGCGCGGCTGCTCTATCCCGACCGCTTTCCCGACGACATCCGCGTCACGGCGCGGGAATTCTTCAAGCTGTTCTATCAGACCGAGCCTGACGACGCCGCGCTCGATCGCGTTCTAGCCGGGGAGCAGCCGGGTGGGCGCGGCCGCTGATGCGGAAGGGCGGCCTGGTGTTCCTGGTGCTGATCGGCGTGCTCGCCTGCGCCATCCTGGTGGCGCTCGCCTACGGGCCGTTTCCGCTCACCGTCGACGACGTGGTGCGGGCGACGCGGCGGCTCGCCACCGGGGACGACATCGGGGCCGTGACCTCGGGCGAGATCGTCTTCATGCGGGTGCGGCTGCCGCGGGTCGCGGCCGCGATCCTCGTCGGCGCGGCGCTATCCGGGGCAGGGGCGACCTACCAGACGCTGTTCCGCAATCCGCTGGTATCGCCGGACATCCTCGGGGTCGCGACCGGCGCCGGGCTCGGCGCGGTGCTGGGCATCCTGATGTCGATGTCGGTGCTCGGCATCGAGACGCTCGCCTTCGCCGGCGGCGTCGCGACGGTGCTGCTCGTCTACCTCATCTCCTCCTCGCTGCGCGGGCCATGACCGCACGCTGGTGCTGGTGCTCTCGGGCGTCGTGATCGGCGCGCTCGCCGGGGCCTGCATCTCGCTCGTGAAGATCCTGTCCGACCCCTACGACCAGCTCCCGGCCATCACCTTCTGGCTGCTCGGCAGCCTCGCCGGCGTCAAGCTCGCCGACCTCGCCGTCACCGCGCCGCTGGTGCTGGTCGGCGTCGTGCCGCTGATCATGGAGCGCTGGAAGATCGGGGTGCTCTCGCTCGGCGACGACGAGGCGCGCTCGCTCGGCGTCGACGTCGGCCGGCTGCGCGCCGTGGTGATCGGCGGGGCGACGCTGATGACGGCGGCCGTCGTCGCCATTTCCGGCGTCATCGGATGGATCGGCCTGATGATGCCGCACATCGCCCGCATGATGGTGGGGCCGAATTTCAACCGGCTGCTGCCGGCGTCGATGCTGCTGGGCGCGGCCTTCCTCCTCGTGGTCGATACGCTCGCGCGCAGCCTCGCGCGGGTCGAGACGCCGATCGGAATCCTGACCGCGGTGCTCGGCGCGCCGTTCTTCCTGTGGCTGCTCGCGCGCGGCCGCCGGACGTGGGGCTGATTGGGGGTGAGCTGATGCGGCTCACCGCCGATAACCTCTCCGTCGGCTATGGCGACCGCGTGGTCGGCAGCGGCATTTCGCTCGCCGTCGTGCCGGGCGAGGTGCTGTGCCTGCTCGGGCCGAACGGCGCCGGCAAGACCACGCTGTTCCGCACGCTGCTCGGGCTGCAGCCGGCGCTTGCCGGGTCGATCGCCATCGACGGCGTGCCGCTCGCGTATCTCAGGCCCGCCGACATCGCCCAGCGGCTCGCCTATGTGCCGCAGGCCCATGTCACCGAGTTCTCCTATTCCGTGCTCGACGTCGTGCTGATGGGCCGCACCGCGCGGCTGCGCTCGTTCGCGAGCCCGGGCAGCGAGGACCGGCGCATCGCGCTCGACAGGCTTGCGAGCCTCGGCATCCGCGACCTCGCGGAGCATGACTACACGCAGATTTCCGGCGGCCAGCGCCAGCTCGTCCTGATCGCCCGCGCCCTCGCGCAAGGCACGCCGTTCCTGATCATGGACGAGCCGACCGCGAGCCTCGATTTCGGCAACCAGGCGATGGTGCTCGCCCGCATCCGCGAGCTCGCCGCCGACGGCTACGGGATCGTGCTCTCGACCCACGATCCCGATCACGCGCTGCTGCTCGCGACCCGCGTCGCCATCATCGCCGACGGCGGCGTCAAGACGATCGGCAAGCCCGGCGACGTCGTCACCGCGCAAACGCTCTCGGCGCTCTACCGCACCGAGGTCGAGGTCGAGGAAACGCCATCGGGCCGGCGCGTCTGCGTGCCGGTCTGGCAGCGGGTGAGGGAGCCCGGACAGACATCCGGGCTGCTTGGCGACTGAGCGACGGAGTGCTCAGCTCGTCTTGTTCAAGCCCGACTTGATGGTGTCGGTCGTCGCGGTCGTCATCTTCTGGGCGATCGAGGCGAGTTCCTGGGCCTGGCGCGTATACGTCTCGAACTCCTGGCGCATGTGATTGCTCGACATCGCAAAGAATTCGGTCGGCGACTTGGCGCTCGTCAATTGCCGCATGAATTCGAAGCGCCGCGGTGGTGTTGGCGTTGGCGAATTCGAGCATCTTGGCGTTGTATTCCTGCACGCCCTTCATGTTGACCGCATAGGTGCCGTTCATCATCTGCGCCGGCGGCAGCAGTCATCTTCTCGACCTGAGCGGCGCCTTTCTCGGCGGCGTCGCGAACGGCTTTGGCACCGGCATTGGAATAGTCGGCTGGCATGGCGCGAATCCTCCTGCGGGCCACGCGTGGGACCGTCGCGCTGCGGCCCCTCCCAGCGCGAAAAGGGTGGCTGGCCGCATGACAGTCTGCGCCAGCACCTCGTTAACTACGTAAGGCCTGCTGGGTTTCACGCAAGGCGCTTTCGCACGTCCGACGAGATTAAAGTTCGCAATTCAGGCCGGGCGAGAGGATCAAAATCCCGGCGGCAGGTCGGCGCCCCATTTCGCCTTGATGCGGGCGTCGAGTTCCCGGCTCGAGCGCGCGACGATCGGGAAGGTGTCGCGGCGGGCGAACGGCTTGCAGGCGTCGATCACCACCCGCGCATTGCGGCGGTCGGTCTCGCTGTCGAAGCACATGGGATCGAGGTGGGTGCTCCAGCAGCCGCGGATGATGTCGACGTCCTCGCGCGGGTCGCAGCGGGTGCACATCGCCCAGATCACGTCGTTGATGTTGGTGGGATCGATGTCGTCGTCGACCACGATGGTCCAGCGGTTGGAATAGGCGCCGGCGTGGCATTGCGAGGCGACGAAGCCGGCCTGCTTGGCATGGCCGCCATAGAGCTGCTTGATCGAGACGGTGAGCCAGAACCGGCTGCCGCCGGCCTCGTGCGCCCACACGCCCTTGATCTCGGGAACCCCGGCCGCTTCGAGCTGGTTCCACACCGCGCCGCAGCGGTAGGTGCCGAGATAGAAAGTGTTGTCGTTGGGCGGCACCGCCGGGATCGCGCCGACCAGGATCGGGTCGTCGCGGTGCATGAAGGTCGCGATGCGGATCGCCGGCTCCGGGCGCGTGCCGCCGGCGTAATAGCCGGTCCATTCGCCGAGCGGGCCCTCCTGCATGAGGTCGCCGGGATGGATGTGGCCTTCGAACGCGATCTCCGCATTGGCCGGCACCGGCAGGCCGGTGCGCGGCATGTTGAAGACCTCGACGGGCTCGCCGAGAATGCCGCCGGCCGCCTCGAACTCGCTCTTGCCGTACGGGATTTCGAGGCCCGCCAGCATGAACAGCGCAGGGTGCATGCCGGCGACGACGGCGACCGGGCAGGGCTCGTTGCGGGCGTGGTACTTGCCCATGATGATGCGGCCGTGCTTGCCGGGCGACATCATCACCGTCGCCACCGCCGGGCCCTGGCTCTGGACGCGATAGCAGCCGTAGTTGATCCAGCCGGAATCCGGGTCCTTCATCACCACCATGCAGGCGGTGCCGATGAAGGGGCCGCCGTCCTGCTCGTGCCACACCGGGGTCGGGATTTTCTCGATGTCGACGTCCTCGCCCTCGGCGACGTTCTCGAGCAGCGGCCCGCCATTGACCGCACGCGGCGTGTGGGTCGGCGCATCGCGCATGTAATTGCGCCACCACTGGATCAGCTCCATCTCGGAGCCCTGCGCCGGCAGGCCGAGCGCGATGTTGATGCGCTTGACCGAAGTGAGGATGTTGGCGAGCACGCGATGGCCCTTGGGAAAGCCCGGCACCGCCTCGAACATCACCGCGGGATTGCCCATCTTGCGCTGGTAGATGTCGACGATGCCGCCGATCTCCTGCTTCGGCTCGGCGCCGGTGATCGTCTTGAGCTCGCCGGCGGCGGCGATGTTGTCGATCCAGTTGCGCAGGTCGATGTTCGCCACGTGGTTCTCCCGGAATGCGTGCTCGCCCGCCGCTCAATCGATCGCGTCGGCGACGGCCTTGCCGCAGGCTTCGGTGTCCGCATTGCCGCCGAGGTCGCGGGTGCGCAGCGTCTTCTCGGCGAGCACGTCCTCGATCGCGTGGACGATGGCGCCGGCAGCTTCCGCCTCGCCGAGGTGCTCGAGCATCATCGCGCCCGACCAGATCTGGCCGATCGGATTGGCGATGCCTTGCCCGGCGATATCGGGCGCCGAGCCGTGGACCGGCTCGAACACCGAGGGGAATTTGCCGCTCGGGATTGATGTTGCCGCTCGGCGCGATGCCGATCGTGCCGGTGCAGGCCGGCCCGAGGTCGGAGAGGATGTCGCCGAACAAATTCGAGCCGACCACGACGTCGAACCAGTCGGGATGCAGCACGAAGTTCGCGGTGAGGATGTCGATGTGGAACTTGTCCCAGCGCACGTCGGGAAAGTTCTTCGCCATCGCTTCGACCCGCTCGTCCCAGTACGGCATGGTGATCGAGATGCCGTTCGACTTGGTCGCCGCGGTGAGATGCTTGCGCGGCCGCTTCTGCGCGAGCTCGAAGGCGAATTTGAGCACGCGGTCGGAGCCGATGCGGGTGATGAAGGTTTCCTGCACCGCGAATTCGCGCTCGGTGCCGGCGAACATGCGCCCGCCCGTGTTGGAATACTCGCCCTCGGTGTTCTCGCGCACCACGAAGAAGTCGATGTCGCCGGGCTTGCGGTTGGCGAGCGGGCAGGCGACGCCGGGCATCAGTCGCACCGGCCGCAGATTGACGTACTGGTCGAACTCGCGCCGGAACATCACCAGCGAGCCCCACAGCGAGACGTGATCGGGCACCTTGGCCGGCCAGCCGACCGCGCCGAAGAAGATCGCGTCATGGCCGCCGATCTGCGCCTTCCAGTCCTCCGGCATCATGCGGCCGTGCTTCTCGTAGTATTCGGCATTGGCGAAGTCGAACCAGTCGAGATCGAGCGCAAAGCCGTGCTTCTTCGCCGCCTGCTCGAGCGCGCGCACGCCCTCGGGGACCACCTCCTTGCCGATTCCGTCACCGGGAATGACGGCAACGCGGTAGGTCTTCTTCATCACGAGGGCTCCTTGTGGCGGCGGTGACCCCTGATAACACAACGCGCGCGCGACGCGCGGAAGGGAGCCGCGCAGCCAGGGTGGCTAGGCGCGGCATGGACAGGTCGCCGCGACCGTACTAACGTTCCCGGACGCCTCGGCGCGACATGTGCGCGGGGCCGGAGAGGTGCAGCGCTCTCCTCGTTTTTTGCGACATGATGGGCGGACGGGGCGAAGCCCGCTGCCGTCGAGCATGGAGGAAACGCGTTGCGTCGATTGTTGGCGTTGACCTTCGTCGCCGTCGCCGCGCTGTCCGCGCCGGCCCTCGCCGAATATCCGACCCGCCAGGTCACCATCGTGGTGCCGTTCGCGCCGGGCAGCGTGACCGATGCGGCGGCGCGGCTGCTCGGCCGCGAGCTGCAGGCCATGCTCGGGCAGCCCTTCGTGATCGAGAACAAGGTCGGCGGCGGCGGCATCATCGCGGCGAGCGCGGTGGCGCGGGCGCAGCCCGACGGCTACACGCTGCTCGTCACCACCAACACCACCCATTCGGCGGCGCCGGGCCTCTTCAAGAACGTGCCCTACGATCCGATCAAGGACTTCGATCCGGTGGCGCGGATCGGGAGCTTTCCCTCCTTCGTCGCGGTCAATCCGAGCCTGCCGATCCGCTCCATGGCGGAGCTCGTCGCCTACGCCAAGGCCAATCCGGGCAAGCTCGAATACGGCCACGGCAACTCGACCGGGCAGATCGTCGGCGAGGCGATCAAGAACCGCACCGGCATCGACATCGTGCGGGTCGCCTATCGCAGCAATCCGGCGGCGGTGACCGATCTCATCGCCGGGCACATCGCGATGATGATCCCGGATTTCGGCACCGGCCTCGAGCAGCTGCGCGCCGGAAAAATCCGCGCGCTCGCCGTGCCGCACAACGTGCGCAACAGCCAGATTCCCGACGTTCCGACGCTCGACGAAACGGTGATGCCCGGCTTCGACATCCTCGCCTGGGTCGGCATGTTCGCGCCCGCCGGCACGCCGCCCGAGGCGATCGCGCGCCTTGCCGGCGCGATGAAGGTGATCCTCGAAAAGCCGGAGACGCAGCGGCGCTTCGTCGACACCGGCACGAACGTGTTCTTCGCCGGGCCGGCGGAGTTCGGCGCCTACGTGAAGGACGAGCTGCCGAAGTGGCTCGCGCTCATCAAGGAAGCCGGCATCGAGCCGGAATGAGGCCTATCAAACCTGCGGGCGAGACGTTACGATGCCGCAAAATCGTGGACGCCTCCCTGCCCGAAGCCGGGGCGGGAAAAAGAGTCGAGTGAAATGTCCAGAACAAGGAGGAAGACAATGATGCGTCGTTGGTTGCTGGGTCTCGGCGTGGCGATGGTCGCCCCGCTCGCTGCTCCCGCCTGGGCACAGGACGTGCCGCAAATTCCCTTCGATTCGGTATCGAACTTCCTCAAGCTGCCGGCCGACATCAATCTCGGCGAAGCCGCGGGCGTCGCCGTCAACTCGAAGGGCAACGTCTTCGTCTATTCGCGCAGCGGCTCGAGCCTCGGCCCGGCCTATGGCAACGCGGCCTCGCAGCTCCTCGAGTTCACGCCGGACGGCAAGTTCATCCGCGAGGTCGGCAAGAACCTCTACGCCTGGTCGTTCGCCCACACCGTGCGGATCGACAAGGACGACAACATCTGGGCCACCGACAAGGGCTCGGACATGATCATCAAGTTCAACGACAAGGACGGCAAGGTCGCGACGGTGTTCGGCCGCAAGTCGGAATCCTCCGACGCCGACGCCCATCCGCTGGAGCGTCCGAAGCCGCCGCTGCCGGCCGTCGACGGCCGCTTCCGCCAGCCGACCGACGTCACCTGGGACGGGCAGGGCAACATCTACATCAGCGACGGCTACATCAATTCGCGCGTCGCCAAGTACGACAAGAACGGGCAGTGGGTGAAGCAGTGGGGCGGCCCCGGCATCGGCGCCCGGCCAGTTCAACACCGTGCACTCGATCGCGTCCGACGCGAAGGGCAACATCTACACCGCCGACCGCGGCAACCGCCGCATCCAGGTGTTCGATGGCGAGGGCAATCTCCTCAACACCATCAAGATCGACGTGCCCTTCGATGCCAACACCGTGCCGGTGATCGGCAACAAGCCGGACCTCACCAACTACCAGCAGGTCGGCGGCACCTTCGCGCCCGGCGCCCCGTGGGCGCTGTGCATCACCCCCGGGCCGAACCAGGTGCTCTACGCCGCCGATGCCTATCCCGGCCGCATCTACAAGCTCTCGCCTCGACGGCAAGGTGCTCGGCGTGCTCGGCGAGTCCGGCCGGCAGTTGAAGCAGTTCGGCTGGATCCACGAGATCGCGTGCCCGAACGAGAACACGCTGTTCGTCGCCGAGATCATCACCTGGCGCATCCAGAAGCTGCTGCTGCATCCGGAGCAGGCCAAGAAGCAGGCGGCCCGGTAAGCTCGGACACGCTGCGAAATGCGATGCCCGCGGCGCAAGCCGCGGGCATTTTCGTTGGGGGTGCCCTCACTTTCCCTCCCCGTCTTCGGGGAGGGCAGGGTGGGGCTCTTTCTCTGCACGCCTCGCAGCTTCCGCGAGCTCGCGTCGCTCCGGACCCCACCCCGTCCCTCCCCGAAGCCGGGGAGGGAGCGAGCCTCGATGGCACGGTTATTGCTCGATTTCCTCTAGTCCAAGCCGGGACAGGAGGCACGATGTCCAAAGCATCCGCATCCGCCGCGCTCGAAGTGCCGGGCGCCGACCGCAAGCTCTACAATCACGATCTCGCGCCGACGGCATCGCCCGGGCCGCACCTGGGGCGTGTTCAGCCTGTTCGCGATGTGGATGTCCGACGTGCATTCCGTCGGCGGCTACACGTTTGCGGCGAGCCTGTTCTTCCTTGGGCTGACCGGCTGGCAGGTGCTGGCCTCCATGACCATCGGCATCCTGGTGGTCTATGTCCTGATGAACCTCATCGGCCGGCCGTCGCAGCGCTACGGCATTCCCTATCCGGTGGTGGCGCGCATCAGCTTCGGCGTTGTCGGCGCCAATCTTGCCGCGGTGGTGCGCGGCATCGTCGGCATCGTCTGGTACGGCGTGCAGACCTATTTCGCCTCGAAGGCGGTTCAGGTGCTGGCGATCACGCTCGTTCCGTCGGCGGCCTCGCTGACCCACGGCGACTTCGTGGGGCTCATCGCCGCTCGGCTGGGCGAGCTTCCTGTTCATGTGGTTCTTCCAGCTGATCATCTTCCTCTCCGGCATGGAGACGATCCGCAAGTTCATCGATTTCTGCGGGCCGGTCGTCTACGTGGTGATGTTCGCGCTCGCCATCTGGATCATGTCGCAGAGCGGGGCTCTCGAGCCTGTCGCTGCAGTTGCGCCGCCGGCCGAGGGCGCGCCGCGACCTTCGGGCTGATGGCCAATGCGGCGATGCTGATCGTCGCCTATTTCGGCGCGCTGCTGCTCAACTTCGGCGACTTCGCGCGCTTCGCCAAGAGCGAGGCGGCGATGAAGACCGGCAACTTCCTCGGCCTGCCGATCAACTTCCTGGTGTTCGCCATCGTCACCGTGATCGTCACCGCCGGCACCGTGCAGGTGTTCGGCGAGGCGATCATGGACCCGGTGGCGATCGTCGAGAAGATCGGCAATCCCTATGTCGTCGCGATCGGCTCGATCACCTTCATCGTCGCGACCATGGGAATCAACATCGTCGCGAACTTCGTCTCGCCGGCCTACGACATCGCGAACCTCTACCCCGAGAAGATCGACTTCCGGCTCGGCGGCCTGATCACCTCGATCCTCTCGGTGCTGGTCTGCCCGTGGCTGTTCGTATCGAGCCCGCAGGCGATCACGCTGTTCGTCGCGATCTTCGGCGCGGTGCTGGGGCCGCTGTTCGGCACGATCATCGCCGACTACTACCTCGTGAAGCGCCAGCAGGTGACGGTGAACGACCTCTACTCGATGTCGCCGTCGGGCCGGTACTTCTACGACGGCGGCTGGAACCGCAATGCCGTCATCGCGCTCGCGGTGTCCGGCGCGCTCTCGATCGGATTGGCGCTCGCCGGCGCCTACGGCTCGCGTCAATGTCGGCGACTGGGGCTGGCTGATCGGCGCCGTCGCGGCGGCCGCCGTCTACTGGGCGCTGTCGGGCTACTCCAGCCGGAGCGCCGTGGCGCTGCGGCCGGCCGCGCAGTGAGCGGCGGCGGCAGCGGCTGATCGGAAATCACATCGGGGAAGGAGGCGCCGTCATTCACCCCGTATACACCGGCGCCGGCTGGGTGAAGAACGCCAGCAGGATGTGGAGCGCGATCTCGTAGTTCTTGCCCTGGAAGCTCGCATGCGAGATGCCGGGCATCACTGCGAACTGCTTGTCCGGATTGGGCAGCAGCTTGAAGAACTCGATGAGGTCGTCGAAGCTCGCGATGCCGTCCCACTGGCCGCGCATGATGATGGTCGGCACCGTGATCTTGGTCGGGATCGCACACCGGCAGGTTCGAGCACATGTCGACATAGGTGCCGTTCGGAATCGAATCGTCGAGCGCGAGGATGGCGTCGGCGAAGGCCTCGATGACCTTGTCGTCGGCGGAGCCGGGATGGTCGCGGTTGAAGATCGAATGCACGAAGGCGCGGTCGATCGGCCGCCGGTTCTTGGCGCGGAACTCGGGCAGCTTCTTCGCCCGATCGGCGAGCGTCGGGCTGCCTTTTCCGGTCCACACCGTGGCGTCGAGGGCGAGCCGGCCGACGAGCTCCGGATGGTTCTGCGCGAACAGCGCGGCGCGCAGCGCGCCGGAGGAGATGCCGTAGACGAGGAGGGGCCGCTTGCCGCGCAGGCCCTGGATGTATTTTGCCGCCGCGGCGCAGTCCTCGGCGCCGTAGGCGATGGGCGCATTATTGTCGCGGGTCTTTGTCGAGCGGCCGTAGCCTTCCATATCTACAGACCAGGTGTCGTAGCCGTGCCGGGCGAAGAACTCCATCGCCGACGAATTGGGCCGCCCGGGAACGTCGAGATCGAAGGTCGGCTGCGAGGCCATCGAGGAGCCGTGGACGAACAGGACCGTCCCGCGCGCCTTGGCCGGATCGCCGGCGCACTTGTTCCACAGGAAAAGCTTGACCTCGCCCTTGGTGGTCCAGTGTTCCGTGCCGGTCAGGCGGTGCTGCAGGGTCGTCTCGTTCATGAAGGGGCCTTTCTCGAAGCCATCGACGGAGGTCGCGGACTTGTCCGACAAGATCATGCGCGCTGTCAAAGGGATTAGCGGGCCTTCGCCGCGCAGCGGACCGGCCCGTCACAATCGCGCGCTATCGTGCGCTGAGACGAAAGACGAATGGCCTGCGCGCCCACCACGGTCGCAAATTTGCGCCGGAAGACCGGTTCGCCAACATCGGCTTGCCTCGCATGCTGCACTGCGCTAAGCCTCCCCCGCTTCTCACCTTGGAACCGGTCCAGGTTCGCTTGAACGAGGCGGCAATCGTTCGCGCTTGGCCGATGCGGGTGGGAAGCGGCGGGCCGGGCATCGGTTCGCGCGAAAGAGGGTGAAGATGAACGCGCTCCTCCAGGAATATCTTCCGCTCGTCATCTTCATCGGCGTCTCCCTGGTGATCGGCCTCGCGCTGCTCGTCGCGCCCTTCATCATCGCCTATCGCCAGCCCGATCCGGAGAAGCTCTCGGCCTACGAATGCGGCTTCAACGCCTTCGACGACGCCCGCATGAAGTTCGACGTGCGGTTCTATCTCGTCGCGATCCTGTTCATCATCTTCGACCTCGAGGTGGCGTTCCTGTTTCCCTGGGCGGTCGCGTTCGGCAAGCTCGGCAGCCTCGGCTTCTGGTCGATGATGGTGTTTCTCGGCGTCCTGACCATCGGCTTCATCTACGAATGGAAGAAGGGAGCGCTCGAATGGGATTGACCGAGCGAACGCCGCAGATCGCGCCCGCCGCGACCGGCCTGCTCGACCCCCGCACCGGGCAGCCGGTCGGCGCCGACGATCCCTTTTTCGTCGGTCTCAACCGCGAGCTCGCCGACAAGGGCTTCCTCGTCGCCGCGGCCGACGACCTCATCAACTGGGCGCGCACCGGCTCGCTGATGTGGATGACCTTCGGGCTCGCCTGCTGCGCCGTCGAGATGATGCAGATGTCGATGCCGCGCTACGACGTCGAGCGGTTCGGCTTCGCGCCGCGCGCCTCGCCGCGGCAGTCCGACGTGATGATCGTCGCCGGCACGCTGACCAACAAGATGGCCCCGGCGCTGCGCAAGGTCTACGACCAGATGCCGGAGCCGCGCTACGTCATCTCGATGGGCTCCTGCGCCAATGGCGGCGGCTACTACCACTACTCCTATTCGGTGGTGCGCGGCTGCGACCGCATCGTGCCGGTCGACATCTACGTGCCCGGCTGCCCGCCGACCGCCGAAGCGCTGCTCTACGGCGTGCTGCTGCTGCAGAAGAAGATCCGCCGGACCGGGACGATCGAGCGGTGACGATGACGGCGGTGATGATCACAAGCGAAAAGCTCGACGGGTTCGGCCAGGCGGTGACGAAGGCGCTGCCGGACGCCGTGACCTCCTACACGGTGACGCCGTTCGCCCATGGCGAGCCGGAGCTCACCGTCCACGCCAAGCCGGAGACGATCATCGCGGTGCTCACGCACCTGCGCGACGATCCCGGTTGCCAGTTCTTCGCCTTCATCGACATCACCGGCGTCGACTAGCCGCAGCGCGAGAAGCGCTTCGACGTCGTCTACCATCTGCTCTCGCCGACCCAGAACGCCCGCATCCGGATCAAGATCGAGGTCGGCGAGGACGACGACGGTCGCCTCCGCGACCGGGGTGTTCCCCGGCGCCAACTGGTTCGAGCGCGAGGTCTACGACCTCTACGGCATCCTGTTCACCGGCCATCCGGACCTGCGCCGCATCCTCACCGACTACGGCTTCGACGGGCATCCGCTGCGCAAGGACTTCCCGCTGACCGGCTTCGTCGAGGTGCGCTACGACGACGAGCAGAAGCGGGTCGTCTACGAGCCCGGTGCAGCTCGCCCAGGAGTTCCGCAACTTCGACTTCCTGTCGCCGTGGGAAGGGACGGACTACGTGCTGCCGGGCGACGAGAAGGCCGGGAAGAGCTGACCAAGATGAGCCGACACGAATGAGCGAAGTCCGCAACTTCACCATCAACTTCGGGCCGCAGCATCCGGCCGCGCACGGCGTGCTGCGCCTCGTGCTGGAGCTCGACGGCGAGGTGGTCGAGCGCGTCGATCCGCATATCGGGCTGCTCCATCGCGGCACCGAGAAGCTGATCGAGTACAAGACCTACCTGCAGGCGATCCCGTATTTCGACCGGCTCGACTACGTCGCGCCGATGAACCAGGAGCACGCCTTCTGCCTCGCGGTCGAGAAGCTGCTCGGGCTCGAGGTGCCGCGGCGCGCCCAGCTCATCCGCGTGCTCTATGCCGAGATCGGCCGGCTGCTCTCCCATCTCCTCAACGTCACCACGCAGGCGATGGACGTCGGCGCGCTGACCCCGCCGCTCTGGGGCTTCGAGGAGCGCGAGAAGCTGATGGTGTTCTACGAGCGCGCCTCGGGCAGCCGCATGCACGCGGCCTATTTCCGCGTCGGCGGCGTGCACCAGGATCTGCCGCCGAAGCTCATCGACGACATCGAGGCGTTCTGCGATCCGTTCCTCAAGGTCTGCGACGACCTCGAGGCGCTGCTCACCGGCAACCGCATCTTCAAGCAGCGCAACGTCGACATCGGCGTCGTCAGCCTCGACGACGCCTGGGCGTGGGGCTTCTCCGGCGTGATGGTGCGCGGCTCCGGCGCCGCCTGGGACCTGCGCAAGGCGCAGCCCTACGAGTGCTATGACGAGCTCGATTTCGACATCCCGATCGGCAAGAACGGCGACTGCTACGACCGCTACTGCATCCGCATGGAGGAGATGCGCCAGTCGATCCGCATCATGAAGCAGTGCATCGCCAAGCTGCGCGAGCCGGAAGGGCAGGGGCCGGTCCACGTCGCCGACGACAAGGTCGTGCCGCCGCGCCGCGCCGAGATGAAGCGCTCGATGGAAGCGCTGATCCATCACTTCAAGCTCTACACCGAGGGCTTCCACGTGCCGGCCGGCGAGGTCTATGCCGCGGTCGAGGCGCCCAAGGGCGAGTTCGGCGTCTATCTCGTCTCCGACGGCACCAACAAGCCCTACCACTGCAAGATCCGCGCGCCCGGCTTCGCGCATCTGCAGGCGATGGATTTCCTGAGCCGCGGTCACATGCTGGCCGACGTCTCCGCGATCCTCGGCTCGCTCGACATCGTGTTCGGCGAGGTCGACCGATGACGGTTTCTGGAAACGTGGCCGATTGCGGTCCTGTCACCTTCCCCTGCA
The DNA here is from genome assembly GCA_963793985.1 of uncultured Alphaproteobacteria bacterium. Classification (GTDB taxonomy): domain Bacteria; phylum Pseudomonadota; class Alphaproteobacteria; order Rhizobiales; family Xanthobacteraceae; genus JAJPKK01. Next base: position 41,931 of record CAWCCG010000005.1, on the reverse strand, counting down.
AGGGGCGAGGTCGGACGCGAAGCGTCCGCCTTTCAGGGCGAGCGAGTTGCTGCATTCGCCAGGATTGAGAGCTGAAGCATGTCCGTCCGCCGCCTCGCACCTCCTGAACTGCAGCCGAAGGATTCGCCTTCACGGCGGAGAATCTCGACTGGGCGAAGCGCGAGATCGCCAAATATCCGGAAGGCCGGCAGGCCTCGGCGGTGATCCCGCTGTTGTGGCGGGCGCAGGAGCAGAACGGCGGCTGGCTGCCGCAGAAGGCGATCGAATACGTCGCCGAGATGCTCGGCATGGCGAAGATCCGCGTGCTCGAGGTCGCGACCTTCTACACGATGTTCCTGCTCCAGCCGGTCGGCCGCAAGGCCCACGTCCAGTTGTGCGGCACCACGCCCTGCCTGCTGCGCGGCGGGCGAGGAGATCAAGAAGGTCTGCGAGCGGCGCATCGCCCACGACCAGTTCCACGTCTCCGCCGACGGCGACTTCTCCTGGGAAGAGGTCGAGTGCCTCGGCGCCTGCGTCAACGCGCCGATGGTGCTGATCGGCAACGACACCTACGAGGACCTCACCCCGGAGACCTTCGAGAAGGTGCTCGACGCCATCGCCCGCGGCGAGACGCCGAAGCCCGGCCCGCAGATCGACCGCCAGTACTCGGCGCCGATCGGCGGCGACACCACGCTTCTCGATGCAGCCTCAGACGCTTCTCGACGTCCCCCAGCCGAGCAAGGCCTAGCCGATGCTTCAGGACAAGGATCGCATCTTCACCAATCTCTACGGCCGGCATGACTGGGGGCTCGAGGGCGCGCGGGCGCGCGGCTCGTGGGACGGCACCAAGGCGATCCTCGAAAAGGGCCGCGACTGCATCATCAACGAGATGAAGGCGTCGGGCCTGCGCGGCCGCGGCGGCGCCGGCTTCCCGACCGGGCTCAAATGGTCGTTCATGCCCAAGCAGATCGGCGAGCGGCCGCACTACCTCGTCGTCAATGCCGACGAGTCCGAGCCCGGCACCTGCAAGGACCGCGAGATCATGCGGTTCGATCCGCATCTCCTGATCGAAGGCTGCCTGATCGCGAGCTTCGCGATGGGCGCGCATGCCTGCTACGTCTATATGCGCGGCGAATTCATCCGCGAGCGCGAGCACCTGCAGGCCGCGGTCGACGAGGCCTATGAGGCGAAGCTGATCGGCAAGAACAACATCCACGGCTGGGACTTCGACCTCTACGTCCACCACGGCGCCGGCGCCTATATCTGCGGCGAGGAGACCGCGCTGCTGGAGAGCCTCGAAGGCAAGAAGGGCCAGCCGCGGCTGAAGCCGCCGTTCCCCGCCAACATGGGCCTCTACGGCTGCCCGACCACCGTCAACAACGTCGAGTCGATCGCCGTCGTCCCCGACATCATGCGCCGCGGCGCCGGCTGGTTCGCCGGCATCGGCCGGCCCAACAACACCGGCACCAAGCTGTTCTGCATCTCCGGCCACGTGAACCGGCCGTGCACGGTCGAAGAGGCGATGGGCGATCCCGCTGCGCGAGCTGATCGACACCCATGCCGGCGGCGTGCGCGGCGGCTGGGACAATCTGCTCGCCGTGATCCCCGGCGGCTCGTCGGTGCCGCTGGTGCCGGCCGCGGAATGCGTGCCGCTGCCGATGGACTTCGACGGCACCAAGGCGGTCAAGTCGGCGCTCGGCACCGCGGCCGTCATCGTGATGGACAAGTCGACCGACATCATCCGGGCGATGGCGCGCATCTCCTACTTCTACAAGCACGAGAGCTGCGGCCAGTGCACGCCGTGCCGCGAAGGCACGGGCTGGATGTGGCGGGTGCTGCACCCGCATGGCCGAAGGCCGCGCCCAGAAGCGCGAGATCGACATGCTGCTGGAGGTCACCAACCAGATCGAGGGCCACACCATCTGCGCCTTCGGCGACGGCGCGGCCTGGCCGATCCAGGGCCTGCTCCGCAATTTCCGCCCCGAGATCGAGCGGCGGATCGACGAATATGCCGCCAATCCGCATCCCGATCCGGTGCGGGTGGCGGCGGAGTAGCGGTGGCTTCATGCAGCAGCGGCCTTCACCATCGACCGAAGTTCGCGGGCGGCACCGAGCGGGGAGTGCGCCGATGACAAAGATCATCGTCGACGGCAACGAGATCGAAGTCCCGCCGGAGTTCACGCTGCTGCAGGCCTGCGAGGCCGGCGGCGCGGAAATCCCGCGCTTCTGCTTCCACGAGCGCCTGTCGATCGCCGGCAACTGCCGCATGTGCCTCGTCGAGGTGAGTCCGGCTCGCCGAAGCCGGTGGCGTGCTGCGCCTGGGCGGTGCGCGACTGCCGCCCCGGCCCCAAGGGCGAGCCGCCCGAGGTCAAGACGCACTCGCCGATGGTGAAGAAGGCGCGCGAGGGGGTGATGGAGTTCCTGCTCATCAACCATCCCGCTCGATTGCCCGATCTGCGACCAGGGCGGCGAGTGCGACCTGCAGGACCAGGCGATGGCCTACGGCGTCGACTCCTCGCGCTTCGACGAGAACAAGCGCGCGGTCGAGGACAAGTACCTCGGGCCGCTGGTCAAGACCTCGATGAACCGCTGCATCCAGTGCACCCGCTGCGTGCGCTTCACCACCGAGGTCGCCGGCGTGCCGGAGCTCGGCGCCATCGGCCGCGGCGAGGACATGGAGATCACGACCTATCTCGAGCAGGCGATGACCTCGGAGCTGCAGGGCAACGTCGTCGATCTCTGCCCGGTCGGCGCGCTGACCGCCAAGCCCTATGCCTTCGTCGCGCGGCCCTGGGAGCTCGACAAGACCGAGTGCATCGACGTCAGGACGCGGTCGGCTCGGCGATCCGCGTCGACACCCGCGGGCGCGAGGTGATGCGCATCCTGCCGCGCATCAACGACGAGGTGAACGAGGAGTGGATCTCCGACAAGACCCGCCACGTCGTCGACGGCCTGCGCGTCCAGCGGCTCGACCGGCCCTATGTGCGCCTCAACGGCCGGCTCGAGCCGGCGTCGTGGTCGGAGGCGTTCCGCGCCGATCGCCGCCAAGGTCAAGGCGACGCGGCCCGGCGGCATCGGCGCCATCGCCGGCGACCTCTGCGGCGTCGAGGAGATGTTCGCGCTCAAGGAGCTGATCGGCCGGCTCGGCTCGCCGAACCTCGACTGCCGCCAGGACGGCACCGTGCTCGATCCCAAATGGGGCGCGCGCGAGCTATCTCTTCAACGCGACCATCGCCGGGATCGACGAAGCCGACGGCATCATGATCATCGGCTCCAATCCGCGCAGGGAAGCGCCGGTGCTCAACGCCCGCATCCGCAAGCGCTGGCGGCACTGCGAACCTCAAGATCGGGGTCATCGGCGAGCGCGCCGATCTGACCTACGACTACGCCTATCTCGGCGCCGGCGCCGAGACGCTCGCCGCGTTCCTCGACCACAAGCCCGCCGAGCCTCAAGCGCCAAGATCTGGCTCGTCGGGCAGGGCGCGCTGGCGCGGCCGGACGGCGCCGCGGTGCTCGTCCGCGGTCGCCAAGGCCGCGCGTCGCGACCGGTGCGCTGGTCGACGGCTGGAACGGCTTCTCGGTGCTGCATACCGCGGCCGCGCGGGTCGGCGGTCTCGACCTCGGCTTCGTGCCGGGCGCGAAGCGGCCTTGCCGCCGCGGCGATGGCGCAGGGCGGCGTCGACGTCCTGTTCCTGCTCGGCGCCGACGAGATCGAGGTCGAGCCCGGCGCCTTCGTCGTCTATATCGGCACCCATGGCGACCGCGGCGCCCACCGCGCCGACGTCATCCTGCCGGGCGCCGCCTATACCGAGAAGGCCGCGACCTACGTCAACACCGAGGGCCGCGTGCAGCGGGCGGGCCGCGCCGCCTTCCCGCCGGGCGATGCGCGCGAGGACTGGGCGATCCTGCGCGCGCTGTCCGACGTGCTCGGCCAGCGGCTGCCCTTACGACTCGCTGCCGCAGCTGCGGGCCGCGCTGTTCCGCGCCCATCCGCATCTCGCCACGCGCCGACGCCATCGCGCCCGGCAGCGCCGACGACGTGCGCGCGCTCGCGAAGGTCGGCGGCAGCTTCGACAAGGCGCCGTTCAAGTCGCCCATCGAGGACTTCTATCTCACCAATCCGATCGCGCGGGCGTCCGCGGTGATGGCGGAGTGCTCGGCGCTCGCCGAAACCGCCGCGGTCGCGGCGGAGTAGGGAAAGACGGCATGGCCGAATTCTTCTTCGACTACGTCTGGCCGCTGATCATCATCGTCGCGGAGAGCGTGCTGCTGCTCGTCGTGCTCCTGATCGCGGTCGCCTACATCCTGCTCGCCGACCGCAAGATCTGGGCGGCGGTGCAGATCAGGCGCGGCCCCAACGTGGTCGGCCCGTTCGGCCTGCTGCAGAGCTTCGCCGACCTGCTCAAATTCGTGTTCAAGGAGCCGGTCATTCCGGCCGGCGCCAACAAGGGCGTGTTCCTGCTGGCGCCGCTCGTCACCTGCGTGCTGGCGCTCGCCGCCTGGGCGGTGATCCCGGTCAGCGCCGGCTGGGTGATCGCCAACATCAATGTCGGCGTGCTCTACGTCTTCGCGATCTCCTCGCTCGGCGTCTACGGCATCATCATGGCCGGCTGGGCGTCGAACTCGAAATATCCGTTCCTCTCGGCGCTGCGCTCGGCGGCGCAGATGGTGTCCTACGAAGTCTCGATCGGCTTCGTCATCATCACCGTGCTGCTGTGCGTCGGCTCGCTCAACCTGAGCGCGGTCGTCGCCGCCCAGGAGCGCGCGGGCTCGCGACCCTGCTCGGCATCCCCTGGTTCACGGCGCTGAACTGGTACTGGCTGCCGCTGTTCCCGATGTTCATCGTGTTCTTCATCTCGGCGCTCGCCGAGACCAACCGGCCGCCGTTCGACCTCGTCGAGGCGGAATCGGAACTCGTCGCCGGCTTCATGGTCGAATACGGCTCGACGCCCTACATGCTGTTCATGCTCGGCGAATACGTGGCGATCGCCACCATGTGCGCGCTGACCACGATCCTCTTCCTCGGCGGCTGGCTGCCGCCGTTCGCGGTGCCGCCGTTCACCTGGGTGCCGGGGATCGTCTGGTTCGCGCTCAAGGTGCTGTTCGTCTTCTTCATGTTCGCCATGGTGAAGGCGTTCGTGCCGCGCTACCGCTACGACCAGTTGATGCGGCTCGGCTGGAAGGTGTTCCTGCCGCTCTCGCTCGCCATGGTCGCGATCGTCGCCGCCGTCCTGCAGATCATGGGGTGGGCGCCACAATGAGGAGCATCCGATGAGGCTCGATCAGGCCGCGAAGTCGGTTTTCCTGGCGGAGTTCGTCGGCGCCATCGTGCTGTCGATGCGCTACTTCTTCAAGCCGAAGGCGACGCTGAACTATCCCTTCGAGAAGGGGCCGATCTCGCCGCGCTTCCGCGGCGAGCACGCGCTGCGCCGCTATCCCAACGGCGAGGAGCGCTGCATCGCCTGCAAGCTGTGCGAGGCGATCTGCCCGGCCCAGGCGATCACCATCGAGGCGGGGCCGCGCCGCAACGACGGCACGCGGCGCACCACCCGCTACGACATCGACATGGTGAAGTGCATCTACTGCGGCCTGTGCCAGGAGGCCTGCCCGGTCGACGCCATCGTCGAGGGGCCGAATTTCGAGTTCGCCACCGAGACCCGCGAGGAGCTCTACTACGACAAGGAGCGCCTGCTCGCGAACGGCGACCGCTGGGAGCGCGAGATCGCGAAGAACATCGCGCTCGACGCGCCCTACCGGTGACGGCACGCTCATGATCATCCCGTCGCTGTTCTTCTACGTCTTCGCCGGCGTCTGCATCGCCTCCGCGGTGATGGTCGATCTCGGCGAAGAACCCCGTGCATTCGGTGCTGTTCCTGATCCTCGCCTTCGTCAACGCGGCCGGCCTGTTCGTGCTGATGGGCGCCGAGTTCCTGGCGATGATCCTGATCGTCGTCTATGTCGGCGCGGTCGCGGTGCTGTTCCTGTTCGTGGTGATGATGCTCGACGTCGACTTCGCCGAGCTGCGGCAGGGCTTCCTCAACTACCTGCCGATCGGCGGCGTCATCGCCTTCATCTTCCTGTTCGAGCTGTTGCTGGTGCTCGGCGCCTGGGTGATCGGTCCCCAGGTGGTGCGCACCTCGCCGATCCCGAACCTCGACGCGGTGACGAACACCGCCGCGCTCGGGCAGGTGCTCTACACCCGCTACGTCTACTACTTCCAGATTGCGGGCGTCGTCCTGCTGATCGCCATGATCGGCGCCATCGTGCTGACCTTGCGCCACAAGCCCAACGTCAGGCGGCAGAACATCGCCGACCAGGTCGCCCGCACCACGGCGACCGCGATCGAGATCCGCCAGGTGCGGTCCGGGGCAGGGGATCTAGGCCATGATCGTCGGGCTCGGCCATTACCTCGTCGTCGCCGCGATCCTGTTCACGCTCGGCATCTTCGGCATCTTCATCAACCGCAAGAACGTCATCGTCATCCTGATGTCGATCGAGCTCATCCTGCTCGCGGTCAACATCAACCTCGTCGCCTTCTCGACCCATCTCGGCGATCTCGTCGGCCAGGTCTTCGCGCTGTTCGTGCTCACGGTGGCGGCGGCCGAGGCGGCGATCGGGCTCGCGATCCTCGTCGTGTTCTACCGCAATCGCGGCTCGATCGCGGTCGAAGACATCAACCTGATGAAGGGCTAATCGCACGATGTATCAGGCCATCGTCTTTCTTCCCCTGCTCGGCGCGATCCTCGCGGGCATCATCGCGCTGGTCGGCGCCCATGCGCGCTTTCCCGGCGGCCCGCCGGTCGACGCCGGCCACGGCCACGCGCCGGTGTCCCATGCGGCAGCCCACGAGCGCGTGCCGCCCACGACGATCACGCGCACGCGCCGGTCGAGCCGCCGGCGATGGGGTCGTACACCGCCGAGCTGATCACCACGACGCTGCTCTTCATCGCCATGGTGCTGTCCTGGATCGCGCTGTGGCGGGTCGGGCTTCGGGCACCAGGACGCCCGCGACGCGATCATGCCCTTCATCGTGTCGGGCGACCTCAAGGTCGACTGGGCGATCCGGGTCGACGCGCTCACCGCGGTCATGCTGGTCGTGGTGACGACGGTGTCGGCGCTCGTCCACCTCTACTCGATCGGCTACATGGCGGAAGACCCGTACCAGCCGCGGTTCTTCGCCTATCTCTCGATGTTCACCTTCGCCATGCTGATGCTGGTGACGGCGGACAACCTCGTCCAGCTGTTCTTCGGCTGGGAGGGCGTCGGCCTCGCGAGCTATCTCCTGATCGGCTTCTGGTACCAGAAGCCCGTCGGCCAATGCCGCGGCGATCAAGGCCTTCGTCGTCAACCGCATCGGCGATTTCGGCTTCGCGCTCGGCATCTTCGCCGTGTTCATGATGACCGGCGCGGTCGATTTCGACACCGTGTTCGCCCAGGCGCCGGCGCTCACCGGCAAGACCATCCACCTCATCGCCTGGAACTTCGACGCGCCGACCCTGATCTGCCTCCTGCTGTTCATGGGTGCGATGGGCAAGTCGGCGCAGTTCCTGCTGCACACCTGGCTGCCCGACGCCATGGAGGGCCCGACCCCGGTGTCGGCGCTGATCCACGCCGCGACCATGGTGACCGCGGGCGTCTTCATGGTGGCGCGGCTCTCGCCGCTGTTCGAGCTCTCGCGAGACGGCGCGGACCTTCGTCATCATCATCGGCGCGACCACCGCGATGTTCGCGGCGACCGTCGCGCTGGTGCAGAACGACATCAAGAAGATCGTCGCCTATTCGACCTGCTCGCAGCTCGGCTACATGTTCGTCGCCATGGGCGTCGGCGCCTATTCGATCGGCATGTACCACCTGTTCACCCACGCCTTCTTCAAGGCGCTGCTGTTCCTCGGCTCCGGCTCGGTGATCACCGCGATGCATCACGAGCAGGACATCCGCAAGATGGGCGGCCTGCGCACCAAGATCCCGTTCACCTACGTGATGATGGTGGTCGGCACGCTGGCGCTCACCGGCTTCCCGCTGACCGCCGGCTATTTCTCCAAGGACGCGATCATCGAGGCGGCCAATGCCAGCAAGAATCCGGCGGCGTTCTACGGCTACCTGATGACGCTGCTCGCGGCCGGGCTCACCTCGTTCTATTCGTGGCGGCTGGTGCTCAAGACCTTCCACGGCCGGCCGCACGACGAGGCGCATTTCGAGGCGGCGCATGAGAGCCCGCGCTCGATGCTCATCCCGCTGTTCGTGCTCGCGGTCGGCGCGATCCTCGCCGGCCTGCCGTTCTACAACATCTTCGCCGGCGCAGGGATCGAGAACTTCTTCCGCGACTCGCTCAAGCTCAACACCGAGCTCATCGAGACGATGCATCACGAGAGCAATGTCTGGATCGCGTCGCTGCCGACGGTCGCGATGGCGATCGGCTTCGGCATCGCGTGGCTGTTCTACATCCGCCGCCCCGACATCCCGGTCGAGCTCGCGCGCCAGCAGCCGGTGCTCTACCAGTTCCTGCTCAACAAGTGGTACTTCGACGAGATCTACGACTTCCTCATCGTCCGCCCGACGCTGTGGCTCGGTCGCCTGCTGTGGAAGGGCGGCGACGGCTGGCTGATCGACGGCTTCGGCCCCGACGGCGTCTCGGCGCGGGTCATCGACGTCACCCGCAACGTGGTGCGGCTGCAGACCGGCTACATGTACCACTACGCCTTCGCCATGCTGATCGGCGTCGCCGCCTTCATCACCTGGTTCATGTTCTCGGTGGGAGGCCACTGATGGCGAGCTGGCCGATCCTTTCCGTCACCACCTTCCTGCCGCTCGTCGGCGCGCTCCTCATCGTCTTCATGCCGGCCGAGGACGCCTCGGTCGCCCGCAACGCGCGTTGGATCGCGCTGTGGACGACGCTGATCACGCTCGCGATCTCGCTGATCCTCGTCTGGCGCTTCGACCCGAGCTCGGCCGAGTTCCAGTTCGTCGAGCGCAAGCCGTGGCTCACCAGCACCATCAGCTATCACATGGGCGTCGACGGCATCTCGCTGCCGTTCGTCATCCTCACCACCGCGCTGATGCCGATCTGCATCATCGCGAGCTGGCTGCCGATCCAGCGCCGGGTGAAGGAGTACATGATCGCCTTCCTGGTGCTCGAAACGCTGATGGTCGGCACCTTCTGCGCGCTCGACCTCACGCTGTTCTACCTGTTCTTCGAGGGCGGCCTGATCCCGATGTTCCTCATCATCGGCATCTGGGGCGGCCCGCGCCGGGTCTATGCGACCTTCAAGTTCTTCCTCTACACGTTCCTCGGCTCGGTGCTGATGCTGCTCGCCATCATGGCGATGTACTGGGATGCCGGCACGACCGACATCCCGATGCTGCTGCGCCACAGCTTCCCGCGGTCGCTGCAGACCTGGGCGTGGCTCGCCTTCTTCGCCTCGTTCGCGGTGAAGATGCCGATGTGGCCGGTCCACACCTGGCTGCCCGACGCGCATGTCGAGGCGCCGACGGCGGGCTCGGTGATCCTCGCCGCCATCCTCCTGAAGATGGGCGGCTACGGCTTCCTGCGCTTCTCGCTGCCGATGTTCCCGGAGGCCTCGGTCGCCTTCGCGCCGCTGGTGTTCACGCTCTCGGTGGTCGCCATCATCTACACCTCGCTGGTGGCGCTGGTGCAGGAGGACATGAAGAAGCTCATCGCCTATTCCTCGGTGGCGCATATGGGCTTCGTCACCATGGGCATCTTCGCCGCGACCACCCAGGGGGTGGCCGGCGGCATCTTCCAGATGATCTCCCACGGCATCGTGTCGGGCGCGCTGTTCCTGTGCGTCGGCGTCGTCTACGACCGCATGCACACCCGCGAGATCGCCGCCTATGGCGGGCTCGTCAACCGCATGCCGCTCTATGCGGCGGCCTTCATGGTGTTCACGCTCGCCAATGTCGGGCTGCCCGGGCACGTCGGGCTTCATCGGCGAGTTCCTGACGCTGCTCGGCACCTTCCGGATCAACACCTCGGTCGCGTTCTTCGCGACGCTCGGCGTCATCCTCTCGGCCTGCTATGCGCTGTGGCTCTACCGCAAGGTGATCTTCGGCACGCTCAAGCCCACGCTCGCCGCCATGACCGATCTCGACGGGCGCGAGCTCCTCACGCTGACCCCGCTCGTCGTCCTCACCATCCTGATCGGCATCTATCCGAAGCCGGTCCTCGATATGTCGGCGGCGTCGGTGACGGCGCTGCTCGACAATTTCCATCAGGCGATCGGGGCGGCGAAGACCGCCGCGCTGGCGCATTGAGGCTCGTTCCGCGATGACTGAAGGCTTCGACTTCGCCACCGTCTATCCGGTGCTGCCGGAACTGATCCTGGTGGTCGGCGCCATGGTGCTGCTGATGATCGGCGCCTGGCGCGGCGACCGCGTCACCGCGGGCCTCTCCGGGCTCGCCGTCATGCTGCTGGTCGTCGCCGGCGTGCTGATCGCGACCATGGGGGGCGACAAGATCGTCGCCTTCGGCGGCAGCTTCGTGGTCGACCGCTTCGCCAAGTTCCTCAAGCTGCTGGTGCTGGTCGGCTCGATCGGCGCGATCCTGCTGTCGGTCGAGTTCCGGCGCGACATCGACCGGCGCAAGTTCGAGTACCCGATCCTCATCCTGCTCGCGACCGCCGGCATGCTGCTGCTGATCTCGGCGGGCGACCTGATCGCGCTCTATCTCGGCTTCGAGACGATGAGCCTCGCGCTCTATGTGCTCGCCGCGATCGACCGCGACAGCGCCCGCGCCACCGAAGCGGGCCTGAAGTACTTCGTCCTCGGCGCGCTGTCCTCGGGCATGCTGCTCTACGGGGCGTCGCTGATCTACGGCTTCGCCGGCACCGTGAGCTTCGCCGGGATCGCGACGGCCGCAGCCGCAGGCGGCATCGGGCTCATCTTCGGGCTCGTCTTCCTGTTCGCCGGCCTCTGCTTCAAGGTCTCGGCGGTGCCGTTCCACATGTGGACGCCCGACGTCTACCAGGGCGCGCCGACGCCGGTGACCGCGTTCTTCGCCGCGGCGCCCAAGGTCGCGGCGATCGCGATCTTCATGCGGGTGTCGATCACGGCGTTTCCGGCGATCTCGACGCAGTGGCAGCAGATCATCGTCTTCGTGTCGATCGCCTCGATGGCGCTCGGCTCGTTCGCCGCCATCGGCCAGCGCAACATCAAGCGGCTGATGGCCTATTCCTCGATCGGCCACATGGGCTTCGCCCTCGTCGGCCTCGCCGCCGGCACCGCCGAGGGCATCCAGGGCGTCCTCGTCTACATGGCGATCTATGTGACGATGACGCTCGGCACCTTCGCCTGCATCATCGCCATGCGCCGCAAGGGCAAGCCGGTCGAGGACCTGACCGACCTCGCCGGGCTCGCCCGCACCAAGCCGGTGATGGCGTTCTTCTTCGCCATGCTGATGTTCTCGATGGCCGGCGTGCCGCCGCTCGCCGGCTTCTTCGCCAAGTTCTACGTGTTCCTCGCCGCGATCCAGGCGGGGCTCTTCACGCTCGCCGTGCTCGGCGTCATCACCAGCGTGGTGGGCGCCTATTACTACCTGCTGATCGTCAAGATCATGTATTTCGACGATCCGGTCGACGCCTTCGACCCGACGCCGAGCGAATTGACCACCGTGCTCGGCATCGCCGGGCTCGCGGTGCTGCTGTTCTTCGTCTACCCGTCGCCGCTGGTGAATGCGGCCGGCGTGGCGGCGAAGTCGTTGTTCTAGGGCGCGTTCCGTGGCGTGAGCCGTTCTATCTGAGCGTCATGGCCGGGCTTGTCCCGGCCACCCCGATCCATGTGGCACGGCCGTGCTCTGATATCGGGGTCGCCGGGACAAGCCCGGCGATGACGGTTTGAGATGTGTTGCTTGGGTTCGCAGGTATTAGCCGAGACGGGATGGAGCCAACCAACGCCACGCACGGCACGCCCGGCCTCGTCGCCGAGGCGCCGGTCATCCGCCTCGACACCGTCGATTCCACCAACGCCGAGGCGCTGCGGCGCGCCCGCGCCGGCGAGCGCGGTCCGCTGTGGGTCGTCGCCGCGACGCAGACCGCCGGCCGCGGGCGGCGCGGCCGGGCCTGGGCGTCGCCGCCGGGCAATCTCTATGCGAGCCTGCTGCTCGTCGATCCCGCGCCCGCCGCGGTGGCGCCGCAGCTCGCCTTCGTCGCCGGCCTTGCCGTTCACGATGCCTGCGCGGCGCTCGCCCCCGGCCTTGCCGACGCCTCGCGCTCAAATGGCCGAACGACCTCCTGTGCCGCGGCGCCAAGATCGCCGGCATCCTGATCGAAGGGGAGGGCGGGCCGATCGCCGGCCCCGTCGCCGCCGTCATCGGCATCGGCGTCAACTGCCGCCATCACCCTGACGCGGTCGAGCATCCCGCGACCGATTTTGCCGGCCAGGGGGCCGCGGTCGAGGCCGCCGCGCTACTCGACACGCTGCGCCGGACCATGGCGGCGCGGCTCGCGCGAGTGGGACCGCGGGGCGGGCTTTGCCGCGATCCGCAGCGCCTGGCTCGACCGGCCGCCGGCCTCGGCCAGGCCATCCGCGCGCGGCTTCCCGATCGCGAGGTGAGCGGCGTCTTCGAGGCGCTCGACGAGGCCGGACGCCTCGTCCTGCGGCGCGCCGACGGGCGGACGTGAGGTCATCACCGCCGGCGAGGTCTTCCCGGTGCGCGAGGAACCGGCTTGACCGCGACCTGTCGCGGTGCACCATTGCGCCGATGATCTCTCCACAAGAAGAACTCGTCTTTGCGCCGCTCGGGGGCGTCGGCGAGATCGGCATGAATTTGTCGCTCTACGGCCTCGGCTCGGAGCGCAGCAAGAAGTGGCTCGCCATCGACCTCGGCGTCGCCTTCGCCGGCGACGACCTGCCCGGCATCGACCTCATCATGCCGGAGGTCCGGTTTCTGGTCGAAGAGCGGCGCAACCTCGTCGGGCTGGTGCTCACCCACGCCCACGAAGACCATTTCGGCGCGCTCATCGACCTGTGGCCGCGGCTCAAGGTGCCGGTCTACGCGACGCCCTTCACCGCGGCGCTCCTCGAGGCGAAGCGGCAGTCGGAGCCCGGCGCGCCGGACATCCCGGTGAAGGTGGTGCCGGTGGGCGGCCGCATCACGCTCGGCCCGTTCGACATCGAGTTCGTGTCGGTCGCCCACTCGATCCCGGAATCGAACGCGCTCATCATCCGCACCAGCCGCGGCGCGGTGCTCCACACCGGCGACTGGAAGCTCGATCCGACCCCGGTGATCGGGCCGCCGACCGACGAAGCCAAACTTCGCGCGCTCGGCGAGGCCGGCTGTCTCGCCGTCGTCGGCGATTCGACCAACGCCGTGCGCGACGGGCGCTCGCCCTCGGAGACCGAGGTCGCGGCGACGCTCAAGACGCTCATCGCCAACGCGCCGGCGCGGGTCGCCGTGACCACCTTCGCCTCCAACGTCGCGCGCCTCCGCGCCGTCGCCGATGCCGCCCGCGCCTGCGACCGCGAGGTCGTGGTGGTCGGCCGCGCCATGGACCGGATCGTCCAGGTCGCCCGCGAGACCGGCTACCTCGAGGGCGTGCAGGATTTCCGCGGCACCGATGCTTACGGCTACCTGCCGCGCGACAAGGTGGTGGCGCTGTGCACCGGCAGCCAGGGCGAGGCCAGGGCGGCGCTCGCCCGCATCGCCCTCGACGAGCACCCCGACGTCACGCTTGCGGCCGGCGACCGGGTGATCTTCTCCTCGCGCACCATTCCCGGCAACGAGAAGGCGGTCGGCAAAGTCGTCAACGGCCTCGTCCGCCAGGGCATCGAGATCATCACCGACCGCACCCATCTCGTCCACGTGTCCGGCCATCCGCGCCGCGCCGAGGTGGCGGACCTCTATAGCTGGGTGAAGCCGCGCATCGCCGTGCCCGTCCATGGCGAGGCGCTGCACCTTGCCGAGCATGCCGCGCTCGCCCGCAAGGCCGGCGTGCCGGAGCAGGTCATTTGCAGCAACGGCGACGTGGTGCGGCTCGCCCCGGGCCCGGCGGCCATCGTCGACGAGGTGCCGCAGGGGCGCCTCTACAAGGACGGCCGCGTGATCATCGACGGCGAAACCCGCACCGTCGCCGACCGCCGCCGCCTCAGCTTCGTCGGCATCGTCTCGGTCGCGGTCGCGCTCGACGACGCCGGCACGCTCGTGGGCGACCCCGAGGTCGAGCTGATCGGCATTCCCGAGACCGGCGTGCTGGGCGACTCGCTGCACGGCCTTGCGCTGGAAGCCGTGGTCGACACGGTCAAGCAGCTGCCGCGGGCGCGCCGGCGCGATCCAGATGCGGTCGAGGAGGCGGTCAAGCGCGCGGTGCGTGCCACCATCGCCGCGAACTGGGGCAAGAAGCCCATGTGCCTCGTGCACATATTGACGGTATGATGCGAAGAACATCCATCACGGCAGGCGGAGAACGATGATCGGCAGGCTCAACCACGTCGCCATCGCGGTGCGCGACATCGCATCGGCAAGCAAGCTCTACCGCGATACCCTCGGCGCCGATGTGTCGGCGGCGGAGCCCCAGGCCGAGCACGGAGTGACGACGGTGTTCATCACGCTCCCCAACACCAAGATCGAGCTGCTGGAGCCGCTCGGCGCGAACTCGCCGATCGCGAAATTCCTCGACCGCAATCCCGACGGCGGCATTCACCACGTCTGCTACGAGGTCGACGATATCATCGCGGTGCGCGACCGCCTCAAGGCGGACGGCGCGCGCGTGCTCGGCGACGGCGAACCGAAGATCGGCGCCCACGGCAAGCGCGTGCTGTTCCTGCACCCGAAGGACTTCCTCGGCACGCTGGTCGAGCTCGAAGAGGCCTGAGGTCGAAGAGGCGTAAGGGTTGAAGAGGCGTAACGGTGTAGAGGCGTAGCGGTGTCCTGGACCACGATTCGGCGATCTATTTCATCGTCTGGTGGCTCGTGCTGTTCACGGTGCTGCCGTGGGGCGTCCGCTCCCAGCATGAGGCGGGCGATATCGCCCCCGGCACGGACCCCGGTGCGCCGGCGATGCCGTCCCTGTGGAAGAAGATGATCTGGACCACCGTGATCGCGACCATCGTGTTCGGCGCGTTCTACTGGGCCTTCGTCACCCGCGCGATCGACTTCGAAAACCTCGTGACGCTGTGGGGGCTGCTCAAGCCGACAGCGAGCCAGTGAGGGCACGGCGTAGCCCGCATGAGCGGAGCGATATGCGGGGCCGGCGCTGAGCCGACGCTTCTGCACCTTTTGATCCCGGATGTCGCTGCGCTCATCCGGGCTACGCATACCCGGTCACAGGACTAAATCCCTCGCTCGCAACTTCCGCCCAGGGCCCGATATCCAGCCCCAAAACCTTCGGTTAATCCACCGATTAAGGCATTGCCTGCACGGGGGCTTTTTGGCATGGTCCGCGCCGATTTGAGCCGGGACCAGGCCGTGTTGCCGTCGAAACGCGTTTCGACGGGCAGGGGGGCCGTCCGGGCGTCTCGAACCGGGGTTTCTCCATGTTAGCTTTGGTGATCATCATCCTGTGCGGGCTTGCAGGCATTGGCTACGCCGTCTGGGCGACCCAGTCGGTGATGGCGGCGGATGCCGGCAGCGCCAGGATGCAGGAAATTTCCGCGGCGGTGCGCGAGGGCGCGCAGGCCTATCTGCGGCGGCAATACACCACCATCGGCATCGTCGGCGTCGTCATCTTCGTGATCGTCGGCATTTTCCTCGGCTGGCTCGTCGGTGTCGGCTTCGCCATCGGCGCCATACTCTCGGGCCTCGCCGGCTTCATCGGCATGAACGTCTCGGTGCGCGCCAATGTCCGCACCGCGCAGGCCGCGATCTCTTCGCTCGCCGGCGGCCTCGAGATCGCGTTCAAGGCCGGCGCCATCACCGGCCTCCTGGTGGCGAGCCTCGCGCTCCTCGGCGTGACCCTTTATTTCGGCTTCCTCACCGGCACCATGCATCTCGCGCCCAATGATCGCATCGTCATCAACTCGATGGTGGCGTTGGGCTTCGGCGCCTCGCTGATCTCGATCTTCGCCCGTCTCGGCGGCGGCATCTTTACCAAGGGTGCGGACGTCGGCGGCGACCTCGTCGGCAAGGTCGAGGCCGGCATCCCCGAGGACGATCCGCGCAATCCCGCCACGATCGCCGACAACGTCGGCGACAATGTCGGCGACTGCGCCGGCATGGCCGCGGACCTCTTCGAGACCTATGCGGTGACCACGGTCGCGACCATGGTGCTCGCCGCGATCTTCTTCAACGGCACGCCGGTGCTCGGCCCGATGATGACGCTGCCGCTCGCCATCGGCGGCATCTGCATCCTCACCTCGGTCGCCGGCACCTTCTTCGTCAAGCTGCCGGCCAACCAGTCGATCATGGGCGCGCTCTATCGCGGCCTCATCGTCACCGGCGCGCTTTCGCTCGTCGGCATCGCCATCGTGATCGCGCTTCTCATCGGCTTCGGCTCGCTGCCGGGCGTGCCCTATACCGGGCTGCGCCTGTTCCTGTGCGGCATCGTCGGCCTCGCGGTGACCGGGCTCATCATCTGGATCACCGAGTACTACACCGGCACCGAGTTCCGCCCGGTGAAGTCGATCGCGGCGGCCTCGGTCACCGGCCACGGCACCAACGTGATCCAGGGCCTCGCGATCTCGCTCGAATCGACGGCGCTGCCGGCGATCGTCATCATCGCCGGCATTCTCGTGACCTATTCGCTGGCCGGCCTGTTCGGCATCGCCATCGCGGTCACCACCATGCTGGCGCTCGCCGGCATGGTCGTCGCGCTCGACGCCTTCGGCCCGGTCACCGACAATGCCGGCGGCATCGCCGAGATGGCGGGGCTGCCGAAGGAGGTGCGCAAGTCGACCGACGCGCTCGACGCCGTCGGCAACACCACCAAGGCGGTGACCAAGGGCTATGCCATCGGCTCCGCCGGCCTCGGCGCGCTGGTGTTGTTCGCGGCCTACAACGAAGACCTCAAGTTCTTCATCAGTGACCCCGCCCGCCATCCCTACTTCAGCGGCGTCAAGCTCGACTTCGCGCTGACCAATCCGTACGTCGTGGTCGGCCTCCTGTTCGGCGGCCTCCTGCCGTACCTGTTCGGCGCGATGGCGATGACCGCGGTCGGCCGTGCGGCGAGCTCGATCGTCGAGGAGGTGCGGCGGCAGTTCAAGGAAAAGCCCGGCATCATGCAGGGCACCGACAAGCCGGATTACGGCCGCGCGGTCGACATGCTCACCCGCTCCGCGATCAAGGAGATGATCATCCCGTCGCTCCTGCCGGTGCTCTCCCCGATCTTCGTCTACTTCGTGATCTACGCGATCGCGGGCGGCGGCGCCGCCGGCAAGTCGGCGGGCTTCTCGGCGGTCGGCGCCATGCTGCTCGGCGTCATCGTCACCGGCCTGTTCGTCGCGATCTCCATGACCTCCGGTGGCGGCGCCTGGGACAATGCCAAGAAGTACATCGAGGACGGCCATTACGGCGGCAAGGGCTCCGACGCCCACAAGGCGGCGGTGACCGGCGATACCGTCGGCGATCCCTACAAGGATACGGCGGGACCTGCGGTCAACCCGATGATCAAGATCACCAACATCGTCGCGCTCCTGCTGCTCGCGGTGCTCGCGCACTGAGGCGGGGTAGGCCGGCGCTTTCCCGCTCACTTGGTCACCGCCGGGCTTGTCCCGGCGGCCCCGATCAATAAGGCACTGCGCCCGAACATCGGTTGCGAAACCGCTGTGCTCCGATAAGCGGGGTCGCCGGGACAAGCCCGGCGATGACGGCGATGAGGGTTACGCGGGTGCGTAGCCCGGTTGAGCGAAGCGACATCCGGGAACGACGGTTTCGCGCTGGATGGGCAGGCTATTTCCGCAGCGCCCGGACCCGCATGTCGCTGCGCTCATGCGGGCTACGGCCTGCGCGGTGCCCTCTAGAACTTCGTGATCTTGAACACGAAGGCGAGGTAGTTCTGCTCGACGCCGCCGGACGGCGTGGTGCGGCTGATCGAGTCGAAGATCTTGCCGTCCTTGAGCCCGTAGTCGGCGAGGCGCTGGACCCGGCGATTCTTGTCGAAATAGACGGCGACCACGCGGCGGTCGATCTCCCGCTGCGGCAGGAACGAGATCTGCTCGGCGCGCTGGGAGATGTAATAGAACACCTCGCCGGACAGCGTCGCCACCGTCGAGGGGGTGCCGAGCACGATCAGCACCTGCTCCTGCGAGGAGCCGAGCGGAATCTGCTCCAGCGCGCCCTCGGGCACCATGTAGCCATGGTGATAGGTCTGCGTGATGCCGCAGGCCCCGGCGAGCGAGCCGGCAAGAATGGCGATGGCTAACCTGCCTGCGAGGCGGGCTCGGCGTTGTCTGACCCGGCTCAACCCGGCTTCCCCCTTGCACTCCACGGCTCGATGACCTACCCCGCGGCGGGTTGGAACACAACTGCGCGATCCGTCGCCCCACGCACCGCTACCGCCTTGCGAATGTTTCGGTTATTTCGCCCCCGGTTCCAAGCTGCAACCATTGACAGCCTCTATGGCGTCATCGTGGCGCAAGCGCGAGTGCCTGATTTCTATGAAGAATTCGGGATCGCCGACAGCGTCGACGGGCGCTTCGAGCTCATCGTGCTGCATCTTGCGCTGCTGACGCGACGGCTCGACCGCGAGCCTGAGGGTGCGGCGCTCGGGCGCGCGCTGGTCGATCGCTTCGGCCGCGACATGGACGACAATCTGCGCGAGATGGGCGTCGGCGACCTCACGGTGCCGAAGAAGATGAAGCGCATGTTCGAGGCGCTCTACGGCCGCACCCGGGCCTATCAGAGCGCGCTGGAGAGCGCCCTCGACGGCACCGGCTCCGAGGCCCTCGAAGCGGCGCTGGGCCGCAACGTGTTCGCGGGACGGGGAGGGGCGGTGGCGCGGCTCGCCGCCTATGTACGCCGCGCGGCGCACGAGCTCGACGCTGCCGACGGTCGCCAAATCTTGGCCGGCCGGCTTGCTTTTCCGCCGCCCCGCGCCATCTTGGCCGACGATATGCCCACGCGCTGAAAGCCCGCCCGATGAAAAGCCCTGAGGGATGGCACGTCCCCGTCCGCCTCGAGGATGTCCCCGACACCGGCCTGCACCTCGACCTCGAAGCCGATGAGGAGGTGCGGGTGCGGCTCGCGGCGCTCGCGCGCGTCGTGAGCGTGCCGCAGCTCGGCGTCACCGCCGACCTGACCCGCCACGGCGAGGGATTGCGGGCGGCCGGACGCGTCACCGCGAACGTCACCCAGACCTGCGTCGTCACGCTCGAGCCCATCGAGAATACCGTCGACGAGGCTTTCGACGTGCTGTTCCAGCCGCCGGATGTCGCCGGTGCTGCACCCGACGGTCCCGCGCCGAAGGAGGTCGACGACACGCACGAGCCGCTCGTCAACGGCGCTGCCGATCTCGGCGCCGTCGCCACGCAGTTCTTTCTGCTCGGCATCGATCCCTATCCGCGCAAGCCCGACGCGGAGTTCTCAGGGCCGGCGGAGGATCGCGCGGCGGACAGCCCGTTCGCGGCACTCGAACGGCTCAAGGGGCGGGACGCGAAGCACTGAGGCGAGGCCGCGCAGCGCAACCGGATTCTTGTCCGTCTCCAGCAACCGCTTGAATTTCCAGCGGTCCGCAGCTTGGCGCGAGTGCGGTGCAGATCGCCAAATCGCCAGTTGTTTCCGCGATCCGACGCGCTATGTTCACGGCCCGATCGGGCGCCGAGTCCTCGAAATCCGGCGCCGGCTCCCAAGGTTGATCGATGCCTCAAAAGGTCCGTATCGCGCTCGACGCCATGGGAGGTGACCATGGCGCCCCGGTTGCCATCGCCGGTGCCGCGGTGTCGCACGGGCGTCATCCCGATACCGAGTTCATCCTGGTCGGCGACCGCACCGTCGTCGCGCCGCTTGCTCGCGGCGCATCCCGAGCTCGAGGCGGCCTCACGGATCGTCCACACCGACGTCGCCGTCAAAATGAACGAGAAGCCCAGCCAGGCGCTGCGCCATGGCCGGTGGAAATCCTCGATGTGGATGGCGATCGACGCCGTCAAGAAAGGCGACGCCGATGCCGTCGTCTCGGCCGGCAACACCGGCGCGCTGATGGCGATGGCGCGGTTTCACCTCAAGCCGATGGCGGGGATCACCCGCCCGGCGATCGCGGCGCTGTGGCCGACATTGCGCGGGGAATCGATCGTCCTCGACGTCGGCGCCACCATCGGCGGCGATGCCCAGCACCTCGTCGCGCTCGCCACCATGGGCGGCGCCATGGCGCGGGTGCTGTTCGATCTCGAGCGGCCGACGGTGGGCCTCCTCAACATCGGCGTCGAGGAGGTCAAGGGCCTCGAGCAGGTGCGCGAGGCCGGCCGCATCCTGCGCGAGGCGGAGCGCGCCGACCTCGCTTATGTCGGCTTCGTCGAGGGCGACGACATCGGCAAGGGGACCGTGGACGTCGTGGTCACCGAGGGCTTTTCCGGCAATATCGCCTTGAAAACCGCCGAAGGAACCGCCAAACAGCTTGGCGAATATTTGCGCAGCGCCATGAGCCGGACGCTGTTCGCCAAGCTCGGCTATCTGCTCGCGCGCCATGCGTTCGCGGCACTGAAGGACAAGATGGATCCACGCAAGGTCAACGGCGGAGTGTTTCTCGGCCTCAACGGCATCGTCATCAAGAGCCATGGCGGCACCGATGCCGAGGGCTTCGCCGCGGCCGTCGACCTCGGCTACGACATGGCCCGCTACGAGCTGCAGGCCAAGATTTCCCAGACGCTCGGCACCACCAGAAAGCGGCCGTCCCGGTCGCCGAGAGCGTGCCGACGTGACGATAACGCGTTCGGTCGTGCTCGGCTGTGGGAGCTACCTGCCGAGCCACATCCTCACCAATGCCGATCTCGCCCAGAAGGTCGACACCACCGATGCGTGGATCACCCAGCGCACCGGCATCCGCGAGCGCCGGATCGCGGCGCACGG
This sequence comes from uncultured Alphaproteobacteria bacterium, assembly GCA_963793985.1. GTDB lineage: Bacteria > Pseudomonadota > Alphaproteobacteria > Rhizobiales > Xanthobacteraceae > JAJPKK01. The sequence continues at coordinate 21,005 of CAWCCG010000005.1, read as the reverse complement.
CGAGCTGACCTCGGACCTCGCCGTCGCCGCCGCCCGCGCGGCGCTCGCTTCCGGCGACGTCGACCCGACGAGCATCGATCTCATCGTGCTGGCGACGTCGACGCCGGACAACACCTTTCCGGCGACCGCCGTGACCGTGCAGGCGGCGCTCGGCATCACCGGCGGCGCCGCGTTCGACGTGCAGGCGGTGTGCTCCGGATTCGTGTTCGGGCTTGCCGCGGCAGATGGCCTGCTCCGCACCGGGGCGTTCCGGCGGGCGCTGGTGATCGGCGCGGAGACCTTTTCCCGGCTGCTCGATTGGAGCGACCGCACCACCTGCGTGCTGTTCGGCGACGGTGCCGGCGCGGTGGTGCTCGAGGCGGCTCCCCAGCCCGGGACCCCGGCTGACCGGGGGATCCTCACCTCGCACCTGCGCTCCGACGGCCGCCACAAGGACAAGCTCTATGTGGACGGGGGCCCGTCGTCGACCGGCACGGTCGGGCACCTGCGGATGGAGGGCCGCGAGGTGTTTCGGCACGCGGTCGCCAACATCACCGACGTGGTCGAGGACGCCTTCGCGGCGACCGGCTATTGCGCGGCCGATATCGACTGGTTCGTGCCCCACCAGGCCAATCTGCGGATCATCGACGGGTCGGCCCACAAGCTCGGCATCGACGCGAAGAAGATCGTGGCGACCGTCGACCGGCACGGCAACACCTCGGCCGCCTCGATACCGCTCGCCCTTTCGGTCGCCGTCGAGGACGGCCGCATCAAGAAGGGCGACCTGATCCTTCTCGAAGCGATGGGCGGCGGCTTCACCTGGGGAGCGATACTTCTGCGCTGGTGACATTGCTCCCGCTCATTTTTGCGTGTATTGCGCGAGCCTGATTGACCAAGAGCGTTCAAGTCCATATCCTTGAACAATAAACAGATATCGATTGCGTCGGGGCCGGAGGATGGCGGAGAAGACCGTAACGCGTGCCGACCTCTGCGAGGCGGTCTATCAGCAGGTGGGGCTCTCTCGCACCGAGTCCGCGGCGCTGGTCGAGCTCGTCCTCAAGGAGATCACCGACTGCCTCGAGCGCGGGGAGACGGTGAAGCTCTCCTCGTTCGGCTCCTTCGTGGTGCGCAAGAAGGGCCAGCGCATCGGCCGCAACCCCAAGACCGGGACCGAGGTGCCGATTTCGCCGCGGCGGGTTATGGTGTTCAAGCCTTCGGCGATTCTCAAGCAACGCATCAACGGTGGGTCGGGCGAAGGCCTCGCACGAAGACGAGTAGTCGCGCCGACCGAAGCCGACCGAACAGACAGGAGGCGGCTTTGAACAAGGCGCCCGATGCCTTCCGAACGATCAGCGAGGTCGCAGACGACCTCGACCTCCCGCAACACGTGCTGAGGTTCTGGGAGAGTCGTTTCCCCCAGATCAAGCCGATGAAGCGCGGCGGCGGTCGCCGCTATTACCGTCCCGAAGACATCGACCTGCTGCGCGGCATTCGCCACCTGCTCTACGGCGAGGGCTACACCATCCGCGGCGTGCAGCGCATTCTCAAGGAGCAGGGGTTGCGCACCGTGCAGTCGGTGGGGCAGGGGCGTCCGGTCGCCGTTGCCTGAGCCCACGCCCGAAGATGCCGCAGACCGAAGAGGCCGAGGCGCAGAACAGCGTTCCGAGCTTCCTGCCGGCGATCTTTTCCTCCGGCGGTCCGCGCAGCGCGGCGGAGGAACCGGACGACGATGCGCCGGAAACGGACGCGGTGAGCACGGCCGCGGCGCGTAGCGACGTCACAGCCGGCGCCGTCACAGCCGGCACCGTCACGCCCGGCAGTGGTCGCCGCCGCGGCGGCGAGGCCCGCAGGCCTTGCGTCGGAAGACCTCGACCGCCTCAAGACCATCCTCGGCCGGCTCGAGGAATGCCGGCAGTTGCTCGACCAGGCGGTCGGCAGCGCGGGCTGAAACCATCTATTAACCCTGACCCGGACACTCGCGCCTGGTTCCGGGCCGCCCCATCATCCTGCCCGAAATGCGTGTCATCTACGGATGACTCCAATTGGGGAAGGGGCAGAACCATGAAAAAGATGATCGTCATCGCCGCGCTCTCCGCGGCGTGCTTGGTACCTGTCGCGGCACAGGCCCAGGAGCGCCTGGGCGATGCCGCGCTCGGCGCGGTGTCGGGCGCCCTCGTCGCCGGGCCGATTGGCCTTGTCGCCGGCGGCATCGTCGGCTTTACGGCTGGACCGTCGATCGCCAGGAGCTGGGGCTTGCGTCACCGCAGCCGCGCGCACCGGGTCGCGGAGCGTCCGGCGCAGTAAGTCCGCGCGGGCCAGTAAGTCACGCGCGTGCCACCAGAGCAAAAGGCGGACGTCCGGTCGGGACGCCCGCCTTTTGTTTGCGCGCCGGTCCGCTTACGGCAGGACTTCGATGAAGCCCATGCGGCCGGGGATGTTGCCCGCAAAGTAGATGCGGTTCGGATTGGTCGGATCGATGTCGATGCGGCGTCCGTCGGACTCCGCCTCCGGCAGCGGGAACTCGACCCATTCGCCGGTCTTGGGATCGAACCGGTCCATCACGTCGGCCTGCTGGCCGCTCATCCACACATAGCCGTTCTTCTTGTCGACGACGATCGAGTACGAGCCGGAGGTGCTCGTCGGCGGCGTGTAGACGGTCATCTCTTTCGTCTTGTGGTCGACCTTGAGAAGCTTGCCGGCCCGCCACAGCGCGACCCAGAGGTCACCGTTGGCGTCGGCGGCGAGGCGCCGCGGATAGGCATGGCCCTCGACCGGGATCTTGTACTCGTCGACCTTGCCGGTGGCGGGATCGACCCGCGCCATCAGGTCGGCCTCGTCCTCGGCGAACCACACCGATCCGTCGCCTGCGACGGCCATGCCGTAGGCGCCGGGGCTCTTCTGCGTCTTGGCGGCGGGGGCCGGGTAGAACTTGAACTCGCCGGTCGACGGATTGAGCTGGCGCGCTTCGGCCGAGCCGCCGGTCGCCCACACGGTGCCGTCCGGATGAAGCGCCATGCTGTTGCCGCCGGCATTGCCCTTGCCCTTGGGCCAGGCGTAGGAGACGAACTTCGCCGAGTTGGTGTCGTAGCTCAGCCAGCGGCCGTTGGGGCCGTCGGGCACCCACAGCACACCGTCTTTGCTGATCTGCGGATTGCCGAGGCTCTGGCGGTCAGCCGCCGCCGGGCCGGGCGGCGTGCTGATCTCGGTGAATTCGAGTGTCTTGGCATCGAGCCGCCCGAGCTTGCCGGCGCGCTCGGCGACCCACGGATTGCCCTTGGGATCGACGGCGACGTCGTGCGGCTCGGCGTGGTGATTGACGAGATCGTAGGTCACGGCCCGGTAGTTGACCGCCTTGCCGGTCAGCGTCGTGTGCGGCAGGCGGCTGTTCGCATCATAGGGCTGCACCAGCGGGAACTTGCTTCGCGAGATAGTCCACCACCTCCTTGTTTTCGGCGGCGGTGAGGTCGGGGATGCCCGCGACCGTCATGCGGGTGCGCATGCGGCCGATGGTGTGGCTCCAGTCGTCGTCGTCGGAGCGCTTGACGAGCACGCGCTGCAGGTCGTGGCAGGAGACGCAGCGCTCGGCGACGAGCTGGCGGCCCTTGCCTTCCGGCAGCCCGGTCTCGTCCTTCGCGGTCTTGTCGACCTGCGCCTCGGGCACGCGCTGCGGCCAGGCCGGCGCGAGATCGGGACCCCGCTTGGTGTTGAGCAGCAGGCCGACCTTGGCGTCCTCGCCGCCGGCGGTCACGTTCACGTTGGAGAACCATTCGCTCTGATTGTCGCCGGCGACGCCCTGCACGCGGTACTGGCCGGGCGGCAGGTCCTTTGCCTCGAACCGGCCCTGGTCGCGGCTGATGACCATGAAGGTCAGGCGGCGCTGATCGTTCTTGAGCTTCACGAAAGCGCCGGCCACCGGCTTTCCGGAGGCGTCGCTGACGACGCCGGTCACGTGGCCGCCGTCGGCGGCGAGCACGGATTGCGCGGCGAAACAGCAGGGCGCCCGTGGCGATGCCCGCGGCCAGACTGCGATTGAGGTGCGACAGCAACATCGATTTCCTCCTGGTGGGTCCCATGCGTTGTGGGCTTGAGAGATTGGGCGGCCGGGCTTGAGCCTCATGCGCGCCGGGGTCCGCTGTGCGCGGTTCAATTCAAACGTATAGCAGGGCTTCGGCCCCATCAATGGCGCGGATGTTTTGTAGCCCGGATGAGCGGAGCGACATCCGGGACCGCTCGTCCTCGAACGGTGATCCCGCATGTCGCTCCGCTCGTGCGGGCTACGGGATACTGCTGGCTTCTCCCGATGATCAGCCGACCGGATAAATGCCGTGCAGAACCGTATCGAAGTGATCTTCGATGGCGGTGGCGCAGCGGCACGACTTACGGCGCAACGCCGCCTCGTCCTTGACGATGAACACGCCGCGCCGCGTATCGATAACGCCCTCGTCGCGAAGCTGGCGCACGATCCGCGTCACAAAGGTGCGTCCCACTCCAAGCATTTCCGCAAGCTGCTCCTGTGTCATCTCGAACTCGACGCGCCCGGTGCGGGCAGCGCTGCCGAGCAGCCACTTTGCGGTCCGTTGGATGATGGTGTGAGTGGCGTTGCACGCGGCCGTTTGAAACATCTGGGCGAGCAGGCAATCCGAATACCGTGAAAACCAGTGCCGCAGCGTGAGCGAATCGAGCTTGCATTGTTCGAGAGCATTCGTCTTGAGCCGCAGGAAGCGCCCGCTGGCCTGGACACGGCAGGTCGCAAAGGCCGGCACGTTTCCATTGGAGACGATGCCACCGACAGCCCCTTCGCTGCCCACGAGCCCGACCTCCACGGCCGGGCTCCCCTCATCGACCCAGACACTGAAGGCGGCCATGGCGGAGCCGCAGGGAAACCAAGTGTCTACGACATTCTCGCCCGCCTGTTGCAAGACGGTCTTGGCCGGCAGGTCGGTGACAACCATGTGCGGCGCAAGTCGCAGGCGATCCTCCTCACGGAGTTTGGCGAGCAGAGCGTTTTCGAGGAGGTCTGCTGGATGAGGGGCTGTCATGCGGGGTTTTTTGCGCTGCACCGTTCACTAGTGCGCAGACCGCTTCGGGGGGCCTGTGTTACTTGTGAACACAAATGCGGGACCTCCCCGGCAGTTCCACAAGTCTGTCGTTGGTAGGGCTGCAGTGACTGGGGCGCGTTGAGGCCACCTATGCCGTGGCGGTTCGACGCGATCGAGCACGATCGTATCCGACGATGCGGCTGCCTAGTACAGGCCATCGCGAATCGGCCTCTCCCGGAAGGAAAAGACGGCGACCTGGGACGAGGTCAATCGCAGCGTGGGAGCCTATCGTCGTGACCAACTTCGCGCGCTTTGTCGCCGTGGACCGAGCCGGCACGCTCGATGCCTGCATCGATGCCTGTCCTGAATAACCGCGCAGCCATGAGGGCCCCTTTGCCGGCCCGGCAGGGCCCCGACAACGGTCCTCGAACGATGTCGCGCGAACAGAGTGATCCTGCAAAGCACGCCGCATGAAGATGTCGGCGGGCCGACTAAAATCGCCGGATGGAGAATCCGACCTCTCTCCGATCACGGCTGTTGTGGCTCGCCGGTGCGCTTGCCGCATCTCCCTCGATCGCTGCGGCTGCCGACGCGGCGCAGGTCGAGAAAGGCGCGGCCGTCTATGCGCTGCGCTGCGAGGGCTGCCACGGCCAGGGCCTGCGCAACACCAGTGGCGGATGGTCGTTCGATCTGCGCAAGCTCAAGCCCGACGAGTACGAGCGTTTCGTCGAACTCGGTGACGACGGGGAAGGACAACATGCCGTCGTGGTACGGCATCCTGAAAGACGACGAGATCGAGGCGATCTGGTCGTATATTCGCGCCACGGTCGACAAGTGACCGCCGGCGCCAACCCACGGGAGGTCAGCACATGGACACGGGAAGACACGGCGCAACGGCAGGCTTGCGTGCCGTCTGCATTCTCATCGCGTTTTGGCTGGGCCGGCCCGGCGCCGGCACAGGCGCCCGACCTCACCGCGGCAAAGCGCGACTACCGCCGTCCGCCGCCGCTCGCGGTCGCGAACCCGGCGCTGGCCGCGCTCGGCCGCCAGCTGTTCTTCGATCCGCTGATCTCGGCGTCGGGCAAGACAGCCTGCGCGAGCTGCCACGCGCCCGAGCTCGGCTGGGTGGTCAAGGATGCCCATCCGACGCAACGATTCCGGCAAGCCGAGCGGGCGCAAGTCGCAGCCGCTGATCGGCATCGGCCACGCCGGCAGCGCGCCGGTCGGCTGGGACGGGCGCAATGCGAGCCTCGAAGCGCAGGCGAAGAACTCGATCGCGACCGGCTCGATGTCGATGCGCGAGACGCCGACGCCGGTGAAGGTCGAGACCATCGTGGAGCGCGTCGCCGCGGCGCCCGACTATGTCGCGAAGTTCAACGCGGCGCTGCCCGGCAAGCCGATCGACATCGACGCCATCACCCAGGCGATCGCCGCGTTCGAACGCACCATCGAGCCCGGCCTGTCGCCGTTCGACCGCTTCATCGGCGGCGACGAGGCGGCGATCTCGCCGGCCGCCAAGCGCGGCTTCGCGCTGTTCAACGGCAAGGCCGGTTGCTCCGCCTGCCACAGCGGCTGGCGCTTCACCGACGACCAGTTCCACGACATCGGCACGTCGACCACCGATCTCGGGCGCGGGCGCGAGGTCAAGGACGAGCACCTCAAATACGCCTTCAAGACGCCGACGCTGCGTTCGGTCGCGCTGCGTGCGCCGTACATGAACAATGCCTCGGTCGCGAGCCTCGACGACGTGGTGAAGTTCTACGAGAAGGGCGGCATTGCGCGCGAGAGCCGCTCGCCCATGCTGATGCCGTTCGGCCTGACCGACCAGGAGCGCGGCGACCTCGTCGCCTTCATGGAAACGCTCACCGGCGACGACGCCAAGCAGGGGAAGTGAGAGCGTGTCGCACGTAGGGTGGGCAAAGCGAAGCGTGCCCGCCCTGTCCTTTCTCTGACCTCATCCCCGCGAAGCGGGCGTCTCGAAGGATGGCCACGGACCGCAGCGAGTGGGCCATCCTTCGAGACGCCGCTGCGCGCCTCCTCAGGATGAGGTTCGTAAAGATCTTCAGGCTTCGATAGACCAATAGGGGGCTGTTTGCAGAAATTCGGGATCGGTCAGGCGGTGCCGCGGTTCGAGGACCCGCGCTCGTGCGCGGCGGCGGCCGCTATGTCGACGACATCGTGCTGCCGGGCATGGCGTTCGGCTACGTGCTGCGCTCGCCGCATGCTCATGCGCGCATTCGCGCGATCGACGCCGAGAAGGCGCGCGCCGCGCCCGGCGTGCTCGCGGTGCTCACCGGTGCCGACTGGGTCGCCTCCGGATGGGGCGACCTGCCGGTGCCGGGCGGCATGAAGCGCCGCGACGGCAGCGCCATGTACCGGCCGCGCTATCCCGCGCTGGTGTCCGACCGGGTGCGGTGGGTCGGCGACTACGTCGCCTTCGTGGTGGCGGAGACGTACCTTGCAGGCCGTCGACGCCGCCGAGCTGATCGAAGTCGACTACGAGCCGCTGCCTGCCGTCGTCTCGATCGCCGATGCGGCGGCGCCGGGCGCGCCGCTGGTGTGGGACGACTGTCCCGGCAACGTCTGCTTCGTGCATCGCGACGGCGACGCCGCGGCGACCGACGCCGCCTTCGCCGGCGCCGCCCACGTCGTGCGCGGCCACTTCGTCGTCAACCGCGTCACCGCGGTGACCATGGAGCCGCGCGGCTCGATCGGCGACTACAACGCGGCCGACGGCCGCTACACCATCTACACGACCCTGCAGCGGGCGCATCCGTTCCGCGCCGAGCTCGCCCACAACGTGCTCAAAGTCCCGGAGAGCCGGGTGCGCGTCGTCGCGCCCGACATCGGCGGCAGCTTCGGGATGAAGTCGGCGGTCTACAACGAGGTGGCGCTGGTGCTGCTCGCCTCGAGGACGCTTGGCCGCCCGGTGAAATGGGTCTCGACGCGCTCCGAAGCCTTCCTGAGCGACGCCCAGGCGCGCGACAACGTCACCGACGCCGAGCTTGCGCTCGCCGCCGACGGCACGTTTCTCGGCCTGCGGGTCAAGAGCCTCGTCGCCATCGGCGCCTACCTGCAGACCGGGATGACGGCGGTGGTCGGCAATCTCGGCACGCTCGCCGGGGTCTATCGCACGCCGGCGATCCACGTCGACGTCACCGGCGTCTTCAGCCACACCAATCCGATCCGCCCTACCGCGGCAACGGTCGCCCGGAGGCGGCGTTCGTCATCGAGCGCATGGTCGATCTCGCCGCCGACAAGCTCGGCATCGATCCGGCCGAGCTGCGGCGGCGCAACAACATTCCGCCCTCGGCGATGCCGTTCAAGACCGGGCTGACCTTCACCTATGACAGCGGCGCCTTCGCCGAGAACATGGAGATGGCGCTGCGGCTCGCCGACGTCGACGGCTTCCCGGCGCGGCGCGAGGAGGCGCGCGAGCGCGGCAAGCTGCGCGGGCTCGGCATCTCCAACACCATCGAGCGCGCCGCCGCGCCGAGCTTCGAGGGCGCCGAGATCAGGTTCGACCGCGGCGGCACCGTCACGCTGTTCTCGGGCTCGATCAATCAGGGGCAGGGGCACGAGACCGTGTTCAAGCAGATCGTCTGCGACCGCCTCGGCCTCGATCCCGCCGACATCCTGTATCTGCAGGGCGACACCGACCAGGTGTTCTTCGGCGAGGGCACCGGCGGCTCGCGCTCGGCGACGCTCGGCGGCTCGGCGGTCGCGGCCGCGACCGTGAAGGTGATCGAGAAGGCGCGCGCGATCGCGGCCCACGCGCTCAAGGTCGATGCGGCGACCGTGACTTCGCCGATGGCGTGTTCTCGGCGTCGGCGACCAACGAGACGCTGACCATCAAGGACGTGGCGAAGCTCGCCGCCAATCCGGCGCGGCTTCCCCGCGACATGGAGCCGGGGCTGGTCGAGACCGCGGTCTACCGCGCCGAGGTCGAGAACTTCCCCAACGGCTGCCACGTCTGCGAGCTCGAGATCGACCGCGACACCGGCGCGGTCGAGATCGTGCGCTACAGCGTCGTCGACGACGTCGGCACGGTGCTCAATCCGCTTGCTGCTGCACGGCCAGATCGCCGGCGGCATCGCCCAGGGCGTCGGCCAGATCCTCAAAGAGGACATCCGTTTCGACCCCGAGTCCGGGCAGCTCGTCACCGGCTCGTTCATGGACTACGCGATGCCGCGCGCCGGCGATCTCTCGAGCTTCGCCATCAAGAGCAATCCGGTTCCGACCAAGACCAATCCGCTCGGCGTCAAGGGCGCCGGCGAGGCCGGCACCGTCGGCGCGATGCCGGCGGTCACCAACGCGCTGATCGACGCGCTCGCCGAATTCGGCGTCCGCGACATCGAGATGCCGGCGACGCCGGAGCGCATCTGGCGGGCGATGCAACGATAGTGGCTAGCGGGCGACAGCCGATTTCGTCGCGGGGAGGCGACAATCACCACCCCGCGTCACTGATCATAGCGTGATGGCACGCAATAGCGCCCGCCATTTCTCAGCGGGCGCTTACTCAATTCTCATCAATTATCGTCATCATCATCATCGCCGGGGCGGGCAGGCAGCCCGAACGCGAACACCTTCTTTGCTCCGGTGCCGGCAAAAGTGCCGTTTCCCCAAAAGACCATGCCGTCGCGAGATCGATGCACCGGCATTGCACATGCCGCCGCTGTTGTACGACCAGAGTATGGCGCCGGTCTTGGCGTCCATTGCCACCATCCGTCCGACGCCGAAAGGCAGGTTGCAACCGAACACGACATCGTTTGTCGCGCTGACCGGGCGCCTCAGAGCGACTGCCGTCGGGGTCCTTCGTTGTCCAAAGAACATCGCCGGTCTTTCGATCCAGCGCGGCCCATCCCCCGGAAATAACCGTGGTGCCGTCCTTTAGCTTCCACGGCACGGCTCCCGTACCGCCACCCTTTTGGGCGGTACCGCTGTTCGATGCTGCCACGAAGATGCGGTCGCCGTCGGTCGCAGAACCCCATTGCAAGCCGCCGGTGATCCCGCCGGGCGCGGCTTGGGTCTTCCAGGCAAGTGCGCCGTTCTTGCGATGGAAGGCCCAGAATATGCCGCTCTTTTCTCCGGCGCCCACGAGCCCGCCATCCAACAACATGGGGCCTTGAGCGAAGTCGTAGTCCGGGCCCGCCGTGCTCGGGCTTTGGTTCGGGCAGTTGCCGTAAACACCCGGAAAACTCGTATCGATCACGAAACCGGGGAAGAGAGGCCGCAGGCCACGTTCCACACATCCCTGGTCAGGCCTCGCTCGCCCCAGTTGATATGGCCGGTATCGATATCCAGTGCGATGACGGAATCGACGTGATTGTCCTTGGCGCAGCTGGACGCGGCGGCGAGACAATTCGGCGGTACCGCATAGTTATTGCCGGTGGTCATGAAGACTTGATTGTTCTCAGTGTCGATTGCACCGGTGCTACCCCAGACGCTGCCGCCGTAGTAGCCGTGCGGCACCGTGTAGGTCTGCCACTTTATTTTTCCGGTCTTCACATGAAGTGCCACTACGCTGCCGCGAAACTGCCACTGCCAATTCGCCGGTGGTACGAATGCGGCGATCAGCTCTTCGTTGGAGGCGACGCCAACGAAAGCCGTGTCGTCGTACACGATCGCCGAGTTGGTCACGAACGAAAGCGGATTATCATCTACCTGAGTGTTCCAGACCGGGTTGCCGGTATCCTTGTCCACGGCGAACACGTGCGCGGGTTGTGGAGGCGCCCCACCGAAGGCCGGGATGGACCTTCCACTCAAATTGCCGAGGATCAACAACTTGCCGGCCACGGCTGGCGTCGCACGTGCGACGTCGCCTGCTATCCCGGTGTAATTGGAGATTGGGTTTTTCCAGACGAGGTTGCCGGTCTTTCTCTCCACCTTGTAGAGGAAGCCCGCCGAATCCGGGAAGTACAAGTATTTGCCGTCCACGGCCGGATGAGCAGTGACATCGCCGGCAGTATCAAATGTCCATTTCAGCTGGAGCGAGCCCACAGTCTTGGAGCTGATGCGGTGCTCTTTGTCTTGGTAGCGGGAATTGGCAAGATCTGCACCGGCGCTGGGCCAGTCCGCGTCCGCTGCCCACGCGTTGGTGGCAACCAACGTTCCTGCCGCAATAACCGCGCTGGTGAAACGCAGCGACTTCGACTTCGTATTTCCGTCGTTGCGGTGCTGATTTTGCCTGCCGTTAGTCGCAGATTTACTGACGCATTCCGATGTCCAATTCATTACCCCTCTCCCATTAAATAAGTTAACAAAGACAACACACGGTATTTGAGTACTCCGTGCGGCTCAACCGCCTTTCGGTTGCGGGGTACAACTTTTCCGCAAAAAGTGTGATCACAGCGCGATCGCAGTGCTGTCCGCACAGCGCCTGACGCTCGACCGCAGCAAGCTGATGTATGACGGGACTGTGACGCAAACGAACGAGGCGATCTCACCCACGGCGACCGGCGCCGCCAAATTACGGGTGAGACCAGCGGCGCCTGCCGCCGCAAAAACATTGACGAGAAAAGAGGTTTGGTTTCAAGCGCAAGCTCGACGTCGCGCCACCGCGTGAGACGCTACGTCAATAAATTGATCTCCAGTGTCAATTTCACGTCGAGTTTGGAGAGAGTCCGGCCGTATAAGCGCGGAATCAGGGTGCAGTTCGGCGGGGTAATCCGCCTGTCTTGCGACAGTTAGGGGGGATGGAATCGACGGAGAAACAGAGGCGCCGAGCGCGATCGGATTTTCGTTTTGGGCCGCGGCTGTTCAACGGGTTACGGCCGTCAACTCCGCCCGCGTACGGAAGGAGGGAAGGGGGCGCTCTAGTTACAAGCGTAGCTCGGGCTGAAGTCCGCGCCCGAACAGGCGCGCCGCGCGCTACCGCGGGAAGACGCCCGGCCTCTACTTCAGCTCGAACTCGACGAATTCGATGAGCGGTGGTGCCGGTGTTCTTCACCGCCCTCGTCTGCCCGGCATCCTGCCAGATGAATTCGCCTTCGGACGGGGCCATGCCGCGATCGGCCGATCCGGGCGCTATTTCCGCCAGCACGCCGCCGCGGACGTAGACCCGCAGTCCCGCTGCCGTTTGCGTGATCTGTCCGGTCGTCTCGCCCGGTTTGAGGACCACACGCCACCCCCGCAGGCGCGCGTTATCCATGATCTGGGTGTAGCCGGCGACGCCTGAGCGGTCCGACACCGCGGTTCCGGCAGGAGCGCGATCTTTCAGGATGAAGGAGATGTTGTGGAATGGCGTCGGCCCGACATTGGACGCCTTGTGTGTGTATGGGCCTTCCTTGGTCACATCGTTGAACGTCGCACGTCCCGGTTCGCCGCTGCCGCCCGTACGCGGCGGGCTCACTTCGGACGAGCCGTAAATCTGGTTCGTCTGCGAGGCCGGCGTCAGGTTCACCGACACCGAGTCGGCATAATGGGTGTGGTAGCCGGTGTTGCGTCCGGGCGGAATATTGACGTTCAGCAAGATGATGTAGTCGTTGGAAAAGATCGGGACGTGGAACGGCGCCTTGTCCATCGGCACCGGCTTGTCCTGGAGTTGCGCCAGCGCCGGATCCGCCAACGCGCAAGCGAGCACAAATGCTGAAATGACACACCGCATGGAGTTCTTCCGCCTTTGATCTGGTGCCCAATGACGTGGCGCCACCGGATTCACTCCCTCCCCCGCGGTGCGGGGGAGGGTGGGGAGGGGGCCGCGGCCTCGCCGCAACCTCCCGATCCGGGACCAGGCCGATCAGCCCTTGGTGAAGCGCCGCACCGTCATCTTGGAGGTGTAGCCGCCATAGACGTTGCCGGCCTCGTCGACGCCGACGCCCTCGGGCGCTCCGACCTCGGCCGACGGCTCGGGAATGAAGGCGGTGACCTTGCCGTCCTTCGCGCTGCCGATGCGAACGCCCTGCTTGAAGCCGGGATTGTTGGTCGGGTTCGACTGCGAGTCGGCGACGTAGATGTTGTCGTTCTTGTCGATCGCGACGTCGCTCGGGCGGCCGAACTGCTTCCATTCGGCGACGAACTTGCCGTCCGGCTCGAACACCTGGACGCGGCTGTTGGCGCGATCCGCGACGTAGACCTTGCCGGCGGAGTCGAGCGCGATGCCGTGCGGCGTGTCGAGTTCGCCCTGTGCCTTGCCGTGCTTGCCCCAGGCGGTGATGTACTTGCCGTCCTTGGAGAACTTGACGATGCGGTCATTGGTGTTGCCGCCGTGTCCGTCGGCGACATAGATGTCGCCGTTCGGCGCGACCACGACGCCGCTCGGCCCGTCGAGCAGCTCGGGGCCGTTGCCGGGCATGCCGGCCTTGCCGAGCGTCATCAGCACCTTGCCCTCGGGGCTGAACTTCACGACCACCGCGCCCTTGCCGTTCTTGGCGCGCTCGTCGGCGACCCACACGTTGCCTTCCTTGTCGACATAGAAGCCGTGGGGCTGGTTGAACATGCCGCCGCCGAAGCCGGTGATGAACTTGCCGCCAGGCGTCGAACTTCTGAGATCGGGTTCAGGGTCGAGTTGCCGCAGTCGTTGCCGCCGCAGCGGTCGAACACCCAGATGCTCTTGCCGTCGCTGTGATCGACCTGGACCTTGATCGCCGCGCCGAACTTGCGGCCGGCCGGGAGCTGCGCCCAGCCCTCCTGCATCTTGTAGGGATTGGGGGCGGCGTTGGGATCGGCCGCCTGGGCGTGAACGCGGTTGCCGGTGGCGAGAGTGAGGGTACTGGCGGCGATGCCGGCCAACAAGACGAGCCTGATGGTGTGCTTCATGATGTCCTCCCTGTGGGGCTCGAAGGCACGTTCCCGGCGGACGAACCGTCCATCCGGGTATGACGCGTAGGGCCGATCGTTTGCGGCGCCCTCGAACCGGCGGCATGATAGCGGCGCGCCATGTCATCGGGAAGCCGCTCCGCGCGGTTCCCTTGTCTTTCTCTCGTGTAGCCGCGCTGGAGACCTCGTCATGAAACTGTCGATCGCAACGGTCTCGCTGAGCGGCGATCTCAACGAAAAGCTCGAGGCGGTCGCCGCGGCGGGCTTCAAGGGCGTCGAGATTTTCGAGACCGATCTCCTGTCGTTCGACGGCACGCCCGGCGACGTGCGCCGCCGCGCCGCCGACCTCGGCCTCGACATCATCACCTTCCAGCCGTTCCGCGACTTCGAGGGCATGCCGCCGGAGCTCCGCGAGCGCAATCTCTCCCGCGCCGAGCGCAAGTTCGACCTGATGGCCGAGCTCGGCTGCGAGCTCCTGCTGGTCTGCTCCAACGTGTCGCCGCAGAGCCTCGGCGGCATCGGCCGCGCCGCGGACGACCTTCATGCGCTGGGCGAGCGCGCCGCCAAGCGCGGCATGCGGGTCGGCTTCGAGGCGCTCGCCTGGGGCCGTCATATCAGCGACTACCGCGATTCCTGGGAGGCGGTGCGGCGCGCCGACCATCCGGCGATCGGCCTCGTGCTCGACAGCTTCCACATCTTCGCGCGCAAGACCGACCTCAAGCCGATCGCCAGCATTCCCCGCGAGAAGATTTTCCTCGTCCAGCTCGCCGACGCGCCGCTGCTCGACATGGATTCGCTCTCCTGGAGCCGGCACTTCCGCAATTTCCCGGGGCAGGGCGAGCTGCCGCTCATCGACTTCATGACGGCGCTGCAGGCGACCGACTTCGACGGCCTGCTGTCGCTCGAAATCTTCAACGACCAGTTCCGCGCCGGCTCGGCGCGCAGCGTCGCGATCGACGGGCGGCGGTCGCTGCTGTTCCTGTTCGACCAGCTGCGCGAGCGCGGCGGCACTTTTCCGGCCGGGCTCGTCCAGCTGCCGCCGCGCGCCAAGTGCCGCGGCACCGAGTTCATCGAGTTCGCCATCGACGAGAACGAGGCGCCGGCCTTCGAGACGCTGCTGCGCGGCCTCGGCTTCGCGCGCGCCGGCATGCACAAGTCGAAGGCGGTGACGCGCTGGACGCAAGGCGCGATCAACATCGTGGTGAACGCCGAGAAGGAAGGCTTCGCGCACTCCTTCAACATCACCCACGGCACCGGCGTCTGCGCCATCGGGCTCGCGGTCGACGATGCGGCGGCGACGCTCGCCCGCGCCGAGGGGCTGCTCGACAAGCCGTTCCGCCAGGCGGTCGGGCCGGGCGAGCTCGAAATTCCCGCGGTGCGCGGCCTCGGCGGCAGCCTCGTCTATTTCGTCGACAAGGCGAGCGATCTCGGCCGGGTCTGGGAGATCGAATTCGTGCCGACCGGCGAAACGAACCCCGACGCCGGCCTGCGTACCGTCGATCACATCTCCCAGTCCATGCATTACGAGGAGATGCTCACCTGGGTGCTGTTCTACACCTCGCTGCTCGACCTGAAGAAGACCGGGCAGCAGGACGTGCTCGATCCCGGCGGGCTCGTCAAAAGCCAGGTGGTGCAGTCGGAGGACGGCGCGCTGCGCGATCGCGCTCAACGCCTCGCAGTCGGCCCGCACGCAGTCGTCGCGCTTTCTCACCGAGGCGTTCGGCTCGGGCGTGCAGCACATCGCCTTGGCCACCGCCGACATCGTCGCGACGGTCGCGCGGCTCGAGGCGAACGGCGTCGACCTGCTGCCGATCCCGGAGAACTACTACGACGACCTCGAAGCCAAGACCGACCTCGCGCCGGCGCGCATCGACGAGTTGCGCGCCCACAACATTCTCTACGACCGCGACGGCGGCGCCGAATATCTGCAGGTCTATACCCGCACCTTCCGCGGAGCGCTTCTTCTTCGAGATCGTCGAGCGGCGCGGCTACACCGGCTTCGGCGCCGCCAACGCCTCGATCCGGCTCGCGGCGCAGACAAGGCTGGCGCGAGGGCGGATGGCGCCGGTGGAGTTGTGAGGCGGTAGCCCGAAAAGGCTGCGCATCAATGCGGTGACCGCATAGCTGGTCGATTTTGTATTGTGGCTGTGTTCGTGCCCGGATACAACCCGCAAGTTCAGGCGAGGCTCGTTGAAACGCCCGCCTGACACTAAAGCATTCCGGGGGCCTCATGCAGATTCTGATTTCGAAGCGCGCTGTCAGCGTGGCTTTTGCCATGTCTTCGTGGCGGCAAAGCCGATCATCGATTGTCGCACAGGTCGTCGCCTGCACCGCGGTGATCGCCGCGTTGGTCTGCACCCCGCAACCGGGAGCCGCGCAGTTCACCCAGCAGGGGCCAAAGTTGGTCGGCTCCGGTTCGGTAGGGCGCGCCGAACAAGGTTCCGCGCTGGCTCTGTCCGCGGACGGCAACACCGCGATCGTGGGCGGGGGAGGCGGCAACGGGGGCCATGGCGCGGCATGGGTCTTCACGCGGAGCAACGGGGTCTGGACCCAGCAGGGGGACAAGCTCGGGCAGGGATATGCCGTAGCGCTTTCCGGCGACGGCAACACCGCCATCGTCGGCGGGGACGGCGACTACTTTTCCGTCGGCGCAGCCTGGGTCTACACGCGCAGCAACGGGGTCTGGACCCAGCAGGGCGACAAGCTGGTCGGCACCGGCGCAGTCGGAGACGGATCCGGTGGAGGCAGTGGGCAAGGGTTTTCTGTCGCACTTTCCAGCGACGGCAACACCGCCATCCTCGGCGGGCCCGATGACAACTCGTCCGTCGGCGCGGCGTGGATCTTCACGCGGAGCAACGGGGTCTGGACCCAACAGGGCGACAAGCTGGTCGGCACCGGTTCGGTCAAAGTAAAGGGTTGGAGTATCGACCAAGGATGGTCCGTCGCCCTTTCCGGCGACGGAAACACCGCTATCGTCGGCGGGCCTTATGACAACGGGAGCACCGGCGCAGCGTGGGTCTTCACGCGCAGCAACGGCGTCTGGACCCAGCAGGGCAACAAGCTGGTCGGCGCCGGTGCGGTTGGAGTAGCTAGTTGGCTTGGCAACCAAGGACAGTCTGTCACCCTTTCCGGCGATGGCAACACCGCTATCGTCGGCGGGCCTAGTGACAACTCATACGCTGGCGCGGCGTGGGTCTTCACACGCAGCAATGGGGTCTGGACCCAGCAGGGCAACAAGCTGGTCGGTACGGGTGCCGCCGGAGCTGGTCAAGGTTTGTCGGTCGGCCTTTCGGCAGACGGCAATACCGCTGTTGGGGATCACGATCTATCCGATCCAGTCTTCGGCCCTCAAAGACTTCGAGGGACACGCCAGAGCGCTGGCTCGACGTGCGCTGGGACGTCGACGGCGGCACCGGGCAGCGCTTTCCCGCCCGCGTCGCCGTGCAATCCGTCAACGAGCCGGGCTCGCTCGCCCAGATCGCGCGGGTGATCGCCGAGCACGACGGCAACATCGACAACATCCGTATGAGCCGGCGGGCGCCGGACTTCACCTCGATTACCATCGATCTCGAGGTCTACGACCTCAAGCACCTCAACGCCATCATTGCCCAGCTGCGCGCCAAGCCGATGGTCGCCAAGGTCGAGCGGGTGAACGGCTGACGCCACGATGACGACGAGATGACACTGATGATCGGCCTTCACGAGGGAACGCGAGCGCCATGAGCGCGCCCCATCTGCGCCTCGGCGTCAACATCGATCACGTCGCGACCGTGCGGAAGGCGCGCGGCGGGCCCTAGCCCAGCCGCTGCCGCGGCAAGATTGCGAACGGCGGGCGCCGACGGCATCACCGTGCATCTGCGCGAGGATCGGCGCCACATCATCGACACCGATGTCCTTGCGCTCAAGGATCGCATCGACAAGCCGCTCGATCTCGAGATGGCGGCGACCGCCGGAAATGGCGGCGATCGCGACGCGGGTCAAACCGCACGCCGCCTGCATCGTGCCGGAGCGGCGCGCCGAGCGCACCACCGAGGGCGGCCTCGATGCCGCCGGCCAGATCAACGTGCTGCGGCCGCTGATCTCGGGGTTGAAGGCGTCGTCGATCCGGGTGTCGCTGTTCATCGCGCCGGAACCGCGGCAGATCGAAGCGGCGGCGACGCTGGGTGCGCCGGTCATCGAGATTCACACCGGCAGCTGGTGCGAGGCGGTTCTCGCGGGCGAGCGCGACAAGGCCGCCGCCGAGTTCGAGCGCATCCGCGCCGGCGCGATCCAAGCCAGCGGCCTCGGGCTCGAAGTCCATGCCGGCCACGGGCTCGACTATTTTACCGCGGAGGTGATCGCCGGCCTGCCGCAGATCGTCGAGCTCAACATCGGTCATTTCCTGATCGGCGAAGCGATCATGGTCGGCATCGAAGCGGCGGTACGGCAGATGCGTGCGGTAATGGACCGCGGTCGCGCCAAAGTGGAACGGCTTGCGTGATCGTCGGATCCGCACGAATCTGGTGGACATCAGACGCATCGCGACGACGATCGACCGTCATGGCGAGCGGTTTCTCAATCGCGTGTTCACCGAGACCGAATGCGCGCTGGCGGAGCGCCGGGCCAACAGGGTCGAGACCTATGCGAAGAGATTTGCCGCCAAGGAGGCTTGTGCCAAGGCGCTGGGAACCGGCTTCCGCGCCGGCGTGTTCTCCGCGATCTCGGGGTCGTCAACCTTCCATCCGGGCGGCCGACCATGGTGCTGACCGGTGGTGCGGCGAAACGGCTCGCCGTCATCACCCCGACCGGGCATTCCGCCCCGATCGACCTCGCGATCACCGACGAATACCCGATGGCGCAGGCCTTCGTCGTCATTTCGGCTGTGCAGGTGGCTCATGACTGAGCGCGGAGAGTTGATTGCACGCGGTCGCGCGAGCGGTTAGAAAGTGTTCGGATCCCTAAGTTTCGCAGGTCTTCGACGCCGGTTCTGGGTGATCAGGGTACGGTGTGCCGACGATCTGTTGCCGTGAAAACATTGGGTTATTTCGGGGAGCGCGGTCGCTTCGACGGTATCGGACGGCGCTCCGTGGCCCGGTTTGGGACTTCAGTTGGAGCATCGTCGCGTCCGGAGGGTGGGCAAGATTTGGGCGTCGATGCGTTTCCATGCACACGTCCTTCGATGCAACACGAAGGACCTTGAGCACTTGGGACCTTGAAGACTGGGACCTTGAGGACTTGTGGGCGCGAGCGCCCACGTCAGCCCGGCGGAACCGCGGGCACGAGAAATGAGAGACGAGAAGGCCGATGAGCGTGTCCAGTGACGAGAAGCGCAAAGCCGCTGAAGAAAAGCGCAAAGAGGGTGGGATTGCCGAGACCGTCAGGGTCATCATCCACGCCCTCATCATCGCGCTCCTGATCCGCACCTTTCTGTTCCAGCCGTTCAACATCCCGTCGGGATCGATGATGGATACGTTGCTGATCGGCGACTATCTGTTCGTCTCGAAATACAGTTACGGCTACAGCCACTATTCGCTGCCGCTGTCGCCGCCGCTGTTCTCGGGGCGCATCTTCGGCCACGAGCCGGCCCGCGGCGACGTCGTGGTGTTCCGCCTGCCGAAGGATGATTCCACCGACTACATCAAGCGCGTGATCGGGCTACCGGGCGACCACATCCAGATGATCGACGGCCTGCTTCCACATCAACGGCGTTCCGGTCAAGCGCGAGCGCATCTCCGATTTCATCGACGACGAGAGCGGTAGTCCGGTGCGTGTCAAGCGCTGGCGCGAGACGCTGCCGAACGGCGTGAGCTACGAGACGCTCGATCTGCAGGACAACGGCTTTCTCGACAACACCCAGGTTTACAACGTCCCGCCCGGTCACTTCTTCATGATGGGCGACAACCGGGACAACTCGACCGACAGCCGCGTGCTGAGCCAGGTCGGTTATGTTCCGTTCGAGAATCTCGTCGGCCGTGCGCAGATCATCTTCTTCTCGATCGGCGACGGGGAGCCCGCGTGGCATATCTGGACCTGGCCATGGGCGGTGCGTTGGAACCGGCTGTTCACGATCGTAAGATGAGCCGTAGGTCGGCAGCGGGCAGGCGCGACCTCGAACAGAAAGATCGGCTATGCCTTTGCCGACGACACCCTCCTCGAGGGAGCGTTGACCCACATCTCCGCGCTGAGCGGAAAGAACCGGGTCGGAAGCTACCAGCGTCTCGAGTTTCTCGGCGATCACGTGCTCGGGCTCGTGGTGTCCGATCTCCTGTTCCGCGGCTTCCCGAGGCGGACGAAGGCGAACTGTCGCGCCGGCTCGCCGATCTCGTGCGCAGAGAGACCTGCGCGGAGGTCGCCCGTGCGATCGATCTCGGCGCCGCCATCAAGCTCGGGACCTCCGAATCCAATGCCGGCGGCCGCAACCGGGCGGCGATCCTTGCCGACGTCTGTGAAGCCCTGATCGGCGCGGTGTTTCTCGATGGCGGCTACCAGGCGGCGGCCGGCATCGTCGAGCAACTGTGGGGCGATCGCCTGCGCGCGTCGGCGAGCCCGGTGCGCGATCCGAAGACGGCGCTGCAGGAATGGGCCCAGGCGCGCGGCCTGCCGACGCCGTCCTATCGCGAGGTCGCGCGCACCGGCCCGCACCACGATCCGCAGTTCCGCGTCGCCGTGCAGTTGCCGGAGCTGATGCCCGCGGAAGGCCTCGGCCGTTCCAAGCGCGCCGCCGAGCAGGCTGCGGCAGCGGCACTGTTGACCCGCGAGGGCGTGGAAGCGCCATGCAACCCTGGAAGCGCCATGAACCTGGAAGCTCGATGAACGAGGGACCGGAGGCCGCCGCGCCGATCGCTGCGCCCAGTGATCGCCGCTGCGGGTTCGTCGCCATCGTCGGCGCGCCGAATGTCGGCAAATCGACGCTTGTGAACGCGCTGGTCGGCGCCAAGGTCACGATCGTCAGCCCGAAGGTGCAGACGACGCGGGCGATCGTGCGTGGCATTGCGATCGAAGGCGACGCCCAGCTCATCTTCGTCGACACGCCCGGCATCTTCTCGCCGCGCCGGCGGCTCGACCGCGCCATGGTCGCGACCGCCTGGAGCGGTGCGCACGACGCCGACATCGTGGCGCTGATGATCGACGCAAAGCGAGGGCTAGACGACGAGGCCGTGGCCATCGCCGCGAAGCTCGCCGACGCGCGGGCGCGGAAAATCCTGATCGTCAACAAGGTCGATCTCATCGCCAAGCCGAGCCTGCTCGGCC
>CAWCCG010000004.1:0-27034 GCA_963793985.1 uncultured Alphaproteobacteria bacterium | reverse complement strand
GCCCCGCCAAGGCAACCGATTTTCGCGTGGGCGTCACGCGTGACCCAGTCACGCGTGGCCGGTCACGCCCGGCATCACGCTCGGTGCACCGATCTCGTCGCGGTTGGCGTCGTGAGCGGGACAGCAGGTGGTGGTCCAGATCGGGCCGAGATCGGCAAGCTCGCATTCGAGGCACTCGACCTCGAGCCGCAACGCGGCGTCGCCGGAGAAGGTCAGGGTCACGACGCCGCCCGCACCATCGGTTTCATCGAACGACGACCGTCAGCAGGCTGAGCATCGCCGTCTTATCGCTGCAGTTGACGTCGCGGCACTTGAAGGAGTTGACCCGCTCGAACCGCAACGCGGCGCTGCGGCGCTGATAGTCGGGCTGCCCGGTCTGGGCTCCCTCCCAATCGAACCGCGCCAGCGCGATCACCAGTCGCTTCTCGGCGGGCCGCCAGCGGACGTCACCGACGCACATTGCGGCGTCCTGGAGATGAGCGGACACGACCTCGAGATCATCAGTGTCGAGCGCGACGAGCTTGAGGAGCTCCATCCGTTTTCTCCTCTCGAAGATGTTATCGTTCAAACCTAGTTAGGTGGGCTTTTCAAGGGCCGCAAGGCGGCACGGCGACTAGATTTTTTTCCTAGCATGTCCCCGCCCCCGCTGCCTCGTCCTGAGGAGCGCGTCGCGCGCGTCTCGAAGGACGGCCACAGGCCGCAGCGTGTGGGCCTTCGAGACGCCTTGCTGGCAGGCTCCTCGGATGAGGTTGTCAGTCGCCGCTACTTCGCCTTGCCGAACAGCTTGGTGAAGCGCTCGGTGTCGGACTTCACCAGCGCGGAGAATTCGTCCGGCGTCGAGACCGCGAGATCGACCCCGAGCCGGGTGAAGCGCTCGACGTGGTCCGGCATCTTGGCGGCGAGCGTCACCGCGCGGTTGATCTCGTCGATGACCGGCTTCGGCGTGCCGGTGGGCGCGAGGAGGCCGAACCAGGGCTCGTAGACGTAGCCCGCGAGACCCCCTTCCTGCAGGGTCGGGACGTCGGGCAGGACCGCGAGCCGCTTCGCCGTGGTGACGCCGATCGGCCGCAGCTTGTTCGCCTGGATGAGGTCGCCGCCGGCCGAGAAGAACGTCATGAACACCATCGCATCGCCGCGCATGACGCTGGTGTGGGCCTCCGGCAAGCCGCGGTACGGCACGTGGACGATGTTGAGCCCGCTCTGCGCCTTCAAGAGCTCGAGCCCGATGCTCGAGGCGCTGCCGAGCCCGGCGGAGGCGTAGTTGAGCTGGCCGGGCTTCGCCTTGGCGAGCTCGACGAGGTCCTTGATGGTCTTCGGGCCGCTGTCGGGATTGACCACCAGGATGCCGGGGATGACGGCGATCTTGGCGATGCCGGTGAAGTCCTTGACCGGATCGAAGGTCAGGTTGGCGTTGAGGCTCTCGATCATGGCGTGGCCGTTGGACACCAGGAGGAGGGTGTGGCCGTCGGCCGGCGCCTTGGCGGTGGTCGCGGTCCCGGCGAGGCCGGGCTTGTTCTCGACGATGACGTCGCGCTTCCAGATCTCCTGGAGCTTGTCGGCATAGGCGCGGCCGAGGATGTCGGTCTGGCTGCCCGGCGTGAACGGCACGACGATGCGGACGAACTGGCTCGGGAAGGTTTGCGCGGCAGCGTGCTCGAGGCCGACGCCGCCGATCGCGAGGAGCGCGGCCGCGCCGACCAGCGCCCTGCCCCACGGCATCATCGGTCCAGGTGCGGTGTCGGTGATGCCGGTGTCGGTGACGCGGGTATCGGTGCGCGTCCGAAGCGTCGCCCCAAGGGGAGACCCAGCAGCGATGTCATCGTTTCCTCCCGCGCGGTGCCTGCGGCCTCACCACGGGCCGGGCTTTTCCGTCTACTTGTAGGTAGAAAGATAGGCGACGAGGTCGTCCGCCTCCTTGGGATCGGCGACGCCGCCATAGGGCATGCGGTTTCCCTTCACCTTGGCCTGCGGATCGATCAGGTAGTCGCGCAGGTTCTGCTCGTTCCACACGAGGTTCGCCCGCTTCATCGGGTTGGAATAGCGGAAATCCTCGACCGCAGCGGACTTGCGGCCGTACACGCCCTTGAGGCTCGGCCCGATGCCGTCGCCCTTCTCGGTGTGGCAGGCGGCGCAGCCCACGAACAGCTCCTTGCCGTGGTTGGCATCGGCGGCGAGCGCGGCGCTCGCGCCGGTCAACATCAGCGCGGCGGTACCGGCACGGAACGACGTCATCCTCATGCTCTTTTCACTCCCTTGCGTCTTGATCTCACGCCGGGACCAGCGGGCCGGGCTTCTTGATGTACTGCGAGACGATGGCATTGGCCGACCAGTAGGCGAGCGCGCCCACCGTGCCGGTCGGGTTGTAGCCGTGCTGCTGCGGGAACACCGACGCGCCCTGGATGAAGAGGTTGTGGGCGTCCCACGCCTGCAGATAGCGGTTCACCACGCTCTCCTTCGGGTCGGAGCCCATCATGGTGCCGCCGGTGTTGTGGGTCGACTGGTAGGGCACGATGGTGAAGTTCTTCGGCCGCGGATGCATCTCGTAATGGGTCGGGTTCATCGCCTTGACGATGCCCTCGAGCTTGACCAGGAGATAGCGCGACATCGCATGGTCGTTGTCGGTGCCGTTATAGGTGAGCCGCAGCAGCGGCCGGCCGAACGCATCCTTGTAGGTCGGGTCGAGGTCCATGAAGTTCTTGCGGTTGGCATAGACCGAGCCCTGCGTGTTGAACCGCGCGAAGTGGTGATACCACTTCACCGTCGCGCGCTTCCAATCCGAGCCCCAGGACGGGGTGCCATGCGGAACGGCGCGCCCGTTGATCGGCCGCCGCGCCGGCCTGGCCGGCGAGGAAGTAGCCGCCGCCGAAGAAGCCGAGGCCGGAGTGGTCGAAGTTCTCGCCGTTGAAGTCGTCGATGCACACGCCCATGCCGGCATTGCCGAAGAACGGGTTCATCTCCTTGTTCTCGAAGAACGCCTCGGCGCCGGCCTCGAACTGGTAGCAGTAGTTCTTGCCGACGAGACCCTTGCCGGTGACGGGGTCGTAGGGTTCGCCGATCCCCGCGAGCAGCAGCGCCTGGGTGTTGCCGAACACGTAGGATGACAGCACCACGATGCCGGCCGGCTGCTCGTATTCCTCGCCGGTCCGCAGGTCGGTGTAGAGGACGCCGGTGACCTTCTTGGCCTGCTTGTCGTAGTTGAGCTTCGTCACGATAGGCGCGGGTGCGCAGCTCGAACTTCGGGTCCTCGCGCAGCACCGGCAGACCGTCGAATTGGCCGACGCCTTGGCGTTGGTCTCGCAGGCCATGCGGTTGCAGAAGCCGCAATATTCGCAGGCGCCGAGCGCGACGCCCTCGTTGTTGCGATAGGCCGGCGCTCGCGATCGCGACCGGCGCCGGGAACGGGTGATAGCCGAGGCTCTTCGCGGCCTCGATCGAAGATCATGCCGGCATGGCGAGGATTTGACCGGCTTGTTGGGATAATGATCGCTGCGCGGCCCTTCGAAGGGATTGCCGCCGGCGACGGTCTGGCCGCGCAGGTTGCCGGCCTGGCCGGACACGCCGCACAGCTTGTCGAAGCGATCGTAATACGGCTCGAGCTCGGCATAGCTCAGCGGCCAGTCGGTGATCGTCATGTCGTCGGGGATCGCCTTCGCGCCGTAGCGCTCGGTGAGCGCCGAGCGGATGCGGAAGTCGGTCGGCAGGTTGCGCCAGTGCAGGCCGCCCCAATGGATGCCGGAGCCGCCGACGCCCTCGCCCGGCAGGAACGCGCCCCAGCGGCGGATCGGCAGCGCGAACTCAGCGGGCTCGTTGCGGAACGTGATGGTGTCGGTCGAATTGTCCGACATCAGCTCGAGGCGCTGCGAGTATTTCATCTCGTCGCGGACGCCGGGGAGGACGAAATCTTCGCCGGGCGTGCGGTCCTGGCCGCGCTCGAGGCCGACCACCTGCAGGCCGGCCTTGGTCGAGCTCGCGCGCGACGATCGCGCCGGTCCAGCCCATGCCGACCATCACCGCATCGACTTCTTTCAATCGCGTGACCATGATGCGGCTCCCCCTTACGAAAAGTCCGAGATCGACTGCGGCGCGGCGACGTATCGCTTCTCGCGATAGGCGTCGACCTTGTCGGCATAGGTCGCGGGCAGGCCCGGATAGCCGAGCATCTTCCACGAGACCTTGTCGCGGTTGCCGCCGTAGACGGGATCGGAGAAGAAGCCCTGCATGGTGATGGTGAGGAGCTGGCCGAAGAAGGCGCGCGAGGAGAAGCTCTTGAACTCCGCCTTGCCCTCCTGGATCGCGCGCAGCGCGGCGTTGCGGTCGGCGACGGAGAGCCGGTCGAACTCCTTGCCGTAGGTCTTGCGCGACCACTCGTTGGCGGCGGCGATCCCGGCCTGGAAGAATTCCTTCGGCGTCAGCGACAGCTGATAGCCCTGCTCCGGCTTGCCCTTCAGGAAGGGACCGGAGCGATACATCTTGGCGCCGCCGCCCCAGGCGCTCGCGAGCTGCCGGTCGATGAAGGTGACGATCCCGCAGTCGGTGCCCGACGGCGAGAGCTCGTCGGCCGGGATCATGGTGTCGGCGGTGGCGGAGAGGAAGGCCTGCTCGGTCGGCGTGAGCACGAGGTAAGTGTCGGGCTCGGCGTTCGCGGCGGGCGCGGGATGAGCGGGCGTCTGCGTCGGTGTCTGCGCTTGGGCTTCGCTCGCCGGCAGGCCCGGCGTGAAGCCTGTTGCGACGGCGGTGCCGGCTAGCCCGGCGCCGAGCAGGAATCGACGCCGTTCGATCGGATCGTCAGCCATTGATGTCCTCCCGATGTGCTGCTTCTTGCGGGATGCGCTTGAGATGCGGCGCATCGTAGAGTTATTCCAAGGTGAGGCAAGACGGTTGCCCAGCCCTCGCGCCGACACGCCGCAGACACCGATCAGCCCGGCTCCATGCCCGTTCCGGTGGACGTCGAGCCTCGGCTTTCACGGGGCCCAGGCAAAGCTCCATCCGCGTGTCGTGTGACGCAGAGAGGCCTTTTTGGTTATGTTCTGCATGATCAGAGCTTGCAATTCGATGACATCCTCTGAAGGCCAGCGCGCGAGCTTATATTTGACCTCCGAAATCTCCGAACCCCCCGTCAACGGGCCATCCTTTCCACTCCAACACGAATCGGACGCCGTCGCGGCGCCAGACTTGAATGGCGTAGTCGCCAATCGAATCATCCTGTGAGAGCACGAGAACATGCTCGCCGGAGGGCGAAAAAATCGGAAAGCTCGGGACGATTGTTTCGTCTCCCGACACATCGCTGACTAGAAGATAATCAGCACCTTCGTAAAACGCCTCCACCAGCACGAACATGCCACGAGACGGCGCGTGAGCAATCAACTTGTATTGTTTACACTTCGCTTGCTTGTCCGGGTCTTTGCTTCCGCATTTCCGACCCATCGACGTAGGCCCTTCTTGACGCTCGAACTCAGGTTGAGAATGAGGCGACGACCTTGCCGAACGGCGCCTGCATCCGCGGCCTTCAATGCTTTCGGTTCGAGCGCCAGAACTTCCTCGAGACTGCGGTCGTCCGCAGCCTTCGCTGCCGAGAGAAGCGCATTCTCCTGCCGAACATCGGCGAGCGCCGTCGCGCTTCCCAAGCTGAGCAGCGCGACGGCGAGGGCACAATTAGCCAAATCTAAGAGAAGAGACGGCATGGATTTCATCCCAGACCCCACATCGATCTGACAACGCAAAACCATTGTCCCCACTCTACGGCGGCGCGCAATCGTATTCTTCCTCAACCCAATTCACACCGCGCGCCGACAAGCCGCACACGCCGGATCAACCCGGCTCCATCCCCTTCTCGATGATGAGGGAGCGGTGCTCCGGCGAGGCGAGAAACTTCAGGAAATCGCGCGCCGCTGCGCCCTGCGCTGCATCGGCGCTGACGCCTGCGACCTGCACGATGTAGTTCTGCACCTCGGCCGGCAGCGGCCCGACGAGCGTCACGCCTTTGACGGAGAGCAGTTCGCCGATCGGGGTGATGCCGATCTCCGCTTCGCCCTTGGCGACGGTCTCGCCGGTGAGCGGACCGCTGGCGATGCGCTGGAGCTTGTCCTTCAACGCGTCGGTGAGGCCGAGGCGATCGATCAGGCCGACGAGGTAGATGCCGCTCTGCCCGCCCGGCGGAAACGCGATCGACTTCGCGGCGAGCAGCGTCTTCTTGAAGGCATCGACCGTGCTCACGTCGGGCTTCGGCGCGCCGGTGCGCACCATCACGCCCATGCCCGACTTTGCGAGCACCGTGCGGGTATCGGCGACGACCTTGCCCTGCTTGACGAGCGCGTCGATCTGCGGCGGGGCGAGGATGGTGATGTCGAACGGCGCGCCGCCTTCGATGTCTTTTTGAAGCGCGGCGGCGAGGCCGTAGCTCACCACGAGCTTGTTGCCGGTCGCCTTCTC
This sequence comes from uncultured Alphaproteobacteria bacterium, assembly GCA_963793985.1. Classification (GTDB taxonomy): domain Bacteria; phylum Pseudomonadota; class Alphaproteobacteria; order Rhizobiales; family Xanthobacteraceae; genus JAJPKK01. Next base: position 20,605 of record CAWCCG010000004.1, on the reverse strand, counting down.
GTATTGCGGGCCGAGCACGTCGATCACCGCATGATATCCGTTGGAGCAGATCAGCCTGATCTCGGCTGCGCGGCCGGTGGTGGGCGCGGCCGTCACTGCTGCATGGCGAGCACCGCCGTCGCGGCGAGCGTTGCGAGCTTCATTCCAATTCCTCCCTCGTCATTCGTTGCCGGGTCGACGCGCGTCGCCGGCTCGATCTTTATCGGTGCTAACGGCAGCCCGCCGCAATCGCCAAAAACTCCTCGGCCTTGAGACTGGCGCCGCCGACCAGTGCGCCGTCGACGTCGGCGACCGCCATCAGCTCGGCGGCATTGGCGGGCTTGACCGACCCGCCGTAGAGGATGCGCACCCCCTGCCCCGCCTCGCCGAGCCGCGCGGTCGCCTGGGCGCGGATGAAGCCGTGCACCTCCGCGACGTCGTCCGGGGTCGGCGTCAGGCCCGAGCCGATCGCCCACACCGGCTCGTAGGCGATGACGAGGCGATCGGGCTGTGCGCGGTCGGGCAGCGATCCCTGGAGCTGGGCGCCGACGATCTTGAGGGTGCGGCCGGCGACCCGGTCCTCGCGCAATTCGCCGACGCAGAGGATGGCGGTGAGGCCCGCGCGCCACGCCGCCTCGACCTTGCGGCGCACCACGTCGTCGGTCTCGCCGTGATAGGAGCGCCGCTCGGAATGGCCGACGATCACGGCATGCGCGCCGAGGTCGGCGAGCATTTCGGCGGAGATGTCGCCGGTGAAGGCGCCGGCGGGCTCGGTGTGGCAATCCTGGCCGCCGATGGCGATGCCGTCGGCGATCGCCGCGAACGCCTCGATCAGGGTCGCAGGCGGGCAGACCATGAGGTCGAGGCGTTGGCGCAACTCGGCCGAAATCACGGACGATTTTTTCGAGTTCCGCGACCGAGGCCTTGAGCCCGTGCATCTTCCAGTTGCCGGCGATCAGCGGCCGTCGCGCGGGCCTCATCGCCTGTCCCCGCTGAGAAGTCCCGAAATCGCGGCAGATGGGACCTTGCCGAGGGCCTCGCCCCGCGGCGGGCGGGCCCAATCTTGATTTTGTTTCATGGGCAGCCGGTTAGCAGACACCGCCAGCGCGGGAAAGGGGGTGGCTGCGATGGCACACCGCACCGCCCTCGGTTGCAGGGGAGGGGCGCGAATCCTATGATGCACCGTTACTTGAAGCCGGCTATAAGGCCGGCCTGATCCGTTCGGCCTTGAGCCGATCCCGCTCACTCAAAACAGTGTTTGCCCATGCTTCGAGGTCTACGACAAGCCTCTTCCAACTGGCTCGGCCGCATCATCATGGCGGCGGTCGTGCTGTTCCTGGTCATCAGCTTCGGCATCTGGGGCATCGGCGACATTTTCCGCGGTTTCGGCGTTTCCACCGTGGCCAAGATCGGCCGCACCGAGATTTCGATCGAGCAGTTCCGCCAGCAGTATAACGAGCGGCTCCAGCAGCTCGGCCAGCAGCTGCGCCGTCCGATCACGGCCGACCAGGCCCGAGCGCTCGGCCTCGAGCAGCAGATCCTGAGCCAGATGATCGCCGGCGCCGCGCTCGACGAGCGGGCGCGCCAGCTCGGCCTCGGCATGTCCGACGCCGATGTGGTCAAGCACATCAAGGAGGACCCGGCGTTCCGCGGCCTCAACGGCGAGTTCGACGAGAACCGCTTCCAGCAACTGATCCGGGGCGCCGGCTATTCAGAGCCGCGCTTCGTGAGCGAGCAGCGCCGCTATGCGCTGCGCCGCCAGATCACCAGCGCCGTGACCGGCGAGGTCGCGCCGCCCAAGACCGCGGCGGCCCTGCTCGACCGCTTCCAGAACGAGGAACGCAGCATCGAATTCGTCACCCTCGACGGCAACAAGCTCGGCGATGTTCCGATGCCGACGCCGGAGGAGCTGACCGCCTATTACGATGCCCACAAGGTGGCGTTCCGGGCGCCGGAGTACCGCAAGCTCGTCGTGGTCACCGTCTCTCCGGAAGAGCTCGCCAAGACCGTCGAGGTGAGCGACGAGGACGCCAAGCGCAGCTACGACATCCGGATCAACCGCTACACGGTGCCGGAGCGCCGGCAGATCCAGCAGATCGCCTTCCCCAACGCGACGGAGGCCGAGGCCGCGGCGAAGCAGATCGCCGACGGCACGAGCTTCGACATGATCGTCGCGGAGCGCAAGCTCACCGACATGGACATCGACCTCGGCAACGTCACCAAGGCCGAGATGATCGACCCGACCATCGCCGACGCAGCTTTCTCCCTTCCCGCGGGCGGCGTAAGCGGCGCGATCAAGGGGCGCTTCACCAACGCCATCGTGCGGGTGGTCAAGGTCGACCAGGGCTCGACGAGGCCGTTCGAGGAGGTCGCGGCCGACATCAAGCACGAGATCGCGGTCGACCGCGCCAAGGGCGAGGTCAACAAGATCCGCGACAAGATCGAGGACGAATACGCCAACGGCACCAAGCTCGCGGACATCGCGAAGAAGCTCAATCTTCCGGTCGCGACGATCGACGCGATCGACCGCGCCGGCCGCTCGCCCGCCGACCAGCCGGTCACCGGCCTGCCGAAGGGCGTCGACATCCTCAACGACGCGTTCCTCGCCGACACCGGCGCCGAGAACGATCCGCTGACGATCCCGGGCGGCGGCTTCGTCTGGTTCGAGGTCGAAGGCATCACGCCGTCGCGCGAACGCACCCTCGACGAGGTCAAGGCCAAGGTCGAGGCGCGCTGGCGCGACGAGGAGATCGGCAAGCGCCTCGATGCCAAGACCACCGAGATCGTCGACAAGCTCAAGGGCGGCACGCCGTTCGCCGAAGTCGCCATGGCCAACGGCCTCACCGTCGAGATGGCGGCCGGCATCAAGCGGCAGGGCACCGTCAGCGTGCCGCAGGCGGTCGCGGCCCAGGTGTTCAAGACGCCGAAGGACGGCGTCGGCGACGCCGAGGGCAAGTCCCCCGAGGAGCGCGTCATCTTCAGGGTCACCGACATCAAGCTGCCGGCCTTCGAAGGCGGCGGTCCGTCGGCAAAGCCGCTGCAGGACCAGCTCAAGAGCGCCTATGGCGAGGAGCTTCTGACGCAATACGTCAACCAGCTCGAAACCGACCTCTCGACCAACGTCAACCCGCAGGCCCTCAACCAGGCCGTCGGCCGCAGCACGGGCAATTGAGGTTGAGGTGCCCGAGCATGTTGATGAGATGACCCATCCGGTCATCGCCGGGCTTGACCCGGCGATCCCGAGTGGGCACGGCTGTGACGTCCCGCGGCGATGGCCGGGTGCCGCCGCCTTGCCCACCCTACGGGCCCACTCGATGCACATCGAACCTTCCGCCGAGGCGTTTGCCGCGCGCTACTCCCGCGGCGGGCCCCAGGTCGTGTGGACGACGCTCGTCGCCGACCTCGACACGCCGGTCTCGGCCTTTCTCAAGACCGGCGCCGACCGCAAGCTGAGCTTCCTGCTCGAATCCGTCGAAGGCGGCGCGGTCCGCGGCCGCTATTCGATCATCGGCCTCGATCCAGACGTGGTGTGGCGCGCCCGCGACAGCAGCGCCGAAATCAACCGCAACGCACGGGCCGAGCCCGACGCATTCGCGCCCTGCCCCGAGCCGCCGCTCGCGGCGCTGCGCGCCTTCGTCAACGAAAGCCGCATCGACCTGCCGGCCGGCCTGCCGCCGATGGCCGCCGGCGTGTTCGGTTATCTTTCCTACGACATGGTGCGGCTGATGGAGGAGCTGCCGCCGCCCAATCCCGATCCGATCGGCATCCCTGACGCCATTTTGGTGCGGCCGACCATCGTGATCATCTTCGATTCCGTGCTCGATACGCTCACCGTCGTCACCCCGGTGCGGCCGGCAGCGGGCGTCACCGCCGAGCGCGCGCTCGCCCGCGCCGTCGAGCGGCTCACTGCGGTGGTCGATGCTCTCGACAAGCCGCTCGCCAAGGAGCCGGCGCCCGACCTCGCCGCCGCGCTCGAAGTGCCGCCGACCTCGAACACGACGCCGGCCGAATTCCACGCCATGGTGGCGCAGGCGAAGGAGTACATCGCCGCCGGCGACATCTTCCAGGTCGTGCTGGCGCAGCGCTTCGAAGCGCCGTTCACGCTGCCGCCGTTCGCGCTCTACCGCGCGCTGCGCCGAGTCAATCCGGCCCCGTTCCTGTTCTATCTCGACTATGGCGGCTTTGCCGTAGCGGGCTCGAGCCCGGAAATCCTGGTGCGCGCCCGCGGCGACACGGTGACGATCCGGCCGATCGCCGGCACCAAGCCGCGCGGGCCGACGCCCCACGAGGACAAGGCGCTGGAGGAAGAGCTGCTCGCCGATCCCAAGGAGCGCGCCGAGCACCTGATGCTGCTCGATCTCGGCCGCAACGACGTCGGCCGCGTCGCCAAGATCGGCACCGTCGTCGTCACCGACCAGTTCTTCATCGAGCGCTACAGCCAGGTGATGCACATCGTCTCCAATGTCGAGGGCAAGCTCGACACGCGCTACGACGGCCTCGATGCGCTCGCCGCGGGCTTTCCCGCCGGCACCGTCTCCGGAGCGCCGAAGGTGCGCGCCATGGAGATCATCGACGAGCTCGAGAAGGAGAAGCGCGGCCTCTATGCCGGCTGCGTCGGCTATTTCTCGGCGACCGGCGACATGGACAGCTGCATCGTGCTGCGCACCGCCCTCGTCAAGGACGGCAAGATGTACGTCCAGGCCGGCGCCGGCATCGTCGCCGACTCCAATCCCGCGAGCGAGCAGCAGGAGTGCATCAACAAGGCGAAGGCGCTGTTCCGCGCCGCCGAGGAAGCCCGGCGATTCGCAAGCGCAGCCCGCAAGGGACAGTAGCGCGCAAGCCAGGACGCGTTCCGCCGCAGCAGGCACGAGATGCGCGGCCAATCGATCGCAACGCGAGGGCCGATCTATTCAATCACCTCGTCGGCGAGTGCCACCACTATCTGTGGTAGCTCGATGCCAAGCGCCTTTGCCGTTTGCATGTTGACGGCCAGATGAACTTCCACCGCCGCATCCGTCGTCTCGCTCTTACGTCCGCTCAGCCGCGTGGAGCCGGTCGAACTCGAGATGACTAAAAATGCGGCCATCTGGGTCCGTAATGCAGACATCCCGGCATCCGTCGCCCATGAGCTCAAGGGCCTTTTTGATGGCCGCCGCGACCGAATCTCGCTTGAGAGACAACGCCCCGGCCGAATCCGTACCTGTGATGACGTAGGTCATGAAGTTCTCGCTCCGCACGCTAATGATACCATAGGGACAAGGCGACAGAACCGCGTTTCATCCAGTCCAGGCCGGCGCCGGAAGGGGCGGTGAAGGCCCGCTCACCTGCGCGGCCAGTCGTCCAGCGTGCGCTCGAACAGCGCGCGTACGTCGGCGACGTGGCGGTCGAGGTCGTCGACCCTCCACGCCGCGACGTCGATCGGCGGCAGCACGCAGACGTCGACGGTGCCGGGGCGGAACAGCAGCGAGCCGCGCCGCATGACCTCATAGGTGTTGCGGAACACCACCGGCACGACGGGCGCGCCGGCCTGCATCGCGATGTGGAACGCCCCCTTCTTGAACCGGCCGAGCCGCGGCGTGAGGCTGCGCGTCCCCTCCGGTGCGATCACGACGCTCATGCCCCGCTGGAGCCGGTCGACCGCCGGCGCCATCGCCTCGATGGCGCTGCGGGTCGCGCCGCGGTCGATGAAGGCGAAGTCGAGCGCGCGGAGGATCTGCCCGAGCAGCGGCATGTACGCCACTTCCTGCTTGGCGACGCCGGTGAAGCCGCGCCGCAGTAGCCGCAACAGGACGTAGCCATCCAACATGCTTTGATGATTGAACATGAACACCGAAGGCCGGTGCGCCCACAAATGGTCCTCGCCCTGGACCTCGACGGCGACGCCGGTCATCGCCAGCATGGCGTCGCTGCCATGCGCGCTGACCCATTCGGCGGCGCGCCGCCTCTCGCCCGTCGTCGCGGCATAGGCGACGCCGCCGAGCGACGTCGCGCCAAGCGTGAGATAGGCGCCGACGCTGCGGGCGAGCGTCGCGGCCGTGTTGCGGCGCTTGCGGAAGCGCAGCACCCGCCAGCCGCCGAGCTGTGCCGCTGCGGTCAGCGCCGGCTTGGGGTTGACGGCGGTCGCGTGGCCGACGGTCTTCAGGAAGGCGATGTCTTCGTTGCCATTCGCATAGCCGTAGCTCTGCGCAAGCGCGATCCCGTGCGCGTTTGCGAAATCGCGCACGGCTTCGGCCTTGCCGACTCCCCACAGCGGCGTGCCCTCGACACCGCCGGTCAGGCGGCCGTCGCGCACCATCGCGCGCGTGCACAGCACATCCGCGATCCCAAGCTCCTCGGCGATCGGGGCGGCCTGGTAGCGCGTGGCCGAGGTGGCGATCGCGACCGTGTGTCCCATTCTCTGATGCGCCTTCACGAGGCTCCAGGCCTCGGGGAAAAGGCGGCTCGCGATCTTTTCCTTGAACAGGCGCGCCCACAGCTCCGTGAGCTCCTGCTCCGGGCGGCCGGCCCACGCGGTGATGCCTCTACCGACGACCTCGGCGAACTCGCTTTCGTTCATGTCGCCGTGCCAGGCCGCACGGATGATGTCCGCGGCCTCGCTACGACTCATCTCGCGGCGGCGCAACCTCTCGAGGAAATACGGGCGCGGCCGAATAGCCGTCGATCAGGGTGCCGTCGAAGTCGAAGAAGGCGCCGATCTTCGGTCCCTTCGGACCGGCCTCGATGGCGGCGATGGCGTCGGCGACAGACATCAGCGGCAGTCCTGGCCGGCGTGGCGCAGGCGGTGGCCGAATTCGCGCGTCGCCGCCACGCCGAATTTCTCGCGGCCAGGCATCTCGTGCATCGCCGTCCTGCGCATCACCAACGCCACACATGTTCTCCTCGCCGCGACGAGCCTGCCACAAAGTCTGTTGTGAGTCCGCCATCGAAAACAATGAGGAGATCGGCGGATGCGACGGCGTTCGCTCCGCCTTCCTTCGCTCCAAGCCCGATCGGCTCGATCAACCTTCAGTGGAAGAACGGCGGGCGATTGAAGGTGATCAGGCGCCCGCAGATCAGGACGGCCACCCAGGCGAACAGGGAAATCCCCGCAATGACCTTGATGTGCAGGGGGATCGCCGCATCTGCCGGCAGCGCCCTCGCCTCCTTGAACGAGCCGGTCGCGTAAAAGGCGAGCATGTTGATTCCCGCGATCGCCATGAACATGAGCTTGAGACGGAACGCGTCGTTATAGAAATACTGCTCCGGATGCACGGAAAAGAACACGATCCCGAGCAGGATGTTGCCGACGAAGCCGGCGACACCCCAGGGGATGAGCCGGTGAACGGCGGCGAGCGGAATGCCCTTGGCGACGCCGAGCGCCCGCAGGTCGAACAGGCCGACGGTGCCGAACAGCAGCGTGAAGCCGATCAGATGCAGCGTCTGCATCGCCGGCCACAGCTGAAACTCGTAGCGCTGCACGAAATGGTGGAGCTCGGTGCTGCGGACCCATACTTCCCAGGGTTCCATTTCCACGACGCGATCTCCCGATCATCACAAAACGGCTGATCACCAACGGCTGATCACAACACCGCCGGGACGCCGAGCATTTCCCATTTGTGCGTGTAGGCGAGGTAGCGGCCGGCGGCGATGAGAATGAGCCACGCGGCGAGCGAGGCTCCCGCAAGCGCCCTGGCCTTCGCGGCGACCGGCTTTCCCTCGCGCCCTGCCCCGCGCAGCACGTCCCTGGCGACGAGATAGACGAGGGTGAGCGCGACCGCCACCAGTGTGATCTTGATGTAGAACAGCGGATTGGTGAGCGCCTTGGTCGGATAGGCGATCAGCAGCAATACACCGGTGGTCGCATTCACGGCGAAGGCGAGCCACATCAACGGGAGGAGCCGCGCCATCGGCTTGAGCGGAATTCCGGGCGCAAAGCCGATGATGCGAAGATCGATCGCGATGCCGCACCCGGCGAGAAACGCCATGCCGATATTGTGCAGCGTGACGATCATGGGAAATGCGCAGATACAATCCGAGCCGCGAATCCAGTCGCTGAGCGCGGAATGCTCGATCCAGGCGAAAAACGGATCCACGTCGCGTGCTCCCCGGGCTGTTTTCGGGGAGCCTAGCGCGATCGCAGCTGCAAGGGAACGATGCGAGGTGGCTTCTCGAATGGACTCGGCGTTGGTTTGTCTCGCAAACGGGTGGGGCGAGGCTTCGCCTACGCCGCTACGGTGACTTCCGTAACGATCGGAAAAATCATCCCGCACAGTGCGCGCCAGCCGCCCGCGACCGACGGGAGGCACGCATTTTACGGTGAACGCAATCCATGACCGCCGCGGCAAAGCAAAGCACGTTCTACGGTTGGCGCGTCGTTGCCGCTTCCTTCGTCCTCGCCGTATTCGGCTGGGGTCTCGGCTTCTACGGGCCGCCGATCTACCTGCATGCGGTCGAGGAGGCGCGCGGGTGGTCGCTCGCCCTCGTCTCGACCGCGGTGACGGTGCATTTCCTCGTCGGCGCGGTGTTCACCGCCAACCTGCCGCAGCTGTATGGCCGCTTCGGCGTGCCCGCAATCACCAAGGCCGGCGCCGTCTCGCTCGCCGGCGGGGTGGTGGGCTGGGCGGTGGCCGAGGAGCCGTGGCAGCTCATCGCGGCGACCTTCTTCAGCGGCGCCGGCTGGATCGCGATGAGTGCCGCCGCCATCAATGCGATCGTCGCACCGTGGTTCGTCCGCGCGCGCCCGGCGGCGCTGTCGACGGCTTACAACGGCGCCAGCGTCGGCGGGGTCGTGTTCTCGCCGCTATGGGTGGCGGCGATCACATTTCTCGGCTTTCCGGCTGCGGCAGCGACGATCGGCGTGGTGACGGCGGTGACGGTCTGGGTGCTCGCCGACACCGTGTTCGCGAAGACACCGCTCGATATGGGTTTGACGCCCGACGGCGACGCACCCGGCGCCACGGTCGCGGCGTCGACTTCCGCAGCAAAGCCCCTGCCCGGCCGGCTGCTGTGGCGCAATGCCCAATTCCTGACGCTCGCGGCCGGCATGGCCCTCGGACTGTTCGCCCAGATCGGATTGCTCGCGCACCTGTTCTCGATGCTGGTTCCCGCGCTCGGCGCGCAAGCGGCGGGCTTGGCCATGGGCGGAGCGACGGCCGCGGCCATCGTCGGGCGCACCTTGGTCGGATGGCTGATGCCGGCCGCCGCCGATCGACGGCTCGTCGCGGTTGCAAGCTACGTCGTGCAGATCGTCGGCGTCTTCGCGCTGCTTGCTGCGGGCGGTCGAAACCGTCGCACTGCTACTGCTCGGGGTGTTTCTGTTCGGCGCCGGCATCGGCAACGCGACGTCGCTGCCGCCCCTCATCGCCCAGGTCGAGTTCGCCAAAGAGGACGTGCCGCGGGTCGTCGCGCTCATCATCGCCATCGCCCAGGCGACCTACGCCTTCGCGCCGGCGGTGTTCGGCTTCATCCGCGAGCTGACCGGGGAAACCGCCGGCGCGGCACCCTGGCTGTTCGCCTTCGCGGCCCTGATCCAGATGATGGCGATCATGGTCTTCCTTGCGCCGCTCCGCCGACGTTCGCGCGACCGAGCCTGAAATGGACTAGGTTACGGGTCGGACGTTCTGGCATCGCGGGAAAATCGATGGACACCGTCACGGCCATCCATACGCGCCGGTCGATCCGCGACTACGAAAGACGGCCGGTCGCGCGCGCAATCATCGAGGAGGTTCTGTGGGACGCGGCGCAGGCGCCAACGACGCCGGTGAGCGGTCCGTTCCTCTTCCACGTGATCGAAGGCGTCGAGCGCATCGCCGAGCTCGGCGAGCGCGCGAGGCACTATGCCCGCGCGCATCGGCCAGATTCCACAGGCTACGCCTGGGTCGACAAACCGGATTTCAAGGTCTTTCTCGATGCGCCGATCGTGGTCGTGTTGTCCGGACATGCCGACAATGCCGAGTCGATCCAGGACTGCAATCGCGCAGGCCAGAACCTCGTGCTGTCCGCCCATGCGCGAGGGCTCGGCAGCTGCTGGGTCGGCTCGCCCATGCTGTGGCTGCGCAGCGCAGAGGCGCGCCGCGAGTTCGGCATCGGCGCCCCCTTCATGCCCTTTGCGGCCTTTACGCTCGGCTATGCCGCTTCCGCCCCGCCGTCGCGCTCGCGCGAACGGCCGCAGATCATCTGGGCCTGATGGTGTCGCAAGCCATCACCAGAAAAATCGCAGACCTCTCCATAAAGCGCGGAAAAGGTGTAACCTTCAAAATTGGAATTTCTGAAGGGAGGGACCCTATCGCGTTGGCGCTGCGGAAGTGACCACTGCGGGCAAGCATTTTCAGCCCAAATCATTGCGAGCGCCGTTGCGATCCCTCGTGGGAAGAGCATTGAAAACGGAGGTTGGCATGCGCAGGCAGAAGAATTTCCTTCTATGCATTGCATTGGCAGCGACGGCTGCAACCCCTGGCGCTGGCAGAGACCAGCGCAACGAAAGGCGATATCCCGAACTTCACCCGCGTCTGGCTGCATCCGGGCTTTCCCTGGTTCGAGCCGCCGGCATCGGGCCCCGGCCCGGTCACGAACCTGTCGCGCTGGCCGCAGCTGCCTGGGGGCCTGAGCGGCTCGGTCGCACAACCTCCGCTTCCGCCGGGTGTGGAAGGTGTGAGCGACTACGACCAGCTGGTCGGCGACTACAAGAACCCGATCCTGCAGCCCTGGGCTTCGGAGGTGGTGAAGAAGTTCGGCGAGCTCTCGCTCAAGGGCGTCGTCTACGGCAATCCTTCCAACCAATGTTGGCCGATGCCGATGCCGTTCATCTACAAGCAATTCCTGGTGCAGATCATTCAGCAGCCGGATTCGGTGCAGATCATCTACACCGCGCCGAGCACCGACATCCGCCGCGTCCGCCTGAACGATCGTCACCCCGAGCCGCTCACCCCGTCCTGGTACGGGGATTCGGTCGGCCATTATGAGGGCGACACGCTGGTGATCGACACCGTCGGCGTCAAGACCGATCGTCCCTACGCGATGCTCGATCTGTTCGGCACGCCGTACACGAAATCGCTGCACATCGTCGAGCGCTACCGCCTGCGCGAATACGACGACGTGAAGGACGCCATCGAAAGGAACAAGAAAGAGAATTGGCTGGTGAACGGCGACGTCTTCAGCAAGCACAGGGGCAAGTTCCTGCAGCTCCACCTGACGATCGAGGACGAGGGCGTCTTCACGACGCCGTGGACCTCAACCATCACCTATGTGCCGGGACCCGATGTCCTGGGCGAAGTCGTCTGCGCCGACAACGTGCGTCAATACTATTACGACCGCAGCGACACCGACGTTCCGCGCACCGAGAAGCCGGACTTCTGAATTTCATCGGTGAAGGCGCGGCCTAACTCCTCGGGGCCGCGACCATCCTCAAGAAGCCGGCGCGCGCCTCACGCGCGCGCCGCCCTCATGATCGCTCGCGCGGTCGAATCCGGCGCGACCGCGATTAGCGCCTACCCCTTCTTCTTGGTGTTCTTCACCAGCGCCGAACACGGCGTACGGCGGCCGTTGCCTTCGTCGATGAAGCACTTCTTGCTCTTGTACATCGCCGAGCACGGCGTGTAGCGGCCATAGCCTTCATCGAACATGCACTTGGCCGAAGCCGGGACCGTCGATCCGGCGGTGCCCATGAACACGAGCGCCCCGAAGCCGGCGAGCAAAGCGGCGGAAATGGTAAACGATTTCATATTGTCCTCCTGCGTTTCCCTAGAAAACCGACGTTAGACTTCCAGTGTTGCTAATTCCAGTGATGCGGCGCGACTGCAAGCGGCACATTCGCACAGGCTCGGAAAGTTCCGCGCTAGCCACGTTCGCACGGTCGGCTGCGGCGAGCCGTCCTTCCCGGCATTTCGCCGGATACTGCGCGCTCGGCTCACTGCGAGGCCGACTGCCAGAATTTGAGGACGGCCTCGGTGAGCTCGGCCGGGCATTCCTCCGGCAGGAAGTGGCCGCAGCCGGTGTCCGCGCTTGCGGCGCCGGGTCCTGGGCGACCCATGATCGGCCCGCCCTGCACTCGGTCTCCGAGCGTCGCGACGGTGGCGCGAAGCGCATCGCCGACGCCGTCGGATCCTCCGAGCGCCAGAACCGGCATGGTCAGGCGCTTCGCCCCGCGCACCTTCGCCTGCGCCAGGCCTTCTGCGCTGAAGTTTTCGCGATACCAGGCAAAACCGGCGCGCATCGCGCCCGGCGCGGAATATTGGCGGGTGTATTCGTCGAGCGCGGCCGGGTCGATCGCATAGGATCGCGTGCTCTTGGTCGCGAAGATCCAGGCGAGGTACTCGCGCTCACGTCCCTGGATCAGCATCTCCGGCAGATCGTTGAGCCGATTGAAGGCGAACTGCCAGGCTTTGAGATTGATCGCTTCGCTCGGAATTCCCGCAGGAAACGCGGTCACGCCGGGAATGTTCAACTCGGTCAGCACCAGCCGCTTGACGTCCGCCGGATAATCGACGGCATGGGCATGCGCGATCCACGTCCCGACGTCGTGAGCGATGACGTCGATTCCTCCGGGGCGCGCGAGGCCGGTCGCCTCGAGGAAGCGATGCAGGTCGCGCGACGCGGTATCGAGATCGTAGCCGCCTGCCGGCTTGTCGCTCTCGCCGAAGCCGCGGGGGTCGAGCACGACGACGCTGCGGCCGGCGGCAACCAGCAACGGCACGACCTTCCGCCAGGCGATCCAGCTCTCCGGCCAGCCGGGGAGCAGGAGCACCGGATCGCCGCTTCCGGCGGTCACGTAGTGGAAGCGGGTGCCGTCGATCTTGGTGACATGGTGCTCGATCCCGCTCTGGGCGAGCGCGCCGGTAGCGAGCACGGCACCTGCCGCAGCCGCGACGAGCGTCTTTATGAGCCTGGTCATTTGCATTGTCTCCTCGATCACGAAGCGGAATCTCCCTGATCACGAAGCGGACGCGGCCGTCACTTCACCAGCGTCAGGGGCGGCTTTCCTTTTTCGAGGACATAGGTAGCAAGCTCCTTCGCGGGGCCGCTGCCGACGTTCTTCGCCGCATGGACCGTTCCGGCCGGAATGAAGAGAACCTCGCCGGCATGAAGCGTCATCGGCGGCTTCCCTTCGACCACATACTCGAGCGCGCCCTCGAGGACGTAGATGATCTCCTCGCCCGGATGCGTGTGGTTACCGAACGCCGCACCCGGCTCGAAATCGACGCGCACCTGAACCGCCTCGCGTCCGGGGACGCTGAGATCGTGTCGCTGCAAATCGACCCGCCCAATTCCGCCCTGCTGCGCCTGCGCGGTGGCCGCCGGCAGCACCATGGCGAGCGCGAGCGCGACCACTGGAATACCTAAGAAACCCCTGAATTGCCTGCGCATCGAGAAACCTCCTTCATCAAGTCAATGAGGCACCGCGGTCGCGACACCTTCGAACTCGCTTGCAAACTCGTTTGGATGCGAAGCGAGACCCCTACTTCCGCGTCGCCCGACGTTCCTTTTTCGAGACCGGACGGTATCTCATCAGCTGGAGCCGGATGAAGGGATCGGGATCGGTCCCGCGATAGCGGCTCCTTCGCCAGATCGACTGGCAATCGCCTGGTTCTCCCTGCCAGGAAGGTCCATTGCCCGGACCTCGCGAACGCGGCGGTCCATTGTCGTAGCCCGAGTTTGCGCACCAGCCGGGAACGTTCGCACCTTGGGCGGCGCTCCACGGCAACGCTGCAATGGCGAGCGCCGCGAGCGCAGAGACGGTGAAGATCTTCATGGGCTGCCTCCGTGCTTGGGTACGCATGTCAATCTCCCTGGCTTGATCCGATCGGCACGTGCCGGACGGATAGTCCGTTCAGCCGAACGTGAACGCGTAGGCCGCCACGCCCGGATCGAGAAATTCGATTTCGAACTGCCGCTCGGCAACGGGCATCCGCTGTCGGACCAGTTGGTAGAGCCGCTGCTCGGCGACCGTCCCCATGCCCTGCTCGTCGACATCCAATCCGTGGGCGGCGCCCGGCGCCTTGCCGTCGATGCGCACCCGGAACCGCACCGGGGTCCCCTTCGCTGGCGGGTCCCATGACGAGATGCAGATCGCGGGCGTAGAACTGATAGACGATCCGCCCGCCGGGCTTGTTGAGCACCGTGGCGCCCTTCTCGACGGTCCAATCGCCGGCGAGCGCCCACCGGTTCACCTCCAGGCGCGCGGGCACCGCGTACACGCGAGGTTGACCGGGCGATGCGCCGCCCGGAGACGCAAAGCCTTCAGTGCGTTCGTAGCCGACGTAGTTCTCTTCCGACTTCAGGTTCGCCCAGTCCGCCGGCGCCTCGAAGCCGCGGCCTTCGACCGCAACGAGGTCCTGCCCGACGCTGGCCGCCCCGGCCTCCGCGAGCAATTGCTGAATGAACTTTTCCGCCTGCTCGTATTCGCCCTCCCCGAACTGCTGATGCCGAACGCGCCCCTGCGCATCGACGAAATAGAGGGCCGGCCAATAATGGTTGTTGAAGCCACGCCAGATCTCATAGTCGCTGTCGATCGCGATCGGATACGGGAGATTCATCGCCTTGACGGCGCGGCGCACGTTGTCGATGTCGTGCTCGAACGGGAATTCGGGCGTGTGCACGCCGATGACGACCAGCCCCTGGTCCCGGTACTTCTCGGCCCAGGCGCGCACATAGGGAACCGTGCGCAGCCAGTTGATGCAGGTGTAGGTCCAGAAGTCGATGAGAACGACCTTGCCGCGCAGCTCCGCGGCCGAGAGCGGCTCGCTGTTGAGCCACCCGTTCGCGCGGCCGAGCGAAGCGAGCTCGCCTCCGATGGGTGAACCGGCTGCTGGGGACATCAATTGCTCCACCACGGCGGGAAACAGGTTGCCGGCGGCGGCGAAGGCGGCAATTCCGAGCGCCGCGGTGGTCAGGAGCCGGCGCCTCCCGAGGTCGACGCCTTCGGAATCTCGTTGCGTGCCCATCGTGATCTCCCGTTCTCGAATTGCACTCGGCCGAGGTGAGGCTCGGCTCTCCCTCGCACTCACATTTGCGCAGGAGCCGGGAAATTGCCCGTTATGCGCTGTTAGGGGCCGTTAGCTGTTGCAAGCGCCGGCCCCATCCGGCGCACCGGACGGTCTGAAAAGCAAACAAAAACAGAGTGCTACCAAAACGCACCGGTGACGCCGCCGGCAGCACGGACCGGAAGCCGCGTCGCCGGGCGCTATCGCGGAGACGAACCAATTCGCCGCATGGCGTGAGGCGGCCGGCGGCTGGACTCGCCCGCGCCGCTTTGCAAAGCTCCGCCCAACAAAAAGTTCCGACCGGGAGAACGGCCCTTGAAAGCGGGTTGGCGCGTCCGTCTTGCGGCGATGATGCTGTTTGCGTTCGGCGCCTGCGCCACTCATGGCGCGACAGCAGCCGACTATCCGACACGGCCGGTGCGTCTGGTGGTCGGATTTGCGGCCGGCGGGCCGACCGACATCCTCACCCGCATTCTTGCCGAGCGGCTGTCGCAGCGCACCGGGCAGCAGTTCATCGTCGAGAACCGCACCGGCGCCAGCAGCAACGTCGCGGTCGAAGCCGTGCTCAACGCGCCGCGCGACGGCTACACGATCCTGGTGGTGTCGACCGCGAACGCCATCAACATGACGTTTCGCCCGTCGCAGTCCTTCAACGTGCTGCGCGACCTTGCGCCGGTCGCCGGCCTCGCCCGCATCACCTACGTCGTCGCGCTCAATCCGGCGGTGCCGGCGCGCAACATCGCGGAGCTCGTCGCCTATGCGAAGGCGCACCCCGGCGCGCTCAATTGCGCTTCGGCCGGCATCGCGAGCTCGAACTATCTGGCGGCGGCGCTGTTCTGCGGCGATGACCGGGATCGAGCTCACCCACATTCAATATCCCGGCAACGCCGCGGCCTATTCGGATCTCCTCGCCGGCCGCGTGCAGCTCATTTTCGCGGACCCCGCCTCGGCCATGCAATACGTCAAGAGCGGCGGATTGCGCGGCCTCGCGGTCACGTCGCTTAATCGCAACGCAGAGCTGCCGGACGTGCCGACCGTCGCCGAGAGCGTGCCGGGCTACGAGGCCTATGCATGGTACGGCTTTGCGGCGCCGCGCGGCACGCCGCAAGACGTCGTCGAGACGCTCAACCGCGCCGTCAATGCGAGCCTCGCCGATCCCGCCGTCAAGGCGCGGTTCGCGACGCTCGGCGCCGAAGCGATGACCTTCACGCCGGCCGAGTTCGGTGCATTCATGACATCGGAAACCGGCCGCTGGGGCGAGGTCGTCAAGGCCGCCGGCCTCAAACCGGAATAGCCCGCGAGCGACATCACGCAATGCCCGATCAATCCGCTCGTCCTCGCTCCGAGCACGATCCCCAATTCGCCGCCCCTCGCCTATATCGAGGCGGCGGCGCGCGCCGGCTACCAATGGATCGGGCTGCGGCTCAATGCGTCGCCCGGCCTTCCCTATCATCCCGTCGTCGGCGATGCCGCGCTGATCCGCGCCATGAAGCAGGCAATCGCCGCCGCCGGCCTCACCGTGCTCGACATCTACAGCTTCTACCTGGTGCCGGATGTCGACGTCGCGACGTTCACGCCGGCGCTCGACCTTGCCGCCGAGCTCGGTGCGAAATTCGCGGTCACCATGGGCGCCGACCCCGACTGGTCGCGGATGCGCGACAACTTCGAGCGCCTCTGCGACCTCGCCGCCGAGCGCAACCTCGTCTGCGCAATCGAGCCCGCGGTGATCCGCCCGCTGGCCAGCCTGCCGCAGACGCTCGCGCTCATCGCCGAAGCAAAGCGCGCCAACGCCGCAGTCTGCGTCGACCCCCTCAATTTCGTGCGCGCCGGCG
This sequence comes from uncultured Alphaproteobacteria bacterium, assembly GCA_963793985.1. Lineage (GTDB taxonomy): Bacteria > Pseudomonadota > Alphaproteobacteria > Rhizobiales > Xanthobacteraceae > JAJPKK01. The sequence goes on along the minus strand of CAWCCG010000004.1, from coordinate 3,837 downwards.
ACACCGCGGCCGACCTCAGAAAGGTCGATCCTGCGCTTCTGCCCTACGCCCAGATCACCGACGGCATGATTCTGCCGGGCGAGCCCAACCCGGCGATGCTCGGCCGGATGCCGCCGAACCAGCGCCGCCTGATGGGCGAAGGCATGGTGCCGGTCGCCGACATCCTGGACGCGCTGCCGGCCGGCCTGCCGCTCAGCGTCGAGTTCCCGCCGCCGGACGCGGCGACCGACGAGCGCGCCTGGGCCGCCCTCGTGCACGGCAATGCGCGGGCGTGGCTCGATCGCTATTACGCGAGACGCCGCTGACGGGCGATCGGCTTGCCGACTGGCCCCGAGGCGATGCGGCCCGCGCATATTCGATCGATCTGATATTTTCACCGGCCAACACAAGCTGGTTTGAATATTCGCTGCCGACAGTTTCCAGCTATTTTCACGTAGAGGCGGGCCAGCGCCCCTCCGCATTAATCAGAGCAAAAATGGGACGCTCTCGTGGGCGACCGCAATCAACTGTACAGCCGACTCCGTACGCGCCAAAATGAATGTGCAGTCTTCATCTTCAAAATACCACGAAAGAAGGGGGCGTAAGATGTGCCGACTTTGCAATCCACGAAATCCGCAACACCACCTCGCTTCGCGACGACACTTTCTCAAGGGCACCGCGGCTCTCGGTGCCGCCGCAGGTCTCGGCCTGTTCGCACCACGGCCGGCAAAGGCAGACGACGATCCGCCTGACATCCGGCAAGGCCGGGCCAGCGCTATGTCATCCGCGGCGGGTCGGTGATGTCGATGGACCCGAAGGTCGGCGATTTCGTTCAGGCCGACGTGCTGGTCGAGGGCAAGAAGATCCTCGCCGTCGGCCCGAACTTGGGCGCCGCCGGCGCGGTGATCGATGCGCGCGGGCGCATCGTGATGCCGGGCTTCATCGATACCCACCACCACCAGTTCGAAACCGCGCTGCGCAGCTTTCTCGCCGACGGCGTGCTGATCAACGACGGATCCGGCTCGCCCAGCGGCAGTCTGACCTACTACGAATACATTCTGCTGAAATTCGCGCCTGTCTACCGGCCGCAGGACGTCTACATCAACGAGCTGTTCGGAGGGCTTTCCCAACTCGACGACGGCGTCACCACGACGCACGACGTCTCGCAGATCCATCACACGCCGCAGCACTCCGACGCCGCCATCCAGGCGCTGTTCGACACCGGCCGCCGCGCGGCGTTCGGCTATTTCGAGGGCGCCGGCGAAGGCTCCGTCGTCCACACGCCCGGATATGCCTATCCGCAGGACGCGGTCCGCATCAAACAGCGGTGGTTCTCCTCGAGCGACCAGCTCGTCAGCATGATCATGGGCGGCGAGGTCTATCTCGGCGACCCGACGCACGCAGGCAGTCCTGGACGATCGGGCGCCAGCTCGGTCTCCAGATCGCCGCGCACATCCTCTCGCCGTTCGGCATTACTCCGATCCTCGACGCGCTGGCCAACAACCAAGGCGGCAGCAACCATAACATCGGGATCGGACCGGACAACCTGTTCATTCACATGACGGGGCAGTCGGACATGGGCTGGCAGGCGGTCCACGATCGCGGCGCGCAAGTGTCGATCGCCTTCCCGATCGAGATGAACATGCGCCACGGCAAGCCGCCTATCCTCAAGATGCAGAGCCTGGGCATGGAGCCTTCGCTGAGCGTCGACGTCGAGTGCACGATGACGGCGGACTTCTTCACCCAGATGCGCGTGGCCATGAACATGCAGCGCATGGTTGTGAACCAGATGATCCTCGAGCAGGGCAACTTCTATCCACCCAATCAGTGGCCGACGCCCTCCCCGAGCTTGCCGCCGCTGCTCACGACACGCGACGTGCTGCGCTACGCCACCATCAACGGTGCAAAAGCTTTGCGGCTCGACGGCAAGGTCGGCTCGCTCACGCCCGGCAAGGAGGCGGACATCATCATCCTCGATGCCACCCGCATCAACGTGGCGCCGCTCAATCACGTGCCGGGCGCGGTGGTCTCGCTGATGGACCGCACCAACGTCGAGACGGTGATCGTGGCCGGCAAGGTGCGCAAGTGGAAGGGGCAACTGCTCGACGTCGACTTGCCGCATCTGCGCCGGCAGCTCGAGGCCTCGCGCGACTACGTGTTCAGCGCCGCGGGCATTCCGCAGGACCTCTTCCGCAGCAACTGAGAGCTTGTGAAGGTATTTGGGACCTCATGCTGCGTTGACTACCAGCGATCGGGATGAGGTCGGTGAGCGTGACGAGCCGGAGAAATAGGCCGTCATTCCGGGGCCGGCGCCAGCCGGAACCCGGAATGACCAACTCTGCGGCTGGAGCCTTCGACGCGAGATGCTCGCGGAACCTGATCGGCAAGCCGTATATGGCCCGCCGACCCGTCACATGATCGTTTCGATTGTCAACGGCAGCGGCTGCCGCATCCTCCTGGTCCTTGCCAACTCCTGCGGTTCCGCCGACGCCGGCTGCGGGTACACGGTCAACACTGCAGCAGCGCCCGCCGCCAGCACGAGGCCGAGGGTGACGAGCATTACGATCTTGCGCATTTTTCTGTCTCCTATTGGGGGCGGTGTCTTATGGCCGGGCCAATCTTCTTGCACGTTCCTATCAGCAGCATGACGGTCTGGAGCCCACGCCCCGCCGCCGGCTGACCGAGGACGAATTTCGCGCGCTTCCCAGATTTCCGCGCCGAGGTACGACCGCGTCTCGCGGCGTTTTCCATTAGGGCGAAAGTTTGTCGCTCCGCCCGCGTCTCGCCGCATTCAACACATTGATCGCCGACGTATTTTTTGAACGCCCACAACGCGAAGCAACCTTTTCTTAACCCGCCCCGCCGAGGATGCCCGGCGAGGGGTTGGGGTGTTCTCGACAATCTATTCGACGGCACGCGGCGGGCTTTTGCGCTCGGCCTGCGGCGGTGTCCGTCGTCCGCGTCCACAGCCGCCTCTCGCATCCAGCGTGGAGTGAAAGTAGCGTGGAGTAAAAACAATGAAGACAACACTTGCCAAGGTAACAGGTCTCGCTCTGCTCGCAGCCTCGTTCGCCTTTAGCGGCTCTCTTGCCTACGCCGATACGGAGGACACGACTTCCATCCAGATTCTCACCTTCGACGCCGTCGGCAATCCCGGCGAGATCATCGCGGCGCTCGACTGCGACACCGGTGACGGCATGGGCAGCTGCCCGGTCGAAACTCTGGTCGCCGCGGACACCGCAACGACCGTCGCGGATGCTTTCGATCCCGCCGTGCTCGAAGCCACGGCTGAGGCCACTGCCGATGCCGCCGAACCGGCGATCCGGACCGTCGACGCCATCATCGCCGAGGTCAACCAGACCACGGTGATCATCGTGACCGGCGACACCGACACCGCGATCGAGGAGCCGGCACTGACGGCGGCGATCCCCGCGCTCGCGACCGAGCCGGCGACCGAAGACAAGACCACGAGCGACGCATCCCTGTCGCAGCCGAATGAAGAGAAGGCGGAAGCCTCCACTGCCATCGTGGTCGAAGTCACGCAGTCGTCGACCGTGGCGGTGCCCGGTCAGCCTGTCGAGGACGAACCGGTGGTGACCGGCTCGATTACCGAGCCGTCGTCGACCACGCCGGTCTCGATGCTCGACGACAAGCACGGCGACGAAGACTTCTGAGATACTCAAAGGGGCGGCGGGGACCGAGGTCCCACGCCGCCCTTTTTATGTCTGCGGTTTTCGGAATCGTCATGGCCGGGCTTGTCCCGGCCATCCCGTTTTTGTAGGCACCGCCGTCCCACATCGATCGGGATCGCCGGGTCAAGCCCGGCGATGACGGAGTGGGGTCACCCCACTCCCCTCG
>CAWCCG010000003.1:0-120705 GCA_963793985.1 uncultured Alphaproteobacteria bacterium | reverse complement strand
CCCAATTCAGAAGTCCCGGCTTTCCGCCGGAACGTCCGCTGGTTGGGGTGACGCGGACGCCGTCCCATTCGTGGGCCAGGGGCAGCAAACGACCCGAAGCAGACTACCTAGTGGTTGCTATCCTTTGCTCGCCGGCAGGCTTGAACGCAGGTTCGATCTCTTCGGCGATCGATCATGTGCAGCTTCGCCCAGGCTCGTTCGCCGCTACCTCCCGGATTGAGAAGCACGCCATTGGTTCAATGCCCCATTGGTCGTGCGGATCATCTTCCATCCTTCGCCAAGCCGCCGCGCAATACCCGGTGCCGTTGTCGCCGTGATGCCGCACGCTACGTTGCGACCCAGGCAAGCCTGCAGGATGGTCTGAAAGGCCTGCTCGATTTCCGGTGAGTTCTCCTCGACCCCGAGCGATTGGCGCAGATCGCTGCCGGCACCAAGGAAGATGGCGCCAACGCCCGGCACCGCGGCAATGGCATCGGCATTCTTGATGCCCTCCGTCAATTCGATCATCATGATGGCGATGAGATCACCGTCGGGATTCAGCGGCCACAGATCCGCGCGCCGCTCGTACTCTGCAGTTGAGACACCCCAGACCCATGCGGCAGCGGCGGGGCCATAACCGCGCAGTCCGGGCGGATTCTGGTACTTCGAGGTGCGCTTTTGCGGGTAGCGCATGTTCGAAACCGCCACCCACGCTTGCTCGGGCGTGTCGATGCCGTTGAAAATGACACCCATCAACCCGGCGTCGAGCGCCTGCTTGGCGATCCATTGTGCCCCCTCCCGGCCATAGGGAGGAAAGCGCGCAAACAGCGCCATGTTAGGCGCGGGACTTCCCTTCTTGAGTGCGGTGGCTTTGTCGACCATGCCCATCGCAAACTGGTTCAGCGCGGGAAAATCCAGCGGCGTATGCTCCATGTCCACATACACGTAGTCGGCATCGGCACGCGACATGGTGCGCGCATTCCCCAGGGTCAAATCGCCGGTCTGGAATCCGATGATAGCGCTTGCCGGCGGCGAGCTTCTCAATCACGGGGTTGAGATGCTTTACCTCTTGCGCGGCGAGCGTGCCCGCGTGCGTCATCATCCCCGCCACCAGCAACGCTACGCTGAGGGAATTGATGCGATTGACCTCGCCCACGTCGTTTCTCCCTGGCTCCTCGTTTGAGGAACGGTACAGCAATCGCAACCAGTACCAAAGGTCCGTGACCGAGGCGGCAACTCGACGTGTTCGCCCCACTTTCGCTCTGAATTTCCGCTCATCTGTTGAAGCTGTCTTCGCCGCCCACGCGTCCGGCCAGGTGCATCGCGCGTCGCTTTTTTTCCAACAGGTGAAAATGATGGCCGCGGTGGAAACTCTCGATGACTGAGAACTCCACAATCGCGGCGATGCCGCTCTATACCAATCTGGATCGTGTTGCCCGCGGTCTCTCCGCTCTTGGAATTGGGCCCAAAGATCCGATCCCGCCGGAACGGCTGTTCGCCCTCGACCAATGGCACTATCACGGCGAAGAGGCTGTCCGCGCAGCGGCGGAACGGCTCGGGCTAGGGCCTACTAGTCGCGTGCTCGATATCGGCTCAGGAGTCGGCGGTCCCGCGCGCTACCTGGCATACCACTTCGGTTGCCACGTCACCGCGCTGGAGCTTCAGCCTGCGCTCCATTCGATCGCCGTCGATCTCACGCAACGAACCGGCCTGGACAAACGCGTCACCCACATCTGCGCCGACGCGCTCACCTATGCCTATCCAGAGGCAGCGTTCGACGCGGTGGTCAGCTGGCTTGCCTTTCTGCACATTCCGGATCGGCCTCGTCTCTGCACGAGGCTCGCGCGCGCACTGCGCGCCGGCGGCGGTTGCTACGTCGAAGACCTGTGCATACGTGCGCCGTTTTCTGCGGTCGATCTCCGCGACGTGCGCGACGTCATCTTCGGCATTTCCATGACCTCCATCGAAGACTACGCGAACGATCTCCGCTCGGCCGGCTTCGTCGATGTCGAGACGACCGATTTGACCGGTGACTGGAGTCCGTACGCTGCCGATCGACTGAAGAAATGGCGGGCGAACCGGGAGGCCTATGCGAGCGTGCACGGCGACGGAGCTTATGCCGCGCAAGAGAAGTTCTATGCGGTCATCGCACATCTCTACCAGAGCGGCAGCCTCGGCGGTGTTCGCCTGATTGCCAAGGTGCCCGACTGAAGCCGTCCTCGCATCCCCGATCCCGACGTTGAGCATCCCGACGTTGAGCATCCCGACGTAGAGCAGTGCGAGCCTGTCTCCGCGGAACGGGGTTTGCGCAATGCATGAGTCTGGATATGGCTCGTCGCTGCCTATCGGCGGGAAATCCTGCTATCGCGGCGGCCTGAGCTCATTGCTCAGAGCATCAGGCAGCCTCCACCCATCGGTGAAGTCGAATGATTGCTGGAATCGGATGCCGTCCGCGGTCGAGCCGCCGGCAGGCACCGTCCCCTCGATCTGATAAAGCCGCTGATTGTGAAAGAAGACGGAAGCATACGTCTGGCTGCCGTCCGCCCCGTCGATGCTGGCTTGCCGGCCGATGATCCGACGCGTGCTATGGGGAATGTCGAACTTCACCTCGCCCCGTCGCGACAGCATCATCACGGCATAGGCCATGACGTTCCCTTCCGACATCTCCGTACGCGACAGATCGGCGACCGTGACCTTGAACTCGCCGCCGTCCTTCGCAACGGAATAGACGCGCGCTTCGACCAAGCGGCCGCCGGCGGCTTGGTAAGACGTGGTTTCAACCTTCGGCTCGGCGGGAAAGGCGGCCGTAAAGCCCTCGTCCCGGTATTCGTATTCCCTCCAGCTCTGCGCACCGGCTGGGGCGCTTGCGGCGATTATTGCGACCATGAAGGCGACGAGGCGCATTGCTGAAGTTCTCGGGTCGAGGTCGGCGGCTTGCCGCCACGAACATCGTATGCAGCGAACATCGTATGCAGTTGGCCGGACGATTGGAAGCGAGCAGAGATGGAGGTCAAGATAGGGGGCTCGCTCGAAGCGGCATGGGGCGTCACTCCGGTTTGATGTTGGCGAACTTGACCACCTTGCCCCACTTCTCGGTCTCGTCGGAGATGAGCTGGCCGAAGTCGGCAGGCGTGCCGCGAAGCACCGTCGCACCCAGGCCGGCAAATCGTCTCTCGATTTCGGGGTCAGCGAGCGCTGCGTTGATTTCGCTGTTCAGCTTGTCGACAATCTCGTCCGGTGTGCCTTTGGGCGCACAGAATCCGCCCCAGTAGCTCGCCTCGTAGCCGGGCAGGAAATCGCTCATGGATGGGATATCTGGCAGCACCGCTGCGCGCGCCGCCGTCGTCACTGCCAGCGCTCGCAGCCGGCCGGCCTTGATGTATTCGAACGCCGAAGGTACGGCGGCGAAGTAAACCTGCACTTGCCCGCCGAGAAGGTCTGTGAGCGCCGGGCCCTGTCCGCGATAGGGCACATGAACCATGTCGACACCGGCCATCATCTTGAACAATTCGCCGGCCACATGAGGTCCCGAACCGACGCCGGTCGACGCCATGCTGATCTGGCGCGGATTGCTCTTGGCATAGGCGATGAGCGCGGGAACCGTTTCGGCCGGAACGGATGGATTGGTGAGCAGGACGAATGGCGCCCGGATGACTGCCGCCACCGGAGCAATATCGCGGATGAAGTTAAAGCTGAGTTTGCCATAAAGGGTCGCGTTGATTGCGGCCGATGGAGCGGCCACCAAGAGCGTGTAGCCGTCCGCCGGCGCGTGGAGGACCAGTTCGGTGCCGATGTTCGTGGCGGCGCCAGGCCGGTTCTCGATCACGAATTGCTGCCCCAACCGCTCCGATAGCCGCTGGCCGATCAGACGCGCGATGAGATCGGCGTCGCCGGCGGGCGCGAATGGCACGATCACCCGCACCGGCCGCGCAGGATAGGCTTTCGCGCTCGCTACTCCCGATATGGCCGGCAGCGCGACAGCCCCCAACGCCAGGTGCAGGAATCGCCTGCGGGGCAGTCTCATCCTGATCATGTCCGGCCCTCGATTTGAACAGCCCGAACCATCAGTACCGTATACGGTGATGTCAAAGTGATGCTATTTGTCGATATAGCGATAGCCAAACTGCGATAAGGCAAAGCATGCAGATCAGCGACCGCATTGGGCGGCGGATCAAGCTCCACGACCTGCACGTTCTGATGGCGGTCGTGCATGCCGGCAGCATGAGGAAGGCGGCTGCAATCCTGCACACCACACAGTCTGCCGTTTCCAGATCGATCGCGGACCTCGAACAGACGATCGGCGCCAAGCTTCTCGACCGCAGCGCCCAAGGCATCGAGCCGACACGTTACGGGCACGCGCTGCTCAAGCGCGGGGCCGCCGCTTTCGACGAGCTCAAACAAGGCGTGCGGGAGATCGAGTTCCTTTCCAATCCTGAGGCCGGTGAGCTCCTGATTGGAAGCGGCAGCGCGTTTGCGGAAGGGTTCGTCCTCGCGGTCATCGCCCGGTTGTCGCAGGACGTATCCCCGTGTCGCCTATCATCTCATGCCAAACGCCCTGACGGCGCTCTACAGCCAGTTGCGCGAGCGGCGCATCGAAGTAGCGTTCTCGGGCGACTCCGAGCTCGATCCCCAAGACGACATCGATGTTGAAGTGCTGTTCGAGGAACCGCTGGTGGTGGCGGCGAGCGCGGAAAATCCGTGGGTACGCCGCCGCAGACTCGCGCTTGCCGATCTCGTCAACGAGCCCTGGACATGGTCGCCGCCTGGAACCGTCGTCGACAGGTTGATCGTTGAAGCCTTTCGCGCCAGCGGGCTCGAGCCGCCGCGTGCGGCCGTTTACACAGATGCCATCAATGTCCGGATCAGGTTGGCGTCGACCAGAGGGTTCCTGATCGTGGTCCCAGCCTCCGTGCTGTCACTACCTGCCAGGCACGAAGTGTTGCGGCGTGTCCCGGTCGAGCTACCCACAACCCGCAGGCAAATGGGAATCCTGACGCCCAAGAACCGGACTTTGAGCCCATTAGCTCACCTTTTTATTGAATGCGCTCGCGATCTCGCAAAACCGTTGGCAGAGCGCGCGCCTCGGCGATGAATGAACTGGCTCACACTCGGCTCAAAATTATTAGCCTGCCAATGCTCGACGTTGTCTGCTCGGTCGAATCTTCGTGGACGCAATCGGTCGCCATCGTGCCAATTGCTGAAAGCAACGACAGGGGAGTTTTCAACGCAATTTTCCTGTTGCGATAACCGCCTTTGCGCAACAATTTCTTTATTCATCTGATTTTTTTCCAAACTCGCCAGTTTGTTCTTGATTTTTTTGCGCCGCTGAATATAGGTCGCGCTCCGCTGTGAGGAGAACCATGCGTTCGCTGAAGCATATTGGATGCTCATGACCACAGTTCGTGGGCGACGCCCGACCGATCATTCGATCGTTCGGGCGCGGGCACTTGCTCGCGTGCACTTCCTAATCAAGCCGACGAACTCCGTAACCGGGTTTGCTGGATCGAGATAGCCGGCGCAGGGCCAGCCCCTCCGCCGAAAGGCAGGAGGGGCACATGGCCTTGGTTTACAGACGATTTTCAACTCACCCCCCGCCCGCGGCGTACCAGGCTGCTGCTGCACGACTTTGCGCAGGTGCAGCCGCAGCGGTGAGGCGCCGTTTGGCGCGCTCTGTTCCTGGCTTTGATCGACGGTGTTCGCGATAGCGAAGGCCGTTCGGGTTGGAGCGAGGAGAATTTCCCGCGGCATCAGCCCGGCAGCGTGTTCGACACGCGCTATAAGGGCCTGACCGCCCAAGCCACTTATATCGACGCAGGAATTTGCCGTCAGGCGCGCCTGCGTTGAGCCCAAGGCACCCCGGCCGTGCGCCGGGGTGACCCAATTCGTTTGAATGCTGGCAATCGATATTGATCAGACTGCAACGTCGAAAAGCGCCACACAAAGGAATTTTCGCTTTTGACCGAGAATGCCGGTTGTCAGGCTCCTGCGATCGAAGGATGCGCAGCCATGTTCGAGGATTTATTATCTGATTTAGGCAAGGCCTTCGCCACTGGATTGCTGAGTGGCGGCGCTTTCGTAGCGATCCGAGGGCTCGCACTCGGGTCGGTGCAACAGTATTTGCGCGCGTCCTGGAGGTGGCCTCAACGAGATTGTTTGGGTGTCGAACGTCGCCTCGTGGCAATCCTTATCATGGACGTCGTCGGCTATTCGCGTTTGATGAACGCGGACGAGGAGGGTACCCACGCACGCCTGCTGAACTGTCGAAAACTCGTCGTCGAGCCGAAAATTCGTGAATATCACGGTCGCATCGTCAAACACACGGGTGATGGCGCTCTCGTTGAATTCGGCAGTGCGGTCGATGCCGTGCGTAGCGCTCTGGAAATTCAGCAAGCCATGATGGTGCGCAATGCCGGCGTGAAGCAGATGCACCGTATCGAGCTACGCATGGCCATCGGTCTCGGTGATGTCATCGTCGAGCCCGAAGACATCTATGGCCATGCCGTGAACCTCGTGGCGCGGATCGAGGGCCTCGCAGAGCCGGGCGGCATATGCGTTTCGTCCGACATCTGGAAGCTGGTCCGAGGGACCATCGGGGCCGAATTCGTAGATCTCGGAGAGGCGATGTTGAAGAACATTGCCGATCCCGTCCGCGTATTCGCCATTTCTCCGGACTCGTAAATCAAGAGGGCGTCGCCGCAGGGCGGCGCCCTTCGCCAAGTTCGGCAGGGTTAGGGCTTATGGCACGCCGTCGACGGCCGGTCGTCGGAACCCCATCGCCATCCACGCACCGAGCAACTTCAGCATGAATTTTCCGGAGTGGCCGGGATAGTTGGCCATGTCGTCAGGCAAAATCACGCCCTCGGGCCGTGCGGCAGTCATCATCCGCATGGTCGCCGGCGGGATATCGTCGGGAAGGCGGCCGCGATAGACCGTGAGCCAGTGACCTTTGGTGAAGTCGAGGAACATGGCCGTGTCGCAACAGCGCGCGTACATCCGCCGCGTCGGCGAATCCGGTTTCAGCCGTCGCTCCTCGAGAAGGTCGCCGCCCCGGACGCAGCGTACGCGATCCTTGCGATAGAGAACGTAGTCCGTGCCGCCGTCCTCGGCCAAAACGGGATCGACTTCGGGCGCTGCCTGATACCGGCGACCTGCCTCCTGGCAACTCGCGCAATAACAAATGCCTCGCAAGATCGGAGCCCCGACGATCTCAAGCTCGACTTTGCCGCAGCGGCAAGGTGCCGAGGTGCGCTCATTCGTCATTTCGCATCGCCTTCCTCACTGATCCTCGGGTACGCCACTCGCATGCTCGACACGGTTGCGCCCGTTTGCCTTGGCACGATAGAGCGCCCGATCGGCTGCCTTGAAAATGTCGGCGAGAGTCCGGCTCGGATCGATCGACATTGCTACTCCGACGCTGACCGTTGCCGCCAACGTATTCGCGCCGACCTCCAGCGTCGTCGCCGCGAAGTTCGAGCGAATGCGCTCGGCGACCGCGAGCCCCTCGTCGAGCGACGTGTAAGGAAGGAGCGAGGCAAACTCCTCCCCGCCGACCCGGCCAAAAAGATCATCAGGTCGCAGCGCAGCCGTCGCGACGGCGCAAAAGGCCTTGAGAACCCGGTCTCCGACGTGGTGACCGAAGGTGTCGTTGATATCCTTGAATCTGTCGAGATCGAACAACAGCAGCACCGTAGGTCGCCCTTCGAACGCGCTCCGATGCAGCAGCTTCTCGCCACGCTCGAAAAACGCCCGGCGGTTGCCCACGCCGGTGAGTGGATCGATCAGCGACGCCTGTTTGTATCCGAGAACCATCCGCTCTCTTGCCATTGCGCCGAGAAGATAGGCCATGCAAAACGCAAAGAACACAGCCTCGAAGATGGTGAAAGTCCACCAACCGTGCGAAGTTCCTCGGAATCCGTCGGCAGAGGCAGCGCGCCCGCAAACGGAATGCGAACGACAAAGAATGCCGCATGAACAAGCAGAAGTAAGATGACCGGCAAGCGGAACATCAGTCCTTCGCGGCGACCCCGCCAGAGCTCCCATGCGCGAGCAGCGAATAGGAGACGACGATCGCGGACATCAGCGCAGTGCGAGCCTGCAGCGAGGTGAAGAATGCCTCGATGTGACAGGCGACGAGCCAAATCACGGCGCCGGCGAGAACAAGCGGGGCGGACGTCGCGCGTCCATCGAAATTGCGCACGCCGGCCCAAATCATCCCGTAGGCGGTGGCCAGGATTGCGTTTGCGATGGCAATCGACCAGGTGTCCGAGATGTCGCCGCGCGCGGCGATAAGGGCGACGCCAATCGATCCGATGATCAAAGCTGACGCCCACAAGGCCAGCCCTCGGACATTGCGGTTCTGCAACCAGGAAAGCAGCAGCAAGAAGCCCGCGACCGCACAGACGAACACGGCAATGACAAAGAGCGTAGGAATATCAAGCGACATGGAAGCGCCCCTCCCGCGATGTTACCGAGACCTGGATCAGGCGAGTTGCGGCGTTCGCTGAGAATTGATCAACGGCTGAACTTCCGACAAATGACAAATGTCAAAGGGCAGGCCGGTCGAGAAGCTGTCGATAAGCTCATTCGCGCAGGCCTTTCGACACGCTGTCATCGCCGGCCATGACCCATTTAGATCGGCGATTTGGCCTCCCAAAGCAAATGGCCGGGACGAGCCCGGCCATTGCGCTACTCAGTACTCAGTGTGTGAATCCGCAGCCTACGCGCCGCCGGTCAAATCCTGGCCGCGGATCGGCAGCGTGCGCAGGCGCTTGCCGGTGGCGGCGAAGATCGCGTTGGTGATCGCGGGCTGGATCATGGTCGCGCCCGGCTCGCCGACACCGCCCCATCGCTTGCCCGGAGTGGGCGAGATGTAGACCTCGGTCTTCGGCGCGTCCTTGTAGCGGGCCACCGGATAGGTGTCGAAGTTGCCCTGCTCGACGCGGCCGTTCTTCACCGTGATCTCGCCGAACAGCGCCGCCGAGAGCCCGTAGATCATGCCGCCTTCGAGCTGCGTCTCGACGCCGCGCGGGTTCACCACCACGCCGCAGTCGCACACGATGACGACGCGATCGACCTTCACCTCGCCGCCCGCCACCGTGACCTCGGCGGTCATGCCGACGATCGAGTCGTAGCTCTCGTGGACGGCGATGCCGCGGCCCTTGCCGCGCGGCATCGGCTTGCCCCAGTCGCCCTTCTCGACCAGGAGATCGAGCACCTGCTGGAAGTCCGGGCGATGGGCGAGGAGCTCGCGCCGCAGCGCCACCGGGTCCTTGCCGGTGGCGTGCGCCATCTCGTCGATGAAGCTCTCCATGAAGAACACGTTCTGGGAGTGGCCCGGCGCGCGCCACGGCCCGAGCGGCACATGCGTGTTCTTGAGGATCGAGACGAGGCGGAAGTTCGGCAGCTGGTAGGCCGTGTTGACGAGGCCTTGCAGCGTCTGCGGGTCGACGCCGTTCTGCACGTTGGCGGGGTTGGAGCTGCCCGCCGAGTTGCGCATGTCGAGCGCGATCGGGGTTCCGTCGGCGGCGAAGCCCGCCTTGAAGCGGATCGCCGCCTGGGTGCGGTAGCGGCCCTGGCGGATTTCCTCCTCGCGCGTCCAGATGAGCTTCACCGGCTTGCCGACCGCCTTCGAGACCGCGACCGCCTGGAACACCTCGTCGGGACCGAGCCGCCGGCCGAAGCCGCCGCCCGAGAACGTGTTGTGGATGTAGATGTTCTCCGGTTTCACGCCGGAGGCCTGGGCGGCGAAGGTCAGCGCGAGGTCGGCGTTCTGGGTGCCGACCCAGACGTCGACACGATCCGCCTGCACATGGGCGATGGCGTTGAGCGGCTCCATCGGCGCATGCGCGATGATCGGCACCTCGTAGGTCGCCTCGATCGTCTTGGCGGCCGTCGGCATGGCGGTATCGACATTGCCGTCGTGACGCGCGTCGACGCCCTTCTGGTCGAGGGCCTCGAGATACTCCTTGCGGAACTGCGCGCTGTTGGTGGCGCCGGCGGCGCCGACGTCCCACTCGATCTTGAGCGCGTTGAGCGCGTCCTGCGCACGGTAGTAACGGTCCGCGATCACCGCGACGGCGTTATTGAGCTTGACCACCTGCAGGACGCCGCGGCGCCCGGCGATCTTGCTCTCGTCGACCGATTTCACTTTGCCGCCGAACACCGGGCATTTGATGATGGCGGCCCGCACCATATCCGGCACTTCGAGATCGATGCCGAACTTCGCCGAGCCGTTGATCTTGAGCGGCACGTCGAGCCGCGCGAGCCGCCGGCCGATGAACTGGTACTGGTCCGGCCGCTTGAGCGCCGGCTCCTTGTCGAGCTTGATCGTGGCTGCGTCTGCCGCGAGCTCGCCGAAGCGGAACGTCCGGCCGGTCGGCTTGTGGGTCACCTTGCTCATGGCCGCGGCGCATTCGGAGGCCGGCACGTTCCAGCGCTTGGCGGCCGCCGCGATCAGGCGCTCGCGCGCGCTGGCGCCGGCCTGCTGGACGATCACGCCGGTCTCGCGCACGGCGCGGCTGCCGCCGGTGGAGAGGCTGCCATAGACCTTGTTGTCGACGACATTGCGGTTCGCCGAAGCGTATTCCGGCTTGACGAAGGCCCAATCGCATTCGAGCTCTTCGGCGAGAATCTGGGGGAGCGCCGTGAAGCTGCCCTGGCCCATCTCGGCGCGGCCGTAGCGGATGATCACGGTGTCGTCGGGCTCGATCACCACCCAGGCATTGATCTCGCCGGGATAGCGCTTGGCCTCCTCGCCCCAGGGGCGGACGCTGAGGCTCGCCGCCTCGGCGGAATCATGGAAGCCGACGCCGAGGGCGAGGCCGCCGGCTGCGGTGAGCGCGGTGGTGATGAAGTGGCGGCGGGAAAGGGTGAGGTCGTTCATGGTCATGCCCTCCCGTCTCAAACGCGCATCAGCGCGGCGGCGCGATGCACCGCACGGCGCAGGCGCTCATAGGTGCCGCAACGGCAAATGTTGGTGAGCTCGGCGTCGATCTGAGCATCGGTCGGGCTCGGATTGGTCTTGAGGAAGGCCGCCGTCGCCATGATCTGGCCGGACTGGCAGTAGCCGCATTGCGGCACCTGCTCGGTGAGCCAGGCCTGCTGCACCGGATGCTTGCTGTCGGGCGAGAGCCCCTCGATCGTGGTGATCTCGGCGCCGTCGACGCTGCCGATCAGCACCGAGCAGGAACGCATCGCCTCGCCGTTGACGTGCACGGTGCAGGCGCCGCAGGCGGCGATGCCGCAGCCGAATTTCGTCCCCGTCAGCCCGACCTCTTCGCGCAGGACCCATAGAAGCGGCGTGTCTTCCTCGACATCGAGCTGATGCGAGGTCCCGTTGACCTTGATGGTGAACATGAGTGCTAATCCGCGCGCCCGGGCACCCTCGGCGGCCGGCCGGCGCAAACCGGACCGCCTTTAGAATGGCTGCAAGCTAGCACGCACCGCACCGCCGGCCTAGCGGGGTCGGCGCGGGTGATAGGTGTCCTAGTTTGAATCGCCTTCATAGTGGATGGTCACTCGCCACTGATCCACCTCAGCAAGGCTCGGCCCCCATCCGACCGCCACCGCTGTTCGGTGGATCTGTCGTAGGCCATTTTGCTGCCCCCACCATTTGTCAGCCTCCAGGTTCGCTGCATCCCGGGTTGCTGCGGTAAAAGCCTTCTGCATAGTCAACCTCTCTCGCGAGTTTCGGCAACGGCCGCACCGCGTCGGCCGGCGACTCAGATTCGGTCCTTCATGCAACATTAGGAAACCGGCGCCTGTCGCTTCCTTCGATTGGCGATGATCAGGCATAGGCCTTGGATGTCTTGCCCGTCTATCGCGAAGATGCGCACCACGCCCACCCATGCCAGCTTGCCGTCATGGGTTTCTTCGATCGGCACCGATTGCATCAGCCGCGCCGAACAATGATGTTGGCCCTCGAAGCTGCTCAAGACTCTTCAGCCCCGGCCCTCTTGATTTTGTAGCTTGCCTTCGGATCGCGTACAAATTTGCCCGGAACAAATACAAGAATGTCGCGTCGCACTAATCGGTCGAGGTCCTTCTTGCTCGTATGCCACGTCCTTCCCGTGAGCCGAGCCGCCTCGGATACCTGAATTGACCCGTTGCGAAATGCGTATGCGGCGATCTTGATTTCGTGATCCTGAAGAGTCTTCCAAGTCTCAACGCCAAAATGAAGTGCGACATCCCGGTCCGTGGCTCGCTTCCGCGATATCGGGTCGTTTCTCAATGTCACGCGCACCATAACGCCGTGCAACGCTTCCTGCTTAAATACAGGTTCTGGCAGCCCCCATTCCTTCATACTTTCTCGAATGCGCCTGGTTCCCTCGCGAGCCATGCGTACATATCCAAGAAAGCGTAACGCATCCATCAAGTGATAGTTTCTTGTTGCTCTCGCGTCGTAAATAGTTCGCTCATTGACCGGCGGGACAAAGCCGCCTGGGCTTTCGACTTCCATTCGATCGGGAAAAAGCTTCACGAAAATCTCGCTTCCACTGAAGCTATAAGAGCGATGTACGCACGCGTTTATGACCGACTCGAACCACGCTCACTGCGGATACTCAGGCGTCGTAATAAACTTACCTTCCGCATTCAGCCATGTTACGTCGTATATCATTTCGCTAATGATTTGTGAGGCTTCCTTAATAATTTTAACTAAGTTACCTTCAACGGTCCGGTCTCGTTGTGGAGAATAGGTTTCTCCGACTCCCTCCTGCTCTGTGGCGAAGCGTTGAATTCTCACCCGACATCCTGGTATCGAAATTCGCGGGTCCTTTGCGGCCATCAACACAAGACTGTTGAGCGGACGCAATTTCCCTTCTGCATGTTTCAATAGGTGCCTATCAATCAACACTTCCTCATTTGTCCATGATTTCTGTCCTTCGCGACCTCGGTATGCATCGCAAAAGTCCTGAATAATGTGCAGGTCAAAATCATCGGGGTAATTATATGAGGCTATCTCCATTTCGAATGATGTTTCCTGACGAGTTGCACGGAAATCTTGTTTCTCCGGTTCACTCATTTTATGTTTGCTGTCACCGTACCGAATCCAGGCCTCATCCTTGTTGGTCTCGACCAGCCGGCCAATGTAGGGGATGTAGATGGCGACGCAAAAATCAGGCTCCCCGTTCACGACAACTGGTACGCGCCGAAATTCGGGCCTGGCTTGGGGGCATAAGTTCAGATGAAAGTTTTCAAGCTTATTAAGCTGAGGCGCGCTTAGATTGCTGCACCCCACAATCGTGCCATCATCATTGATGCCGAAGACAATCATTCCACCATCAGGCGTATTGGAAAAAGCGCTGTAGTAGGTCGCTATATCATCGAAATGCAGCTTGCCTGCCTTCCTCTCAAAGCGCCGGTCTTCATCGAAATATTCGAGTAGACGCTGATTGGCCCGTACCCAGATGTCGCGTGGGGTCCATAGAGCCTCGTTGTCCTCCGCAGTGAAAAGGCCATCAAATGGAAAACTCAGTTGTTGTTCCATACTAGATGTAGGGTGTCGACCGAAGCTCGACACCCCGTCCCTTGTGTTCAGGATCGCAAATGCTCGACGAGTCGTCGGTAGTGCAACGCCCGCTTCTCCGCAAGCTTTATCACAGCCTTTTCCCAAGCCTCCGGCGGCGCCCTCTGAGCCTTCCTCTTGGGCTCAAAGCGAGCTTGTCTAATCGCTTGTACGGAGCCCCCCAGAGCCTCAGCCACGCCTTCGTGACCTATCTTGCGCACTGGCCGTCTAATGCCTCTCGAAAATTCATGTATATGACGTCATCGACAAGCCACGACAAGCTTCGTTGAACGACAGAATTTGACGATGCGGATGAGCGTGCGCCGACTAACCCGGTTGACGAACGCTTTCAGCAAGAAGTTTGAGAACTCGGGGGCACTGCACTTCGCGCACTGCGACCTTGTACGGCTGCACAAGACCTTGCGCGCCACCCCGGCAATGGCGGCTGGCGTGACCGATCAGCTTTGGGTGCTTGGGTACTTGAGTAATTGGTGGAAAGAACGACAAGTAGGGGGAAGCAATGAAACCGTACTACATTCATTCCGTCACGGCGGGCGGCACAATCGATTACGATTCTACGCCCTACCAGACCTTGGAGGCGGCGCTAAATCAATGCAAGGTCTACCTTAACTATAGTCCCAACTTCATTCATGTAGTTCAATGGATAAATGGCCGATATCAAGTCGCCGCAGACTTCGACACCGTCAAAGGATTCAATCAGCGTCCGCAGGCGCCAAGTTAGGACATTACCACGCCGGCGTCAGGCGACGATGCTAGGTGTTGCGGGCGCCGGGTTTGCGACCGATCATGGGCGAACAAGCCTGAACTACGGAGGTGATCATGCGTAGCTTTGCTCTGGTGATCAGCTGTTTGATGGCGCTTGCCGCACCGGCGTTCGCGCAAAAGGCCGAGATCGAGGCCGCGAATGCCAAGTGGACCGAGCTCTTCAACAAAGGGGAGTTCACCGGAGTCGCGTCGCTCTACACGGAAGACGCGACTGTATTTCCTCCGGGTTCCGCGATGGTGAAGGGCAGGGCCGCCATCGCGGCTCTATGGAAGAGCCTTGCAGAGCAGGTGGGCGACCCCCAACTCACGACGCTCGACGTAAAGCCCCTCGGGCCCGCGGCTGCGCGCGAGATCGGTACCGTCAGCCTCAAGACCAAGGGACCGGCATCGAAGGAGGTTTCCGGAAAGTACGTCGTCGTCTGGGAGAAGGTCGGCGCAGACTGGAAGCTTGCAACCGACATCTGGAACGACGGCAAATAGCGCGTAAGCATCCCGACGTCATCGCCGAGGTTCTGCAAATCCTTCAGCGCGTCAACCAGCGTCACGATGCGCCGGCACCGCCATTAGCTTCACCCCGCCTTGTTTCAAGCTCGGCGGGGCCTTCTCGATTGCCTCGTTCTCGTCCGCAGCTTCTACCGTGGCCACAAGCATGCCCACATGCCCCGCTTCTACTTCTCGAACGGAAAGATAGATATCCCAGAGGGTCGGCTTCGTTGGTTCGGGTTGCTTCTCCATGCTGGCAGCATCGGCCCGTAAGTAATCGTCGCCTCCTCCGAAAAATATTCTCCGTATGGAATCATTCGGCTCCATTTGGAAGCATAAGTGACAAGGCTTCTTCTGGTCGTACCAATGATGGAATTGAGTAAGAAAAGCCTCTACTAGATCAAACATCTCGTCAGGCCTTTCCCGGAGAAGGCTGTCCGCATGATCCACCACGATCACAAGACCGGGGTACCGATAAGACAGAGAGATCAGATCATCCAAGAATCCGATCCATGGGCTCAGCCCGCCCCGCCCGCCGTAAGGCGCGTGCTCAAGTTGCAGTGTTCTACCGAGCGGGTCGGCGATGGTTGTGGATGTGCCCTCGCCGTCGAGATAGTCCCAGTATACATATTTCACGCCCCTCCCGATGGCTTCGTCGACTTCATGCTTTTGAGCTGCGTCGAATTCCCGTGCCGTCACGAAGTGAATGCAACACGTCGCGGGCCGGTCTAGAAACTCATATGCGCGCACGTCAGGTGACTTTCGGCTAAGCGCGTAAGATGGGTTGAGCGCGTAGGATGGGTTGAGCCCTTGCGAAACCCATCATCTCTTCCCGAGCGCGATCATATCAGTCGACGTGCCGTTCGTAGTCGCGTTCATTCCGGCGTCGCCGCGAGGTGATGGGTTTCGCAAGGGCTCAACCCATTTTACCAGACGGATGGGCGGACGTCCGGCGCGCCGGTCTCGCTGGTCCGTTCGGCTCTGTCCGTGCGGCTCTTTCGGACCCGGGCGTATCTGATGTAGCCTTGCCTCAGCAAAGGCGACGAACGAGCTCGGAATTCGGCCTCATCAACGTCGCCACCAAGCAGAGGGAGGAACCATGGGTCCGCAACACGGATTTTCGCGGCGGCGAATGCTCGCCACGATGATGGCGGGTGTCGCGGCGGATGTTGCGGTCGGTGGCGCGTACCGCCACGCTTCCGCGCAGGCCGCCAAGCGCATCGAGCGGCTCGATCCGGCGCTCGACGAGATCATCTCGACCTCGGAGCCGATCGTCGATATCGCCACCAACCTCGGCGGCACCGCCAATGTCGAGGGGCCGCTGTGGTGGAAGGAGGGCGGCTATCTGCTGTTCCGCGGCACCGATCTCAAGCGTTGGAAATATTCGCCGGGCCAGCCGATCTCGGTCTTCAAGGAGAACACCAACGCCGCGAACGGGATCACGCGCGATCCGAAGGGGCGCCTCGTCGCCTGCGAAGCGGCGACCCGGCGGGTCGTTCGCGAAGAGGCCGACGGCAGCATCACCGTGATGGCGAGCAGCTTCCAGGGCCGGCCGCTCAACTTTCCGAACGACGTCGTGGTGAAGTCCGACGGCGCGATCTATTTCACCGATCCCTGGACCGGCCCTGCCGCCCAGGTGCCGCCCGGCGAAGGTGACCAAACCTTTGCGGGCGTCTACCGCATCTCGCCGGACCGCGGCACGCTCACGCTTCTCGTCAATGATTTCGTCACGCCGAACGGCATCGCCCTCTCTCCCGACGAGTTGGTGCTCTATGTCGCCGACTTCGCAGCGCCGGCACATTCGCGCCATCGACGTGTTGCCCAACGGCACGCTCGCCCGCGCGACCGATCGCATCCTCGTCGATCTCGGCGGACCCGAGCCGGGCGTTCCCGACGGCATCAAGGTCGACGTTGCCGGCAATATCTATTCCGGCGGTTCCGGCGGGCTCTACATCATCGCTCCGAACGGCAAGAAGCTCGGGCGCATCGTGCACGGCTTTGCCAACACGGCGAACGTGGCGTTCGGCGGCGACGACTGGAAGACCGTGTACTTCTGCACGCGGACAAGCCTCGGCTCGTTCAAGGTCAAGATTGCCGGCATGCCGGTGCCGTTCGCGAAGAAGGCCTGACGAACGGCCGGGGCAAGTCGGCTCGACGGAAGACTCAACGAGCCGATCGATTTTCCCGCGGCGCCGGTGCGGCCGCGGGCGACGGAGGTGGATGCGGCTTCGATTTCGGGCGCGTTGCGCCGAAGCCGCTTCTTCTCAGAGCTCGACGGACAGCGCCGCCGGTGCCACCCGGATATCGGGGACGTTGATATTGGCGACGATCGCGAACAATCCGAAGAGGATGAGGCAGAGCACACCAACGCTCATTCCCAACGACGGCTCACGCTCTTGGCTTGCTGAAGGACGCTGTTCGGACATGGCAAGGCTCCATGGGATCGAAGACTTGATGGGATCGAAGACTTGCCCGCACCCTAGCCCCGCCGGTGAGAAGTGACTGTGAGGTTGGTCACGCTGAACCGCGCGGCCGTCAGGGCAGCTCAAAATCTCAAGAGATAAAACAGGTTAGCTCTGTGAAGCGCTTCACGCCCGATCTCCCCCGGTGGGCCTAGGATTGGTTCCACAGGTACCCAGGAGATCAGCCATGAAGACCTTCATTGCGGTACTGTCGCTGATATTTGCGCTCGCCGCCTTCACCTCGATGCTGTCGCTGAGCGGTCAGGCCGACCGCACGGTTCGCGTCAGCGCGCAGACTGCGGCTGTGGTGCGCTGATAGCCGAATGCGATTATCGGCGATCGTTTGTCGCCGAGAGGGTCGGCTCAGCGTTCAGAGCCGCACCGCCGTCGTCGAAAACGCCTCCTTGGAAGACTCCTGAAATTCGCTCAAGGTCACGGCGCCGACGACGGCGATGACCGCGACGGCGATACAGGCAAAGATGAAGCTGCGCATCGGACCCTCTCTCGTTTAGCGAACATCTCGTTTGAGCGAAACCCGTTGAGCGAACATGGCGCGGCACGCGGGCCGCGTCATTCTCCGGCGCGGATCACGTCGGCGGTTTTCCTCCGCGGCCGGGCAGGTAATCGTCGGTCGTGCGCACCGTCGGGCGCGCCGGCGCGCCGTGGGGATCGAACTCGCGTTCGGTCACGGCCGCGACCCGGCACGCCTCGCACATCTTGATGGCATCGAGGCGGCTCGCCGCACCCTGATACATCCAGTGCTTGCCTTCGAGCTTGGCGATGACGCGCTCGATCATGCTCTTGACGCCGAACGGCTTGCCGCAGCGGATGCAGTGGAACGGCTCTTCCTCCTTGAGCACGCGCGGCGCCGCCGTCGCCGCGCGGAAATCGATTCGCGGCACGAGGCTGATCACCTTCTCGGGGCAGGTCGCCTTGCACAGCCCGCATTGGACGCAGGCATCCTCGGCAAACCGCAGCATCGGCCGCTCCGGATCGTCGGTCAGCGCCCCGGTCGGGCAGGCGGACACGCAGGCGAGGCAGAGCGTGCAGCCCACGACGTCGATCTCGACCGCGCCGAACGGTGCGTCCGCCGGGAGCGCGATGACGTCGACGGGGGAGGGCGCGACGCGATGCAATTCGCGCAGCGCGAGCCGAAGCACGTCGCGCTTCGGCCCGTCGGGCCGGAAGCTCGCCGGCTGCGCAACGCCGTCCTCGAGCTCGATCTCGCGCAGCCGCTCACCGAGCGCGAAGGGGTCGTCGGTCTCGATCGTCCCGAGGCGCGCGCCGCCGAGTCCGAGCCCGGCGAGGATGCGTCTGGGCGAGTGCGACCGTGCGCGTCAGTCCGGCGATGTCGTGGCGCGGCTTTGCGCGCAGGACGAAGCGCGCCGCGGCCGCGCCATAGGCAAAAGCCGCCGCCACCGTCTCGAGGCCGATCTGGGTGACTTCGTTCACCTGTACGGGCAGGACATGGGCGGGCAGCCCGTCGCCGTGGCGCGCCAGCGCGTCGATCAAGGCGCCGCCATGGTCCTCATCGTGAAACAGCAGCACGGGCGTTCGGCCGCCAGCCTCGCGATAGACCGTGAGAAGCGTGCGCAGCCGCCGCATCAAGGCATCGGCCGGCGGCAGCGCGTAGGCGGCGGCGCCGGTCGGGCAGACCGCGGCGCATTGCCCGCAGCCGGCGCAGACCGCGGCGTCGATCGCGACATGGTCGCCGTCGGGAGCGATGGCGCCGGTCGGGCAGAGATCGAGACAGCGCCGGCAGCCGACGATGCTCGATCGCGAATGGGCGCACAGATGATCGGTGAAATCGATGTAGCGCGGCTTGTCGAAATCCCCGCACGAGATCGCGGGCGCGCAGCACGGCCCGGAGCACCGCCGCCGGATCGCCGGGGTCGGCGCGCAGATAGCCGTCGCGCAGATCGGCCGGCGGGAAACAGCGGCGTATCCGCCGGAGAGGTCGAGCAGGATGTCGCAGCGCGAGACCGCACCGTCGCGTCCTGGACCGAACACCAGCGCGCCCCGCGACGACGGCGACGGTGCGGCATAATCGTCGACGGTGATCTCGAACGCGCCGAGATGGCCGTTGGCCGACGCGGATCGTGCCTTTCACGATCGGAAATTCGGCGACGCGCGGCGGCGAAACCTGGTCCGGCCGCGTGATCAGGACGGTGACGTCGAGATGATCCTTGAGCAGGCCGGCCGCCTCGACGGCGCCGTTCGTCGCGGCCGTACACCAGGATGACGCCGTCGCTCTTGAGCGTGACGAAGGAGAGCTCCGGCGCCGGTTCCGCGGCCGCGGCGACGAGCGCGGCCATCTTCGGGACCGGCGTTCGCGGCGTCCTTCGACCAGCCGGCGGTTTCGCGAAGGTTCACGAAGCTTATGTCGGCGTCGTCGCCCGCGGCCTCGCGAAACAGCGGGGCCTCCTGGGTGCAGCCCATCGTCACCGGTGCTCCGGCGGCAACGACGTTCGCGAAATTGTCCGAGTTCCGCACGGCAGAATTGGCGTCCGGTGACGAGACGGTCCCCGCGACAGCCCTGGTGCAGCGCCTGGGCATCGAGCGGCATGGTGTCCTCGCAGGAACACACAAGGATGGTGCGCCGATCGGCCATCGCCTCTCCCGATGCCTTCCTGCCGCCCCGGGGCTGGAGGTTATGTCCGAAACAACATAACTATCGGCGGTGAAATGTGGAGTTGGGGCCTCGATGTCGCCCGAACGTCACATAGCGGTTCAGGCGCCCTATGCGCCGACGATCGAACTGCCGCCGCCGTTCCGCCTGGTGAGGCTGCGGGAGGCCGGCGATGCCGTTGCCTATGCGGCTAAGCACGCCGCGGAGCTCGGGGCCGGAACCCTGGTTTCCGTCGGGCGCTTCGATGTGGCGGAATTTGCTGTCGTATTCGAGCCTGACGAGCCGCACGCATCGTCGTGGCGCGTGCTCTATGCCGGCATGGTGGCGCTCGTCCACGCGATGGCGACGATCGCACCGCCGCACAAGCCGATCGTCATCGATTGGCCCGATGCCATCCGCGTCGACGGCGGGTGCGTCGGCGGCGGCTGCTCTTGTCGCGCCGGAGGATGCCGATGCGGCGGTGCCTCCGCCGTGGCTCGTCTTCGGCGCCGTGATCAGGCTCGCGTCGATCCCCGGCCACTCTCCTTCGGCCTCGTCCGCCGAGGAAACTGCGCTCGAAGACGAGGGCTTCGATGAAACCGACGCAAATCGGCTGATCGAGGCCTTTGCGCGGCACCTCATGCGCGTGATCGACGGCTGGCGGGAGGATGGGTTTACGGCCGTCGCGTCCGAATATCTTTCGCATCTCGCGCCGGAGAATGGTGCGCAACGCGAGATCGGCGATGACGGCGACCTCTTGGTGCGGCGTGCCGGCAAACGCGCCGAACGACACGACCTGGGGCAGAGACTTGCCAAGCCGTCATGGCTCGGCGCGCGGCTCATGGAGATGCCGCTGCCGTGAGCGCCGTGAAGCCGCACGCGCGCATCCCGGTCGGCATCGTCGTCGAGCGGCGCAAGGCGACGTCGGCATGGATCGACGCGGTCTGGCGCTCGATCACCGTGCTCGGCGGCGTGCCCGACGCGGCGCCATGGACCGTGATCGCGGCGGGCGAGGACGTGACGACCTTCTATGTCGGCGACGCCGACGATCGAGCTCTATCGCACCGAGGCGGAGCACTACCACAGCAATCTCGAATTCAGGGGAGCCGTCGGTCTGGGTCGCGCTGCGGCCGACCGGAGCGGACCCGCCCTATGCGCTGTTCGCGGTGACGGTCGACCCAGCCGAAGGGGAGTCGTTCACGCAAGCCGGCGGCGACACTCGTCGACGCGGTGCCGATGCCGGCCGCGGTGCGCGACATCGTCGAGGCATTTGTGGCGGAGCATCACGTCGTCGAGCGGCATTACCGTCGTACCCGCACGGATGCGCGCGAAGAGCGCCGCGAGCCGCTGCGCAAGGGACGCCGGGGATGAGCGACCGCGAGACCTTTCTTGCCCGATGGTCGCGCCGCAAGCAATGCGCAGCCGCCGAAACGGTCGATGCGGAATTTCCCGCGGAGCCGGCTCCAGCGGCTTCCGAGGCGCCGGTCGAAGGCGGGGAACCGGCCGAAGGAACGGCTGGCATCGAAGGCCTGCACGGAAAAGACGCCGCACCCGCGTCGAGACGCCCCGATGCCGTCGCGCCGTCGTTCGATCTCGCAAGCCTTCCGGCGATCGAGTCGATTGCCGCCGACACCGATATCCGCGCCTTTCTGGCGCCGGGCGTGCCGCCCGAGCTTGCCCGTGCCGCGCTGCGCCGCGCCTGGGCGGCCGACCCGAAGATTCGCGATTTCGTCGGGCTCGCCGACTATGACTGGGATTTCAACGCGCCCGGATCGATGGCGGGCTTTGGTCCGCTGGAGATGACCGAAGAGCTGCGCCAGATCGCCGCCCGGATCATTGGTCAGTCGCCCCTCGCAAAGCCGGACGCCGGCGCCAGGTTCCGATGATTTGGGGCAAATGGAGTCGCGTGGCGAGATGCCCGCGAGCTCGTCGCACGACACGACGGAGCAGGAGGCGGATGTGACCGAGCCGTCGTCGGAATCGCGATCCGCGTTTGCCGCAGCGCAAAATCGGTCGGATGCGACCGAAAAGTCACAATTAGTTGTGGGGCCGCGACACGGAGGGGCCTTACCAAAGTGACCGACTTCGTCCTACGCTCACGCTCCGCAGCGCACGAAAAAGGGCAGGATGCGGTACCGGACCGAACGATGGTTCATGCCGATTACGAACGTCCCGACGCGGCCGCTCATCTCGACGAGATCGAAGCTGCGCGGTCGCAGGAATACGCGCTGCTCGCGACGCTGCTGTCCCGCGCCCCGGACGAAGCCTTGCTTGCCCGCATTGCCCAACTGCCCGGCGACGCGAGTCCCCTCGGGAATTGCCCATGCGGCCGTGGCGGAAGCGGCGCGCGGTGCCGACGCGGCCGATGTCGAGCGGGAATACTTCGCTCTCTTCATCGGCCTCGGTCGCGGGGAGCTTCTGCCCTACGGATCGTATTATCTCAGCGGCTTCCTGCATGATCGGCCGCTGGCGCGCCTGCGCGAGGACCTGGCGCAGGCTCGGGTTGGAGCGCAGCGCCTCGCAGGCGGAGCCGGAGGACCACGCGGCGATCCTGTGCGAGATCATGGCCGGCATGGTGAGCGGGCAGTTTCCGGCTCCGCCGGGCAGCGATCACCTGCTTGTTCGAGAAGCATCTCGCGCCATGGATCGGGCGTTTCTTCGCCGATCTGGAGCGAGCGAACTCGGCGGACTTCTATCGTGCGGTCGGCGCGCTCGGCGCGTGCGTTCATCGACATCGAGACGGAGGCCTTCGCGCTGCCGGCCTGAGCCGGGCGCGAAGCGTAAGCCGGGAGGTTCACGATGAAGAAACCGAAGGCGACAGATCGGGCACCCGAATTGGCGTCCGAGCGTGATCCGCACGTCGCGAATTCGGGCGTCGCGAATTTCTGCGCACCCTCGGCACCGGAGCGGCGATGGTCGCGACCGCGGAGGGGTTCGTCGACGAGGCGCATGCCGACTCGTCGAGCTACCAGGACCGGAGCAAGGCCCGATATCAGCCCGAACTCCAAGAACATTCAGGAATTCTATCGCGTCAACCGCTATCCACCCAAGCGAGGCTGAGCCCGTGCTGATCAAGCGAACCGAACGCCAGGCCCGCCGCGGTGCGTTCGCGGCCGCCCTGCCGAACCAACCCGACAGCGGTCTCGACCGCCGCAGCTTTCCTGCGACGCTCCGGGCTCGTCGCCGGCAGCCTTGCGACGCTGGGCGCGCTGCCGCTCACCAACCTGCGCAAGGCGGACGCGGGGCCCCCGCCGCCGGTCGGCGCGAAGGTCACCACTCACAAGAACGTCTGCACCCATTGCTCGGTCGGCTGCTCGGTGATCGCCGAGGTCGCGAACGGCGTGTGGATCGGCCAGGAGCCGGATTGGGACAGCCCGATCAATCGCGGCTCGCACTGCTGCAAGGGCGCGGCGGTTCGCGACGACGTGCTGAACGAGCGCCGCCTGCGCTATCCGATGAAGCTCGTCGGCGGCCAGTGGACCCGGATCTCGTGGGACCAGGCCATCGACGAGATCGGCGACAAATTGATCGAAATTCGCGCGAAGGCCGGGCCGGAATCGGTCTACTGGCTCGGCTCCGCCAAGTTCACCAACGAAGCGGCCTATCTCAACCGCAAGCTCGCCGCGTTCTGGGGAACCAACAATTCCGACCATCAGGCGCGCATCTGTCACTCCACCACCGTCGCCGGCGTGGCCAACACCTGGGGCTACGGCGCGATGACCAACAGCTACAACGACATCCGCAACACCAAGACCATCATGGTCATGGGCGGCAATCCCGCCGAGGCGCATCCGGTGTCGCTGCAGCACATTCTGGAGGGCAAGGAGCTCAACCGCGCCAACATGATCGTCATCGATCCGCGGATGACGCGCACGGCGGCCCACGCGACCGAGTACGTGCGGGTGCGCCCGGGCACGCACATTCCGACGATCTACGGGATGCTCTGGCACATCTTCCAGAACGGCTGGGAGGACAAGGAATTCATCCGCCAGCGTGTCTACGGGCTTGGAAGATGTCCGCGCGGAAATCGCGAAGTGGACGCCCGAGGAGGTCGAGCGCGTCACCGGGCTGCCGGAAGCGCAGGTCAAGCACATCGCCGAGGTGTTCGCGAAGCAGCGGCCTGTCGACCCTGATCTGGGCGATGGGACAGACCCAGTTCACCGTCGGAACCGCGAACGTGCGCGCGAGCTGCATCCTGCTGCTCGCCACCGGCAATGTCGGGCGCTCGCGGCACCGGCGCCAACATTTTCCGCGGCCACACCAACGTGCAGGGCGCGACCGATCTCGGCCTCGATGTGACGAGCCTGCCGCTCTATTACGGCCTCACCGAAGACGCCTGGAAGCATTGGTGCCGGGTGTGGGAGGTCGACTACGACTGGATGCAGTCGCGCTTCGCCAGCAAGACCTTGATGGAGACGTCGGGAATCCCGAGCACGCGCTGGTTCGACGCCACCCTGCTGCCGAAGGACCAGGTCGCCCAGCCCGACACCTTGAAGGCCATGTTCATCATGGGACATGGCGGCAACACGATCACGCGCATGCCGCAAGCGGCGCGCGGGATCGAGAAGCTCGAGCTCCTCGTCGTCTGCGATCCCTATCCGACCACCTGGTCGGTGCTCTCCGACCGCAAGGACGGCACCTACCTGCTGCCGGCCTGCACCAGCTTCGAGATGGACGGCTCGCGCACCGCGTCGAACCGCTCGATCCAGTGGGGCGAGCAGATCGTCCCGCCGGTCTTCGAGTTGAAGAACGACTACGACGTGATGTACATGTTCGCGCAAGAAGCTCGGCTTCGCCGACCGCATGTTCAAGAACATCAAGGTCGAGAACGGCGCGGTCGTCCGCGGAAGACATTCTACGCGAGATCAATCGCGGCGGCTGGTCGACCGGCTATTGCGGCCAGTCGCCCGAGCGGCTCAAGGCCCACATGCGCAACCAGGCGAAGTTCGATCTGGTCACGCTGCGGGCGCCGAAGGACGACCCGGAGGTCGGCGGCGACTTCTACGGCCTGCCGTGGCCGTGCTGGGGAACGCCGGAGTTCAAGCATCCGGGCTCGGCGATCCTCTACAACACCAATCTGCCGGTGAAGGAGGGCGGCGGCACGTTCCGCGCGCGCTTCGGCGTCGAGCGGGTGGTCAAGCGCAAGGTCATGGAGAACGGCCAGGAGGTCGAGAAGGAAGTTCACGAGAACCTGCTCGCCGAAGGCTCCTATTCGGTCGGCTCGGCGATCATGGACGGCTACCCCGAGTTCACCCTCGGCGTGCTCAAGAAGCTCGGCTGGGACGGCGATCTCACGCCGCAGGAAATGGCGGTCATCCAGAAGGTGAATGCGGCCAATCCCGATGCCGTGTCGTGGTCGACCGACCTCTCGGGCGGCATCCAGCGGGTCGCGATCGAGCACGGCTGCTCTCCCTTTGGAAACGGCAAGGCGCGCATGATCGCGTGGAACCTGCCGGACCCGATCCCGGTCCACCGCGAGGTGATCTACACGTCGCGGCCGGACCTCGTCGCGAACTATCCGACGCTGCCGGACGCCAAGCAGTTCCGCGTGCCCAATCTCGGCTTCACGGTCCAGCAGATGGCGGTCGACCAGGGCATCGTCAAGCAGTTCCCGCTGATCTTGAGCTCCGGCCGTCTCGTCGAATACGAGGGCGGCGGCGAGGAGACGCGCTCGAACAAGTGGCTCGCCGAGCTCAAGCAGGACATGTACGTCGAGATCAACCCGGCGGACGCGGCCGAGCGCGGCATCACCAACGGCGCCTGGGTGTGGGTGACCGGTGCGGAGTACAGCTCCAAGACCCGCGTGAAGGCGCTGGTGACCGAGCGCGTCGGCAAGGGCGTTGCGTGGATGCCGTTCCATTTCGCCGGATGGTTCGAGGGTGTCGACCAGCGCAGCAAATATCCCAAGGGCTCCGATCCGATCGTGCTCGGCGAGAGCGTCAACACGCTCACGACCTACGGCTACGATCCGGTGACCGGCATGCAGGAGCCCAAGGCCACCCTGTGTCAGATCAGAGCGGCGTGAGGAGAACGATCATGGCCCGGATGAAGTTTCTCTGCGACGCCGACCGCTGCATCGATTGCAACGCCTGCGCCACCGCCTGCAAGAACGAAAACGAAGTGCCGTGGGGCCTCAACCGGCGGCGCGTCGTCACCATCAACGACGGCAAGCCGGGCGAGCGCTCGGTGTCGATGGCGTGCATGCACTGCACCGACGCGCCCTGCGCCGCCGTGTGTCCGGTGAATTGCATCTTCCCGACCGAGGACGGCGTCGTCCTCCACAACAAGGACCTCTGCATCGGCTGCGGCTACTGCTTCTACGCCTGCCCGTTCGGGGCGCCGCAATATCCGCAGCTCGGCAATTTCGGCACGCGCGGCAAGATGGACAAATGCACCTATTGCGCCGGCGGCGGCGGCCCCGAAGTTCCGGGGAGCATCGAGGAATACGAGAAATACGGCGCCAACCGCATGCTCGAGGGCAAGCTGCCGCTGTGCGCGGAGATGTGCTCGACGAAGTCGCTGCTCGCCGGCGACGGCGAGGTCATCGGCGAAATTTATCACGAGCGGGTGGCGGCGCGCGGCTATGGCTCGGGCACCTGGGGCTGGAGCACGGCCTATGGCGATGGCTGACAGCGTGAGCCGGCGCTGCGGCGCAGGACGGATGTTCAGGTATCGCGCAGGAGAATGACCATGACGATGCCTCTTGCGTATGGCCGCGCGCTGCTTGCGGCATTGGCGGTCCTGGTGATGGTTGCGGCGGCGATGCCGGCGGTCGCGCAGCAGCGCAATCCCGACGGCTCGCCCGATCCGACCGCGAGCGTGGTCGACCAGAACACGCTGCTGCGCGAGTTCCCGCGCATCAACGGACGCATCGACATTCCCGATCAGCGGGCCGCTGTCCTCATCCAGCCGGCGGGCCGGATGTTCCAGCGCTTCCACGAGGTGATCCTGCACTGGTTCGGCGTGATCGTGCTCGTCGGAATGCTCGCCCTGCTGGCGATCGCCTATCTCGTCATGGGGCCGATCCGGACGACGGAGGGCCGCTCCGGCATCAGGATATTGCGCTTTACCGGATTCGAGCGTTTCGCCCATTGGCTCAACGCCACGGCCTTCGTGATCCTGGCCCTGACGGGGCTCAACATCACGTTCGGGAAATTCGTCCTGATGCCGCTGATCGGTCCCGACAATTTCGCCGTCGTCGCACAGTTCGCCAAGTACGTTCACAACTTCACGAGCTTCGCCTTCGTGATCGGCATGGTCCTGATCGTCGCGTTGTGGATCAGGGACAACGTGCCGCGGCGCGTCGACGTCGTGTGGCTCAAGGAGGGCGGCGGCTTCGTCGGGTCGAAGCATCCGCCGGCCGGCCGCTTCAACGCCGGCGAGAAGATGGTGTTCTGGCTTGCGCTCGCGGCCGGCATCGCGGTGATCGCGTCCGGGTTCCTGCTGCTGTTCCCGTTCTACGTGACCAACATCTTCGGGATGCAGATCGCGCAGGGGATTCACGCCATCATCGCCCTGCTGTTCATCGCCCTGATCCTCGCGCACATCTACATCGGCACCATCGGCATGGAGGGCGCGTTCGAGGCGATGGGGGAGGGAACCGTCGACCTCAATTGGGCGAAGGAGCACCACAGTCTCTGGCTGGAACAGGCGGCACGCGCCGGGCGCAAGCCGCAAAGCCAACCGGCCGCGACGCCGGCAGAATGATCTAGAAGGCGTCTTTGACGTCGTGAACCGGAAGCTTTTCCATCGCCTTGTAATTGAGATGGATGTCGTGCGGGGAGAGGGTGCTCGAGCCCGCCGCCGTGCTCAGCGGTTCCCTGTGATCGCGTGAAGTAGGCGTGGCCGGCCTCGTAGCCGATCGCCACGACAATGGCGGCGATCGCCAATCATGACGAATATGCGCATCGGAATCTCCATTGCCCGCAAACGGGCCTCAGCCCGATTGGTGATTCGACGCGGCGGTCGGGTTCTAAGGGGCCGCCGCAATCGCTGCGCCGCCTCGTCCAACGGTAATTTCGAGGACGCGGCTGGAGTTCCGCTCAGTCACGGCGGTTCAAAGCGGTGTACACCGGTAACTACACCCGTTCATTGATCGCGATGGCCCGCAGCAACCCTTGCCGCGCCGTGCTATCCTGGCCCGGCAAGCAAGAAACGAAACAGCCAATGGAGAGGAACCATGAAAATCGTGAGCATGCTTTCGATCGCGCTGCTGGCGGGGCTCTCGGTCGCCATCTGGACATCAGACGCCTCTGCGCAATCCCCAGGGTGGGCGGCGGCCGCCGAAAAGTGTCGGGCGCAGGCCCGAGCGCAGTATCCGACCGCCCGAGAATCCGAGGGCATGAGGAGCGCTCGCGCACGTGCTTACCAGGCCTGCCTGGCGGGCCTCGGCTACCGTCCTTAGTCGCGTGCTGACCGCGTGAGGCGAGGGCGGGCCGGGTCGTGCCAGCAATGAGCCGGGGTTCCGGCTGCCATTGGCTGACCTGGGGGTGTCGAGGCCGCGCTCATTGGGGCCGCTGCGATAGCCCGCAGACTTGTCGGCCGGCTGGCTGTAGTTCGCGAGGTGCCGCCCACGCATCAGCGCGCGCATCCGTGAGCGTGCTCCGCCAGCGCTGACCGGCAAAATGCACGAACGCCGGTTGCGTGCTGCTGACGGAATTTGGCAGCTTGATGTACCATTCTGGTCGGAGCGCGCCCGACCATGTCCCGATCGCAACGCTTGCTCGATCTCATGCAGGTGCTCCGCCGGCATCGTCGGCCGGTGAGCGGCGCGGTGCTCGCCGAGGAGGTCGGGGTCTCGTTGCGCACGCTCTACCGCGACATCGAGTCGTTGAAGGGCCTCGGCGCGTACATCGACGGCGAGGCCGGCGTCGGCTACGTGCTCCGGCCCGGCTTCATGCTGCCGCCGCTGATGTTCACCGAGGAGGAGATCGAAGCCCTCGTGCTCGGCTCGCGATGGGTGTCGGAACGCGCCGACACGCCGTTGGGCGACGCCGCGCGCAATGCGCTCGCCAAGATCGCCGCGGTGCTGCCCGATGACCTGAAGGAAAGTCTCGATGCCTCGAACTTGCTGATCGGGCCGGGCGCGGCAATCGCGGCGGGCGACGCCGAGCTCGCCTCCATTCGCGAGGCCATCCGGACCGAGCGCAAGCTGCAGATCGCCTATGCGGACGGCAAGGGAAACGCCACCCGACGGATGATCTGGCCGTTCGCGCTCGCGTTCTTCGATCGCGTCCGCGTCGTCGTCGCATGGTGCGAACTGCGCGGCGACTATCGGAGCTTCCGCACCGATCGCATCGCGGCCCTCAAGCCGACGGCAAAGCGCTATCCGCGGCGGCGTCTCGCGCTCCTCAAGGAGTGGCGGACGCGCGAGGGCATTCCCGAGCAATGACTGCTGACAGAAATTGACAGCATGGTGCGATAGAGGTTGCCTCATGCCCGTCGTTGCGGGCCGCAAGCACGAGGGACCCGCCATGCCCGATTTCAGTTTCCTGCTGCT
This sequence comes from uncultured Alphaproteobacteria bacterium, assembly GCA_963793985.1. Taxonomy (GTDB): domain Bacteria; phylum Pseudomonadota; class Alphaproteobacteria; order Rhizobiales; family Xanthobacteraceae; genus JAJPKK01. The sequence goes on along the minus strand of CAWCCG010000003.1, from coordinate 91,384 downwards.
CTATGTCGACGACCCTGCGCCGAGTGCCGCGTTCTATGCCGACCTGCTCGCCGTGCCGATCGTCGAGCAGTCGCCGACATTCGCCATGCTGCCGTTGCGCGACGGCGTGATGCTCGGCCTGTGGTCGCGCCACACGGTCGAGCCGAAAAGCGTCGCGGCGCCCGGGGCGAGCGAGGTCGCGTTCACGGTGGCCGATGCCGCCGCCGTCGAGGCCATGCATGCCGACTGGAAACGGCGCGGCCTGACGATCGCCCAGGCGCCGACGCGCATGGACTTCGGCACGACGTTCGTCGCCGTCGATCCCGACGGACATCGGCTGCGTGTCTTCGCGCCAGAGGCTGGATGAGGTGGCCGCATGAGCACGAACAGCTGGATCGCCGTCGCTTCGGCCGAGCACGTCCGTATCGGCCGCGCCCAAGGCTTCATGCAGGTGTGCCACGGCAAGGCGGCGCCGCTCCGCCGCCTCGCGCCCGGCGACCGCGTCGCCTACTACTCGCCGACCGAATCCTTCGGAGGCAAGGACCGCCTGCAGGCCTTCACCGCGATCGGCGTCGTCGCACCGGGCTCACCCTATCAAGCCGAAATGCGCGGCGGCGTCTGCGCATTTCGCCGGGACGTGCGCTGGAGCGAGGCGATCGAGACGCCGGTCCGGCCTCTGCTCGGAAGCCTGTCGTTTGCACGCGACAACCGGAGCTGGGGCTACCAACTCCGGTTCGGCCTGTTTCAGATCGAAGATGAGGACATGCGGATCATCGCGTCGGCAATGCAGGCGACGCTGCGGTCTGTCAGTCGCGAGGCGGCGGCGACACGCTGAAGTCGCGGCCCTCGCGACACCGAACCGGTTGGCGCGACGCCGACAGCGCGCTATCAAGCGAGCGCAACGAAAAACAGACCGGGAGGTAGCGCCATGTCGAAGAGAGCTCGTATCGGATGGACGGCGCCGTGGGCCATCGCGATGCTGATCGCCGGTCCGATCGCGGGCTTTGCCCAGGCCCCCAGCTCCAATCCGTATCGTCCCGTCAGAGGGCTGGCGGATGGCGGCGGGCCGGCAGTGCCGGGGCCCGAGTGGGCCAAGCTTCCGGGTGGGCGCGAGATGGGACCGCCGGCCGCCGTTCATGTCGACGTCGACGGCGAGAGCATCTGGGCCTTCATCCGCTGCGACGAGACGAGCCCGCTGCCGGCGGCGCGCGGCGGCCGCTTCGGTCTCGACTGCATGTATCCCGACGGCAAGCTCAAGCCGCACGACACGATCTACAAGTTCAATCCGAAAGGCGACGTCGTGAAAAGCTTCGGCGCCCAGATGTTCATCTGGCCGCACGGGCTCTATGTCGACCGCGAGGGCAACATCTGGGCGACCGATGCGGCCTCCGATGACGCCGTCGCGACGGCCGCCAAGGCTGGTGTGAAGGCCGGGCATGTCGTGCGCAAGTTCAGTCCGGACGGCGCGCTGCTGATGACGCTCGGCGAACCCGGTGTCGGCGGCAACGACGAAAACCACCTGCGTTCGCCGTCGGGCGTCGTGACGGCACCCAACGGCGACATCTTCGTCGCCGACGGCCACGGCTCGAACAACCGCATCGTCAAATATTCGAAGGACGGAAAGTTCATCAAGGCCTGGGGGAAGACCGGATACGCGCCGGGCGAATTCCGCACGCCGCACTGCATTTCGATGGACAAACGCGGGCGCCTGTTCGTGTGCGACCGCATGAACGCGCGGATCCAGACTTTTCGATCAGGACGGGAAATATCTCGCGACCTGGCACCAGTTCGGCATGCCGAGCGGCATCGCCTTCTCTACCAACGACGAAGACCTGATCTACGTGTTCGAACTCCGAGTCCGACAATGTCGAGAACCCCGGCTTCGAGCAGGGAATCCGGATCGGCGACGCGCAGAACGGCTGGGTGAGATATTTCATCCTCGATCCGGGCGGAAACCCGGGCACGACGACCGGCAGCGGCGCTGAATTCGGCACCGTCGACAAGTTCGGCAGCGTGTTCGCGGGAGAGCCGCGGCCGCGCATTCTGCGCAAATACGTCAAGGTGAGGTAGCGTCGAGATAGCTCGGACCGCGTGCGGGAGCGAGGACGCCGCACGCCCGGCCAAAGCATGTTCGGATAAAATGAACTCACCCGCCGTCATCGCCGGGCTTGACCCGGCGATCCCGAGCATTTGGCACAGCCGTGCCACCTTAAGCGGGATGGCCTGAGATCGGGCTTGCCCGATCTCAGTAGGTGCGTTGCTGAAATCGGCAACAGCCGATTTCAATGTCAAGCCCGGCCATGACCATTCAAATTGAAACGGCAAAGCGTATCGCTGCTTCACAATTCTTATATCCAGCGGTGTCGGTTCGATTGGACCGGTCCGGCCAGCGAGTGCACAGTGAACGGGGGCAGCCGCGTTCAAAATCGATCAGCTGGTGTGGTACAAGACAGCGGGCGATGAGCGGCTAGAACGACGCGACCCACTCGGGAGGAGGCATTCATGTTCCGCGCGAGCACGATTCGTTTTGCTCTTGGGGGTAACGACGGCGCTGGGGTCTGCGTCGTTCGCGCAAGCGCCCGTCGATCCGAATGGCGCGCCCAATCCCTACCGTCTCGACGAGAATTGGTTGAAGATTCCGGAAGGTCGCAAGATCGGGCAGGTGACGGGCGTCGACATCGATCCCGACGGCAAGAGCATCTGGGTGTTCGACCGCTGCGGCGTGAAGGATTGCGTCAACTCCCCGCTCGACCCGATCGAGAAATTCGACGCGTCCGGAAAGCTGGTCACCGGTTTCGGCAAGGGCCTCTTCAACCACCCCCACGGCTTCTATGTCGACCGCGGCGGCAATGTGTGGACGACCGACAATACCGGCGCCAACGGCAAGGGCCAGCAGGTCATCAAGTTCAGTCCGCAGGGCAAGGTGCTGCTCACCCTCGGCAAGCCCGGTGTCGCGGGCGAGGGCCCCGACGAGTTCAACGCGCCGACGGACGTCGCGGTCGCCGCCAACGGCGACATCATCGTGAGCGACGGGCATGGCGGCAAGACCAATGCGCGGATCGTCAAGTTCACGCCTGACGGCAAGTTCATCAAGGCGTGGGGCAAGCGCGGCGCCGGCCCCGGCGAATTCGGCGTCAACCACTCGGTCGCGATCGACTCGGCGGGCCGCATCTATGTCGCCGACAGGGGCTACAATCGCGTCGAAGTGTTCAGCCCGGACGGCGCTTTCATCGAGGAGTGGAAGCAGTTCGGCCGGCCGAGCGGGCTCTTCATCGACAAGAACGATGTCCTCTACGTGACCGATTCCGAGTCCAACACAGCGCAGAACCCGGGCTTCAAGCGCGGCATCAGGATCGGCAGCGTGAAGGACGGCAAGGTCACCGCGTTCATTCCCGATCCGGACCCGCCGAAGGAAGGGACCGGCGCCGCGAGCAACACCTGGGGCGAGTGCGTGGCCGTGGACGACGCCGGCAATGTGTATCTCGGCGCGTACGATGCCGGGACGGTGCGGCGGTACGTGAAGAAGTGAGCTGAGCGATGCCGGCGAGAGCGACGGCAACGGCCGGTCGCTCGGCTTCGCTATGGCATTATCTTGATCAGGTGCCGGACGGAGCCGACATCATGCGTACGACGCTCGATATCGACGACCTATTCTGAAAGAGGTGAAGGCCTTCATGAGAAGGAGGGCCGATCGATGGGGCTGTCGTTCTGAATTGCTTGCCGAGCGCTCGCTCGACGCCGTTTGCGCCACGTCGGCGTTCCGCTGACCTCGAGCATGAAGCTCTGTCGATATCTCCGACAGGGAAGCCCAACTCGAGACGCGGTGAAGCCGGCCTCCGCGAACGTCGCGTTGACGAACGGCCAGCCGAAGTCGACTCCTAACAGACGCCCGCCCCGGTCGCCACCGGAGCGGGCGTAAGTGTCACCGCCATCGACGGAGGCGACGCCCCCACCGAATGGATGACCGCATCAGTCGAGCGGCTCGACCTTGACGAGGGTCGCCTTGTGGTTGCTGCCGGTCCAGAAGGTGACCGGCGACGTCGAGTTGTCGACGAACACGGTGCGCATGTTGGTCTCGTGCGGCAGCTGGTATTCGACCGTCTCGCCGGTCTTCGGATTGAACCGCACCGCGCGATCGGTGTGCATGCCGCCGGACCACAGCTCGCCGTTCTTGTCGGTCGTCGCGCGGTAGGGGAAGGTGTAGGGCGGCAGCGGATATTCCGTCACCTTCTCGCTCTTGGTGTCGAACAGCGCGAGCTTGTTGCCGCGGTATTCGGTGATGAGCAGGCGGTCCTGGTCGTCGATCACCATGCGCCGCGCCCGCGCATTGGCGGTCGGCAGCGGATACCACGTGACCTTGGTGGTCTTGGCGTCGATCTTGCCGATGTGGCCGCGCTGGAATTCGGCCATCCACAGATTGTTCTGCGAGTCCGAGATCACCTGGTAGATCGAGGCCGGCTTGCTGGCGAGATCCTTGAGCGGCTGGAAGCGCTCCCATTTGCCGCTCGCGAGCTCGAGGCGGTAGATGTCCTGCGTGCCGACGCTCTTCGTCCACACCTTGCCGTCGATGTCATGGCGCAGCCCGACGAAGTTGAGCTGCACGCGATAGTCGTTGTACTCCGGCGCCAGCGGGTACCACGTGATCTTCTCGGTCTTGGGATCGAGATTGCCGAGCGAGCCCTGGTACATCGTGTCGAACCAGAGCGTGCCCTTCTTGTCGAATTCGAGCGAGAGATTGCCGACCGGCGCGTCGGACTTGAACTGCGTGACCGGATATTCGGTGAGCTTGAGCGTCTTCGGGTCGAACTTGGAGATGTAGGACTCGCCGAAGTCCGAATACCAGACCGCGCCCTGGGCATCGACCAGCACGTCGTGCGGCTCGGTCGTCGCGCGCGGCAGCTCGTATTCGGTGATGATCGCCCGCGTCGCGCGGCCGGTCGGGCGCGCGAGCGTCTTGAGCGGATACTGCCAATGGGTGACCTCGCTCAGATTGATGGTGGCGAGGTAGTCGGCGAACTTGCGATACTGCTCGGGCGTGCCGGACCGCGCCGGATCGAGCATGCGCTGCGGCTTGATCGGCTGGCTCACCGCCCCGTAGCCGCGCATGCGGGTGATGACCTGCGTGAACTCGTTCGAGTTCGTGGGTCGAGCGCACGATGCGCTCGAGGGTGTGGCAGCTCACGCAGTCGAGCAGCACGGCCTTCTGATCTTCGGTTCCGGGAATGCTCGCGATCCATTCGGCATTGCTCAGCTGGGCCGCGAGGTTCTTCGTCTTGGCGAGCTTGAGATCGACCTTCGCGGTGTGCTCGTCGGCGACGTCCGCCGTCGTCGGCGCGGCGAGGTCGTAGCCGGCGGCGCGGATGGCGATCGTATATTTGCCGGACGACAGGCGATCGGCCGGGAAGCTGTAGCGGCCCTGCGCGTCGCTCATCACGCTCGTCGTCACCGTCGAGCCGGCCTTCCTGGCGCTGACGACGACGCCTTCCATCGTCCCTTCGGCATCGGAGGTGACCTGTCCGGTGAGCGCCGCGGACTTGTTCTGCGCCGCAGCAGAGTGCGCTCCCATCGCGACAGCGCCGGTAGCCAGAATCGATAAGACGAGCCTCGCTTGCATGACTTCGCTCCCTCAAATCGGTGTTTCTGCGACACTCAACTGAAACCGGATGTTAGAATGATTGGGAGTGAGGCGCAAACCCACCGGACGACGAATTAATCGGACAAATCAAAGGGCGGATCATAAACGGCGTCGCCGCGAGGTGATGGGTTTCGCAAGGGCTCAACCCATCCTACCAGGGGGCCGCGCCGCAGTCTGGCGTCCGCGAGGTATGTCTCGCGAGGGCTTCAATTCACGAAACCGGCGATGACGGCGCGTGTGTCCATCTCGTCCGCACGGATTTTAGCGGAGGCCCGCTCTCGAAGAGATAAGATTTCCGAAATCGCACCGCGCTCGGGCGTCGACATTCGTCGCGCGGGAGGAGGTCGCGCGGTCGCGCTCTGCGCCGTCGAATGGTCGCGGACCAAGATCGCGGCGTCGCGCGCAGTGCGCGTCAAATCGCGCTGCGGCATCGAAATTCAGCCGCAAGCCTCTGAGCGGCTTCGGCAAAGACGCTCGTCGCGTCATTCTGCCGCAGCTTGGCCGGCCCGGCGCAGCGGGCGTCGGGGGGTATAGAATTCTGCTAAACGGCCATTGCTGGGAGGAAACAACAATGTACGGCTTGGACTCCGAGCGCGAGGCCATCTCGGTGAGTCTGCGGCATCTCAAGCTGTTCGAGAGCGTCGCGCGCCTGTCCAGTGTTCGCCGCGCCTCCGAAGAGTGTCATCTGTCTCAGCCCGCCGTGACGCAAGCGATCGCCAAGCTCGAAGAACAGGTCGGCACGAGCCTGCTCGAGCGCGGCGCCAGTGGAAGCTATCTCAACCCGCTCGGTGCGATCTTCCATCGGCGGACCGAGCGGCTGTTCGCGCAGATCGAAGAGGCGCTGGTCGAGCTCGGGGTGCCCGCAGGGAACGCCCCGGTGATGGCGAGCCGCATCTCGCGGTCGCAGATTCGAAGCCTGATCGCCATCGTCGAGAACGGGTCGTTTGCGCAAGCGGCGCGCGCCCTCGACGTGTCGCCGGCGACCTTGAGCCGCGCCGCCCGTGATCTCGAAAGCGATCTGCGCCGGCCGCTCTACCAGCGCACCGCATCCGGGATCGCAGCGACCCCGGCCGGGGCGAAGTTCGCGCGCAAGCTCAAGCTGGCGACGCGCGAGGTCGACTGGGGCATCGAAGAGCTCGATTCGGCGAAAGGCAGCCTGCGCGGCCAGATCGTCATCGGCGCGATGCAACTCGCCGGGAGCTATCTGCTGGCGTCCGTTCTCAACGAGTTCATCGCGGCGCATCCGCACGCCACGGTGCGAATCTGGAACGGCAGCTCCGGCGCCATGCTCAAGAGCCTGCGGGGCGGCGACGTCGATATGGTGATCGGCCTGCTGCGAGACCCGGTTCCCGAAGACCTCGTCGAGGAGCCGCTCGCCGAGGCGCCCTATGTGATCGCGGCGCGACAGGGACATCCGCTGTTCCGCAAGAAGACGGTGACGCTCGACGATCTCGCGGGCTACGACTGGGTGGTCGGGACCCCCGGAGCGTGCCGGCGCGTCTGCTTCGACACCCTGTTCGCCGGTCGGCGGCGGCCGATCGCACGGGTCGAGACGTCGTCGCTTCCCACCATCCGGCTCGTGCTGGCGCGCAGCGACTGCCTCACTCTGTTCACCTCCTACGAGCTGATGTACGAGGATGACGCGCTCGCAGCCGTGCCCTACGGACCTATCGAACCCATCCCTTCGATCGGGGTGACGACGCGGGCCGATTGGTTGCCGACGCAACTTCAGGTCAATTTCCTGCGGCTTATCCGAAAGCAGATGACGACGTCGCTGACCCCCGTGAAGGAACTGCGACGAGCGAGCTGAGCGGTTGTCTCGATGCCACAATCGGCGACCGGGAGCTTTTGCAAGAATTTTGCAACAATGATGCGCCGCGAGATGCTCACGAAGGGCGGGACGCAGTCGCGGGCGACGGGTGCCGCCTGCTCCTGCTCAAAACTTATCGACGCAATGGCAAAATCAATCTCCCCGTCTCCCCGCCGGAGGTGAGAATCCCCTGCGGAAGATGATGCTCCGCCCGGTCACGGGTGCCCGGAACAACAATGAAAACGTTTGCGACGGGTCCTTCACCGCCGCGCCTCGGACTCTCCGGTCCAACCGCGAGAGTCCGTTCTGTTTTCGTCGACATCGCAGCGCCCGCGTCGGTCCTTTCGAGCTGAGACTTTGCGAGCTGAGACTCTGATGGCCCAAATCATGCCCGATCGGATCAAACTCGCCGTCGAGGACGTGTCGAAGACATTCCGCGTGCGCGGCGAGCCCGGCGAAAAGGATTCGCTGCTGCCGGTACTGCGCCACGTCTCGTTCACGGTCGCCGAGAACGAGATCGTGTCGCTGGTCGGCGAGAGCGGCTGTGGCAAGACCACGTTGCTGCGCATCGTGCAGGGCCTCGTGCGGCTCGACCGCGGCACCATCCGGATCGACGGCCACGCCGTGGAGGGCCCGGGCCGCGACCGCGGCTTCGTGTTCCAGCAGCCGAACCTCCTGCCCTGGCGCACCGCGATCGCCAATGTCGAGCTCGGCCTCGAGCTGCAGGGCGTGGCGCCGGCGCCGCGCCGGCAGATGGCGCAGCGCCTGCTCGCGCTCGTCGGCCTCTCGGTCGCAGCGCGCCAGTTTCCGCATCAGTTGTCCGGCGGCATGCAGCAGCGCGTCGGCCTTGCCCGCGCGCTCGCCATCGATCCCGCGGTGCTCCTGATGGACGAGCCGTTCTCCGCGCTCGACGCCCAGACCCGCGAAATCCTGCAGAAGGAGCTGCTGCGCATCCATGCCGAGACCGGCAAGACGATCCTGTTCGTCACTCACGATCTCGACGAGGCGATCTACCTGAGCGACCGCGTCATCGTGATGGGGGCGAAGCCCGGCCGGATCAAGGCGACGCTGCCGGTGCCGTTCCCGCGCCCGCGGGCCGAGCTGCCGCTGCTGCGCGGCGAACCGGCGTTCCAGAAAATGCGCGGCGAGATGTGGGACCTCATCCGCGCGCCGTCCGCATCGGTTGCCGCATGAGCAAGCCGTTCGCCACCCAGCAGCCCGAAGCGGTGTCGCTGTCCGCCGATGCCGTCGCCGAGGACGTGGCGCCCGACGTCGAGGAGATCGGTCCGCCGCCGCCGAGTCGCCGCAACGCCATCGTCCGGCTCGTCTCGGTCATCGGCGTGCTCGTCTTCTGGGAGGTGTTCGGTCGCCAGATCGAGCCGCTGTTCATGTCCTACCCGACGGCGATCGCGACGTCGGCGTTCGACATGATCCGCAGCGGCGAGCTTCCCGCCGCCTTTCTCGACAGCCTCGGCACGCTGCTGCTCGGCTTCGTGATCGCTTCCGTGCTCGGCATCGGCATCGGGCTCCTGATCGGGCGCTACCGCACGGTCGAGGCGGCGACCGACTGGCTGGTCAACGCGCTCTATGCGACGCCGCTGGTCGCCATCATTCCGCTGGTGGTGCTGTGGTTCGGGCTCGGCTTCTCGGCGAAGCTCTTCATCGTCGTCATCCTCGCGATCTTCCCGATCCTGATCAACACGGCGGCCGGCGTGCGCAACGTGCCGCCGCCCTTGCTCGACGTCGGCTTCGCCTTCGCGGCGACCGAGCGCCAGCTGTTCACCAAGTTCATCCTGCCGGCGGCGCTGCCCTACATGATGACGGGGCTGCGGCTCGGGGTCGGTCGCGCCATCATCGGCATGGTGGTGGCCGAGTTCTTCACCGCCCTCACCGGGCTCGGCGCGCTGATCGTGAAGTACGGCAACCAGTACGACACCGCAGCGATGTTCGTGCCGATCCTCACCCTGATGCTGCTCGGCGTCGCGCTGACCGCGCTCATGCGGCGCATCGAGTCCTGGATCGCGCCGTGGAAAGAGCTGCAGAGCGACTGAGCGCTGCTGGGAAACGGAATGCTGACCGATCGCGTCGCGATGAGGCTGGTGCAGTTCGCCGCCGCGCTGTGCGTCGTCGCGTCCGTTGCGGCGCCCGCGCAGGCGCAGAATGCGGTGGAGCAATTCTATCGCGGCAAGACCGTCACCATCCTCATCGGCCATCCTGCCGGCGGTTCGTACGACCTCTACGCCCGCCTCGCGGCGGGGCAGTTGGGCCGATTCATCCCCGGACATCCGCAGGTTCTGGTGCAGTCCCGCCCCGGCGGCAGCGGCGCCGGCGCGGTGCAGTTTCTCTATTCTTATGGGCCGCGCGACGGCACCATGCTCGGACTGTTCGCCGAGACCATCGGGATGATCCAGCTGGCGCAGCCGGAGATCGGCAAATGGCGGGTGCAGGATTTCGTCTATCTGGGCTCGTTTGCGAACGTGAACTCGGTGTTCATGATGCGCAAGGACTCGGCCATCAAGTCGCTCGACGAGATGCGCCACATCGAAACGAAGGCCGGCTGCAACAGCCGCCTCGGGCAGACCTACGTCAATTATGCGGTCCTCAAGGCCTATGGCGGCTTCAAATTCCACATCGTCTGCGGCTATCCGGGCTCGATGGAGTTTCCGCTGGTGCTGGCGCGCGGCGAGGTCGACGTCATCTCCGGCGCGTGGAACGCGTGGAAGCGTCGGTCCGACGTCATCGACGGTACGCTGCGGCCGGTGATCCAGTCCGGCCTGCATCGCCACCGCGAATTGCCCGACGTGCCGCTGATGCAGGACCTGCTGGATGATCCGAGCCACAAGCAGGTCGCCGAGTTCCTGAGCAGCGGATCGGCGATCGGGCGCGCGCTCCTCGTCCACAAGGCGGTGCCCGCCGAGCGCATCGCGGCTTTGCGCGCGGCCTTCGACGCGATGGTGAAAGACCCGCAGTTCATCATGGATGCAGAGCGCGCCGGCGCCGAGCTCGATCCTACGCCCGGTTCGAGATCCAGAAGGTCAGCGAGGCGATCGTCGCGACGCCGAAGGAGATCGTCGACCTCGCGACCGCTGCGCAGAAATAGACGCGCTGAAGCGTATAATCCGGCATCGCGGCCTCGGTAATCAGGGCCGATCCTTCAGGCGGAGTGCGCGGTGATGGCAATTGACGTGTTCGAGGCGATTCACACCGCGCGCGCGTTTCGCAAGTTCAAGCCGGACCCGGTGCCCGAAGCGCTCATCACGCAAATCCTCGACGCGGCGATCCGTGCGCCGTCGGCCGGCAACGCGCAGAACTGGGCCTTCGTCGTCGTGCGCGACGCGGTGCAGCGCCGGCGGCTCGGCGAGGTCTATCGCAAGGGCTCGGACATCGCGAGCGCGATGTATGCCGCGCGCGGCCGGCCGCCGCATGTCACCGAGGAGCAGTTCCAGAAGATGATGACGTCGGGCGCCTGGCTGTGGGATCACATGGCCGACGCCCCCGTGATCCTCGTGCCCTGCCAGACGGCGCCGGTCCTGCCGCCGATCGACACGCTGCCGGCGGATGTCCGCAGTCTCTACGAGCAGGAGCAGCACTACGTCGAGCGCATCCGCGGCGCCAGCATCTACCCGGCGATCGAGAACATCATCCTGGCCTGCCGGGCGCTGGGGCTCGGCACCACGATCACCACCAACCACATCCGCTGCGAGGACGACGTGAAGGCAGGTGCTCGGCATCCCGGCCAATGTGCAGACATTCGCCATGATGCCGATCGGCTATCCCGTTCGGGAAGTTCGGCCCGGTGGTGCGCCGGCCGGTCGCCGAGGTGACCCACGCCGATCGCTGGTCGCAGCCGTGGCCGGAGAGCGGCCGATTAAACATGTTCGGCCATTAGAGGAACCGTCATGGCCGGGCTTGAACCCGGCCACCCCGCTTAACGTGGCACGGCCGTGCCCCGATGATCGGGGTCGCCGGGACAAGCCCGGCGATGACGACAGGTGGGTATCCGCGAACGAACCGCGGTCCCGGCGCAAATCGGCGCCGGTGGTCTCTATTGCGGCGGTAGCGACCCGAGATACGAGGAAATCGCGATGATGTCGTCCTCCGAGAGATTGGCGACGACCGGCTTCATCAACTCCGCGGCTTTCCCCGCGCTCGAGCCGTGCTTCAGATCGAAGAGCTGCCGCGCGATGTAGAGCGGCTGCTGGCCGGCGAGCCGCGGCACTTCGCCGATGCCGGTGAGTTTCTCGCCGTGGCAGATCGCGCACGGGATCGTCTTCCCGGACTCTCCGCCTTTCACCAGCGCTTCGCCCTTGGCGAGGCTGCCGGGCGGCACGTAGGCGATGAAGCCGGAATGCGGGTCGCGGAGTTCCGTGCGGTACGGATCCTCCGGGATTTCGAGGATGCGGCGTCCGATCGGTTCGGTGCCGCCGGCGGGATGGAGCTGACGGTGGCGGCCCGCGGTGGCGATGAACGTGCGCGGCGGCGTGGCGGCTTCGATCACCTTCACGAACACGCCGGGCTTCAACGAAGCGAAGTATTCGGCGGCCTGGCGGATGTCCTCGTCCGACGTCGCCTTGGCGATCGGCGTCATGCGGGAGTTGTCCTTGCGCGTGCCCGACTTGTAGTACGTCATCTGCCGGATCAGGTACTCGGCGGGCATGCCGGCGATGTCGGCAGCCTCGGCATGGCTCTGGCCGGACATCAGGTGGCACGCGCCGCAGGCGAACCTGATCCCCGGGCCGCCCGTCACCGCCTTCGGCGCGGGCGGGTGCTCGTCGGGAAACCAGTCCGGCGGGTTCGCGGTGCCGGCGACCTTGGACCACTCGTACTCCTTCGGGCTGCCCGGCGCCTTCACGATGCCTTCCGGCTTCACGGCGCTCGGCTGCTCCTTGTCGGGGATGTTGAAGGTCCAGTCGGGAAGCCCTTCCGGCACCTTGAGCGCCTCCTGGGCGGTGGCGCCCCGCACCATGACGGCGGAAGCGAGCGCGCACAGGATGGTGCACAGGGCGGCGATGCCGGTGCTCGTGCGAAGGATGCGGCGGATCACGGGCGGGTCTCCTCTCCATTTTCTTCGGCGGGCAGGTTATCCCGGCAAGGGTCGCGGCGTCCATCGGGGCAGTGTCGCGTTGCGGCTAAGAGGGCAGGGCGCGACGCGCGCGTGCGCTGGTGTGCCTCTTTGGTGCGCGACTCGTTGGTGTGCGCGGGTGGTCCTGCTATCCTGCGGTTCGGCGAGAGCCGATACCGGCAGACATTCGGTGTCCTCATGCGCGTGAAGGCGTCGCGGCGACTGATCCTTGCCATTCCGGCATTGGCTCTGTGCGGGGCCCTGCTGGCGGCCGACCGCACGCGATCCGCCGAGACGCCGCGCGCGCTCGCTTGCCGGCCAGCTCCTGATCGCGACGCCGGCGATGCGCGACCCGCGGTTCGACCACGCCGTGATCCTGATCTTGAAGCACGATCAAGGAGGGCGCGTTGGGGATCGTCATCAACCGGCCGCTCGGGCGAGCGTCCGATGGCGCACCTTCTCGGCGACAGTTCGGTCTCGGGCAATGTCCAGGTCTTCGTCGGCGGGCCGGTCGAGCCGAACGTCGGCTTCATCGTGCACAGCACCGATTACCGCCGCGCCGCCACGCTCGACGTCGACGGCCGCGTCGCCATGACGGCGAACCGCGAGGTGCTGCGCGACATCGCCGACAAGAAGGGCCCCGCCAAGGTGCTCATCGCCTTCGGCTATGCCGGCTGGGCGCCCGGGCAGCTCGAGGCCGAGCTCGCGCACAATGTCTGGTACACCGCGCCCGAAGATCCGGCGCTCGTGTTCGACGACGATCGCGACAAGGTGTGGGAGCACGCCACCGCCCGCCGCACCCAGGACCTTTGACCGACGGCGATCATCGAAGTCCGGCGTCCGCCCGACGCCGGTTGGAGGACGTGCGCGTGAAATACTGGATCGACACCGAGTTCATCGCGAGACCCTACAGCATCGACCTCATCAGCATCGGTCTCGTCGCCGAAGACGGCCGCGAGTTCTATGCCGAGAGCAGCGAGGTCGATTGGTCGAAGGCAAATCCATGGACGCTCGAGAACGTGCGCCCGCAACTCGACGGCAAGGGCACCAGCCGGATCGAGATCGGATACGGCGTCCGCGAGTTCACCGATGGAGACCATCAGCCGGTGTTCTGGGGCTATTTTCCGAGCTACGACTGGGCGGCCTTCGTCTGGCTGTTCGGCAGCCTGGACGAGCTGCCGTTCCACTATCCGCAGCTCTGTCTCGACATCAAGCAGTGGGCGATCGAGCTCGGCGACCCGGAATTGCCGCACCAGAAGGGCACCCGGCACCACGCGCTGAACGACGCGCGATGGACGAGGGAAGCGTGGGCATTTCTCTGCGGGCTCCATCCCGCCGGGGCGGAGCGGCGCTGCATCGGTCGGAAGAACCTCGATCAGTGGAGCGCGGCGTGAGTGGCGGGCGCTGCGGTTAGAGCATCTTCGGATGAGGTGGACTTACCCGCCGTCATCGCCGGGCTTGACCCGGCGATCCCGATAACGTGGCACGGCCGTGCCTTCTAAGCGAGATCGCCGGGTCAAGCCCGGCCATGACGATTTCATGTGAATCGAACAGTTACCGCCGCGAAGCGCGAGGTGTTCACGCCTCGTCGTCGAGCATGAAGATGGTGCCGTCCCTCACGCGATGTTTGGTGATCGACTCCCCGCTGGCCTCGCCTTCGACGACGACTCTGGATCCCGGGTACCACGCCTCGATGGCGCGAAGCGCCGCATCCTGGTCGCGGATGGCGACCAGGAACCGCACGCGCGCGGTCGATCCGGCGGCGGAGTTGGGAGAGAGCGCGCTTATGAACCACCCGTTGGCCATGATTCGAACATGACACGGGTCACGCCGTTCTCTCTACTGAGATAAATACCATGGCGCCGAGTCTCATTCGGCGCTCGCCGTCGGCGGCCTCTCCGCGAACTACATGCCGGCGTTTTTAGAAAAACGCGAGCGTCCGGATTTCGATGCTCTCGCGCGGCCGCGCGCCGGGCGCTGCGGTCGGGAGGTCGAACGCGGTGTGCGCCGTCCAGCGGGCGCGGCCGTCGTCGAGCGATTCGTAGGTCTTGAACACCAGCGCCTCGTCGCGCCGCATGTGCGGGTACCAATACCAGGCGTGATCGGGGTTGTAGGTAATCGCATAAGTCTGCCCGATGCGGTCCGGGTAGCGCCGCTCCGAGATGACGAGATTGTCCGGCGACAGCGTGCGGGCGTCGGCGATCGCGAGCGGGAACGTCTCGACCGGATGGCGGATCGGCCGCCACACCTGGATGATCGCGAAGCGGCGGCGCAGCAACTCGTCGGCCTCGTCCGGCAGCAGGTCGCGCACCCGCTGCGGGCCGGACCATTCCGTGTAGTCGTTGTGCACGCGAGAGACGACCTCGCGGATCTTGAGGGCCTCGCGGGTCGCATCGTCGGCGGTGCGCAGCGTGTGGTCGAACACGACGACGCGTGATGCGCCGGTCTCCGCCTTCACCAGCGCTTCCATCTCCGGATAGTAGACGCGCCGCACCTCGGCCTCGTCGAAGAAGTCGGTGACTTTGGTGTCGTGGGGGACGAAATGAAAACCGTTGTGCTCGAGCGTGAAGTCGCGATGCCGGCCGTTGTGCAGGGTGACGCGACGCGCATCGGGCTTGCCGCCGGTGCGCCGGTCGGTCGCGCCGGGTGCGCCGGTCTCGGTGAAAACCTTGGTGCCGTCGTCGACGATGTAATTGAGCGTCGCCTCGATCGTTTCGGGTTCGGCATCGACCTTGCGGGCTGACGAGTTTGCGAGCGCTTGAGCCATGGCCATTACTCCTTGCACCGCGTGTTTTAGAGAAACGCGTCGTCGTCACATAGTAGGCTCGCGTTCGGAGCGGAAGCCGCACTGCCTCCCGCCACGACCGCAAGACAGCCATGCGGCAAATCGCGCCGAGTCGCGTCCTGTCGCCTACGGTCTCCGTTCGTCCGTGAGCTTGGAGATCGAATTACTCCGAGCGCTTCTCGCGCGAACGGTTTCTTCCAGTCATCGGTCGGCATCGAGGAAGCGCATTCCGATGCCGGCGTCGGGCAGACGACGACGATGCCTGCCGGGCGCCTGGATTGCTCGTCTGCAACGCAGCTCTGCATTTTAGATAGTCGTTGTTTTCCAAATTGTCGTTGACGATCGGGCCCTCCTCGCCTATTTGGGAAAACTATCAGTTTCCTAATGCGGCGTGCTTTCAGGGCCGACGGGAGAGTGTCATGGGACAGCTCAAACTTGCAGCGAACCAGCCGGCGATCGCGGCGAACCGAACCGAAAACGTCGTGCTCTTCGATGCACGGCGGCGCGCTTCGCATGTTCGAAGCGACACAGATGTTCAGCCGCGCTCATCGGGGGGAGTGGTGGTGCGCTTGCCCCTGGCAAACAAGGAGACCCGTCAGAAAGCGCCTCGCACTGACGAGAGCATCGCCAATGGACGAGCGCAGCCTTCGAGCACCGACGACACGGCGCTTACGACCATCGATTTCGTCGCGACGGCCTTTCTGATCCTGTCCGTCTTCGCCGCGCCCGCGCTGGTGTGGACGCTGCTGCGATCGGCCTCGTTCGGGTGAATCCGACGCCGGCGTCTGCTCCGGAAGAGCAGACGTCATCGCCTGCTCAAACCAAACATCCCTCCAAGAACAGCTCGCGTGCACTGCTTCGCCCGCGCGACGATCTCCGCGCGGCCAGGCACCGGCCGCTGGCCGAGCATGACCGCGCGCTGCGGCTCCATGATCATCATGCCGCGCAGCATCTCCGCTGCGAGGCGCGGATCGTCGAGCGCGATCAGCCCGCGCTCGCATTGTCTGCGCAGCCAGCCCGCCATGGCCTCGGTGGTGGGCACGAATCGCGGTCTCGTAGAAAGTCGCTGCAATCTCCGGGAACTGGGAGCTCTCGCGAATGACGAGGCGCGTGATCGCGATCGTCTCCTCGCTCAGCGTCAGGCTGCCATAGGCGACCAGCATGCGCTCGACCGCCTCTTCGAGCGGAAGGGCGTCGAGCGCCTTGGCATCGAAGTCGATCATGAACCGCCCGATGGTGTCGGAGATCACGCGCTGCAGCAGCTCCGCCTTGTTCGGGATGAGCCGATACATCGTCTTGGTCGACACCCCGGCGCGCTGCGCGACGTCGTTGATGCAGCTGCCGCGTAGCCGTTCGTTTGGAACTCCTGCCGCGCCGCCTCGATCAGCAGCTGCCGGGTATCGTCGTCGCAGCGCACTTGCGGACGACCGCGCCGCCTGCGGGTCTGCTCTGCAATTTCGACCATGATCGTTTTCCAAATTCATGTTGACAGAGAGAACGATAGGGCATATTTTGGAAAACATCAAGTTTCCGATAAGTCGCGATCCACAGAGGGATCGATTTCCATGAGCGAGCAACAGGCTAACCAATTGATCAAGCTGGACCTTCAGGCGGGGCAGCGCGACATGCGCTCGAGACCGTCGGCGCACAAGCTCCCGGCGATGCGGCCGGACGCAACCGCAGGCGCCGAAGGCCGATCGCCACCCGCTGCGCAAGCTGCTCCTCGTCGGGGCAAGCGTGCTCGCGCTGGCGGGGGCCGGGCATTTCGGCTGGAAGTATTGGACGGTCGGCCGCTTCCAGGTCTCGACCGACGACGCCTATGTCAAGGCCGACAGCACCACCATCGCCCCGAAGGTCTCGGGCTACATCGCGACCGTGCTGGTCGGCGACAACGAGCCGGTCAAGGCCGGGCAGGTGCTGGCGAAGATCGACGATCGCGATTTCCGGGTGGCGCTCGATCAGGCGAACGCCGACCTCGCGGCCGCGAAGGCCGCGGTCGCGACCAAGCTCGCGGCCATCACCGCCCAGCAATCGGTCATCGACGCCGCGCAGGCGACGATCGCCGTCGACCAGGCGACCCTGACCTTCGCCGAGCAGGACGACAAGCGCTACGCCCAGCTCGCGTCCAACGGCTACGGCAGCGTGCAGAACGCCCAGCAGGCCGCGTCGCGGCTCGCCGCAGGCCGCGCCGCCGTCGCGCGCGACACTGCTTCGCTCGCCAACGCGACCAAGCAGCTCGACGTCCTCAAGGCCGAGCTCGCCCAGGCGCAGGCGACGGTCGCCCGTGACGAGGCGCTGCGAGAGCAGGCCGAGCTCAATCTCTCCTATACGACCATCACATCCGCGGTCGACGGCGTCGTCGGCAACCGCACGCTGCGCGTCGGCCAGTACGTGCAGGCCGGCACGCAGCTGATGGCGGTGGTGCCGCTGTCGGCGGCCTACATCGTCGCCAACTACAAGGAGACGCAGCTCGCCGACGTTCATCCCGGGCCAGCCGGTCGCGATCGCGGTCGACACCTATCCCGGCGTGACCTTCAACGGCCACGTCGACAGCATCGCGCCGGCGAGCGGCCAGGAATTCGCGCTGCTGCCGCCCGACAACGCCACCGGCAACTTCACCAAGGTCGTCCAGCGCATCCCCGTGAAGATCGTGCTCGATCCGGGGAGCCGGGTTCGCCGGCGAGCTGCGCCCCGGCATGTCGGTCTATCCGACCATCGAGACCAAGCCGCAGGAGGTGCGCACCGCCTCGGCGTCGCATGCGCGAGGCTGAGCGCGGCCGGCATTCCAAGGGAGGCACGACCATGTCGAACATCGCCGCCACACTCGACGCTCCCCGCGGCTTCGCGTCTCCCGCCGCCTCGCCCTTCGCCACGGCCCCTGCCGGCACGACCGAGAAGGCGAGCCTGACCGCCTGGATCGCCGTGCTCGCCAGCATGATCGGCGCGTTCATGGCGATCCTGAACATCCAGATCACCAACGCCTCGCTGCTCGACATCGAGGGCGGCATCGGCACCGGCGTCGACAACGGCGCCTGGATTTCGACCTCCTACCTCATCGGCGAGATCGTCGTGATCCCGCTGACCGACTACCTGAGCAAGGTGTTCTCGTTCCGCCGCTACATCATCGGCAACACGATCCTGTTCGCGCTGTTCTCGATGGCCTGCGCTTTCGTCCACGATCTGCCGTCGATGATCGCGATGCGCGGCCTGCAGGGCTTTGCCGGCGGCGTCCTCATTCCCATGGCCTTCACCATGGTGCTCACCAAGCTGCCGAAGCCGCAGCAGCCGATCGGCCTCGCGGCGTTCGCGCTCGCCGTGACGTTCGCGCCCGCCATCGGCCCGACCATCGGCGGCTATCTCACCGAGAACTACGGCTGGCAGACGATCTTCTTCGTCAACACCGCTGCCGAGCGCCGCGATGGTCGTCGCGCTCGCCTTCACGCTCGAGCGCGCGCCGATGAAACTGTCGCTCCTCAAGGCAGGGCGACTGGGCCGGCATCATCACCATGGCGATCGGCCTCTCGGCGCTGCAGACCGTGCTCGAGGAGGGCAACAAGGACGACTGGTTCGATTCAGCCCTTCATCGTCCGCCTCGCCGTGGTCGCGGCGGTGTTCCTCGCCGCCTTCGTCGCGATCGAGCTCAACGTGGCGAAGCCGCTGGTGAACCTGCGCCTCCTCAAGGGCCGCAATTTCGGCATCGGCGTCCTCGTCAACATCCTCATGGGTTTTGCGCTGTTCGGCACGGTGTACGTGCTGCCGCAATATCTCGGCCAGGTGCAGCGCTACAATGCCGAGCAGATCGGCAACGTGCTGGCGTGGACGGGGCTGCCGCAGCTCCTGCTGATCCCGCTCGTGCCGCTGCTGATGAAGCGCTTCGATGCCCGCTATATCGGCGCGCTGGGCCTGGGCCTGTTCGCGGCGAGCAGCTTCATGAACATCACACTGTCGCCCGATGTCGCCGGCGACCAGCTCCTCGTTCCCGAACATCGTGCGCGCCGTCGGCCAGGCGCTGATGCTCACGCCGATCAGCGCGATCACCACTGCCGGCATCGGCCCGGGCGACGCCGGCGCCGCCTCGGGCCTCTCCAACATGCTGCGCAATCTCGGCGGCGCGGTCGGCACCGCGACGCTCGCGACCATCCTCACCAAGCGCGAGCAGTTCCACTCGAACATCATCGGCCAGTCGGTCACGCTCTACCGCGACGAGGTGAGGCAGCGCATCACCGACCTGACGAACTACTTCATCGTCGCACGGTGTCGCCGACCCGGCGGCCGCGAAGCACCAGGCGATCGTCGCGATCGGCAACACGGTCAAGCGCCAGGCCCTCATCATGGGCTTTTCCGACACCTTCGCCGTCATCGGCGTGATCCTGGCGATTGCCGCGGTCGCGCTCCTGCTCGCGCGCAAGGCCCAAGCCGGAGCCGGGGGCGGTGCGCACTGACGGCGCGGCGCACGCGGGGGAGGGAGAAGGAAGCGCGATCGATCGCAATTTCGCTCCCGTTTTTTGCTTTCGTATGAGGAGAGGAACTCACCGGCTTGGACGATCTTGCCCAAGCCTGGCTCTGTTCGAAGATCGGTCGACGGCTTCACCGATCCGGGACAGGAAAACCTCGAGAATCTTCGAGGCATTCGCGGTGTGATATCCGGCCACGATATCGATGGTCGGCGCCTCGCCCGCGAGGGGACGGCTCACCACGGACCACGGCAGAAAGCTTCTTCGCCGAGGCGGGCAGAAGCGCGATGCCGCGGGTCGAGGCGACGAGCGAAATCGCCATCGCATAGTTGTCGATCTCGAGATGCGGCACTATCTCGAGCCCGGACCTCTCGAGATAATCCTTGACGACGGCGCGCAGGACGCGCGGCGTCGGCGATATCCCGATGAACGTTTCGCCCGCGAGATCGCGGGGATCGATCGCCTCTCGCGCCGCGAGCCGATGATCGCTCGGCAGGATGGCGACCAGCGGCTCCTTGGCGACGATGCACGTATTCGAGGTCCGGCTTCTGCTCGCGGCGCATGAAGGCGACGTCGAGCTTTCCGCGCTGGAGCTCGTCGGCGAGCATGGTCGAGTGGTCGCTCGAAACCCGGATTTCGATGTTGAGCAACTCGTCGCGGAGGAGGCTCGTCGCGTAAGGCAGCCACTCGACTTCCTGCCCGGTGAGAAACCCGATCGCGAAGGCGGGCTTCGCCGGCTGCGCGGCGCGCCGCGCCGCCTGTGTCGCCGCTTCCGCCTGGGTCAGCGCCAGCCGCGCATGGTCGAGGAAGGCGCGACCCGCCGCCGTCAGCTCGACGCCGTGGACGCTGCGGGTGAGCAGCGGGACGCCGACCTCATATTCGAGATCGCGGATTTGCCGGCTCAGTGACGGCTGTGCCGTGTGCAACCGCTTCTCCGCCGCAACCGTCAGGCTGCCCTCCTCGGCGACCGCGACGAAGTAACGAAGGTGCCGTCAGCTCCATGCTCTGTCCCATACCTTATGAGTATGGCAGCTGAGCTTACAAAGTCTTTTTCCGACGCGCCAGATGCCTCTATTTATACCTCCAGCGCGACAGTCGCTCACGGCGTCTCGACCTGGCCGCCCCGGAGTATCATGCTCACAGGGCAGGGGTCCGGAGGCAAGCAACCGAAGGACACCGATCATGCCCAATCTCACCGGAAAGACCGCTCTCGTCACCGGCGCCTCGCGCGGCATGGGCCGCGCCGCGGCTCTCGCGCTCGCCGCGGCGGGTGCCTGCGTGCTCGTGCATTACGGCGCGGGCGCAAAAGAGGCCGAAGCCGTCGTCGCGGAAATCCGCAAGGCCGGCGGTCGGGCGGAGGCGGTCGCCGCCGATCTCTCCGCCGCGGACGGCGCGCACAAGCTCGCCCGCGAGGCGCGCAGCATCGTCGGCGATCGGCTCGACATTCTCGTCGCCAATGCGGGGGTCTCGAAATCGGCGACGATCGAGGAGACGACGATCGAGGATTTCGACAGGCTGTTCGCGGTCAACGTCCGCGCCCCGTTCTTCCTCACGCAGCAATTGCTGCCGATCCTGTCGAAGGGCAGCAGCGTCATCTTCCTTTCGTCGCTGGCGGCGCGTGCGGTGGTCGGCTCGATCCCCGCTTATGCGGCGACCAAAGGGCGCGATCGATACGATGGTGAAGCATTTTGCCTCCGCCCTCGGCGGACGCGGCATCCGCGTGAATGCGGTGGCGCC
This sequence comes from uncultured Alphaproteobacteria bacterium, assembly GCA_963793985.1. Classification (GTDB taxonomy): domain Bacteria; phylum Pseudomonadota; class Alphaproteobacteria; order Rhizobiales; family Xanthobacteraceae; genus JAJPKK01. The sequence goes on along the minus strand of CAWCCG010000003.1, from coordinate 69,922 downwards.
CGGCGTCGTCGCCACCGATATGTCGAGCTTCGCCAAGACGGACGCCGGCCGCGACTACGCGCTCGGCCTCCAAGCGCTCAAGCGGCTTGGCGCAGCCCGAAGACGTCGCTCCCGTCGTCACGTTTCTTGCTTCCGATGAGGCCCGGTGGATCACCGGCGACACCATCTTTGTCGATGGCGGTTCGAAGCTGTGACGAGGCGCCGCCACGCTCGCATGCCTTGGAGCGCGCATGTCTTCGAGGGCTTGCAGGCGAACGAAAGCTCCCCATGTCGTCGAGACATGTCCATAAACCGGAAACCGCGAGGTGAAGCTATGAGCGTGCAAGCGGCTACGAAAACGGTCAAGATTCCAGGACCCGACCATCCGATCACGATCGACCGCAATCCGAACCGGCTCGTCGTCACGGTCGCCGGCCGCGTCGTCGCCGACACCCGTGCGGCCCTGACGCTTCGCGAGGCGAGCTACCCGCCGGTGCAATATGTGCCGCGCGCGGACGTCGACATGGCGCTGCTCGCCGCACCGACCACGCCACCTATTGCCCCTACAAGGGCGACTGCAGCTATTTCAGCATTCCGGCCGGTGGCGAACGCTCGGTCAATGCCGTCTGGACCTACGAGAACCCGTATCCCGGCGGTCGGCGCCATCAAGGAATATGTTGCGTTCTATCCGAACCGGATCGATGCGATCGAGGAACGCCCGGCGTAACTCAACCCCCCGTCATCGCCGGGCTTGACCCGGCGATCCCGATCATAAGGCACGACTGTGCCACGATAAGCGGGATGGCCGGGTCAAGGCCCCCGGTAGGATGGGTTGAGCTCTTGCGAAACCCATCACCTCCCGGCGGTCGCCACGACGTGCCTGCCCCGCTTCATGGGGTGGAGACGTTTCGACCGACACGACCGCATCCGCGCAGAGATGATGGGTTTCGCGAGAGCTCAACCCATCCTACGCCCTGCACGTCCGCTACGTCGGCGCCGTGGCCTTGCCGTTCGCCCGCTGGATCGCCTCCCACACGCGCGGCGGGGAGGCCGGCATGTCGATCGCTTCGACGCCGAGCGGCCGCAGCGCGTCGATCACCGCGTTGATGACGGTCGGCGGCGCGCCGATGGTGCCGGACTCGCCGATGCCCTTGACCCCCAGCGGGTTGGTCTTGCAGGGCACCTCCTCCATGTTGGCATCGATGTTCGGCATGTCGACGGCGCGCGGCATCGCGTAGTCCATGAAGCTGCCGGTCAGGAGCTGTCCGCTGTCGCGGTCGTAGACCTGGTGCTCCATCAGCGCCTGGCCGATGCCCTGCACCACGCCGCCCTGAATCTGGCCGCGCACGATCATCGGATTGATGATGCGGCCGAGGTCGTCGACCACGTGGTAGCGGTCGATCGTCACCTCGCCGGTCTCCGGATCGACCTCGACCTCGCAGACATGCGAGCCGTTGGGATGGCTCGGCGGGGTCGGGCTGAAGCTTCCGGTCGATTCCAGGCCGACGCCGTGCTTGTCGGTGATCGGACCCATCGGGGCATAGGAGGCCTTGGCGACGTCGATGATGGAAATCACCTTGTCGGTGCCGGTGACGCGATACTGGCCGTCGGCGAAGACGACGTCGCCGGCGTCCGCCTCCATCATGTCGGCGGCGAGCTTCTTGCCCTTTTCGACGATGGCATCGGCCGCCGCCTTGAGCGCGTTGCCGCCGACCACCATGCTGCGCGCGCCATAGGTGCCGCGGCCGATCGCGACCTGCGCGGTGTCGCCCTGGACGTAGCGGATCGACTCGAAGGGCACGCCGAGCAATTCGTGCGCGATCTGGGCGAACACCGTCGCGTGGCCCTGGCCGTGCGAATGGGTGCCGGCGAAGATCGAGAGCGCGCCGCTCGGATCGAAGCGCAGGTCCATGCGCTCGTTGAAGATGCCGCCGAACTCGATGTAGAAGCTCACCGCGCGGCCGCGCAGCTTGCCGCGCTTTTCCGTCGCCTTCTTGCGCGCCGCGAATCCTTCCGGGTCGCCGAGCTCGATGCAGCGGTCCATCAGGCGGGTGAACTCGCCGCTGTCGTAGACCCAGTGGGTGGGCGTCGTGTAGGGCAGCTTCGCCGTCGGAATGAGATTGCGGCGGCGGATTTCCGCCGCGTCCATGCCGATCACGTGCGCGGCGTGCTCGATCAGGCGCTCCATGAAATAGGCGGCCTCGGGCCGGCCGGCGCCGCGATAGGGCCCGCTCTGCGAGGTGTTGGTGAACAGGCCTTGCGACATGATGTGCATGGTCTGGATGTCGTAGGCCTGCGGCACGAAGCGCAGCGAGAAGGCGCCGGCGGCGAGCGCCGCATTGACGAAATAGGCCCCCATCTGGAACAGGCTCTTGCTGCGCAGCGCGACGATCTTGCCGTGCGCGTCGAGCGCGAGCTCGCCGTAATAGACCATCTCGCGGCCATGGTGGTCGGTCTGCATGCTTTCGCCGCGGCTCGCGACCCATTTCACCGGGCGCTGCAGCCGGCGTGACGCCCACATCACCAGCGCGTCGTCGGGGAACATGCCGCCCTTGAGCCCGAAGCCGCCGCCGACGTCCGGCGACACCACCCGGATCCGGTTCTCCGGCACGTGGAAGATATGGGAGATCTCCATCCGCGCGCCGTGCGGGTTCTGCGACGCGGTGTAGAGCGTGTAGAAGTCCTCGACCGCGTTGTAGTCGCCGATCGCGACGCGCGGCTCCATCGACACCGGAGACAGGCGGTTGTTCTCGACCCGCAGCTTCACCACGTGCTTCGCCGACGCGAAGGCCGCATCGGTCGCGGCCTGGTCGCCGAACATCAGCCGGAACGCGATGTTGCCGTTCGGATTGTCGTCCCACACCTTGGGCGCGCCCTCCTTGGCGGCGTCCTCGATATTGGTCACCGCCGGCAACGGCTCGTAGTCGACGACGATCGCGTCGGCGGCGTCGCGCGCCGCCGCAGGGCGTCTCGGCGACCACGAAGGCGACGCGGTCGCCGACGAAGCGGACCCTGTCGGAGACGAGCAGCGGCTGGAACGTGCGGTGCCCCTTGGGCGCGCCGAAATCCTCCGGCATGAGGTGGGCGGTCAGCGCGCCGAGCTTTTCGGCCGCCAGGTCGGCCCCGGTGAGCACGGACGAGCACGCCCGGCATCGCCTTGGCCTTCGACGCGTCGACGTTCGTGATGCGCGCATGCGCGTGCGGCGACAGCACGGTGACGCCGTAGCATTGGCCCGGCAGCGTGATGTCGTCGACGTAACGCCCTTGCCCGCGGACGAAACGCTGATCCTCGACCCGGCGTACCGCCTGTCCGACTCCGAATTTGGCCATGGTGTCCTGTTGCCGCCTGGATGAGTGGGTAAATCCTGCGTCCACCCCGATATTTGGTGCGAACATCGGCGAAAACGCAATTCGCCCGGTTCCCCGCCTCCGTCCCCGTCAGGCAAATGCTTTGTGCCACGCCAGAGCGCCTTCGATTTGGGCAGGCCGGGCGGATTAGGCGCTGGTTTGGGCGGGAAGCCGTGGCACGGAACTTGGATGGTGGCGGCCGGTCTTCATCCGCGGACGGAGACGGCGTATTGGCATCGATCCGGTTCGACGGCGTATGGAAGCGCTACGGCGGCCTGACCGCCGTCGAAGACCTCAATTTGACGTGTCCCGAAGGCGAGATGCTGGCGCTTCTCGGCCCTTCCGGCTGCGGCAAGAGCTCCACCATCAAGATGGCGGCGGGTGTCGAAGAGGTCTCGTCGGGCGAAATCCTGTTCGGTGAGCGGCCGGTGTCGCGCCTCGGACCGAAGGCGCGCAACGTCGCAATGGTGTTCGAGGATTATGCGCTCTACCCGCATATGTCGGTCAGGGAGAACGTCACCTTTCCGTTGACCGTGCGCGGCCTGCCGTCGGTCGACGCGAAGGCGCGCGCCGACGAGCGTGCTCGACCTGCTCGGGCTCCATCAGATCGCGGATCGCGGGGTGAGCACGTTGTCCGGCGGCGCGCAGCAGCGCGTCGCCATCGGCAGGGCGCTGGTGCGCGATCCCGATCTCATCCTGTTCGACGAGCCGCTCTCGCATCTCGACGCCGATCAGAAGGTGCATCTGCGCGGCGAGATCAAGCGGCTGCAGAAGCTCAGCGCCGTCACCTCGATCCTCGTCACTCACGACCAGACCGAGGCGACCGCGATGGCCGACCGCATCGCGGTCATGAAGGACGGCGTGCTGCAGCAGGTCGCGACGCCGCAGGAGCTCTACGCTCGTCCCGCGAACATGTTCGTCGCGCGGTTCATCGGCGAGCCGCCGATGAACCTGCTGCCGCTGCGACAGGACGCCGGCCGCCTGACGGTCGCGGACACCGGCTGGCCGCTGCCGCTCGACGAGCGTCGGCGCCGCCTCGCCGAGGCGGCGCACGCCGACCTCGTCGCCGGGGTGCGGCCCGAGCGTGTCACGATCGAGCCGGGCGACGCGGCCGGGCTTCCGGCGATCGTCGACTACCGCGAGCCGCGCGGCGACGTCGACGTGATCATCGCGTCGGCGCTGCGCGGCGGCACCGTGATCGTTGCCGAAATCCCGGGGCCATCGCGATACCGCACCGGGGATCACGTCTCGATCGCGTTCTCCGAAAGCCACATCCATCTGTTCGGCGGCTCCGCCGGCCGCAACCTCGACGTCGCGGCATGAACGCGCATCCCGATTTCATGCGCGCACCCGCGGCCGGCGCCGGCTCGGCGCTGGAGCTGCGCGGCATCTCCAAGAGTTTCGGTCCCGTCGCCGCGCTGCAGTCGGTGTCGCTGACGGTGCGGCCGGGCGAATTGCTCGCCGTGACCGGGCCCTCGGGCGCCGGCAAGACGACGCTGTGCCGGGTCGTCGCCGGCCTCGAGACGCCGGACAAGGGCCATTGCCGGATCGCGGAGCGTGACGTCGACGGGGTCCCGGCGGGCCGTCGCCACGTCGCCTACATGTTCGAATCCTACGCGCTCTATCCGCACATGACGGTGCGCGACAACGTCATGTCGCCGCTCATCGCGCCCAACGGACGCGGTCGCGACAGCGCGGCGGTCGACGCGCTGCTCGAGCTTCTCGAAATCCGACATCTCGGCGAGCGGCTGCCGTCGCAACTGTCCGGCGGCCAGAAGCAACGCGTGGCGCTGGCGCGCGTGCTGGTGCAGCAGCCGCTGGTGACGCTGCTCGACGAGCCGATCTCGCATCTCGATGCGCAGCTGCGCCACAAGCTGCGCCGCGAAATCCGCACGCTCGTCACATCGAGGCCGTCGCCGACGATCTGGTGCACGCCCGACGCCATGGAGGCGCTCTCGGTCGGCGATCGGGTCGCGGTGATTGTGCAAGGTGTGATCGAGCAGATCGGCACTCCGGAGGAGATCTGGGCGAGGCCGGCGAGCCTGCGCGTCGCACGGCTCGTCGGCGATCCGCCGATGAACCTGCTGCCGGGCCGTCTCGAGGACGGCAGCTTCGTCGGTTCGACGCTTCGCCTCGCGCTGCCGCCGCAACTTGCGAAGGCGACCGCGCATGCGGGGGACCGCGCCGTGGTGCTCGGCGTGCGCGCCGATCTTCTCGACGTCGTGCCGGAAGGAACCCCGGCGAGCGCAGCCGCCGAGGTCTACTCCTACGAGCCGTTCGGAAAATACGCGGTCGTGAGCCTGCGGCTCGGCGACACCATCATCAAGGTCAAGACGAAAAGCGGCGCGCCGGTCGCGATCGGGGCCACCGTCGGGCTCGTTCTTCCGCCGTCCGGCTTCGTGCTGTTCGAGGCGGACAGCGGAAAGATCATCGCCGCGGAGGAGACCGATCCGCGCACGGAGCCGATTTCGCAATCGCCGGGAAACTGACGTCGAACGCGGGTCCTGCGTCGGCGCGTTCCGCCGCACACCGCGACATCACAGAGGAGAGAGGACATGGCATCACGATCTCACGGCCGGCTATGGGCGGGTGCGGCGCTCGCCGCGGCCGTCATGACGACAGCCTCCGCCGTTCACGCGCAGTCGTTCTATGCGGAAGCGGCCAAGCCCTACAAAGGCGTCACCATCCGCGTTCTCGACGAGATCACGCCGTTGCAGGAGACGCTCACCAAGATCGTGCCGGACTTCACCAAGGAGACCGGCATCAAAGTCGAGTGGGAGCTGCTCAACCATTTCGAGGTGGTCAACAAGGGCCAGGCGGACATGCTGTCCGGCCGCGGCTACTACGACGCCGTCATGCTGCACGGCTTCCAGTCCGGGCCGATGATCGCCGCCGGCGTGGTCCGGCCGATCGACGATCTCGTGAAGAACCCCAAGCTGTTCAATCCGGCGCTCGACACCGACGACTTCATCCAGAAGCCCTACAAGTCGCTCGCCTTCTTCAACGGCAAGCAGTACAGCTTCGTGAACTGGGACTACAACCAGGTCTACTGGGCGCGCGCCGACCTGTTCGGCGATCCGACCGAGCAGGCGGCGTTCAAGGCGAAGTACGGCTACGATCTCGCGCCGGCGAAGACCTTCAACCAAGTGCGCGACATTGCCGAGTTCTTCACCCGCAAGAAGGGCGCGATGCTCGCCGGCAAGCCGCTCGATGCCGACTTCTACGGCATCGTGATCGAAGGCATCAAAGGCGGCTCGACCTTCCTCTCCCTGTGGGGGAACTACATGAGGAACTACGGCGGCGACATCGTGGACGCCGCCGGCAAGCCGACCTTCAACACCCCGGAGAACCTCGCCGCCATCAAGATGTGGGCGGCGCTGTGGAAGTTCGCGCCGCCCGGCACCGCCGAGGCCTCGCTCGTCGACGTGCCGACCATCATGGGCAACGGCATTGCCGCGCAGACCATCGCGTGGTCGGACTTCGTGCTCGGCATCGACCAGCCCGGAAAGTCGCCCTACGCGGGCAAGTTCCTTTATGCGCCGATCCCGACGATGCCCGGCCACGAGGCGACGCGCGCCGCCGACGCCGAGCCTTCGGCCACGGTCATCAACGCGTCGAGCAAGAATCCGGAAGCGACGTTCCTGTTCATGCAGTGGCTGGTCGACAAGTCGACCCAGGAAAAGCTCATCAAGGCCGGCCACGGCGGCGTTCCGATCCGCAACAGCACGTGGGCGATGCCGGAGCTCTCGCAGGGGCCGCTCAAGGGCTTGTTCGTCGCCATGAAGAGCTCGCTCGACGTCGCCCAAGCGAAGCCGAAGTTCCCGAAGTTCTTCGAGATCTACGACGAGCTGTCCGGCCTCTCGCAGGAAATCGGTCTCGGCAAAGTCTCGCCGGAGGACGGCGCCAAGCGCGGCCAGGAGATCATGGTCAAGTACTGCGGCCAGAAATGCCTGCCCTGAGAACCTGACACCCGTCAGCGCGATCCATCCCCGGTCCCCTGATGGCCGGGGATGGGCTTGCGCGTCGGCGGCGATGTCGCACAATCGCGCCACCGGACCCGAGAACAACGAGAAGAACGCATGGCGCTGACGCGCGACGTTGCCGATGCTATCCAGCCGGTCGAGCGGAAAAAACGCCGGGCGATCTTCTGGTACCCGTACCTCCTGATCGCACCGACCATGCTGGTGCTCACGGTCGTTTCGTTGGTGCCGTTCATCTATGCGGCATATCTGAGCGTCCACCAGGCGAAGTTCGGCCGTGTCACCGATTTCATCGGGTTCGACAACTACATTTCGCTGTTCACCGATGCGCGGTTCTGGAACGCGATGGAGGTCGCCCTGATCTTCGTTGCGGTCGCCGTGCCGATAGAATTCATGCTGGGCCTCGCCGGCGCGCTCGTGCTCAACCAGAACATCCGCGGGCGGTCGATCCTGGTGCCGCTGCTGTTCATGCCGGCGATGATGGCGCCCATCGTCGTCGGGCTGTTGTGGAAGATCATGCTGGCGGGCTCGTGGGGCTTTCTCTCCTACAACATCCTGGAGCGCTTCGGGCTGATCGGGGACACCTCGGTGTTCGCCTCGCCCAATCTCGCGCTTTATGCGCTGATCTTCGTCGACATCTGGCAATGGACGCCGTTCATGATGCTGGCGTTCTTCGCCGGCTTGCAGGCCTTGCCGCTCGGGCCCTATCGGGCCGCCGCCGTCGACGGCGCGAGCGGCCTGCAGATCTTCTTCCGGCTGACGCTTCCCATGATGGCGCCGCTGCTCGCGGTGGTCGGCCTGCTCCGGTTCATCGACGCCTTCAAGGTGTTCGACACGGTGTTCATCCTGACCGGCGGCGGTCCCGGCGTCGCGACCGAGACGCCGAGCATGCTCGCCTACAAGATGACCTTCGAGTTCTGGAACATCGGCGAGGCGTCGGCCTTCGCCATCGTCGTGTGGATCGCGTTCTTCGCGTTCTGCAACGTGTTCTACCAGATCGCCAAGAAACGGCTCAACGCGTTCTAGGGAAACGTCATGCGCAACAGCGGCACGAGCGTGGTCTGGACAACGGTCGCCCTGGTTTACGGGGCGCTCGTCCTGTTTCCGATCTTCTGGATCGCGAGCATGGCGGTGAAGCCGACCGACGTGATGTTCGCGCGGCCGACGGTCTTCCTCTTCACGCCGACGCTCGAGCACTTCCGCTACGTCATCGAGCAGGGCTTCCAGTGGAATCTCTTGACCTCGCTCATCGTCAGCGGGCTGTCGACGCTGCTCGTCGTGATCATCGGCACGCCGGCGGCCTATGCCTTCGCGCGCTTCGAGATGAAGGCGAAGGACGATCTCTTCCTGTTCATCCTGGCGACGCGGATGGCGCCGCCGGTGTGTCTCGTCATCCCGTTCTACCTGATCTTCGCGAAGATCGGCCTCATCGACTCGTTCATCGGACTGACGATCGCCTACATGACCTTCAACCTCTCGTTCTACGTCTGGGTTCTGCGCAGCTTCTGCCGCGATCTTCCGGTCGAGCTCGAGGAGGCGGCCGAGCTCGAGGGCTGGTCGAAGCTGCAGATCTTCCGCCGCATCGTGTTTCCGCTGCTGCGCAACGGCGTGATCGCGACGGCGGTGCTCTGCTTCATCTTCGCCTGGAACGAGTTCCTGTTCGCCTTCATGCTCGGGGGCAAGGCGGTGCAGACCTTGCCGGTGTCGATCCCGAAACTGATCACGACGCAGGGCGTGCGCTGGGGCGAGATGGCGGTGGTCGGCATCGTCGCGCTGCTGCCGGTCCTTCTCGTCGTCGTGTTTCTCCAGCGCCACATCGTGCGCGGGCTGACGCTCGGCGCGGTGAAGGGTTGACCGACGCGGAAAGTGCAGAGTTGGGGGAGGGCATCACATGACGTCTCATCATTTGCCGGCGACGCCCGGCACGGTGCGCTGGGGGTATTGGGACGGCTCGCTGCCGCCGGTGCTCACCATCGCGTCCGGCGACACCGTGACGATCGACACCCTGTCGGGCGAGCCGCCCGATCTTCCGGATCAGGCGACCGGCTTTGCGGTGCTCCCCGAGCACCACGAGGTCCTTGCCAAGGGCCAGGGCGGCCCGGGCCCGCATTTCCTGACGGGACCGATCGCCGTCGCCGGCGCGAAGCCCGGCGACGTGCTGGAGGTCCGCATCCGCAACATCGAGTGGCGCCAGGATTGGGGATGGAACCTGCAGGTGCCGTGGCTCGGCACCTTGCCGGAGGACTTTACCGAGCTGCGCCGCATCCACGTGCCGCTCGATCGAAAGCGCAACACGGTGCGCATGCCCTGGGGCCACGAGCTACGCGCTCAAGCCGTTCTTCGGCAATTTCGGGGTCGCGCCGCCGCCCCAATGGGGACGGTTGTCGTCGAAGGAGCCGCGCGCGTTCGGCGGCAACATGGACAACAAGGAGCTCGGCGTCGGCACGACGGTGTATTTCCCGGTCTTCGTCGAGGGCGCGCTGTTCTCGGCGGGCGACGGCCATGCGCTGCAGGGCGACGGCGAGGTCTGCCTCACCGCCATCGAGACGGCGCTCACCGGCACGTTCGAGTTCATCGTTCGCAAGGACATGAAGCTCACGGCCCCGCGCGCCGAGCAGGCGGACGCCTGGATCACCATGGGCTTCGACGAGGACCTCGACGACGCCGTCAAGCATGCGCTGCGCGACATGATCAAGCTGATCGGCGAACACGCCGGCCTCTCGCCGCAGGACGCCTACACGCTGTGCTCCATCGCCGCCGATTTTCGCGTCACCCAGACGGTGGACGGCAACAAGGGCATTCATTGCGTGCTGGCGAAGGCGGCGCTGCCGGCGAAGCGGGGCTAGAGCAGGTTTGGCTGAATCTCAATCATCCTCGGTCATCGCCGGGCTTGTCCCGGCGACCGCGGGCGGCATAAGCGTAGGTGGCACGCGCTTCGCTGCCACGTGCCGCGTCGGGCACGGCGCACGCGCTTTGCCCACCCTACGAGTGGACGGCCGTGCCTCCTATCGGGGTCGCCGGGACAAGCCCGGCGATGACGTGGAAATTCCGCTCAGTCACGGAACATCCGGCTGCGTTCCGGCCACCGGCCACCAGCCGTCATCGCGACGCTCGAACAGCGGAGCAGCCGCAAACGCCGCGCACTTGCGGCGCAGGCCCATCGAGCGAGCGAAGCGCGGTCTCCCAGCGATTGGTCTGCTTCATGGCGACGACCATGCCCACCGCCTCGACGTCGATCCCGCGCAGCAGCCGCACCGCCGCGACGGCCGTCGTGCCTGTCGAAATGGCATCGTCGACCACGACCACCCGCCGTCCCCTGATCAACGTCAGGAGGTTGGGATCGAGCCGCAGCCGCCGGCCGGCCTCCGGCGTGGTGATCGAGGAGATCGGCACGGAGAGCGCATCGTCGTACCAGAACTTGCGCGAGTACCCGAGCGGCACGAAGCGCGGCTGACCGAGCCGCGCCGCCACCAGCGAAGCAAAGGCGAGCCCGAGGGTCGGCAGGCCGACGACGATCTCGGGTTCGAGACGCTTGCGCCTCCTCCGCCATGTGGTCGGCGAGCGCGGCGACGACGGCGTGCGACGCCTGATTGGCGATGAGCGATGCGACCGCGTGGCGTCCGTCCGGCAATCGGCGGAGCGGCAGCACGAGCACGCGTCCGCAGGGCAGGCGGACGGGATAGCCGAAGCGATGGGGCGGCGTCGCAGAAAAGCGCGCCGGCACGTCGGGCGTCAGCTCCTGCCAATAGTCGACCGTCGATTCGGTGAAAAAATCGCCTTCGGCCATCGCGAGGGGCTCGACGTCAGCGCTTCGGTGCGCCGGTACGATATGTGCTCGAACCTCCGCCGAAACGCAATTCGCCGCTCTCGCCGAATGATCGAACCGGTTTGCTTCGTCGCGCGTTCGAGCCCTTCTACCTAGGTAGCGTCGACTGAACTACCTAGGTGGTCAAGTGAACAAGAATTGACCGCCGGCTGCGACAAACGGCTCGACCGTTCATGCCCCGCATGGGACAACATGCGGCCGCTGCACTATGTTTGCCGTAACGCAAGCGCCTCGGAGAAATCACCGGGATTTCCAACATCTGATGGCGACGCCTGCACAACTTGGGCACCTTCTGCTTCGCATTGGCCGCCCTCATCGGCCTCGCCGGCTGCGGCCAGCAGCAGCCGGCGGCCTCGCATGCCGTTGCGCCGCCCGAAGTCGGCGTGGTCACCGTCAAGCCGCGGCCCGTCACGCTGACGAAGGAGCTGCCGGGCCGCATCGCGCCCATTCGCATCGCCGAGGTTCGCCCGCGCGTGTCCGGGATCATCATCGAGCGCAGCTTCGAGCAGGGCAGCCTGGTGAAGGAAGGCAGCGTCCTCTACCGCATCGATCCCAAGCCCTTCGAAGTCGATCTCGAGAGCGCCAAGGCGGCGCTCGCCAAGGCGGAAGCGACGCAATTCCTCGCAGCGCGCCAGGAGGAGCGGCAGAAGTCGCTGCTGACCGGGCAGTCGACCTCGGAGGCGCAATACGACATTGCCGTCGCGGCGCGGCGCCAGGCCGATGCCGAAGTCGCGGCACAGAAGGCCGCGGTGGCGCGCGCGGAGCTCAACCTCGACTACGCGACCATTCGCGCCCCGATCACCGGACGGATCGGGCGCGCGCTGGTGACCGAAGGCGCCCTCGTCGGCAAGGACGAGGCGACGCACCTCGCGACGATCCAGCAGCTCGATCCGATCTATGCCGACTTCACGCAATCGGTGACCGAGGCCAATCAGCTCAAGCGCGAGCTCGCCAAAGGCCGGCTCAAGCAGACCTCGCCGCATGCGGCCGTCGTCCACCTCTCGTTCGAGGACGGAACCGTCTATCCCAGCGAGGGACACCTGCTGTTCTCCGACGTCTCCGTCGATCCCGGCACCGGGCAGGTGACGTTGCGCGGCGAATTCCCGAACCCCACTGCCGAGCTGTTGCCGGGCATGTATGTGCGCGTCCAGATCGAGGAGGCGATCGACGCCCAGGCGATCACGGTTCCCGTTCAGGCCGTGCAGCGGAACAATGCGGGCGGCAGCGAAGTCTACGCCGTCAACGACGAAAGCCGCGCGGTCCTGCAGCCGGTGCGCGCCGGCCGCGTCCTCGGCGACCAGATCGTGATCGACGAAGGGCTGCAGCCGGGCAACCGGGTCATCGTCGAAGGCTTCCAGAAGCTCACGCCCGGCACGCCGGTGCACGCCGTGCCGTGGTAGGCCGCTCCGCAGGAGCCCGCCGCCATGTGTCTTGTTCCGTCGCGCCTTTAGGAGATCCGCTGCGCCATGCCCGGCTTCTTCATCGCGCGGCCGATCTTCGCCTGGGTGGTGGCGATCTTGATCTGCATCGCCGGCCTGCTCTCGCTGCCGCTTCTCCCGATCAACCAGTACCCCGCGATCGCGCCGCCCTCGGTGTCGATTTCGACGAGCTATCCCGGCGCGTCGACGCAGAACCTCTATTACAGCGTGACCAGGGTCATCGAGGATGAGCTCAACGGCGCCGCCAACATCCTCAACTACGAATCGACGAGCGACACCACGGGCGAGATCGAGATCATCGTCTCCTTCAATCCCGGAACCGACATCGAGCTCGCCTCGGTCGACCTTCAGAACCGCGTCAAGCGCATCGAGCAGCGCCTGCCGGAGGAGGTGCGCGAGCAGGGCATCGTGATCACCGAGGCGAGCAGCGCCATCCTCCAGTTCGTCACGCTGACGTCGACCGACGGCAGCCTCGACGAGGTCGGCCTCGGCGACGTGGCGACGCGCTACGTGCTGCCGGAGATCCGGCGCCTGCGCCGGCGTCGGGCGCGCGCGGCTGTTCTCGACCGAGCGTGCGATGCGGGTGTGGCTCGATCCCGACAAGCTGCTCGGCCTCAACCTGACGCCGCACGACGTCGATGCTGGCGATCAAGGCGCAGAACGCCCAGGTCGCCTCGGGCCTGCTCGGCTCGCAGCCGAGCCCGAGCTTCCAGCGCACCCAGAACATGGTGCTGGTCAAGGGCCAGCTCGAGTCGCCGGAAGAATTCGGTTCGATCGTGCTGCGCGCCAATCCGAACGGCTCGACGGTGCGGCTGCGCGACGTCGCGCGGATCGAGATCGGCGGCCTGTCCTATTCCTATACGACGCGCCTCAACGGTCGCCCCGCCGCCGCGGTGGCGGTGCAGCTCGCGCCCACCGGCAACGCGCTCGCGACGGCCGAAGCGGTGAAGCGCAAGATGACGGAGCTCGCGGCGTTCTTTCCGCCGGGCGTGAAGTACGAGGTGTCCTACGACGTGACGCCGGTGATCGCGGCATCGGTCAAGAAGGTGCTGCTCACGCTCGCCGAGGCCGTCGTCCTCGTCTTCGTGGTGATCTTCCTGTTCCTGCAGAACGTCCGCTACACGCTCATTCCGACCATCGTGGTGCCGATCGCGCTGCTCGGCACCTGCGCGGCGCTGCTGGCGCTCGGATTTTCGATCAACGTGCTGACCATGTTCGCGATGGTGCTCGCGATCGGCATCCTGGTCGACGACGCCATCGTCGTCGTCGAGAACGTCGAGCGCATCATGGTCGAGGAAGGCCTGTCGCCGCGCGAGGCGACGGTGAAGGCGATGGGCCAGATCACCGGGGCGGTGATCGGGATCACCCTCGTGCTCATCGCGGTGTTCGTGCCGATGGCGTTTCTGCCCGGCTCGGTCGGCATCATGTATCGCCAGTTCTCCGCGGCGATGGTGGTCTCGATCGCCTTCTCCGCCTTCCTCGCGCTGTCGCTGACGCCGGCGCTGTGCGCGACGCTGCTCAAGCCGGTGGCGCCCGGCCACGGTCATGCCGCCGGCGGCTTCTTCGGCTGGTTCAACCGCGGCCTCGACCGGATGACGCGGCGCTACGGCGGCGCGACGCAATGGATGATCGCCCGCTCCGCCCGCTTCATGCTGATCTATGTGGCGCTGGTCGGCGCGCTCGGCTACGCGATGTGGCGCCTGCCGTCGGGCTTCGTGCCGGTCGACGACCAGGGATTCTTCATGGTCGACCTGCTCGCGCCGTCCGACGCGAGCTTCAACCGCACTCTCGACGTGGTGAAGGTCGTCGAGAAGCAGCTCGCGGAGACGCCGGGCATCGACAACGTCACCTTCGTCACCGGCTACAGCTTCTATGGCCAGGGTGCGATGACCGCGCAGGCCTTCGTGACGCTGCGCGACTGGTCCGAGCGCGGCACGGAACGAGAGCGCCGACGCGCTGATCGAGCGCAGCGATGCGGCGTTCGGCAAGCTGCGCGACGCCAAGGTCTCGGCGGTGGCGCCGCCGCCCATCACCAATCTCGGCACCACCAGCGGGTTCAGCTTCCGGCTGCAGGATCGCTCCCAGCGCGGCTATGACGCGCTCATCGCCGCCAAGGATCAGCTCCTCGCCGCGGCCGGGCGCTCGCCGGTTCTGCAGAGCGTCGTCGTCGAAGGCCTGCCGCCGGCGCCGCAAATCCGGCTCGAGATCGACCGCGAGAAGGCGGCCGCCCACGGCGTCACCTTCGCCGACATCAACTCGACGCTCTCGGCGCAGCTCGGCTCGAGCTACGTCAATGATTTCCTCAACCGCGGCCGCATGCAGCGGGTGGTCGTCCAGGCGGCGGAGGAGAACCGCTTCCAGCCGGACGACCTCCTGACCTACAGCGTGCGCAATGCGAGCGGCGCCATGGTGCCGTTCTCCTCGTTCGCCCGCGTGGTGTGGACCACCGGGCCGACCCAGATCATCGGCTTCAACGGCTATCCGGCGGTGCGGATCACCGGCGAGCCGGCGCCGGGCTTCACCAGCGGCCAGGCGATCGCCGAGATGGAGCGGCTCGCCGGCGCGCTGCCGCGCGGCTTCGGCTACGAGTGGACCGGGCAGTCGCTGCAGGAGAAGATCGCGGGCTCGCAGGCGTTCTTCCTGCTCGCGCTCTCGGTGCTGCTGGTGTTCCTGTGCCTCGCCGCGCTCTACGAGAGCTGGTCGATGCCGTTCGCCGCGATGCTGGTGGTGCCGCTCGGCATCGTCGGCTCGGTCGCGGTCGCCTGGATGCGCGGGCTGTCGAACGACGTCTATTTCACCATCGGCCTGATCACGATCATCGGGCTCTCGGCGAAGAACGCGATCCTCATCATCGAGTTCGCGAAGGATTTGCGGGCGCGCGGCACGCCGCTCGTCGAGGCGACGGTCGAGGCGGCGCGGCTGCGCCTGCGGCCGATCCTGATGACCTCGCTCGCCTTCATCCTCGGCGTCGTGCCGCTGGTCATCGCCTCGGGCGCGAGCGCCAAGAGCCAGCAGACGCTCGGCACCGGCGTGCTCGGCGGCATGATCACCGGGACCGTCCTCGCCATATTCATGGTGCCGGTGTTCTTCGTCGCCGTGATGGATTTATTCTCGCGCGAGACGCACGCCGCGGGCGCCGGCGCCGATACCGCCGGCGAAGCCGCCGCCGACGCGTCAGCTCGCGGAAGGCCAGGACGCAAGGTCCTGAGCGCTTCGCACCGCGGCGGGACCGGGAGGGCGCGGCGCGCCGCGAACGCCGGTTCGTCCAGATGAGGACGGATTCGTCTGGACGAAGCCCCATAAAGATCCGCTAATGTGTCGACCGGCAGTTCGGGGCGCGAGCCCCTTTGCCCACCGAAATCACAGAATGGCAACGAGGGAGACGACGCATGTTTCGCACCATCATGGCCCTGGTGCTTGCGGCCGCACTGGCAGCTCTGGTGGAACCGTCGCGGGCCGATGACGCGAAATATCCGAACTGGAAGGGCGAATGGGATTTCGCCGCGCCGCGGCTTCCGGGACAGCGGGTGAGGTTCGATCCCAATCGAAATCGCCCGGCCGCGCCCAGGAAGCCCCGCTCACGCCGGAATACAAGAAGGTCCACGAGGACAGCATGGCCGATCAGGCCAATGGCGGGCAGGGCAACATGATCGAGCACGCCCAATGCAAGCCGGGCGGCATGCCGTTCATCATGGCGGCCGCGATCTTCGAGTTCATCGTCACGCCGGAGACGACCTACATCATGGCCGGCACCGAGCTGCGGCGCATCTTCACCGACGGCCGCCCGTGGCCGACCGACAATCAGCCGACCTATCAGGGCTATTCGATCGGGCGCTGGTTGGACGAGGACGGTGACGGGCGCTACGACACGCTCGAGGTCGAAACCCGCGGGCCGTTCAAGGGACCGCGCGTCTACGACGCGTCGGGGCTGCCCTTGCACGAGGACAACGAGTCGACGATGAAGGAACGCATCTTCCTCGACAAGTCCGACCCCAACCTGATGCACGACGTCATCACGGTGTTCGACCACGCGCTGACCCGGCCGTGGACGGCCGACAAGACGTTCCGGCGCAATCCCAAGCAATATCCCAACTGGGAGCAGACCTTCTGCACCGAAGGCAACAACCAGGTGATCGTCGGGAATGAGGCCTATTACATGAGCGGCGACGGCATGCTCATGCCCACCCAGAAAGGTCAGGCGCCGCCGGATGCGCGCTATTTCAGCGTCCAGCAGCCGAAGAAATAGCGGGCGGGCGCGATCGGTGAGGCGTTGCACCCTCGTCAGACCTCGTCCTGAGGAGCCTGCCATAGCACGGCGTCTCGAAGGACGGCCACAGGCCGCAGCGCTGTGGGGCCATCCTATCGAGACGCCGTGCTTCGCAGGCCCTCAGGATGACGGCGTCGATTATTGCGAGACTCACGCTGCCTTCGGCCAGTTCAGGCACTCGGCCAAGCCGCGCCCCATGACCCATTCGAGGTCGGCCTTGGACATGAAATCCATGTGCTCGGTGAAGAGCTCCACGCACTGGGCGTAGCTGCAGCTCGTCCGCTGGAGCATGGCCGAGGCGTCGGTGCCCCAGAAGCAGCGCCGCGGCCCGAACGCTTCCAGCAGGCGGCGAATGCTCGGCTGAATGTTCACGTAGGGGTAGGGCGCGGTCGAAAACACCGGCACCAGCGTGAGCTTCACGTGGATGTTGGGATGCTCCGCGAGCCGCGCCGTGCTCTCGACCTGGGGCCGCAGCGCGTCGTCCTTCTGGGTGGTGCGCGCGCCGAGATGATCGAGGATGATGCGCAGGCGCGGATGGCGCGCCGCGACCTCGCCGATCTCCTTGTGGGTGTACGGCGCATTGAGCATCACCGGAATGCCGAGCCGCTCCGCCGCCGGCCAGAACCAGTCGGCGGTGCCGTCGCTCATCCAGGCGCGGTCCCACTCGTGATGGAGCGTCAGGCGGACCCCGAGCATCCCTTTCTGCTCGCGCCACGTCTCGAGCCGCTCGCGTTCCGCGGGCTGATTGATCGGAAAGCGTCCCATCACCGCGAAGCGGTCGGGAAATTTCTGCGCGGCCTCCAGGCTGTAATCGATGCGCTCGCCCTCCCACGACGGCGGCACCAGAATGGCGGCGCTCACGCCGGCGTCGTCCATCATGGCGGCGAATTTCTCATAGGTCAGCGGTTCCGGCAGATGCGCGGTGCGGCCGGGCATCCACGGCCGGTCCGGCCCTTCGGGCAGCCAGACGTGAACGCCGGAATCGATGATCATCATTCCTCTTCCTCCCGTGAGGCGCCGCGCCCGCGTGCCTTCGCCGGCCGCGGCCGCGCATCATTGCTTGTTGATGTGAGCCTCGGCGATCACCCGCGCCCACCGCTCGATGTCGAACCGCATCCGCGCGGCGAGCGCGTCGGCGGCGAGCGGCTGTGCCTCGAACCCGATCGTCGCGTATTGCGCGATGACATCCGGGCGCTTGAGGATTTCGGTCGTCGCGCGCGCCAAGCGTATCGACCGCCTCCTGCGGCATGTCCTTCGGTCCGTAGAGCGCGTTCCACGACGTCACCTCGAAATCGGGAACGCCGGCCTCCGCCATCGTCGGCACGTCCGGCAGCTCGGGAAGCCGCGCCGCCGAGGTCACCGCGAGCGCGCGCACTTGCTTTGCCTCGATCGACGACGCGCAGGCCGCCATAGGCGTTGATGACGAGGTCGACGTCGTTGCGCAGCAGCGCCACCGAGAGCTCGGTCGGCCCGCGATAAGGCACCACGGTGAAATCGAGCTTCTGCACCGATTTGAACAGCAGCGCGGCGAGGTAATTGGTGGTGCCGGCGCTCGACGTGCCGACGCTCATCATGCCGGGCTTCGCGCGTGCGGCGGCGATCCACTGCTTGCAGCGACTTGTGCGGCGACGCGGCGGCATCGACGAACAGGTAGGCGAACTCGCTGACGCCGACGATCGCCTTCATTTCGTGGCGCGGATCGGGCGCCTCGCGAAACAGGCTGACGCCGATCGCACTGTTGTTTCCCGGCCCACGCGATGGTGTAGCCGTTCGGCGGAGCGTTCGTGACCATGCGGCCGGCGGTGACGCCTCCGGCGCCGGGCTGGTTCTGCACGATCACCGGCACCGCAAGGCGCTCGGACAGCTTGTCGGCGAGAATCCGCAGCGCCACGTCGGACGCCGATCCGGCGGCGAGCGGCGTCACGATGCGGATCGCCTGGGACGGATAGGCGTCCGCCGCCGCCGCGCGATCGCACAGACGGCGGCGTCGAGAGTGCGATCCCTGCAAAGCCCAGCGCGAAGAGGGTGCGAGCGAGGTTCGGCCTGCAAAGCATGGCCTTGAGCGTTCTCCCTGCGCCGATCACGCGCCGTTTCATTTCTGCATCGCGTGACGCCGATCGCTGATCATCTCGGCTGCGACCCGAGGCTCCGGCGCCCCGCGCGCGGCGCAACATACGACACCCGACGAACCGCCGAAGCGTTCTGTAACAAAAACTTATGGCGGCAGGCGCGTTTTCAATTGGCTTTCATGCTAGGGCCATGGCAAGCGGCTCGCGCTGCTCCAGACGCACCAAATCGGCCCGCGGGATAGGCGCTCGCGCGACAATCGGAAGTTCAGGAGGCGTAGATTTCTCTCAAGGTTGACAGTGAACGTTCCGCGTTGGCTTCACTTCGCCGCGGCCGCTCTTGCGCTCTTCTGCGCCGCGGTCTGCGTGTGACGGCGCCCGGGCGGCCGAGGATTATCCCCGCAGGCCGGTCCGCATCTTCGTGCCCTACGGGGCAGGCGGCGCCGGCGACATGACGATCCGGCTGCTCGCGAACAAGGTCAGCCAGAACCTGAAGCAGGCGTTCGTCATCGAGAACCGGCCCGGTGCCGGCGGCATCGCGGCGATGCGCGCCGTGCTGGCCGCGCCCGCCGACGGCTACACGCTCGGCGAAATGGGGAACGGGCAGGCGATCAGCATGAGCCTGTTCCAGAACCTGCCTTACGACGTGCTCAACGACTTCGCGCAGATCTCCGTCGCGGCGAGCTTTGCGATCCTGCTGGCGGTCCCGCCGACCTCGCCCTACAAGACGGTGAAGGACGTCGTCGAGGCGGCGCGCAAGGCGCCGGGCAAGCTCAACCTCGGTGCGATCAACCCGGGCAGCACCCAGAACCTGTCGGCGGTGCTGTTCCAGCAGGTCAGCGGCGCGCAGTTCACGATCGTCACCTACCGCACCACGCCCGACCTCGTGACCGCGCTGCTGCGCGGCGAGGTCGATCTCGGCTTCGACTACTATGCCGGGTTCGAGAGCACGATCGCCGCGGACAAGCTGCGCATCATCGCGACGTCCGGCGACAAGCGCGATCCCGTGCTCAAGGACGTTCCGACCGCGGCGGAAAGCGGACTGCCGGGCTACGTGGTGTCGAGCTGGAACGGGGTCGCGGCGCCGGCCGGCGTTCCCGCGCCGATCATCGCCATGCTCAGCACCGAGATCAGGCGGGCGCTGGCGGACCCCGAAGTCCAGGAACGCATGCTCAAGCTCGGACTCGACGCCCGCGGGAGCACGCCGCAGGAGATGCACGACCGCATGGCGAGGGACATCGCCAAATGGCGCGAGGTCATCGACAAAGCAGGAATTCCCAAGCATTGATCGCCCCGTGACGGCGCGGCCGCAAAGCCGCGCTGGAGGCGCTCGATCCCGATCTCTTGAAAAACATGCCGGAGCAGGACATGGCTGGTGAGCCACGCTTGAAGATTGCAATCGCCGATTACGGGCACACCCGTGCCCTGAAATCGGGGCAGGTGCCCATCAAGGGCGTCGATGCCGACTTCGTCCAGGTGGTCCCGATCATCGCCGCGTTCCGGCGCATGGTTCGCGACGTCGAATTCGACGTCTGCGAAATGGCGCCGACGACCTACATGATCGCGCGCACCCGCGGCGCGCCCTACACGGCGCTGCCGATCTTCCTGATGCGGCGCTTCCATCACGGCGGCTTCGTGGTGCGGCCGGATGCCGGTGTGAAGGCACCGAAGGATCTCGAAGGCAAGAAGGTCGGGGTCCGCGCCTATTCGGTGACCACCGGCGTGTGGACCCGCGGCATCTTCGTCAACGAGTACGGCCTCGATTCCGCAAAGGTGACCTGGGTGGTCGACGACGAGGAGCACGTCACGACGTTGAAGCTGCCGCCGAACGTCACCCATGCGCCTCCCGGCAAATCGCTGCAGAGCATGATGGCGTCGGGCGAGATCCAGGCCGGCTTCACCGGTCCCGCCGGCGTCGGCCGTGCCGGCCCGCCGATCAGCGGCTGGGACCAGGCGACGCCAGGCGGCGGCTGCGACCGACACCTATCCGGAGCTGATCGCCGACGTCGAGAATGTCGAAGCCAATTGGTTCAAGTCCACTGGCATCTATCCCATCCACGGTCTCGTCGTCGTCAAGGACGAGCACCTCAAGAATCATCCGTGGCTGCCGCGCGCCCTGATGGATGCCTTCGTCGCGGCCAAGAAGCCCTATCTCGACGAGCTCGCGCGCGGCAAAGACGACAGCGCCGAGGACAAGCGCTACCGCAAGTTCCTGTCGCTGATGAGCGATCCCCTGCCTTACGGGATTTCCGCGAACCGGGCGAGCATCGAGGCGTTGGTCACCTACGCCTTGCAGCAGGAGCTCATCCCGGCACGGCCGAAGCTCGATCAGGTCTTCGTCCAGATCGACCCCTGAGCCCGTTCGCACCCTTCCGAGAAAGCGACATGTCAGACATCATCGACATCCATCCCCACATCGTCTCGCCGGATACCAAGCGGTATCCGCTCGCGCCGCTCGGCGGAACGCAGTCGGCCTGGTCGAGCGAGCGGCCGACGACCTACCAGATGCTGCTCGACGCGATGGACGCGGCCGGCGTCGCCAAGGCCGCGATCGTGCATTCCTCGACGGCCTACGGATACGACAACAGCTACGTCGCCGATGCGGTGGCGGCGGTGCCGTCGCGCTTCACCGGCGTCTATTCGATCGACGTCATGGCGCCCGATGCGGTGAAGACCTTCGACGATTGGCTCGGTCGCGGCTGCACCGGGATGCGGCTGTTCACGACCGGGAAGCACGCTGCCGGACCAGGCGACCTGGTTCGCCGATCCGAAGACCTATCCGTTCTGGGAGCACGCCGCGGCGAAGAACATCCCGGTCTGCGTGCAGATGAAGCAGGAGGGTATTCCCCTGCTGCGGGGGATCATGGACAAGTTCCCCAAGGTGACGATCCTCCTCGATCACCTCTCCCGCACGCCGTACGAGGACGGCCCGCCCTACGGCGGGGCCGCCGAGTTCCTGGCGCTCGCGAAGTACGCCAAGTCTATCTCAAGATCACGCCGCTCAACGTCACCCCCAAGACCTGGGGCAAGGGGACGCCGGAAACCTTCTTCGGCAAGATGATCGACACGTTCGGTGCCTCGCGGATCGCCTGGGGCTCGAACTTCCCGAACTCGGTCGGAACCCTGTCGGAAATTCTCGGCGCGGCGAAGAAGGCGTTCTCCTTCGCCAAGGATGCCGATCAGGAGTGGATTTTCGGCAAGACGGCGCAGACGCTCTATCCGACGCTCGCCGGCAAATGAGGCGCGGCGCGCCCACGTTCGTGCATTCGGATGCGACCGGCCCCACGCCGCTGTCACCGTCGGGCTTGCAACTCCGGCTGGTTATCTCCCGCGTGCGGGGAGAGGCACGGCGCGATAGCGCCGTGTGAGGCGGGACTGGCCGTCGAGTCGGAAAGCCTCGGCCCACTCGACGAGTCGCCGTGTGAGCTCGCCGTCTCCCGCGTTTTCCACACCTCCTCGCCACCCGCCCATCCCCTGTTGTAGAGTTGTGAGCTTGGCCTCCGCCTTGCTCGCGGCGGCTGCACGTCCAAGGCAGGGAGATGGAGAATGAAATCTCTGGTGACCCGACGCCAGGCCTTCGCCGCAACGTCTGCGCTGGTGCTTTGCTCCGTTCGTCGCCAGGGCGCAGGAAAAGGTCGGGATGCAGCTCATCCTCGCCACCGATGTTTCGGGGAGCGTGAACCAGCAGCGCTACAAGACCCAGCAGGACGGCTATCTCGAAGCGCTGGGCGACGCGCGCGTGCTCAACGTCATTCGCGAGCTCGATCCGCCGGTCCTCGCCATCACCTTCGTCGAATGGGCCCGCGGGCAGGAGGTGATGGTTCCGTGGACGCGGGTCGAAGACGTGCAAATCGATGGACACGTTCCGCAATCTGCTGAGAAACACGTCGCGCGCGAACGTCGGGATCAACACCTTCCTCAGCAGGGCGCTGGCGTTCTGCGGCACGCAGTTCGACCGGGACTTTTCCGGCGGCAGAAAAGTCGTCGACGTGTCCGGTGACGGCGACGACAATCAGGGCATCATCGGCCTTCATGAAGCGCGCGACGCGCTGGTCGCAAGAGGCATCGTCATCAACGGCCTGCCGATCATCGTGAAGCCGCCCGAGTACATTTTCCCGCCGCAGCCGCCCGAGGGCCTCGACGTCTATTATCGTCAGCACGTCGTCGGCGGCGCCGGGCACGTCGTCATCGAGTTGATCGGCTTCGATAATTTCAAGCAGGCTATCCTGCAGAAGCTCTTGCTCGAGATCGGGTGACGCCGCGCCGGCAATGCGGGCTCAGTTCAACTTGTGGAGATACTTCGGCAGCTCGGCTTCCAGCGCCGAGAGGACCGCCGCGCGAATCTGGTCTTCGTTCACATTGACCGGCTCTTCGTCGCGCACGTCCTGCTTGACGAGATCGACGAGGTGCATGGTCAGGGGCAGCATCGAGTTGGTGCTGTGCCAGGTCTTGATCCATTGCTCCGGCCAGTTTCCCCAGGAATTGAGCTGGCCGAGTCCGTCGAGGCTGCCGAGGATCTGGTTATAGTCGGCGCCGGTCTCCTCCTGAATGACCGCGCCGAAGGTGGTCACGTGGAGGTCCTTGTAGCGGGCGGCCGGCAGATCGCGGATGGCGTTCTGGATGCAGAGCGCGCCCTTGCTGTGGCCGTAGACGCGCGTGATCGACTGCGCACTGCAGAAGGATTTCGTGGAGAACGTCGCTCTCCGGGCTGCCGGTGCGATACTCCGGCCTGCTCGAAGCGGCCGCCGCTTGATGGGCCGTCGACGACAGATGGCGCCCGACCGTCGCCCATTGCGGCATGAAGTCCGACACGAACTGCTGCGAGAGGCGGGCGATGAAGTCATGCACGCCGAAGCCGAAGAAGCCTCCGAGCCCCTGCGGAATGATGTCGGCGAGGCCGTATCCCGGCACGATCGCCGCGACCGGCCGGCGCAGCGTTTCCGACACGTTCCAGGCCATCGCCACGGACCCCAGCGCCGAGCTGCCGACGCCGGTGACCGTGACGATGCTGATCGGCTCGGCGACCGGCGGGGCGCCGTCGGTGCCGGAATCCGCCGGGAACGTCGGATCGGCGAGAAAGGCCCGTACGTCGTCGTATTTGTGGACGAACGGCGCGCGGCGGGCATCGACCACCAGAATGGCACCCTCGGGATTGAACAACGCACTCAGATTGAGCCGCGTCACCGCCTGCATGGCGGCGAGGCTGTTTCGCATGGCCTCGGTCGGCGCGTCGTTCTCCGTGCTGAGCCGCACGCCATGGGTCCACAGCCGCAGCCCGAGCAGTCCCGTATCGTAGAACACCATGTCGGCGAGCGTATTGACATGGCGGAACGCCAAAAGGAGCGGCACCACCAGCCGTTGCGGCAAGTCGTAGCTCGCAAGGGAGTATTGCGAGGGATCGAGCCCCCATTTCGCGAGATCGGAGCCGCCGGCGGCAAGGACGGGAAGATTGAGCGCAAGCGCGGGAAGCTGCGTCTGAGTGGCCATATGAGCCCTCCATCGTCAATCAAATGCAAATGAGAATGCGCAAGTGTGCGATGCGTGCGGCCGCTCTGCAATTCCAAATGTTGGCCGCTCGACACCGCGGATGCCTGTTTTGTCGGCGCGAGTGAGCAGAGCCTTAGCGGAAGCTTTACGACCGGCGTTCGACAAAGCGGCGATCATGCGCAAGCCCCAAGGCTTTTCCTCACGCGTGGCCAATTCGAAAACGCAGCGCTATAGCATTGGCGGGTCACGCCTCTCGGAGGACTCTACCCATGAGCGACGCGGCTGCAGCGGCCAAGGAACCGCCGCCGGAGATCAAGAAAAGCCGGATCCCCGCGTGGGGTCCGCCTGCGCTGCGGGTGGTGGTGGTCGCCGGCATCGCGTTTCTCGCCTGGTACGTGGCGGGGCATTGGAACCGCTGGACCGGGGCTGCCCGTTACGAGTCGACCGATGACGCCTACATGTCCGGCGATGTCACGCCGCTCTCCGCCAAGGTGTCCGGCTATATCGAGAAGGTCGCGGTCGGCGACTATCAATCCGTGCGCAAGGGCGACCTGATCGTCCAGATCGAGGATTCCGACTATCGCGCGGCGCTGGAGCAGGCCGAAGCCGGCCTCGCCGCCGCGCAGGCCACCCTCGCCAATCTCGCCAACCAGAAGGACATTCAGCGTCGCTCATCCGCCAGGCGGAAGCGACCATCGAGGCAACGAAGGCGGACCTCGAACGCTATACGCTCGAAGCCAAGCGCCAGCGCGATCTCGTGAAAACGTTCTCGGGAACCCCGCAGCTTCTCGAACAGGCCGACGACAACCAGAAGCGCACCACGGCCCAGTTGCAGCTCAACAACGCCCAGCTCGATCAGCAAAAGGCTCAGCTGGCGAGCCTCGACGTTCAGGAGAAGCAGCTCGCCGCGCAGGTCGAGGCGGCGAAGGCGCAGGTGAAGCTTGCACGGAACAATCTCGACTACACGCGGATCGTGTCGCCCGCCGACGGATTGGTCGGACAGCGCCAGGTGCGCGCCGGCCAGTTCGTCAATGTCGGCACGCAGGTGATCGCCGTGGTGCCGCTGCCGAACATCTGGGTCACCGCCAATTTCAAGGAGACCCAGATGACCAACGTCCGGGAGGGCAATCCGGCGACCGTCACCGTGGACGCGTTTCCCGATCTCGCCCTGACCGGGCGCGTGGAAAGCTGGTCGCCGGGCACCGGCAGCACCTTCGCCCTGCTGCCGCCGGACAACGCGACGGGCAACTTCACCAAGGTGGTGCAGCGGGTGCCGGTCAAGATCGTCCTCGACCCGAACTCCGCGCTCGGGATGCTCGTTCGCCCCGGCATGTCGGTCGAGGCGACGGTCGATACCGGCCGCGTCGCGGCCGCGGCCGACGCGCCGGCTCCGCCGCAGACGGCCGGACAGGCTGAACGATCCAAGAAATGAAGCTGCATCTCTCGCCGGTCACGGCCGCCGGCACGGCGCTTCATCTCGCCGGCGAGCTTGTCCCGCGTCTGCCGCTCGATTCGTGGCGGCCTTACATCGGCCTCGTCGGCGTCCTGCTCGGCTCGGCGATGGGAACGCTCGGGAGCCGGGTCACGACCTTCGGGCTCGCCGACCTGCGGGGCGGCCTCTCGGCCGGGTTCGATGAGGGCGCATGGATCACGACGAGCTTCGGCGTCGGCCAGATGCTGATCGGTGTCGCGTCCCCCTATCTCGGCGCGGTGTTCGGCGTGCGCCGCGTGTTGCTGCTCGGCATCGTCCTGTTCTTCACCGCGAGCCTGCTCGCGCCGCTGTCGCCGAACCTTCAGGCCTTTCTGACGATCCACTTTCTCGCCGGCGTCGGCTCGGGCACCTTCATTCCGCTGACGATCAGCTTCATCCTGCGCAATCTGCCGTCCCGACTCGTCATCTACGGGATCGCCATCTACGCGATGAATTCCGAGCTGTCGCAGAACATCGCGCGCCTCGCTCGAGGGGTGGTACTCGGATCACTGGTCCTGGCGCTGGATCGACTGGCAGTACTGCATCGCGCTGCCGGTGATGTTCGCCTGCGTCTGGTTCGGTGTCCCGCGCGAGCCGCCGAATCTCGGCGCTGTGCCGCAAGCTCGATTGGCCCGGCCTCGTCTATGCGGGGCTCGGCTTCTCGCTGCTCTATGCCGGCCTCGATCAGGGCAACCGCCTCGACTGGGTGCGCAACGGCACCGTCAACGGATTGCTGATCTCGGGTGGCCTGTTGACGCTGCTGTTCGTGCTGCGCGAGCTGTGGACGCCGCGGCCATTCGTGAACATCCGCCTGATCGTGCGCGAGGACCTGCCGGTGCTCCTGACGCTGCTGTCCGGCTTTCGCTTCATCATCCTGTCGACCGCCTACATCATTCCGACCTATCTGCAGACCGTGCAGAATTTCCGCGAGCTGCAGGTCGGGGCCGTCCTTCTGTGGATTGCGCTGCCCCAGATCCTCATCGTCCTGCCGCTGGCGATGCTGCTGCGTCGGGTCGATGCGCGATGGGTGCTGGCGTTCGGGACCATCCTGATCGGGATCGCCTGCCTCATGGCGACGAATCTGACGAGCCAATGGGCGACCGACGACTTCCTGCCGTCCCAGGTGCTTCAGGCGATCGGCCAATCCTTTGCGCTCACCGCGCTTGATCGTGCTCGTCGTTCAGTCGATCCATCCTGCCGATGCGCTCACCATCGGAAGCCTCCTGCAGCTCAGCCGGCTGTTCGGCGGAGAAATCGGCACCGCGTTCATGCAGACCTTCGTGCGGGTGCGGGAGCAGGTGCACTCCAACCTGATCGGCCTTCATGTCGACAGCCTCGCCGGTACGACGATCGATCGGCTCGCGGCCTATCGCGGCGCCGTCGGCGCGCGCTCGGCCGACGTCACCGAAGTCGGCGCGAAAGCCGCAAAGCTGCTCGCGAACGCGGTCGCGCAGCAGGCGGCGGTGCTTTCCTACATCGACGGCTTTCTCGCCGCTGCCGGGGGAGCGTTCGTCTGCCTGCTGCTCGTCGCGCTCGTACGTCGCCCTCCACCGGGAGGGCTGCTACCCCCAACCTGAGTCGTGCCGGAGAGGCCCTCCGCGCCCAATGCAAGCAGCTGATACAAGACATAACGAGACCGGGCCGGCGCCAAGCCGCGGCGGCTCCAATCACCGCAAGGAGACCTTGATGCCGCTTTACCATTTTCGTCTGACCAACGGCACACAGGTGCTGGACAATCACGAGGGTGTCGACCTGCCGGGCGACGCCGCGGCGCGCACCGACGCGGTGGCGCTCGCCCGCAATCTGCAGCATGGCGGAGCCATGCCGGGTTGGGATTGGACCGGCTGGTTCGTGGCGATCGTCGATGAGGAGGGGCGCCAGGTGGACGAGGTGCCGATCGCCGATGCATGAGCCGATCTTGATGCCGATCGTTGCCCGATGCGCGACGGCGCCGCACGCCGCACCGTCCGCGTCGACAGCGCTGTGTCGAAACCGCTCGGCCGGCGTCAGTCCTTCTTCTTGCTGCGGCGAAGGTCGGCCTTCTTGCGGCAGGAC
The DNA here is from genome assembly GCA_963793985.1 of uncultured Alphaproteobacteria bacterium. GTDB lineage: Bacteria > Pseudomonadota > Alphaproteobacteria > Rhizobiales > Xanthobacteraceae > JAJPKK01. The sequence goes on along the minus strand of CAWCCG010000003.1, from coordinate 42,004 downwards.
AGGCAGCGGCAGCCCTTCTTCTTGATGAAGTAATTGAAATAATCGCGGCCGTAGTTGTAGGTGATCTCCTCGCCCGGCGTGATCGCACGCGTGGCCTTGAAGACGATCTTCCTGCCTTTGCGGATGAAGGGCTCCGCATTCGGCCGGCAGGAGTGGTTCATGTAACGCGCAACATTATAGCGCTTCGAGCCGTCGATGACCCAACGGCTGTTGAGCTCGAACATGTATCGGGAGCCTCGCTGCTCGAGCGTGTCCGCCTGCTCCGACGAAATGCGCCGGCCGCGATAGGTCGCGATGTACGCGGACTTCTTGATCAGCTTGGTCGCAAAGAGGCCGAGTCCGGTTTTGGAACGGCCGACGCGGAATTTGCTCGCAGGCATCGTGCTCGATTGGATGGTTCCGTCGATGTCAGTCCCAGCGGCGCGCGGTTGGGGCTCTCATCTCTGCAGGAGATCGGCGATGACGACCTGCGCCGCATTGTGCCCCGGCGCGCCCGTCACCCCGCCTCCTGGATGAGCCCCCGAGCCGCACAGATAGAGTCCAGGGATCGGCATCCGATAGTTGGCGTACCCCAACATGGGGCGAAGGGAAAATAACTGATTCAGCCGTAATGCACCATGAAAGATGTCGCCGTTGGGTAGGCCGAAGATGCGTTCGAGATCGAACGGGGAGAGGCTCTGCCGCGCGATGATGCTCGACTTGAAGCCCGGCGCGTAGGCCTCCACCGTGTCGACCATCAGGTCGGCCACGGTCTCGCGGTGCTGGTCCCAGGTCGAGCCGTCGGCGAACTTCGGCGCCACATGCTGGCAGAACAGGCTTGCGACATGCGCGCCGGGCGGCGTGAGGCTGTCATCCAGCGTCGACGGGATGACCATCTCGACGATCGGCGCCGTGCTCCAGCCATGGGCCACGCAATCGCGGTAGGCCTTGTCCATATAGGCGAGGCTCGGCGCCAAGGATGATGCCGGAGGTGAGGTGGTCGCCCGGGTCCGGCAATGCGGAAAATCGCGGCAGCCTCGAGAGCGCGACGTTCATGCGAAACGTGCCGGAGCCGGCCTTCCAGTTTTTCATGCGCTTCGCGACGGCCGCCGGGACCGCCTCGCGGGGCAGCAGCGCCTGGAATAGCTGTTGCGGATCGACATTGGCGACGACCGCCCGCGCGCGCAGCAGCGTGCCGTCGTCGAGAACGACGCCGGCGGCGCGGCCGCGCTCGACGATGATCTCGCGCACCGGCGCATCAACGTCGATCCGCACGCCGTGTGCGCCGGCGGCCTTCGCCATCGCCTGCGTGATCGCGCCCATGCCGCCGATGGCGTGGCCCCACGAGCCCTGTCGGCCGTTCACCTCGCCGAACACGTGGTGCAGCAGCACATAGGCGGAGCCGGGCGAGTAGGGGCTGGCGAGATTCCCCACGACCGAATCGAACCCGAGCACGGCCTTGATGGGATCGGACTCGAACCAGCCGTCGAGGATCGCGCCCGCTGATTTGCGCAGCAGGTCGAAGGCGGGCTTCAGCCCGCCGGCCCGCCACAACTCCCCGCCGATCGCGGCGAGCTTGCCCACCCCCTGCGCGGCCTCGCCGAGGCTCCCCGGCGCCAGATTGGGCGGCGCTTGGAGCACGAGGTCGCGTAGCACGAGGGCGACGCGCCCGATCTCCGTCTGGTAGGCATCGTAGCGCGCGGCATCGCGGGCGCTGAACTTGGCGATTTCTCGCGCCGTGCGTCCTTCGCCAGTCAGGAGGAAGCGTCCGTCCGGCAGTGGAAGAAAATTCTGGGCGCGCCGGTTGACGATGCGCAGGCCGTGCTCGCCGAGCTTGAGATCGCGGATGACCTTCGGCTGCAGCAGGCCCACCGTGTAGGCCGCGGTCGAGTTGCGGAAGCCCGGATGGAACTCCTCGGTCACGCAAGCTCCGCCGACGATGCTGCGGCGCTCCAGCACCCGCACGCGGAGACCCGCCATGCCGAGATAGGCGGCGCAGGTCAGGCCGTTGTGGCCGGCGCCGATGAGAATGACGTCGAGATCGGACATGGACGGTCCGATATCACCCTAGGAGGTTCACCGAGAAGCCCGCGCGGCGCATCACCGCCTCGCGGGCCTCGCCGGCGAGCCGGAACGCGCGCGCGACATCGACCCCGATCAGGCGCCCGCGCCATTTCCTCAGCTTGCCTCCGATGAACACCGTCTCGACATTGCCGGGATTCATCATGTTGGCCACCGTACCCGCGGCATTGCTCATCGGCCACAGGCTCGCCTGGTCGGCGCGGAGGAGGACGAGATCGGCCTCCTTGCCCGGCGTCAGCGTGCCGACCCTGTCGGCGAGGTTCGCGCAACGGGCGCCTTCGACGGTTGCGAATTCGAGCACCTCGCGGCAGGTCAGCAGCGGTGGCACGCCGCGCTCGCCGCTGCGCCGGCGTTCGTAGATGCCCAGGCGCTGGAACGTGAAGGTCGTGCGCATCACTGAGAAGAAATCCTGCGCGATGGTGACGCCGTGGTCGGACGAGAGGCTCGGTCGTACGCCGTGGTCGATGGCGGCCTGGACCGCCGGCATGCCGTGTCCCATAGCCATATCGATCGCGGCACAGATCGAGACATGGCCGCCGGTGTCGCGGATGAGCTGCCAGGCTTCGGGCGTAAGGCCGTTGCAATGGATGTACTCGTCGCCCTCCCGCAACAGTCCTGTGCGTCCGAGCGCGATGAAGGGCGCGCTCTGGTGGCGCAGATGCAGGACGGCCGGCACGCCCGCCTCGCGCGCCGCCGCGAAGAGCTTGGCATCGAGGCCGACGCCGAGGGCAAGCGTCAGCAGTTGGTCCTTCGAGTTGAAATAGGTGCGCTGGAGCCGCGCGATGTCTTGGGGGTATTGCGTCGCTGGCCCGGCGCCCCGCGAATAGGCATGGACGGCGCGGATGCCGAAGTCCTTCAGCGCCGCGATGCAGGCGTCGCTGTGCTCCGGAGTGTGGCTGATCTGGCAGAGATCGACCATCGCCGTGGTGCCCATGTCGATCATGCCAAGCGCCGTCATCAGCACGCCGGCATAGACGTCGGGCGGGGTGAAGGCGGGCGTGAGCGTCGTCTGCACATCGCGATTGTAGTCGGGGTCGAGCTCGCCATCGGGCATGATGCTGCGCAGGATGCCCTGATAGGAATGGCTGTGGGTGTCGATGAAGCCGGGGATCACGATGCAGTTCGTCGCATCGAAGACTGCCACATCGCCCGACACGGCGATCTCGGGCCGCACCGCGCGGATTTTGCCGTCCTCGATCAGAATGTCGGCCTGCGCGAAATCACCAATCTGGCGATCCATGGTGAGGACAAGGCCGCCCTTGATCAGGATACGGCGCTGCGCCTGGAGATGGGCAAGCTCGGCATCCGGCGCGCCGGCATTCTGCCCCATGGCCGCATCGAGCGCGGCGTGGGCCGCCAATCCGAACGCCGCAATCGCTCCGCCGGATTTGAGAACGCGGCGCCGGGAGAGGGCTGTCGTCGTTCGCGCACGGACTCGGGAGCGCGGCTGGAGTGATCGTTCGGTTCGCTCATTCGAGGCTCCTTCACACCAGTTCCGGACGCCGCAGCGTCTGGTCGCTCGTCACCGGTCGGACCGTCTGCCGATCCGGCGACAACCCGCGCCGCGTGGACCCCGCGTTCGGCTTACGGCAGGGCGAACGCAAAGATCGAATTGTGCCGGCGCACCGCGGGCGGCATCGAGTCCTTCGTCAGGCCGAGCGGCCCGGCGGTTACCGACTGTCCCTCGCCGGTGAACACCATGATGTACTGCTTGCCGTTCACGGCATAGCTGACGGTCGAGTTCATCACCATGCCGGCGACGATCGCTTCCCACAGCACCTTGCCGTCGTCCGCGTCGAAGGCGCGAAGGCGGCGGTTCTGGTCGCCCCAGAACACGAGGTCGCCGGCGGTGACGACTGCCGATCCGGCGCTCGCCTGGGGCTGCGAATAGAGCACGCGCATCTCGCCGGTCGCGACGTCGATTCGGCCGAGGTTCATGTATTTCTGCGGGTCGGAGCCCGGACGGATGATGCCGGCCCGCGGACCCCAGCCGACCTTCGTTTTGGTGTTCGCGGTCATCGACAGGCACTGGTCCTGGAACGGCACGAAGATCGCGTTTTTCCTCGGGCTGTAGGCGATCGCCCACAGGCCGCGCGTGTTGTGGTAGCAGCCGATGATGTGGTCGCCGTCTTTGCGGAAGAGTTTGTCGGGATTGACGCGCGTCTGACCGGTCTTGAGGTCGATGCCGTTCATGTTGATGTTGGGGTCGTCATAGGGGAACGGCCGCGCCCACAGGAATTCGCCGGTTGCCTGCTCGAGCGCGAACATGCCGCCGCCCTCGGCGACGGTGACGATGATGTCGCGCTCCAGGTCGGGCGCGAGCGCCGAGCTGATCCATTTCACCTGCCGGGGATCGGGACTCACTTTTGAGTGCAGCAGCATGCGCTCGTGATTGTGGTCAGCATCCCAGTCGTCGCCCGGCAGCTCCTGGTAGTACCACAGGAGCTTGCCGGTCGTTACGTCGAGCGCGACCGTCGAGTTGCTGTAGAGATTGGCCGGCGCCGTGAGCGAAACCGCGTCGGCGCTGCCGTGGCGGGTGAGCCGCGTATAAGGATTCGGATTGGCGATGCCCCAGTAGAGCACCTTGCGCTTGGGGTCGTAGGAGCCGGGCAGGCCCCAAGGACCCGCCGCGCGCTGTTCCACCGGCATGTTGCCCCAGGTGTCGCCGCCCGGCTCGCCGGGGGCTGCGGTCACGAAGAACTTCCACACCTCGCGGCCGGTCTTCGCATCGTGGGCCGCGATGAAGCAGTTCTCCCGCTTGCTCTGCTCGCAGGTGCGGTTGGAGATCACTTTGCCGTCGGCGACGAGCAGGCCGCCTGCGGTCTGGCCGCCATTGTCGACCTTGGTTTCCCAGCGCAGCTTGCCGGTTTTGACGTCCAGCGCGACCAGGAACCCGTCGGGGGCGGCGAAATAGATCATGTCCTCGTAGATGCCGAGGCTTTTGTAGGTACCCGCCAGGATGCGCCGCAGGCAAGCGGCGCCGAGGCAGCGTAGGCGCGCGCGGTCGCTTGCGCCGGTTTGTGCGGCGGCCCGCTCCCGGTTACGCTTGGGGTCCAGACAAGAACCGCGCTCGCACCACGAGCGGATTGCAGCGGGAGAGACCATGGCCGACGACTTCGAAGATCACTGCTGGAAGGACATCGTTCCTGCCGACGTGCTCGACATCTACAGTCACTACATCCGCAAGACGTTCGTCGGCCCGGCGCCGGCGCTGCTCGCGATCGATCTCTACGAGCTCGCCTATCAGGGCGGCGCGAAGCCGGTGGCGGAGCTGCACAAGACCTATGCGAGCTCCTGCGGCGAGCATGCCTATGCCGCGATCGAGCCGACCAAGCGGCTGTTCGCGGCCGCGCGCGCCGCCGGGCTCCCGGTGTTCTACACGACCCAGGACACCCGCCCGGACAGCCTGCCCGCGCGCGTCACCGCGACGCGGCGGCAGAACGCGGCGCGCGATCCCGCGCTCTATGCCATCAAGGCCGAGTTCAAGCCGCAGGCCGGCGACGTCGTCATCACCAAGCAGCGCGCGAGCGGTTTCTACGGCACGCCGCTGATGGCGCATCTGACTCAGCTCGGCATCAGGACCGATCATCGTCTGCGGCGAGAGCACGTCGGGCTGCGTGCGCGCCTCCGCGGTCGATGCCTATTCCAACGGCTTCCACGTGGTCCTGGTCGAGGAATGCTGCTTCGACCGCAGCATGCTCTCGCACAAGGTCAATCTGTTCGACCTGCACCACAAATATGCCGACGTGATGCATGTGGACGAGGTGGTGGCGCATCTCGCCGGCCTCGCCGTGCGCAAGGCGAGCTGACATGAAGCCGCGTTCCTACGGGCCGTTTCCCTATTCGCCGATCATCCGCCGGCCGCGCCTGACCTGGCCCGGCGGCGCCCACGTGGCGCTGTGGGTCATCCCCAACATCGAGTACTTCTCGCTCGAAGAGCGGCCGGGCGGCTACGGGCCGGGCAAGATTCCCGACGTCGTGATGTGGTCCGAGCGCGATTACGGCAACCGCGTCGGCGTGTTCCGCCTCATGGAGGTGCTCGACCGCCACGGCATCCGCGGCACCGTCGCGCTCAACAGCAATCTGTGCGCCGAGCATCCCGCGATCATGGAAGAGGGCATGAAGCGCAAGTGGGAGTGGATGGGGCACAACGAAAGCAACACCCGCCGCCTCAACGATGCGCCGCCCGGCGAGGAAGCGAACATCATCAAGCGGACGCTCGCGACGATCGAGAAGGTCACGGGCAACCGGCCGGTAGGCTGGCTCAGCTCCGGCCTGCAGGAAACCTGGGACACCGTCGACCTTCTCGCCGCCAACGGCTGCGAATACGTTGCCGACTGGTGCAACGACGACCAGCCCTATGTCATGAACCTCGACGAAGGGCGCTCGCTCGTCGCCATGCCCTACAGCCAGCAGCTCAACGACAAGTCGGCGATCGAGCGGCGCTTCGTCAGTGCCGACGGCTTCCGCCAGATGATCTGCGACCAGTTCGACGTGCTCTATCGCGAGGGCGCCGAGTCCGGGCGGGTGATGGCGATCGCGGTGCACCCCTATTTGATCGGCGTGCCGCATCGCATCGGCGCGTTCGACAAGGCGCTGGCGTACATCTGCAGCCATCAGCGCGTCTGGAAGGCGACCGGCGCGGAGATCGCGCGGCATTATCTCGCGCAGCTCGAGAGTGGGCCGCCATGACGGCCTGGCGTCGAGCGAAGGCGCTGCTGGTTCGCGGTCGCGCTCCTGTTCGCGGCGGCGCTCCTGTCTGCCCCGGCGCGCGCCGCCGACACCGTGATCGCCGGCGGCGTGAGCTCGGCCTCGGCGAACCTGTGGCCGATCTATATCGGCACCAGGAAGGGCTTCTTCGCCGAGGCGGACATCACCGTCGATCTCGTGTTCTCGCCGTCGAACAGCGCGACCATCCAGCAGATCGTGGTCAATGCCATCAATGTGAGCATCGGCAGCGGGCTCGTCGATCCGATCCGCGCGATCGAGAAGGGTGCGCCGGTCGCGATCCTGCGGATCGAGGTGCGGCGTCCGCCCTATGCGCTGCTGGGCCAGCCTGCCATCAAAGACATGAAGGCGCTTGCGGGCAAGATCGTCTCGGTCGGCGGCGCCAAGGACATCACTCGCCTCTTTCTCGACCGCATGCTCGTCGCGAACGGCGTCGATCCCAAGCGCGTCGATCTCATCTTCGCGGGCGCGACCTCGGCGCGCTACTCGGCGCTGCAGTCGGGCGCGGCGCAGGCCGCCATGCTGACCGCACCCTACAACTTCGATGCGATCGCCGCGGGATTCACGAATCTCGGCCTCACCGCCGATTACGTCGACATGCCGTTCTCCGGCGTCGCGACGAACCGCACCTGGGCGATGCAGAACATCGGCACATTGCGGCGGTTCCTCGCGGTCTACACGAGGTCGATCGGCTGGCTGCTCGACCCCGTCAATCGGCGCGAGGCCGTCGACATCATGGTGTCGGTGAGCCGGCTCAAGAGCGACGACGTCGAGCGGGCCTATGACTTTCCTCGTCACCGGCGGCTTCTTCGAGCCGACCGGGAAGATCTCCAAGGCGAGGCTCGGCAAGGTCGTCGATGCCTTGAAGGAGCTGGGCGATATACCGCCCGGGTTTGCGACCGAGCGCCTGTTCCTGCCCGAGGTGACGGAATTGACGGAGTAGCGATGATGCGAACCATCGGTAGGCTCGGACGTACGGTCGCCCTCGCGCTTGCGATGCTGGCGCCCGCTGCATCGGTCCGGGCGGCCGATACCGTCACCATCGGGACGGTCGGCTCCGCCTCGGCCAATCTGTGGCCGGTCTTCATCGGTATTACGCAAGGGTTCTTCGCCTCCGAAGACCTCAAGGTCGACATCGTCTACGTGCCGTCGAGCGCGAACCTCATCCAGCAGCTCACCGCTGGCTCGCTCGACATCACCATGTCGACGGGATTGGTCGATCCGATCCGCGCCATCGACCAGGGCGCGTCGATCGCGATCGTGCGCTTCGAGGCGCAGGCGCCGCCCTATGCGCTGGTGGCCAAGCCCGGCATCGCGAACCTCGCCGGTCTCAAGGGCAAGCTGATCTCGCTCGGCGGGGCGAAGGACATCACCCGCATCTATGTCGAACGCATGCTCGCGCCCCACGGGGTGAAGCCCGGCGAGTTCGACATGGTGTTCGCCGGCGCGACCTCGGCGCGGTCCGCGGCCCTCGTCGCCGGTGCGGTCGATGCGGCGATCCTGCTGCCGCCGTTCAATTTCCAGGCCGAGGCGGCGGGGTTCCGGAGTCTCGGCCTCACCAAAGAATACGCACCGGAGCTGCCGTTCTCCGGCACCGTGGTGAACAAGGCCTGGGCCGCGCGCCACCAAGTCGGTGCTCGCGCGGATTCTGTCGGCGCACGCAAAGAGCGTGGCGTGGTTCTACGACGACGCCAACCGGCGCGAGGCGATCAGGCTGATGGTGGCGGCATCCGGGCTCAAGCCGGACGACGTCGAAAAGTCCTACGACTTCTTTCGCAACAATGGCTTCTTCGACCGCAGCGGACGCATCTCGAGGACCAAGATGAACGCGCTCGTCGCGGCGCTCCGGACGCTCGGCGACGTGCAGTCGCCCGGCAACATCGAGCGCTTCGTGCTCCCTGGCGTCGCCGAGCTCGCGGATTGAGCGGCCGAAAGCCACTCGTGCCCGCCGTCGCGATTGCGCGGCAGCTGACATCGGTACCCACAACCACTGGGTTCGTTCTGTAGGAAAGGGAGGGTACAAATCGTAACAAAACCCTAACATTTATTGCATTAGTCGTCTGATCCTGTCATTGATTTTACAAGAAAAAGTGCACAATCAACCAAAAGTTGAGAAAAGAGCCCGGAAGCAGAGCCGAGTAAAAAGCTTCTCCGGTCTACCGTTTCGAGCTGTCCGGCGCCGCCGAACTCGAGGATTGATCGGCGGAGGAGGCGCGGCCGGCGCCGGACGAGATCACCATAGCGACCATAGGCCAACGTGGCGCGCCGATCCGCGGAAAGGCCGGGAGAGGCGCGCGGCCATTCCAGTCGCGCGACCGGGCGGCTCGCCCTTTCAGCGATGTGAGCTATCTGAAACTTCATCGATTCCAAAAATCGGGGTCAGTCATCGGCGACGGAGCCACCACCTTGGGGGCGACGAGGTCGGGTGAGGGCAGAGCCAGCGTCGCCGTTAGGTTGTTTTTTTCGAACACTGCTTCCCGCCTTCGCACCGCACGCAGGATCCATCCTTATGACCTTCCTTATGACCTTCACCGACTTCTAGACGCACTGGGGCTTTGTCGTTTTGCTCGACAAAAATTGCGACTCCGCCAGTATCGCCGGCGACGGTGCCCAAAAGGGTCAGCGTGGACGATCCGGTTCGGAAGGCGGCAGCGGCGGCGGCGGCGGCTTGGGGGGAGGAACATAAGGCGCCGCAAGGACGGGGCGGTGGCGGCGGACGCCGCGATGGCGAAAAATGGGGCGCTCGCGCGTCGCCGACAAGGACGTCAACGGCACGGTCCACAGCGGATTGCCCTCGATTGCCGGCTTAGTCGGGCTTGGCTCGGGGCCCGACGGCGCTCAACGAGTTTCAGAAGAGACGTCGACAGACAGTTTCCGCGGGCAGCTGCTGGCAACACTGTTGGGGTGATCCGCGCCGCCGCGGGATTGGCCTCCGACGAGCCAGAGTTGCCGTTTCCATCGACGATGTCGCGCCTGACCTTCGCGGAAGCAGAGGTGACAGACGGATTTTCGGAGGTCAGATCGGATACCCGAATACGCGCCTGATCACGCGGGTCGCGATCCAGTATAGCCCGACTATGACGGCTGCGCCTATCAACGAAATCAGCAGTCGGTGCTTCGGCCACGAGACGTCGTGGGGCAACAATGGTCGCACGAAGGTCGCGAGATAGACCTTCTTGCTCTCGGCATTGACCCGCGCTCGTTCGAAGGTCTGGAGCGCGGCCGTGTATTGCCTTTCGGCGATCTGGTGGTTGGTCTCGAGCTGGTCGAAGTGTGTCATCTTGTCGGAGATCGTCGCGGACGACGTGGCGTCCCCAGCATCGGTGATGAGCCGTTCGAGATCGAAGATCTGGTCGGAAATCACCTGGATCTTGACGCGCAGCAGCTGCACTTGCGGCGAGGTTTCCTCGAGCTTGCTGCGTTTGGCCGCACTCGCGTCATCCTCGAGGCGGGCGCGCTCGAGGCGCAGCTCGCCGATCAGTTTATTGAAGCCGTCGGCGGTGCGGCGCGGATCGAGGGTCGACTGGGCTTTGCGGAGGTCCTGCAGCGCGACGCGGATTCCCTGGAGCCGCCGCTGGGCTCTCGCGAGCTCGTTCTCGGCCTCGGCGGTGGCGTCCCGCACGGCGCGGATCGACATCGAGTTGACCATGTTCTCGCTGGCGTCCGCGACCGCGTTGGCGACGGCCAGCGCATCCTGCGGCGAGAAGGCGCTCACTTTGATGGTGACGATGCCTGACGGAGACTTCGACATCGAGCTTGATCTGGTTGCCCCAGTATTTGACGAGCTTTTCGAAAGAGTCGTCCGCATTGAAGCGGGAGTGGGCGTCGATGTCGGTGCGGGAGAACAGGTTTCTGAGGTCGACGGTTCGTTCGAGCTCGGTGACGATCGCCGGACTTTTGATGTAGTTGATGACGATAAGCGCGTCTTGCGTTTCTTGGAAGCCGCTCAGGCCCGTCAACCGCGAGATCGGGTCGGCGGCGATGCTTGGCGCACCCATGACGGCGAACTGCGCTTCCGAGGTGTACTGATCGGACATCACGAAGCCGAGGTAACCGGCGACGAGCGCGGCGGGGACGAGGCATCCGCCGATCAAGGCAAAGAGGCGCGGCCGGCGTCGGACAAGACCGCCAAAGTGACGATAGGCCGACAGGGGCGCCCCGATCCGCGGCAAGGCGGGAAGCGGCGCGCGGCCATCCCTGTCGCGAGCGGTGGTTTCCTGAGCGCGCCAGCGGACTTGCGCAATTCGTCGGAGACCGCAAGTCCACGCCGCCGTGCCGAGCGGTGCGCCGCGGTTGCTCCGGATCAAAGGCCGCCTAGTCACCTCGCATCCGCGATGGCAGCTTCATCCAGCTAGCGGACATCTCAAGGAAATGTAGGGGTGGCCCGGTTGGGCCGTGACCAGACTCATGCGGTGCAGCAACGCGCAGCATCTTGAATCGGCTCGCCGCCGCGAGGCATCGCCTCCAGCTACGACCTTTCACGGCTTTCATCCAACTTGCCACCGTGCGAACCTCTCTTCGACTAGTCTGATCCTTGCTCTAGAGACACTTGCTTTGTGAGCGAACTCTCGCGGAGGTGGGGTGATGTTGTTCAATATGGATGCGGATTCTGGAAATCACGTTTCTGGGTGGGTCATGCCTAACAACCCTGCAGCCACACCGAGCGTCATCGCGCATCTCGATGCGAACAACCATGTCGTTGTCGAGGCCTCCCTTTACCACGCCCTCCTCAAGGAGCAGGGACTTCACAACACGGGGATATGTGGGTTTCTCCTGGACGAGAGCAATTGTCGAGGTCTCGCGGCTGCAAACAGGCTTGAGATTCATGACGCGGAGACCAACCTTCTGCTTTACCGTCGGCGGCCAGAGGACGGGCTCATCAACAAGAGGTTTTTCCGGTTGGAATCGCAGTTGTTTCGCTCAGTTGCTGCCGACGATGCCCTGGAGCCACACTTCCAGATGGCCTATTCGGCGCTCGAACTCCAATCCGAGGAGACGATACGCGCGATTATGACCATCCAGTTCTCGCAATCCATCTACATCTCGGGGCGCGTTTTCTGGCGCTTCTGGGAGGCCCTTCTGCGTGATCGTGGCTACATGGTGGGAACTCTTTTGCGTGATCCCTTTTATGAGCTCGCCGAGCGCTTGCTCATCCTCAAGCTTGCATCCTCGCCAGAAGGGGAGCGGATTGCCGACGCGGTGGGTCCAGAGGTGCAGGCTGCTGCGGCCCATTTTCGTAAGATCGACATGCGAGATATTTCGGCAATCGAAGCGACCCTTGAATCCCCTCCGCTGGAATTGCGATCGATTGTCTACAATCCTCTCACCCAATTGCTGACGGCAGCGAATCCCTTCGACCCTCCGGCCGCGCCGCCGACGGCGAACGCGCTGGAATCGCTTGCCGATATGGATGTGGTCGGCCTCCGGCAAGACACTGGATCGTTCTTCGAACAACTCTCGGGCACCCTTGAGGCTTCCCAAAACTTCTCAGCCGAGGTCGTTCCGACGAGTTCTACGGTCGTGCAGTGGGCGGACGTGTTGCGGGAGCGGCCCGCGATGCGGCGGCTCATTGAGATGGATCTCGCCGTCTACCAGACCGCGGTCGATGTCATCGAACGCCAGCGAGAGAGTGATGTAGCGTCATTCGCGTGAGCCACCGTTCTTGCCGTGTCGTCGCGTGACGGGCGGGACGACATCGATTGACCGATCACATCGGCGACTTTGACTGCCGGCTTTTGACCAACGAGGCGTAGCGTTGGCGGGCAAACTCGCGGATGTCGAGTTGATCGTCGGGAAGCACCTTTACGAACCGTTCTGCGATTTCGGTGACGACGAAGTCGGGCTTTTCTTCTTCGACGTACCGAAAATCGACCGAGGTCGACCAGAAGAAATGCACTTCGTAAAATGCGCTGCTCAGGATCGACAGGAAAGAAGGGGTCGCGCAGAAAGAATCTCCGAAAAGAACCAGTTTCTTGCCGCCGGCCAAGCGCTCGTTGCGGTAGATGTATTGTCGCCCGCGTTGATTGTGGTGCATGTGCTGGTCGTCGAAGTACGTCGACAGCTCGCTGGCAAAAATCAACGTTCCGGCATTCGGGACATCAAAATAGAACCCGGTCTCCTGCACCTGCGGATCAAGTTTTTCGCCGAGGTCGAACGTCGATACGTATTCTCTGCTGACAAGTTCCGATAAATCGCCTTCTTCCACCCCGAGCGCATTGCAAAGCAGCCGGTACGCGATTAAAGCGCCGAACGGCGTCCAGTGCGTGTCGGTCTTATAGAAGAGAAGCTTCGCGTGGCGTTCTGCAATCAACTGCGATGTGACATCTACATAAATGTAAGACAGCCCGCGGCGGTCAAGCGCGAGCGGAATGGTCCACGATGGACGCTTATCATAACAGCTTAGCGGACCAAGATAGTTATCTCGATAAACCGTAAATTTATGGGAACGACGAAATGAAAATACCGCGTGGCTAGTTCACTCATCCGTGCGGTACGCTCCGCTAAAAGGTCACACCAACGTTCGACATCGGATGCAGAAAAATAGTCCGCCTCGGTGAAAAAGCGAATGACCCGATTGGTGCCTAGACGGAGGAACAACCAGCCATCCCGACCCTCCTCGATCTCCACTGCGAATCGGCCTTCTTTTTTTCATCCCCGAAGGTGAGCTTGCTATTCGGGATGGCGATGTCCAGACCGGCGACCTCGACGCGGACAAGGTCGGGCTCGGTTCTGGCGAATTCAAGCGAGAACCCATAGCAACCATCGCCAATCGCGGCCGCCTGCAGGTCCGACCGGTAATTATCGGCCACCGCCGCGGCGATTTCCCCTTCTGCTGATTTCGCGACTACACGAATGCGCCGAGACGGATTATTTGCGTCCCGGACCCAGCCATAAACGCAAGTTGGAGAACGCATATCCACCGCGCCGTGAAGATCGAAGCCGCGTTGCCCGTGAATCACCTGACCGAATGCGCTCGCCTTCCGAATGCGTGCGAGCTTGAGAGCGAGAAATCTCAACCGCCATCCTCGTCCTTGTGTATCGGCGGAAACGTCCGACTTCCGACCAATGTTGTCAACATGGCGTCCGATTCCAGAGTGCTGTTGGCAGCCGAGGAGGTGCTTGAGTAAAATCAGCCCGATGTCTGGTCTGTCAAAGGCCGCCTAATCACCATCGCATCCACGATGGCAGCTTCATCCCAACTAGCGGACATCACAGAGGAAAGCCGGGACTTCCGAGTTGGGCAATGAGCTGCCATCCAAGCGTCCAGTCATGCCCCACGGGGGCTCGTCATTTGCAGTCGATTGAGGTTCCCTGGTCGCGTCGCCCAGCATCAAATGGGCGAACGAAACCACCCGCTATGAGGCGGGCCCAGGTGGAAGAGTTCGTGCGAGGCTACATCTGGCCGGTGAAGAACTGCTTGGTGCAATCGCAATCGAGATGGCACAGCACATTCAAAAAAACCTCCGCGACGCTCGATCAGAACTTCGCGCAATCGAACAGCGGAGGCATGCGGTAGAGGCACAGTGTGCTGCGGCGAACGGCACGCTGGAGCGGCTCAACCGTTTCCGACCCGAAATCCGCGGAAGCTACCAGTGCCCCAAGTGCTGGGGTGAGAAGGAAATACAATCTTCGCTTTCCAAAATTGGGGGCACGTCGTTGTACGACGTTCTCGGATGTCGTAGCTGCGGCTTTGAGGCCACTGTGTCGCTTCGATAGAACGCGGAACTGGCATTGCCCTCTCAACGCCTCGTGCCCGGTTTTACGCGCTCAGCAGCTGTCGCCGGAACACACGCTCGAACAACAGGGCGGACGCCAGCAGGCAGGTGGCGAACCAGAAGGCATACCCTGTGTCGAGGATGTCGCCCGGATAACCCTCATAATAGGAGTAACGGATGTACTCGATGCATTGGAGCACCGGGTTGAAGGCGAGGTAGTCCCGAACCTGTGTCGGAAGCCCATGCACGTTGAGCAGAATACCGGAGCCCATCCAGATCAGCGGGAAGCACAGGTTGAACACAAAAGCCCAGAATGGGAACAAAGCTGCGATCAACGAATTGTACGCACCCCAGGCGATGCCGACATAGAGCGTCAGGAGTAGCGCCCACATGATTCCGGCGGGATCGCGCGGCTCGAACTCGCCGGTGGCGAGAAACAGGACGAGCAACACCACACCCGCCACCGCCATGCCGTTCGCGGTTTCCAGGAGCGCCCGGGCGAAGAAGACATCAACGATCTTGACGCGCGGAAAGTAGAGGAGAGGTTTATTCATCGGCAAGGCAATGAGGATCTGCCGGGCCGGATAGACGAAGATTACGAACGGCAGGATCGACAGGCCATAGAAAATCGTCGGGTCTGTGCCGATGGGCGGCGCCCTGTTCATCACCATGAGCACGACGAGCACCACGGCGAGATGCCCGAACGGCATCAGAAAGATGACAAGATAGCCGGTGTAAAACTTGCCCGCCCGCATCCGGATGTCCCGGAGCAGAAGAGCGTTGATGACATTGAGCCAGACGTGGATCGGCCGCAGGATGCTCTCAGCCATCGATCGGTGATCCCCCAACACCTCGGCTCGGCATCATTGGTTGCGAACAGTGTTCGAAACAAGGCAAGGAGGGCTGTGGTTCTTCTTGCTCCGTTCGAACCATCTGACGTCGCATTGATTGCCCTTTGGGTGCGTTCGCGGCCTCAAACGCACATCCGCTGCCGTGTGTCTTGGAGGCAGACCAGGGAGTTAACCGAGGCGGCCGCCGACGACGACGGCATCAGCTAAGGGGACCACCCCTTGGGCGCCTGCATGCCCGCTTCGGTCGATATTGTCGAGATTCTCTCGTGTCACGAGAATAAGTGGGACTTGGATCATCGGCTCGGCGGGCTTCTGTCCCTTGATCAGCTGGTCGGCCAGACGAACCTCCATTCGGCCCATGAGGGCGGGCTGTTGGGCAACTACATAGTCGACGCAGCCGGCGCGCATCATCTCCTCCGCGGCCGAGCCGAGAACCGAAAAAAGAACTTTGACTTGGCCGCACTTGTGGGCGACCTGCACCGCGCGCGCAATGCCGACGCCATAAGTGTCGTCCGCACCGTAGACGAGGTCCACCGCGGGGAAGCGTTGCAGGAAATCGCTGGTCAGAGAGAGAGCAACCGCGACGTCCTGCTCACTCGTTTGTTCTGCAACGATTTTGATGTTGCTGCCGGCCACGTCTTCTTTGAAGCAGCGCAATCGATCAGTGGCCCAAAATGCACCGGGTGGTCCCGCCAATATTGCTATGGTCTCCGCCATTCGGGAGCAACTTCTTTGCACCCGACGCGAGTTCGTGGCCAATCGTGCAATGGCTCGACGTCGCTCCGGCATCGGGAGGAATGTCCGTCGCCACGGTAGGACTTCCGGCGGCGACGACGGGTATCTTGGCCTGCTTCGCCTGTCGGACAACGCCGTTGAAAGCGGCGGGGTCGGCGGCATCGAGAAGAAGAGCCTTCACGCGCTGGGCGATAAGATTGGAGACCTGGGTGACTTGCTTGTCTACATTCGCATAGCCACCAGCATCCTGGATGATGACATCGTAGCCGAGCTTTCTCGCCTCATCGGTGATGCCGTACAGCTCCGGCGTGTACCACTCGCCTTTGGTGTTTGGCATTGCTGCGCCGATCGTGCCATTCGGGCCGGCGGCCAAGCCTGCCTCGATGCCGACAGCGAAAATCAAGATGGCGGCACCAAGCCGCGCACGAGCAAAGGACGAAAACATAGGTCGCCTCCGTGTCTGATCGCCGACAAGTTAAGTAGCACGTCGCGTGCCAGCCGCGATAATAGAAGCATCTGGGCAGTGCGCTTGCGCGAGGATCAATAGGAAGCAAGCCAGCATACGGAAGCTCTGCCTCGAAGAACGCCGCATGCGAGAGCAACGCAGCCTCTCCACGCGGCTTCCCCACGAGCTGCATGCCGACGGGAAGCCCGTTCGACGGTAAATCCGCACGGGATCGAAATTGCCGGGCACGAGGTCACCGTAATCGCCAACGTAAGCCGCAGCCACGCAAAGAAATCCGGCAACCTCACGCCTTCCACTTCCATCACATGACGCTGTCGATAGTCGAAGGGCGGGCACCATAACAGTCGGCGTTATCAGGAGATCGCACGTCTCGAAGAGAGCGGCCATACGCCGGTACAACTCGCCGCGCGCGAGTTCGGCGAGCGCAATCTCGCGCGCCGTGTGGCTCAATCCGCGCGTACTATAATGAATGATCTCAGGACTCAGCTTGTCACGGTAGCGGTCGAGTAGCTCCATCGTACCGCCGACTCGCTGCATGTTGCGCAGCACTTGAAATGTCTGCTCCGCTTGGCTGAAGTCTGGGCATCTCGTCTCCACTGCGATCGTTGGAAACTTCGCGAGCGCACGTTCGCAGGTGGCACGTACCTCTGGGTGTAGCGGCGAAATTCCGAGGTCCGGACTCCACACGACCCGCATCGGCGCTCTCGGCTGCAAAGCCGCGCGCAGAAATGGACTCCGACGGCGCCGGAATCGACAGCGGGTCGTCGGAATGCTCGCCAGCCATAGCATCGAGCATGAGAGCCGCATCCGCAACGTTACGCGCGATTGGACCGTCGACATCCAACGTCCCGAAACTCAGTGGACGCGGTCCGTGCGGGACTCGACCAGGACTTGGTCGCAATCCGACGACCGAGCAGAATGATGCCGGCAGTCGCACAGAACCCGCCATGTCGCTTCCGGTTGCGAGCCACGCCTCGCCGCTCGCGACCGCGGCAGCCGATCCGCCCGACGATCCTCCGGATGTGAGCGAAATGTCCCAGGGGTTGCGGGTATGCCCAAATACGTCGTTGACAGTCGTCCCGCCAGCCCCGAATTCGGGTGTGTTGGACTTACCGATGACAATCGCGCCGTTAGCCTCCAATCGTTCGACGAGGATGTCCGAGCGAGAAGCAACACGATCCGCGAAGACCCGCGACCCTTCTGTCCAACGCACGCCACCGACCGCTGTCAGGTCCTTGACGATGATAGGGAGGCCGAACAGAAGTCCGGTCCCTGCGGTACCCTGCGCGATGCGCCGTGCATGATCCCGCGCCCGCTCGAAGCATTGAATGGGAACTGCATTGAGCAACGGCTCGACCCTGGCGATGCGACGCTCCGCCTCGTCAATAAGTTCGAGAGGCGTCGTTTCCCGCCGCCGCAACAGATCGACCGCGTTCCGCGCGGTCAGACGATAGAGATCACCTGACATTGAAGATCAGTCCCGTTCGAAGCCCAGCCACGCTCATGTTCATGGACAGCATCCTTTCCGTCAAACTATGCTGCTCGCACGGAGGCAGGCATGAGGCAGGCGGAACAGGCGAATCAAGACGATGCGGAGTTCTTCGCCCGGCGCGGTTTTGGTCAACGCATCGGCTTTGGCGAGCGGCCGGCCCTCATCATCATAGACATGGTGAAGGCGTTTACCGATCAGGCTGCACTGCTCGGGGCCAGATCTCGATAAGGAGATCGCCGCCATCGTTCCAATGCTCGAGACGGCGCATGATCGCGAGTGTCCCGGTGATCTTTTCGACGGTGCGATATGACGATGCGGACCTCAAGGACGCCGGCATCTGGGCGCTAAAGCAGAAGGGGGTAATGACGCTCAAAGCCGAGGACCATGGCTGGGAGGTTGACCCGCGGCTCGATTTTCGCAAGACCGACACGTCTCCTCTTCAAGAAATATGCGTCCTGCTTCTTTGGCACCGACCTTGTACCGCGGCTGCTCGCCCACCGAATTGACACGCTTGTCATCACCGGGTGCACCACCAGTGGCTGCGTCCGCGCGACGGCGGTCGATGCATGTCAGAACGGATTCCGCCCGATGGTTGTGCGCGAGGCGGTCGGCGATCGCTCCGCCGCGGCGCATGCCCAGAGTCTGTTCGATCTCGATGCCAAATATGCCGATGTCGTGTCACAGCAGGACGCGCTTGAGTTACCTTCGAGGAGCGGGCGATACGCCGGCTCGACGTTAGAAAGATCTCTCCTATCCCATCCTTCCGATCATGAGAGGCAGTTCAATGGACAACAAGCTCTATGACTATTCGCCGATTGTATCGCGTTCGAAAATCGCTTGGCCGAACGGCGCCCGGCTCGCCTTTTACATCGGCCTCAACATCGAGCATTTCGAAGTTGATAAGCCTGCGACCAGCATCTTCGGGGCCACTGCCGGCTTCGCGCCCGATCCACTTAACTATGGTTGGCGAGATTACGGCGTGCGCGTCGGCATCTGGCGCATGATAGAAGCATTGGACAAATACGGAATGCGCGCGTCAGTGTTGCTCAACGCAGATGTGTGCACGCATTATCCTCAGATCATCGAAGCCGGGCGGAAGCGGAATTGGGCCTGGCTCGCACACGGCAAGAACAATTCGACATTCCAGGTCGGGATGAATGTTGAGGATGAGCGAAAATATCTCAAAGAAGTCGTGAACACGATCGCTTCGGCGACAGGCCAGGAAATTCGAGGGTGGCTGGGGCCGGCGCTGACGGAAACCTTCGAGACGCCGCGTTTGCTCAAGGAGCTTGGACTCACTTATCTCTCTCGACTGGTGCGCTGACGATCAGCCCTTCGCGCTCAATCTTGCCCGGCATGATGTCGGTGCCTTATTCCCTCGAAGTCAACGACATCACCATGTGCGTTGGAAAGAGCATGTCCGGTCGAGATTTCTGTCAGATGATCGTCGACCAATTCGATCGCCTCTACCAAGACAGCGAACAATCTGGACGGGTCATGGCCCTCTGCCTCCATCCTTTCGTAAGCAACCAGCCGCATCGCCAAAAATATCTCGAGCAGGCTCTCGAATACATAGCCAGTCAGGAGGGCGTTTGGCTGACCACGAGCGATGATATAGCGGCCCATTACGCCGAAGATTATCTGGCAATGGCAAGGTGATCCGCCGGTCCATGAAGGCCTGTCAGAATTTGTAGTTCACGCCAGTTCTGATCAAGTCCCCATTAAAGCTCGCTGTGGATTGAAGAGCATTCACGGTGAAGGGTGCGGCAACTACCGTATTTGTCACGAGTGGGTTTAGCCCGTAAGTAACCGAGCCAAGGTCGTAATGAAGGTACTCGATCTTGGCGGTCCAATGTGCGGTTACCGTCCACTCGCCACCCACGCCCGCCGTCCAACCGAAGCGAGACTCGGAGTACGTACCGGCGGCCGTCCACGTCGGCGGAGGCCGTTGGGGCCGGTGGCATGCTGGCTTATTTCAGTGCTCGCGGTCGCGCTACCATATGCAAGACCGGCAGTTCCGTAGATAAGAAGGCTCGGGGCCCACAGAAACCCTAACCGCGCGCGCACAGATCCGAGATCGTCAATTCCACTCGAAACGGAAGCCGACTGGACGATCGTGGTCGCGGGAAAACTTGGAACTGTAGCGGCGCTAGTGGATGGAATCTAACACTTGGTGCCAACGCCTGACAGCGGCGATGATTTTGTCTGGGTCGGCGGTCCAGGTGAAGGGTTTGGGGTCATGGTTGGTCTGGGCGACAAAGCGGGTGATGGTGGCTTGGAGATCGACCACGCACGGAAGACACCTCGCTTTAGTCGTTGCTTGGCAAGTTGGGCGAAGACCCCTCGACAGCGTTGAGCCACGAGCACGAAGTTGGCGTGAAGTGAAAAGCGGAGCGCGGGTGCCGAGCGAGCCATTGGCGCACCTTCGGATGCTTGTGGACGGCGTAATTGTCGAGGATCACGTGAACAAGTTTTCCGGCCGGCACCTGCGCCTCAATGGCATTCAGGAAGCGGATGAACTCCTGGTGCCGATGGCGCTGCATACATCCGATGACCTAGCCTTCGAGCACGTCGAGAGCCGCGAATAGCGTCGTTGTGCCATGGCGCTTTGTAGTCGTGGGTCATCGTACCGGCGCGACCTTTTTTCATCGGCGGGTGCGGTCGAGGGCTTGTATTTGCGACTTCTCATCGACCGAAAGGACGATGGCGTGGGCGGGCGGGGCGACATAGAGCCCGACGACATCGCGCAGCTTGTCGATAAACTTTGGGTCGTTGGAGAGTTTGAATTGCCGAACCCGGTGGGGTTGGAGACCGTGCGCGCGCCAGATGCGTTGGACAGAACTTGCGCTGATGCCGACTGCTTTCGCCATCATAGTGGCGGTCCAATGGGTCGCTTCGGTAGGCGGATCGGTTTGGGTGAGCATCACGACACGCTCAACGAGACCCGACCCCAGTGGCGGGATGCGCGAGGGTCGCGTTTTATCGTGCAGCAGACCGTCGCAACCAGCCTACATGAAGCGCTCGTGCCAGCGGCACACGCAGGTTTTCGATTTGCCGGTCCGGCGCATGATCTCATTGGTACCGATGCCGTCGGCACTCAACAGGACGATCTCAGCCCGCCAGACGTGCTTATGCGGCGCATTACGATCCCGCGCGAGCGTAGCCAAGCGGCGGCGGTCAGCGGGCTTGAGAGTGATGCAAATTCCCGTTCGCATCCGCCAACTCGCACGTAACGAGCCCGCCGGGAATCCCCGCCGGGATTCAAATGTCAGGTTTGATCCACTAAGGTGAGTTCGCGGGCGGCTCGGCGCTTGCTACGCAAGCGTCCGGATCAAGCGGCCTATCGACGCGACGGACGTGAAGTTCGCCGGCGTGATCGCGCGGTCGGGGATCTCGATCGAAAAGTCGGCTTCGACGGCAAAAACCAGGGTCGTCATGTCGAGCGACGTCAGGCCGACGTCCCGCAGATTGTCTTCCAATGCGAACTGGCGATCGATAGAGCGGTCGCGCAGTAAGCGCTGAACTATGTCGGCAATTTTGGGTTCCGGTTCTAAGGCGTCAGTTGTCATTGGTCATCGTCGGAGGGATTTGAGGACGGGCAATTGAGCAGTGTATCACCTAAGTTCCCGCATGACAGCTTCCCGCGTTCGATCGCCTCCAACACCAACGGCCTCCGCTAATTCGGCGCGACGTTCACCCCCTTGAGGCCTTTTGCATCGATAGCTTTTTGCACTACGCCGCTTTGCTTTGCTTCGTCGACGAGTGTCGCGAGTGCAGCCTTTGCCATTGTAGAACGGCCTCGCGGCAGTGCGGCCGCGACGCGAACCATTGCAAGGGCTCCGGGAACGACCTTCGCGCCAGGAAGTGCTTCGGCGGCAGGGTATCCCACGCCGGAGTCCGCCCCGAAGACGTCCGCTCTTCCGGAACGCAGCATTTCAGCGGCGTCAGCGGCAATGGCGGGGCTCAACGGGATGCGGACGATCTCGGCGGCCTTGATCTCCCGCGTTAGCACTCGGTCGGATGGAGCACCACGGATTGTACCAATCTTCACCCCTGTCCTGTCTACTGAGGCAATATCGGGAAATTGTTTTCCCGGTGCGGCGACGTAGACAAGGTCAATGACCCACAAGTCGGACGTGGATTCCGATTTGTCGACGGGAGCAAGGACGCGCGGGCCGATAGCGATATCCCATTCACCTTTGCCGAAGCTTTGAAGATAGGTATCTGGGTTCGGGTACATCACCGGTTCGACTTCTATGCCGAGTTTTCGTCCGATGAAGGTCGCGACGGGCTCAGCCACGCCACCAAGCACCGCGATGGCGATCATGCCGACACGCAGCCTTCCACCAGGAGCAATTTCCGAAGTCGGCGAAGTCTGTCCGAAGGCCGCGCCAGAAAAGCCTGCGATCAGTACCAGCGAGAGAAAGACGCGGCTCATGAGCCTACCCTGTAGGGATGGTGAGTGACCACGCTATCAGCCTACGATCATCTGGCAAGCCGATCCTCCCCAGAAGTCGTTGAACTGGTTCGACGCGAGAGCCGTGGAGACGGCTGTTCTCGTTATCGACTGATGGCGCAACACGCTTTGGATGGCCCGGTTGTCACGGCTTTGCTGGGAGGAGGGGAAGATACCGGAGGCGGTCAGTGAAGCTGTGGGAGGCGCTCGCCCAGCCCAGATTTATGCCTCTGAAAGGCAGCCACGATCTGCTCCAGTTCTTCCTCGGAAAGATCGATCAACTTTCCCTGCGGCAAGTCTGGGCGACTGCGCTGGAACGCCAAATACTCGTCGATAAGCTCTTCGAGTGCTTCCAGCATCTTGGCGTGCGGCTTCGCCATTTCATACTATGCCGCACGCAACATCCCGCGCGGAAGCACGCGCTGCAGATCGATCGGCAAATACTTGCCAACAGCTTCGATGTGCTCCGCTGATGCACCCGAGAGCAGCATTCCGGCCCTCTCAGTTACTTGCCGGACGTCTTGGTACTCATCGAACAACACGGCAATGATCTCAGCGTGGAATTTCGGACTGAGGTGATCGGTCATTTCGATAGCCTCCGTTGCCCGCGGAGGTTACGTACTCGGCGGCCACATTTGGTTGCCGAATTGCAACATCCCTTGGGTTTGAAAAGTTGCGCTAGACCGCCTGTGACCGGTTAGCAGCGATGCCGAACCTGCTCGCTTTATGCGGGCCAACGGGAGCGCGGTCGTGACCGCAACGCGGCCAACGCGCGCTGCGACATACCGAAATAGCGACTGCCAAGCTCGCGCAGCCTGTAACGCACGCCATTGGCCGACGCCGCGCGGGGCGCGAATGCCGCGCGTGCTGAGCGCCGCGTTGGCTGCGCGGCGACCCGCGCGTGGTCGACGACGTTATGCCGCTGGACACAAGCTGGAACTTCCTCTCGCGTCGCCGGGCGGAAGTCCCTGACTTTGCGCATGCGATTGAGAGCGACGCACCATCGCCTGGTGAGTTCCGCGATGCCCTCCGGCAATAGTTCGACTTCACCGTCGTCGCCCGGTGTAAGGTCCACCTCGATGAACCTGATTTCGCCGAGTGAAGGCGACTTGAAATAGAGCGTCGACGCTAGGCGTGCGTTCTCAGGAAGTTTCATAAGCCCTCGGCGGTGAGCACAGCGTGAGGATGGCTCAGGTCAGCCGGAAATTGGTGGCAGATTTGCACATGCGCCGGACAAAATGGCGAACCCGGTGCGCGTTGGAAGCCGGCTGTCATGCCGGATCGTCGTGAACCCAGCAGGGCCAACGGGCAGCCGGTAGGCGTCGGGGTCGGGAGGCAAGGAAGCTCGGGGGGCACTCTTGACTTCGCTATGCACCAGGATTGTCCGGGCGGCGGCGGTTGCGCTGTCGCAAGCCGGTTGCTTTGCACCAAGGCCTGCAGGCGATTGACACCCAATGGCACTTCCCTCGGATCGATACGACTTCTTGCTATGCGCATGTCCTGAGAGAGGGACTAGGGAGGCTGCAACCCTGGCCAGCGGCCGCGACATTGCCGTGGTTGTCACGTTCAGGCTACGAGGGGCCCCGGTCATTCGACTGGGGCTTTCTTTTTTCATCGCACGGAGTGTCTCGATGTCCGACGATTCCCATAAACCACGCGTGATCGACAATCCCGACGTCGGGGAAATTTACGCGAACAAGACAATCGGGGCCTCGTTCGACGGCGGGGGCATAAGTGTCTTGGTCGGCTGCTCTCGCGTCATTCCCGATTTCATCGACACTTCCGTCCAACGGAACGAGCCGCCTTCCGTATACGTCACCGGTCGCTTGACCCTGTCGCCGTCAGCCGCGGTCGAACTCATGAACGCCCTCAATGGAATTTTGGCTGCCCTGTCCCAGGCTCCAAACAGTCCGATTTCTAGCTCGAGTGGGGGATCGACCAAGCCGAATTGAGCCGATCATCCGGCGCGTGGCGGGCAAGTCCTGACAGTGCCATTCGGCCGTCGACGTGAAGTTCGCGACGCGCGCACGCCGCGATCATCCCTCCCTTGAAGGGACGTGACCACTTCAAAGTTGCCGTTGCGACGGGAAGCGCTGGCTCAACAGGCGGCAATGTGACCGATTGCCCTGCCGCCTTCCCACAGGCAGCATGTCATTGCGGCACCTCGTTCCGCTGAGATTAGCCGGATCGCAATGGTCAAGAACCCTGTCGACAAACACGTCGGCGCTCGCTTGCGAATGCGCCGCCTGATGCTCAATCGAAGCCAGAGCCAAATCGCAAGCGCGCTCGGGCTAACGTTCCAGCAGGTTCAAAAGTACGAGAAGGGTTCGAATTGCATCAGTGCGAGCCGGCTGCAGCAAATGTGTTCAATTCTGCAAGTTCCGGTGTCGTTCTTCTTCGAGGGCGCCCCTCAGGCTTTCAGCGTGCCGGATTTGATCGGAACGGAAGCAGACGCTGAGGCAGCTGTGCTAACCGGCTTTCTTGCCACCTCCGATGGCCTCGCATTGGCGACCGCGTATTCGCGCATCCGGGACGCAAAGGTGCGTCGCGCGATTGTTGCGCTTGTCGAGGAGATAACCGATTAGCTGCGGGAGTCGATCCGGGAGCGATGCCCTGGTGGAATACGATATTGTTGGCTGCTGTGTCTTTGCTGCTGACAGCCGTCGCCACGGGAAGCATCGGCATTATCGCGGACCATTTGTTGCTGGGGGTAGGGGCGGTGGCATCGTTCGGGATTTGACCTCTAACTGCCCCTCGAACGTGTCACCGCAGCCTCGGCAGATCGGAATCGCCAGCATCCGGCAAGCTGCTGACGAGTTGCGGTGAACACATCGATATACCGAGTGACGAATTGACGAGTACGATGCGGGTACTTTCGGCGTGTCGTCTTCAGAGCAAAGAGCAGATTGAGGCCGGGGGTTAGGAGATCGAGGACGGCAAATCTGCTCGAACCACAGGTCAACATCCATGGTCGACGAAAGGCCGGAGCAGATCACCTCTCTCAAAAAGAAAAGGGGTCGGCCCCGGACGACGGGCAGAGGGATGCTTGTTGGAGTTCGGCTTCGTTCGGAGGATTTAGCAGCAATTGATGAGTGGGCGGCGAAGCAAGATGATCAGCCAGCACGCGCCGAAACCGTTCGGCGTCTGATCAGAAAAGCGCTAGACGATTGACGAAGCCCTGCCGGCACACTGGCTCTTCTGACATTTCGGCCTTGGTTATGCCGCCGTGGCTGTGGGCTGATAGCGTGAGCGGGTGCTAACGCTGACGAGCGAGAAGAGGTGTGCCGTTGAGTTTTATTCAGAGGGAGTTAAAGCGGCAGGCGCCGGCCTCGCCAAGACGCTCAAGAATAGCGGGAGGCTGCAGATCCCGCTTATCAGCCTCTGGCGACGTTCCAGCCTGAAATCGGCGAGAGGCTTCAGTGCCCTGAATGCTGGATTCAATCGATCCTTGGCGCGCTGGTTGCCATTCGGCGCGGCTCCGGGTACGCCAGGGCCGCGACTTCATGCTTTGACGCGCTGAGCAGCGCCGCGGATTGGGATAGTAAATGCAAAAGATGATGTCGAAGTCAGAGCTCATTGCACGAATCGCACAAGAGTCCGGCAGCCTGAAGCGGGATGATGTCCGGCAGGTACTGGACGCGCTGATGAATGTTGGCCATGCGGAGCTCAAAGACAACGGGACCTTTGTCCTACCTGGCTTCGTCAAGTTTGTTGCTGTGGACAAACCGGCGACCGAAGCGCACCAGGGCATCAACCCCTTCACCAAAGAACCAATGATGGTGGAGGCCAAGCCAGCCGGAAAGGTCATCAAGGTACGTTTGCTGAAAGCGATAAAGGACGCCATCTCTGGCGTGCCAGCGAGCGGTCAGCCCTAGATTGCGGCGTGGGTCCAGCAGCGGGTTACGTCGGCGACACTTTGATTTCAGAGAAGCTGTCTGGCGCGAGCGTTTGCTACTCGTGTCCCAAACGCCCGCACCGGTGCCCATTGTGAGCAATCATGGCACCAACGATGGCGATCAGCCGTGACGCTGTGCTCTTCGAAATGACAAATGGTTCCGGCAGGCTAATCTCACCATGCAGGAAGCCGATGCAAGACTTCCAAGCTCCCACACGAGACAGACAGCTGACTGATGGCGAAGAAGCGATCCTTGGGATCGTTGGCGGGTGGTCGGTTGTGATCGTCAGTGTCAGGGCCGTGTCGAGCTACGCGGAATTGCCGAAGCCATCGATTAGGACCGCGCCACCGAGAAACCAATGGCGTCACCGGCGCCTGCGTCAAGAGGTTGTCAGGCTCCTGGTCAACTTGATGTTCGAAAAGGGTGTTGTGTCGTTCATGCATCGGGTCGCATCAGCGGCTCCGCCCGAGTGACGGAAGGAAAGCTCGACCGCTCTTGGAGGGCGGCGCCGATGCAGTCGGCATGGGGATGCCTGGATCTCGCATCGGAGCCCGCATTGCCGTAGAATCCGACAAGCAGCGATGGAGATCGCCCATGCCGCTTCGGTACCAGCGGGTAAGAGAAAGAGCGGCAGAGATCTTAGGGCGTCAGCAAGCCGACGCCCGCGTTGCTGAGTCGGCGCTGCGTTCGATAAAGAGGCAGCAAATTGAATTAGAGGCTACAGTTCACAATGTGAACCTTGCGCAGCAGCGCTCGTGCACTTCCAACCCGAGATCGATGGGAGATTGCAGTGCCCCCGGTGCTGGATTGAGACGATGAGCTTCGATCTTCGCTGACGAAGATTCGTGGAACCGACCGCTACGAGCTTTTCGGTTGTGATCGCTGCAGCCTCGAGCTTGCCGTGCCGCCTAAGGAGTGAACGTTTGCAGGTGAAAGGATCGCGGCACCCATTGTAGGCATCTGCGGAGCCCCAGAAATGACGACTGATGCAGCATCCGTCGTAGTCGTAGTCCTCTTTGCACTCTTCGCCGGAGTGGTCGCGTTCATCATCCGACCACGCAACCGCCGCCAGTCACGTCGCCCCGTCGCCCTCAGTGCGGCGACGGACTCACCGGATCCGCCTTTCATCGAACGCCGTAGAGCCTCGAGATTTCAGCCGGTGAAAGATTTGCTCTCGCGGCGCACCCGGTGATCTCATCGGTAGCGCGTTGGCCAATCAGATAAAGGAAGCAACACGGTGAGTTAGCTGCAACTCACGCGGTGGGCCATGCGAAGCAGCGCCTTGCAACTGGGCGCCAGTCGGGCTCCTTGGCAGGGAGACGAAACGGTGCAACACGGACGCGGACTCGGGCTCATCGCCGTCTTGTTACGCGCCGAATTAACGCCCGGCCAAGCGCTCGCCGATCGCAAAATGCAGCCAGTCAACACGGCTGATCCCCAGGCGCTTGGCGGCGGCATCAATGCCGGCGAGGACCTGCCTGTCGAAGCACAGGCTGATCACGGCCTGGGCCGAATTGTCGTTCTGCAGCGTGGGAGTGGCCCCGCGTGGCCTCGGCGCAGCGCCATCATCTCTCTCGTTTAGGTCCGCATTCCAGCGCTCGATGAAGGCGACGGCCTGCCTCATCAGTTCGGATACCGGGTTGTCCCCCACGGCAACACCGCCATCTCGCTCCGGGCGAGAAGGGTGATGCAGCGCGACGATGGCGCTATGGTTCCGGTTGGGCATCGGTCTTTCCTCTTCCGGTTTGCCTCGTTGACCTCCAACGTGTGTCCGAGGAATTCATTTTGCGCCAGGAAGGGTTAGCAGCTGGTTGACGGGCGTTTTCAACAGCCCGGCGATGATCCGGGCAGGCCGCGTTGTGAGCAGCCACGTGCAGATAAACACGAGATCTGCAATCGCTTCAAAAATAGTGTTTTCTTCAAAGCGGTCGTCGATGATCCAAGCGACGCACGCGAGGACGCCGGGCGCTATGCCGTCCGCGACCGTAATGACCAGGCGATCCCCTACTTTACAGCCGCGACAGCGAGAGCGGCGCGCAGTCGAAGGTCCTTACGACCGAGGAGCTGCACCGCATCGCCGTGAACATCGCACGGTTGCCGGAGGTACAGTGGAAGGCGAAGCGCGATTAAGTGTCTAGCGCGGTGCAGGGGTCGATGTCGGCTTCCATTCGCGGGCCAGCTGTTGCGCTTTGCTGACCTGCGCTGGCGTCATTTGCGCGGCAACCCTATCCCGACTTGTCACCGCGTCTTTGTCCCCGCCCGCCACCGCCAAGTTGAACCACATATACGCAATGACATGGTCCTGCGGGACACCCTGGCCCATGCCGAACAAGATTCCGAGATTGACTTGAGCATCGACATAGCCCTGCTCGGCAGCCTTACGATACCAACTCATCGCGACCGCGTAGTCCTGCGGGACACCTTGGCCATCGTCGTACATGACCCCGAGATTTATTGAGCCATGGCGTTGCCCTGTTCGGCGGCCTTCCGATACCAGCTCGCGGCGGCCGCGTAGTCCTGCGACACACCTTGGCCCTGGGCATACATGGCCCCAAGATTGTATTGAGCGGCGGCGTGGCCTTGCTCGGCGGACTTCCGATACCAGCTCATCGCGGTCGCGTAATTCTGCGGAACGCCCGGGGCGCCGTTGGCGAATATGAGCCCGAGATTGTTTTGCGCGGCGGCGTGGCCTTGCTCGGCGGCCCTGAGATACCAGCTCATCGCGGCCGCGTAGTCCTGTGACACGCCCTGGCCGTTGTCGAACATCAGCCCGAGATTGTATTGAGCACTGGCTTGGCCCTGCTCGGCTAGGGGACGTAGCAGTCGCAACGCCGTCGCGTAAACGCCCTTCTTATAGGCGGCAACGCCTTTGTCGTGGGCGCGCCTTACGTGGAGGGACGCCTTCTCGTGGGAGGGAACGTCCTTCTCGTGGGAGGGAACGCCCTTCTCGTAGGCGGCAACGGCAGCCTCAAAAGGCCCAGCAGCTACAGAGCCAGCAGAGCTGCCGGCAAAGATGAGAGCGGCGACGGCTGCCTTGAAGGTGCGGTTCATCCGATAGGACCCCTGTAGCCCTTCGAGGAGACCGACAGAAAGCGGCAGGGGTGTGTCCGGGCTGGTCCGCATCCCGAGCCCATGACGTGCGGGCACTTGCCGTAGGCGCTCAGCGATGAGCCGGCGGCTCAGCTTCGAGCCGTCGCCCTGGACGATGACGATCGCAGCCCGGGTTGGCGCGGCTGCCATGCGGGGCGCCCATCCGATGGGGCGGGCCGCGGGTCTGCAGCGTGGCGCCAAACGGCCAGTATGAAGATTTCCGGCAGAAGGGAAGGAATGCCCGGCCACGTCGGGAATTCATTGTAACGACGGCCAGGCTCGGCGCGGTAACGCGCTGGTTGGCCGTTCCCTACGGCGACGTATGACCCACCTACACCTGCCCTCCGCTCAGCCGAAGGCTTCTTTGACTCCCGATACGCAAGCGCCGCGCCGAGGAACGGCGATGCTGGACTCGTTGCCGGCCATCACCGCATGCTGTAGTCAGGTGGAGAAGTTGGGATGTGCGCGCAACGGACCGAAATGTCGCGGGCGAAATTGCAAAGAGCTTCGACCGCGACTAAGTTTTGGCGCGCTTTGAAGACAAGATTCGGGCGCCAGCGCATTGGTAAAATCTGGCGTTGGATGTTTCCGAGATTGAAGTGCCCAAGATGCGATAAATGGGCTTCTCGCAAAAATCGCACGCTCTTCAGACGCAATCATATAATTTTCGAATGCGAGTGCGGGCACGTAAATTCGGTGCTCGCTTGGCGTGACCCCCACGGCAATATAATTACTAGCCCGCTTCTTCCCGCCAAGACAGATGGCCATCACATTGTCCCGAGCACGCCGTAATAATACTCAGCGGTAACCGATGCCAAGTCCGTGCGGAACGCGGCGGGGTTTAGGCATGGCGCTGCACCATTGAGGGGGCCGCCCTCAGCGCCCACTATTCAGCCGTTGCACGAGATCGCTCGAAGCGGCCCACTCGGTGTGATGATCCTCATTGATCACCTTGGCGCTATGCAAGGCTGCGCCGGTCAAGTACAGTGGACTTGCCCCGTTTTCGTGGACGGTTGAGAGCTTGGGATCAGGGTATCTGGTCTGACGGCATTTTGCCCTCCTGTTTGGTGTCATTCTTTTGTTCGGCCCCCGGCGGAGCCATTCTTCCATCCCGGCCCGCACGCTGGTGCGGCCGTCGCGCGCAGCGGCGGTCAAGGACGGCCCCACTTCGGGGCCGCCCGGAGGGCTTGTCCTTGACCGCCGCGAGCACGGCGGCAGGCTGGTGTGCGTCGGGATTGACCGCGTGACGGCGCTCGTACTCGATCGGAGAGAGATACCCGATTGATGAATGACGGCGTCGCGGGTTGTAGAAGCCCTCGACGAACTCGAACACCGCGATCCGCGCCTCGGCCTGAGTCTTGAACCGACGCCGGTCGAGAAGCTCGCATTCCAGCGTGGCGAAGAAGCTCTCGCACATCGCATTGTCGTAGGCGTCGCCGACCGAGCCCATCGACGGGCGCACCCCGGCCTCGCGGCAGCGGTGGCCGAACTCAATGGACGTGTATTGGGCGGATTCAAGCGGTCGTCGCAACACCTTGACGAAGGAGGTTGCGATGAACAATCGAAAGCGGCGTTCGGATCGATCTGGGCGGGCGCCATTGTGGTCACCAGGTCGACCGCCGGTGGCCGGACGAGATGAGCGGCGACGGTTCTGGGCGGCGATCGCGGCCGGCATGGCGAGTGAGGATGCTGCGATTGGGGCCGGTGTGCCGCAGGCGGTAGGAACAAGATGGTTCCGGAAGGCAGGCGGCATGCCACCAGCGATGTTTGGACGATCGGCGAAGCCGCTCTCCGGCCGATATCTCTCGTTTGCGGAGCGGGAGGAGATCGCGCTTCTTCGCGCGCAGGGCTGCACCATGCAGGAGATCGCTCGCCGGCTCGGGCGTGCGGCGTCGACGATCTCCCGGGAGCTGCGGCGCAACGCCGCCACCCGAAGCGGCGGCCTGGAGTATCGCGCGACGACAGCGCAATGGCACGCCGAGCGAGCTGCTCGCCGCCCAAAGCAGGCGAAACTTGCGCTCAACGCGGCATTGCGAGCCTATGTGGAGGAACGACTGGCTGGCGTCGTCGTCGCTCCAAGCGGGGCTCCTGTTCCCGGCCCGGCCGTGTCCTGGAAAGGCCGCCGACATGGACCGCGGCAAGACCGGCGGTGGGCAAACGCCTGGAGCCCGGAGCAGATCGCCCGCCGCCTGCAGGTCGACTTCCCGGACGATGAGACCATGCGCATCAGCCATGAAGCCATCTATCAAGCGCTGTTCGTTCAAGGTCGAGGAGCGTTGCGCCGCGAGCTGACGGCCTGCTTGCGCACCGGGCGGGCGTTGCGGATGCCGAGGGCGCGCACGCGCGGGCGAGGCAAGACCTTCATCTCTCCCGAGATCATGATCAGCCAACGTCCGGCGGAGGCAGCCGATCGAGCCGTGCCGGGCCACTGGGAAGGAGACCTCATCCTGGGTCTTGGTAGTTCCGCGATCGGCACCTTGGTGGAGCGCACGACGCGCTTCACCCTGCTGCTGCACCTGCCGCGCATGACGGGCCATGGCTACGAGGCTCGCGTGAAGAACGGACCCGCACTCGCCGGACATGGTGCCGAGGCGGTGCGCGACGCTATCACCCGCACGATCATCACCTTGCCTGAGCAACTGCGTCGATCGCTGACTTGGGATCAAGGAGCTGAGATGGCCCTGCACGCACACCTGAAGATCGACGCAGGCGTACAGGTCTACTTCTGCGATCCTCACAGCCCATGGCAGCGCGGCACCAACGAGAACACAAACGGCTTGCTACGCCAGTACTTCCCAAAAGGCACCGATCTCAGCATGCGCAGCGCCGAGGAAATTGCGGCCGTAGCGGCCGTCCTCAACTCACGACCTAGAAAGACACTTGATTGGAAAACACCTGCAGAGGCGCTTGACCACTTCGTTCTAACGGCCAACAAAAGCTGTGTTGCGACGATCGCTTGAATCCGCCTTGCGAGCCCTGGTCGGAGTGGTGGATCACGCCCTTCGGTCGCCGCTGCCGCGAGCGCCATGTCCAAGGCATCGAGCACCAGCCGGGTGGCGAGGGTCGTCGCCATCGACCAGCCGACGATCGCGACGGCTATAGGCATCGAGCACCACGGCGAGATAGAGGAAGCCGGCCCAGGTCGGAATGTAGGTGATGTCGGCGACCCACAGCAGATTCGGCCTTTCCGCGGTGAAGTTGCGATCGACCAGGTCCGGCGCCTGACGGTCGCTGCCCTTGACCGTGGTGGTGACGAACTTGCGCCGACTCACACCGGCAAGACCGGCCTGCCGCATCAGCCGGGCGACGCGCTTGCGACCGACGCGAATGCCTTTGGCCGCAAGATCGACATGAATGCGCGGCGCCCCATAAATGCCGCGCGATGCCGCGTGCGCCGTGCAGGATCTCCGCGATCAGTGCAGCATCGGTCTGGGCACGCTGCGACGGTCGCCGTTGCATCCACGCATAATAGCCGCTGGAGGAGACACCCAGCAGACGGCACATGGTGGCGATCGGGTAGACCGCCTGATTCTCGCTACGAACCGGAACCCTTCGATGGGTGCGATTCCGCTGATAGCGGACAGGCCTTCCGTTTGAAGGCGGACAGTAAATCCGGTCGATCGCGGACAGCATTCCGGTGAAGGCGGACAGCGGCTCCCGTCGACGGCTCATGAGTTCGTGCGTCCTGTTTGACGTCAAGTCCCGCACGGTTGGCGGCGGTTTTGCGCATGCTCTCGCCCTTGAGGGTGATGCGGTGCGCGTTGTGCACGAGGCGATCGAGGATGGCGTCGGCGATGGTCGGATTGGCAATTGCGTCGTGCCAGGTATCGACTGGCAGCTGGCTTGTCAGGATCGTCGAGCCGCGGTTGCGCCGATCCTCGACGATCTCGAGGATGTCGCGACCCTGTTCCTGGGGGAGCGTGGTGGGCCCCGATCATCCAGGATCGGTAGATCGACACGCGCCTGGCTTTTGGGCCTTGCATGCGGCCGTCGCCACGTGCGAGCGCGGGCGCATCGAACAGGCTAGGGACGCGATGATGATGACTGTTCGTCGTCGCGGCACGCCTGTGGCCGAGCGCAAAGGCAGCCAACTCTTGCCGGTGCCGGTCGGACCGCTGATCGCTAGCTTTGGAGGCGTGCGAGCCTCGCCGGCGGCGCGCTTGGCGAACAATGCCTTGTCGAGGCCGCGCGACACCTTCATGTCGGGGGAGGGTGATCCCAGCCCGGGGAAGCGTGGGCTGGGATCGGTAGGTGGTCGCTCGACGTGCCGGATAACAAGCAGCCACGCAGAATGAGGCACGATCCGTAACCAACTCTCGCCGGATTGTCCGCATCTTTGAGATGACAGATGAGAGTGGCGCGAACCAGCCGAATTTTTCGTGGCCTTTAATCGCAAGCTCCACGCAGCGAACGACTGCCCGGCAGGCCGTTGCCGAGGTTCGCGATCGGCGCGCCGCACTCTGCGAGCGGGCTCGTCTGACACCCCAACGCGAACGCCAAATATCAAGGGACCGCTAGTATGAACGCGGGACGGGCGCACGGTTTCGGGCCAAAGCATCAGAAACGCAGGTGGACGCCGTCGTGAGGTATTGCGCGCTGCGGCCCGCGGTTGCGCCTGCGACAGTTGACAGCTAAGACTAGGTCGGGTACAGCCAGCACCTTCGCCGGGATAGCTCAACGCAAGAGCCGCAGCGTTGTTAGCTGCCGCTGCGGGTTCAATTTGTTACCCGACTCCAAGGTCGTCGCCAGGAGCTTCCTTGACGCGCACCATCCGACTGCGTTCGGGGTGTGCGGAAATTCGTGCTTCCAAGCCACGTCCGCGATTTTAGGCCAAAAACCATCGCTTATTGTTGTTCTCACATATGCTTCTTCGCCTGCAAAACATAATTCTGGAGATGATCGCGAGGGGCGAGCAACTGAAGCCCACGATGGACCGCCTTTGCTTGGAGGTTGAGGCCATAGTCCCCGGCACAGTATGCTCGGTTCTAACCCTGGACGAGGCGCGTCGAATCCAACCCCTTTCTGCCCCCAACCTGCCGTCCAGGTATTCGGCTTCGTTCGCGGGAGCAATGATCGGGCCCAGTGTCGGCTCCTGTGGTACGGCGGCTTTCCGGGGGAAGCCTGTGTCGGTGCAAGATATCCGCAGCGACCCGCTCTGGGCCACGATTGATATCAGCTTCCTGCCTCGCGAGTTGGTTGCCTGCTGGTCCAGTCCGATACTTGACACCCGCCAACGAGTACTCGGTACCTTCGCCTTTTATTTTCAAGAGCACCGCGGCCCGACAGAGCTCGAGGAGCAGGCCGTGGAGACATGTGCGCATCTCTGCGCGATCGCCATCGAGCGGGACGCCCAAAACGTCGAACATCATCGGCTCGCGTTTACCGACAATCTCACGGGTCTTACCAACCGAGCTGGTTTCAGCAAATACGTTGCCACCTTGGATTTCACAGAACGCAGGCGCTTGGGGCCTGCTCTTGATCGATATCGACAACCTTAAAAAGGTGAATGACACGTTCGGACACCCGTGCGGAGATTGTCTGATCGTCAGCACCGCGGACATCATTGCTTCCATCGTTCCTCGAGAACGCGCCTTTCGACTTGGAGGTGATGAATTCGCCGTCATCGTTCGGCTCGAGGACGGGCTGGGATGCGTCGCCAATGTGGCCGAGCAGATTTTCGACGCGCTAAAAGCGCCGATCGACTATCTGGGCCACGCAATCGTTCGAAGTGCTACGATCGGCGGGGCGGTCGCGGAGGGCCCTGACCAGAACGTCAATATCGTGCGTCGGAATGCCGATCTGGCACTGTATCACGCCAAGGAAACCAGACGTGGGCGGTTCGTTCTCTACGAGGAGGGGTTGGGCACATCCATCACCAGGCGTTTGGCTTCCATTCGGGTGGTAAGCGAGGCACTCAAGGAGGACCGGATCGAGGCCTTCTATCAGCCGATCATCAAGCTCGACACCGAACAGATCGTGGGCCTTGAGGCTCTGTGTCGCGTCGTCACGCGGAGCGGACGGGTCTTGCCCGCCCAGGATTTTCAGGAGGCAACCTCTGACGTTCTCGTCGCCTCCGAGTTGACCCAACGAATGGTTGCGCAGGTGGCTCGGGATGTTTGCGCGTGGCGCGAAATGGGTATTTCACCGAAGCAGATCGGGATCAACGTCACAGCGTCGGACTTTCGCGGCGGCAAACTCGCCAGTCATTTAGTCAGCGCTTTCGAGCGGGCCGGTATGCCGCTTGCTGACGTTGGAGTAGAAATCACCGAGTCCGTTTATCTTGACAACCACGACCCGGCCATTTCACACGAGATCTGCGCTCTACGTGAGGCGGGAATATACGTTGCTCTCGATGACTTCGGCACGGGCTATGCGTCGCTCACACACCTGCTGACCGTGCCTGTCGACATGATCAAGATCGATAAATCTTTTATTGACAAGATGGAGCCCGGGAACGCGAGCTTCGCGATCGTCAAGGGGCTTATCACCATCGCCAACGACTTGGACATCTCTATCGTCGCAGAAGGCGTCGAGACGCCCACGCAGGCGGCGCAGCTGCGTGACATCCGTTGTCCCTTGGCCCAGGGTTTTCATTTTGCCCGGCCCGCGAATCGTCACGAGATCACGCATCTTCTATTGCAGAGTGCGCAGTCTTCGTCGCAAGAGAAATTGCAAGCTCCGTACCAATCCCGGCGATAGATGCTCTCTACCGGCTGACTTACTGCGCGCTCTGGCGAGGTGGTTGGGTGTGACACTCGGTGCCCACGTCTACCGCGGCGTTCATTTCGTCTGGATCTGCGGTTCGGATTAAGGGCGTTTCCCGATGTTCGTTGCTCTGCGCGACGAGCGGTTGATCGTGGCTTGCAGAGCGACCGCGCCACGGCGGACCCACGCCCGCGTCAGGCTGGGCCTGGCGAGGACAAACGTGCGCATTCGCCGGCGCTGTAAACTACCACGAGCCACTGTTTGCCTGAGCGTTGCGAGTGATCTCGGCCCCGCGGCGGTGGCAATTTTCGGAGTCATCGATAAGATTGTCGGGGATTTCTCCCGCGTGAGTTAAGCGGCATGGGCTAAGCAAAGTCCCGACGGCGTTCAGTCGGGTTTGTGTAGCCATGCATGACAGTTCGAGCGACGCCGGTGGTGACGGTCCGCCGCCAGACCCTTCGGAGCCGGAGGCCCAAGCCCTCGCCAGGGAGGGCTTTAGCGCCACCGACTATCTACACCTCGCGGAGGAATGCCTGGTGCTCGCTTCGCTCACCAAAGACCCCGAGAAAGCAGCGGAACTCGTCAAGGCCGGTGACGACTACCTCCGTCTGGCTGCCAAATGGCTCGCCGATCAGCTTAAGAACGACCAGGATTAGTCGCCGTCTTGGCTTCCCTCACGCTTTTGGTTTTGCGCGCGATCTAAGATGCTTTTGATCTCTTCCGACTTGGTCGCCAATTCTTGAGGGGAGTGGCAGGCGTCGCGGACGCCACGAATTACGCCTTCCCGATAAGCCGCCTCCCCCAGTGGGACTGAACAAGCAGGGATGGTAGGCACATCATCGTTCCCCCTGATCCATCTCCATCCGACGAGATAGCCGTCTTTGAAGGCACGTTCTGGCATAGCGGGCCCCTGGCAACACCCAATCTCGACGGGCTAGGCGGATGCGATTTAACGATCGCAGAGAAGAGGCTGCAAGCGACGAGATGCCGCCGTCGCTTTACCTGGCGGTTGGTCTTTGAGATAGTAGCACTCTTCGAGACCGCGGCCACGACTGCATTGCTCACCGACGTCCCCGATGAAGGCAGAGCAAAACGTCGGTTAGTCTGATACGTATTGACCCGCCACGTTTCGGTGGCATGCTCGATGCGATGGTAGATGGCCCCCAAACACATTGGTTCCAGCGCCAAGCTCTGGAGTGCATTGCACTCGCGCTTCGGGCTAAAGATCCGCGCGTTAAGCGCCTGTACGCACTTGAGGCCGAGCGATGGTTGCGCCTGGCGGAGCTCAAGGAGAATAGTGTCACCAGGGATGGGGACCTGACTCCGACGGAATTCCGACGTGTCGAGCGAAGGACGACGTCGCGGCATCAAAATCCGAAGGCAGGCGTGATCTTGCTTGAGCGAGCTTTCCGTGTCGAATGCATGATACGAGACTTCTCGCCGGCTGGCGTTGGGCTGGTGCTGCCGAATACCATCATTCTGCCGGACGATTTTTACTTGACCTTCGATTATGCCGTCCGCCGTTGCATTACCGTTTGGCGACGGCTTGATCGAATAGGTGTAAAGTTCAAATCCATAGCTAAGGCGTGGCGGCCCGGCGGCTGAACGCCAGGGCGAGTTGTTATATTTTTGCTCAGTCTGTCAGTCGCGATGGAAAGGCCGCACTAGCGCCGCCACAGGAGCTCGAGGCATCTACCTTCGATCAGGCTGCCGAAACGGTTTTCGGAAAAGGCGTGGTCCAGGCGCCTCCAGGAGCGTGTTGGTACGGCGTCGCAAATCGACGTGGGAAGGGCGGCGCAAATTGCTTCCGTCCTCGTCGTGTGCGTGAAATCCAATGTATGCGGTCTGACATGTCGGAACCGTGAGCGGCCTCCACTGGAGCATACAACCTCAATAGCGCGTTGCGATTGGCAACCAAAGCGCGAGCTATTGCCGCCGTGCCCGCATTGGGATGCCGCCAGACTGCGGTGCGATCACGGGTCGACGTTCGCTCGAGGATTGGTCGCGGTAGATGATGCTTTATTTGCCGCCGCTTCGCGTCGCGGCCGGCGTAACGCAAATCGTAGAATTTGTGGTCACGGAGCTAGCTGAGATCGATTACTCGGGAAGGCGCGAGTCGGCGATCTAGCGGAAGATGCCTGGATGACGTCCCAAAAATACCGAGCCGGACGAGGCCGACGAGGAATTCGTACCTGCCGCAGCGGCGCAGCCGATCACCGAGGTGACCTCGCCGGCGAAGCACAGCGACGACATCCCGCGCGGCATCGCCTTCATGATCGCAGCCACCGCGCTGTTCTCGGTGTCGAGCGCGTTCGCGAAATGGCAGGTCGCGCTCTATCCGGTCGGCGAGGTGATGTTCGTCCGCTCGTTCTCCTCGCTCGTGGTCTGCGCGGCCTTCATCCTGCCGTTCACCGGACTGTCGGTGTTCGCGACCATCCGGCCGCGCGACCACATCGCCCGCGGCCTGTCGCAGTCGATCTCGCAGACCTTCAGCGTGATCGCGTTCAGCATGATGCCGCTCGCCGGCGCAGTGGCGATCAACTTCTCGGCGCCGCTGTGGTCGGCGTTGGTCTCGGTCGTCTGGCTGAAGGAGCGCGCCGGTCCGGTCCGCTGGCTGGTGCTGCTCGTGGGATTTCTCGGCGTGCTCATCGTCACCAATCCCGGCGCCAATTCGCTCCAGCTCGGGGCGCTGTTTGCGCTCGGCAACGCGATCATGTACGGCAGCGTCACCGTCGCGGTTCGCGGCATGGCGGCGACCGAGTCCGCCAACACGCTGCTGATGTGGCAGATGGTGACGGTCGCCTTCTTCCACGCGTTCCTGCTGGTGTTCGGGCTCAAGTGGCCGACGCCGCTCGACGCCGCGATGCTGGTGTGCAGCGGCGTCGCCAACGCCGTCGGGCAGTTCTTCTGGACGCGGGCGCTGCACCTTGCTCCGGCGACGGCGGTGTCGCCGTTCTTTTATCTCATGCTGGTGTGGGCGCTGGTCATCGGATACGTCGTATGGGGCGACGTGCCGACGCCCGGACTGCTCGTCGGATCGGCCATCGTCGTGGCATCGGGCATGCTGCTGCTGTGGCACGAGACCGCAACGCCGCCGCTCCGAACGCGCGATCACGGAACGCGGGGATGAAGCCTCCGGCGTGCGGAGGCCGCCGAGGGTCACGCCGCCAGTGTCTTGCCCGACTCCCATCCCGCGAAAAATTCGGCGATGCCGTCCAAGGGCACCGGCGCGCTGAACAAGTAGCCCTGCACCTCGTCGCACCCCAAGGCGGCGAGAAATTCGTGCTGGGCCTCGGTTTCGACGCCTTCCGCCGTCGTCGTCATGCCGAGCGCGCGGGCGATGCTGACCACCGCCTGGACGATGACGATGTGCTCGTTGCGCTCCGACAGATCCGAGACGAACGCCCGGTCCACCTTGATCTTGTCGAACGGAAAGCTCCGCAGGTAGCTCAGCGAGGAATAGCCGGTGCCGAAATCGTCGAGCGCGATCCGCACGCCGAGGCCCTTGATCCGGCGCAGGGTGGCGAGCGTATTCTCGGTGTTCTCCATGAAGATGCGTTCGGTGATTTCGAGCTCGAGGCGGTGCGGCGGGAGCCCGGTTTCGGCGAGCGTCTGCTCGATCACCTCGAACAGGTTCGGCGCGGTGAACTGCAGCGGCGACAGATTGACCGCGATCTTCAAGTCGTTCGGCCACGTCGCCGCATTGCGGCACGCTTCCATCAGCGCCCATTCGCCGAGCCGACGATGAGGCCGCTGTCCTCGGCGATCGGAATGAACACCGCCGGCGGCACCATTCCCTTCACCGGATGCCGCCATCGCGCCAGGGCCTCGAAGCCCGAGACGTCGCTGTGGCGCACGTTGATGACCGGTTGGTAGTAAAGCTCGAGCTCATCGCGCTCGAGCGCCTCGCGCAGGTCGACCTCGAGCTGCCGCCGCTCGTTGATATCCTTGTTCATGGCGACGTTGTAGAACTGGAACGTGCCGCGGTTGGTGCCCTTGACCGCATAGAGGGCGAGATCGGCCGCCATCAGGAGATCGTCGGCATTCTCGCCGTTTTCCGGTCCGATCGCGATGCCGATGCTGACACTCGAGCGGATGTGATAGCCGCTGATATCGTAAGGATGGACGACGGCCTCGACCAAGCGATTTGCAAGCGCCTCGAGATCGCTTCGCGACTCGAAATCGCGGACCACGATCGCAAACTCGTCGCCGCCTAGTCTCGACAGCACTTCGTTCGCCCGCAGCACCGCCTTGAGGCGCGTGGCGACGTCGCGGAGCAGCATGTCGCCGACTTGGTGGCCGAGGGTGTCGTTGACGGCCTTGAAGCGATCGAGATCGAGGAACATCACCGCGAACTTCGGCCTCGTCCCGTCGACCTCCTCCGGCAATTGGCTGATCTGATCGAGCGCTGCCCTGAAGACCCGACGGTTCGGCAGACCGGTCAGCGGGTCCTCCGAGGCGAGGCTCGCCACGTGCAACTCCGCCTCCACCCGTTTGGTGATGTCGGTGAAAGTCTGGACGAAACTGCCGTCGGGCAGATGGCCGCTGCGCACCTCGATCACCGTTCCATTGGGCATCGAGCGTTCGCACACCGCAAATTTTTCTTGCTCCCCGGGCAGCCGCTCCAGCGGACCGGGGCTGGCGCCGGCGCGCGACCTTCCGTTTCGCGTTTGATATTCGACGAGCTCGTCGAACCGAGGCGGATTCTCGATGAACTCTTCGGGCAGACCGAGCAGCTCGCCGCATCGCCTGTTGATGATCGGAATCTGCAGGTCCTTGGTGACCAGCATGATGCCCTGGCTCATGTTCTCGAGCGTGAGCCGCAACTGGTTGGCCTTGAGCCTTGCGCCTTCCTCCGTCTGGAGAACGCGCTCCAGCGCGGCGAGCGCAATGAGGGTGAGCAGCAGCCCGATCGCCGTGTTCATCGCCAGGTTCGAACGAGAGCTCTTGTAGAATCTCGCTCAAGTCGGCGCTGACGTCGACCCAGAGCGGATGACCGGCCACCTTGCGCACTGTCTCCAGCCGCATCTGTCCGCGAGACGGCACGGCGGTGTCGAACGTGCTGTTGGTGCCCTTCTGCATTTCGGCGAACACCTTGGTGCCGCGCAGATCCTCCCCGAGCGCATAACCGTCGGCGCCGCCACCACTCGACCGGACGATGCCGTCGCCACCGATCAGGGCAATCGACTCCGACGATCCGAAGTCGATGCTGTCGTAGAGGTTGGTGAAGTAGTCCGGCTTGAGTGAGGCGACCACGACGCCACCGAAGCTGCCGTCGGGATTGAGGAAGCGCCGCGTGATCTGGATCGACCACCGGCCGCTCACGCGACCGATCACCGGCTTGCTGATGTAGAGCTGATCGTCGGTGCTGGTGAGGTGAAACCGGAAATGATCCCGGTCGCTCAAATCGATCTTGCTGGTCGGTTGCGGCCCGGCGTTCGACGCTTGCAATATGCCGTCGGCATCGATGATGGCGACTTCGACGATGATGTCGCTGAGCACGTCCGTCGTGTTGACGATGGTGCTGAAGGAGGCGTTCCTGCGCGTCTCGATGCTGTGGCGCAGATACAGCAATGCCTTGTCGATTTCGCCGAGAGAACGCAGCACGTTCTCCTCGAATATCATGGCGAAGTTCCGGTTCGCGCGCTCGGCGGACCGCAGGCCGCTCGCAGCGTCTTCGAAGTATTTGAGGCCGATGACCACCCACAGCAAGACGATGATCACCAAGCCCAAAATGACTGAGCTTCGGCGCTCGATGATCAGCCGCGGCAGTTTGGCCAGTTGTAATGCCATCGGAAGGAAGACGCCC
>CAWCCG010000002.1:0-152353 GCA_963793985.1 uncultured Alphaproteobacteria bacterium | reverse complement strand
CTCTCGCCCTCGTCAAGAGCGAAGGCGGACAGGAACACGAGGCCGACGACATTCTCGATGGACGGCGCAGCCTGCGAAATAACAGCGCCGCCATATGAGTGCCCGGCCGAGGACGGGCCCATCGATGGCATTTGCGTACCGAGTGATCGCGTCGGCGTCGAAGGAGAGGCTGCGCAAGGGATTCCACGGTGCCCGCACCTCCACCCCTTCGGACTGAAGCTCACGTATCACTCCGGCGAACCCCGACGCGTCAGCGAAAGCGCCGTGAACCAGGACCACAGTTGGGCTGGATG
This sequence comes from uncultured Alphaproteobacteria bacterium, assembly GCA_963793985.1. GTDB lineage: Bacteria > Pseudomonadota > Alphaproteobacteria > Rhizobiales > Xanthobacteraceae > JAJPKK01. Next base: position 152,060 of record CAWCCG010000002.1, on the reverse strand, counting down.
CCATGAGAGATCTCCTTTGGACTCTTCGTCGAGCAGTCAGTTTGATGACAACCAGCCGCCGGCCACATCACATGATCGTGCTATCTCTCCCGGATCGGCGTCACCGGGGTCTCCTGTCGCCCTTCCGGGATATCCCGGCATTTGGAGATTCCGGCCCGGAGGCAGAGTCTGCGCGCAGTTCATACGATGTTGGTCGTACGACATCCGTGATCGGCCAGGGGCTGCGAATGGCACGACAGGCACTTCGAGCGAAGGAGAGGGGTCCCAAGGAGACGGTCCGTGGCCGTGACTCAGAGTTAACGGTCCTGGGCCAGCAGCTGGACCAGCTTCTTTCGGGGGTGGAACAGTCGTCCTGGTCGAGGGGGGCGCTGGCATGGGCAAGAGCCGCCTTCTGGAAGAGGTCGCCGCGATGGCAGGCCGCCTGTCGATACGGGTCGGTCGTGGAACAGCTGACCCGGCCGACACCGTCGTCCAACTCGGCCTCTGATGGAAGCGCTGTTCGACGGCCCTTCTCCGATCCTGGAACGCACGGGATTGGGCGACGCACACGCTTCTCCCGAGCAGAGATATTGGCTGTTGCAGGACCTCGAAGCGCTGCTCGAGGGGGCGGCGCTCAAGGGGCCGTTGCTGATCTGCCTCGATGACCTCCAATGGGCCGACAGCGGGACGGCTGCGGCGCTGCGGGCGTTGCCATCTCGTCTGGGCACGGTACCGCTTGGCTGGGTTCTCGCCCTTCGCCCCGGACAGGGATCGCCGCAGGTCCGGAGCGCGGTGGAGTTCCTGGAGCGTGGGGGGGCAGTCAAAATTGCCCTCGGTCCGCTGGACCACGCCGGGGTCGCGCAGATGGCGGCCGATATCCTCGGGGCGGAACCTGAGTTGCTGAAGATGGCGGAGCGGCCAGCCGGCAGCCCATTCCTTCTCGTCGAACTCCTTTCGGGACTGCGCGAAGAGGGACTTGTCCGAGTCGAATCGGGACATGCAGAGTTGGTCGAGTGGAGGCTGCCACACCGTGTGAGTCAGAGCATGCGCTTGCGGCTGGAGCGAATGTCCGATTCGGCTCGTCAGGTGGCGACGGTCGCTGCGGCTCGGACGGAGATTTTCTTTAGACGACGTGGCGGCAATGCTCAACCTGTCCGCTTCGGAGCTGCTGACGCCGGTTGACGAGCTCGTTCACGCCGACCTGCTGGTCGAATCCGAGGGCCGACTGATGTTCGGCCACGATCTGACGCTCGAGGCGGTGCGAGCAAGCGTGCCTGTCTCGGTGCTTCGATCGCTCGATCGACAGGCGGCCTCGGTGCTCCTTGCCGGGGGGGCCCTGCCGGTCGAGGTGGCGACCCAATTGGCGGAGAGTGCCGAACCTGGTGACGAAGTAGCAATCGCAACGCTGTTGAAGGCGGCAGAGGCGCTCGGCACAACCGATCCCGATGCGGCCGCCGACTTGGGCCAGCGCGCCCTCGACCTTGCTTCGTGGCGGCATCCTTTGCGAGGGCCGCTGGTGGCCCAGACGGCGGTTTGGCTGCACGCCGCCGGGCGTGGCGAGGACGCGAAGGCATTCGCCGACACGGCACTGCATCAGGTATTCCCGGCTGAGCAGGAAGCCGAGGTCCGCCTCAGCATCGCAGGCATGTTCGCCATTTCCTCCGACGTGCGCGCCGATGAGTGTCGCCAAGCTCTCACTCTCCCAGGTCTCCCGGCCGACCTCAGGGCCCGCCACTTGGCATTGTTGTTCCACAACCTGGTGACAGCGGGCCGCCGCGATGACGCCCGCGCCATGCTGGAAGAAGTGACGATTTCGGTCCAGGCCAGCGGTGATGTCGCCGCGCGGTTTCGCGTTGGAACTCGCCGAATCCGGCCTCATGTATGCGGACGGCGAGTTCCCTGGAGCGCTCGAAATGGTGGAGAGGGCTTTGCGCTCGGGAGTTCGCACCAGCGACGACACCCGGAGCCATCTCACCTACCAATGGCGTTGCGACGTGCTGACGATGGTCGATCAGCTCGACATGTCCCTGCAGATGTCGACTGAAGGGGTCGCTTCTGCCCAACGTGACCGGCAGGGCTGGGCGCTCAGTATTTTCGAGACCGGGCGTGGCAGGCAGCTCTTGCAGATGGGCCGTCTGGCCGACGCCGCCGCCGCTCTTGAAGGGCAGCTCAACGTCGACATGGCTCCCCACATCGTCAGCGTCTTGGACGCAGCCGGGGTGGTTGCACTTGGACGTGTCGGCATGCATTTAGGTGACCCGGGCCTGTCCCGGCAGGCCCGGGAAATTGCCCTGGTCATGCTCGGCCAGAGTGCTCCCAGCGTCCGTCATCACGCCTCTTGGCTGCTCGCCCTGCAGGAAATGGCAGGTGGAGACGCCGCTCGCGCCCACGAGTGGCTCCGCGCTTTCGGCGAAGAGGAACGTCTGTCCATCGTGCCGCTCTTTCCAATGGACGTGGCCGACGAGGCCAGCCTGATCCACATCGCTCTCGCCGCGCACGACGACGAACTGGCGGTCCGTGCCGCCGATGCAGCCCAGTCTCGGGCCCGGCTCAATCCTCAAATTCGATCGATAGCAGCGGCCGCCGCCCACGCGAGGGGTCTGCTCGATCACAACCCCAAAGAGCTGGCCGAGGCTGTCGCGCTCTACGAGGACGGCCCTCGTCCCCTGGCCTATGCCGGGGCGCTGGAGGACCTGGGAGTCGCGACTATCGACGGAGGCGACACCGACGAAGCCGTCGCGGTCTTTGGCCGGGCCTTGCAGGTGTACGCCCAAGCGGGAGCGGCCTGGGATGCCGGCAGGGTGCGCGGCCGCCTCAGAGCTTTGGGCGTGCGCCGACGCCTCGTTGCGGCGCAGCGCCCCGGAACCGGCTGGGCCGCCATGACCGACTCTGAGCTCACGGTGGCGAGGCTGGTCGCCCAAGGGCTGACCAACCGAGAGGTGGCGGAGCGACTCTTCGTCTCCCAGCACACCGTGAGCGGGCACTTGCGCCATGTCTTCGCTAAGTTGGACATCAACTCACGCGTCGAGCTGACCCGATTGGCAGGCCTGCACGATCTTCGGCCTTGAGCCGTCCCGGGAGCCGACAATCCGCTCGCCCACGATTCGTGACGGATGGCCGGAATGCCGTACTCAGTTTCGTCGGATATCAGCCGACCTCTCGGCGCAAGAAATACGACACGAACACGCGATGCGCTCAGCCCTGGCGTTCAGACAGAGTGCCATGAGGCGCTCGACGGCTTCGACGTTCGTCGCGGAAGGGTGGACTTATGGCAATGGAATTGGCAATCCGGGAAGCTGATGGAGTCAAGATTCGCTTCGCCGAAGCCGGTCAGGGCGCGAGCGAAACGGCGCTGCTCACAAGTCCGTGGCCTGAGAGCCTGCTCGCCTTCCGAAAGGTATGGGATCGCCTGGCTGAGCAATTTCACCTCATTGCGATCGATCTGCCAGGTTTCGGTCAGTCCGAGCGTCAGTTCGACCTGCTGTCACCGCCGGCAATGGGGGCATTCCTTCTGCAATTGGTCGCGGAGTGGGACTTGGGCCCGGTACACATGGTCGCCCAAGATGTTGGGACGTCAGCCGCTCTGTGGTCCGCTGCGAGCAACCCCACCCTGGTGCGCAGTCTGACTGTCGGCGGTGGGGCCGTTGCCTTTCCGCTGCAGGTCGGCGGATCCCTGAAGGACATCATCGAGGCACCAGACATGGAAGGGTTGCGCCAGATCGACTCAAAGGAGATCCTCGGGCCGACCTACGACGCCATGGCGGGCGGGCCGCCGTCGCCCGAGGTCCGGGACGACTACCTGGAATCGTACGCAGGTGACCGCTTCGTCGAGTCAGCCCGCTACGTCCGAACCTATCCAAGCGAGCTCCCCAACCTGGCCGAGAAACTGTCCCGCATCCTGACGCCCGTTCAGATCGTCTGCGGACGCGATGACCTCTTAGTCCCGATGGCCAACCAAGAGTTCCTGCACGAGCGGTTGCCAAACAACAGGATGGACCTTCTCCCTGCTGGGCACTTCGCCTGGGAAGAGGTGCCGGATCTCTATGGGGATGTGCTCGTTCGCTGGCTCAGCTCCGGGTACCGGGAACTGAGCCAAAAGTCGATGGACGCCTGAGCTCGGTAGACCTCTCTCGCCAAGTTTGTGTTCGCCAAACCGATTTCATAGGAGGCGCCCGTGCCCATGATCGACGTGTACTCCGCGGAAGGGACCTTTGCCGATAAGCACGCTCTTGCCAAAGACCTCGCCGCGGCCGTCATGCGGTGGGAGAAGGTTCCGGAATTGTCCCTGTTCAGAAAAAACACTGCAGCCTTTGTCCATGACCTCCCTACCGGTTCCTCGTCGAATGTCGACGGCGACGAAAACTACGTCCGGGTGCAGGTCCTGACGCCGGCTGGCGTCTTGGATCGCGACAAGCAGATCGGGGTCGTGCGGGAACTGACCGACATCGTTGCTGCTGCCGCTGGCGATCCCTCATTGACCGAGCGCACCTGGGTGCTCATCACAGAGTCGCCCGACGGCGGGTGGGGGATCAATGGGCATGCCAACACGGGACCCGATATCGCACAAGCTGCCAGGAGCGAGTTGGCCGCTCTCGCTGAGAAGAGAACCTCTCAATGACGTCGGGAACCTACTCCGAACTGCCGAACCAGAGAGTCAGCGCAACGAATGGCGTGGAGTACGCCTACCGGGAGACAGGCAATGGGTCCGTACCCCTATTGCTCCTTCAGCACTTCAGGGGGAACTTGGACAATTGGGATCCTGCCCTGGTCGATGCGTTGGGGTCGACGCGCAAGGTCGTGGCGTTCGACAACGTCGGGGTCGGCGGCTCATCAGGCGCAACCCCGAACTCAGTGCGAGAAATGGCGCACGGGGCCACGGCCTTCATCGCCGCGATGGGGTTTGGGCAGGTCGATCTTCTCGGGTTCTCAATCGGCAGCTTCGTCGCGCAGGAGATCCTGCTCTCGAGACCCGATGTCGTGCGAAAGGCGATCCTGGCCTCGGCGGCACCGGAGGGTGCGGACGGAATGCATGGCTGGGCCCCGGAAGTGATCGGAGCGATCGGCACACCGCAGACGACCCCCGAAGAGTATCTCAGGGTCTTCTTCGCGTCGTCGGACGCGAGCCAGCTCGCCGGTAAACAAGCGCTGAGCCGCATGTACGCCAGGCAGGAGGACCGGGATGCGCAGACAACCTGGGAAACTCGACTGAGCCAGTACGACGCGATATGCACATGGGGTATCCCGAACCATGCGCTGCTCCAGAAGGTGAGCGCCATCAATGTCCCGGTTTTCATCGCCAACGGAGACAGCGATCCAATGATCCTCCCGCGCTATTCGTATCTTTTGGCCGGACTGATCCCGCAATGCACGATCAAGATCTATCCGGACTCGGCGCACGGCTTTCTCTTCCAACATCACACTGAGTTCGCGGCCGATGTCGCGAGGTTCCTCGACGAATAACCGCTCGCGCTGGGTGCCCGCTTTCCGCTGCAGCAGCGGTGATGAACCCCCGAGACCAAATAGTCCCCATTTCGATGAAGCGAAACTGCACAACCGCTCGGGGTGCAATTGGGCTTGCACCTCCCACAAGAGCAGCGGAGGAAGGTCCGGCTAGAGGGATTGAAAGGTCCGTCAAATGGAAGCCCGGGAAATTCCGCCTCTGGCGCATTGGATCGCTGTAGCGCCGACTAGAACCGAACTATCTCGCAAGCGACCAGGGAGGCTGATGTGCCGGCAAAAGGCAGCGCGGAGTGGAGGGGCGATGTGCCCACGGGTGCAGGGACCTTCACCGCTGGAGACAGCATCAGTGGGGGATACACGTACAAGTCTCGCTTCGAGGACGGTCCAGGCTCGAATCCCGAGCAGCTGATCGCGGCCGCGCACGCTGCGTGCTTTTCTATGGCCCTGTCCAACCTTCTGGCGCAGGCCGGCAGTCCACCCGATTCGGTCCACACCGACGCAACGGTCACCTTGAGACCGGTAGACGGCGCACCCACCATCACCAAGATCGCCCTCGTCACCGTTGGGAAGGTGCCCGGACTCGACGAGGCCGATTTCGCCGAGCTTGCCAAGACGGCTAAAGCCGGGTGTCCGGTCAGCAGGGCCCTGGCCGGCGTCCCCGAGATCACCCTCGACGCGACGCTCGCGTCGTGACCGACGCCTACATCCTGGGCGGGGTACGAACGCCGGTCGGTCGCTACGGCGGCGCGTTGTCTCACATACGCACCGATGACCTGCTGGGGCAGACGATGGTGGCCGCCTGCGAAAGGGTGGGCGTTCCGCTCGAGAAGATCGAGGACATCACCGCCGGCTGTGTCAACGTGGCCCACGAGGGCATGGGAGACATCGCGCGCTGGGGCGCCCTCGCGGCAGGCTTCCCCGATTCGGTGCCCGCGGTCACCGTCAACCGCTTCTGCGCCTCGTCGCTCACCGGCGCCATCTCCATTGCCCACGCCATCCGCAGCGGCGAGCTCGAGATCGGGCTGGCTGCCGGGGTCGAGTCCATGTCACGGCCGCAAGGCGATGTTCATCTTCGAGATGATCATCTTCATGATCTTCCTGACGCTGCTGGTGATGAGCCCGGGTTATTACCTGCTCGTCCTCTTCCTGTTCGGGCTCGGGCTCGCGCTCGGGTGCGACTATCCGACGGCGCATCTCATCATTTCGGAAAGTATCCCGTCGCGGGCGCGCGGGCAGCTGGTGCTCGCGGCCTTCGGCTTTCAGGCCGTGGGCGCGCTGGTTGGAACGATCGTCGGCTTCGTCGTGCTCAAGAACATTCCGGAGATCGGGGCGTGGCGCTGGATGTATGCCACCGCCATCATTCCGGCCTTGCTGGTGACGTTCGGACGTCTCACCATTACCGAGAGCGCGCATTGGCTCCTCGTCAGCGGCCGCAGCAAGGACGCGCATGAAGAGGTTGTCCGGCTGCTCACGCGCGATCCGGCTTATCCGAAGCGCGTCAATCTCCTCGCGGCAACGGTCGCTCCCGCGAGCAAGAGCGTCGTGGCGCTGTTTGCGCCGGGCAATATCCGCGCGACCATCCTCGCCTCGGTCCCATGGTTCCTCCAGGACCTCGGCACCTACGGCATCGGCATTTTCACCCCGACCATTCTCGCCGCCGCGCTCGGCCATAAGACGGCGCATGTGCGCAGCCTCACCGATCTCGTCAGCAACGACGAGCTCGCGGCCCGGGGCGCGGCGCTGATCGACGTGCTCCTGATCGTCGGCATCCTCGCCGCGATCTTCCTCGTCAACAGGATCGGCAGCGTCCGGCTGCAGATATGGGGCTTCATCGGCTGCGCCGCGGGCCTCGCCATCGCCGCCGCTTCGACTTTCGTGACGGGGACGACCGCGACGCTGTTGATCTTCGCAGGGTTCATGCTGTTCAACTTCATGACCAATCTCGGCCCCAACGCGCAGACCTACCTGCTCGCCGGCGAAGTGTTTCCGACCAGTGTCCGCGGCACCGGCGCCGGCTTCGCAGCAGCCTTCGCCAAGATCGGCGCGGTGACGACGGCGTTCCTGTTCCCCGTGCTGATGGCGGACATCGGCACGCAGAACCCTGCTGTTCATCCTGATCGGCGCCTCGCTCGTCGGCGCGCTCGTCACCTTCGCGTTCCGCATCGACACCACCGGCGTCAATCTCGAGCACATTGGCGCCGACCCGAAACCGGCTCAACCCGTCAAGGAGACTTCGTTATGAGCGACCTCGTTTTCATCGCCTTTCCGTCCGAGCAGAAGGCCGAGGAGGTCCGCGAGAAGGTGCTCGAGCTGCAGAAGGAATATCTCATCGAGCTCGGCGATGCGGTGGTCGCGGTCAAGGACGACAAGGGCCGCATCAAGCTCAACCAGCTCATGAACACGACCGCGGCGGGCGCGGTCTCCGGCGCGCTGTGGGGAACGCTGATCGGGCTGATCTTCCTCAATCCGCTGCTAGGCACGGCGATCGGCGCAGCCTCCGGCGCACTCGGCGGCACCCTCACCGACGTCGGCATCAACGACCAGTTCATGAAGGATGCCGCGAGCGCGCTCCAGCCGGGCTCGGCCGGCCTGTTTCTGCTGGTGCGCAAGATGACCACCGACAAGGTGCTCGCCGACCTCGAAGGCGTCGGCGGAACGGTGATGCGCACCTCTTTTGACGAGACCAAGGAGGCCGCGTTGCGCGAGGCGCTGGCAGGACACGCCAAGGCGGCGGAAGCCAAGCCCGCAGCCGGCTGACGCCGGTCGGCGCGTCGCGCTTCACGCGGGCGCATGCGTCTTCATCCGGCGCGGCTCCCGGGCACGGCGGATGTCGGCGGGCGTCAGGTGAAGCGCCTTCTTCGCCTCCTTGAGAATACCGGGATCGATCGGGCGCGGCTCAAGCGACACGTGCTTGCCAAAGCGGTCGGCGAGGATCGTCAAGGCAGCGATCCGGCTGTAGGGCTTGCTGTTCGACGGGATAAGGTGCCACGGCGCCGACTTGGTCGTGGTCTCCTCCATCATGTCCTCGATCGCGGTCTGATAATCCGACCAGCGGGCGCGATTGCGGAAGTCCTCATAGGAGAGCTTCCACCGCTTCAGGGGATCGGTCAGGCGGGCGCGGAAGCGCCGCACCTGCTCGTCCGGCGTGATGTGCAGGAACAGCTTGACGAGGCGGATGCCGGAATCGACCAGCACGTGCTCGAACTCGTTGATCTCCCGATAGGCGCGGCGCCACTCCCGCGTCGTGGCAAAGCCCTCGACCCGCTCCACCAGGACGCGGCCGTACCATGAGCGGTCGAAGGTGACGATCTGCCCCTTCTCGGGCAGCCGGCTCCAGAATCGCTGCAGGTAATGCTGCGCCCGTTCGTGCTCGTCGGGCGCGGCGATCGGGTGCACCTTGAAGCTGCGCGGATCGAGCGCCCAGCCGAGCCGCCGGACGAGGCCGCCCTTGCCGGCGGTGTCCCAGCCCTCGAGCACGAGAAGGGCCCGTTCGGGCGTGCCGAGATACGCCTGCTGGATGACCTGGAGCTCGCCCTGCAGGGAGTGCAGCCGCCGCTCATAGTCGGCGAACTCCATCTCCGGGTGCTGCTTGTTCCGCGCGAGGTGCGGACGGCGGTGAACGATGAAATCCTTAAGGTGTCCTAAAACTTGTTGAATCTGTGGAATCGGTTGTGATTCAAGAGAGGCGGTCCTGATTCGAGGGGGCGGCCGCCGATGTGGACGAACGAGAACCGAGCCAAATACAATCGTGATCATCTGCGCTATCCGAGCGACCTGACGGATGACGAGTGGGCGCTGGTCGAACCGTTCATTCCGCCGCCGAAGCCTGGCGGAGGCAAGCGGACGGTGAACATGCGCGCGGTGATGAACGGCGTCATGTACATCCTGAGCACCGGCTGCCAGTGGCGCTACCTGCCGAAGGATTTTCCACCGCGCAGCACGATCCATAACTACTTCATTTGGTGGCAGTGCGATGGCGTGCTGGATCGCATTCATCACGCGCTCTACGTCGAATGCCGCGAACGGGCGCAACGAGAAGCAAGCCCCACCGCTTGCATCATCGACAGTCAAAGCGTCAAGAGCGCCGAAAAAGGGGGGCGCACATCGATCCGCACGGGTTTGATGCGGGCAAACTGATCAAGGGCAAGAAACGGCATATTCTCGTCGATACGCTGGGTCTGTTGTTGCACGCCATCGTTCATTCCGCCGGCATTCAGGATCGCGACGGCGGCATCTTGTTGCTGGCGACGCTGTTTGGTCAGTTTCCATTCCTGCAGAAGCTGTTCGCCGACAGCGCCTATCAAGGGCCGACTCTTCGGCAACGCGCTCGCCAAAATCCTGCCCTGTGTCGAAACCGAAATCGTCAAACGATCCGCGCAAGCCAAGGGGTTCGTACAACTGCCCAAGCGTTGGATCGTCGAACGCACGATCGCCTGGCTCAACCGCTGCCGTCGCCTCGCCAAGGACTGGGAAAATCTCAACCGCAGCGCCCTCGCGTTCTTGAAACTCGCATCCATCCGCCTCATGCTGCGAAAACTCTGTTCATGGCGGCCTGGGACATCCGGACGTTGTGGGCCGGGCGCGGCGGGGACCCGCCACACCGGCATTGACCCGCATCAAGGTGCCTTCGTTGCCGCCGGTTCTCGGTAACGAAGCGCCGTGACTTGGGGGCTTCGACTCGGGGCTTTGACTTGGGCGGTATCCTGCTCCATGTAGCGGTGGGGGCCCAGATCTTGGCGCCTCTTGGCGCCTGCTCGGTATGGGCGCCTGTCGGCGTTTGCACCGGATCGGGTCCGCCCTTCCGATCCGATGTGACCGGTCGGTTTCGGTCAGGGGGCGCGGGAGTAAGGCCAGATATGAATCAGAACATCGGTGCCGACGTTCATGCCGGGGCGACCCCAGCGCGGGCGACCCAAGCCGGGGCGTTCGATACCGGTTCACCCGATGCCGCCGGGTTCGGCCGGCACGGCACGCGGCATGGTCCGTTCCGCCGTGCGTTGCGGTGGGTCATCCACTTCTTCTCCTATCACCTCGTGTTGTCGCGGCAGAGCATCCGCAGCACCCGCGCCGCGGGTTTCCTGCTCACCGTGCGGCCGACGGTGTTTCATCCCCGTTATTTCATCAGCAGCGAGGCGTTTGCGGCCTTCATCGACCGCCTCGATCTCACCGGCAAGCGGGTGATCGACATCGGCACCGGCACCGGCATCCTGGCGCTTGCCGCCGCCCGGGCCGGCGCGGCCTTCGTGGTCGCCGCCGACATCAATCCGAACGCGGCGCTCAATGCTGCCGACAATGCGCGGGCGAACGGCCTCTCCGGCCGCGTCGGTGCGGTGTGCTCCGACCTCCTCGCCGCGCTCAAGCCTGGACCGCTGTTCGACGTCATCCTGTCGAGCCCGCCCAAGCACGCCGGCGAGCCGCGCAACCTCGCCGACCTCGGCTGGCACGCCGGACCGAAGTACCGTTACATCACCGCCCTGTTCGACCACGCCCGCGCGCACCTCGCGCCCGGCGGCGTGATGTATGTGATGGTGTCGTCGGATTCCGACCTCGACCTCTTAGGGATGCTGGTCGATCGCGCCGGGTTCAAGGCCCGCCAGGTCCACGAGCATTCGCTCTACATCGAATCGATGATCATCTATGAGCTCACGGTGAGCTGACGCGGCTGCGCCAGTTCAAGTCGAACTTGCAATAGATCGTCATAACTAATTGATTTTTAGTGATGGTCATGGCCGGGCTTGACCCGGCCACCCCGCTTAACGATGGCACGGCCGTGCCAAATAATCGGGGTCGCCGGGTCAAGCCCGGCGATGACGCGCATGGGGGCTTGGCCGGCGATTAGTTCAACCTCACGCCCCCGATGCCAGGCTCCTGAGGTAGCGCCACAGCGACCAGCTGCGTCCCGGCTCGACCCGCACCAGCGGGGCCGACGGATCGGTCATGAAGCCGAGGCGCTCGATCATGTGCCAGGCGGCCGGATTCCACTCCCGCCACACCGCGGCGGCCTCGTCGTGTAACAGCGCCGCTGACGACCTCCGGCACCACGCCGAACACCTGCGGCAGGCGGTCGGTCATGTGGTCGTCCTGGAGGATATTCCACTTGGTGTCGCCGCCCATCACCGGCGAGCCGATCGCATAGACCACCCGGCCGACCTGGGTCTCGCGCAGGCAGTACGAGCACATCGCGCAGGGCTCGACATTGGTGTAGAGCGTCGCGCGCGCGGAGCGCCTTGCGGCTCTTCACCTTCTGCGCCTGCGACAGTGCGATCACCTCGGCGTGGCGCGAGACGTCGCCCTCGCGCACCTGATGATTGATCGCTTCGGCGATGACCTGGCCGTCCATCGCGATCACGGTGGCGAACGGATATTCACCCTCGCGGATGGCGGCGCGCGAGAGCTCGATGCACCGCCGCATCATCGCGAGGTCGATCGGATCGGCGATTTTCTGGATGGGTGACACGTCGGCTGCACACGATCGATGAAATTTCGGGGACAATGCAAAGGCTTGCGGGGCCTGCTGAAGACCCGCTGAAGTGGTGGTTCTGTCGATGATACAGCGCTCCCCGCCCGCTCCATAGCCCGAGCCGAGTGTACCGTTAACCCCCCATTCCAGTCAAAGCCGAGATGAGCGGCGGCCGCCGCGGGCACGCCTGCCGGCAGCCCCCTTTTCGCTGCGGCGCTGCCCGGCGAACTGCTTCCCTGGACGTCGGGCTTGCGGAATTGACTTCGATCAAGGCCGTCGGCGCCACGATTCGCGGATTCTGCGCGTCTCTTCGAGGGGAGACGCAGCATGACCACCGAAACCATCCTCATCGTCGGTGCCATCACCGCCGCCTTCGCCCTGTTCGCCCTGACGCTGTGGCGCGCCGAGCGGATGACCCGCGACCTCAAGCGCGAGTGAGGGCGCCGGCGCCGCTCCGTCCCGTTCTTTCAGCGCTCCCGAAGGGTCGTTGCGGCCGCTGCCAGCAGTGCTAGTTTCCGGCGGACCGCGTCCGCTCTCAGGCGCGCGACGCGGCGGAGGAAACGATGACGAGCGTTCAAGCGGTGGCCGGCGGCCGAACTTCTGCGGCGATCGAAGTCATCCCGAACGGCGGCGCGCTCGGCGCCGAGATTCGGGCCGGCGATCTGCGCACGCTGAGCGACGCCGCATTCCAGCAGATTCTCGAGGCCTGGTACCGTCACGCCGTCGTGCTGTTTCGTGGGCAGACGCTCGACGACCAAGACCTCATCGCGTTCAGCCGGCGGTTCGGCGACCTCGACTGGGCGCCGATCCAGGAGAACGGGCGCCGCTTCGTCGAGGGCATGCCGGAGATCTACATCGTCTCCAACGTCAAGGTGAACGGCGAGGCGATCGGCAGCCTCGGCGACGGCGAGGCGGTGTGGCACACCGACATGTCGTATCTCGACAAGCCGCCCAAGGCGAGCATGCTCTACTCGCTCGAAATCCCTGATGTCGGCGGCAACACCTCGTTCTGCAGCATGTACGCGATCTACGAGGCGCTGCCCGCCGCGCTCAAGGCGCGCATCGCCGGGCTCGAGATCAAGCACGACGGCACCTACAACAGCGGCGGCTATCTCCGCCAGGGCGTCACCGCGACCGACGATCCCCGCACCTCGCCCGGCGCGCTGCATCCGCTCGTCTGCAAGCACCCCGACAGCGGCCGGCGCATGCTCTATCTCGGCCGCCGCCGCAACGCCTATATCGACGGCCTTTCGCTCGCCGACTCCGAGGCTTTGCTCGACGAGCTGTGGAGCTACGTGAAGCGCCCGGAATTCGCCTGGGAGCACGTCTGGCGGGTCGGCGACCTCGTGCTGTGGGACAACCGCTGCACCATGCATCGCCGCGACGCGTTCGATCCCGCCCAGCGCCGCATCATGCACCGCACCCAGGTCAAGGGCGAAGCCGCGCCGGCGGCGTAGACATCGTTGAGGAGTTCGGCCCTTGTCCATCGCCCCGCGTGACGTTGAGCGGGTCGGGCTGCGGGGGCGGTCCCGACCAGTTCGCGCTGCTCAGAGATACATCTACTGACGCTCAGGTTCTGCCACTGCTGGCCCTCTCACCACGCGATCGTCGAACTCGCGATCCGACCTCACCCCGCATGCGGGCAGAGGTAACGTCTGGCCGCCCGGAGTGTGTGCGATCTCGAGGGTCTGACTTGGCCGACGTGCTTCAGATAGCACCCTCGTGCATCGCGAGTAACGCTGAGCTCTAGACAACACACGCCATTTCGTTCCTTCGAAGAAATGCCTGCTCGCCTTCGAACGCAGGCGAACACGGCATCAGGTGCGGCAAAGACGGCGTCGCGATAGACTCGGTGCCGTCCGTCAGCGGAAATAGATGCCAATAAAAAGCTGCGCATCGTTCGAACTCCGTAGTGCCGTCGCTTGACTTTAGTCGAAGCCCGTATTCAAGCTGCGAAATTCTACGAGCCAGTAGGACCGCTTCAGGGCTGATCCTTTGAGCGCCATCGCGTGCTTAAAACCGGTCGCTCCGCTCCGCCTCGCGGACATAGCGCGCCGCGTCGGCGGGCAGCAGCAGCCGCTCGGCGACCAGTGCGTCGGCGGCAGCCTTCACCTTCGCGACATAGGCTCGCCTGCGAGCCGTAGCGCTCCATGATCGAGGGCCGCGGATCGCCGGCGGCCTCGCGTTCGGCGCGGGTCCGGGCGAACGGCTCGTAGGTGCCGGCGCGGTCGCACAGCTCGGTCGGCTCGTTGCGATAGACGTTCCAGCCGGTATAGGTCGCGAGCGGCACCGCGATCGGCGGCAGCCTGATGCCGTCGGTCTCGTTGCCGTCGGCGTCGACCGCGGGCACCCGCGTCTCGTAGCGGTAGAGCGGGTGGCCGTCGCGCGCCCTCGCCTCTCCCTCCGGCGGATTGACCCAGTCGACCGGCTCGGTGATGGGGTTGTCGCCGGGCGCGAGCGCCATGCCGCGCACCTTGGGCATGACGACCGAAGTCGCCGGGACGGCCGTGCCGCCGGCGATCGAGGGCACGCGGCTCGGCGGCGGCGCGATGCCTTTGACCACCCAATCCTCGAGCGCCACGATCAGCGCGCGCAGCGCCGGCGAGGGATTGTGCGGGTTACGCGGGTTGGCGCAGGCGCCGGGCGTCGACGGCGACCCCGCGGCGCCGCCATGCTGGGTGCCCGCGATCAGGTAGACGCGGGAATTCGGCGGCTCGACGAGGTCCGCCCTGCCGTCGGCGTCGATGTGGGTGAGCGAAGCGCCCTTCTGCCAGTACTCCGTCGAGGTGTTGGTCGAGATCAGCGCGGGATCGCTGCCGTCGCCGCGGAACAGCGCGCCGGTTCGCCCGCTCGCGGGATCGGTCTCGGTCGCGGCGCTGAACGGGAACCAGTTCTCGGGATAGAGGCGGTCCTCGTGCTGGGTCGCGGTGCGGTTGGGCTCGGCGAAGGCTTCGTTGGCGAACACCTTGCCGGCGCCGGCGGTGTGCGCGAACGCGCCGTCGAACACGCGCCGGCCGCTCTCGTCCTTGTTCATGCCGAGCTCGATGAAGCTGCGGATGAAGCGGCCGCTCTGGGAGATCCCGAACATCAGTGCGTGGTGGGGGCGCGCGCTGTCGCCGCCGCCGCCCATCGCCGGATTGACGCTGCCCTTGGTGTCGACGCGCTCGTAGCGCAGGAACGACACGAAATCGCGGGTCGCGGCGAACCCCATGCCGACGACCTTCGGCGCGGTCGCGTCGTACCACAATTCATAGATCGCGAGCGGCGCGAACCGTCGTCCCACCGGCACGAGATGCACCGCGCGATTGCCCTGGAAGCTCCAGGCGGTCGGGGGAATGTCGACCCGCGGATCGCCCTCCCGTTCGCGCACGGTGAGCCGGGCCGACATGTTGTCGAGGCTCGCCGCCGGATAGCTCAGTTTCGCGAGCTCGCCATTCGCACTGCTGCGGGTGCCGAATTCGAACTCCTCGCGGATGCGGCGGACGATCGGCTTGCCGTCGTCGGTGGCGACCGGAAAGCGTGCCGCCAATCCGTTATTGCCGCGCGGCGCATCGGGGTCCCAGCCCGACCACACGATGGTGTAGCCGCGGCCGAGCGTGAAGCCGAGGCCGGCATCGAGGATGGTGCGGGGATCGTTGTTGTCGGGCGGCGCCTCGTCGACCCGCGCCAGCAGCGCTTTGCGGCCGCGGTTGTTCACCTCGTAGAAGATCACGCCGTTGCCGCGGGCGGGATCGAGCGGCCGCAGCATGAAGAAATCGGTCTCGTATTCGACGAGCCCGCGCCCATTGCGCGGCGCTTTGTCGAGGCCGACGATGTCGTGGTTCTGCGCCGCCTGCGGATCGAGCTCGCCGCGCGCCGTGCCGGTCACGCGCTCATAGGACCCGGCGTCGCCGAACGGCTGGCTTTCGGCGAACGGCTCGACGGTGCCGATCCTGATCTCGGTGATGCGGGCCCAGGCTGGGCTCACGAAAACCGGGCTCATAAAGGTCGCGGCGACCGCAGCACCCAAGGCCACGGCGGCGACGGCTCTCCCTGACATCGTTTTCTCCCCCTTCTCCCTCCCCGTCTTCGGGGAGGGCGGGGTGGGGTCTTGTTCTAAAACGGGTCGGGGCCGCGAGCAGAAAGCAAGAGCCCCACCCTGCCCTCCCCGAAGACGGGGAGGGAAAAGCCGGCCGTCCGAAATCAGGCCTGGGTTCCTTCACCGCGAGGCCCTTTTCCTTCATCAGGCTCTGCAGCTCGCCGGCCTGGAACATTTCGCGGATGATGTCGCAGCCGCCGACGAATTCGCCCTTCACGTAGAGTTGGGGAATGGTCGGCCAGTTCGAGTAGACCTTGATGCCGTTGCGCAGATCGTCGGACTCCAGCACGTTCATGCCTTTGTAGGACACGCCGAGATAGTCGAGGATCTGCACCACCTGGCCGGAGAACCCGCACATCGGGAACTGCGGGGTTCCCTTCATGAAGAGCACGACGTCGTTGTTCTTCAGTTCATTGTCGATGAATTGCGCGATGCCCATGGCTGACCTTTGCTGGTTATGGCGGGAATCCCGTACCTGTGCGTGCGACCGGGCTTCTTGCCGCGGTTTTCTCGACCCAAAATCGTGCGTTTGCGCGCCCAACGCAAGGGCATAGGGGGCAAATCACCGCGCCGGCAGGCCGGTCTGCAGGGCGAGCGCGTGGAGCTTTCCCCCCATCTCGCCCTTGAGGGCATCGTAGACGAGCTGGTGCTGCTGGACCCGCGACTTGCCGCGGAAGGTCTCGGAGACCACGACGGCGGCGTAATGGTCGCCATCCCCCGCGAGGTCTCGGATCGTAACCTCGGCATCGGGGATGCCCGCCTTGATCAGCCGCTCGATATCGTTCGCCGCCATCGCCATTGTTCCGGTCTCCTCCGCGTTTCTCCCTTGTCGGGTCGCCCCCTCATCCATTGGCGCCCGACATGTAGTCGGGGAACCAAGATTCGTGCCGCCGGGACAAAGTACTTAGCAGAACCGGCCGGTCGCCGGAAACGGCCACAGCGTCACCCCCGGTATGACCGAGCCGAGTGACCGGAACGCGGCCGGCAGCGGCGCGGCTGATCACGTTTTGGGCATCGTCCTCCCGGACCGTGACCACGTAGCGGGCCTGGTCCTCGCCGAACCAGAAGGCGTGCGCCGGTACTCCGGCGGGCGCGGCGACCTCTGGTGCCCGACTTGGCGCCGATCCCGGACGCCATCGCCATCTCGGCGAGTGCCACCAGGAGGCCCCCGTCGGAGACGTCGTGGACCGCGGTCGCCACGCCGTCGGCGATCAGGGCGCGGACGAAATCGCCGTTGCGCTTCTCCGCGGCGAGGTCGACCGGGGGCGGCGCGCCCTCCTCCCGGCCGCAGATGTCGCGCAGATAGAGCGACTGGCCGAGCACACCCTGCGTTTCGCCGACGAGGAGAATCGACCTCGGACGGCGCCTTGAAGGCGAGCGTTGCCGAGCGGGTGAAGTCGGCGATCAGCCCGACCCCGCCGATCGAGGGCGTCGGCAGGATCGCCCGGCCGTTGGTCTCGTTGTAGAGCGAGACGTTGCCGGAGACGACGGGGAAGTCGAGCGCCGCGCAGGCCGCGGCGATGCCGCGGATGCAGCCGACGAGCTGGCCCATGATCTCGGGCCGCTCCGGATTGCCGAAATTGAGATTGTCGGTGATGGCGAGCGGCGTCGCGCCGACCGCGGTGAGATTGCGCCAGGCTTCCGCCACCGCCTGCTTGCCGCCTTCGAACGGATCGGCCTCGCAATAGCGCGGCGTCACGTCGGTGGTCAGCGCCAGCGCCTTGGGGCCGTCCTCGATCCGCACCACGGCGGCGTCGCCGCCGGGGCGCTGCACCGTGTTGCCGAGGATGACGTGGTCATACTGCTCCCACACCCAGCGCCGCGAGGCGAGGTCGGGGCTGCCGATCAGCTTTTCGAGCGCGTCGGCGAGCGACATCGGCGGCACGACGGTGCGCGCATCGATCGCCGGCAGCTTCGGTGCCTCGACGAAGGGACGGTGGTAGACCGGCGCTTCGTCGCCGAGCTCCTTGATCGGCAGGTCGGCCATCACGTCGCCGGCGTGGCGCACGATGAAGCGCCGGGTCGGCGTGGTCTCGCCGACCACCGCGAAATCGAGGCCCCATTTGCGGAAGATCGCCTCGGCCTCGGCCTCCTTCTCCGGCTTGAGCACCATGAGCATGCGCTCCTGGCTCTCGGAGAGCATCATCTCGTAGGCCGACATGCCGGTCTCGCGGCACGGCACCCGGTCGAGCTCCAAGGTGACGCCGAGGTCGCCCTTGGCGCCCATCTCGACCGCCGAGCAGGTGAGCCCGGCGGCGCCCATGTCCTGGATCGCGATGACGCAGCCCTTGGCCATGATCTCGAGGCACGCCTCGAGCAGCAGCTTCTCCGAGAAGGGATCGCCGACCTGGACGGTCGGGCGCTTCTCCTCGGAATTCTCGCCGAACTCGGCCGACGCCATGGTGGCGCCGTGGATGCCGTCGCGGCCGGTCTTGGAGCCGAGATAGACGATCGGCATGCCGACGCCGGACGCCGCGGCGTAGAAGATCTTGTCCTTCTCGGCGAGGCCGACCGCCATCGCATTGACGAGGCAGTTGCCGTCGTAGCGCGAATGGAAGCGCACCGAGCCGCCGACCGTCGGCACGCCGAACGAATTGCCGTAGCCGCCGATGCCGGCGACGACGCCGGACACGAGATGGCGGGTCTTGGGATGGGCGGGATCGCCGAACGAGAGCGCGTTGAGGCAGGCGATCGGCCGCGCCCCCATGGTGAAGACGTCGCGCAAGATGCCGCCGACGCCGGTCGCCGCGCCCTGGTAGGGCTCGATGTAGCTCGGATGGTTGTGGCTCTCCATCTTGAAGACGCAGGCGAGCCCGTCGCCGATGTCGATCACGCCGGCATTCTCGCCGGGCCCCTGGATGACGCAGGCGCCGGTGGTCGGCAGGCCGCGCAGATGCACCTTGGAGGACTTGTAGGAACAGTGCTCGTTCCACATCGCCGAGAAGATGCCGAGCTCGGTGAAGCTCGGCACCCGGCCGATCAGCTCGAGAAGGCGCGCATACTCGTCGGGCTTGAGGCCGTGCTCGGCGACCAGCGCGGGCGTGATCTTCGGTTCGTTGGAGGTCATCGAGAGGATGTGCGCGGGCAAATTCTGGGCGGCTCGTAGGGTGGGCAAAGGCGCCCTGGCGCCGTGCCCACGCGGTAGGAAGCAGCGTGGGCACGCGTGGCGCCTTTGCCCACCCTACGGGCCGTGTGTGTCGTCGATCTCATCGGGATTCTGACTAGCACATAAGAACCGGTGGCCCGGAGGGCAAATCCACCCGATTTCCAAAGGAAAAAGCGAGCGTGGGCGGCGGCCTCGCTGCGAACGCGGGAAAACCTGTCCGCGAACTACGCCGCCCGCAGATGCTCGGCGAGGCCGGCGAACAGGCCGCGTCCGTCGGTCGAGCCGATCGCCGCCTCCACGTGGTTCTCCGGATGCGGCATCATGCCGAGCACGTTGCCGCGCGCGTTGACGATGCCGGCGATGGCATTGGTCGAGCCGTTGACGTTCGAGGCCGGCGACACCGTCCCGTCCGGCGCGCAGTAGCGGAACACCACCCGCCCCTCGCCCTCGATCCGCGCGATGGTGTCGGCATCGGCGACGAAGTTGCCCTCGCCATGCGCGACCGGCACGCGGATCACCTGGCCGGCATTGTAGCCGCGGGTGAACGGGGTGCCGGAGCGCTCCACCTTGAGATGGACGTCCTTGCAGATGAACTTGAGCTGCGCGTTGCGCATCAGGACGCCGGGCAGCAGCCCCGCCTCGCACAGGATCTGGAAGCCGTTGCAGACCCCGAGCACGAGCCCGCCCTTGGCCGCAAAGGCGCGCACCGCATCCATGATCGGCGCGCGCGCCGCGATGGCGCCGCAGCGCAGATAGTCGCCATAGCTGAAGCCGCCGGGCACCACGACGAGATCGGTGCCCGCCGGCAGCGTGGTGTCGGCATGCCACACCATCGCCGGCGCCTGGCCCGAGACGAGCCGCAGCGTGCGCGCCATGTCGCGCTCGCGATTGATGCCGGGGAAGACGACGACGGCGGATTTCATGGGCCTCATGCCGACGATGATCTCGACGCGGATAGTTCTCGATCACGGTGTTCGCGAGCAGCTTCTCCGCCGCTTCCTTGAGCCGCGCCTCGGCGCCGGCGCGGTCGCCGTCGGCGATCTCGATGTCGAACACCTTGCCCTGGCGGACGCTGGCGACGCCGGCGATGCCGAGCGATTTCGAGCGCGCCCTCGATCGCCTTGCCCTGGGGATCGAGAATGCCGGACTTGAGCGTGACCGTGACGCGGGCCTTCATCTCAGCGCTCCTCATGATCCCCGTCGATAGCGGCGAATTGAGGCGGCGGCAACCGGGGCTGTGTGCAAGCTCGGAACCGTCATCCGGGGCGTCCTGAACCCGCATCAGTCATTCCGGCGCCGCGTCAGCGGCGAACCCGCGAATCCAGAAGTCCTCACTGTTGCCGATCCGCAGCCCTGGATTCCGGGTTCGCGCGAAGACGCGCGCCCCGGAATGACGCGCAATGGGAACCGCCCAGTGTCGCGGCCGCACTCACATCCGCGACCATCCCGGAATCAAAAACGGGAGCCTTGCGGCTCCCGTTTTCACCCCGAGCGATTGTCCCAACCTCGCTCCAACCTTCAGCCCTTCACCAGCACCGGACCCGAGCCCTGCGGGCGCTCGCCTTCGCTCATGATGCCGAGGCGCTTCGCCACTTCGGTGTAGGCTTCGAGCAATCCGCCGAGGTCGCGGCGGAAGCGGTCCTTGTCGAGCTTCTCGTTCGACTTGATGTCCCACAGGCGACAGGAGTCCGGCGAGATCTCGTCGGCGACGACGATCCGCATCATGTCGTTCTCCCACAGCCGGCCGCATTCCATCTTGAAGTCGACGAGACGGATGCCGACGCCGAGGAACAGGCCGGAGAGGAAATCGTTGACGCGGATGGCGAGCGCCATGATGTCGTCGATCTCCTGGGGCGTCGCCCAGCCGAACGCGGTGATGTGCTCCTCCGACACCATCGGATCGCCGAGCGCGTCGTTCTTGTAATAGAACTCGATGATCGAGCGCGGCAGCTGCGTGCCTTCCTCGATGCCGAGCCGCTGCGACAGCGAGCCGGCGGCGACGTTGCGCACCACGATCTCGAGCGGAACGATCTCGACCTCGCGGATCAACTGCTCACGCATGTTGAGCCGGCGGATGAAATGCGTCGGCACCCCGATGTCGTTCAGGTGCTGGAACACGTATTCGGAGATGCGGTTGTTGAGGACCCCCTTGCCCTCGATCACTTCGTGCTTCTTGGCGTTGAAGGCGGTGGCGTCGTCCTTGAAATGCTGAATCAGCGTTCCCGGCTCCGGTCCTTCGTAAAGGACCTTTGCCTTGCCTTCATAGATGCGGCGACGGCGGCTCATCGGTGTGTACCGTGGCTTGTGGAAATCCATCGTGTGGCCGTGGCTCCATCATGTTTGCGAGCGACGCGGCGACTCACGCTCGGCGCGACTCGATAGCAACAATTCTGCGCCCGACGTTTCATACCGGCAAGCTAGCCCAACCTCGTGCGGAGTACAAACTACATAATATCGGCTCCACAGTCCCGCAACGCGTAAGTTTCGGCCGCCGCGCTGTTGCCTTGACGGCGGCGGCTCGTTATGCCAGCGACCAGTCCATGCGGATTCTCAAGCTCAAACGGGTCGTCACATGAGCACGTTCGACAAGCGCGAGGAAGGCTTCGAGCGCAAATTCGCGCACGACGAGGAGGTCCGGTTCAAGGCGCGGGCACGCCGCAACAAGCTGCTCGGGCTGTGGGCCGCGCAGAAGCTCGGCCTCGCCGGCGATGCGGCCGAGGCCTACGCGAAGGAAATCGTCACCGTCGATTTCGAGGAGCCCGGCGACGACGATGTGTTCGCGCGAATTCGGCGCGGATTTCGACGCCAAGGCCGTCGCCCAGTCCGACCATCAGATCCGCCGCACCATGGACGAGCTGATGGCGAAGGCGGTCGAGGACGTGAAGGCGGGACGCTGATCGCAGCCGACGGGGCGACGCATCGCGCGCCGGCCTCGGCCGCGCTGTCGTGCGCGGCCGCCTGTCGATGTCGTCCGCCGGCAATGTCGTCGCGCCAAAGCGCGTGGAACATGCCGCAGCGGAGAATACCGCCGCGGCATTTTTGCTTGATGACTGCCGTCGTGATCCGTGGTGGTCTCGACTGTGACCTCAAGACCGTGATCCTCGAGATGAAGACCGGAGTTAGAGTGATGTGTGCCTTCCGTCTCCGGACGCTGCGCGGCGCTCGCAGTGACGGCGATCGCACTGTTTGCGGTGCGGCGACGTCCGCCGACGCGCAGGAGTGGCCGACGCGGAACATCCGCGCGGTCGTTCCGCTCAGCGCCGGCAGCGCGGTCGACATCGTCCCGCGCATCGTCTTCGAGCAGGTGTCGACCCAGCTCGGCCAGACCATCGTCGTCGACAACCGCACCGGCGCGAGCGGCACCATCGGCACCCGCGCGGTCGCGACCGCCCCGCCCGACGGCTACACGCTGCTCGCCCATTCCTCGGCCGTGGTGATCTCGCCGTTCACCGTCGCCAACGCCCATTACGACACGCTCAAGGATTTCGTGCCGGTGGCCCCGCTCGGCAACCTGCCGAATGTCCTGGTGGTCGCGCCGTCGAAGAACATCCGCACGGTGCAGGAGCTCGTCGCCACCGCCCGCGCGCGGCCGGTCACCTTCGGCGTCGTCGGCTTCGGCACGCCGATCTATCTCGCCACCGAGAAATTCCGCCTCGCCGCCGAAGTTTCCCGCCGATCCGATTCCGTTCCGCGGCGCGCCGGAGGCGGTGACCGAGGTGATGACCGGACGGGTCGACTTCTATTACGCGCCGGTGTCGGCGGCACTCGGATTCATCCGCGACGGCAAGCTCGCGGCGCTCACCGTGTCGAGCGCGCAGCGCTCGGCGGCGCTGCCCGATGTGCCGACCTCGCTCGAAGCCGGCTACCCCAATTCCGATTTCAATTTCTGGATCGGCGTGTTCGCGCCGGCCGGCACGCCGGCGCCGATCGTCGAGCGGCTCAACCGCGAGATCGGCAAGGCGCTCGCGGTGCCGACGGTGCGCGAGAAGCTCGCGCAGCAGGGCGTCGATCCCCTGCGATGGACACCGCGACGTTCGACCGGTTCGTGCACAGCGAGGTCGCCTCGACGGCGGAGCTCGCCAAGGCGCTCGACCTCAAACCGCAGTAACCGCCCCGCCCGAACGGCCCTGCGGTCTCACTCGTCGCGATACACGCGTTCGCGGCGCTCGTGGCGTTCCTGCGCCTCGATCGACAAAGTGGCGATCGGCCGGGCTTCGAGGCGCTTGATGGCGATCGGCTCGCCGGTCTCCTCGCAATAGCCGTAGGTGCCGTCCTCGATGCGCCCGAGCGCGGCGTCGATCTTGGCGATCAGCTTGCGCTGACGGTCGCGCGCCCGCAATTCGATGGCGCGGTCGGTCTCGGAGGACGCGCGGTCCGCGAGATCGGGGTGATTCTGATTTTCATCCTGGAGGTGCTGCAGCGTTTCCTTGGCTTCCTTCAGGATGTCGTCCTTCCAGGCGAGCAGCTTCAGCCGAAAGTACTCGCGCTGGCGTTCGTTCATGAAAGGCTCTTTCTCGCTCGGCCGATAAGCCTTCAACTTATCTGCGCGCATCCACGCACACTCCCACTCCCATGGTCGTCTCTTTTGGCGCGGGTGGAGTTCCGCGGGCGGCGTTATATCTTTCCCCTTCGGGCCCTTCAACCGCGAACGAGCCCTTAGAGGAAACCGGCCACGAAATTGTGACAAATGGCTGTAGATTGGGCACTTCCGCCGCCATTGACACTCGCTGTTGGGCAAAACTGCGGCAAGAGGCGCAGCCGTGGCGACCCCGTGCCGCACCGCAGTCCCGGGTGATTCGCCGCCGTCGGGGTCCCGATGGACGACTGCCACCGCGTCGCACCCCGCCCGCCTGCGCTGGTATTGAGCTGCTGCCTCGCCTAGCATCACCACAACCAGGCGACCGGGTCGAAATGATGCAAGAGCGCAACGGAGGCATTGCGGGATCGACCGCCGCACCCTGTTGAGGCGGTCGGCGGAGCTGCTCGCCGTCGCCGCCGTCTGGGCGCCGCTGGCCCGGCCCGCGCCGAGCCCGGCTATCCGAACCGCCCCGTCCGCATCATCGTTCCCTACGGCCCGGGCGGCATCGCCGACACCTCGACGCGCATCATCGCCGAGCGCCTGTCCTTCAAGCTCGGCCAGCAGTTCATCGTCGACAACCGGCCCGGCGCCGGCGGCATCGTCGCCGCCAAGGCGGTGGCGAGCGCGCCGCCCGACGGCTATGTCCTGGAGCTGACCGGGAACGGCACCGCGATCAGCGCCTCGCTGTTCAAGCAATTGCCGTTCGACGTGGTGCGGGATTTCACCCCGATCGGGATCACCGCCTTCTTCGACCTCGTGATCGTCACCAAGGCGGACGGCCCGCTCAAGTCGGTGCGCGACATCGTGGCGGCGGCCCGCGCCAATCCCGGCAAGCTCAATTTCGGCTCGATCGCGCCCGGGCAGCACCCAGAACCTCTCGGCGGAGCTCTTCAAGAGCGTCGCCGACGTCAGCGCCGCGGTGGTCACTTACCGCACGTCGCCGGAGCTCGTGACCGGGCTGCTGCGCGGCGACATCCAGGTCGGCTTCGAGTACTACGCCGGCGTGAACGCCTCGGTCCGGGAAGGCAAGCTGATGGCGGTCGCGACCACCGGCGCGCGTCGCACGCCGGCGCTGTCCGGCGGTGCCGACCGTTCGCGAGAGCGGCCTGCCGGATTACGTGGTCGAGAGCTGGAACGCGCTGTCGGGACCGGCCGGGATGCCCGACGACATCGTGCGCCTCCTCAATCGCGCCGTGAACGAAGTGCTGCAGATGCCGGAGGTGCAGGAGAAGGCGAGGCTGTTCGGCATGGAGGCCCGCGGCAGCACGCCGGAGGAGATGCGGGCCCGGCTCAAGGCCGACATCGACAAATGGGCGGCCGTGATCGAGAAGGCCGGTCTCGAACGGCAGTAGAGCGGCAAGAGGCAAGAGGAATAGACCCGCCGATGCGGCGCCTGAAAATCCTGCTGATCGTCGTCTGCGGTGTGATCGCCGTGTCCGCCGCCGCGCTCGCCGGCATGATCGCGTTCGGCACCAGCGCACCGCCAAAGCCGCTCGCCTCGATCGGCGACCCCTTCAAGGCCGTCGACTTCAGCGCCCTGCCCGCGCTGGAGAAGACTCCGGCGCGACACGGCAGCCCGATCGCCTTCCGTCACTGGGATAGCCGTTTCGCCGGCGCACGCCCGAACGGGTGGTGATCGCCATTCACGGCTCCTCGGCGAGCGGCTCGAGCCTGCTTCCGCTGGCGCAGGCGCTGCAGGCGCAGGGCTTCACCGTCTATGCCCCCGACATCCGCGGCCATGGCGACACCGGGACGCGCGGCGACATCGATTATGCGAAACGAGCTCGACGACGACCTCGCCGATTTCGTCGCCGCGGTGAAGATGCGCCATCCGCATGCGGAGCTCGCGCTTGATGGGATTCTCGTCGGGCGGCGGCTTTGCGCTGCATGCCGCGGCCACCCCGCTCGGCGCCGCCTTCGCCCGCGTCGTGCTGCTCTCTCCCTTCCTCGGCCCGCGCGCGCCGACGGTGAAGCAGGACCAGACCAACGCCTGGGCGAAGCGTCTACCTGCCGCGCCTCATCGCGCTCGCCATCCTCGATCGTCTCGGCATCCATGCCTTCGAGCATCTCGCCGGTAATCGCCTTCGCCGTATTGCCGGAGCAGGCGAAGTTCCTCTCCCCCACCTACTCGTTCCTGCTGGTGCGCGCCTTCGGCACCGAGGACTACGTCGCCGACCTGCGCAACGCCAAGGCGCCGCTCGCGGTGCTCGTCGGCGGCAATGACGAGCTGTTCGAGGCGAAGCCGCTTCGCCGCGACGATCGACGCGATCCGTCCGGACACGCCGGTCGTGGTGGTGCCCGGGCTCGACCATGTCGGGCTGGCGCTCGACCCGCGCGCCGTTCCCGCCATCGCCGCCGCGCTGCGCGGCGACGAAGCCCCTGATAGCGATTCCCGAGAAGCCGACCAAGAAGAGGCCATGATGGACGCCAAGACCAAACCGGTGCGGCTGCGCACGCTGCTCGCCGACTATCCCCACACCGCCGCCCTCAAGCGCGGCGACGTCCGCTCCGACCGCATCGCTTTCGACTTCGCCGACGTGACGCCGGTGTGGACCGGCTTCCAGTCGATGGTGCGGCGCAAGGCCTTCGACGTCTCGGAAATGGCGATCGTCACCTATCTGATCGCAAAATCGGTCGGCAAGTCGATGGTGCTGTTGCCGGCGGTGATGACCGCCCGCGTCCAGCACGCCTTCGCGATCTACAACGGCGACGTCTATGCCAAGCTCACCCCGCCGGAGCTCGCCGGCAAGCGGGTCGGCATCCGCTCCTTCACCACCACCACCGGCGCCTGGCTGCGCGGCATGTTCGAGAACGACTACGGCCTCGATCTTTCCAAGGTCAAATGGATCACCTTCGAGGAGCCTCACGTCGCCGAATATGTCGACACCACCGAGCGCGCGCCGGAGGGCAAGAAGATCGTCCCGATGCTGCTCGCCGGCGAGCTCGACGCGGTGCTCGGCGACCGCTCCGACGATCCGCGGGCGCGGTCGCTGTTCGGCGATCCCGAGGCGGCGGCCAAGGCGTGGGTCGCGAAGCACCGCATCGTGCCGCTCAACCACTTCGTGGTGGTGAGCGGCGAGCTCGCCAAATTGCGCCCGGACCTCGTCGAGGAAGTCTATGCGGTGCTCAAGGAGAGCCGGCGCCGCGCGGTAGAGGCCGGCGCCGCGGCCCCGCCCTTCGGCGTCGCCGCCTGCCGCCCGGCGCTCGAAAAGATCGTCGACTACGCCGCCCAGCAGCAGCTCATCCCGCGCCGCTTCACCGTCGACGAGCTGTTCGACGATACGACGCGCAAGATGATCTGAGGACGCCGGAGCGCCGCGGTCCGTGGCGACGCCGGCGGTGGCATGGTAAGGCTCAGCAAAACGGATCAAAACGGACAGCCGGTCACGGTACGCACCGCCGGACGGCGATCGGAGGAAGATGATGCTGCGCGCTTCGATTGGTGGGATCGCACTGGCGACGTTGCTCGCCGCGGCCTGCGGTGCCGCGTCGGCGCACGACGCATCGAAATTCCCCGATTGGTCCGGCCAGTGGACCCGCACCTATACCGGCAACCCGCGCTACGACCAGACGAAGCCGCTCCGCAAGCAGGAGGCGCCGCTCAAGCCGGAGTACCAGGCGCAGTTCGAGGCCAGCATCAAGGATCAGGATCTCGGCGGTCATGGGCTCGACCCGGCCTATAGCTGCCTGCCGCAGGGCATGCCGCGGATGATGTCGGGGGTGTCGCCGTTCGAAATCCTGATCTCGCCGGATGCCACCCACATGCTGTTCGAGCGGACCGAATTTTCGCCGCGCCGGATCTATACCGACGGGCGCGAATGGCCGAAGACGGAGGAGACCTGGTTCACCGGCTATTCGATCGGCAAGTGGCTCGATACCGACGGCGACGGCCGCTTCGACACGCTCGAGGTCGAGACGCGGCACGTGCGCGGACCGCGCGTGTGGGACCAGTCCGGCATGCCCATGGCGGACGACGACGAAGGCGTCATCACGGAGCGGATCTTCATCGACAAGACCGATCCCGAGCTCCTGCGCGTCGAGATGACCACGGTCGACAATTCCCTGACCCGGCCGTGGACGGTGACGAAGACCTTCAAGCGGCGGCCGAAGGTGTGGTGGGCGAACGATAACTGCATCGAGGGCCAGGCCCACGTCACCATCGGCAAGGAGGTCTACTTCCGCAGCGCCGACGGCCTGCTGATGCCGATGAAACGGGACCAGCCGCCGCCGGACTTGCGGTATTTCAAGCAGGGAAAGAACTGACTCCCGCGATGCTCCGGTGCGACGGCGCGATTCGGTGCGCCTCCCCGTCTTCGGGGACTGGCGCGGGTGGGGCTCTTTGTTGGCCTCGCCGCGTTCGATTCTTCGGCGGCTCGCTGCACGCTCGCGGACCCCACCCGACCTCGCTTCGCTCGGCCACCCTCCCCGAAGCCGGAGGACGGATCGCTACTTCCGCCCCGCGAGCTGCCGGCCCTTGTCGAGGGCGGCGTAGCTGCGCACCGGGGCGGCCATCAGGAAGGTGTAGCCCTCGGCGAGGATGCGCTCGACATTGGTCGCGTCGACATGGGGATGGCCGACATGGACCGCGTTCTCCTTGCAGGTCTTGACGATGTAGGCCATCGGCGTCGAGCACCTTGGGATGCTCGTACTGGCGGGGATAGCCGAGCTCCTGGGAGAGATCGCCCTCCCCGATCAGCACCAGGCCGATGCCCGGCACCTGCTTGAGGATGGCGTCGAGATTGGCGATGCCCTGGGTGTCCTCGATCATCAGCATGCAGAGAATTTCGCCGTCCTTGGCGAGCGGCCACACGTCGGCCTTGGAATAGTATTCCTGCTGGGTGAGGCCCCAGTAGCGCACCGCGGTGGTCGGCCCGTCGCCGCGGATGCCGGCAGGCTCGTAGAGCGGCGCGGTGGGAAGCCGCGGATAGCGGCAGGCGGCGACGGCATTGCGCGCCTGGTCGACCGTCGAGATATGCGGCCACAGCACGCCGTAGACGCCGAGGTCGAGCGCCTGCTTGGCGAGCCACTGATTGTTCTCGCCGCCGTTCGGCGGAATGCGCACCATCGGGGTCACGGTCGGGGCGAGCGTGCCGCCCTGCACCAGCGCGCGGCGATTGAGCATGTATTGCATGCTGTCGCGCAGCGCCCGCGCGTCCCAGAAATTGTGCTCCATCTCGAAGATGATGCCGTCGAATTTCGACGTGCTCATCGCGACGGCATTCTCGACCTCGGCCTGGGAGAACGAGGTGAAGGCGGGCTTGCCCTCCTCCCAGGCGCGGATGACACCATTGAGACGCGGTAGATCGGCCATTACTCTCCCCCGGGCGGGCTCCCTCGATTTTGCGGGCAGAACATAGGGAGCAAGGCACGGCAGACGCAATCGGAATCTGCGCGTGCATCCGCAGCCGCGTGCGGCGACTGGGAGGGGTGATTAGAGATGCGATGCCCCCGATAGAATGCGCGGCAATCCGTTTGACAAGGCGTAGTCCGGCCTTACGATCCGCGCCCGAACGCCGGGCCGATCGAACAAGAACCGGAAGCCGGCAACGAGCGAGGCGCCATGATCATCGACTGCCACGGCCACTACACGACCGAGCCGCAGAAGCTCCACGACTTCCGCAAGAGCCAGGTCGCCGCCATCAAGGACCCCTCGCAGAAGCCGTCCGCATCCGCGCTCAAGATCAGCGACGACGAGCTGCGCGAGAGCGTCGAGGGCGCGCAGCTCAAGTTCCAGCGCGAGCGCGGCACCAACCTCACGATCTTCTCGCCGCGCGCCTCCGGCATGTCGCATCACATCGGCGACGCCGGCGTGAGCCTGGAATGGTCGCAGGTCTCGAACGACCTGATCTACCGGCTGACGCAGCTCTATCCGAACAACTTCATCGGCGTCTGCCAGCTGCCGCAATCGCCCGGCGTCGACCCCAAGAGCTGCATCGGCGAGCTCGAGCGCTGCGTCAACGAGTTCGGCTTCGTCGGCGCCAACCTCAATCCCGATCCCTCGGGCGGCCACTGGGACGCGCCGCCGATCGGCGACCGCTGGTGGTATCCGCTCTACGAGAAGATGGTGGAGCTCGACGTGCCGGCGATGATCCATGTCAGCGCCTCGTGCAATCCCGGTTGCGTCCACACCACCGGCGCGTACTACATCAACGGCGACACCACCGCCTTCATGCAGCTCATCACGTCGGACCTGTTCAAGGACTTCCCGACGCTCAAGTTCATCATCCCGCATGGCGGCGGCGCGGTGCCCTACCACTGGGGCCGCTACCGCGGGCTCGCGCAGGACATGAAGCGGCCGCCGCTCGAGGAGCATCTGCTCAAGAACGTCTACTTCGACACCTGCGTCTACCACCTGCCGGGCATCGAGCTGCTCACCAAGGTGATCCCGGCCGACAACATCCTGTTCGCCTCGGAGATGGTCGGCGCGGTGAAGGGCATCGATCCCGCGCACCGGCCACCACTACGACGACACCAAGCGCTACATCGACCAGGTCCCCGGGCTCTCCGCCGCCGACAAGCACAAGATCTTCGAAGGCAATGCCCGCAAGGTCTACACCCGGCTCGCCAAGCGGCTGCCCGCGACGGCCTGACGAGGCCGATCGCCATGCCGGCCGCGCTCGCCCGCCGCGATGTGCTCAAGCTCGGTGCTGCCGGGCTGGGCGTCGGCTGGATTGGCGGGCGTGGCGGCTGCTGGCGGGGCCGGACGGCGCTCGCGCAGACCGAGACCGTCAACATCGTCGGCGCCGCCGCGACTGCCGGCGCCGCGCTGCAATGGATCATGAAGGAGCAAGGCTTCTTCGCGAAGTTCGGCCTCGCGCCGAACATCATCAGCGTCGCCGACGGCTCGAAGCTGATGGGCGCGGTGATCGGCGGATCGAGCGACATCGTCGTGATCTCCGGCTTCTCCCAGGTGCTCGCCGCGATCGAGAAGGGCGCCAAGATCAAGCTCGTCGCCGCGACCCGCTTCCTGGTCGACGACGTCATCTACTCGAAGCGGCCGGAAGTCCGCCGCCTCAAGGACCTCGAAGGCCGCACCTTCGGCACCGGCTCGCCGGGCGCCCTGCTCCACCACATGACGGTCGCGCTGATGCGCAAGAAGGGCATCGACGCGACGAAGGTCCGCTTCGTCAACATCGGCAGCAGCACCGACGTGTTTCGCGCCGTGGTCGCCGGCACGGTCGATGCCGGCATCGCGTTGAACGACGTCTACGAGCACCAGGAGCACTACGGCGTCCATGCGCTCGAGGACGGGCTCGTCTATGACGAGCTGCCCGAATACACCTACCAGGCGAGCTACGCGTCGGACCGCGCCATCGCCGGCAAGCGCGACCTCCTGGCGCGCACGCTCGCCGCCTACGGCACGCTGTGGCGCTTCATCCAGAGCCCCGGTTCCAAGGACATCTTCGTGCGCGCCCGTGCCACCGTGACCGGCAGCGCGACCGGCGGCGCGGAAGGCGCCACCGAATGGGCGTTCATCCAGAAGCACAAGCCCTACGCGTCCGACCTCCTGCTGTCGGAGGAGCGCGTGCGCTACATGCAGGAGATCAACCTCGCGCTCGGCCTGCAGAAGCGCATGCTCCCCTATGAGCAGGTCGCCGATATGACCCTGGCGCAAGACGCGCTGAAGCTCATGGCGAGCACGTAGACGCTTGACCGCGCGGGCTCCCTGCCACCTGCAGCGGGTACGGCGGACATGCGGCGTGCCGATAAGAAGATGCCTGTGTGCCGATAAGAAGACGCCTCGGCCGCCTTTGCCCACCCTACTTGCTGGGCTATGACACGCTCTCCGACCCTCCCTCTCGCGGGGTGAGGGAGTAATTTCCGCCCGGAGTATCCATGCCCGCCAAGACGATCGACATCCACCCCCACATCATCGCCGATGATCCGAAGCGCTATCCGTTGGCGCCGCTCGGCGGCCATCAGTCCGACTGGTCGCAGGCGCGCCCGGTCACCACGGAACAGATGATCGCCGCCATGGACGAGGCCGGCGTCGACAAGTCCGCCCTGGTGCAGGCTTCGACCTGCTATGGCCACGACAACTCCTATGTCGCCGACGCCGTCGCCAAATATCCCGGCCGCTTCACCGGCGTGTTCTCGGTCGACGTGCTCGCCCCGATGCGCCGGAAAAGATGCGCCACTGGCGCAAGAAGAACCTCACCGGCATGCGGCTCTTCACCATCGGCAGCACCATGAAGACCCAGGCCGACTGGATCGACGATCCCAAGGTCTACCCGGCCTGGGAGACCGCCGGCGAGCTCGGCATTCCGATCTGCATGCAGATGTCCGCGCCGGCCTTCCCGCAGCTCGTCAACCTGGTGCGGCGCTTCCCGCGGGTGAAGGTGATCCTCGATCACCTGTCGCGGCCGGTGCTCAGCGACGGGCCGCCCTATGCGGCGGCCGCCGGCCTGTTCGCGCTCGCCGAGCATCCGAACATCTATCTCAAGGTGACGCCGCGCACCTTCACCGAATGCCGCAACGGCAAGGCGACGCCGGAGACCTTCTTCGCCAAGCTCGTCGGCACGTTCGGCGCCTCGCGGATGGCCTGGGGCTCGAACTATCCGGCCTCGGAAGGCCCGCTCAAGAACCTGCTGGCGGTGGCGCGGGAGTCCGTCGCCTCGCTGCCGCAGGAGGACCAGGACTGGATCTTCGGCCTCACCGCGCAGTCGCTCTATCCCGCGCTGGCCGATAAGATCGCCGGCTGATAACCCATCTCGTAGAGGACACGTCGATGCTCACCAAGCCCGACAAACTCAAGCTGTTCACCCTGATGGGGAACTACCCCAACGCGATGGCGCTCAAGGAGGGCAAGCTCGCGTCGGACATCCTCGACTTCGATTTCGCCGACGTGAAGGTGTCGAACACCGCCTTCAAGCCGCTGGTGCGCGACGCCAAGTTCGACCTCGCGGAAGTCGCGATCGTCACGTTCCTGCAGGCCTATATCTACGGCAAGCCCTATGTGCTGATCCCGGCGACCGTGGTCGGCCGCGGCCAGCTCCACACCATCGCCTACAATCCCGAACGCGGCACGCTCAAGCCCTCCGATCTCAACGGCAAGACGCTCGGCGTGCGCGCCTATACCCAGACCACCGGCGTGTGGGTGCGCGGCATTCTCGCCGAGGACTATGGGGTCGACCTCTCGAGCATCAAATGGGTCACCTTCGAGGAAGGCCACGTCGCCGAATACGACGATCCGGCCAACGTGCGCCGGGCTCCCGAGGGCAAGCAGCTCGCCCAGATGCTGCTCGACGGCGAGCTCGATGCCGCGATCGTCGGCGACAAGTTCCCCGATCCGCGGCTCAAGCCGCTGATCCCCGATGCCGAGACCGCGAACCGCAAATGGTCGGAGAGCCATGGCGGCGTGCCGATCAACCACATGCTGGTGATCCGCGACGGGCTCGCCGAGGCCCGGCCGGACGTGGTGCGCGAGGTCTACCGCCTGTTCCGTGAGGCGAAGGAAGCGGCGTTCGCGCAGAGCGGCGCGCCCGCGCTCGATCCCTGGCGCTTCGGCATCGAGGCCAACCGGCGCTCGCTCGAGATCGTCATCGACTACGCATTGAAACAGGGGCTGATCCCGCGCCGCATCGCGGTCGACGAGCTGTTCAGCGACACGATGCGCGCGCTGGGCTGAGCGCGCGTCCTCGCGAGTCGCTGTGAATCGACGCGCAGCTAGTTGGCGCGGATTTTGCCCGCTGTCCTTGCGTGACCATGGTCAAATTCCGCAGTGTCATACCCCGCGAAAGCGGGGTATCCAGTAACCCCTGCGACTTGAGGTCGCGCCGTGCGCTATTCGCCGGCGCGGTGGTTACTGGATCGCCCGGTCGAGCCGGGCGATGACAGAAAACGTTGTGCGCCTCGGAGACATCATGCGGTTTGACGGGACCAGTGCCTACGTCGCCACCGACGACCTCAAGGTCGCCGTCAATGCCGCGATCGCGCTGGAGCGGCCGCTCCTCGTCAAGGGCGAGCCGGGCACCGGCAAGACCGTGCTCGCCATCGAGGTGGCGAAGGCGATCGGCGCGCCGCTGATCGAGTGGCACATCAAGTCGACCACCAAGGCGCAGCAGGGCCTCTACGAATACGACGCGGTGTCGCGGCTGCGCGACAGCCAGCTCGGCGACCTCCGCGTCAAGGACATCCGCAACTACATCAAGCGCGGTAAGCTGTGGGACGCCTTCGTCGCCGACGAGCGGCCGGTGCTGCTGATCGACGAGATCGACAAGGCCGACATCGAGTTTCCGAACGACCTCCTGCTCGAGCTCGACCGCATGGAGTTCTTCGTCTACGAGACCAGCGAGACCGTGAAGGCCCGGCGCCGCCCGATCGTCGTCATCACCTCGAACAACGAGAAGGAGCTGCCCGACGCCTTCCTGCGGCGCTGCTTCTTCCACTACATCCGCTTTCCCGATGCCGACACCATGCGCGCCATCGTCGAGGTGCATTTCCCCGGCATCAAGCCGCGGCTCGTCGCCGAGGCGCTGCGGCTGTTCTACGAAATCCGCGACGTGCCGGGCATGAAGAAGAAGCCGTCGACCTCGGAGCTGCTCGACTGGCTCAAGCTCCTGATGGTCGAGGACATCGGCCCCGATACCTTGCGCGAACGCGACCCCAAGAAGCTGATCCCGCCGCTGCACGGCGCGCTGATCAAGAACGAGCAGGACGTGCACCTGTTCGAGCGCCTCGCCTTCATGGCGCGCCGCGAGGGGCGCCAGTAGTCGTCTCGTAGCGGTTGGCACCTCTCCGGCTCCCAAGCCGGAAAGCGAGTCGTCCGCCGGCGTACGAAAAGCTTCTCACCCCGCCGGCGTCTCGCCCGCCAGCACTTTGGCCATCACCGGGGTGTCGATGTTCTGGCCCGTCACGACGAGGCCGACGCGGCGGCCTCGCATGCGGTCGCGCTCTTTCATGAGCGCGGCGAGCGGGGCGGCGGCGGCGCCCTCGGCAAGCGTGTGGGTCGCACGGAAATAGAGGCGGATCGCCTCGGCAATCTCGTCCTCGGCGACCTCGACGATGCGGTCGGCGCCGTGGCGGATCACCGCGAGCGCCGTCTCGTCGGGCACCCGCACCGCCAGAGTGTCGGCGAAGGTGCGGGCGGCATTGGTCGGCACCACTTTGCCGGCGGCGACGGAGAGCGCGTAGGCGTTGGCGTTCTGCGCGACGACGCCGACGATGCGGGTCGAAAGCTTCAGGGCGTCGCGCACCCCGATCATGCCGCAGATGCCGGAGCCGAGCCCGATCGGCACGTAGACCGTGTCGAGATCGGCGACGGCGGTGAGAAACTCATATGCATAGGTCGCGACCCCGATGACGAGATCCCGATCGAATGACGGCACGAAAGCGTAGCCGCGGTCCTCCGCAAGCCTCGCGGCATGCTCCTTCGCCTCGTCGAAATCGCTGCCGAATTCGACGAGCTCGGCGCCGAAGCCGCGCATCGCCGCGTTCTTCTCGACCGAATTGCCGTAGGGCACCACGATGAGGACGGAAAGCCCGGCACGGCGGCCGGCGAGCGCGAGCGACTGGCCGTGATTGCCGCGGGTCGCACTCACGATGCCGACGACGTCGGGCCGCGCACGCTTGAGCCGGTCGGCATAGACGAGCCCGCCGCGCACCTTGAAGGCGCCGGTCGGCGTGTGGTTCTCGTGCTTGACCACGACCTCCGCGCCGGTCGCGGCGGCAAGCTGCGGCCAGGCGAATTGCGGCGTCGGCGGCACCACGGCACGCACCACCGGCAAGGCCGCCTCGACCTCGGAGAGACTGAACAACGTTTTCATCATCGCCCCGCCATCACCGTCCCATCGAGGGCCGCATGGTGCCGACGACCTTGACCACCGCGTCGGTGAGCGCGGCAAGCTCGTCGGGCGGGATGGTGAAGGCCGGCGTCAGGTAGACGATGTTGCCGAACGGCCGCACGAACACCCCCTCGGCGACGAAGCGCGCGCGCAATGCATCGACGTCATCGATGCGCTCGAGCTCGACCACGCCGATCGCGCCCATGACGCGCACGTCGCGCACGTTCGGCATGTCGGCACAGGGTTCGAGCCCTGCGCGGAGAGCCTTTTCCACCGCCGCGACTTGCGCAAGGCGCGGCTCGCGCTCGAACAGGTCGAGGGAAGCATTGGCGGCCGCGCAGGCGAGCGCATTCGCCATGTAGGTCGGGCCGTGCATGAAGGCGTGACCCGGGTCGTCCGACCAGAAGGCATCGAACACTTGGGCGCGTGCGAGCGTCGCGGCGAGCGGCAGCGTGCCCGCGGTGAGCGCCTTGGAGAGCGTGACGATATCCGGCGTGACGCCGGCGCCGGTCGACGCGAACATCGCTCCGGTACGGCCGAAGCCGGTGAAGATCTCGTCGCAGATGAGCAGCGTCTTGTTGCGGTCGGCCATGGTGCGGAGCCGGCGCAATGTTTGCGCATCGGAGAACCGCATGCCGCCCGCGCCCTGCACCAGCGGCTCGACGACGATCGCCGCGATCTCGTCGCTATGATCGGCGATGAGCCGCTCGAGATGGTCGGCGCGCTCGTCGGTGTCCGGCAGGTCGCGCACGTAATGGCGCGGCAGCAGGCCGCCGAAGGCACGGTGCATGCCGTCCTCCGGGTCCGACACCGCCATGGCGCCGGTGGTGTCGCCGTGATAGGCGCCGCGGAAAGCGATGAACTTGGTGCGCCCGCGCACCCCTTTGTTGAGCCAGTACTGCACTGCCATCTTCATGGCGACTTCGACGGCGACGGAACCGGACTCGGAAAAGAACACGCGGTCGAGGCCAGGCAGCAGCGCCGGCGAGCCGGCGCGCCAGGGTGACCGCGCCCTCGTGGGCAAGGCCGCCGAACATCACATGGGGCATGACGTCGAGCTGGCTCTTCACCGCGGCGCGCGATAGCCGGATGGTTATAACCGTGGCAGGCGGTCCACCACGACGCGATGCCGTCGATGAGTTCCCGTCCGTCGGCGAGCACGATGCGGCTGCCGCGCGTCGCAGCGACCGGCAGCGGCGGCGCCGCGGTCTTCATCTGCGCATAGGGGAGCCAAACGTGGGACAGATCGAACCATCCACACGGTTCGGCCGGACTGGCGGCGTATTTTTTGCCAGAATTGGGGTGCATCGAGCCCGTCGGCCTCCACGTTGTACTTGTGAGTTTCAGCGTCGTGCCGCACCCTGTCCCGAAGAGACGGCAAGCAGGGCGCCCCCTACACTGATGCCGGGACCTTCACAACCTTCTTAGCAGAGAAAATGTCCTCCCTCGATGACTTCGCCACCGCCAAGCTGGCCGCCCTCGAAGGGCAGCATCTGCGCCGTGCGCTGGTGACCTCGGCGCGCCACGACGTCATCGTCGAACGCAACGGTCGGCGGCTGGTATCGTTCTCGTGCAACGACTATCTCGGACTCGCCCACCATCCCGCGCTCAAGGACGCGGCCCGCGACGCGATCGCCCAATACGGCGTCGGGGCCGGCGCCTCGCGCCTCGTCACCGGGAACCATCCGCTCTACGAGGCACTGGAGACGCGGCTCGCGCGCCTCAAGGGAACCGCAGCATCTTGCGTGTTCGGTTCCGGCTATCTCGCCAACACCGGGATCATTCCGGCCCTCGTCGGCCGCGGCGATCTCGTCCTGATCGACGAGCTCGCCCATGCGTGCCTATGGGCCGGCGCCCGCCTGTCGGGCGCGACCGTCGTACCGTTCGCCCACAACAGCCTCGACGACCTCGCGCGCGCTGCTGCGCGAACGCCGCGCCGGCCACGGGCATACGCTGATCCTCACCGACGGCGTGTTCTCGATGGACGGCGACCTCGCCCCCCTCCCCGCGCTCGGCCGGCTCGCACGCGAATACGCGGCCTGGCTGATGGCGGACGATGCCCATGGCATCGGCGTCATCGGGCAAGGCCGCGGCTCGACCTTTGCGGGCGGCACCACGGCCGATGTGCCGCTGCAGATGGGCACGCTGTCCAAGGCGGTCGGGGCCTATGGCGGATATCTCTGTGCGTCGGAGCCGGTCGTCGAGCTGATGAAGAACCGCGCCCGCACCTTCGTCTATTCGACCGCGCTGCCGCCCGCGATCGTCGCGGCGGCGATCGCGGCGCTGGACCTCATCGCGACCGATCGCACGCTTTGCGCGGCGCCGCTCGCCAAAGCGCGCGCCTTCACCATGCGCGCCAACCTGGCGCCGGCGAAGAGCCATATCGTGCCGCTCATCGTCGGCTCGGCCGAGGCGGCGCTCGCCGCGGCGCGCCTTCTCGAGACGGAAGGCTTCCTGGTGGTGCCGATCAGGCCGCCGACGGTGCCGCCCGGTACCGCGCGGCTGCGCTTCGCCTTCACCGCGCGTCACGACGACCGCGACGTCATGCGGCTCGCCGATCTCGTGCGCACGCGGGTGGCGGCTGCGGCATGACCGCCGTCTTCATCACCGCAACCGGCACCGACATCGGCAAGACCTTCATCGCGCGCGGCATGATCGCCGAGCTGCGGGCGCGCGGGCGCAGCGTCGACGCGCTCAAGCCGGTGATCACCGGCTTCGATCCGCACGCGCCACAGACGTCCGACACCGGCCACCTGCTACTCGCCCTCGGCGCGACGCTCACCCCGGAGCGGATCGCGGCGGCCTCGCCCTATAGGCTGCGCGAACCGCTCTCCCCCGACATGGCCGCCCGCCGTGAAGGCACGGCGATCGACTTCGCCACGCTCGTTGCCCACGGCCGCAATGCCGTCGCCGCGCACCGCGACGCGCTGATCATCGAAGGGATCGGCGGCATCATGGTGCCGCTCGACGATCGCCACACCGTGCTCGACTGGATGATCGCACTCGACCTGCCGCTGATCCTTGCCGCCGGCAGCTATGTCGGCACCCTGAGCCACACCCTGACCGCACTCGATGTGCTCGACCGCGCGGGCCTCACGCCTGCCGCCGTGGTGGTCAACGAAACTCCGGGCAGCGCGGCGAGCCTCGAGGAGACCGCTGCCGCCATTCGACGCTTTGCTGCGGGGATCGAGGTGCTCGCGCTGCCACGGCTACCAGAGGGCGCGCCTGAGCACCCGGTGATGGCCGCACTCGCCGACCTGATATGAACGAGTTCGCCACCCTCCTCGACTTCGAGGAGGCCGGCACACTCGTTCACAAAGTCTTTATTTGCGACCTATTGCGCTCCCTTCAATTGGAATTTGCTCGCAACCGCGCTAAATTCAGAGGAATCTCGCGCCTGTTGCCGTCCTATCGCGAGCAACTGGTCGCCAGGAGGAATGTGCATGACCACCGTCGTACTCAACCGCCGCAACCTCATCGCCGCTGGCGGCTCCGTCGTAGCAGCCGGAGTTTCCGGGCTCCTGTTGCCGGCCAGCGCGGCAGGCCTCGCACCGACCCCCTCGATGTCGGGCGGCTCCAACAATTACCGCAAGGGCGCGCCGATCGTGCAGCGGATCGGCAAGGGTGGCTTCTGGATGTCGGGCACCGTCCGCCGCGCGGGCGACGGGGCTCCGCTTGCCGGGCAACGCATCCAAATTTGGGCGCACACGCCCGAAGGGCAGGAGCACGAGCCGCAAAGTCATGGAGCCACGCTCACAGACAAGAACGGGATGTTCCGTCTCGAGATACCGCAGATTATTCCGATCTTTGGCCAACCCCATGGTCACCTCGCCTATGACAGTGATGAATTCAAAACCGTCTTCCTGCGTCCCGTGATGCGGAGCGCGAAAGAGACCAGCCTAGAGGCCCACTTCGTCCTTCAGCCGGCCTGACCGAGTTGGGAACTAAGGGATGAGATTGGCCCCGGCGGCCCTGATCTGGGCCGCCCTTGCAGCCGTCATTTGCGTACCACTCGCCGCTGCGGCGGCGAGTCCTCTGCTCGAATGGCGCGGCCCGGTCTACATACTGGGTGGATTCGCAGGAATTATCGCACTGGGTATCCTGCTCGTTCAGCCTCTGCTGATTGGCGGATACTTACCGGGACCATCGCCTTATCGTCGGCGGCGTGCACATCTCTGGATCGGAGGCGTGCTGGTCGTGGCGGTGGTGGTCCACGTCGTGGGCCTTTGGATCACCAGTCCGCCGGACATGATCGACGCCCTTCTCTTCACATCGCCGACGCCGTTCTCCGCCTTTGGTGTGATCGCCATGTGGGCGATCTTCGCCGTCGCTCTTTTGGCTGCGCTCCGCCGGCGATTGGGGTTGCGACCGCGAACGTGGCGCATCGCTCATACGCTCCTCGCGGTCGTCATCGTCGTAGGGAGCGTGGTCCATGCTCTCCTGATCGAGGGGGCGATGGAGACGGTGTCGAAGGCGGCCCTCTGCGCGCTGGTCCTCGCGGCTGC
Organism: uncultured Alphaproteobacteria bacterium; assembly: GCA_963793985.1. Taxonomy (GTDB): domain Bacteria; phylum Pseudomonadota; class Alphaproteobacteria; order Rhizobiales; family Xanthobacteraceae; genus JAJPKK01. The sequence continues at coordinate 112,110 of CAWCCG010000002.1, read as the reverse complement.
CGTAAAAGTCATCGCTGATCTGCGGGTGTGGAGAAAGCGGGCGACGGCGCGCGGAGAGAGCGTTGCGCGACAGTAAACAAACGGAATAGATACGGAACGTATGTGGGGTCAAAGCGACCGGTCGATTGAAAGCGGCTCGGGCTGCTGCTCGACGGTGCGCTAAAGTCGGGCTAGGCGTGTTGCAACGCTTGTGCCCGTTCCCACAGCCTATTCAGGCTGTCGAACAACTCCATGTGCAACCGCAGCCGCGCAGTGGCGTTGGCATCTGTGATGCCCACCGCGTCGAGCAACTCTCCCCCGCGCCGCTGGAGGCCCGGATAGTAGATGGAGAGGCAGGCCAAATCGTAGACCGGGTCCGCGAGTTGCGCATATTCCCAGTCCACCAACATGGGGACGGGGCCGATGACATTGCTGGCAACGAGATCGCCGTGGGTCGTCACCGGCGCGGCCGCGAAGGCGGCGCATTGCGCCGCGAGTTGCTGCGTACGGGCGACCAAAGTATCGACCTCGTCGGCCGCGGCCGGATCACGCGCGAGGATGGCCTGTGCTTGCCCTGCTCGCGATGGATACGGGATCGAACGCCGCAAGGTCCGGGGGAGGCGTTGTCGCGTGCAGGCGCCGCAGGCAGGCGCCCAGGGTGCGCAGGCCCTCGGGGGCCTGCAGCCGCGGCGGATTCCACATCCCACCCTCGACATAGTCCATGAGAATCCAGCTGCCATCGGGTGCGGCGTCGAGCACGGCCGGCGCCACGCCCGCCGCAGCCGCGGCGCGGTGGCATGCCACCTCGCGGAGCGAGTCAGCCCCAGGCCGCGGCCCCTCCCAGATTCGCTGCCGCAACACGAACCGACCCGCGCGCGTATCGATAAACAGGTTGAGATTAACCTTGCGGCCGCCGTGCAGCAGCTCAACGTGCAGGGGCGCTTCGCCGCCGGCGCACCCCGGAATGCGCCGCAAGACGGATGCGGGGATCACCGAGCAGCCTGACTCCGGTATGTCTTCAACCATTCAAGGAAGCCCACAGCGGCGATTACAAGATAGATCAGGAACAGAAACGCCGTGAAAACCAGCCCCTGAGCGGCGTACAGCCAAACCTGCACCGCATCAACGACGATCCAGTACAACCAGTTCTCAAGCTTGCCACGGGCCGTGAGCCAGGACGCAAAGAGGCTCAGCACCGCGGTCGACGCATCCAGGTGGGGCCAAGCCGCCTGTGTCTCCGCAGCGAGGAAATCCGCGATGGCCGCAGCCAGCAGCAGCGACGCTGCGATGCCCGCGACGTGGCCGCGCCAGGACAGCAGCGAGATCCGCATTGTACCCTCGTGCGACCAGCGCAGAAAGCCAAACACGGCGACACCGACGTACCAGACCTGCAGCAGCGACTGCATCGGCAATCGCGCACGCGCAAACACCCAGACGTAAATGAGGGAACCGACGCCACCCGCGACCCAGCACCAGCGGCTGCGAGGCACCGCCAGCACCACGTAGATGAGGCTCAAGAGCACGGCCAATGCTTCCAGCGGCGATGTCGCCAGCAGACCCGCCCATAGTCGCGCCATCAGGCCGTCGGGCATATGGCTGGCTCCGCGATCAGACCCATCCCATCACGATCACCGTCTCGACCACGCTTTCGAGGTTGAGCAGCACGTGCATGAGGATCGCGAGCGTGGTCGAGCCGGTGCGCCAGCGCACGAAGCCGAACAGCAGGCCGATCACGAACACCTGGGAGGTGCCGAACCAGTCGTACTGCACGTGGAGCATCGACCAGATCAGGGAGATGATGAGGATGCCCGGCACCGCATCGCGCGGCTCATGGACGAAGCCGCGGAACAGGAAGCCGCGGAACAGCAGCTCCTCGCCGACCGGTGCGGCGACGATGATGGCGAGCCACAGCCACGGCAGCGATCCCTGCGCGCGGGCGGTGCGGTGAAGCTCGATCTGGAACGCCGGCACCATGTCCTTGCCGAGGGCGAAGGTCACGGCGTCCGCCGCAGCGATCGTCGCGGCGAGCGCGGCGACCGCAATTGCGACGTCGCGCCAGTGCGGAATGTCGATACCGAGATAGTCGCGCGCGTTGCTGCCGAGGAGCTGGATCGCCAGCACCAGCGTGACGATCTCGATGGGGTTGCTGATGAGGGTATAGATCGCGACCGCGGTGCCGTCGGTGTCGACCCGTCCCGGGTCGATCGTCTTGAGCGTCGAGAGGACCGCAAAGCCCATCGCCTGGCCGAGCACGAACGCGAGGATCGCGAACGCGAGCGTCGCCCAGATGCCCCAGACTTTCATTCCCTGCCTTCGGCCCAGGCGCCGAGCCGTTCGCGCTCCGCCTCGGTCATGTTGGTCTCGTTGCCGAGCGGCATCGCCCGCTCGATCACGACCTGGATGGCGATCGACTTCGCATAGCTGCGCATCCCCTCGATGGTGTCGAGCGTGATGCCCTTGGGCGGCCTGCCGAAGGCCGGATGGCTCGGCTCTGCCGAATGGCAGGCCGTGCAGTGCTTCGCCGCGAGCGCAAGCGCCTCGGCATCGCTGACGTGGCTTGCGGCATTGGCCGAAGCCGGCGGCCAATGCCAACGCCGCCGCCACGAGACCGATGCGCGCCTGCCCTGTGATGACGCCTTCGGTCCTCGGTCACGCGCTCCCCCACCACAGGCGCGTCAGGGAACGAGGATCGACGCGCCGGTGGTGGCGCGGGACTCGAGGTCGCGATGCGCCTTCTGGGCATCCTTGAGCGGATAGGTCTGGTTGATCGGGATCTTCACCTTGCCGCTGGTGATCACCTCGAAGGTCTCGTCGGCGAGCTTGAGGAGGTCCTCGCGCTTCGCCGCGTAGTGGTTGAGCGTCGGCCGGGTCGCGAACAGCGAGCCCTTGAACTGCAGGAGGTTGATGGAGAACGCCTCGATCGGGCCCGACGACGCGCCGAAGCTCACGAACATGCCGAGCGGATGCAGGCAGTCGAGCGAGCCCGGGAAGGTGTCCTTGCCGACGCCGTCATAGACGACGTCGCACAGCGCGCCCTTGGTGATGTCCTTGACGCGGGCGACGAAGTCCTCCTCGCGATAGAGGATCGTGTGGTGGCAGCCATTGGCGCTGGGCGAGCTCGGCCTTCTCCTTGGAGCCGACGGTGCCGATGACGTTGGCGCCGAGCGCATTCGCCCATTGGCAGGCGATGAGCCCGATGCCGCCGGCGGCGGCGTGGATCAGGATGGTGTCGCCCTTCTTCACCACGAAGGTGCGGCGCAGCAGGTAGCACACCGTCATGCCCTTGAGCATGGTGGCGGCGGCCGCCTCGTAGCTGATCGCCGGCCGGCAGCTTGACGGCGCGGTCGGCCTGCAGCAGGCGCTCGCCGGCATAGGCGCCGAGCGGAACCACGTAGCCGACGCGGTCGCCGACCTTGAGGTCGGTGACGCCCGGCCCCACCGCGGTCACCTCGCCCGAACCCTCGTTGCCGGCGACGAACGGCAGCCCGACCGGCGACGGATAGGCACCGCTGCGGAAATAGGTGTCGATGAAGTTGACGCCTGCGGCGTGCTGCTTGAGCTTGACCTGTCCCGGCCCCGGCGCCGGCGATGTCGATCTGCTCGTAGGTGAGAACCTCGGGCCCGCCGGTCTTATGTACGCGCACTGCCGCTGTCATGTCTCTCTCCACCGTCGCACGGGGCGGATTCGGCGACCCCGTATTCTGTCCAAGGCGCGGGATCATAGGTAGTCGTGGCGCCGACGCAAGCCCGGTGACCGCATGTCTTCGGCGCAACGGGCGACTAGGTCAGCCGCGACCTCAGCCTCACCGCCCGCCCGCGACCCGCAGCACCGCGCCCGTCGTGAACGACGAGCGTTCCGAGAGCAGGAACATGATCGCCTCGGCGATCTCCTCCGGCGTGCCGGGGCGCCCCAGCGGCACCACCTTGGATGAGCCGCTCGAGCCGGCCGGGCGGGTGGATGCCGGTGTCGGTCGGGCCCGGGCTCGACCACGTTGACGCGGATGCCCTCGGCGGCGAGCTCGCGCGCAAGGCCGATCGACAGGCTCTCGACCGCGCCCTTGGAGGCCGAATACATCACGTATTCGCCGGCGCCGCCGAGCGTCGCCATCGCGGAGGAGAGCAGCACGATCGCGCCCCCTGCCCCGCCCTGCGCCTTGGTCGAGAGCCGCGGGATCGCGGCGCGCGCGCGCAGCACGGCGCCGAGCACGTTGATGTCGAGGATCTCCCGGGCGGCATCGGTCGAAAGGTTCTCGATCCGCGACACCGGGCCGGTGATCCCGGCATTGTAGACGAGATCGGTGAGCCGGCCGAGCTCGCGCGTCGATGGTCGTCGAACAGCCGCGCGACATCGTCCTCCCGGCCGACGTCGGCCTGGATCGCGACGGCGCGTCGGCCCGCCTTCTCGACGTCGGCGACGACGGCGGCGGCGCCTTCCTTGTCCCGCGTGTAGTTCACCGCGACGTCGTAGCCCTGCGCCGCCGCGAGCCGCGCGGTCGCCGCGCCGATGCCGCGGCTCGCGCCGGTGACGAGAACGATCCTGCGGGCCGTCATGATCTTCTTCCTGGGATGCGCGGCGCTTGCGGGCGGCCAGCACGTTGAAGGCCTCGACCACGGCGGCGAACGCCATGGCGAAGTAGATGTAGCCGCGCGGGATGTGGAAGTCGAAGCCGTCGGCGACCAGCGCGACGCCGATCAGCAGCAGGAACGCGAGCGCCAGCATCTTGGTGGTCGGATGGTTGGCGACGAACCGCGCCACCGGCCCGGACGCCGCGTACATGACCGCGACCGCGATCAGCACCGCCGCGACCATGATGCGGATGTCGCGCGACATGCCGATCGCCGTGACGATCGAATCGATCGAGAACACGAGGTCGATGACGACGAGCTGCAGGATGACGAGGCCCATCGACGCCGCGACGGGCGACGCTGGCCTCCTCCTCGATCTCGTCCGCGTCGGGGATGTCGATCTCGGCGATGCATCTCGTGGGTCGCCTTGGCGATGAGAAAGAGCCCGCCGCCGATCAGGATCAGGTCGTGCCAGGAGAACGATGTGTCCCCCAGACGTGAACACGGTGGCCGACAGGCCGAGCAGCGAGGTCAGCGCGAACAGGAGCGCGATGCGGAAGACGAGCGCGAGTCCGAGGCCCGACCCGCCGCGCGATCTCGCCGCGGCGGGGATCGAGACGCCCGACCAGGATCGAGATGAACACGACGTTGTCGACGCCGAGCACGATCTCGAGCGCGGTGAGGCTCGCGAGCGCGGCCCAGGCGTTGAGGTCGGTCAGGAGGTCGAGCACGCGTCTCTCACGGCCGGGTTCGGAAATAGCCCGCGCAGACAACATAAAGCCCGATCGCGCACAAGGCGGCGGTCACCCAGGCCGGCGGCTCGCAGGTCGAGGACGATGGCGGCGATCGCGAGCACGCCCCACAACGCGAGCAACGCGATATTGAAGGCACGGTGCCGGCTGCACCCGCATCGGATGGATGAACGGAAACGGCACGAAGGTCGCCGCGACGAGCGCCGCGACGAAGGCGAGCGCAAGGAGCGGCGGCGGGCGCAGCAGCAGCAGGTAGAACGCGGCGAGGTTCCACAGCGCCGGAAAGCCGCGGAAGTAATTGTCGGGGGTCTTCATGGCGCCGGTCGGCGAAGTAGAGCGCGCCGCTCACCACGATGCACACGCCGGCGACCGCGGCAGACCACGCCGGCAGCACGCCGCCGGCGACGATCGCATAGGCGGGGACGAACACGTAGGTCGTGAAGTCGACCACGAGATCGAGGGTCTCGCCCGACCAGCGCGGCAGGGTCCGCGCCACCTCGAGCCGCCGCGCCAGCGGCCCGTCGGCGGCATCGACGACGAGCGCGAGCCCGAGCCAGGCGAACATGACGGCCCACTGCCCCGCTGCCGCCGCCATCAGCGCGAGCAGCGCGCAAGCCGCGCCCGGCCGCAGTCAGCACATGGACGGAAAACCGTCCGACCGTCCGACCGTCAAGCTCGCCCAACGCACGCCCCTGTTCTGCGCCGATCACCATTTTGCGCCAATCACCGTTTTGCGCCATTCATCAATTGCGTCCGTCGGCCGGCAACTGCGAGCGGGATCGGAGAGCGGCGGCAGGCGCGGACGCAATGCCCGTGGTACAGGGGACCCGGACGGATCACGAGTATGACCGACGCGCGCGCGGTATCCCAGGGGTGTGCGGTGATCGGCGGCGGCCCCGCCGGGCTCATCGCCGCGCTGGCGCTTGCCCATTTCAAGGTGCCGGTGACCTTGGTGGCCCGGCGGCCGGCGACGATCGACAACCGCACCACCGCCCTGCTGGCCGGCTCGGTCGCCGCGCTCGAAGCGCTCGGCGTCTGGGAGAGGTGCCGGGAGCACGCGGCGCCGCTGCGGGTGATGCGGATCGCCGACGACACACGCCGCTTATGGCGGGCGCCGGAGGTGCGGTTCGAGGCGGACGAGATCGGCCTTCCCGCCTTCGGCTGGAACATCGAGAACGCCCGCCTCATCGCCGCCCTGTGGGACCGTATCGGCGCCACTCCCGGGCTCGACCATGTCGATGCCGCCGCCCGGTCGATCGAGATCGGCGATCTCGGCGTCACCGTCACCCCGGCGGAGGGCGCGCCTCTCGAGGTCGCGCTCGCGATCGGCGCCGACGGCCGCCACTCGCTCTGCCGGAAGGCGGCAGGGATTGCGGTCAGCGAACGAACAACGCCGCAGACGGCCCTCACCTACATTATGAAACACTCCCGTCCGCACAATGATATCTCGACGGAATTTCATACCGAGCACGGTCCCTTCACGGTCGTGCCGCTGCCCGGGAATCGCTCGAGCATCGTATGCGTCGTCGCCCCGCGCGAGGCCGAGCGTCTCGCCCAGCTGACGGGCGCCGACCTCGATGCCGAGATCGAGCGGCGCTGCCACTCGATTCTGGGAAAAGTCGAGGTGGAGCCGGGCCATGGTGCCTTTCCCCTGATGGTGGCGACCGCCGAACGGGCGGCTGCCAACCGGATCGCCCTGGTCGGAGAGGCGGCCCACGTGTTTCCGCCGATCGGGGCGCAGGGGCTCAATCTCGGCCTGCGGGATGCCGTCACCATCGCCGAGGTCGTGGGCGAGGTCGCGTCCGGCGGAGATCTCGGCGGCGACGCCGTGACCGCCGAATACGAGCGGCGGCGGCGCGCCGATATCGGCGGCCGCATCCTCGCGGTCGACATTCTCAACAGGTCCCTGCTCTCGGACCTCCTGCCGGTCCAGGGATTGCGCGGGCTTGGCCTCTATGCCCTTGATCGCGTTGGCATCCTGCGCCGCGCCTTGATGCGCGAAGGGGTCGCGCCAGCGGCCGCGACCCCGGCGCTGATGCGCGCGACCGACCTCGCCGCCGCGCCGATGGCGTGAAAAGCGTCGCGAGCCCTGACTTGTCCTTGTCATCGGCGAGCGCCCATGTAACTGCCGCTTCCATGGCAGAGGACGCGGAGGAAAACATGGGTATTGATGGATGTTCTCAATGGCATGCAGAACGGTCCGCGCGGCGGCACCAGCCCGCCTGCCTCGACCCCCCAAGGCAAGGAAAGCGGCGGGATGTCGCCGATGATGATGGCCCTGCTCGGCCTTCTCGCCTTCAAGGCCTTCAAAGGCCTCACCGGCGGCGGCAAGCCGGCCGCCAAGGCTCCGGCCCCCCCCTGCGCCGACACCGCCCGCCCGCGCACCGGGCGGCACGGTCACCGCGGGGATGCCGGGCCCCGGCAGTCTGGGCGACCTTCTCAAGGGCGGGCTCGGTGGCCTGCTCGCCGGGGGCGCCGCGGGAACGGTCCTGAGCGGCGGACTCAACGACCTGCTCAAGCAGTTGCAAGAGGGCGGCCACGGCGAGGTCGCGAATTCCTGGGTCGGCACCGGCCAGAACAAGCCGATCTCGCCGAAGGATCTCGGCTCGGCGCTCGGTGTCGGACCAGATCAGCTCGCTGACCTCGGAGTTCGGCCTCTCCCGCGACGAGCTCCTCGAAGGGCTCAGCCAGTACCTGCCGCAGGTCGTCGATCACCTGACCCCCGGCGGCAAGGTGCCGGCAGCGCACGAGATGGATCGGCTGATCTAGCCGGCCGCCGTCTCAATCGGCATCGAGACTAGCCCGGTCCCGGTTCGGGACTGGGCGCGGTGAGCTCTGCGGTCTATGGTGCCGCCCGGGAGAAAAACGCCCGGGGGATCTCGATGCAACGCAAAGTCATTATTTCCTGCGCCGTCACCGGCTCAGCAGACACGCCGGGGAAAAACCCGGCGGTGCCGGTGACGCCGCAGCAGATCGCACAATCCGCCATCGATGCGGCCAAGGCGGGCGCGGCGATCGTGCACATTCACGTGCGCGATCCGCAGACGACCCGCCCCAGCATGGACAAGGCGCTCTATCGCGAGGTCGTCGAGCGCATCCGCGCGAGCGGCGTCGACGTGCTCATCAACCTCACCACCGGCCCCGGCGCCCGCTTCACCCCCGGTGCGGACGACCCGCTCAAGCCCGGCCCCGCCACCAACCTCAAGCTGCCTGCGGAGCGCGTCGAGCACATCCTCGAGCTGCGGCCCGACATCTGCAGCCTCGACATGGGCAGCATGAACATGGGCGGCTACGTCTTCATCAACACGCCGAGCTACCTCGAGGCGATGGCGGTCGCGATCCGCGACATCGACGTCCTCCCCGAGCTCGAAGTGTTCGAGACCGGGCATCTCCTGCTCGCCAAGCGCATGATCGAAACGGGCCACATCAAGAAGCCCGGCATGTTCCAGATCTGCCTCGGGATTTCATGGGGCCAGCCGGCGACGCCGGAGGCGATGCATTACATGCGCTCGCTGTTGCCGTCGGATTCGCCGTGGTTCGCGTTCGGGATATCGCTCTACCAGTTCCCCATGGTGGCGCAGGCGGTGCTGCTCGGCGGCCACGTCCGGGTCGGGCTCGAGGACAACATCTATCTCGGCAAGGGCCAGCTCGCCCCGAGCAATGCCGCGCTGGTGGAGAAAGCCGGCAAGATCATCGAGATTCTCGGTGACCACGTCGCAACGGCCAAAGACGCGCGCGCGATTCTCGGATGCGCGGCGGCGTGAAACAGTCGCTAAAACCTGCGCGATTCATCTGAATTGGTCATGGCCGGGCTTGACCCGGCCATCCCGCTTAACGAGGCACAGCCGTGCCACATTACCGGGATCGCCGATCAAGTCCGGCGATGACGGCGTGGTGGGTTGGCGGGCAGGGTCAGTTGCGGCTGAAGCGCCGTGTCTTGCCGCGGGCGATGTCGGAGAGGAGGGCGATCGTGACCCAGGTGACGAGCGCCATCAGCGCGAACACGCAGAGGAGCCCGATCTCCCGCATGCTGTGCACCACGAAGCTGTTCTTCGGCGGTATCGCGAAATAATGGACCGCGACCTGGCTCGCCAACGCGGCGGCGAGGCCGGACTTGGTGCCGAACAGCACCTGGGCCAGCACGATCGGCACCAGGAAGAGGCAGAACGCGGCGTAGATCGGCAGGCCCCTCAATCCGATGTAGATGGCGGTCGCCGAGATCACGAGCACGATCGACATCGCGATGCGATCCCACAACGGGAGCCCGCGCAGCAGCTTTACCACCGCCAGCAACCGCGCGTTCGCGCCGGAATACCCGGTCGCCAGCAGCCATCCGATGACGAGCCCGACGGCTGCGCACGCGACGAGCGACCACCACGGCGCGCCCATCAGAAACACGATCAAGCCGACCGACAGCGCGCCAGCCAGTCCCACGCCAATGAGGTTGAATTTCACCTTAAGTCGTCCGCCCGCCGGTTTTTTCTTCTCTATGAGGTTCCTTTTGAAGAGTATTATACTCGAATTTCTCGCGCATAGCGATTGGCCGGCAAAGATTTGACGGGATTTTTTCTGCTTTGGTGAAGGCGCGCGCTGCAGTGCAGCGCGGGCAGTTCGGGGCGGAGCGGACGGAGAGGCCTCACCGCGCCGCGGCGACGAGGTCGCGTGCCAGGCGATTGTGCTGCTCGACCACCAAAGGAAGGTCGATCGTCGTCAGGCGGCCGTCGCGGACGACGACGCGGCCGTTGATGACGCTGAACGCGACCTCGCCCGGTGCGCAGAACACCAGGGCCGCGACCGGATCGTGCAGCGCACCGGCGAGCCCGACGCGGCCGAGGTCGAAGGCGACGAAATCGGCGGCCATGTCCGGCGCGAGGCTCCCGATATCGTCGCGGCCGAGCACCTTGGCGCCGCCCAGCGTCGCGATTTCCAGCGCGTCGCGAGCGGTCATGGCATCGGGACCGTAGCCGACGCGGGCAAGCAGCATCGCCTGCCGCGCCTCCGCCATCAGGTTGCTCGTATCGTTCGAAGCCGAGCCGTCGACGCCGAGGCCGACCGGCACGCCCGCCGCCCGCATGCGGCCGACCGGCGCGATCCCGGAGGCGAGCCGCATGTTCGAGCAGGGACAATGGGCGACGCCGGTGCCGGTGCGGCCGAACAGGCCGATGCCGTGCTCGTCGAGCTTGACGCAGTGGGCGTGCCAGACGTCGTGCCCGACCCAGCCGAGCTGCTCGGCATATTGCGCCGGCGTGCAGCCGAACATTTCGCGGGTGAAGGCGACGTCCTTGTCGTTCTCGGCGAGATGGGTGTGGAGCGACACGCCGTAGCTGCGCGCGAGCTCGGCTGCCTCCCGCATCAGATCCTGGCTCACCGTGAAGGGCGAGCACGGCGCGACCACGACGCGCAGCATCGAATAGCGGGATTTGTCGTGGTAGGCCTCGATGAGGCGCCGCATTTCGCGCAGCACCGCAGCCTCGTCCTCGACCAGGCGATCGGGCGGCAATCCGCCCTTGCTCACGCCGAGGCTCATGGCGCCGCGGCTCGCATGGAAGCGCATGCCGATCTCTTCCGCCGCCGCGATCTCATCGTCGAGGCGGATGCCGTTCGGGTAGAGGTAGAGATGGTCCATGGCGGTGGTGCAGCCGGACAGCATCAGCTCCGCCATCGCGGTCTTGGTCGAGACCGCGATCATCTCCGGAGAGAGCCCCGCCCAGATCGGAAACAGCGCCGTGAGCCAGTCGAACAGCTCGCCGTCCTGCGCCGCCGGCACCACCCGGGTCAGGCTCTGGAACATGTGGTGATGGGTGTTGACGAGGCCGGGAATGACGATGTGGCCGGCAAGATCGATGACCTCGTCGGCTTGCGTGGGCAGGCTCGCCGTCGGCCCTACCGCGACGATGCGGTTGCCGTCGACGAAGATGCCGCCGCCGCGAATCTCGCGCCGTGCAGCATCCATGGTGACGATGAGATCGGCATTCCTGGCGAGCAGCGTCCTCGGCATTTCGTCCTCGTGTGGGGTTCGCAATTCTCGCGGCGGTCGCAAGGATCAGGCCAGCGGCCGATCCGATTGGCAAGCGCAGGCCAAGGGTGTAGGCGATTGCGGAAGGCTTCCAAGCGGAAACTGCACAACATCCAATCACTTGCACAATAACATGCGGCTGTTGCCTGCCTCTTGTTCAGAGGCTACGCATCTGCCCGGTCTTCCGTCGTTCAACGGTCTGGCATTGCTCTTGCCGGCACCCGGAAATCGCCACCCGATCGACCGAGAGTTCTTTCATGAAGCTTCCGCGGCAGTTCTTCAAACCTCTGGCGATCGGCGCGCCGGCGCCGCTGCGCGAGTTGCCGGTCAAGCTGGAGCGGATGATCCATTTCGTGCCGCCGCACATAGAGAAGATACGCCAGAAGGTGCCGGAGCTGATCCGCCAGGTCGATGTCGTGCTGGGCAATCTCGAGGACGCCATTCCCGTCGATGCCAAGACCGCGGCACGGCAGGGCTTCATCGCCATGGCCGAGGCGAACGACTTCGGCACCACCGGGCTGTGGACGCGGATCAACGCGCTCAACTCGCCCTGGGCGCTCGACGACGTCGTCGAGATCGTCGCCGCGGTCGGCAACAAGCTCGACGTGGTGATGCTGCCCAAGGTCGAAGGGCCGTGGGACATCCATTACCTCGACCAGCTGCTCGCCCAGCTCGAGGCGCGTCACGGCATCGGCCGCCCGATCCTGATCCACGCCATCCTGGAGACGGCCGAAGGCGTCGACAACGTGGCCGCCATCGCCGCCGCCTCGCCGCGCATGCATGGAATCAGCCTCGGCCCCGCCGACCTCGCGGCGTCACGGGCGATGAAGACGACGCGGGTCGGCGGCGGCCATCCCGATTACGTGGTGCTCGCCGATCCCGGCGAAGGACCGCGCATGCGCTTCCAGCAGGACCTCTGGCATTACACCATCGCCAAGATGGTCGATGCCTGCGCCGCCGCCGGGATCAAGCCGTTCTACGGGCCGTTCGGCGACTTCGCCGACCTCGCCGCCTGCGAGGCCCAGTTCCGCAACGCCTTCCTGATGGGGTGCGCAGGGGCATGGACCTTGCATCCCAATCAGGTCGATATCGCGAAGCGCGTCTTCTCGCCGGACCCCGCAGAAGTCGCCTTTGCGAAGAAGATCTTGGCAGCGATGCCGGACGGTTCCGGCGCGGTGATGATCGACGGCAAGATGCAGGATGACGCGACCTGGAAGCAGGCCAAGGTGGTGGTCGATCTCGCCCGCATCGTTGCCAGCAAGGACCCGGCCATGGCAGAGTCCTATGGGCTGTGAGACCGATCGGAACGTCCCGGGCGCCGCAACCGGGAGTGCCACAATTGGGGGTGATTGTGTCGCCATGAACAAGATTCGGAACGCCAAATACACCATCGGACAGATCGTCAGGCACCGCCTCTACCCGTTCCGCGGCGTCGTCTTCGACATCGATCCTTTGTTCAACAACACCGAGGAGTGGTACCAGTCGATCCCGGCCGAAGCGCGGCCGAGCAAGGACCAGCCGTTCTACCACCTGTTCGCGGAAAACGCCGAAACCGAATACGTTGCATATGTTTCGGAGCAAAACCTCTTGCCGGATGAGAGCGGCGAGCCGGTGCGCCATCCGCAGATCGCCGAGGTGTTCGAGCTCGACGACAAGGGCGGCTACCAGCGCCGCAGCCTGCTCAACTAAGCAGCCGGACGACGTATCATCCATCGAAAAATGCCCCGCCAGTCGGCGGGGCATTTTCTTGTTGATCCGCTCTCGCGGGCGGATGGCCGGCAGCAACAAACTTGCCCCGGCATCACGCCCCGAGTGCGTAGACTCTGCCTTACATGGGCTTGGCCGGCGTCATGCATGCACGTCTGGTACGCGAACTCCCGGCGTCTGGTCCCAATCGCGATAGCCTCCGGGGTAGTGGCTCTTGGCCTGCGCGTTACATTTGAGGATGACCGCTTCCCGCGCGGAGCCGGTGTCCTTCACCGCCGCCGAGGCGGGCGAAGTCCACGTCGCAACCGAAAGCCCCATGGCGAGCGCGAACGAAAGCAAGCTGACGAATTTCATCTGTTTCTCTCCCTTGACCGAACCGTTCGGTAACATCCGACATAAACGCGATATGCCGAATTTCAATATCTGACCGAACGGTTCGGTCATGCACTGTGCGTCGACCCAGAGTTGAGAGATTGCGGGAGCAGTGTGCCTTGCGGCGGCCTCGGCCAGCGAGAACGCGCCGGCTGATTTCCCGATTCCGCGGCGGGTAGCGGCCGCCGGGTCGCTGTCCGCGAACACGCAAAAAACTTCACCGCCCAGCATGGCTGAGCGGTGAAGCAATCGAAACCGGGAAAGCCGGCGGGCGGCCGGTGCCCCCTGCCCTGCCTTCGGCTTAGTGCGCGGGAGCGGCCGGAGCAGCGCCACCCGAGGCTTCGAGCTTCTTGCGCGCCTCGTCGGCCCGCTTCTGGAGCTCTTCCTGCAGCTTCTTCTGCTGCTCCTCGAACACCTTCGGATCGGTCGGCGGGCCTTCATTGGCCTTCGCGAAGTCGACCAGCGGCAGCGGGAAGCTGATCGCGGCGCCGGCGAGATTGATCGCCTGGATGGTCAGCATCTGGCCGTGCTTGAGCTTGCCGATGAGATCCGGCGTCGCCTCGTAGTCGGCCATGCAGCCGTTGGCGAAGCAGGTGAAGAACGGTCCGGTCAGCGGCGCCTGCTGGTCGACGAGGACGCGGGTGCCGTACTGGAGCTGCAGCGGGCTCGGCAGCGTGATGCGGAAGAGCTTCTTCGGCTCGCCGTCCGGCTCGATGAGCGCCGCGGCGATGACCGGCTGGCCGGCCTCGGTGCGGGCGTCCTTGCCGGTGAAGCAGACCTGCTTCGCCGCGGCGTCCTGGCCCTTGCCGCAGAACTTCGCCCACGGCGAATAGATGAGTTGCGGCATTTCCGGCGCCGGACCGCCGGCCTGCTGGCCGGGCGCACCTGGCCCGGGGCGGGAGTGGCTTGCGTCGTTGCCGGTGCGCCTGCCTTCGGCGCTGCGGCGGCCGGCTTTGCGGCGGCCGGCTTTGCCGGAGGCTTTGCGGCCGGCGCTGCGGGAGCGGCCGGTGCCGCGGGCTGCTGCGCCAGCGCCACGCCGATTGCTCCAGCCGAGAGAACCGTTACGGCAAGCGCCGCAACCGCGTTGCGTGCCGTCGCGCGTGCCGTCGTCCGCTGTGCCCACACGATCGTGTTTTTCATCGGGAACCTCACCCTCTGGCCGCCCCACGGCCGCTTAAATCCAGGTCCGAACCACATTCGAAAAAGACGGAAGTCATGCCCGAAACCGGGCTCCATGAATGCCGCCTGATCTTGTCGATTCGAACCACCCACCCAGATTAGTTGCCCGTGCGCGCTCTCAAACCCCAAGTCCGTAACCCCAAGGCCGTTCGATCTTGTGTTCGGCCGCGAGCGCACTGCATCACCTGCCGTCTGGTCTCGTCGCCAAATACGGCAGCACCGTGACCTTTCGCCTCCGTGCGCGCAAATCATATGGCCTGCAAAACGATCGATCTTTAAGCATCACCGCGCAGTAAGCGCCGCGCGTCGGATCGTGCGCGGGATTATGATGGACATCGCGATCGATTCGAACGAGCGTGGAGCGGTGGACTTCGCCTTGCGCATCGGCAAACGTCGGCAGGCCGCGCATTTGGCGCGGCTTGCGTCGGCGCGACTTTTCTCGGCGCGACTTTTCTCGACGCCGACGACGCGCATGAGAAGAATCCGCATGAGAAGAATCCAAGGTGCGCTTTGCGCCGTCTTCCTCGTTGCGCCTGCAATGGTCACCGCCGCGGCGGCGGAGCCGCGTCACGCCATCGCGATGCACGGCGAGCCGGCGCTGCCGGAAGGTTTTACCGCCTTCCGCTACGTCAATCCCGACGCCCCCAAGGGCGGGCGCCTGGTGCGCGGCGTGCTCGGCACCTTCGACAGCCTCAATCCCTTCATCGTGAAGGGACTGGCGCCGCCGGAAATGCGCGGCGCCGTCTACGAGAGCCTGCTGGTGCGCGGCTATGACGAGCCGTTCACGCTCTACGGCCTGCTGGCGCGCACGGTCGATACCGACGACGAGCGCTCCTACGTCACCTTCGATCTCGACCCCAGGGCGACCTTCGCCGACGGCAAGCCGGTCACCGCGGCCGACGTCATCTTCTCCTGGGAATTGCTGCGCGACCACGGCCGGCCGAACTATCGCATCTACTACACCAAGGTGGCGCGGGCGACCGCGCTCGGCGAGCGCACCGTGCGCTTCGACATCGCCGCCGACGGCGACCGCGAGCTGCCGCTCATCCTCGGCCTGATGCCGATACTTCCCCGCCACGCCGTCGACGCCGCCCATTTCGAGGAGACGTCGCTCGCGCCGCCGCTCGCGAGCGGACCCTACAAGGTGGCCGCGATCGATGCGGGGCGGAGCGTGACGCTGCGCCGCAATCCCACCTATTGGGGCCGCGACCTCGCGGTGAATCGCGGCTTCTGGAATTTCGACGAGCTGCGGTTCGACTTCTTTCGCGACGCCAACAGCCACCTCGAGGCCTTCAAGAAAGGCCTCTACGACCTGCGCGACGAGACCGATCCCGGGCGCTGGGAGACCGCGTACGATTTTCCGGCGGTGCGCGACGGTCGGGTGATCAAGGAAGCGTTTCCGAGCGGCCTGCCGAAGCCGATGATGGCGTTCGTGTTCAACACCCGCCGGCCGGTGTTCGCCGACGTCCGGGTGCGCGAAGCGATCACGCTCCTGTTCGACTTCGAGTGGCTCAACAAGAACTTCTTCTACGGCCTCTATCGGCGCACCGCGAGCTTCTACGAGGGCAGCGAACTTTCCGCGCGAGGACTGCCGGTGGACGCGACGGAGCGCGCCCTGCTGGCGCCGTTTCCCGACGCGGTGCGGCCCGACGTCCTCAACGGCACCTATCAGCCGCCGGTG
This sequence comes from uncultured Alphaproteobacteria bacterium, assembly GCA_963793985.1. Classification (GTDB taxonomy): domain Bacteria; phylum Pseudomonadota; class Alphaproteobacteria; order Rhizobiales; family Xanthobacteraceae; genus JAJPKK01. The sequence goes on along the minus strand of CAWCCG010000002.1, from coordinate 95,858 downwards.
ACCGACGGCTCCGGGCGCGACCGCAGAACGCTCGCGCTCGCGCTCGCGCACCTGCACGACGCCGGCTACGAGCTCTCCGGCGCGGTGCTGAAAAGCCGCTACGACGGGCACCCCCTCACCTTCGAGATCATGGTGACGACCAAGGACCAGGAGCGCCTCTCGCTCGCCTTCGCGCAGAATCTCAAGCGCGCCGGCATCGACGCGCGCATCCGCATGGTCGACGCCGTGCAGTTCGACCAGCGCCGCATCAGCTTCGACTTCGACATGATCCAGAATCGCTGGGACGAATCGCTCTCGCCCGGCAACGAGCAGGCGTTCTACTGGGGCTCGGCTGCGGCCGACGAGCAAGGCAGCCGCAACTACATGGGCATGCACAGTCCCGCCGCCGACGCGACTGATCGCGGCGCTGCTGCGCGCCCGCGAGCGCAGCGAGTTCGTCTCCGCCGTGCGCGCGCTCGACCGCGTGCTGATGTCGGGCACCTACGTGATCCCGCTGTTCCACCTGCCCGCCCAGTGGATGGCGCGATGGGCCGCGGTGAAGCATCCGCAGACGACGTCGCTGTCCGGCTATCTGCCGGAGACCTGGTGGCGCGAGCCGGGCAGATAGGACACGAACGCCGAGCGCTTCGGGAACCGCCGAAACGCTGCGCCCGGAAAGCGCGCTTGTCGCTGACGAGCCTGAAATCGGTAGTGCTTTGAAAATCAGGCTCTTGCGTTGTCGAAACGACATGCAATACCTCATTGCTTTTCAATCGAATTTGAACCGAGTGTTTAACGGGGCGTCGATAGGCAGCACGAATTCCTGCCTGCAAGGTCCGAGAGCAAAAAAACTTCCAGCACCTTGATCCCGCGCTGAGCAGCGAGCGCGAATGATCGCGAAGAAATCAGATATTCGAGAACCTCTTAGAGCGCGATCCATTCACGTTGAATCGGATCGCACTCTGAAGCTCTTGATTTTGAGCATGATCTCGTCCGAAAAGTCTGGAACTTTTCGCGATATGCTCTAACGCGAACTCGCTCTATGATTTTGTATTCATTAGGCGCTTCGGCAAACGACTAAAAAATGGGGAATGTCCGCGAAGAAATTTCCTCGCGCAGAACGTTATGGTATTTACAGCGGGGCGCTTAAGTTGTATCGTACTACCTTACCCTATTAAATTCGACAGTCGTAATAAGTTCCGATTGATACGTGCCGAAGCGGTTCCTTCTAATTAAAGGAGGAGTTCATGATTTTACAAAATTCCGTTAAGTCACAAACAAGAACCCGTTGTTTGCTGATAGGTTTGGCCCTCATATCTTCGTTCCAGTTCCCTTCGATCCGCTTCGCGGATGCCGCGACCGTCCTGCCGGCCGATGTCAAATCGACCTGCAACTTCTCGACGGGGGAATTCAACGCCATCTTCCAGTCGGGGAACGTGTCGAAGGACGGCGGCGTTTTGCCGGCGAACAGTTTCGCATTCACGCCGAACTCGTTGTGCTCGTTCTACAAGTGGTCGGCGCAAATGTTTCTCTGGTTGACCTCGCCGGTGCCGCCACAGATCGGCTCCCATGTGTTCGATTCGCCGGTCTTCTTTGCCGTCTCGCCGCTCGATTCGAACGGTCGACGCAATCTCATTCCAAATGCGCCGGGCCGAACCCTGCCGTTCCTCCCTGCCATCGCCCAGCGTGGAGACAAGGGACAGGAGGTGGTGTTCGACAGCACAGGAAAGATCCACGACGTCATTCATCCGGCTGTCGGGCCAAACGGAAAATTGCTGGCGCGCGACGCGGCGGGCCAAATGATCGAGATCGACCGTGTTCAGGCTGCGCGCGACGGCAAACCGATCCTGACGGACCGGGCGAATAGGACGATCGAGGCCCAGGTCACCCCCGGTGGCGCTCTCATGGTGTTCAGCGACCGGGGTCTCCCGCTCCGCCTGCGCCCGAACACCGTGCTGGTGAACGGACGCCCCCACCTTGAGACGACGTCCGGCGCTGTGATTCAGACCGAAGAAGCGCAGGCGGGGGGTGGCGCGCTCATGGCTCAGAACAATTCGCTCGTCTTCTACCTGCTTCAGGTGAACGACGTATGGGCCTACTTCAACACCGGATTGAACGACAACAAGCTCACCAATCCGACGCCGTCGACGTTCCCCACCACCGGCAACGCTCTTGGCCAGATTACCGCGTTCGCGCAACAAGCGCCCCCGCCATTCACGAAATCCGCCTTCCCGGACAGCGCTGCAATGACCGTCGAGGTGAAGTCATCCTGGATCGACGCGACCGGGCTCGCAAACGTGAACGACTACATTACGATCGACACGACGATTCCGACCTATTTGCCCCCGCTGACCCAGCCCAACAATACCCAGTCGGTTCAATCGGGAATGAAGCCAGCCAAGCTCGCGCTGGTTGGAATCCACATCGTCGGCAGCACGCTCGGTCATCCGGAAATGTTGTGGGCCTCGTTCGAGCACGTCAACAACACGCCCAATCCGCCATACACATTCTTCACCGCATCGGGCGGCACGGGGACACAACCGGCGGACGGACCGGGCGGATGGTTGTTTTCGTCGACGGACGCTTCGACCGCCAATCCGAATGTCCAGCGAATATCGCCGAATGGCACGACCCTCAACGCGGCCATGGGCCAAACCATCGGGCCGAGCGACCTCGTTCGGATAAGCCCCTGGGGAACCGGCGCAACCGATCCCCAGTTCACCACCAACAACACGGATATCGTTTCGCTCAACAAGAATGTCATCGGTCTGCTGACCGCAGGCGACGTGCGCCGGAATTACATTCTGATCGGCACGACCTGGACCAAGGGTGGCCAGCCGCCAAGCACCGGCACGCAAACCGGCACCCCGCAAATCGCCAATTCGACCATGGAAACGTTCTTCCAGCCCAGCAATTGCTTCGGCTGTCATGTCGACATCAATGGCAACATGCTCGGCACCCCCGCCGGCCCGGATGGCTTCACCGGCGGCCTGAGCCATGTCTGGGCCGCCATGGTGCCGCTGTTCCCCTGAGTCTGCATTCGCATTCCGCAGCGCTGCCAAGGCCGCGAGCCGCGCGGCTTCCCGACGCTACCACCGAGCATCAACACCTTTTTGATGACGAGCGACCAGAGGAGGATCTAATGGCACCGACCTGGGCACAGATCGAAGCAATGTTTACCACGATGGACGTCGATCATATGAAGCGGGTGTCGGCCACTTGGCCGAAGGTTTTGGATTTGCACGATGAAGACAGCGTTCTTTATTATGCGGCGCAAATACACGCCGACGTGATCAGCGGTCGCATGCCCATCGGCGAGCCACGCTGGACTCCGCAAATGGTGTCGGACTTTTTCGATTGGTGGAAAAGCCAACAGCCGGACGCAAAGGCGATCGGTTGACGGCAATCACCTTATCCTCCGTGCAGCACTGACGACCCGAGCGCCACCGTCCACGCCGCAATGCGTGGCGGAGCCTCGCCGCGGGGGCTTTGAGTGAGTGATGTCGCGCAGACCTGAGCGAAACAACTACCTGCAGGGCATTCGACGGGCCGAGCAGGACGGCCTCATAGCATACGCATGCGGCATTCATGACGAGTCGGTTAGGCGTGCGAGTCTTTCGGATGAATACAGTCATATCGTCGATGGAGACGGGGAAGCGCTCTCACTGAAGTATACAAACACCAGACCGCTGTCATTTGTCGCCAGGCAGCTGCTTAGTCTTTATCGAAATCACATGGACGTCCGGTTCCTGGAGTTGGGGCCGGGCGCGGGCGTCGCGTGCGCCGCAGTCAATCGGCTGTTACCTCGCGCAGCGATCGATACCGTCTCCCTGACGCCCCTCAATCCGTATCTGCGATTTCGTCGGGATGACCTGTACGAGTGCATCGGCGAGTCGCGTTCGCAACAAGAGGACCTATCGTATTTTTTCGATGCATGCTCTCCTCCCTTTGTGCGTTATCAATACATTGGACAATTTCCATCAGACGTCAGTCTGCCGAAGGAGAGCTATCATTTTATCTACGAGAACTATGGCGCGATCTTTTACAACTTTCACCCGAACGAAAATAACAAGCCGATGGAGTTCGCCCGAGCGTCGATTTCCTCGGCTCTCTCGCTCTTGCGGCGGGATGGGACGATGTTGATCATGGCCTCCGACGGTTCATACAGAATCGAGGATGCTCTTGAATCAACTACGATCGACGCGGATGTCATCGTTACCTGCAAGAAAACGACGTCCTGCCACATTTATCCATGCATTGTCGCAAAGGAGGAGAGCCCGCTGTCGACGCGTCTCCGGGCAGACAAAGGTGGCTTACTATCAAAATCGGAGAGAGTGCTGCGATTAGACTTTCACGTATGGGAAAACATCATTTCGAAGATTTGTATCTCGTGAAATTAGATATCACCGGCTAGCGTTCCGCACGGTCCTGTGGAGACTAAGTTGTCGTCGTCACGTTGCACGCCGCGGCGTTCCTCGCGCCTTCGACCGGATTTGCCCGAGGCGCGATGCCGCCGGCGATCTGACGATCCTGGTCGACATGGACAGTACGGCCGCAGCGCCGAACCAGGGCCAGTCCGAGACTGCGATGCCGCGGTCCCGAGCGAGATGTCAGACGCGACCGGATTTCCCAAGCCTCGGTCGCCCTGGAAACGTGCCCGTCACCGTGTTCGGCACAGCTCTGGTCCGTTTCACCATCGATCGCGCGGGTGCCGTCCTTTCGAACTCGAGTTCGTGGGCCATACCGGGATCGATGTGCTCGATCGCGAGTCGTTGAGCCTGATTGCGCGGGCGGCCCCCCGCCGCAGCCGCCGGGCGGAGTGTTCGGCGCGCATTTCACCTTCACGATTCCGGTCCGCTTCCATCCGCAACGGTGAGGGAGCGGTGCCATTTCGGGACACCGGCGCTAGGCGCCTGAGCCTGCGGTGAAATCCGGTGTCGTTGACGAGGCGTTAACAGCGCTCCCCTAAATTACCTCTTCATTTAGGAAATCCGCGCAGCCATGTCGTCGCTTCCAGGTCCGATCCTCGTTGTTTCCGATCAGCCCGACCGCAAGCTGGTGAACGCCCTTGCGGGCGCCGGCGCGTCCGCGGTCCTCGAGAGCACGCTCGCCGAAGCGGCTGCGACGATCGGTGAACGCGGTCCGGCCGCTGTGATCTTCGCCGATCCGGAGCTCGCGCCTGCCGGCGAGGTGCTCGAAGAGCTGATCGCGGCGATCGACGGGGCGCCGGCGCCGTTCCTGCCGATTCTCGCGCGGGTGAAGGGCTGCGGCGCGACCGCGCTCGACGTGCTGCCGGTCGATGCCGCGGCGGGACCCGAGCAGATCATCCCCCGGCTTTCGACAGCGCTCCGGGTGCGCACGTTGCATGCAACCGTGCTGCGCCGGATCGACACGTTGCGCGGCAACGGCACCGAGGTTCCACAACTCCCCGATCGCGATCCGCTCGACGAAGCGACCGTCCTGGTGGTCGGGCGCGGCCGCAGCTATCCCGCGCTTGCCGCCGCGGTCGGCGCGCGTGTCGGCTCGATCGGCGCGCTGTGCGTCGAGCACGCTGCGCGCCATCTCAACACCCAGGAGGTCGACGGCCTGATCCTCGGCGAGGGCTTCGGGCCGAGCACCGTCGAAGCCTTCCTCACCGCGCTTGCCGCCGACTCGCGGTTTCGCGATCTGCCGATCGGCCTCGTCCCCGAACTGCCGCGGACGATGGAGCGCGGCCGCCTGTCCGGCCTCGAGCCGGTCGGCGGCGAGCCCGGCGACATCATCGACCATATGCTGCCGCTGGTGCGGGTGCATTCCTTCGGAGCGCGGCTGCGCCGGCACATCGCCGCGCTCGACAGCCGCGGCACCATCGATGCGCAGACCGCGCTCTACACCGTCGGGGCGTTCGCCCGCGAGCTCGCACGCGCCATCGTCGGCGCGAAGACGGACCGGATACCGCTGTCGATCGCGCGCTTCGTGTTTCCGACGGGCCAGGGCTGGCGCTTTCGGATCGAAGCGGCGCGGCTGACCGGCCGGCTGTTGCGCCCGAACGACTTCGCCTGCCAGATCGAGGACGGCTCGATCGTGGTGGTGCTCGCTGCGCCGCCGCGCACCGCCCATGTCATGGCCCGCAAGATCGCGAGCGCCATGCGCCTCACGATGCTCGACTGGCAGACCGGCGGGCGCAGCCACGGCCCGATCGAGCCGGTGGTGACGCTCGCCTTCCTCAAGGCGGCGGACACGCCGGAATCGCTGCTCGGGCGGGTCTCCGATCCCGTCGCCATTGCCGCGGAGTGAACGGCGCGGCTGGCGGCTGCATGCCGACGTTTGCGGGGCTACACGCCGGACACGTAATTCATTCCGATCTGGATGGCGTCGGTAAAGCTACGGCGCTCCCGATACGCCACTTCGAACCCACGGACCACCGCCGCAGCCCGCTCGTCCGGCGTACCGTGATGCGTGCTGTCGGTGACGAAGTCGCCGCGATCATATCGGTTGGCCGCGAACACCGCGGCCGGATAATCCGGCTTCTGAAGCTTGCGCGCGCCGGCGAAGTAGCCGGCGAAGAAATCGGCGTTCAGCTCGGCACGTTTCGCGGTCGCCTGCCCGTCGGTAAGTTGCTTCGTCAGCTTGTACTTGTACTGCACGATGTGCCCGAATTCATGGGCGCACGTCGCGGTGACCACCACTTCCGGACTTTCCGCCGAGGCCATGTGGTTCAGGAAATGACGCTTGCCGTAGAGCACCGTTCCGTCCGCCCGTCGCAGGCGGGTGGCGGTCGTCGCGAACGCGTTCGGACCGTCGTAATCGTCGTAAAAGCAGAATCCGGGAAGAACCCCGAACAGATCGGTGAGTCGCGACAGCATTTGCGCGAGCGCGTAGTCGAACTCGCGATTGCCGGTGCTCGCGATGAGCTTCTCCGGCGTGCCGTCGAACGCCTGCGGCTCGGTTGCGGTGGCGAGAAACGCCGCAGCCTGCGTCGGATGAAGCGTACATCCAGGCCCCCGGCCGCGCAGGCTCGTCTGTGCGCAGGCGCAGTCGCGCCACATCAGGGCAAGGGCTCCGGACAGCACCATTTCACGTCGCGAGATCATGGCGGCACCGTCAACACAGATTGGGGTAGCGCTGGCATGCCGTTCCGGCCACCGGCGCGGGCGACGGAGCAGGATGCGGCGCGGTCAGTGCGACTGGCGGCCGTTGCGCGCTGCCTGCGGCCTGATCGTCGGAACCCGCAAACTTGATGGTGTGATCCTTCGAATTCCCGGTATCCACCCTCACGAACTTGGCGAATTCCAGCCCTGCGGCGGCGCAATCGCTTTCGCTGTCCTTGCCGTATTGCGTCTCGGAGAGCTTGAACTTGATCGAACGGAGGCAGAATGGCGTGTCGCCACTGTAGGTCTTCTTCGACGGCCCGTCCGGCGTCATTGCGTAAAAGTAGTAGTAGCGGCTGTCGAGAGAGCCGCCGATGGCCTCCTTGCACTCGCCGGCATCGATCACCCACCATCCCTGGCCGACCATTCCCTGCGGCCCATCGGGATAGGCGATCGCCACACTGATGCGCACACTGGAGGCATTGCAGAAGCGAAGGCTCGCATGAGCCCGCTGCGTCCCCGCGCCGAACGCGGCAAGCGAAACTCCGAGAGCCAAGGGTACCCACCGTTTCATGTTCAGTCTCCGCTTGGTGCGATCTTTCGACGAGTTGGCGTATCGGCTTCCGCGCGAGGCGTGCGTGATGTTCATCACCGAATTCATGGCGATGGTGGCGGCTTGTCCGATGGCGCGTTATTTGGGCGGCGGCACGTTCTTGAGCTGGTTGATCTGCGCTCTCAACTGGTCGATCTGCAATTGCAGCCGCTTCGACTGCTCCTGCGTCGCGAGAGCGCGCGCCTCACGCTGGCTGGTTTCCGTGTATCCGGCCACTCCCACCCAGATCATGCCTGCTCCCGTGATGATCATGGCAATTCCTGCAGCGATGACCGCTGCCCGCGCCCACTTACTTTTCATGCTGGCCTCCTGGGATTTTGAGGTGACGTGACACACCGGAGCATTCCGGCGGCTGTGTGAAATCCGGGAGCACGAAACGGCACCCGGATTTCCTCTTGGTCAGGATGAGACCCCCAGTGCCTGGGCTCGGCATCAGGCGATCAACTCAGAAGTCATTCTCGAGGCGACGCTTGTCCTGGCGGATGTCGCGGCGATCTTCGCGCATGTCGCGCTTGTCCTGGTGGATCTCGCGGTTGTCCTGGTGGATGTCACCGAGGTCCTGAACGGCTTCGCCGATCCGGCCGTGGGTGAGGTCCTTGACGAACTCCTTGGTGTCCTGCCGGCGGTCCCGGCGATCCTGACGCAGATCCTGCTTATCCTCGTGCTTCTGAACTTCATCGCCGATGAGGCGGCCGGTGTCCTTGAGCACGCCGGCATGGGCGAAGGTCGGGATGGTGAGAGCCGCGAGAACCGCGAACACAAAAGCATTGGTCTTCATGGTCGTTACTCCGTTGGTGCGGAGGAGAATTCCTCTCGCGCAACGGACGATGCCAGCGGGCCTCGCGCGTCGTTGTGATGTCGGTCACGCAAAGCGCCATCGCAGCGGCGGAGCCGGCGTGGATTAATCACAGTGACGCGGGCACATGGCGTGGGGCGGTCGAGTCGCGGGCTTCCTCGAGGCGACGGGGCGTCTGAATCCTCTCGGCCGCACCTCCGACTCGCCATTGCCGCGGAGTGAACGGCGCCCCATCTTCTCCGTGCCGCCGGTCCCATTTAAGGTCCACCCGCTGCCCAGGAGGAGAAGCCGATGTCCGCCACGAGCCCGGAGCCGCTGAGGATCGATGTCGTTTCCGACGTCGTCTGCCCCTGGTGCTTCATCGGCAAGCGGCGCCTCGAAAAGGCGATCGCGCTGCGGCCGGACATTCCCGTCTCGGTGCATTACCGGCCGTATTTCCTCAATCCCTGGGTACCCCGCGAGGGCATCAGCCGGGAGGAGTACCTCACCACCAAGTTCGGCTCGGTCGACCGCTACAAGGCGAATGCCCAGCGCATCGTCGCGGCGGCGCGCGAGGAAGGCCTCGCCTATAATCTCGACGCCATTGCGCGCCAGCCCAACACCATCGATTGCCACCGGCTGATCCTGTGGTCCGGCGCGACCGGCGACCCCGCACGGATGAAGCAGCGCCTGATGGAGCTTTATTTCACCGAAGGCGCGGACTTGTCCGATCCCGAGGTGCTGGTCGGTGCCGCCCGCGACTGCGGGATGGACGCCGAGGAAGTGCGGGCCTGGCTCGCCACCGACAAGGACGTCGCCGCGGTGGAGGCGGAGGCCCAGTCGGCCAAGGAGGCCGGCATCGACGGCGTCCCCTGCTTCGTCTTCGGCGGCGTTCTGGCGGTTTCGGGCGCGCAAGCACCGGACTACCTCGCGAGCGCGATGGAGCGCGCGGTCGCGAAGCGCCGCGAACTGGCTTCGGCCGACGCCGACGCGATGCGTAGGGAGAGGCGCTCGCGCCCACTCAAGGTGCCGGTCGATGCCGCGCGATCGGCCTGGCCCCGGCGCAGGGACGATAAATCGATTATTTCATTGTTTAACAATATCTTGTGTGTAAAAATAAACATTAATCTTAGCTTCTAAGCTGCCCACCGCAGCGCCAGCACCAGAATCGCCGTCGCTGCGATCCAGGAACCGGCAACCCGCAGCGCAATTCCGTTCCCCAGCCGCGCCAGCGGCGTCGCCGCCGCGAGTGCCGCTACCAGGAGCGTCACCCCCGCGCACCAGGTCCCGACCAGACTGAGGATCGCGTCGCGCAGCAGGATCGCGTCGGGCGGGGAATCGAGGCCGAGCCCGTAACCCACGATGAACGCGGCGCATTCTACCACCCGCCGGGGCACCGTAACCGCCGCCACGGTGGCAAGGCTGCTCAACAGAACCACCGCCAGCAGTACGTCGGCGGCCGACGTTTCCCCCGCCCCGAGCGCCAGCGTGGCGAGGCCCGCTGCCAGTCCGGCCGCAAAGACGGCCACAAAACCGAAGCCTGGCCAAAGCCTTGAACGTGCCGCAGACAGCGCCATCGATATGATGGCCAGGACGTGGACCGGCAGCATCGCCTGCATCAGGCCGCCGATGAGCCCGGTCACGACGCCGCTCTTGGAAAGCGAGTGCGCCCAGGCCGACCGTCCGAACCTGCCTGCCCTATAGACGAGGCTTGGCCTGCCGAGGCGCGGCTCAGCATCCCCGGCAGATGCGGAGCCTCTCGTTGAGATCGTCCCGCGGCTCTGCTTCCCGGGTATTATCGCCGGGCGACGGAGGGGGGATATCGGAGGCCCGGGGCTGCCGATGTCCAACCGGAGCCGGCAGCGGGCTCGAGCGCACCGTACCGGGACTCGGCTGGGCCGGCTTGTCGTCCGGCGGGTTCTGCGCCCAGACGGTCCCTGTCGCAGCCACCGCAAGGGCCGCGAGGGCTGCCGGGCCGACCACCCAGGCCTCTCCCTTTCGATGTGACTTCATGAGGGCAGATAACAACCGGTCCGCTTTCAAAATCCGTCCTCGCCTTCGAAATGACGTGAGAACGCCGTTCACCGCAACAATCATACCCGCGCGGGGGTCCCGCCGCCATCGCGCTTACGGGTGAGTCCTTCGGAAAGCCCCCGCAACAACGCAACCGAGTCGCGGCGGAGTCTGGCACGCCAGGGTTGCGGTTGCGGGCGCCTTGCTTGGCCATTTGCGCCCTTCCGGTTACAAATTCAATAAATTTTACAATTGGTTGACCGACATCAAATGGATCGGCATGGCGACAACCGGGCGGCGTAGCGGTCCGCTCAAAGGATATGTGGTGAATTCTACCTCCCACACACCTCGCTCGCTCCAAAACAGCTCCGAGCGGCACCACGGAGTCGCACCACATGCCCCATCCAACTAATTGAATAAATGAGATAATTATTGTCGCGGGACAGTTCCGACGGCACCCTCGCAGAGCTGCCATGTGGTTCAGTTTTATCCCAACTGTGCCTGAAATATCACAGCCAATCGACCCGTTTTGATTTAAGTTGCTCAATAGTCGGACAGGGCTAGACCAAGGGGGAGTGCCGGTAATGAAAAAGGTTATGCTGGGAGGCGTGGCGCTGATCACGCTGGGTTTTGTCGGAGCTGCGGTTGCGGCCGACATGCCGCTTAAGGCGCCACCGCCGGTCGTGGTTAACACCTGGACCGGCTTCTACGCGGGTGTCGACTTCGGTGGCATCAACGGTTCGCATGAGGGTGAGTCCTTCACCCAGAGCACGGGATTTGGGGCGGGTGCCGCCGTTACCTATGATCCGACCACGTTGAACTCCACCAACCACTGGGGCGCGATGGGCGGCGTCTACGCCGGCTACAACTGGGCGGTTACGCCGAGCTGGGTGGTGGGCGTCGAAGGCGACTGGAGCAAGACCAATCTCGGAACCACCAACGTCAACCACGTGCTGACGAGCGGCGGCGTTCCTGTGCCTGCCGGATGCCTGGCGGGATCGGGAACGCCGGCTGGCACTGTGGTCACGCCGACCTGTACCGGCGTGATGATGTCCGACAACCTGAGCTGGATTGCGACGGTGCGCGGGCGTCTCGGCTACACCTGGGGCAGCATGATGCTCTACGGCACCGGCGGTGTCGCCTTCATGAACCAGGAGCTCAGCGGCCAGGTCATCCCCTGCACCACCTCGGCGGCGGCGTGCACGGAGTTGCTGGAGCTCCGGTACCAATTTGGGCAGCCGCGGCGCCTCGATCGCAACCTCTTTGAACTCCACCAACTCCGGTTGGGTGGCAGGCGGCGGCATCGAGGTCATGGCGACCGCCAACTGGCTGGTCCGGATCGAGTACCTCCACTACGCGTTCGGCACCGGAACCACGCACTCGGTTGCGTGCACGCTGTGCAATACCGGCGCCGCTCCTGCTGGCGGGTTCAACGGACCTGGAAACTTCAACTGGGGTTCGGCGAACTACGACGCGGTTCGCGCCGGTCTCGCTTACAAGTTCTGATCTTCAGGCATAACCCTGGACGAACTGGCCCCGGCAATTGCCGGGGCCTTTTCGTTGGGGCATGCGAGTTCGTCGCGTGTTTGCAAGCCCGCTGCACCGGTCGGCGTGAAGGTTGATCAGGCCGCTTTGGCACGCTCGGCGATGGCGACGAGCGCCCGCAGGATGCGCGCCGCGCCCTTCAGGCGATCCTCGGGCGCCTCCCACTCGTCGAAGAACACGACCTTCATGTCGGGCCGGACGCGGGCTTCCCTGCCCTGCTGCTTGATGTAGGCGATCAGCCCCTCCGGGTTGGCGAAGCGGTCGTCGCGGAACGACACCACCGCGCCCTTAGGCCCGGCCTCGATCTTGGCGACGTTGGCGCGGCGGCACAGCGCCTTGACGACCACGGTGTCGAGAAGATGCCGCACCTCGTCCGGCAGCGGACCGAAGCGGTCGACCATCTCCGCCCCGAAGGCGTCGATCTCGCCCTCGTCGTCGAGCTCGGCGAGGCGCCGGTAGAGATTGAGGCGCACCGAGAGGTCGGCGACGTAGTCCTCCGGAATCAGCACCGGCGTGCCGATGGTGATCTGCGGCGACCAGCGGTCGGCGACCGGCTCGGCGATGCCGGCCTTGAGACTCGCCACCGCCTCCTCCAGCATCTGCTGGTAGAGCTCGAAGCCGACCTCCTTGATGTGGCCGGACTGCTCCTCGCCGAGCAGGTTGCCGGCGCCGCGGATGTCGAGATCGTGCGAGGCGAGCTGGAATCCGGCGCCCAGCGTGTCGAGCGATTGCAGCACCTTGAGGCGGCGCTCCGCCTGGGCGGTGATCTTGCGGCCCACCGGCAGCGTGAGCAGCGCAAAGGCGCGGGTCTTCGAGCGCCCTACCCGCCCGCGCAGCTGGTAGAGCTGCGCCAGGCCGAACATGTCGGCGCGGTGGACGATGAGGGTGTTCGCGGTCGGGATGTCGAGGCCCGATTCGATGATGGTGGTCGACAGCAGGACGTCATACTTGCCATCGTAGAAGGCCGACATCACGTCCTCGAGCACGCTCGCCGGCATCTGGCCGTGGGCGACCGCGACCCGGGCCTCCGGCACGTGCTTGTCGAGGTAGTCCTTCACCTCGGCGAGATTCTCGATGCGCGGACACACGTAGAACGACTGGCCGCCGCGATAGCGTTCGCGCAGCAGCGCTTCCCGCACGATCAGCGGATCGAATTGCGACACCGAGGTGCGCACCGCGAGCCGGTCGACCGGCGGCGAGGCGATGATCGACAGCTCGCGCACGCCGGTGAGCGCCAGCTGCAGGGTGCGCGGAATCGGCGTCGCGGTCAGCGTGAGCACGTGGACTTCCGATCGCAGGTTCTTCAGGCGCTCCTTGTGCGTAACGCCGAAATGCTGCTCCTCGTCGACCACCACCAGACCGAGATCGCGGAACTTGATCGCCTTGCCGAGCAGCGCATGGGTGCCGATCACGATGTCGATGGTGCCGTCCGTGAGGCCCTGGCGAACCTTGGCGAGCTCGGCACTGCCGACGAGACGCGAGGCCTGCGCGACCTTCACCGGAAAGCTGCGGAAGCGCTCGCTGAAGGTCTTGAAGTGCTGCCGCGCGAGCAGCGTCGTCGGCACCACGACCGCAACCTGCTTGCCCGACAGCGCCACCGTGAAGGCCGCCCGCAGCGCGACCTCGGTCTTGCCGAAGCCGACGTCGCCGCACACCAGCCGGTCCATCGGACGGCCGGAGGCGAGGTCGTCGAGCACGACGTCGATCGCCGAGCGCTGGTCGTCGGTCTCGTCGTAGGGGAAGCCGGCGCAGAACTCGTCGTAGAGCCCGTGGCCCACGGTGAACCGGGGCGCTTCGCGCAGATGGCGCTCGGCCGCGACCCTGATGAGGTCGGCCGCCATCTCGAGGATGCGCGCCTTCATGCGCGCCTTGCGCGCCTGCCAGGCACCGCCGCCGAGCCGGTCGAGATCGACCGCGGTCTCCTCCGAGCCGTAGCGCGACAGCAGCTCGATGTTCTCCACCGGCAGGAACAGCTTGTCGTTGCCGGCGTAGTGGATTTCCAGGCAGTCGTGCGGCGCGCCGGCGGCCTCGATGGTCTTGAGGCCGATAAATCGGCCGACGCCGTGATCGACGTGGACGACGAGATCGCCGGCGGCGAGGCTCGACAGCTCGGCGATGAAATTCTCCGCGCGCTTCGCCGCCTTGCGCGGACGCACCAGGCGATCGCCGAGAATGTCCTGCTCGCCGATCACGGCGAGGCTGTCGGTCTCGAAGCCCTGCTCGAGCCCGAGCACGGCGAGCCCGATCTGCGGCTTGGGCAAGGCGAGCATCGCCGGCCAGTCGTCGACCGGCGTGAGGTTGAGCAGCCCGTGGTCGGCGAGCACGTGGCTCATGCGGTCGCGCGCGCCGTCGCTCCACAGCGCGAACACCACCCGCTTGCCGGCGGTTTGCAGGCCGTCGACATGGGCCTTCACCGCCTCGAACACGTTGGCGCCCGGCTGCGTACGCTCCGGCGCGAAATTCCGCCCCTGCCGGGTGCCGGCCTCGATGACCGACGCCGTGCCTTCCGGTGCCGCGAAAGGCGAAAGGCGCGCGAGCTTGCCGGCGTCGAGCCGCGCGTGCCATTCGGATTCGGTGAGATAGAGCCGATCCGGCGGCAGCGGCTTGTAGGGCGTTCCCGTCCCGGCGCCGGGCGCGAGGGCCTGCGTGCGCGCCTCGTAGTAATCCGCGATCTGGGCGAAGCGTTCCTTTGCGGCATCCTCGGCGAGCGGCTCCAGCACCACCGGCGTGCCGGGGAGATAGTCGAGCAGCGTATCGAGCCGGTCGTGGAACAGCGGCAGCCAATGCTCCATGCCGGGATAGCGTCGCCCCTCGCTCACCGCCTCGTAGAGCAGATCGTCGGCCCGGGCGGCGCCGAACGCTTTCACGTAGCCGGTGCGGAAGCGGCGGATGGTTTCGGTGGTGAGTTGAAACTCGGCGACCGGCACGAGGTCGAGTGCGTGCAGCTGGTCGGTGGTGCGCTGGGTCTCGGGATCGAAGGTGCGGATCGATTCGAGCGTATCGCCGAAGAAGTCGAGCCGCACCGGATCGGGCCGGCCTGGCGGAAACAAGTCGATGAGGCCGCCGCGCACCGCATATTCGCCGGCCTCCCGTACCGTCGAGGCCCGCGTATAGCCGTTGAGCTCGAGCCACGCGACGATGCCGTCCATCGCCAGCATGTTGCCGGGCGTCGCCGAGAAGGCCTGGCCGGCGACGAGATCGCGCGCCGGCACCCGCTGAACGATCGCATTGACCGTCGTGAGCACCACCGAGCCGCGCTCCCGCCCTTTCAGTCGGGCGAGCCGCGCCAGTGCCGTCATCCGCTGCGCCACGATTCCCGGCAACGGTGAGGCGCGGTCATAGGGCTGGCAGTCCCAGGCCGGAAACTCGGTGATGGAGATGTCGGGGGCGAAGAAGACGAGCGCGCGGGCGAGCTGCGCCATCCGCGCGCCGTCCCGGCACACCACGAGAAGGCTCGTCGCCGGCGCATCTTTGCCGGCCGCGACGGCGCGGGCGAGGTCGGCCAGCACGAAGCCTTCGGCACCGTCGGCGACGTCGGCAAAGGCGAGCGGCCGGCCTGCTGCAAGAAGATCGGCCGGTGAACGCGGATGTGGTGCGCGGACGTTCATGTCGTTCCCAAATGGTGGAAGGTCCGCAACCGGCGCATGAGCTCGTGGTCGTATTCGGACGGCACCTCGCACGCGCCGGAAATCCAGGCGTAGAGATCGGGATCGGGCGCGTCGCTCAGTCGCTCGAGCACGTCGATCTCGGCCTCGCTCAGCGTGTCGATCGTGGCGTCGGCGAAGCGGCCCATGATGAGATCCATCTCGCGCGTGCCGCGATGCCAACAGCGGTAGAGAAGACGGCGCCGCCGCGCGTCAAGTCCTGCGCTCGAACGTGTGCTTCCAGTCATCGATTCGGTCAGAGTCCACGGCCCGGCCCGGTTGCCGAACGCGCCGTTGATATAGCGAGCGGGCGGGCGAATGTCAGGTGACAAGGCGGTGACGTCGCGCGCCGGGCATGCGAGCAAATCGCGGTAAAGGTGCATGATGATTGATCAATTCAACCACGCACTTGTCTGATTACGCGGCAATGTTGCCGGCGCGATACAGACGCCGGAGGTGGCGCTGGCTAAAAAAAGAACACGGCTTGGAATTCTCAGTCCCCCAAACAGGAGGTTGTTTGATGCAGCGTCAATTTCTGGCAGGCGTGGCTCTTGCGGTGATGGCCGGTTCGGCCTTCGCCGCGGACATGCCGCTCAAGGCGGTTGCTCCCGTCGCCCTTTACGACTGGAGTGGCACGTATATCGGCGGCGTCATCGGCGGCGCCTGGGGCACCAACGATATTTCGGACCCGGGTCTCGGTATCATTGGGGCACGCTGCTCGGCGTTCCCGTCATTCAGACCAACAACCCCAGCGGCTTCATCGGCGGCATCGAGGGCGGCTCGCGCTATCAGTTCGGCAAGCTGGTCGTCGGCTGGGAAGGCGACATCACCTGGGGCGGCCTGAACAACACCAACACCACGACCTTTACGAGCCCGATCCCCGGCGCCGCGATCCCGCCTTCACCCGCTGCATCACCACCAGACACCAAGTGGGTGGCGACCACGGTCAGCACGCTCGGCATCGCCCACAACAACTGGCTGCTCTACGGCAAGGCCGGCGTCGCCTGGGAAAACGTGAACTACACCGACAACTGGGCGATCGTCGGCATTCCGCTGTTCGGCGGCACCGGCAGCGACACCCGGACCGGCTGGACGGTCGGCACCGGCCTCGAGTGGGCGTTCTACCAGAACTGGTCCGCGAAGGTGGAATACGACTACATGGACTTCGGCACCAAGAACGTCGCCATCAACGGCACGCTGGCTCGGCGCGTGGCTTCCAGGCCGGCATCCAGGACAACAACCACATCAACCAGTTCAAGGCCGGCCTGAACTACCGCTTCATGTCGGACATCTGGTGAACCGCGCGCATCGCGCACCGGTTTTTCAAGATCGAGGCCCCGGCGCTACGCCGGGGCCTTTTCATTTCGAGCCGCGACGTTGCGAACGCGCAGCACCACCACCGCGGACGTGACTGCGACAAATGCTCAGAACTGCGCGTGCAGCCGCGTCCCCAGGACCGAGACCGGGCCGCGGTCGCGGTTGTAGGCGGGGTTGACGAAGAACTGATAGTCGACGGTCGCGCGCAGCGGGCCGAGCGGAAACGAATAATAGGTCTCGAGAACCTGCTCCGGCCCCGGATGCGGGAGCTGGCCGTCGCCGACCAGGATGCCGAGGCCGCCGGCATTGAGAAAGGCGATGTGCGGGCCGGAGATCATGTTGACGATGCCGGCGAAGCCGAAGCGTGTCGTCGTTCCGGCCCCACAGCTTGCCGGCAAGCTGCACGCCGGCCGAGGCGGTGCGGTCGACGTCGGTGAATTCGTAAGGCTCGAGATTGCCGTCAGCCCAGCCGAAGCGGCCGAACGCGCCGACATTCGGCACGATCTGCTGCTCGAAATTGAGGTTGAAGCCGATGCGGCTTTGGTAGCGGCGCACCGCAGCCATGTCCGGCGTGCCGCCGGTCATGCTGCCCAAACACGATGGCGTCGGTGAAGCTTCCCATCCGGCCGCGGGTGACGAAGCCGTCGAACATGATGCTGCCGGGCTGGCCGGCGATCTCGTGGCGATGCTCCACCTCGTAGACGATCTGGAATTCGTGGAAGCGATCGAGCTCGATGCTGTTCGGCACGATCGAGAGATCGAACAGGCCGCCGCGCAGCGCCCACGGGCCGTGGTACAGCTCGGCGGTGGCGCCGTAGGTATAGCCCCAAGCGTCGGCTGCGTAGTCGAAGGTGCCGGCATCGACCAGCGTCCAGTTGAGGAAATCGGCGCGCGGGTCGTGGGCGTATTTCACGGTGTCGAAGATGTCGGACACGCTGAATTTGCCCACCGTGAGGACCAGGCGGTCGGCCGACTGCTTTCCGGCGAACTGGTTGATGTCGGCGTCGACCTTCTCGGTCGCCGGACCGAAGTCGATGGTCTGGCGGAAGAAGTAGCGGGGCACCCGCAGATAGGGATCGTTGGCGCCGAGCTTGTAGGCTTCGGCGCTCGGAAAGCCCGCAAGACCGAGCGTGTTGCTCAGGCCGAAGCCCTGGTCGATTTCCGGATTGACCCAGATCTCCGCGCCCTGCCACGGCGACACCCCGACATAGAGCGTCGCATCCCAGGTCTGGCGGCCGGCATTGGAGTTGAGGCTGTTCTGGCCGTGATACGGCGCATGGAACGATGGCGCGAACTGACTCACCAAAGTCGTCTGGCCGTGGACCGCCCAGTTGTCGCCTTCGAGCGGCGCGATGCCGCCTGCCTTCGGCGCAGGCTCACCCAGCTGATAGTTGAGCCCGAGGCGCACCTGCTGCGTCGCCAGGTTCGAGTCGAAGCGCTGGCCGGCGAGCGGGAAGACGACGGTCGAGGCGTCGTAGGCGGAATAGAGATATTCGACCCGCGCCGTCCAATGCGGCACCAGCGGCATCTCGACACCGGCACCGGCGGTCCAGCCGAGCCGCACCGGAAACTTGCTCTCGATCGTGCCGCCCGCTGTCCCGAACGGGCTGTCGTTGAGCTGCGTGCGGGTGAGCTCATCCTGGGCCCAGGCGAAGCCGGCCGTCGCGTAATAGAGCCAGTGGTTGGCGGCATAGCCGATGCGGCCGCGCACCGATCCCGACATCAACAGCCGGTCGTCGTAGGTCGCCGTGCCGATCGCCGGCGTCGCGAAGGTGCCGAGGCCGTGCATGTTGCCTGGAAACGTGATGTCCGCCTCGAAGCCGAGCATCAGGCCCGAACGGTAGATCGCGTTGTAGCCGAACTGGAAGCCGCCGATATTGCTGCCCTCGCCGGTGAAGAAATCAAAGGGGCGAAACATGTCGACGGTGCCGGTTAGGCCCGGCGCGCCCGCCCGGCTGGGTCGCGGTGAAGGCGGAGCCTCCCGAGGCCATCCCGATATGGCCGCCGAGATAGAAACCCGACGTATCGAAAGGCCCCGGAGCGGTCGCGGCACGGTCTGCGGCGCCCGCTCCGCTCGCCGTGATGAGCGCGGCGGCGGCCACGCCGGCACGCAAACTCGCGGCGGACGGGCCAAGGGCCGGACCACGCGTCGCCCACGCACCGCGCCGCGGGCAAAAGCCCGCCACGCGGCCCTTCGCAGGCCGATCGACGCGACAGCTGAACATGATTCAACCCCCCAACAGAAACTACCATTTCCCCGTGACAATTGGGAATCGCGCTACTGCAACACCCGCCCAGAACCGGCGGACCGTTTCGAGAACCCAAGCAGAGTGTAACCTCTGCTACATTATGGAGTCTAGACCTGATAGTTTAGTCTGGACACCATATTGTCGCTTCTGCTGCACCAAGGCCACACCGCTGGCGGCGCTGGATACGACGCTACGCGGCATGGCGCAGGCCGGCGCGACGCCGAGAGGGGCCACCGCAGTTCGGGCAGGCGGAGGCCGGACGCGCACGGCCCGCGGCCTCGCTCGTCGTCGACGAAAGGCCGTACAGGAAGGCGGTCACCGCGCCGACCGCGAGCGTCGTCGCGACCTCGAGAGCGAACTTTTCCACGAAAACCGTCATGGCACACCTCCATCTGGCTGATGGTTGGATCGTCGGGTGAAGTGGGTTGGTCGCGTAGATGGAGCGCTCAGTCGGTGACGAGCGCGACCCGCCGGCCGCCGAAGGCGACCGGCCTTTTCATGCGTCCCACCGCGCCGCCGGGTTCGTTCGGGCCGCCTGCCTCGCTGTCGGCGAGAAACCAGCGGCATTCGAGCCTGCCGGCCGCCGTGGCGACCCAACGGCAGGTCAATGCCGGCCGTCCGCGCGCGCCGGCGCAGTTCCGCCGCACGAGATGGTTGTCATTGGCATGCGCAGGGGCAACGCACAGCGTCGGCTCCGGGCGCAGCACGGGGCGCGCGTGCCGCAGCGCCCGCATCGAGGCCAGTTTTGTCGAGGTCAGTTTTGCGAACATGACCCACCTCCACTTTCCGCTGATCGCGGCAGGCCGGTGGGTGGGGAACGGTCAGCTGTCGCCGACGCTCCTCACGCAGCGGTGATCGCCGCGAATATTTTCATCATCATCAAGCGTCACCGTTCCGGACTTACGCGCCGGATCGCTGTCGCCACACGAGCTACTGCCCATTTTTGGACGGTCGAAAACCGTTCCCTGGTTTGGACGTCTAAGTTTTGAGTTTGAGTGCCGCGCGAGGACGATCGTCCGCGGCGACACGGCGCTCACATATGTCTCCGACGGGCGATCGGTCAAGTAGGATTTCGTATCCTCCCCCGGGGATACGTGGTATCCACCCGGGAGGATGGGAGACCACGATGCACGACCACAAGCATCCCGAGATCGTCAAGCGCCTCAAGCGTGCCGACGGGCACTTGCAGAAGATCATCGAGATGATCGAGAGCGGCAAGCCGTGCTCGCAGGTGGCGCAGCAGCTCCAAGCAGTCGAGAGCGCGATCGAGAGCGCCAAGAAGGCGCTCATTCACGATCACATCGCCCGTTGCCTCGAGGGCACGCTCAAGGCGCCGGGCAAGACCGGACGCGCTGCGATGCGCGAATTCCAGTCGATCGCGCGCTATCTCTGAGGCCTCGGCGGATCCCCGCGCGAGCGCACGTCAATGCTCGGCCGGCGTCGCCGGCTGCGCTCCAAGCGGCTGCACGCCGAGCGGCGGCGCTTCGCCCGCATGGGCGTCGGACTCGATGCGCATATCGGCCTGCCAGCGCGCCGCCGATACCGTCGGCTCGAGGCTGAGCCGGCCGACGATCTTCTCGACATCGGTATCGACCCGTTGCGTCCGCGGTGACGTAAGCCGTCACCACGACCCGCCCTCCCCCTTCGAGGTCGGTGCTGTCGAGGCGCCGCAGCGCCAGCGCGCCGCCGGCGAGCCCCTGCAGCAGGAGCGCGCGGATATGCGCCTCGTCGGGACTGCGGCAGGTCACACTCAGGAGATAGCCGACCTCGAGCTCGGTCCCGGTCAGCGGCTGCCGATTGATGAAGTTCACGATCGGCCGCAGCAGCAGGTTGACGAACACGACGAAGCCGGTGGCGATCGCGGCATAGAGTGGAAAGCCGGCACCGGCGAGAACGCCGATCGCGGCCGAGCACCACAGCGTCGCCGCGGTGTTGAGCCCGCGCACGCTCGCAGCCTTCGCGAAAGATCAGCCCGGCGCCGAGGAAGCCGATGCCCGATACCACCTGCGCGGCGACGCGGGTCGGGCTCGCTTCCTCCGGATAGAGCTGCGCGAACACGACGAAGCTGGCGGCGCCGAGCGCGACCAGGGTGTTGGTGCGCAGCCCGGCCAGCCGGTTGCGCCATTGCCGCTCGAAGCCGATGATCGCGCTCAGGCAGAACGCGGCCGCAAGGTCGAAAGCCGCTTCCTGGGGCGTCATCGTCGGTACTCCGGGATAGATGCCAGCGGATTCGACCCGCGGTCGATCCGGACGCTTCGCGGCGCCCGGCGGCGGGCTCGCATGACGTGAATGCAGCAGGTTGATGACGCAGATGCGACGGGAGGGTGCGACGGGCGGAATCGTCCCGGCGCGATCGTCGGCCGAAAGCCCTGCGGAGCCTCAGCCGGGCGCGAGGCCGGGGATCGGCACGCCGAGCGTCTGGACGATGAGGAACGCGTTGAGCACAAGCACGATGGCCGCGCCGGCGATCGCCGCCGCATTGGTCAGTGCCGAGTTGGCGAACACGCCCATAATGTCGGACCGCGAGCAGAAGATCACGCAGCGCGATCATCGGTAGCGGCAGCGCGATGCTGAGCACGACCTGGCTCACCACCAGCGCCTGGGTGGAGTCGGCCCCGAGGCCGACGACGACGAATGCCGGCAACATGGTCACCAGACGCCGCAGCCACACCGGGATGCGGAAGCGCACGAAGCCCTGCATGATGATCTGCCCGGCCATGGTGCCGACCGCGGAGCTCGAAATCCCCGACGCGATGAGCGAGACCAGGAACAGTCCCGCGGCGGCGCCGCCGAGCAGCGGGGTCAGCGTGTAATAGGCGGTCTCGATCTCGGCGACGTCGCTGTGCCCGGCATGGAAGGCGCTCGCGGCCATCAGCACCATCGCCATGTTGATGAGGCCGGCGACCGCGAGCGCGACGACGACCTCGCGGTTGGAGAAGCGCAGGACGCGGCGGCGCTCCTCGTCGTTGTGCACCGGGATGCGCGCCTGGGTGAGCCCGGAATGCAGATAGATCGCGTGCGGCATCACCGTCGCGCCGATGATGCCGACGGCGAGCATCAGCGCCTGGGCGTCGGCGATCCGCGGCGTCACCACGCTGCGTGCCGCCGTGCCCCAATCGATCGGCGCGATGAAGAGCTCGATGAGGTAGCACAGGCCGATCACCGCGATCAGGCTCGCGATGATGAGCTCGACCGGCCGGAAGCCGGAGCGTTCGAACATCAGGATGCCGTACGTCACCAGCGCGGTCACCGCCATGCCGGCGATGAGCGGTATGTGCAGCAGGAGCGACAGCCCGATGGCGCCGCCGAGAAACTCGGCGAGATCGGTCGCCATCGCGGCGATCTCGCTCACCACCCACATCGCCCACACCACCGGCCGCGGAAAGAGCTCGCGGCAGTGCTCGGCGAGGTTCTTGCCGGTGACGATGCCGAGCTTCGCCGACAGCGCCTGGAACAGCATCGCGATGAGGTTCGCGACCAGCACCACCCACAGACAGCTCGTAGCCGTATTTCGCGCCGGCCTGGATATTGGTCGCGTAATTGCCGGGGTCGATATAGGCGATCGAGGCAATCACCGCGGGGCCGGCGAAGGCGAGCCACCCGGCAAGGCCCGCGCGCCGCCCCGCGAGAACCTCGCGGGTGGCGGCGACGGTGCGCTCCGTCAGGCTGGGCCGCACAAGGGTGCCCTCGGTGCCGATCAATTCGGTCATCGGTAACGTCAGCTTCGACCTTAAAATGTAGCTTGGGCTACATTTGGGGTGATGCGCGCCCCTTTGTCAAGTGTCTACAAATTGTAGCATAGGCTTCATTTTGAATGAGCATTTGCAATTTGTTCGCAACGCGGTTAGACCGTCGCGGCTGCAGCGACGCCAGCACGGCGGCCTTCAACCGCTTTTGCGAAATGCCTCGGTTTTCGAGGAAGAGGCCATGTCCGAGAAGACCTCCCGCCCCGCTTCAGACCCGCCGAATCTCCCGACCGAGCTCGCCCAGGCGCGCCGGTTCGGCAAGACGCGCTCGGCGCAATCGACGGCGCTGATCGAAGACTATGTCGAGTTGATCGACGACCTCCTCGCCGGCACCGGCGAGGCGCGGCCGACCGACATCGCGCGGCGCCTGGGTGTCTCGCATGCGACCGCGATCAAGATGATCGCCCGGCTCAAGCGCGAGGGGGTCGCCACCGCCCGTCCCTATCGCGGGGTGTTCCTGACGGAGAGCGGCCGCGAGCTTGCCGCCCGGGTGAGGTCCCGCCATCGCGTGGTCGTCGACGTGCTGGTCGCGATCGGGGTCCCCGCGGAGGCCGCCGAAGCCGATGCTGAAGGCATCGAGCACCATGTCTCCGATGCCACCCTCAAGGCGTTCGCCCGTTTCCTGCAGGCAGCGAAGTCGGGCTGACAAGGCGCGAAGACGGGCTGAACGAAGCCGTCTGATCGAGCCCCGCGCCCGAATGTCGCCCATTCGGCCCGCCGCCGGTCCGCTTGCATGTTTTCCCAGCCCGGCTATGTTGCACTGCACGCTATGTTGCATCGCACCATAGGAGATCGCGCCCTGTGAGACATGGAATTTCTGCCGCGCTGATTGCAGCGCTCGCATTGTGGACGGCCGCCGCGACCGCCCAAGAGCCGACCAAAGAACCCGCCAAAGACGCCCCGAAAGCCTCCCCGAAAAGCAACCTCATCCTGCCGCCGACGCCCCAGGAGTGGGCGGATTTGGCCAAGTTGCCGGATTGGAGCGGGGTGTGGAATCCCCGCATCACCGACCAGGACGCCCAGATCAGGACCAACATGCCGCCGTGGACGCCGAAGGCCGCGGCGCAGATCCAGCACATGATGGCGGAGGAACGCGCCGGCCGGCCGCCACCGCTGTTCGTCGAATGCCTCCCGGAAGCCATGCCGGGGTGGATGCTGGTCAGCCACAACGCGATGGAATTCCTGTTCACGCCGGGACGGGTCACGATTCTCGGCGAGTCCGACGGCAACCGGCTGCGCCGCATCTACACCGACGGGCGCGACCATCCCGAAGACCCCGATCCGACCTTCCATGGCCACTCGATCGGCCATTGGGAGGGCGACACGCTCGTCGTCGACACCGTCGGCGTGCTGCCGCAGGCCTACATCGCCATCAGCGAAGCCGCCGGCATGCCCAACAACGGCGACATGCACATCGTCGAGCGCATCCATCTCGCCGGGCCCGACGTGCTCCATGACGACCTCGAGATCATCGCGCCGAAGGTGCTGACCAAGCCGTGGAAGACCACACGGGTCTATTCGCGGCAGCGCTCGCGCAAATACGAGATCGTCGAAGGCGTCTGCATCCAGGGCCAATTCAAGGAGGCCGTCGATGCCGACGGCAACGCCGTTTTCGAGATCATGCCCCACCAGCCGTGGGGGAACATGGTCGCGCCGAAGTAACGCGCCCGGCTTTTGCCGGCGGGGCCCGAGAATGATTCAACTTCACTTGAAGAAATGCGGAGAGCTCAATGAAAGGTATGATCAAATTTGGGTCGGCCATCGCCGGCGGCATGATCGTTATCGCAGCTGCGATCGGCCCCGGCGCCGCCCATCATTCCGCTTCCATGTTCGACGCGACGAAGACCGTGACGTTGACCGGCACGGTAACGGAAGTGCGCTGGACCAATCCCCATGTGACGCTGATGGTCCATGGCAAGGCCAGCCCGAGCGAAGCGGACGCCGATTGGCTCCTGGAGATGAGCAGCCCCTCGAACCTCGTGCGGGTGTCGAACTGGACGCGGGCCTCGGTCAAGGTCGGCGATCACGTCAAGGTGCAGATAGCGCCGTTGCGCGACAACAGCGCCCACGGCGGCAACCTCAAGACCCTGACCCTCACCGACACCGGGCAGAGCTTCACCCCGAACATCCGCGACCGCGAAGAGCCCGGGCTGGAATAAGCCCCTCGTCCTTCATCGATGGAAGCCATGAGCCGTCATCGCCGGTCGAGCTCGACCCGGCGATCCCGACAATGTCGGCGCAACGGCGCCTTATGATCGGGTTGGCCGGGACAAGCCCGGCCACGACAATTTCGAGTAATCGAACAGGGCTCCAGGCCGCTCGCGCCAGGCGCTACTGGCGCACCTTGCCCCAGGGGTCGAATTTCCCGTCCGGGATGCGGCCCACCGCGTCCTTGTAGGCGCTTTCATCCTTCTTCTTCTGCTCAGGCGTCTTCACGTCTGATTTTTTTTCGTCCTGCTGGACCTTGCTCAGCGGGCTTCGGCTCAATGAGCTGCCGTAGCCTTGCGCATAGGCCGGCACGGCGGCCAACACCAGTATTGCGGCCGCGGCGGCCACCAAGACATGTCGCATCCCACCTCTCCGTCGGTCGGCGGTCCGGCACCGGTGTGCCGCATCGCCAGATTCCGAGCGCAGCAAACGATGAGATCGCGGCCAAAAAACGAAATCTGCGTCGGGTCGATGTCGCCCCGCCGTCTTTCTCCTGTCAGAAGCGCGACTAGAAGCTACCGAGCTTGGCGCCTCTGCGCTGCGCAGGACGGCCACGACAAGCTGCTCTAACGCGCAAGCTGCTCTAACGGAGAATGGGCTTAGCGGACCTTTCCCCAGGGATCGAACTTCTGGTCCGGGATGCGTCCGACCGCGTCCTTGTACGCGCTTTCCTCCTTCTTCTTTTGATCGGGCGTCCGCGTGTCCTTCTTTTCGTCGGCCAGGCCCTTCCCCATCTGCGGCCCTCTGCCGCCCAACCCGCCGCTCATCTGGGCATAGGCAGGCGCGGCGCATAGTAGCGCCGCGGCCGCGATTGCCACCGTCAAACGTCGCATCCCCACCCCTCCGTCGCTCAGCGTTTCCGGCGCGCCGTGGAGTGCGGCTTCGCCTGATTTCACGCGCAGCAAACAAAAACATCGCGGCCAAAAAAAGAAAATTTGCGTCGGATGGATGTCCCGCGCACGGTCCCCTGGGCATGGTTTACGAAGAATTGCGTGCGGCTCGGTTGGGATCGGCTGTGTTGCGTTAGCCTTGGCGTTGCTGCACCATTTCAGCCTTCGCCGATACCGGCCGGGTGAAGGCGCAATGCAAGGCAATCGACGATTCCAGAGCTTGCTGGCGGCCGTTGTCGGCGTCGCCATGTCGGCTGCCGGCCTCGGCCACGCCTCGGCGCAGGACTATCCGACGCGGCCGATCACCATGATCGTGCCCTTCCCGGCCGGCGGCGGCGTCGATGCGATCGGCCGCATCACCGCCGAACGGCTTTCGGCCGCGCTCGGCCAGCAGATCATCATCGAGAATCGCGGCGGCGCCGCCGGCGTGATCGGCACGCGGGCCGCTGCGCGGGCGCCGGCCGACGGCTACACGCTGGCGATGGCGACGAGCGGGACGACGTCGATCAACCCCAGCCTCTATGCCGAGCCTGGCTACGACGTGGCGCGGGATTTCCGGCCGATCGGCCTCATCGCCTCGACCCCCATCGTGGTGATGTCGAATCCGGCCTTTCCGGCGAAGACCATCGCCGAGCTGATCGCGCTTGCGAAAACAACCGGCCGGCTCGATGCCGGCACGCCGCCGCCGGGCACCGAGAACCATCTCGCCGCCGAGCTCTTCCGCAGCATGACCGGGCTCGACGTCACCATCGTCACCTACAAGGGAACCGGCCCGCTGACCAACGACCTCCTCGGCGGGCATATCAGCGTCGCCTTCAACACGCTCGCCCCGGCGCTCGGCAACATCGAGGCCGGGCAACTGCGCGCCATCGCCGTCGCCGCGGCGGAGCGCTCGAACCTCCTGCCGAACGTCCCGACCGCGGGCGAATCCGGCCTGCCCGGCTTCGAGGCGGCGGTGCGCTACGGCCTCCTGGCGCCCGCCGGCACGCCGCCGGCGATCGTCGCGCGCCTCAACAGGGAATTGCAGGCGATCACCGCATCGCCGGAGATGGCAAATCGGATCGCGGCCCAGGGCGGCGATCCCCTGACCTCGACGCCGGAAGGCTATGCCGCCGACATCGCCCGGGAGTCGGCCAAATGGGGCCCGCTGATCCGCCGCCTCGGCCTCAAGGTGGAATAGGACCGCAACCTTTGAGCGAAATCCTGAACGACAAGGACGGCGCCAGCGGCGTCGACGCCGGGGCAAATGAAGGGAAAATTGCCCGCAGCATTGGCTGCAGCATTGTAGGGAGTCATTGTTGGGACTTGGCGGCTGGCGATGACCCGCGCCCACGACGATGCCGGCGAGCCCATGCATCCCCCTTACGGGCCGGTTCCGATGGGGGTGGTGGTGTTTTCCGCCGACGGCCGGATGGTCGCGGTGCTGTGCGATGCGCGGCCGCAGCTACCCGACGGCGAAGACGATCGCGAATACAGCTCCTATTGCGGCAATTACACCTTCGACGGCACCACGCTCGTTACCCGGGTCGATGCCGCCGCCGACCGCAGCCGGCTCGGAGGCGACCAAGTCCGCCGCGTGCGCTTCGAGGGCGACCGTCTGGTGCTGATGCCGCCGCCGCGGCCGTGGCGCGGCGTCATGCAGCATCGGGAGATGTTCTTCGAGCGGATCGCCTGATGCCGCGGGGGCCGGCATCCGGCGCCAAACGGGACGGCGTTCCGCCATTCCCGCGTCCGACCTCGCGCCTGTCATTGGCACGCCGGCGCGGAGACCGGCGACCAGCGGCGCAGCGGCTAACGCCGGATTACTGGACGTTCTTGTTCATGAATTCAGAGCCTTTGATGACCACGGCCCAGATGATGGCGTAGATGACCAATCCGATGACGATTTCCACGTGAAGCCTCTCCCCTGGGGACTGCACCGCCCGCGCAGCGGCTGCAAACTAGTGCGCCGCCCCGGCCGGTTCAATCGCTATTGTGGGGTGTCACGCGGCCAAATGGCCTCCCGCGCCACGAGCGCCCTGCTCCCGCTCCCCGCACGCGGGGAGAGGTAATCCCAGCCGCACGGCAATGCGTGAATCTCTAGGGCGCCACCCGGGCGCCGCGTCAGCCCGCGGTGACGTCGACCTCCTCCTGGCCGTCGAGGACGCGAACGGCGGTGGCGCGGTCGAGATCGCCCTCCCAGGCGGCGATGACGACGGTCGCGACGCAGTTCCCGATCAGGTTGCCGACCGCTCGCGCCATGCCGATGAACCAGTCGACCGAGAGCACGAGCACGAGGCCGATCGCGGGAATCGCCGGGACTGCGTTGAGGGTTGCCGCAAGGATGACGATGGCCGAGCCGGGAACGCCGTGGGCCCCCTTCGAGGTGACCAGCGAGACACCGAGCACCAGCAGCAGGTCGCCGAGCGAAAGCGGCGTGTTGGTCGCCTGCGCGATGAACACC
Organism: uncultured Alphaproteobacteria bacterium; assembly: GCA_963793985.1. Classification (GTDB taxonomy): domain Bacteria; phylum Pseudomonadota; class Alphaproteobacteria; order Rhizobiales; family Xanthobacteraceae; genus JAJPKK01. The sequence continues at coordinate 67,366 of CAWCCG010000002.1, read as the reverse complement.
ACGGCGAGCGTGAGGTAGACCGAGAAGGCGTCGAGGTTGAAGGAATATCCGGTCGGCACCACGAGCCCGACCACCGACTTCTTCACCCCCATGCGCTCGAGCTTCTTCATGATCTGCGGCAGCACCGCGTCGGAGCTCGCGGTGCCGAGCACGATGGTGAGCTCCTCGCGCAGGTAATTCAGGAACTTGAGGATGTTGAGCCCGGCGAGCCGCATCACGCCGCCGAGCACCACGAGCGACGAAGATCGCGATCGCGACATAGAACAGCGCGACGAGAGAGACGAGTTGCTTGAGCGATCCGACGCCGTAGCGGCCGACCGTGTAGGCGACTGCGCCGAGCACGCCGAGCGGGGCGACGCGGACGATCAGGCCCATCGCCTTGAACAGCACGGTGGAGACCGCTTCGATGATCTCGGTCACCATCGCGCCCTTCTCGCCGCCGACGAGCGCCAGCGAGACGCCGAACAGGATCGCGAAGAACAGCACCTGCAGCACGTCGTTGCGCGCCAGCGCGTCGAACGAGGTGGTCGGGATGATGTTGAGGAGGAAGCTCGACACCCCGCCGCCCTTGAGCTTGTGGGCGTTGTCCGCATAGGTGTTGAGTGCACTGGCATCGAGGGTCGAGGTATCGATGTTCATGCCATGGCCCGGCCCGACGACGAAGGCGAGCACGATGCCGAGGATGAGCGCGACCGTCGTCATCACCTCGAAATAGACCAGCGCCTTGACGCCCACCCGCCCGACCTTCTTGAGGTCTCCGGCGCCGGCGATGCCGTGCACGACGACGCAGAACACGATCGGAGCCACGATCATCGAGATGAGTTTGAGAAAGGCGTCGCTGAGAACCTTGAGCTCGACGGCGAAGGCGGGGGTCAAGACGCCGAACAGGATGCCGAGCAGGAGCCCGATCAGCACCTGCATGAACAACGACTTGAACATCGAGAGGCGACCGGTGCTTGCAGCCGGCGGTGCCACGGCGACAGTGGACATTACGGATCCTCCCTGCGGACCGGAAACCTAGCGACGACGCGAACGTTACAGGAAACAGTCGGCACACGAAGCAATCGCCATGCCAGCAGCGAACGAATCCCGCGTATCTGCGTTTCAACTCCGCCCCTCCTGCAGGGAAAGGAGCCGTCTCGCTTCGCCCACAAAGCACGATTATGATGGCGATTCACGGTTGAAGAGGCTGACGAGGTTCCCCATGAACGTGACGACGCGCATCCTCCTCGGCGGTCTTCTCGCCGCGGCGGCCCTCATCCCGGCAGCGCCCGGCAGCGCCGAGATCAAGAAGGTCGCCTATCCCGAGGTCAAGGTCACCCTCGAGAAGCCGTATAAGCCCGACGCCGCCTTCGACAAGATGCATGCGGCGTTCGTCGATGCGGTCAAACGCAAGGACCTCGCGGCGCTCACCGCGCTGGTCGCGCCGACCTTCCTGTGGACGGTGAGCGACCAGCCGGCCGACGAGCTCGATCTCGGCCGCGACGCCATCCACAATTTCAAGGTGGCGTTCGGGTTCCGCGCGCTCGGCCAGGACGTCGACGGCGGGGTCGACAACGGTCCCTACTGGGAGGTGCTCTCCGGCTTCGCCGAGGACACGAGCTTCTACATCGCGAACGACGCCGGCAATCTCGTGTGCGGCCCGGTCGCCGCCGAGGTCGCCGACGACAAGGCGTTCGATCAGGCCCGCCGCAAGATCGACGCCATCAACGAACCGGTCGAATGGTATTTCACCCTCGCCGACACGGCGGTCGCCAAGGCGCCCGGCGACACCGGCACGCCGGTCGGCAAGGTCGGGACCATCGCGCTGCCGCTGATCGGCTTCTATCCGCCGGAGAAGGAAGGCGCTCCGCCGCCGCCGCCGACCCATTTCGAGGTGCTGCTGCCGTCGGGCCGCACCGGCTGGGTCCCGGTTGCGGCCGTGCGCCCGCTCGAGACCGATCACCTCTGCTACGCCCGCACCCCGGCCGGCGAATGGAAGATCGCGGCCATCGACCAGGCGGCGAGCGCGCCCTGAGGGCGCCGTCGACGCGCTACCCAAACCGTAAGATGCAGCGCCTCAGATCAGCGCTTTCACCACGCCATAGCCGGCGCCGAGCCAAAGGCCGACGCTGGCGACGAGGGTGAGGATGGCGCCCGGCCCGCGGGTCGCGGGGTCACTGACGTAGGCGCGCGCATAGACGAGGCGGCCGACGATCCAGATCAATCCGCCGATCGCGGCGCCGATATCGGAGACATAGAGGGCGTAGAGCCACAGCGCCGGCAGGAACAGCGCCATCTGCTCGAGCGTGTTCATCTGCACCCGATAGGCGCGCTCGAAATGCTCGTTGCCGGTCACCGCCGGCGCCTTGACGCCGTACTTCGCCCGCGCGCTCGCGACCATGCCGATGATCAGGAAATAGACCAGCAGAGCGAGAAGCGTTACGGCGGCAGTCCAGGGCTCGCGCATGTGAATCTCCGGGCAGAGAGGCGACTTCAAACAATTGCAACCGGCCGCCAGACAATACTGATCATTTGCACAGTCGGACAGATCTCTTCAGGGCTGCCGGTTGAATGGTAACCAACTCGCGATAGCGCATTTGCCGACCAGGACGTACGCCGTTTCGCGTCTGTCGGGTACGCGACGCAGCTTATCGAGGCCGGTGTTTTGACGATGCGGCATTTTGTGCCTGCCTACGGAGCCGCCGCAAAGGAGTAAGGATAGCCGGAACCTTTTGGCTCACAGCCGATTGTGCTGGTTAGCGAATCGCGCCGGAGACGCGTGTGTTGTCGACCGGGCCGAAACCAGTGTGTTTGCGAGGAACGTCCGGTGTGTGGGTTCGCGATCCGGCGTTCTGTGATGGAGGGCTCTAGGGCATGCTGACGAATAGCCTTCCCAGGGACGGGCACGTGCACTTGAGTTCGAAAAAATCGCTGGCCGGCAAACGAATCCTTCTCGCCGAGGACGAAGCGCTCATCGCCCTCGAAATGAAAGACGTCCTGGAGGATTTCGGGTGCGTCGTAGTCGGCCCGTTGTCGAGCGTCGACGAGGTTCTCGAGGACGCTCATCGGGAAAACCTTGACGGTGCGCTGCTCGACGTCAACCTGCGCGGTCGGCAGATTTTCGATATCCTGCCGAGACTGCAAAAGCTCGGATTGCGGCTTATTATCACGTCGGGTTACGACGACGTGACGCTCTTTCCCGCGGCATTCCGTGCGATGCCGCGTATCGCCAAGCCGTTCGCCGAGCAAGACCTGCGGCGCATTTGCGAAAAGGTGTTCGCTAAGTCCAACTAAGCAATAGAAGAGCCCGAACATCGGCCCCTGCCCCTCGACGCAGGCCGTTCACCAGAAACGTGATCGTCCAGCGCACGCCTGCGGGATCGAAATCGGCTTCGGTCTTGCCGTCGAGATCGTGGCTGATGACGTGATCGATCAATCTCGTGCCGAAGCCCGTCGACCGCGCCGAGCCTTGACCTTCGGTCCGCCGCGCTCCTGCCAGACCAATTCGACCGATTTGTCGGTGCCGCCGACTCACCTGCCAAGTGACGTCGATACTGCCGCGCCGCGTCGACAACGCGCCGTATTTGGCGGCATTAGTGGTCAGCTCGTGCATCACCATCGACAGCGGCACCACGGCGCTGGCCGGCAGCAGGATCGGCGGCCCAGGATGTTGACGCGGATCTCCTCGGGCGATCGATAAGGCGTCAGCACTGCGATCAAAAGCTCGCTCAGCTCGACCCCGATCCAGCGCGTTTGCGTCAGGATGTCGTGCGCGATCGCCAGCGCCTTCAGGCGGCCGGTGAATGCGTCGGCGAAATCTTCGAGCGAGGTCGATGAGCGCACGGTCTGCGCCGCGACCGACTGGACGATCGCAAGGATGTTCTTCACGCGGTGATTGAGCTCGGCGACCATCATCGTCTGTTGCTCTTCGACGCGCTTGCGCTCGGTCATGTCGGTCAGCGTCACGATCGAGCCGACATTGACCTTGTTGTCGTCGACGCAGCGGCCCGACGCTGAGCAGGAAGGCGGATTTGGCGCTTGCGTTCGCCGCGCAGTTTCACTTCGACGCCGTGGAACGGTCTTGTCGCCAGCATGGCGTCGAGGCTTTCGCTGGAAAAGCGCGCCAGTGTTCCGGCCTCTTCGGTGCTCTCCGCTTCGAGCGGGAACGCCTCCGAAAAGGTGCAGCCGACCGGCGGCCGCGTCGGCGAGCTGCTCGGCCCGCCAGCTTGCAAGCGTGATACGGCCGTCCGGGGACAGCACGACGACGGCCTCGGTCGCCTGTTCGAGAACGGAGCGCGCGAAGCGCTCTGCGGCGGCGAGCTGTTCGGCGCGGCGATGGATCGAAAGATCGGTCAACCGGACCAGCGTCGCCGTCGTATCACCGATCGAGATCGGTCGCGACCAGACGGCGACCGGCAGGGCGTCATCGCCGTTGCGCAACAGGCTCGCCTCCACCGTCACCTCGGGAACAAGCTTCGGCGGCTCGCCCTCGAACAGTGAAGCGAGGTCGCGGCCGACAAGACTCGAGGACGGAGTAGCCGGTCAGTTCGCAGAGCCGGTCGTTGACATAGAGGATGATGCCGTCCGGACCGGCGGTCAGCGCGCCATCGCTCATGCGCTCGACCAGGACGCGATAGGGCTCCTCGGCGCCCTGCAGCAGAATGACTTGCGGACCTTCCAGGCTCCGCATCACCACGATGGCGTCGACGTTGCCCTGATGGATGGCCCGAACGGTCTCGTCGGCATCGTCGAACAAGGGCAGCTTCGGATCGCGGTCGACTCGGGCATTGTCATCTCGGGTTTGGGACGCCTGCTCAGGTCGGCCGAATGTCGAGGCCGACAAGCACCTTTTCGACATTGGACAGATCGCCGATGATGCGTTTGAGAGGCTCCGGCAACTGGCGGATCAGGGTCGGAATGGCGACGATCTGATGCCGCACTGCGAGCGCCGGATCCTTCATCAGATCGATAATTTCGATTTCATAGCGGCCGGGCAGATGCTGCTCGCAGATCTTCTTCAGATTGGAGATGGCCGCGATCGATTTCGGTGTCTGGCCCGCCACATAGAGCCGAAGATTGTACCCATCGTGTTCGGTCATTTGCCGTCCAATCGCGTCTTGGGTCTTATTGGCCGGCTTCGGCATCGGCATGCGCCGACTTGCTGTTGTCTGTCGACTCACTCCCATGACGACCTGGTCGGTCGCCAATTGATCCTCACGTGCGACTCCCTCGCCGCCTGAGAAGAGTAGCCTCCGCCTCTTCGCTGGCCAGCTGGGCCTGCAGGATCTCGATCTGCGCCGCGATCTCACGCCGCCTGCGCTCCAATTCGCGGCCACGGCGTTCCATCTCCTGTTGGCGAACGAGGGCTGCGGCCTTGTCCTTGGCCTCCTGGGCGAGCCGCGACGAACCGGTCAACACCCCCTCCGGCCCGACATAAGGCGTGCGCAGCTTGATGCCCTCGGAGGACATGATGAACTCGCGGACCTGGTTGGAATGCGCCATACCGCGCGACTTCAGCAGGTAGAGCTGCCGATTGTGCTCGCCGTTGCTCTCGCGGTTGTAGAGCAACAGCCAGGTGTCCATCAGCGAGGAGATCTCAATTTCGGTCGTAGCGTTCTCGCCCGAAACGACGCCGAGATTGGTGAACAATGCCGTGATGCCTCGGGCCTTGAGGAAGTCGACCAGACGAAGCACCATGGAATGCACGTCGCCGGTCGCGCCGGCGTTGATCAATGCCGACATCGGATCGATGACGACGGCGGCCGGATCAAAATCGGTCACGTCGCGGTACATGGTCGCGAGATGGGTTTCGAGACCGAACAGGCTCGGCCGCCGCGCGCTGAACCGCAGCAGCTTCCTGTCGACCCATTTTTGCAGATCGATTCCGACCGAACGCATGTTGCGAACGATCTGATGCGGCGATTCTTCCATCGCGAAATAGATGCAACGATGACCGGACGCGCAGATTGCATTGGCAAAATGCGTAGCCACCGTCGATTTGCCGCTCCCGGCCATGCCGGACACCAGGACGCTGGAACCTTTGTAGTAGCCCTTGCCCTCCAACATCTGGTCGAGATCGGCGATGCCGCTCGGCATCCGCTCGGTCGACGCCTCATGGGCGAGCCCACTCGACGTAATCGGCATCACGGTGATGCCCTGCTCGTCGACGATGAACGGGTATTCGTTGGTGCCGTGGGCCGAGCCGCGATATTTGACGATGCGCAGACGGCGCGTCGAAAGCTGATCGTGGATCCGGTTGTCGAGAAGGATCACGCAGTCGGCGACGTATTCCTCGAGGCCGTAACGTGTCAGCGTGCCTTCGCCGCGCTCGGCGGTGATGATTGCGGTGACGTCCTTGGCCTTGAGCCACTCGAAAAGCCGTCGCAATTCGGAACGAAGCAGTTGCTCGTCATCCAGACCGGCGAACAGCGTCTCGATGGTGTCCACGACGACCCGCTTGGCGCCGATCGAGTCGATGGCAAACCCGAGGCGGATGAAAAGACCTTCGAGATCGTATTCGCCCGAACTCGGCGATCTTGGTGCGCTCGATCTCGACATGGTCGATCGCGAGCTTCTTCTCGGCGATCAGCTTCTCGATGTCGTAGTTGAGCGAACCGACATTCTTGATGAGGTCTTCGGGCCGCTCTTCGAACGCGAGGAACACGCCGGGCTCGTTGTGTTCGACCGCGCCGTTGTAAAGGAAGGTCATGCCGAACAGGGTCTTGCCGCAGCCAGCAGAGCCGCACAGCAACGTCGGCCGGCCCTGTGGGAGGCCTCCTTGCGTCACCTCGTCGAGGCCGCGAATGCCGGTCGCCGATTTGCTGATGCCGGGCAAATCGGCTGGCTTCGTGCGCGCTTTGGTTACCACGGAAAATTAACCCTCGGGAGGTGCACTTTGCTGGGAGCGATTCAGGCGAAATGCTTGGCCCATTTGACCTAAACAGGACAAACCGCCAAGGCGGCGCATGGTTCCACCCTGGTTCCCAATTTCGCGGCCGCGTTGAGTGGCCGAAACGCCTGATGTTCTACGCGCTCCCGCTAGAGCGGAGGGATCGCAACCCCAACCCAGCCATCGAGGGGCACCGGATACCGATACAACGCAATGATGTCGCCAAAAATATATTCCTCCCCGCGACGCCGATCGCGGGGAGGAAAACGAGCTTGCGATCGCGCTAATCGCCGATCACTTGCCGGGGCGGTCGGGTCCCTGGGCGAGCGTGTTGACCTTGTAGAGGCCTTCGCGCGCGGTGATGTAGAGCGTGTTCTTGCCCGGTCCGCCGAAGGCGACGTTGGCGCCCTGCCGGCCCGGCCTTGATGGTGCCGAGATACTTGCCCTTGGCGTCGAACACCTGCACGCCGGCGACGGTCGTGATGTAGACGCGGTCGTTGCGGTCGATCGCGAGCCCGTCGGCGCCGCTTTCCTTGCCGTCGGGAATGTCGCGCAGTTGGGCGAAGGCGCGCTTGTTCTTCACGCTGCCATCGGGCTGCACATCATAGGCGAACACCGTCGGGCCGATGGTGTCGTCGACGATCAGGGTCTTGCCGTCGTTGGTGAGCGTCAGCCCATTGGGCCGCGGCACCTCGCTGTCGACCAGCACCGGCTCCTTCGCGCCGGACGGCAGGTAATAGACATAGGTCGGGCGTCCCGGCACCACCGGCCGCGGGCCGGGATCGGTGAAGTAGATGCCGCCCTTGGCATCGACAATGAGGTCGTTCGGCGAGAGCAGCGGCTTGCCTGCCGGGCCTTCGGTCAGCGTCGTCACGCTGCCATCCTTGTTGCGCTTGGAAATGCGCTTGCCCACGCCTTCCGCGAACAAAAGCTCGCCGTCCTTGCTGACCGCGATTCCGTTCGCGCCGTTGGTGTTCTCACGCACCGGCCCGATCTTGCCGCCCGGATCGAGGAAGTAGGTCTTGTTGTCCGGAATGTCGGAGAAATAGAGCCCGCCGTCAGCGGCGAGCGGCCCTTCGGTGAACTTGAAGCCTTCCTGCACCAGCTCCGGCGTCGCTCCGGGCGCGAGCACGCCGGGAATCCCCTGTGCCATCGCCGGAAGCGCCGTCACGATCAATGCCGCACCGATTGCACTTGCACGCCACGCGGTCATGATTGGTCCTCCCTTGGTTATGGAGGGATTGTAGCCGCGATGAGCGTCGCGCGGAATCGGAGAAATGCGAACACGCGCCGACCGCGTCCGCACACGCGCGAGGATGCTACCAGCCGAATTTGTAGTTCACGCCGAGCCGGACCGTGTCCTCGATCAGACGTGCGTTCACCGAGACCTGATTTCCGCTGAACGTCTCGGTGCCGAGACCGGCGACGAGATACTCGACCTTTGTGGTCCAGTTCGGCGCAAACATCCACTCGTAGCCCAACCCGACCGTCCACCCGCCTTTGATCACACTGCCGGACGGATTGGCGATCCCGAAAGTCTGGATCACCCCATTGTATTTGTGGTCTCCGAGCGCGCCACCGGCCGTGAAATAGAACAGCGAATTGCCAAATGTGTAACCGAAGCGCCCGCGCAGGGTGGCCAGCCACGACGTCTGGAAACTGTCGTGCTCAGTGACGAACGTAAAATCGGTGGCGGTCATGTCCTGGGTGCCGTGGACGCCGAAATAGCTCACGTCCCCTTCGATGCCGTACACCAAGCCCCCGACCTGCCAATTGTAGCCGGCGAGCAGGCCTCCGGTGCCTCCGAATGACGCCATCGTGCCGCTGCCCGAAACGGAGATGAAACCCGTCCCTGTCGAGGCGATCGCATCGGAGGCTCCTGCCAGGCCGGCGTTTAGTCCGACATAGCCGCCGTTCCAGGAAGGAGGCGCGACAACAAGGACCGGCGGCGGTGGTGGCGCGTATTGGGCGCTCGCCGGGCCAAGACCCGCGGCGCCGGCGGCGACGAAAAACGAGCACAGCGAGAGAACAACGCGTCTCGCAGTCAACCCCGAAGTCATTGCATAGTCCCCCCAGACAGCATCTCCCGCGGGAGATCCACTGACGGCGCTACCCTAGCGGCCGATAGGCGGGAGTCGAGAGGGACAACCGCAAATTGTCTTGGCGTGGCGCCCGCGCAACATTATGGCGCGATTTTCATATCTGCTGAAGCTCGAGCCGTCGCGACTTCGCTCGATGCGCCAGGCTCAAATCTGCAGGATCTCGCCGAAATCCCAGTTCACGCCGGGCGGGTTCTCGCCGACACGCAGAGTCTTGTCATCGACGAAGCGGTAGGGCGGGACCGGCAGGTTGTAGGGCGCGGGCACGCTTTTGAAGACGCGGCCAGCGAGATCGTATTTCGAGCCGTGGCACGGACAGAAATAGCCGCCGAGCCAGTTCGCCGCCGGGTCGTTCGGGCTCGGGTCGGGGAAGAATTTCGGAATGCAGCCGAGATGGGTGCAGATGCCGACGAGAACCGCGAATCCCGGCTTGATCGAGCGATAGGGATTGACCGCATAAGGCGGCTGCTGGCGGTCCTCCGAGCTCGGGTCGGCGAGCTGCGCGAGGAGCTTTGGATCGGTGAGCGTCGCGAGTGCGGATTGCGGCCGGTTGACGATGAAGATCGGCCGGGCGCGCCAGAAGATCATCGCCTGCTGGCCCGGCGCGAGCTTGCTCACGTCGAAATCGACCGGTCCGCCCGAGGCGATGGTCGAGGCATCCGGATTTATCTGGGCGACGAACGGTATCAGCGCGGCCGCAGCCCCTACCCCGGCAAAGCCGGCGGTCGCGATATAGAGGAAATCGCGCCGGGTGGTATCGGGCAGGGCATGATCCATCGCGAGCCTCGTCGATCACCGCAGGAACAACCGCATCGATCATAGCCGATCGTCGCGGGAATCCACGCTACCCGTGGTCGCGGGGCTAGCGGCGGCAATCACAATGGCTTGAGAAGACGGAGGGCCAGGCCGCACGCACTACCGCCGCATATAACTAGGCCGGCGCCGGATGGACGACGCGCAAAGGCCCCGAAAGCGGTTTGCTGTTCGGGGCCTTTGTCGAGACCGCAAGTGTCGAGACCGCAAGCGTCGGAACGCCGGCGAACCGGCGCGCGCTCAGAAGTGATAGTTGATGCCGGCGCGGGCGATGTTGCCCTCGAAGTGCACGGAATTGGTGACGGTCTGGTACGGCAACCCCGGGACGGCGAAAAAGCCGGACGTCGCCCCATAGGAGAAGTTCGCGGTGCCGAGATCGTAGAAGAGGTACTCGGCCTTGGCGCTCCAATTTCGCGCGAACATCCATTCGAGCCCGGCGCCGAACGTGCCGCCGATCCGCGTCGTCGAGATGTTGCCGCCTCCCGTGCCGACGAAACCATTGGTGCCGGACTGGAACAGCGTGGTGGAGGCGCTGCTGCCGCCATAGGCGAGACCGCCGGTGAAGTAGACGTACCATGCGGGCGTCAACAGCAGGCCGAAGCGACCGCGCACGGTGCCGAGCCAGTCCGTCGAGACACTGACCGTCTGGATCGATGTGATCGGAACGGGGATACCAACGTGATGATTTGGCCGGCCGCGATCGAGCCGTCGCTCGATCCGGTCTTACCCTGTATGTCGGCTTCGAGGCCCACCACCCAAAGCGGGCTGAGCTGCAGATTGTAGCCGATCTGGCCACCACCGATGAAACCCATGCCGTTGTTGGTGGTGATCCGTCCGCTCGACAGCGTCGCGAGACCTTGCGACACGCCGGGCGGGCACGCCGAGCACCGTGTCGGGCGTTCCGTTCGCAGCGGTGGTGAAGGTGCTTTGCTCGTCGGCATAGCCGGCGTTTACACCGGCGTAGAAACCGGTCCAGTAAGACGGAGCATGCGCCGGCGGCGCCTTGACGTAGAGATCGGCCGCCATCGCGGGTGCGCCGAGCACGCCGAGCAGCGCCGAGCGCTGACAAGAAGAATCCTTTTCAACGTGAGCCCCCACCGCTCGTAGCGAATTTAATTGCTCAATTTATACATGAGCGCGCTGCCCAAGTCTGTTGTACGCCGGCCACATTCATCCCCGCACAGAATGCGCCCGACCGAACACGTGAAAAGGCCCCGAAAGCGGTTTGCTGTTCGGGGCCTTCGTCGAGACCGCAAGCGTCGAGACGCCGGCGAACCGGCGCGCGCTCAGAAGTGATAGTTGATGCCGACGCGGGCGATGTTGCCCTCGAAGTGCACGGAATTGGTGACGGTCTGGTACACCGGGGTCAGAAAGGCGCCCGAGCTCGCCGCGAAGGTGAAGTTGGTGGTGCCGAGATCGTAGAAGAGGTACTCGGCCTTGGCGCTCCAATTCCGCGCGAACATCCATTCGAGACCGGCGCCGAACGTGCCGCCGATGCGGGTGGTCGAGAGGCTTCCTGCGCCGGTGCCGACAAAATCCGCCCCCGCTCTGGGCGAGCGTGCTGTTGGCACTGTTGTCGCCATAGGCGAGACCGCCGGTGAAGTACACGAGCCAAGTCGGGGTCAAGAGGATGCCGAAGCGCCCGCGCACCGTGCCGAGCCAGTCCGTCTTGGCGCTGACCGTCTGGACCGAGGTGACGGCAGTGCCGGCCACCGCCTGGCCGGCCGCGACCGAGCCGCTGCTCGTTCCAGTCTTGCCCTGGATGTCGGCTTCGAGGCCGACAACCCACAGCTTGCCCAGTTGAACATTGTAGCCAACCTGACCGCCGCCAATGAAGCCCATGCCGTTGCTGGTGACGATCCGACCGCTCGACAGCGTCGCAAGACCTTCCGACACGCCGGCTCGGCGACCCCGAGGGCGGTGTCGGGCGTGTAGGTCGCCGCCGTCGTGAAGGTGCTCTGCTCGTCGGCGTAGCCGGCGTTGAGACCGGCGTAGAAGCCGTTCCACAGATACGGGTATGGGGCCGGCGCTTTCACCGCCATGTCGGCCGCCATCGCGGGCGCGGCGAGGACGCCGAGCGCGGCGCCTGCAAGAAGCAATCTTTTCAAAGTGAGCCCCCAGTTATGCGAGAAGTTTTGTTACATAAATTTGTACACGACCGCACCGCACAAGTCTGTTGCAAACCGATCACATCGGTAATATTACGACGCGCAAATAACGGGAAAATCTATTGATCTGACGCTTATTTATCCTATTTGGACATTCCTTGTGCAGACCGGAACCGGCCCACAAACAACGAGCGGTCGGGAGCGGGGCGAACGTCGGCACGATTCGCATTTTGACATGATGGGACGCGCGCGTTGCCCGGCGCCGCGTCGTGCAACAGACTGCAACAATGCGTCCCAGTGTACTCGATCCCCTGTTCGCCGCGATCACGGCACTGCCGGGGATCGGCGACAAGGTCGCGCGGCTCTATCGGCGGCTGCTCGGCCGCGAGGAGACGCCGCGGGTCGTCGATCTCCTGCTGCACCTGCCGACCGGTGCCGTCGACCGGCGGGCGCGGCCGGTGCTGCGGGACGTCGTGCCCGGCGGCGTCGTGACCGTCGCGGTGACCGTCGACCGGCATCGCCCACCGCCGCCGCACCGCCCGCGCTCGCCCTATCTCATTTATGCGAGCGACGGCACCGGCGACGTCATCATCACCTATTTCAATGCGCGCAAGGATTTCGTCGAGCGCCTGCTGCCGGTCGGCGAGCGCCGCATCGTGTCCGGCACGATGGCGATGTACGACGGCATGCTGCAGATGGTGCATCCGGATTTCGTGGTGGCGGAAGCGGAGCTCGCGAACCTGCCCGCGATCCAGCCGGTCTACCCGCTGACCGAAGGGCTGACCGCACAGGCGCTCCGCCGTGCCATCGCTGCCGCCCTCGAACGGGTGCCGGCGCTACCCGAATGGCTCGATCCGACGCTGCTCGCGCGGGAGAAATGGCCGAGCTTCGCCGAGGCGCTGCGCACGCTGCATCGCCCGGCCGAACCCGCCGATCTCACTTGGGAGGGGCCGGCATGGTCGCGGCTCGCCTATGACGAGATGCTGGCGGGGCAGCTCGCGCTCGCCCTGGTGCGCGCCCAGATGGGACGACGCGGCGGGCGCGCCCGCCACCACAAGGCGGACCTTCAGGAGAAGATCATCTCCGCCCTGCCGTTCCGCCTCACCGGCAGCCAGGTCAAGGCGCTGGCCGAGATCAATGCCGATCTCGGCGCGCCGCAGCGCATGCTGCGCCTCCTCCAAGGCGACGTCGGCTCCGGCAAGACGGTCGTTGCGCTGCTCGCCGCCGCCGCGGTGATCGAGTCCGGAGGCCAGGCGGCGCTGATGGCGCCGACCGAGATTCTCGCGCGCCAGCACCACAAGACCATCGCCCCGCTCGCCGAAGCCGCCGGCCTGCGCATCGCGATCCTCACCGGGCGCGAGCGCGGCCGCGAGCGGACCGGCGTCCTCGACCGGCTCGCCGCCGGCGAGATCGATCTGCTCGTCGGCACCCATGCGCTGTTCCAGGACGAGGTCGGCTTTCGCGATCTGGCCCTCGCCATCGTCGATGAGCAGCACCGTTTCGGCGTCCATCAGCGCCTAGCGCTCGCCCGCAAGGGCGAGGCCGTCGACGTGCTGGTGATGACCGCGACGCCGATCCCGCGCACGCTGGTGCTCACCGCGTTCGGCGACATGGACGTGTCCGAGCTCAAGGAGAAGCCCGCCGGGCGGCTGCCGATCGACACCCGCACCATCCCGCTCGATCGCCTCGACGAGGTGATGGCCGCGGTCGGCCGCGCGCTTTCCGAAGGCCGCCGCAGTCTATTGGGTCTGTCCGCTGGTCGAGGAATCCGAGACCAGCGACCTCGCGGCCGCGCAGGAGCGCTTCGCCGCGCTCGAGGCGAGCTTCGGGCGATGCGGTCGATCTCGTGCATGGGCGCATGAAGGGCGCCGACAAGGACGCCGCGATGGCGCGCTTCGCCGCGGGCGAGACCCGCATCCTCGTCGCCACCACGGTGATCGAGGTCGGCGTCGACGTGCCCGAGGCGACGGTCATGATCATCGAGCATGCCGAGCGGTTCGGGCTGTCGCAGCTCCATCAGCTGCGCGGCCGGATCGGGCGCGGCAGCGGACGCTCGACCTGCCTCCTGCTCTACCGCACGCCGCTCGGCGAGACCGCCAAGGCGCGGCTCGCCATCATGCGCGACACCGAGGACGGCTTTCGCATCGCCGAGGAGGATTTGCGCCTGCGCGGCGGCGGCGACGTGCTCGGCACGCGCCAGAGCGGCACGCCGGGCTTCCGCATCGCCGAGCTTTCCGTGCACGGAGAGCTCCTGCGCACCGCGCGCGACGACGCCGCCCTGATCCTCTCGCGCGATCCCGTGCTTGCCGGCGAGCGCGGCAAGGCGCTGCGCACACTTGCTCTATCTGTTCGAACGCGACGAGGCGGTCCGGCTGCTCGGCGCCGGGTAACGACACACCGCCGCGCTCGATCGACAAATGCATAATTGGCGCGCATCTGCCCGTTTTGCGGTCGGCAGCCGGCGCGGGAACGGCCAAACCGCCCTCCTCGCGTAAGCTTTTTCTTCCTCTGGCACGGCTCTTGCTGCGGTGCACTCGACGTTGCAGCCGTGCCGCGCGGAACGTTCGTCTCGCGCTTGCGCGCGTCGCGCGCCGCATCCCACAAGCGAGGCTACCGATGGATTACGTGAAACCGGCAGACGTTGCGAAGGCCATGGCGGAAACCGGCAGTCGGAAGCTCGCTTTGTCGATTCCCGATCTCCTGATCAGGGGCATTCTGTCGGGCGCCATTCTCGGCGTCGCGACGAGCCTCGCCTTCAACGCCGCCTTCACCACCGGGCAGCCGCTGGTCGGCGCGCTGATCTTCCCGGTCGGCCTCGTCATGATCGTGCTGCTCGGCCTCGAGCTGATCACCGGCAGCTTCGCCCTGCTGCCGCTGCCATGGATCGAACGGCGAGGCGACCGCATCCCAGGTGCTCAACAACTGGGCCTGGGTGTTCCTCGGCAATCTCATCGGCAGCGTCGCCTACGGCGCGCTCCTCGTCATCGCGCTCACCGACATGGGAGCGATCGAGCCTGCCGGCGTCGCCGCGCGCCTCATCGCCGCCGCCGAAGCGAAGACCACGGGCTACGCGGCTTATGGCTTCGCCGGCATGGTCACGGTGTTCGTCAAGGCGATGCTGTGCAACTGGATGGTCTGCCTCGCCGTGGTGCTCGCCATGAGCACGACCTCGACCATCGGCAAGATCGCGACCGCCTGGATGCCGATCCTGATCTTCTTTGCTCAGGGCTTCGAGCACTCCGTGGTCAACATGTTCATCATCCCGACCGGGATGATGATGGGCGCCAAGGTCTCGGTGGCGCAGTGGTGGTTCTGGAATCAGATCCCGGTGACGCTCGGCAATTTCGTCGGCGGCTTCTTCTTCACCGGCCTCGCCATCTACGCGACCTATCGGCCGAAGTCGGCGCCTGCACCTGTCCTCGTCCCGTCAGCGTCCGGCGTTCCGGCCGAATGATCTTGCACGATTTGATCTGCGCGACCCCGCTGTTTCGAGGACGCCTGTTTCGAGGACGCAATGGCCGGTGATTTCGAACCCGAACAGAAGCGCTATCTCGAAGGCTTCGTAAGCGGACTGCAGATCGCCAAAGCGGCGGGCGGTTTTCCGAAGCCTGCCGCGCCTGCCGCGCGCGGCGACGCCGGTCGTCGCCGGACCCGACGCGCCGCACATCGCCGCCCAGGACCGCACCGTCAAGGGCGGCGGCAAGCTCTCCGATCAGGAGAAGTTCAAGCGCGAGCTCCATCCCTTCGACGGCTACGAGAAGCTCAAGGCCCAGGCCGCCGGCAACGAGCCGCCGAAGCCCGACGATAACTTCCGCTGGCGCTTCTACGGCCTGTTCTACTGCGCGCCGGCGCAGCCGACCTACATGTGCCGGCTGCGCATTCCGAACGGCATTCTCAAGCATTGGCAGTTCGCCGGCATCGGCGACCTCGCCGACGCCTATGCCGGCGGCTACGCCCACGTCACCACCCGCGCCAACCTGCAGATGCGCGAGATCGAGCCGAAGAACGCGGTCAACATGGTCGAGGGCATCCAGGACCTCGGCCTGTGCTCGCGTGGCTCCGGCGCCGACAACATTCGCAACGTCACCGGCACGCCGACCGCCGGCATCGATCCGCAGGAATTGCTCGACACGCGGCCTTATGCCCGCGAATGGCACTTCCACATCCTCAACGACCGCACGCTCTACGGCATCCCGCGCAAGTTCAACGTCGGGTACGACGGCGCCGGCGTGATCCCGGTGCTCGAGGACACGAACGACATCGGCTTCTCCGCGGTCGAGGTGAAGGACGGCTTCGGGGTCGAGCCCGGCGTCTGGTTCCGCGTCGCCGTCGGCGGCATCACCGGGCACAAGGACTTCGCCCGCGAGACCGGCGTCATCTGCAAGCCGGCGGAGGCGACCGCGGTCGCGGACGCCATCGTGCGCGTGTTCATCGACCACGGCGATCGCACCAACCGCACCAAGGCCCGGCTCAAATACGTGCTCGATGCTCTCGGCGTCGAGAAATTCATGGGCCTCGTCGAGGAGAAGCTCGGCCGCAAGCTCACCCACGTACCGAACGAGGCGATCGCGCCGCGCCCGGCCTTCGACCGCTTCGCCCATATCGGCGTGCACGCGCAGAAGCAGCCCGGGCTCAACTGGATCGGCGTCGCGCTACCGGTCGGGCGGATGAGCGAGCGACCAGATGCGCGGGCTTGCCGCGGTGGCGCGCGATTTCGGCGACGGCGATATCCGTCTTACCGTGTGGCAGAACTTTTTGATCTCGGGCGTGCCCGACGCCAAGGTCGGCGCCGCCGAGGCGGCGATCGTGGCGCTGGGGCTGGGTACTCAGGCGAATTCGATCCGCTCCGGTCTCATTGCCTGCACAGGCAATGCCGGCTGCAAGTTCGCGGCCTCCGACACCAAGCGCCACGCCGAAGAGATCGCGGCATGGTGCGAGACCCGGGTTGCGATCGACAACCCCGTCAACATTCACCTGACCGGGTGCCATCACTCCTGCGCCCAGCACTTCATCAGCGAGATTGGGCTCCTCGCCTGCAAAGTGCAGGAGAGCGAGGACGGCGACCCGATCGAGGGCTATCACATCCTGGTCGGCGGCGGCTTCGGTCCCAACGCGGTGCTCGGCCGCGACATCTACCGCGACGTCAAGGCCGAGGATGCGCCACGCCGGGTCGAAGGCCTGCTCAAGGCCTACATGACGCACCGCGCCTCACCGGACGAAAGCTTCCTCGCGTTTTCCAACCGCCACGACGTCGAGGCGCTCAAGGCGATGTGCGACGAAGGAGCGGCCGAATGAACGCGCCGCGGCCGCCGATCCTCGAGATCCTGCCCGAATCGGCACCGTTCACGCCGGAGCAGCGCACCTGGCTCAACGGCTTCTTCGCGGGCCTGCTGCAGCTCGATGCGCCGGCGAAGCCGCTCTCGCCCGAGGAGACGGCGGGGCTCATCCCCGGCCTGTTCGGTGCGAGCGACGCGGCAACGGGCGCTCCCGCCGAGGCCGATGACGGCGCCCCCTGGCACGATCCGGCGATGCCGATTACCGACCGCATGAAGCTCGCCGACGGCCGGCCGGTGCCGCGCCGCATGATGGCGGCGATGGCGCAGCAGGACTGCGGCCAGTGCGGCTCGAGCTGCGAGGAATATTCGCTCTCCATATTTCAGAAAAAGGAAGAGCGGCTGAACCTGTGCGTGCCCGGGGGCAAAGACACCTCGCGCATGCTCAAGAAGCTTTTTGATGAGATCGGCGCATCCGGCGCATCGGCGCCGGCGGCACCGGCGCCCTCCCCCGCCGCCGAGGCGGCTGCAGCACCTGCCCCGTCGGCTGCGCCGGGGCGTTCGCGGGAAAATCCGGTCGAAGCGACCGTCGTCTCCCGCACGCGTCTCAACAAGCCGGGCTCCGAGAAGGAGACCTGGCACGTCGAGTTCGACCTCTCCAAGTCCGGCCTCGACTACGTCGTCGGCGACAGCTTCGGCATCATGCCGGTGAACGACCCCGGCCTTGTCGAGGCCATCCTCAAGGCGCTCGGCGCGCCGCCGGACTTTCCGATCGGCGGGCGCACCTTGCGCGAGGTGCTCACCGACGGCGTGTCGCTCAGCCCGGCGCCGGACATGCTGTTCCAGCTCTATTCCTACGTGACCGGCGGCGAGCGGCGGCAGAAGGCAAAGGCGCTCAGCGCCGGCGAGGATCCGGACGGCGATGCCGCGAGCATCGACGTGCTCGCGGCGATCGAGAAGTTCAAGGGCATACGGCCGGACCCCGAAGCCTTGGTCGAAGCGCTCGATCCGCTGCAGCCGCGGCTCTACTCGATCTCGTCGTCGTTCAAGGCGCATCCCGGACGGATATCGCTCACCGTCGACACCGTGCGCTACCAGATCGCCAAGCGCCAGCGCCTCGGCGTCGCCTCGACCTTCCTTGCCGAGCGGGTGAAGCCCGGCGACACCGTGAAGGTCTATGTGCAGAAGGCGCACAATTTCGGCCTGCCGGCCGATCCCACGGTGCCGATCATCATGATCGGCCCCGGCACCGGCATCGCGCCGTTCCGCGCCTTCCTCTGCGACCGCATGGCGACCAAGGCGACCGGCCGCAACTGGCTGTTCTTCGGCCATCAGCGCCGCGACTGCGACTTCTTCTACGAGGAAGAGCTCGCCGGCATGCGGGCGGCGGGCGTGCTCACAAGGCTCTCGCTCGCGTGGTCGCGCGACGACAAGGAGAAGTTCTACGTCCAGGACCGCATGCGCCAGCTCGGCGCCGATCTCTGGCAGTGGCTTTCCGACGGCGCGCATTTCTACGTCTGCGGCGCGGTCCGCATGGGCCAGGACGTCGAGCGCGCCATGGTCGACATCGTCACCGAGCACGGCCGCCGCAACACGAGCGAAGCCATCGCCTTCGTCACCGACCTCAAGAAGCGCGGGCGCTATCAGGCCGACGTGTATTGAGAGCTGCGCCGCCGACGAGCCTCCTGAACGCATTCTGTGCGCTGGCGTAAGAGCATGACCTTCAGCCTTGACGAACCAGGACGCCCGTCTCATCCTGTTCCATGAACAGATGAGCGTCGAGCGCGGCGCGCGCCGCTCGCGGCGGAGATCGCCGCCGGCCGGCCCGAGATCGCGGTCGAGTGGGGGAGCGAGGTCGGCGCGATCGCGCAGCGCCTCGTGGATCGCGATTTTGATCGACAGCATAGTGACCATGCATCCTGGCCCGAGGCAGCTGCTGAACTGGCCCGATACGCTCGTCGACGAGGCGGCGTTTCACCGTGAGCAGGCGCAACTGGCGCGGGTCTGGACGTTCCTGGGACACACCCGGGATGTCGCGAATGACGGTGACTGGTTCCGCACCAGCCTGGCCACGCGCTCGGTCTTCGTGCAGCGATTCGGGAACGAACTGCGCGCCTTCGAAAACAGCTGCGCGCATCGCTCGTTTCCATTGCGCAATGCCGACAAGGGCAACGGGCCGATCATCTGCGGCTTTCATCACTGGCGCTACAACGAGGAGGGGCGTGCGGTCGGCATCCCGCAATGCCCGCAACTCTTCGACACGACCCCGAAGGACATGGGCGCGGCGCTGACGCCGGTGCAGATCGCGACCTGCGGCCCGTTGATTTTCGGCCGGTTTCGCGCGCCGGGCGATGACGAGACGCTGGAGGAGTTTCTTGGCGACGGCTTCCCGATCATCGAGGCGCTGTGGAGCGTGCCCGACGCGACGCATGTGATGACCCGAGAGGTCCGGGCGAACTGGCGCCTCTGCGTCCACATCACGGTCGAGGAGTACCATGTCCCGGCGGTGCATGTGCCGTACTGGGGCAATCACGGCTACTTGAAGCGCGAGAGGATCGGCTATTTCCGCTTTGGCCGGCACAGCGCGTATATCACCAACGCCGATCCTGACGCGTTCAGCCGAATGGCCGCCGAATGCCGGGCAGGAACCTGGCGCTCTGCCGATTATCGGGTGCTGCACATCTTTCCGGGGTTCGCGATCTCACATGCCCGTGCCGATCGCGAGCATTGGTATGTCCATGCGATGCAGTTCCTGCCGGTCGCGCCGGACCGCATGCTGCTGCGCTTCTGGGGGCGGATGTCGCCTTTTCCGAGCGCGGTCGAGCCGCCTTGGTACGACCGCCTGCTCGATCGGTTCAGCCTCACTCAGCGGCTGCGTGACCGCGTCGTTGCGTATTACGCCGAGAAGATCAATGCGCAGGACACCGGTGTCTGTGAGAAGATGCAAACTATCGCTCGGCAGAACGGGGCCGCGCCCATTCTCGGCCGGCTCGAAGAGCGGATCGGCTGGTTCGAGGACGCCTATGAAGAGGCGATGAAGGCGCCGGCGCCCGCTGGGGTTCGGAGTGCCGCCGAATAGGCGGAGGACCCGGCCATGCCGCTCGACCTCGTGCTGCGCGACGCCCGGATCGCCGGGCACGATGCTCCGATCGACATCGGCATCGCCGACGGCGCGCATTGTCGAGATCGCCCGTGGCATCGCGGCCGGCGCTTGCGAGCGGTCGCTCGAAGGACGGCTCGCCTTCCCGGGTTTTGTCGACACTCACATCCATCTCGACAAGTCCTGCATCACGGACCGCGTCCGTGGCGACGAGACGACGGTCAAGGAGGCGGTCGCTTCGGTCGCGGCGGCCAAGGCCCAATTCACCGAGGAGGACATTTACGCCCGCGCACAGCGGACGCTCGAGCGCGCGATCGTGCAGGGCACGACCCACATGCGCACCCATGTCGAGGTCGACCCGCGCATCGGCCTCAAGGGGTTCGATGCCATCCGCCGCCTCAAGGCCGATTACGCCTGGGCGATCGACTTGCAGCTCTGCGTCTTCCCCCAGGAAGGGCTTCTCAACGATCCCGGCACCGAAGAGCTGCTGGTCGAGGCCTGCGCCGGCGGCGCCGACCTGATCGGCGGCGCTCCCTATCTCGACAGCGATCCCCACGGCCAGATCGCGCGCATCTTCGCGATCGCCGACCGGTTCGATATCGACATCGATTTCCATCTCGACTTCGACCTCGATCCCTCCTGGATGCATCTCGACGAGGTCGCCCGCCTCACCGAGAAGTATCGCCGCGGCGGCCGGGTGGCGATCGGCCATGCGACGAAGCTCTCGGCGCTCGCGCCGGACGACCTCGATGCCGCCGCGCGGCGGCTCGCCGACACCGGCATCGCCGTCACCGTGCTGCCGGCGACCGACCTGTTCCTGCTCGGCCGCGACTATCCGCACAGCCCGCCGCGCGGCGTCACGCCGGCCCATCGGCTGGCCGAGCGCGGGGTGACCTGCTCGGTCGCCACCAACAACGTGCTCAATCCCTTCACGCCCTATCGGCGACTGCTCGCTGGTGCGGATGGCAAACCTCTACGCGAACACCACCCATGCCGGCACCGCGCGGGAGCTCGCGGCCTGTTTCGACCTCGTCACCTCGGCGCCGGCACGGCTGATGAACCTTCCCGACTACGGCATCGCGGTCGGCGCGCCCGCCGACATCGTGGTGCTCGACGCCGCCGAGCCCGCAATGGCGATCGCGGCGCTGGCGCAGCCCCTGTTCGGCTTCAAGCGCGGCCGCGCGACCTTCACCTGGCCGCAGCCGGTGCTGCACCGGCCGTAAGCGCGACCGTAGCCCGGATGAGCGAAGCGACATCCGGGATTGCGCGCTCGCGATCCGGACGCGGGCGTGCATTCGGGACGCGCGGCACAGCCCCGATGTCGCTTCGCTCATCGCGGGCTACGGGCCCATGCGGGCTGCGCAACCCGCGCGCATTTTACGCAAGCCGCCGCAATGCCGGCCATGGCGGATTTGGCTATAAGCCCCCGAGCGACACGATGGAGGCACACCCATGAATCCCGAGCGGCGCCGTTTCCTGCAATGCGCCGGAGCCGCGATCGCGGCCCCTGCCCTCATCGGCCGGGCGGCTGCTCAGAGCTACCCGACCCGTCCGGTCCGGGTGATCGTGCCGTTCGCGCCGGGCGGCATCACGGATGTCGTGGGGCGCCTCATCGCCGAGAAGTGGGGCGAACAGCTCGGCAAGCAATTCTACGTCGAGAACCTCACCGGCGGCTCCGGCAACATCGGCATGGGCCAGGCGGCGAAGGCGACGCCCGACGGCTACACGGTCCTCACCGCCTTCGTGTCCTATGCGGTCAATCCCGCGCTGTTCGCCAAGGTGCCTTACGACCCGGTGAAGGATTTCGATCCCGTGAGCCTCGCGGTTACCTCGACCACGGTGCTGGTGGTCAATCCCTCGGTGCCCGCGAAGACGGTCGACGAATTGATCGCGCTCATCCGCGCCAATCCCGGCAAGTACAACTACGCCTCGGCGGGCTCCGGGACGACCTCGCACCTCGCCGGCGAGCAGTTCCGCCTCTCGCTCGGCCTCGACATCGTGCACATCCCCTATAGCGGCGGCGCGCCGGCGATCGCCTCGGTGGTCGCGGGCCACACGCCGATCGGCCTCGTCGCGCCGAACGTCGCGATCCCGCAGATGCAGGACAACAAAGTCCGCGCGCTCGCGGTGACGAGCGCGGCGCGCAGCGCGACCATGCCGGACGTTCCGACCATGGCGGAAGCCGGCCACCCCGGCATCGAGGGCGAAAGCTGGGTCGGCTTCGTCGTTCCGGCCGGCACGCCGAAGGACGTCGTCGCAACGCTCAACCGCGCGGTCGTGCGCATGCTCGGCGAGGCCGACATGAAGGAGCGCCTCGCGACGCTCGGCTTCGACCCCGTCGGCTCGACGCCCGAAGGGTTTGCGGCGCGGCTCAAGACCGAGCTCGCGCTATGGCGCAAGGTGATCCGCGCGGCGGACATCAAGCCGATGTGAGGTGCGCGACCGGCCGCCCTTTGCGAGCGCAGGGACATCCGGGGCAAGTCTCGAAGTCCTTGGTCAACGCAACTCCTTCACCCCGCCGGGGGTGTCGATCATCGCGCGGAGCCTGATTTCGACCCCCTTTCGCACGACCGGCGGATTGGCGAATTTCAACTGCGCATAGAGGTCTTCGAGCCAGGCGGGATCGGGGTGCTCGATCTCGAACCCGACGAGCCTCGCCCCGAGGTCGGGCATGTCGGGCGCCGGGCATCCGCGCGGACCCCAGTCGATCACGGGGGGCACCGCGCCGTCCGCCGGGAGCAGGCCGTCCGGACGTACCGAGAAGAACCAGCGCCGGTCGCCGCGCGACACCGGTGTCTTGCGGCCGAGAAGCTCGCCATGGCCGGCGAGGACGCCGTCGAGATCGCCGGTGCGCGCCACGAAGCCGCGCAGCCGGCGGCCATCTGCTCCACGCGGCACGCACGGCAGCCTCATCGGCAAGGCCGAACCAGCGCGGCCCCGCCGGCTTGGCGGCGACGGGATCGACGGCGATCACTTCGAGAAAGACATCGTCGCCGAGGCGCAGCAGCAGATTGTGCGTCCCCATCTCCGGGTGCTTGCCGCCGGCCTGCATGTCGATGCCGATCTGCTCGCGCACATGTGCCGCGCCCTCCTCGAGGGTCGGCGCGACGATCGCGAGATGGTCGAGGACGAGCTGTCGGCATCGCATATGTTCCCGGGCATCTCGTAGCCCGGATTGAGCGGCAGCGAAATCCGGGACCGCCATGTGGCACAACCCGAGCACCGCAATTGGCGCGCGGGCCCACCCGGATTTCGCTGCACTCAATCCGGGCTACAGTTGAGCGACGACCGCGCTATCATCCTCCCCGCATGAGCGAGACAACCCTCCGCGATTCCGGTCCGCGCCCCGCCGCTGCGCCGGCCGATTTTCTCGGCCATCCGCCGGCCCTGCCCTATCTGTTCGCGACCGAGATGTGGGAGCGCTTCTCCTATTACGGGATGCGCGCGCTCCTCGTGCTCTACATGGTGAAATACGCCTTCCTGCCGGGAACGGCGGAGACGCGTGATCGGGCTTGCCTCGCTGCGGCACGGCCTCGAAGCGGTGTTCGGGCCGCTCGACATCCAGCCGTTCGCCTCGCAGATCTACGGGCTCTACACCGGCCTCGTCTACCTCACCCCGGTCATCGGCGGCTACCTCGCCGACCGCGTGCTTGGGACAACGTCGCACCGTCATCATCGGCGCGTCGCTGATGGCGGCCGGCCATTTCATGATGGCCTTCGAGCCGCTGCTGCTATTCGCGCTCACCCTGCTGATCCTCGGCAACGGCGCCTTCAAGCCCAACATGTCCTCGCAGGTCGGCGAGCTCTATCCGCCGGGCGATCCCCGCCGCGATCGCGCCTATTCGATCTTCTATGTCGGCATCAATCTCGGCGCGTTCCTCGCGCCGCTCGTGTGCGGGACGCTCGGCGAGCGGGTCGGCTGGCACTACGGCTTCGGCGCCGCCGGCGTCGGCATGCTGATCGGGCTTGCGATCTACCTCTATGCCTCGCCGAAGCTGCCGCCCGATCGGCTGTCGCGGCATCTCCCCGGAGAGAACGCGTCGCTCACCCCGGAAGAACGCCGCGCCATCTGGGCGCTGATGATCCTGTTCATCCCGACGAGCCTGTTCTGGGCGACCTACGAGCAGCAGGGAAATACCATCGCGCTGTGGGCCGACCAGAACACCGACCGCACGGTGAACCTCCTGTTCTTCACCGCCGAAATCCCGACCACCTGGTTCCAGGCGGTCAACCCGCTCCTGATCTTCGCCTTCACGCCGTTCGTGGTGGCGTTCTGGAGCCGTCAGGCACGGCACGCCACCGAGCCGTCGACGCTCACCAAGATGGCGTTCGGCTGCTTCGGCTCGGCGGCGGCGTACCTCATCATGGCGGTTGCCGCCGTGTACGCCGGGCCGGCCAAGGCGAGCTGGACCTGGCTGTTCGCCTATTTCGTGGTCATCACGCTCGGCGAACTCTACATCTCGCCGATCGGCCTCTCCCTCGTCTCCAAGGTCGCGCCGGCCCGACACCTCGCCATGATGATGGGGGTGTGGCTCGCGACGAGCTTCACCGGGAATTTCCTTGCCGGCTATCTCGGCAGCTTCTGGTCCTCCATGGAGAAGCCCGCCTTCTTCGTGATGATCGCCGCGATCGCCGCCGTGGCGGGCGTCGCGATCCTCCTCTTCAACCGGCCCTTGCGTGCGGCACTTCGCCATTGAGCCCGGATTTCGGCGGGGCCGGCGCCCAACCGGGATTGCGGCGTTCCCCGCCCTGTCTTATTGTCGCAGGTGACCCGGAGGGACTGAAGAGTCCCGCGGGCGGCGCGCGTTTTTGCAGGAGATGGCGCGCCGGCCGCCCTACCGTACGGGGACATCGTCCTGGTTCGGGCCATCTCCTGGAGGATTCTGAAAATGCGGATGCGCAGCGCGCTGCTCGCCGGCGTATGCTTCACGTTCATGCTCGGCGCCACGGTCGACCTGTCGCGCGCCGAGGGCGCTGCGGCGCTCACCGGCGTCGTCACCTCGAGCGAAGAGGGCCCGATGGAAGGGGTCCTGGTCACCGCCAAGAAGGCCGGCTCGACCATCGCCACCACCGTCGTCACCGGCAAGGACGGCCGCTACAGCTTCCCGGCCGCCCGCCTCGAGCCCGGCGACTACGCGATCAAGATCCGCGCCGCCGGCTACGACCTCGACGGCAAGGGCGCCGCGTCGATCGCCGCCGACAAGCCGGCGACCGCCGACCTCAAGCTCAAGAAGACGAAGAACCTCGCTTCCCAGCTCACCACCGCCGAGTGGCTCCAGAGCATGCCCGGCACGCCCAAGCAGAAGGACTCGGTCCTCGCCTGCGTGAGCTGCCACACCGTCGAGCGCATCGTGCGGTCGACCCACGACGCCGACGAGTTCGTCGCCGTGCAGAAGCGGATGGGGACCTACGCCAACCAGAGCGTCCCGACGCGGCCCGCAGTTGCGCAAGGCCGAGCGGCTCCTCGAGGAGCGCGGCAACACCCGCAACAAGGCCCAGCAGGACCGCGCCGAGTTCCTGTCCTCGGTCAACCTGAGCGAGTCGTCGACCTGGAGCTATCCGCTCAAGACGCTGCCGCGGCCGAGCGGGCGCGCCACCAACGTGATCATCACCGAGTACGACCTGCCGCGCAACTCGATCGAGCCGCATGACGTGATCGTCAACAAGGACGGCATGATCTACTACACGAACTTCGGCGAGCAGAACATCGGCAAGATGGATCCGAAGACCGGCAAGGTCACCGAGATCCCGCTGCCCGAGCTCAAAGAGGGCTGGCCGCAGGGCTCGCTCAGCATCCACGCCGACAACGACGGCAACATCTGGTTCGGCATGATGTACCAGGGCGCGATCGGCAAGTACGACCTCGCCAAGGGCAAGGTCGAGACCTTCAGCCTGCCGCCGGACATGAACAAGGCGATGACCCAGGTCAACATGGTGCGGCCGGAAGTCGGTCGGCGCCGACGGCAAGGTGTGGACGCAGAACAACGGCTTCGCCGCGCTGCACCGCCTCGACCTCAAGACCGGCGAGATCGAGACGATCATGCCGTTCAAGGGCGCGGCCGGTTCGGAAGAGTTGCACAACATCTACGACATCATTCCGGACAAGCATAACAACATCTACTTCACCGACTTCGCCCAGCAGCACATCGGCCGCGTCGACGCCAAGACCGGGCAGACGACGCTGTTCGAATTGCCCACCAAGCAGTCGGCGCCGCGCCGCGGCATGATGGACGACCAGGACCGCATCTGGTTCGGCCTCTATCGCGGCAACAAGATCGCGATGTTCGACACCAAGGAGCAGACCTTCAAGGAATGGGAGATGCCGTCTGCCTGGGCATCGCCCTACGACGTGACGATCGACAAGAACGGCGACGTGTGGACGGGCTCGATGCTCAACGACCGCGTCTCCCGGCTCGATCCCAAGACCAACAAGTTCACCGAATACCTGCTGCCCCGTGAGACCAACATCCGCCGGGTATACGTCGACAACTCGACGAACCCGGTGACCTTCTGGGTCGGCAACAACCACCAGGGCTCGATCGTCAAGGTCGAGCCGCTCGACTGAGCGACGACGCGGACGGGACCGGCCAACGCCGGTCCCTTGTTCTTATCGATGTGGTGCGCCCGCGAACGCTAGGCTTCGCGGGCGTTCGCGAAAAAGCGGTACCGGTTGCATAACGGCGTCGATCGCGACATCCGCGACGCCCAATTCCAACGAACACAACAAACAGAATTCCATCGGAGGCAACAATGCGCACAGGCTGGTCGACCATCACCGCCGCGGCCGCGACGGCACTGCCTTTAATACTGTCCCTCGCCGCATACGCGCAGGCGCCCGCCGCGCTCACGGGCCAGGTGTCCTCCGCCAAGGAAGGCGCGATGGAAGGCGTCGTCGTCAGCGCCAAGAAGGCTGGCGGCACGATCACCGTCAGCGTCATCTCCGACGACAAGGGCCGGTACAGCCTTCCCGGCGGATCGGCTCGAGCCCGGGCATTACACGATCAGCGCCCGCGCGGTCGGCTATGATCTCGACGGCCCCAAGGACGCCGACGTCGCGTCCGGACAGGCGACCACCGCCGACATCAAGCTCAAGCCGACCCGTAACCTGACCGCGCAGCTCACCAACGCCGAATGGATGTTGAGCATGCCGGGCTCGGACGAGCAGAAGTCGTTTCTGCTCAACTGCAACGGCTGCCATACGCATCGAGCGCATCGTGAAGTCGGTGCACGATCCCGAGGAGTTCCTGCAGATCTTCCAGCGGATGGGCGGCTATTATCCCGGCAGCACGCCGCTCAAGCCGCAACGGCTCGTCGGCGACGCGCTTCGTGAGGTCGGTCGCGGCGGCGACAATGCGAGGAAGAACGCCGAATACCTCGCCTCCATCAACTTGAGCCAGCAGGAGACCTGGGGCTATCCAGCTCAAGACCCTGCCGCGGCTCACCGGCAAGTCCACCCACGTCATCATCACCGAATACGATCTGCCGGACCGGCTGATCCAGCCGCACGACGTGGCGCTCGATCGCGAGGGCACCGTCTGGTACTCCGACTTCGGCCAGATGTTCCTCGGCAAGATGGATGCGAAGACCGGCAAGGTGACGCAATATCCGATACCGGAAGTGAAGAAGGGCTATCCGGTCGGCACGCTCAATCTCGAATTCGACAAGGACGACAATCCCTGGGTCGGCGTGATGTATCAGAGCGCCATCGCCAAGTTCGACAAGAAGACCGAGACCTTCCAGACTTGGTCGACCCCGAAGGAATGGGACACCGACGCCGGCCAGCTCGGGCATCTCGCGCTCGAAGGCACGCCGGTCGACAACAAGGTGTGGATCAAGAATTCGGACGGCGGCAACATCTACCGGCTCGATCTCGGCACCAACAAGATGGAGAATCTGGGTGCCTTCAAGGATCCCCGCACCTCCAAGCGCATCGGCACCTACGGCATCCATTCCGATGCCCAGAACAACGTCTACCTGCTCGACTTCGCGGCCGGCAACATCGTCAAGATCGATGCCAAGACCAAGGCGCCGACCATCTACTTGACGCCGACCCCGAACTCGCGTCCGCGGCGCGGGCGCGTCGACGCCGAAGGCCGGTTGTGGTTCGCCGAATACAACGGCAACGCCATCGGCATGTTCGACCCGAAGACCGAAAAGATTTCGGAGTGGAAGGTGCCGACGCCGTGGAGCGCGCCCTATGACGCCGAGGCCGGCCGCAACGGCGAGGCCTGGACCGGCTCCATGCTGACCGATCGCGTGGCGCGCCTCGACATCGCGACCGGCCAGTACACGGAATATCAGCTGCCGCGTCCGACCAATATCCGGCGCGTCCATATCGATGATTCCAAGAAGCCGGGCACGCTCTGGGTCGGCAGCAACCACGGCGCCTCGATCGTCAAGGTCGAGCCGCTGGATTGAAGGGGCGCGTCCCCTCTTTGGTCATTCCGGGGCGCGCGTCAGCGCGAACCCGGAATCCAGCGCTATCTGCTGAATCACAAAGTTCTCTGGATTCCGGGTTCCGGCCTGCGGCCGGCCCCGGAATGACGTGATAAGCGCGCTCGCCCTGCCCGGTCTGTTGTCGGCACGTTGGCGACGTCACCCCGCGACGGCGTCACCCCACGACATCGAAATCCGCCGGCGGTTCGCCACGCCGATGACGATCGTACATGGTACGAAAAGCGGATTCGATGTGGCGACAAAACCGGGCGGTATCAAACAGTGGGCTGCTGTCTCTGTTCGCGGACAGCCGCGCTTTGATGTCGGCCAGCATTGCGCGGTCGCTCGCCAGCTTGAGCGCAAGGCCTTCATAGTCTTGCAAGCTCTCGGTCGCCAGTTCCGGCAATCCGACGCTTTGAGAAGGCTGCCCGCCATTCGCGATGCGAAGGCTTCGCCCGAACAGGCGACGACCGGCAAGCCGGCCCACAGCGCATCGCTGACGGTCGTCCCGCCGTTGAACGGCAGCGTGTCCAAGAACAGGTCCGCGCAACGGTACCGCTTGAGGTAGTCCCAGTAGTTGGTCCGCGGCGCGAAAATTAGTCGCTCGGCGCCTACACCGCGGCTTGTCGCCTCCTGTCTCAGACGGTTCTCGACTTCAGGGCCGTTCGATACCAGCCACAGAACGCTGTGCTCGACGCCCTTCAACAACCGCATCCAGATGTCGAACATCAACGGCGTTATTTTGTGGGCGGTGTTGAACGCACAGAAGACGAATGCGTGCGCCGGCAAACCGCATTCCTCCCGGCTCGGCGACACCTCGACGGGTGGACGACGCGAGTCGTTGACCTGGAACGTGTCCGGCAGACAGACGATCTTCTCGCTGTAATGATGGCGACGCTCGTCCGGTATCACGAAGCGATCCGCAATGATGTAGTCGATGAACGGCACACCCATCGTGCCGGGATAGCCGAGATAGTTGACCTGCAATCGGAGCCGCACGCTGGGCGAAGATTCCTGTCCGGCACCCCTCGGTAAAGCCCATCAGGTCGACGGCGATATCGACCTCGAGTTCACGCATCAACGCCACCACTTCGGCAGTCGCTGCGCGCCTCGGCATCGATGAACGTTTCGAACGAGCTTTTGATGCGGTCTCGCAGCCTGCTCCTGTCGTCGCGCCCCAACGAGATCGCGATGGTGCGAAACTGCGACCGATCATGGTGCTCGAACAGTCCGGCCGTCAGGAGCGATACCGCATGTTCGCCGAAATCGACCGAGACATAAGCGACGTTGATCCGATCACGCGCGCCGCTCGCCTTCCATTGCGGATGGGGAGCCGTGGCGGGATATCTTTCGGCCGCGAAAAGCTCCGCGCATTTGAGCTGGTCCCGCGATGACGACGTCGCGCATATCATGACGAATGGCGACGCGATCGGCGTCCCCTGGTTCACGCCGGCGATGAGCCGATCACGATCGTCGTCGAAATTGCGCCAATCAGACGTGTTGAGTTTTGCGAGGAAGCGCACGCCTTCGGCATGTTCGATGGCGGGGTCGATGGCTAGGGCCTTTTCGCAGGCCGCAACCGTCTCGTCATGGCGCTTGAGAGCTTGCGCTGTGGTGGCCAATGCCAGCCATGCCTTGGCGGAGTTCGGGTTTACGGCGAGGGCTCGTTTGTATGCAGCGCCGCCGTCCTCGTAGCGGCCGAGTGCCAGGAGCACGTTGCCGAGACCGATCGAGGCGTCGGTGCAGCGCGGATCGAGAGCGAGCGCCTTGTCATAGGCGGACTTCGCCTCGACGTGGCGCCGCAGCGCGGCCAAGGCGTTCCCGCGACCGAGCCACGCCTCGGTGAGACCCGGAGCGAACCCAAGCGCCTTGTCGTAGGCGGCCTGCGCTTCGACGGGGCGCGACAGCTCCATCAGACAATTCCCGCGTCCGAGCCAAGCCTGCGGCATCGTCGGCGCGAGCGAGATGGCTTTGGCGTAATCGGCGAGAGCGTCCTGGTGGCGTTGCAAATCGAACAGCACGTTCGCGCGATTGTTCAGGGCATTGACGAAGTTGGGCTGCGCGGCCAACGCCTTTTCGCAGTGGGACAGGGCCTCCTCAGCGCGTCCGAGCGAGCGCAGGACACCGGCGTAGTTGCTATGCGCCAGGGCAAAATCCGGCTTGATCGCGAGCGACCTGGCGTAGCTGGCGGCCGCTCGCTCCAGATTTCCCTGCTGGAAATAGAGGTGGCCGAGATTTGCGCAGGCCTCCGCCGATCGCGGATTGACCTGCAAGGCACGTTCGAAGAAGAGCGTCGCCTCGCCGAAATTCCGGCGTTGGCCCTGAAGAATGCCCAGCATGTTCAAGGCAGGAAAATTGCTCTCGTCTTTCTTCAGAACAAGCCTGTATAGCCCTTCCGCCTCGTCGAGATTGCCTTTGTTGTGAGCTTGAACCGCGCGCTGCAAGACGCCGATTATCTCTGCCGAAGTTGATGGCGGCACACCTTGCATGGGGGCTCGACGATCTCGACGTCATGAGACGGATTGGTGACCCGCAATTGCCCGTCGGCACGGACGCTACACAATTGATTAAAGGCTGGAAAGCAACCAACGTGGAGCGGAGATATTCCGCACAACGACGGCGGTGTGCGAGACCGGCCCGCACTGGGCGCCATACAGGCGGTCGCGGGATTTAGCGCGCCAGCACCTTCACCTTCTGCGGTCCGTCCAATTCATAGGTGATGCCGGCCCAGGTGGTACGGCGCATCGGCAAAGCCGACCACGCGAAAGCCGCATTGCAGACCGAGGCGACGGGCGCGATCAGCGGTTCGATCGGCGAGGAACGCGAGGTTCTCGCGAAGCCCCTCACGGCCCCATAGCCTGGTGACGAGGATGGCGCGGCCGGCGTCGCGCAGCGCGGCGCACACGAGCGCACCGGCGAAAACCTTCAGCGCGAGCGCGTTGCCGCCGACGGCGCCGGCGAGCGCGACGAGCCATCCGGAGGCAATGAAGGTCGCGCCAGCGAGCATCAGCACGTAGGTCATCGGCAGGTAAACCCGCACCAGCATGTACCACCGGCGGGCCTGGGCGGCGACCGCGGCGAAGCCCGCGGTATGGCCGAGCGTCCGCGGCAGCACGTCCGGCGGTGCCGCGATCCGGCAGCGCGCGCGCTGGGCGATCGCAGTGAGTTGGAGATCGTCGCTCAGGGTGCCGCGCCAGGCCGCCGCGACGCCGAGCCTTTCGAACGTCTCGCGCGTGAGTGCCGTCGAGCCGCCCCAAGCGGCATTGAGGAACGGCAGCCTGGGGAACGTCGACAGCGCGGAAGCGATCGATGCGAGGAGGTACGTCGCCGGGCGGCGGTCGGTGGCGAGCACCCAGGTGAAGCCGGAAACGAGATCGGCCTCGCCGGTCGTGAGCGGCGCGACGAGCCGTGTGATCCAGCTGCGGTCGGCAACGATGTCGGCGTCGGCGAGAACGATGACCTCGTCCCCAGGCCCGAGCCGCGACACCGCCGCGAGCAGATTGGTGGTCTTCTGCCCTTCGTCGACGGAGAGACCGGCGACGACGATCGCCACGCGGCCGCCGAGCTGCTGCCGCCACGGCGCGATCGCGGCGACCGCGGGATCGTCTTCGGATTCCACCGCGAAGATGACGCGGTAATCGGGGTAATCCTGGTCGAACAGCGAGCGCAGGAACGGATCGAGCTGGACGTTGTGCCCCTTGACCGCCACCAGGACGGCGACGCGGGGCACCCGCGCGAGCCGCGGCGCCCGCCCGAGGCTGGCGCAGAAGACCAGCACGGCAAGCACCGACACCGCCTGCGCGGCAAGCCACACGGATAGAAAGGCAGTCATGATTCGCGGGGCCCTGACGCTTCCCGAAGTCCGCACGAAAGCGGCGGCCTTGTCGCAGGCTTCGCCGCGCCGATCAACCGAAACCGGCGCGATTTATCCCTCCCCGTCTTCGCGGGGAGGCCGCGCCAATCGGTTCGGCCTCCCGCCGGCCCGATGACAAGGCTCCGCGAGGTCGGGTGGGGTTCGCGAGCGCAGCGAGCGCGGAAGCAAGAACCCCACCCTGCCCTCCCCGAAGACGGGGAGGGATGCGACTCAGTTGCCCACGCCGACGCGATCGCCGACGAGCATCCATGCGCCGGGCGCAGACACATAAATGACTTATTGGCCGACCAGCATTGACTTTGCGCGCTTCGCGCATATGTTCCCGGCGTTCGGTCCGATCAAATCAACGGACCGCCCACAACCGCGCACATCGCCACGTACGCAAATCGGGCGTAACAATGTCCGGCGCGGCCTGAGCTCCGGGCGGTTGTGCAATGAGGGTTCATGACGTTTTCCAATCTCGGCCTGTCCGATAAAGTCATCGCCGCAGTCTCCGCTGCCGGCTACACGACCCCTACTCCGATTCAGGAACAGGCCATTCCGCACGTGCTCGCAAGGCGCGACGTGCTCGGCATCGCCCAGACCGGCACCGGCAAGACCGCAGCCTTCGTGCTGCCGATGCTCACCAAGCTCGAACAGGGACGCGCGCGGGCCCGCATGCCGCGCACTCTCATCATCGAGCCGACTCGCGAGCTCGCCGCCCAGGTCGAAGAGAGTTTCATAAAATACGGCGTTAATCATAAGCTCAACGTCGCGCTCCTGATCGGCGGCGTATCGTTCGACGACCAGGACACCAAGCTCGTCCGCGGCGTCGACGTGCTGATCGCTACCCCTGGCCGCCTGCTCGATCACTTCGAACGCGGGCGGCTTCTGATGTCGGGGGTCGAGCTGCTGGTCATCGACGAAGCCGACCGCATGCTCGACATGGGCTTCATTCCCGACATCGAGCGCATCTGCAAGCTCGTGCCGTTCACCCGGCAGACCCTGTTCTTCACCGCGACCATGCCGCCGGAAATCCGGCGCATCACCGAGCAGTTCCTGCACAATCCCATCCGCGTCGAGGTGGCGCGGCCGGCCTCGACCCTCTCGACCACCTCGCAAATCCTGGTCAAGGCCGGGCGCGAGCCGCACGAGAAACGCGACGCGCTGCGGCGGCTCATCCGTGCCGCGACCGGCATGAAGAACGCCATCATCTTCTGCAACCGCAAGCGCGAGGTGGCGACGCTGCACCGCTCGCTGGTGCGCCACGGCTTCTCGGCGGTCGCGCTCCACGGCGACATGGACCAGTCGGCGCGCACCGCGGCGCTCGAGCAATTCCGCAAGAACGAGGTGACCCTCCTCGTCGCTTCCGACGTGGCCGCCCGCGGTCTCGACATCCCCGATGTCAGCCATGTCTTCAATTTCGACGTGCCCCATCACGCCGACGATTACGTGCACCGCATCGGCCGCACCGGCCGGGCCGGGCGCAGCGGCGCCGCCATCACCATCGCGGCCCCGTCCGACCAGAAGGCGGTGTCGGCGATCGAAAAGCTGATCGGCCAGCCGATCCCATGGGCCGAAGCGCCCGCCGGCTCTCCCGAGGATGAAGCCGCAGTGGCTGCCGAGGAGGCCGCACCGCGGCGCCGCGGCGATCGCCATGGTGATCGTCACCAGGATCGCCCGCGCGAGCGGTCCGGCGAACGCTCCGGCCAGAGGCACGGAAAGCGCGGCTCCTCTAAGCCGCCACAGGAGCGGGCCGACAGGCCCGAGCGTCCGCGCCACGAACGTCAAGACAGGCCCGAGCGCCAGGACCGTCCGGATCGCCAGCAGGATCGCCACGAGCGGCCCGCCAAGGTCGCCTCGATCGAGAACGCCCGCCCGCGCCGCCAGCACCAGCCGCGGCCGCCCGAGGACGAGGGGGATGTCGCGCAGCACCTGCCGGCATTCCTGCTCCGCCCGGTCCGCGTGAAGGCGTAAGTCACTCAACTCCGCAAATATTGAATTTCGTCATTCCGGGGCGCGCGCCAGCGCGAACCCGGAATCCAGCTTTTTTTTGCTGACACTGAAGCCTACTGGATTCCGGGTTCCGACCTGCGGGCGGCCCCGGAATGACGGTGAAATATGTTGCCAGCGCCGCTGGCTCACCGCGTCGGGCAGGCCTGGACTGGCGACTTCTTGATATTGAGCGACTTGAGGAAGAAATCCGTGCCGTCGGCGAACGCGTCCGCCGGCGCGGCGGACCAGTAGGCGGTGTTGCAGGTCCCGGTGTTGCAATTGCCGCCCGCGGTAACCGATGCGCCGGTCCGCACGATATCGCACGCACAGATCGCCTTCTTCGGATTGGCGGGATCGACCGTGCACACCTTGTTGAGGCACCAGGTCCAGGGCGCCCCCGATGCGCAGGTCAACGTCTTCTTGCCCTGCTGCCATTGCTTCGGAGAGTACTGGGAATAGACGGTGCGAACGCCATATTCGTCGGTGCTCGGCTTGACCGTGTCACAGGCAACGGTCGCGACGCTCGGACCATCCTCGACGTCGCACGTGCACATGGCGACCTTGGAATTACCCGGCTGCGGAATGCAGGGGGCCGAGGTGCACAGCGCGAACTGCTGGCGGCAGAGATAATTCTCCGCCGACGCCGGTTTCGTGGAACCGAATGCCGCGGACACGGCAACCATCACAGCAAGGGTGAGAAACTTGATGGATTGCATGGTGCCTCCGATCGAGGGGCAACTGGCGCAGTCACGCCGCTCACGCTTATTCGACTAGAGGAATGCTACGAAAGCTTTTCGTCTTCGCGAGAAGTTCAAGATGCTCGGCCGCCCATCGCCCTCCCCGCCCCGACGCGCTGGCCATTGCCTGCCGCCATGATAAAGTTACATGTAACCTTCTTGGAGGAGGTTTGAGTGATGGTGCAGGCAAAGGGTGCGAAGCCGACGCGCGTGAAGGTGCGGGACCACCGTGAGCGGTTGCGCGCCCAGGGCCTGCGGCCGATCCAGATTTGGGTGCCGGACGTGCGTGCATCGTCCTTCCGGTCGGAGGCGCACAGGCAATCGCTGGCCGTGGCGGCAAGCGCCTATGCGGCCGAGAACCAGGCGTTCATCGACGCAGTGTCCGACCGAGACGATGAATGAGGCGGGGGAGATTTGGACCGTCTCCGGCGGCAAGGACTATGCGGGCAAGCCGCGCCCTGTCGTGATCGTGCAGGATGATGCCTTCGACGCGACGGACTCGATCACGATCTGCGCCTTCACCACGGACCCGACCGAAGCACCCCTGTTCCGGCTACCGGTAGAGCCGAATGAACGCAACGGGCTGCGCTCCTCCTCCCGATTGATGGTGGACGAGATCACCACCGTCCCGAAGTCGAAGGCAGGCGAGCGGATCGGGCGGCTGGATGACGAGGACGTGGTCCGGCTCAACCAAGCCGTAATGGTGTTCCTCGGCCTGGCGGTGTCGCCGAGAACAGGGCGGAAAAGGCAACGATGAGAAGCGTTCCGGGTTCCGGCTTGCAGCCGGCCCGGAACGGCGATCAGCTCGGCTGAGCTGCATCCCCCTCCGCCGTGGCCGGCGTGATGGCGACGGACTCGCCGCAGCCGCAGGCCGAGGTCTGGTTGGGGTTGTTGAACACGAACCCCGAGGAGAGCTTGTCGATCTTGTAGTCCATCTCGGTGCCGAGCAGGAACAGCACCGCCTTCGGATCGATCAGCAGCCGCACGCCGCGGTCCTCGACGACCTCGTCGAGCGGGTTGACCGTCTCGGCATATTCCATGGTGTAGGACATGCCGGCGCAGCCGCCGTTCTTGACGCCGACGCGCACGCCGGCGACGGGCCGGTCGGCCTTGCCGATCGCATCGCGGATGCGCTGCGCCGCGGCCTCGGAGAGCCGCATCACCTGGGGTCTCGGGCGAGATGTCGCCATGTTCTCTTTCTCCATCGGCTTCAAGGGCCGAAGCAGCGCGTTGAATATAGGTACGCAGACCCTGGTTCGACAGTAACACTCTGTGCGGCATCGGTAAGGCGACGCCGCACGCGCCTCACCACATATTGAGCACCACCCGCGCCTCGTCCGACATCCGGCTCGGCTCCCAGGGCGGATCCCACACCACCTTGACGTCGACCGGGCCGACGCCGGGAACGCTCGCGACCGCGTTCTCCACCATGGTCGGCAGCTCCTGCGCCGACGGGCAGTTCGGCGTCGTCAGCGTCATGTCGACGTGCACCGCGCGGTCGTCGCCGATATCGATCTTGTAGATGAGGCCGAGCTCGTAGACGTCGGCCGGAATCTCGGGGTCGTAGACGGTCTTGATCGCGGTCACGATCTCGTCGGTGAGGCGCGCCAGATCGTCGGAGACGGCGGCGCCGTTCACCGCAGCGGGCGATGCCGCGCCGTCGGCGGCGGCCGATGTCGCGGTCTCCTGAGGCCGCGGTGCCTCTGGGGTCGGTGTCTCCACCGCATCATCTCTCATGCTGAAGAATTCCTGTGCTTTGCGCAGTGCGCTCGCGAGGACGTCGACTTCCTCGCGGGTGTTGTAGAGCGCGAACGAGGCGCGGCAGCTCGCCGTCGCGCCGAAGCGGGCGAGCAGCGGCATCACGCAATGGGTGCCGGCGCGCACCGCGACGCCGGAGCGGTCGATGATGGTCGCGACGTCGTGGGGATGCGCGCCCTTCATCTCGAAGGAGATGATCGCGCCCTTGTCGCGCGCCATCCCGAGAATCTTCAGCGAATTGATCTCGCGCAGCCGGTCGGTGCGCATAGGCGAGCAGGCCGCGCTCGTGGGTGCGGATGCGGTCGCGGCCGAGCGAATTGACGTAGTCGATCGCGGCGCCGAGGCCGATCGCCTGCACGATCGAGGGCGTGCCGGCCTCGAACTTGTGGGGCGGATCGCCGTAGGTGACGCGGTCCTCGAACTGACCTCGCGGATCATCTCGCCGCCGCCGTTGAACGGCGGCATCGCCGCGAGATGGCGCGTACTTGCCGTAGAGCACGCCGATCCCGGTCGGGCCGTAGAGCTTGTGGCCGGTGAAGACGTAGAAATCGGCGTCGATGTCGCGCACGTCGACGTCGAGATGGACCGCGCCCTGGGCGCCGTCGACCAGCACCGGGATGCCGCGGGCGTGCGCGATCCGCACCACCTCCTTCACCGGCACCACGGTGCCCAGCATGTTCGACATGTGGGTGATCGCGACCATCTTGGTGCGGTCGGTCAGCAGCTTCTCGAACTCGTCGAGCAGGAAAGTTGCCGTCGTCGTCGACCGGCGCCCATTTGATCACCGCGCCGTGGCGCTCGCGCAGGAAATGCCACGGCACGATGTTGGAGTGGTGCTCCATGATCGAGAGCACGATCTCGTCGCCCGGCTTGATGCGCTCGCGGCCGAAGGTATAGGCGACGAGGTTGATCGCCTCGGTGGCGTTGCGGGTGAAGATGATCTCCTCGGCGCGCTCGGCGTTGAGGAAGCCCCTCACCTTCTCGCGCGCGCCCTCGTAGGCCTCGGTCGCGGCGTTGGCGAGGAAATGCAGGCCGCGATGCACGTTGGCGTATTCCGACGTGTAGGCCTGCTGAATGCGGTCGAGCACCGCCTGCGGCTTCTGCGCCGAGGCCGCGTTGTCGAGATAGACGAGCGGCTTGCCGTAGATCGGCATGGCGAGGATCGGGAAATCCTCGCGCACCTTCGCAACGTCGTAGCCGCCATTGCATCACCGCGGGGTGCATCAGCGCGCCTCCTCGCCCGCGGCACTCGCCCACCGAAAACTCGCCCGGGGACGCGCGGCAAGCCAGGCGCGCGTCGCCTCGTTGAGCGCGTCGCGGACGCCCTCGTGCCGGACTTCGTCGATCGCCTCGGCGACGAAGGACTGGATCAGCAGCGCCTCGGCCTCGCGCTCGGGGATGCCGCGGGCCATCAGGTAGAACTTCAAGGTGTCGTCGAGCGCGCCCGAGGTCGCGCCGTGGCCGCACTGCACGTCGTCGGCGAAGATCTCGAGCTCCGGCTTGTTGTCGGACTCGGCGTCCTCGGAGAGCAGCAGCGCGCGCGACATCATGCGGGCGTCGGTCTTCTGGGCGCCGTGGCGCACGATGATCTTGCCCTGGAACACGCCGCGGCTTTGCGCCGTCGAGCACCGACTTGAAGACCTCGCGGCCGCGGCAATGGCCGGCGGCGTGGTCGACCAGCATCGTGGTATCGGCGTGCTGGCGGCCGTTGAGGAGGCTCGCGCCGTTGATCGCGAGCTCGGCCCCGGGGCCGTCGCAGCGCACGAACAGCTGGTTGCGCACGACATGGCCGCCGGTGACGAAGCTCATGTCGGAAAACCGCGCATGGGCGCCGATCGTCGCGCTCACGGTCGAGAGGTGCAGGGCGTCGCGGCCTTCCGCGCCGACCTTGATGTGGTCGAGCGCGGCCCGCTCGCCGAGCTCGAGGTCGAGCGCGGCATTGACCTGGTAATCGATCCCGTCGGGGCCCTCATGGCTCTCGAACAGGGTGAGCGCGGCGCCGGCGCCGATCGTCACCAGCGAGCGCGTGTACACGGCGGCGGCGCTGGCCGATCCGTAGGCGTAGACGAGATGCAGCGGCCGCGCCGGACGGGCGTCCTTCGCGACCTCGATGACCGACGCCGTCGCCCATGAAGGCGGTGTTGAGCGCATAGGCGATGTCGCCCTCGGCGGGGCCGGTCGCCGAGGCGCGCCAGCACCGCCGGGTTGCCGCTTCCGAGCGCGTCGCGCAGCGAAGAGATCGTCAGCCCCGGCTCCGGCGTGAGATCGGAGAGCTCCGGCACCAACAGGCCGTCGACGAAGACGATGCGGCGGGCATCGATGCCGGCGAGCGTGGCGCCGGCGTTACGAGCGCGGGCGATCGCGGCGGCATCGGGCGGCGCGGCGAGCGGCTTCGCGTCGCGCATCAGCGCGCGCAGGTCGGTGTATTTCCACTCCTCGATGCGCCGGTGCGGCAGGCCGGCCGCCTCGAAGCGGCGGAACGCCGCCTCGCGCCGCGCCGCGGCGGCGGTCCCGGCAAGCCGCGGGCGCAGCGCCGCGAAGGCCTCGGCGAGGCCCGTCTCCGCCGCCGTCCTGATGGGCTTGAGCTCCGCCGTCATGGCCTCACGCCGCCTCGTCCTGGTACTGCGCGTAGCCGTTGGCCTCGAGCTCGAGCGCGAGCTCCTTGCCGCCGGTGCGGACGATGCGTCCCTTCGAGAGCACGTGCACGATGTCCGGCACGATGTGGTCGAGCAGGCGCTGGTAATGGGTGATGACGATCATCGCGCGCTTCGGCGAGCGCAGCCGGTTGACGCCGTCGGCGACGAGCTTGAGGGCGTCGATGTCGAGGCCGGAATTGGTCTCGTCGAGCACCGCGAGCTTCGGCTCGAGCAGCGCCATCTGCAGAATCTCGTTGCGCTTCTTCTCGCCGCCGGAGAAGCCGACATTGACCGGGCGGCGCAGCATGTCCTGGTCGATCGAGAGCTTGGCCGCCGCCTCGCGCACCCGCTTCATGAACTCCGGCGTCGACAGCTCCTTTTCGCCGCGCGCCTTGCGCTGGGCGTTGAGCGCGGTGCGCAGGAACGTCATGGTGGCGACGCCGGGGATTTCCAGCGGATACTGGAAGGCGAGAAAGATGCCGCGGGCGGCGCGCTCGTCGGGCGAGAGCGCGAGGAGATCGACGCCATCGTAGGTCACCGAGCCGTCGGTCACCTCGTAGCCGGGCTTGCCGGACAGCACATGGGCGAGCGTCGACTTGCCCGAGCCGTTCGGTCCCATGATGGCGTGGACCTCGCCTTCGTTCACGGTCAGGTCGAGACCCTTGAGGATCTCGCGGTCGTCGACCCTGACGTGGAGGTCCTTGATTTCGAGCAAACTCACGTTTCGCCTTCCTTCATCGGCCGTCGTGCTTCATCAGCCATTGTGCGATCGGCGCCGTGCGCCGCATCGGTCCGGCCCATCATTGGTTCGGCCGTGTTGTTTCGGTTCGGCGAAGCTCGCCGGGAGCGGTCAGTCGCGTCCCCACCGCCATCGCCATCCGCCTTCGGTCTTGGCTCTCGTGACCGCGACCGAGGCGGCGAGGACGACCATTACGATCACCCACCAGACCCACACCGTCGTGGTGCCGCGCGGCGAGCCGGCGCCGAGCAGCAGCCAGCCCGAGCCGAGGATCGCCGCGACGGTGAGCAAGGTGAACACCCAGCCCTCCCAGGTGATCGGGGTGGCACCGTAGCCGTAGCGTTTGGGCTTGAACCAGTACTGGCTCATGGTCGTACTCCCGCACCTCCATCAGCCCACCGACCCTTCGAGGCTGATCGAGATCAGCTTCTGCGCTTCGACCGCGAACTCCATCGGCAGCTGCTGCAGCACGTCGCGCACGAAGCCGTTGACGATGAGCGCCACCGCCTCCTCCTGCGGAGAGGCCGCGCTGCATGCAGTAGAACAGCGTCTCCTCGGAAATCTTCGAGGTCGACGCCTCGTGCTCGAACACCGCCGTCGGGGTCTTCGCCTCGATGTAGGGCACGGTGTGGGCGCCGCACTTGTCGCCGATCAGGAGCGAGTCGCAATTGGTGAAGTTGCGCGCGCCGACGGCGCGGCGATGCGCCGACACGAGCCCGCGATAGGTGTTGTTGGAGCGCCCGGCGGCGATGCCCTTGGAGATGATCCGGCTCGTGGTGTTGCGGCCGAGATGGATCATCTTGGTGCCGGAATCGACCTGCTGGCGGCCGTTCGAGATCGCGATCGAGTAGAACTCGCCGCGCGAATTGTCGCCGCGCAGGATGCAGCTCGGATACTTCCAGGTGATCGCCGAGCCGGTCTCGACCTGGGTCCAGGAGATCTTCGAGTTGCGGCCGCGGCAATCGCCGCGCTTGGTCACGAAGTTGAAGATGCCGCCGCGGCCCTCGGCGTCGCCGGGATACCAGTTCTGCACCGTCGAATATTTGATCTCGGCGTCGTCGAGGGCGACGAGCTCGACCACGGCGGCATGCAGCTGGTTCTCGTCGCGGCGCGGCGCGGTGCAGCCTTCGAGGTAGCTCACATAGGAGCCCTTGTCGGCGATGATCAGCGTGCGCTCGAACTGGCCGGTGTTCTTCTCGTTGATGCGGAAATAGGTCGAGAGCTCCATCGGGCAGCGCACGCCCGGCGGCACGTAGACGAACGAGCCGTCGGAGAACACCGCCGAGTTGAGCGTGGCGAAGAAGTTGTCGGACAGCGGCACCACCGTGCCGAGGTACTTTCGCACCAGCTCCGGGTACTCGCGGATCGCTTCCGAGATCGGCATGAAGATCACGCCGGCCTTCATGAGCTCTTCCTTGAAGGTCGTCGCGACCGAGACCGAATCGAACACGGCATCGACCGCGACCCTGCGGCCCGGGCCGGTGCTGCCGTCCTCGCGCACCACGCCTGCGAGCATCTCCTGCTCGCGCAGCGGAATGCCGAGCTTCTCATAGGTCTTGAGGATTTCCGGATCGATCTCGTCGAGCGACTTCGGCGCGATCTTCTGCCGCGGCGCGGCGTAGTAGTAGATGTCCTGGTAGTCGATCTTGGGATAGTCGACCCGCGCCCAGGTCGGCTCGCGCATGGTCAACCAGCGCCGGAAGGCGTCGAGACGCCACTCCAGCATCCAGGCGGGCTCGTTCTTCTTCTCGGAGATGAACCGGACGGTGTCCTCGGAGAGGCCCTTCGGCGCCTTGTCCGATTCGATCAGCGTCTCGAATCCATACTTGTATTGGTCGACGTCGATAAGGCGGACCTTCTCGACGGTCTCCTGTACGGCCGGCATTCATTCCCTCCACTGCGGTTTCAAGGACCGCGGGTTGGATGTAGCGCGATATCGTGTGCCCGTCCGGGTTCCGGAGATCACCTTTATCGGATTGAGGTTAAGCGGCAAGACCGCCTTTATCCCTAGATAAGCCAGCGACGGCCATCCTCCAAGCCTCGATGAAGGAATCGATCTCGTTTTCGGTGGTGGTCGGCCCGATGCTCACCCGGATCGCCCCGGAGGCGAGCTCGGGTGCAACGCCCATCGCCGCCAGCACATGGGAGGCGGCGACCTTGCCGGACGAGCAGGCCGATCCCGACGATACCGCAAAGCCGGCGAGGTCGAGCTTGATCAGGGCGACCTCCGCCTTGAGCCCGGGCGCCGCGAAAAGGGTGGTATTGGGCAGCCGCTCCGCCCCTTGCCCGAAGATGACCACCGGCCCGCGCCGCAGCCCGGCCTCGAGGCGCTCCCGCAGCGCCTGCATCCGCGCAGCATCGGCCGCCATGGCTTCGCGGGCGGCAGCGGCCGCCGCCCCGAACCCCGCGATCCCGGCGACGTTCTCGGTGCCGGCCCGGGCGCCGCGCTCCTGTCCGCCGCCCTTGATGTGAGGCTCGGTGATGGCAGGCGCACCGGCCCGCCGCACCAGCGCGCCGACCCCCATGGGACCGCCGAGCTTATGCGCAGAAATCGATAGAAGATCGGCGCCCATCTCATTGATATCGCAGGGGATACGCCCGGCGACTTGAACCGCATCGACATGCAGCAACCCGCCCGCGTCATGGACCATCGCCGCGACCTCGGGGATCGGCTGGACGACGCCGGTCTCGTTGTTGGCGGCC
Source organism: uncultured Alphaproteobacteria bacterium (assembly GCA_963793985.1). Taxonomy (GTDB): domain Bacteria; phylum Pseudomonadota; class Alphaproteobacteria; order Rhizobiales; family Xanthobacteraceae; genus JAJPKK01. The sequence continues at coordinate 24,245 of CAWCCG010000002.1, read as the reverse complement.
ATCACCGAGACCAGGGGCGGCGTCGACGCGAGCGCCGAGAGCCGTCGCGCAAGAGCGGAAAGATCGATCGTTCCATCCGCAGTTACGCCGATCTCCTCGACCAGTTCGGCAGGAAACCGCCCACCGCTGCGCACCGACGGATGCTCGATCGCCGAGACCAGCAGCCGCTCGCAACGGCGCGGATGCGCGGCGCTCGGCTCAAATGCCGGCGTCAGTGCCAGCATGTTCGCTTCGGTCGCCCCCGAGGTGAAGACGACGTTGCGCGGCTCGGCGCCGACGAGGGCCGCGACCTGCTGGCGGGCCATCTCGACGAGACGACGGGCGGTCCTCCCCTCGCGATGAACCGAGGAGGGATTGCCGAGTTCATCCAGCGCCGCAACGACCGCGGCGCGCGCCTCCGGGCGCAGCGGCGCCGTCGCGTTCCAGTCGAGGTAGGTCCGTCCGCTCATGATCCCTTCAACATCCGATCAACCGCATGCCTCGTTTGCGGCCATCGGTCGCCGGCGGCTGCACGAAGTTCTTGCTTTTCATCCCACTGATCGGGCACAGAGAACATCCGCCATGCGAACCGGATTGCCCGCAGCTTGAGCGCTGGCCCGGCGCCGTCCGATAAAATAGAATGGTTTTAAAGAGTTACGCGCGCTCGCCATCGACGTCAAGCGCCTCTGGGAGAGCCTTCGAGGTCCCAGTCCGACGGTTGAGCAAGCGCCGCAACTGAGGTCGCAACCATGCCAGAAATCATCTTCACCGGTTCCGCCGGCCGGATCGAAGGCCGCTACCATCCGGCGCGGACCAGGAACGCGCCGATCGCGATCATCCTGCACCCGCATCCGCAGTTCGGTGGCACGATGAACCACCCGATCGTCTACCAGCTCTACTATGCCTTCGCCCACCGCAACTTCTCCGTGCTGCGGTTCAATTTCCGCGGGGTCGGACGCAGCCAGGGCTCGTTCGACCACGGCCAGGGCGAGCTCGCCGACGCCGCCTCCGCGCTCGACTGGGCGCAGTCGATCAACCCGGAGGCCCGCAACTGCTGGATCGCCGGCTTTTCCTTCGGGGCCTGGATCGGGATGCAGCTCCTGATGCGCCGGCCGGAGATCGAAGGCTTCATCTCGATCGCGCCGCCGGCCAATCTCTACGACTTCTCGTTCCTGGCGCCCTGCCCGTCCTCGGGCCTCATCATCCACGGCGAAAAGGACGCCGTGGTGCCGCACAAGGACGTCACCGGGCTCGTCGACAAGCTCAAGACCCAGAAGGGCATCATCATCGAGCAGAAGATCGTCCCGGCCGCGAACCACTTCTTCGACGGCAAGATCGACGTGCTGATGACGTCGGTGATGGCCTATCTCGACAAGCGTCTCGAGGGCGGCGGCGACGTCAAGCCCGAACCGCGCGGCCGCCGCACCGGCGCTGGGTAACCCTTTCTCCCTCCCCGGCTTCGGGGAGGGTGGCCGAGCGATAGCGAGGTCGGGCTCCGCGACCGCAGCGAGCGGGGAAGAAAGAGCCCCACCCTGCCCTCCCCGAAGACGGGGAGGGAAAGCAGGAGTCGTCACCTCTGCCCATCGGCCTCCGGCGCCGGGGCGGCCGAGGACGAACTGGCCGACCGGGCCTTCCACGCAGAAGTCGAGCCCGGTCATCTTGGCGAACAGCTCGATATTGGTGCTGCCGATGGCGCAGCCGCCCAGCCCCATCTCGGTCGCCATCAGGTAGAACGTCTGGATCAGCACGCCGGTGTCCTTGAGGATGAGGGCGTAGGCGAGCGAGCTGTATTTCCAGGAAATCCGGCCGAACCGCGCAGCGACTGTGATCAGGACCTGCGGGGCCGCGCTCGCGCCCGTGGCGAATTCGGCTGCGCTCAGGAAGGCGTCGAAGGCCGGCGGCGGAGCGTCTATCGCCTCCAGGGCATGGTCGGCGGCGGCGTAATGATAGAAGCCGCGTGCGAGGCCCTCGCACTGGTCGACGGCGAGATAGAGCTCGAGCTCGTAGGCTCCGCCCGCCCCCGGATACGGCTTGACGGCGTAGGAGACGACGGGGCTCTCCTCACCGAGCTCTTCGATCTTGCTCTCGAAGGTCGCGTGGATGCGGGAGGTGGCGTCGAGAAACTGCGCAAGCTCCGCAAGCGTGATCGGCTTCGCCGCATCGAAGTTGCGCGTCGAATGGCGCTCGCGAAGGAGCTGCGGCAGGCCGGAATTGCTTTTCGAACTCACCGCGGCAAGCGAGCGCAGGTCGATCCTCCGCCCGGGCCAGGCGGGCCGCACCGCCGGCAACGGAGCCATCACGGCGGCATAGGGATAGGCCCCGCCGACCGGATTGGCATGCCGGCCTTCGGTCGCAGCGCGCGTGGAACAGGAGATCGTGAAAGTCCCACAGGACGAGGTCGTCGTTTCCCTCCGCCGAGCGCAGATCGCTCGTACGCGCGGGATCGACGCGGAACAGGATGCGGCAGTCGATGAGCAGCGCGAGAAGCGCCGCGCCGACGCCGCCCTCTTCGCTGCGCAGCGCCTCGACCGGCTGCGGCGAGACGAGCCTCGCGATCGCCGGCCGCGATCTCGCGGGTCGCAAATCCGAAACAGCGCGCCGGCGCGCGGCGATTCCAGCACGAGGTCGTCGGCGCGCCGCCGCAGATAGGCGAAGCGCGACAGCACGAGCACGTCGGCATCGTCGAGCGCGGGCAGCCGCGGCCAGTAGTCGGGCATCTGCGGCTCGATGACGACCTCGTCAGCACCGTGCGCGAACGAGGCGGTATTCGAGGAAACCGTGCCCGGCCAATCGGCGCACCAGCCGGTTGAGCTCCTTGTCGCCGTCGCTCGCGGGCGTGGTGAACGCATCGAGCGCGAGGCCCTCGCCGAGTTCCTGCGCGCGCGCCGCCGCATCCGCGCCGAGCGTCCCGAGCTCGACCGCGTAGCCGGGAAAACGGGCAGCAGTCTTACCGTCCGCCCGGATGTCGAGGGTAATCGCCTCGCGCATCCGCGCGAACAGCTTCGCGCTCTCCCTGGCTCCGTTGCCTGACGGTGGGCGCGCTCAACGCTCGCCCTCAGGTCGGCGGCTGCACGGGGTTGAGCTCGGCCTCCGTTCGCGGCCGCTCGAGCCATCCGAGCTTGACCGGGATGTCGTAGAGCCGGCCCGGCGCAAAGCGGATGTAGAAATGCCGCATGCCCGGAACGATCACGCGGGCGACGGGCACCTCGATGTCGGGGCGCGTCTGGTCGAGGACGAGGAAGTCCATGCCCGCCTGCTTCACGGTGCGCATGCAGGTGAGCACCTGCTCGCGCCGGTCGAGGAGACCGAGCCTCGAGGAAAAATCCGGTCGCACCATCGGCGCGTCGCTCGGCAGGAGATAGGGATGGTCGCGCAAGAGAAGCGGCGAGCCGTCTTCGTCGTTGTGGCCATCTCCCTCCATCGCGCCGACCGACAGGAACTGGTTGAGCTCGGTGAGCGCGCGCAATGCGGCGATCCGCGCGTCGAAGTGCGAGCCGGAGCCGAACTCGAGATGCTCGTGGTCGTCGTGGACCTTGTGCGAGATCGCAACGTAGCTCGGGACGCCGAGATCGCTCGTGATGTCGAGCATCCACACCTTGTGGCCGGTGTCGGCGAGCTGCGACGTCAGCTCGCGGACATAGGCGTCGTCGAGGCCGGAAAAATCGACCTGCGGACGCTGCACCCGGTTGTACCACCACAGCGCATAGGAATCGCGCTCGACGAGCTCGAGAAAGCCCTGGTGGATCGCCTCTTCGAGGGTGTTGCCGGCGGCGCAGCCATTGGAGTCCGCGATCGACTGGTTGTCGCCGGGACCCTTGTGGAAGAAATAGACGAGGCTCGTCGGAAAGTATTTGAAGCGCTCGTCGCGCAGCGACCACACCGGCGTCCACTCGATCTCGGCATTCGGATCGAACGGTGACGGCGCCGCCGTGGCCGGGTTGCGCTCGCCGGGCGGCAGCTCGTTTTGCCGGTACTGCGCCTCGGAGAACAGCATCACATCGTTCGGCGGAACGGCGTCGCCATCGGGAAAATCGGTGAAGCGGCGCTTTACGCGAATCTCGTCGCCCTGGAAGATCCCGGAGTAGCGCTCGATCGCCTCCATCAGCGCGCTCGCCTCGCCCTGCTCGGACGTGCTGCCCTTGCCGTAGCTCGAGCCGCTCAGTCCGCTGCGCAGCTCGTCGATGGTCTCCGGCCGCGGCGCGAAATTGTGCTTGGCGAGGTAGTTGGTGTTGAGGGGAACGTCGGCATCGACGCGTTCGAGGCGCGACACCACGCCGGTCAGCGGGCTCACATGCTTGCGGAATCGCGCCACCGTCGCGCGCGGCGACACCGCGCGGTAGCCGCCGCTCGTCATCATGAGCTTGCTGCCGGTCTGAAGCGTGATCGGTGCCGGCGCGCGGCCGGGATCGCGCAGCTCCGCGCGCCCGCAAACCGGGCACTGCGGACGCGTCGAAACGTAATGCCTCGCGACGTTCGAGCCCATGAGGTCGAGGCTGACGACGTGATCGCGCAGATCGGTGCGGAAGCCGGTGGCGATCGCCTTGGCGATCTCGACGGCTGCAAGCTGGACCGCGCCATGGCCCACGACGTCGCGCACGAGCGGCGAGGTCGCGACACGACGGGCGTCGCTGCGGTCGAGGAACGCCTTGATCTCGCGGTTGCGCCGCATCCGCTCGGCAAGGCACACCCAGCAGGCGCCCTCCCCCGGCCTGAAGACCGGCCCCACCAACGGAAAGATGCCGGAAGGCTGGACAAGCAGCCACGGCGTGCCGGCAGAGAGATGCCGGCGGTTCACTGCATCGAGCCGCGCTTCGAGGTAATCGCTCGCGAGCACCACGGTGAGGTCGCCGGAGCGCCGCGCGACGCTGACGCCGAGCGCGCCAAGCGCCGCGGACAGCGCCGACTGGCCTTCGACGTCGATCGCCTCGAGGTAAACGCTGCACTTCCCGAGATTCTGCTTCGCGACGTCGAACGGCAGGCCGAGGCTCGTCCAATAAGCTGCGGTGGTCGCGGCCGTATCGCGCGCGGCGGTGACGACATAGCGGCGCTCGATCAGGCGCCTGAGCGCGTCATCGATGGCGTCGGCGGGAAACGTTGGTGTGAGCTCGCGGAAGATGTCGCGATAGCGCTTGCCCGCGCCGATCGCCGTGGCGAGCGCGCAAGAGAGCTCGCCGTGCAGAAAGAACTTCCGGTGTTCGGAGTAGAGGCAGACGACGTCCGGCGGCAACACGTAGACGCTGAAATTCGGCGCGAACTGCGGAACGTCCTTGCTGTCTTGCAGTGCGATCGATTCGCCGCGAAGGGCCGTCATGAGGTCAGCACACGTACTCGGGTGATGTGTCTGGGGTCATGTATCATACAGCGGCGCGCGACGCTCACGCGTTCCAGAGCGGCTAACAGCGCAAGTCGCTCCGCATTACGCTCGTTCCGTATTGCGAGAGGTTCGCATAGCAACACGCCGCCGGTCAGACCGAAGCCTGACCATGGCGGCGTGCAGAAGTCAACGAAACCTGTAGAGCGCTGCGGTCAGCAGCGGCAGCCCCAGCAACGCCGGCAACCCCAGCAACGCGCGCAGCCGCAGCGGCGCACATACCACCAAGCGGTCTTCTCGCCGCTGAGCTTCGGCGTCTTGGCGGTCTCCTTGTCGACGACGTAGAACGTCGCGAGGTTCACGTCGCTGAGTTCTTCCTCAGAGATCGTGACGTTGGCACGATGCGCCGCGTCGAGCGCGGGCGTGTCCAGCACCGGCCCGGTCGTCGCCGCAGACGCGCCCCCGGCCAGCGACAGTGCGCCAACCGCACCCAGCACCGGTGCCGCATCCTTGAAACCAATGCGATTCGAAGCATCACTCTTGCGCGCCATATCGGATTTCTCCCATACCTTCGTACAGTCTTGCGACGAATGGTGCGGGACTCGTAGCACCTTTCATTCGCATTGCCTAGGACACGCCAACGCAGATCACTACGCAAAGGCTCCATCTTGGAAAATTTAATGTTTGCGCGGGCTTCCTGAATTTTTTGACAGGCTATGATGATGAATGATCTTTCAGAATCACGCTACGAACCGGCGGTGCGCGCGGCTCCGCATATGCTTAACGAGTCGCGTCGGCCGTGTCGCAGCGCGACGAGGCTTGATCTGATGGCCGGAGCGTTCCTGCATTTCCCGTTGTGATTGCGGGCCGCGGCGTCGCTGCTCCGCAGCATCGAACAGCAGAGACAGACATGGTGAATTCCCAAGACCACTTCGTCTGGTACGAGCTGATCACCGCGGACATGCCGGCGGCGCGCACGTTCTATGCGAGCGTCATCGGCTGGGAGATGCGCGACGCGTCGATGCCCGGCATGGCCTACACCTTGTGCTCCACGGCGCGCGGCTCGGTCTGCGGGTTCGTCGACGTCGCGGCCGAGGCCAGTCCCGCCGGAGAGAAGCCGTGCTGGATCGGCTATGTCGGGGTTGACGACGTCGACGCAGCCGCAACCCGCGCGATCGCGCACGGCGGTGTCGTCGAGGTCGTGCCGCAGACAGTCCCCGAAGTGAGCCGTTTTGCGATCCTCACCGACCCGCAGTTCGTCCCGTTCGGCGTCCTCAAATGGCTGATGCCGCGGCCGCAGCCTGCCGCGCCGGACACGCCGGGAGAGATCGGCTGGCACGAGCTGATGGCGCGCGACGAAGCCGGCGCCTTCGACTTCTATCATGCGTTGTTCGGATGGCAGAAAGCCGGGAGTGAACCCGGTCCGGCGGGGATGTACCAGCTCTTCTCCGCTGGTGGAGAGACGATCGGCGGCATGCTCGAGAAACCGCCGGACGCGCCGAGCGCGCTCTGGCTCCATTACTTCAATGTCGGCGACATCGATGCGGCGGTGAAGCGCGCGACCGACGGCGGTGGCCAGCTTCTCCACGGTCCCACTGCAGTGCCCGGCGATAAATGGGCCGTGCAATGCATGGACCCGCACGGTGCGGTGTTCGCGATGATGGGACGGCGCAAGCCGGGCCCGGTCGGCTATTTCAAGCGCGCCGAAGCGGGGCGAGGCGTCGAGCACGCGGTGGCGAGCGATGCGTCGCTATCGCATCGTCATGCGTGTCGCAGTGCGGCGGTCTAAGCAAACTCCAGGATCACCGCGTCGACGGCGAGGCTGTCGCCCTTCTTGGCGAACACCGCTTTGACGATGCCGTCGCGCTCGGCGCGCAGCACGTTCTCCATCTTCATCGCTTCGACGACGGCGAGCGTCTCGCCCGCCTTGACCTCCTGGCCCGGCGAGACCGCGATCGAGACCACGAGTCCGGGCATCGGGCACAACAGCTTCTTGCCGGTGTCGGCCGCGACCTTGACCGGCATCAGCCGCGCCGCCGCCGACTCGCTCTCGGTGTAGACGAACGCCCTCGTCTCGACGCCGCGATGCGCGAGCAGGAAGCCGTTCGGGATCGCGCGCACCTGCACCGCGACCTGCTCGCCGTCGACGGTGCCGTGCCACACGGGATCGCCGGGTTTCCAGGTCGAGATCAGGAGATGCGGCGCGGTCTCCTCGCCGGCCTCGTCGATGAAGCGCACGCCGACGCCGCGCGATTCGCGCGCCACCGCGAGCTTGATCTCCTCGCCGCCGAGCCACACCGAGCGCCGGCGGTCGCGCACCACCGCGCGTCCGCCCATCTGGCCGGAAATCCGCCGCTTGCGTTCGCCGAGCACGTTGTCGACCGCGGCCGCGACCGCGGCGATGCGGCGCCCGAGCGCGCCCGATGGCGCGGTCGGCGCGAAGCCGTCGGGGAATTCCTCGGCGATGAACCCGGTCGACAGCCGGCCCTCCTGCCAGCGCGGGCTCTGCATCAGCGCGGAGAGGAACGGAATGTTGTGGCGGATGCCGTCGATGTAGAACGCGTCGAGCGCCTGCGCCTGCGCCGCGATCGCCTTTGCGCGGGTGTCGGCATGGGTCACGAGCTTGGCGATCATCGGATCGTAATAGATCGAGATTTCGCCACCCTCGTAGACGCCGGTGTCGTTGCGCACGGTGATGCCGGAGGCGGTGCCCTCGGCCGGCGGGCGATATTTCACGAGGCGCCCGGTCGAGGGCAGGAAGTTGCGATAAGGGTCTTCCGCATAGATGCGGGACTCGACCGCCGACCCGTTGAGCGTGACGTCGGCCTGCTTGATGGCGAGCGGCTCGCCGGCGGCGACGCGGATCATCTGCTCGACGAGATCGATCCCGGTGACGAGCTCGGTGACGGGATGCTCGACCTGCAGGCGCGTGTTCATCTCGAGGAAGTAGAAGCTCTTGTCCTGGCCGGCGACGAACTCCACGGTGCCGGCGGAGTCGTAGCCGACCGCCTTGGCGAGCGCGACCGCCTGCAGTCCCATCCGCTCGCGGGTCGCGGCGTCGAGCAGCGGGCTCGGCGATTCCTCGATCACCTTCTGATTGCGGCGCTGGATCGAGCATTCGCGCTCGCCGAGATAGATCACGTTGCCGTGCTTGTCGCCGAGCACCTGGATCTCGATGTGGCGGGGATCGACGATGAACTTCTCGATGAAGACGCGGTCGTCGCCGAACGAGGACTTCGCCTCGGAGCGCGCGCGGGTGAAGCCTTCGGCGACCTCGTTCTTCGAGCGCGCGATGCGCATGCCCTTGCCGCCGCCGCCGGCGGAGGCCTTGATCATCACGGGATAGCCGATCTCGTCGGCGATCTTCACCGCCTGCGCTTCGTCCTCGATCACGCCGAGATGGCCGGGCACGGTCGAGACCTTGGCCGCGGCCGCGGCCTTCTTGCTCTCGATCTTGTCGCCCATCGCCGCGATCGCCTTCGGATTGGGGCCGATGAAGACGATGCCGGCCTTGCCGAGTGCGACGGGAAACGCCTCGCGCTCGGAGAGGAAGCCGTATCCCGGATGCACCGCCTCGGCGCCGCTCTCGCGGCATGCCGCCACGATCTTGTCGATGACGAGATAGCTCTCGGCGGCCGGCGGCGGCCCGATGTGGACCGCGGTGTCGGCCATCTCGACATGGAGGGCGTCTTTGTCAGCGTCGGAATAGACGGCGACCGTCTCTATTCCCATCCGCCGCGCGGTCTTGATGATACGACACGCGATTTCGCCGCGGTTGGCGATCAGAATGCGCTTGAACATGCAGGTCCGAGACCCCGAAACGCCGGCCCTTGGGCTTTGCGGTGTCGGGCGGGAATTGTCAATGCGACCTTGTATGGGTTCGGCGCTTATCCGACGAAAACGCCCGGCCTGCGGGGGCGGCCAGGCGATCGGGTGCTTAAGCGGAGCGGCACGGACCGCGCGAGGCGGCGTGCCAGCGAAAATTCGTCAGCACGCCTTCGCGCGCCGGCTCACGGCGTGGGAGATGATCCACTCCAGAATCTCGGTGTCGATGTCGCGATTGTCGTCGGTGAACGGCCACGGCGCGAAGCCGTCGTCATCGGCGCTGCGGTCGAAGTTGATTCCCGACCGCTCGATGGCGCTAACGAGCGCGCGGACATTTCCGATCGCGCCTGCCGGCATGGTCTGGCCATCGAGGAGGCGGCACTGCTGATTGTTCATGACCCTCACCCCTGTTTGGAACCATGCTAAGCGGGCACGCCTTACCCGCTTGCTAACGGCGTCCGTCTCCCTGTGTCTGGTCGAGCGCTGGAAAGGTTCAAACGGATGCGCGACGTGGTGTCGCCGGTGCTGTGCGACGGGCCGCCGGAAACGACGAAATAGCTTTGCGATTCAGGAGCCTTGCGGCGAATCCCGTCCCCTTTGCTAGAACGTGCGTGGCAAGATTTTTTTATCCCTCACCACAGGTTCCACCTGGAGGACGCACGGTCTATATGAGGGCGGGCTCTGCCGTGGGGCACGACGAGGCAGGACGAGCTTTGGAGGTTGCGTCATGACGTTGCAAATTGGCGACACTGCGCCGGATTTCGAGGCCGACACGACGGAAGGCCACATCCGGTTTCACGACTGGATCGGGGATTCCTGGGTCGTGCTGTTCTCTCACCCGAAGGACTTCACCCCGGTCTGCACCACCGAACTCGGCACCATGGCGCGATTGAAGCCCGAGTTCGACAAGCGCAACGTGAAGATCATCGGCCTGTCGGTCGATCCCGTCACCAACCACAGCAAGTGGGCGAACGACATCAAGGAGACGCAGGGCTACGCGCCCAACTATCCCTTGATCGGCGACACCGATCTCAAGATCGCGAAATCCTGGGGCATGCTCCCGGCCGCGGCCTCCGGTGACGCTTCCCAGCGCACCGCGGCCGACAACCAGACGGTGCGCAACGTCTTCATCGTCGGGCCGGACAAGAAGGTTAAGCTGATCCTCGTCTATCCCATGACCACCGGCCGCAACTTCGACGAGGTGCTGCGCGTCATCGACTCGCTGCAGCTCACCGCCAAGCACAAGGTCGCGACCCCCGCGAACTGGAAGCAGGGCGAGGACGTCATCATCGCCGGCTCGGTCAGCGACGAGGATGCGAAGAAGATCTATCCCCAGGGCTGGAAGGCGCCGCGGCCCTATCTGCGGATCGTGCCGCAACCGCGCTGACAGCGCCCCCGCTTTCGACCTATAGACAAGGCGCGGCCGCCAGCCGCGCCTTTTGCATGATCGCCTCCCTCACCGGTTCGGACCCCATCATGACGGCCAAGGACGACTTCCCCGACGATCGCCGCATCCAGACGATCGCCGCCGATCAGCCGCCGTTCGCCAAGTTGATGGGAATCAAGCTCATCGAGGTCACGCGCGACCGGGTGGTCGCGGAAATCGTGGTTCGCGAGGAGCTCACCAACCGCAACGGCGGCCTGCATGGCGGCGCCGTCATGGGCATTGCCGACAACATGGGCGGCACCGCCACCTTCGTGAACATGCCGGCCGGCACCGGCACCACCACGATCGAGAGCAAGACCAATTTCTTCGCCGCGGTGCCGGCGGGCGACACCATCCGGGCGGAATGCACGCCGCTCCATCGCGGGCGCACCACCATGGTCTGGCAGACCCGGATCATCCGCAGCGACGGGCGGCTCGCCGCGATCGTCGTCCAGACCCAGCTCATCACCACGCCGCGCGGGTAAAGCCGAGGCGACGGTATCGGCGTGCGGTCCCGCGTTCGCCGGGGTCCCTGTGTTGCCGAGCCAACACAGGCGCACGCAATGCGGTAGCGCCTGCAAATAGCCGCTGATTCTCGTGGTAAGGTGCAAACCGCGGGGGGTCGGTGCTTTTTAAAGGGGTGTGTTCGTTTCCTTGAACCCTTTTTTTGGAAGTACCGACTAAGACTTTGCGGGGAAAACAACGTCTTGAACGTTGGATTTTGCTTCTGCGGCTGATCCGTCATGCCGCAGTGCGGGGAATCGAGCTTACATGACCGACCTCATTTCAGGACGAGCAAGCGTCGCGAAGATAACCTGGCTGACGGCGACCTCGATCGTCGTGGCCGACATGGTCGGCGTCGGCGTCTTCACCAGTCTCGGATTCCAGGTCAAGGACATCACCTCCGGCTTCTCGCTGCTCGCGCTGTGGATCGTCGGCGGCGTGGTCGCGATGTGCGGGGCGATCTGCTACGCCGAGCTCGCGCTGATGTTTCCGCGCTCGAGCGGCGAGTACAATTTCCTGCGCCGCATCTACCATCCCGGCGTTCGGCTTCATGGCCGGCTTTCTCTCGGCGACCGTAGGTTTTGCCGCGCCGACCGCGCTCGCCGCAATGGCGTTCGGAAGCTACTTCAAGGCGATCATGCCGGGGATCCCCCCGCTGTTGCCGGGCCTCGCGGTCGTCTGGATCATCTCGCTCGTCCACCTGCGTGGCATGCAGTACGGCAGCGCGTTCCAGAACTTGTGGACGGCGCTCAAGCTTTTGCTGATCGTCGGGTTCCTGGCCGCCGGCCTCCTGTTCGGCAGCCCGCAGCCGATCTCGTTCGCCCCGAGCGCGTCCGACATCAACTTCATGACGAGCGTGCCGTTCGCCACCAGCCTCGTCTTCGTGATGTATTCCTACTCGGGCTGGAACGCAGCGACCTACATCATCGGGGAGATCAAGGAGCCCAACCGCAGCCTGCCGCGCGCACTGTTCCTCGGCACCCTGATCGTGATCGGGCTTTATGTCGGCCTCAATGCGGTGTTCCTGACGGTGACCCCGATCCAGGAGTTGGCGGGCCAGCTCGACGTCGCGATGATCGCCGGCACCTATCTGTTCGGCGAGGTCGGTGGCCGCATCGTCGGCATGCTGATCTGCCTCGGCCTCGTCTCCTCGATCAGCGCGATGATGTGGATTGGTCCCCGCGTCACCATGACGATGGGCGAGGACATGCCGCTGCTGCGCGCCTTCTCGCGACGCTCGGAGAAGGGCGTGCCGGCGAACGCCATCATCTTCCAGCTCGTGATCTCGACCCTGCTGCTCGCCACCCAGAGCTACGCGGCGGTGCTCGAATTCGTCCAGTTCAGCCTGACGTTCTGCTCGTTCTTCACCGTGCTCGGGGTCATCAAGATGCGGATCACGCATCCGAACATGCCCCGCCCCTATCGGGCCTGGGGCTATCCGGTGACGCCGATCGTGTTCCTCACCGTGATGCTGTGGATGATGTACTACCTCGTCCTCAACCAGCCGGTGCAGTCGCTCGCGGGCTTCGCTGTGATGCTCTCCGGCGTCGCGATCTACGCCCTCTCCAACTTTCTTTCAAAGAGCATGTCCGCCGATACCCCTGCCGCGACGGTGTGAACCGTCGCGATCCGAATCGTCACCCCTGGATACTTGAAGCAAGCGAGCGCCGACCCATGAAACTTGCCCTTTTTGTGAGCCTTCTGGCCCTTTCGACCGCCCCGGCGCTCAGCGCCGAGATCACCAACCCGAACGACACCGCGCGGTTTCTCGCCGGATTGCCGGTGGCGGCGGACTCCCCGATCGCCTCGCTGACCAATAATTCAGCCTGGCAAGCCCATGCGAGCCGGTTCAACTCGATGTTCGGAGAAGAGGACCGCAGCCACCTGTCGCAGGTCCGTGCGTTCTCCAAGGAGCGGCTGAGCACGCCCCACGACACGCTGTACTATTTCTTCAGCGGCCCAGATGCCCTGCATGCGGTGGCGCTGTTTCCCAATGCCAACACCTATGTGATGGCCGGCCTCGAGCCGCCCGGCAACATTCCGCCGCTCGCCAGCCTCAACAAGGCGACGCTCGGACGGACCGAGCGAGGGATGGAGGCCGCGCTCGGAAATCTGATGAAGCTCAGCTACTTCATCACCAAGAACATGTCGAACCAGCTGCGCCCCGGTCCGGTGTACGGAACGCTGCCGGTGATCTACATCTTCCTCGCCCGCTCCGGTGCGACCATCGACGAGACGACCTTCGTCAGCGTCGACAGCGCGGGCAACGAGATCCCGGGCGATCCGAACCAGAAATCCGCGGCCAAGGGCGTGAAGATCGTGTTCTCGCTCGATGGCGGCCCGAAGAAGACGCTCTACTATTTCAGCACCGATCTTTCCAATGGCGGCGCGAAGAACTCCGGCTTCCTCGCCTTCTGCGAGAAGCTCGGTGCGAACGGTGCCGACGCCTTCGTGAAGAGCGCATCCTACCTGCTGCACGGCAGCAACTTCTCCACCGTGCGCAGCTTCCTGCTCGATCACAGCGCGTCGATCCTGCAGGACGATACCGGCATCCCCTTCAGCTATTTCGACCGCGCCAAGTGGCAGCCGCAGCCGTTCGGCCATTACACCCGCCCGATCGCGGTGTTCTCGCACAACTACCAGCCGAAGCTCGCGGAGCTCTACAACAAGGGCAACCCGATCCCGATCGACTTCGGCCTCGGCTACCGGTTCCGGGTCAAGGAGTTCGAGCGTTCTGCTGGTGCAGAAGAAGGCCGTCGAACCCAAGGTCAATTGAGCCAATTCTGTGGCAGAGCGGCGCGCCGCGCTGCCACCCTCAGTATCGTTTTCAAAGCCCGGGTCTGCAGGCTAACCCCTTGCAGACGCCGGGCTTTCTCTTTGCTCACGCCGTCATAGTTTACGCGCCGTAAATTGCCCGTTGCGATCCCGCCCAGACTTGGCGATGGTTCGCAATGGTGCGATTTGCTTCGGCGGTGGGCGATGTTCGACCGGCGCCAGGGCATGTAGGACCGCTTCGACGCGCGAACGCCATCTCTCCTTTGCGTCTCTTAAAGAAGAGCGAGCCCATGCGATTTGCCGCCCTGCTGTTCGAGTCTCCTCGCCTTGTCGATCGCGCCGGCGCGGAGCGCCGAGATCGCCAATCCCAACGACACCGCGCGTTTCCTTGCGGGGCTGCCGGTATCTGCCGATTCGCCGCTGGCGCCGCTTACCAAGGATCCCACTTGGCAATCCTATGCGCGGCGGTTCGATTCGATTTTCGGCCAGGAAGACAAGGGACACCTCGGACGGGTGCGCGCCTTCTCCGAAGTCGCGGCTGACGACGCCGCACGACACGGTGTTCTATTTCTTCAGTGGCCCGGATGCGCTGCATGCCGTCGCCCTCTTTCCCACCGCCACGACCTATGTGCTGGCGGGGCTCGAGCCGCCCGGCAACATTCCGCCGCTGACGAGCCTGCCGCGCGCGACCGCGCTCAATACCCTGGGCCGGCTCGCGAGCGAGATGAACACGCTTCTGTCGCTCAGCTTCTTCATCACCAAGAACATGCGCAGCCAGCTCAGCTCCGGCCCGGTCTACGGCACGTTGCCGGTGATCTACGTGTTCCTGGCGCGGTCCGGCAAAACCATCCACGAGACGACGTTCGTCAACCTCGATGCCGACGGCAACGAGAAGTCGCCCGAGGAGGCGAAGAACAGCGGCGCGCGGGGCGTGAAGATCGTGTTCTCCGCGGGCGACGACGGCCCGAAGCAGACGCTCTATTACTTCAGCACCAATCTCGCCAATGACGGCGTCAAGACCTCGGGCTTCCTCGCCTTCTGCGAGAAGCTCGGCGCCGCCGACGCCTTCGTGAAGAGCGCGTCATATCTCCTGCACACCGGCGGCTTCACCACGATTCGCAATTTCATGCTCGACCACAGCGCGTCGGTCCTGCAGGACGACTCCGGCATCCCGGTGAAGTATTTCGACCGCAGCAAATGGCAGCTCCAGCCGTTCGGCCGCTATCTCGGGCCGATCGGAATCTTCGCCCAGCACTATCAGCCGCAGATGTCCGAGGTGTTCCGCCGGCAGGCTTCGCCGATCGATTTCGGTCTTGGTTATCGCTGGCGGGTCAACGAATTCGAACCTGCTGCTGGCCCAGAAGACGGCCACTTCGGCAAAGCCGGATTAGCCTCGCTTTAACCGTCATTTCATAGGCTTATCGGGGCGAAGGCGGGTTCCGCCGGCGCCGCGCCGGCCATGCGCGGGGTGGCGCCTGCGCAGGGTTCGCAGTTCCTTTTGCGTGGTGTTCCCTGCGCTTAGGCGGCCGGGCACCTAATTTGTGACACAGTCTTTATCGAGGCTGTGGGGGAATGGGGTGGACAAGAGCCGTGGGGGCTCGTGTCCTTGGGGTGGGGGATTAGTGATCAACCGGGATATCAGCCCGGCGTCGCGAGCGTTTCGCAGGCCGCCTGCAAATGCGGCCGTGACCCATCGCGTACGCCACACCAAGCCGGCCGCGGCAACGCAGCGCCGTCCTGATCGTGATCACGCGCGTTCGCGCGGCTATGTTCACGTCGACCCGCATGTCAGGTTCGAACCGGGATGGCGCCCGGCGCGGCGCCGGAGCATCGCTCGATCTCGGCGTGCTGCTCTTGTCCGGCGGCCTCATCGGAGCCGCCGCCGGCTGCTTCTGGCTGCTCTACAACGTGTTCGGCACCTCCGACATGGATGCACCACAGGCCGCGGTGCAGACGTCTGTGACCGACGGCTATGCCGCCGCATCGTTGCCCGACAGCTTCTCGCCGCCGAGGTCGTGCGCTCGCACAAGGCCGACATGCTGGCGCGCTACGGCCATCCGGTGGTCGTGAGCTCCAACGAGGCGGAGGCGGTGAAGGCGATCGAGCATATGGTGCGCACCAGCGCGCCGGCGGCGCGCCCTGCCCCGACCTATGTCACCGCGAGCCTTCCGGCGGAGAACCGGGTCCAGATTCCGAGCTATTATGCAGCGGTGCGCGAAGCCGCGACCAATCGCCAGCCCGAGCGGGCGAAGGAAACCAAAGCGCTCACGCGCGTCGCCGCGCTCGGGGGCGTGCCGTCCGTTCCGACCGCTCCGATCACGCCGGTGCTGCCGCGCCTTCCGCTCGACGGCCAGCCGAAGACCGATCTCGTCTCGTTCCAGACCGCGCCGTTCCCGCACGAGGGCCGCTCGTATACCGACAACCACGTGCTGCTCACCGTGCCGCCCGGCTTCGATGCCAACAAGCCGGCGGTGATGATCGTGTTCTTCCACGGCCACGGCGCGACGCTCGCGCGCGACGTCCGCGACCGCCAGAAGCTGCCGGACCAGATCACGGCGTCCGGCGTCAACGCGGTGCTGGTCGCGCCGCAGTTCGCCTTCGACGCCCGCGATTCCAATCCGGGCAAGTTCTCCGATCCCGGCGGCTTCAAGCGCTTCCTCGACGAGGCCGCCCTGCAGCTCGCCAAGCTCCACGGCGACCCGCGCACGATCCGCACCTTCTCCAACATGCCGGTCGTGATCGTCTCCTACAGCGGCGGCTTCGGGCCGACGCTCGCCGTGCTCGACCGCGGCGGCGTGCCGAAATCCCGGCTGCGCGGCATCGTCCTGCTCAATTCGCTCTACAGCGGGATCGACCGGTTCGCCAACTGGATCACCGACAACCGCTCCGGGTTCTTCGTGAGCTCCTATACGCCGCACCTGCGCGCCCATAACCAAGAGCTGCAGTCGGTCCTGCGGGCGCGGTCGGTGCCGTTCGGCTCCGAGCTCAAGCCCGACCACATGGCGGGCAGCGTCACCTTCCTGCCGGCCGGCCCGATCTCGCACCGCGATTTCCTGACCCATGGCTGGGCGGACAATCCGGTGAAGGACGTCCTCGTGCGCCTCGACGAATACGACACGCGCACCCAGACGGCGAGGAACGGCTCCGGCGGCCCGGTCGCCGCAGTGCCGGGACCGGCGCGGAACTGATGCCGCAGAACTGACGGCGCCGCCCTTACGGCGGCGTCTACCGAATGCTACCATCGCGAGAGCCGACCGCAGCAAAACCGTGCGCGCGGCCAACTTGGGAGGTAGCAGCGATGAGAGGACTGTTTTCAGCTCTATTCCTGGTGTCGAGCCTCGCCGGCGGAACGGCGTTGGCGCAGCCCTACACGCCGAACGAAGCCGGCGTGACCATGGGCCATTGGCACCTCAACTCGCGCGACGTCGCCGCCAACAAGAAGATATTCGTCGGCATGGGCGGCGTCGACTACCAGCGATGATCGCCTGCAGCGGGTGACCTTCCCCGGCGTCGCCGTGACCCTCAATGTCGCCGGCGCTCCGCCCGCGACCGGCGGCACCGTCGGATCGGTGGTCAATCACGTCGGCTTCATCGTCAAGAGCGTTCCGGAGTCCGTCGCCAAGTGGAAGGCCGCCGGCGTATCCGTGCTGCCCGGCAACAACGGCCGCCTCGACCAGGCCTATGTCGAGACCCCGGACGGGCTGCGCATCGAAATCCTCGAGAACAAGAACCAGAGCGAGCCGATCCGTCACGAGCACGTCCACTTCTTCGTGCCGCCGGATGAGGTTCCGAAGATCCAGGCGTGGTACGCCAAGACCTTCGGCGCCAAGGCCTCGACGACGCCCACCGGCGCGCCCGTCGACGACGTCCCCGGCGCACAGTTGCGCTTCAACAAAGCCGACGCCGCGCAGGCGCCCACCAAGGGCCGCGTGCTCGATCACATCGGCTTCGATGTCGTCGACCTGCAGGCCTTCATCAAGAAGCTCGAGGCCGAAGGCATCAAGCTCGACCGGCCCTACACCAAGAACCCGAACGGGATCGCGCTCGCCTTCATCACCGATCCCTGGGGCACCTACATCGAGCTCAACGAGCGGCCGAAGCCGGTCTATCTGCCGTAAGGTCGATCTGCTGACGTAGCCGCCCTTGGAGGCGGCCCCCTCGCTATCCCTCCCCCGCAGACTTGCGGGGGAGTTGCGGACTGCGACGCTCGTTTTCTACAGGGAGCCCCAAAGGTACAACGTGCCCCCGTTGTTCCGAGCTTGAGTAGCAAGCCTTCTCAGGTCTTGGAGCACGGGCCTCAGTTCTTCTGAGGTACCTGGCACCTCCCGAGGGTGAACCCAAGCGTCGGCTACACGATCTATTGCTGTTTCATCGAGCAGCGCGATCAAATCCCTCAGCGCGTCGGGAAAGCGCAGCAGCCACGTTTCCCCGTTTTCGGCATGACACACATGTTCGAGAGTGTGCCGGTTTGAATCCCACTTCTCGTTCCTTAGAACCGCCCAGAGCATTTCCAATGCAATCGGCGTAAAGTTCTTGTACCGAGCGCGCTCAAAGCCATCTGACAAAGTGGTACCGCCACCTTGGATGAGCTTGGTGCATTCCAAGGCGTATGCCGGAGGCGCGACGAAGAAGTCCGCAAGGACTCCCATACCGACCTGCCCTACCGCACCGCTGCTTCGCGCGGGTAGAACTTCGTGGCGTAAGGCTTCGGCGTGAATTCCGGATGCCAGGCGCACGGGCCTTCGAACATCGCCCGCATCGCTTCGCACGTCGCCAGGATCGATTGCGGCGAAGGCTTCGTCCCCTTCTCGGCCCATTGCACGACCGCATCGAGGGCGGCGGCGAGCTCCGGCGCGCTCTGCGCGGTGTGGCCGCGCTCGTCGGTGTAGGCCTGCACCAGGCGGTCGGCGCTCCCGGCCGCCGTAACGTAGCCGCGATAGGCCGCCTGCTGCTCCACCGGCACCTGGGGATCGTTGATCGAGTGGATCGACACCACCGGGATCGGCAGCTTGCCGGTCGGATCGCCGTCGGCCTTGACGAGGGCGACCGCCGCCGGATCGGCGGTGAAGCGCGCGACGTTGCGGTTGAGCTCATCGTCGTTCGACGAGCCGTGATAGCGCACGCCGGTGTTGTCGAAGGGATTGCGGCCGCCGGTGGTGCGCTCGACCACGTCGTGAAACAGGAGCGTCGCCGCCTGCATGTGGCGCACCAGGAGATTCTCCGGATAGCCCATCACGCCGATGATCTCGGCGAGGTTCTTCTTCTGCTGCTCGCTGCGCTGGGCGGCGGGCTTCCCGACGCCGGTGCACTCGTCGACCACCGCGTCGAGGTCCTTGAGCGTCATCTTGGAATCGGGCGCGATGCCCATCCACAGCGGATACTGCGCCGCTTCCGGCCGCGGCAGGTTCTTGCAGTAATACTGATAGACCGCGCGCAGATCGACGCGGTGCTGATAGTTGAGCGTCGCGCCGCCGACCGCGCCGCTGTTGAAGAGCGCGCCGTCGAAATTCATGCTGCCGTCGGCGTTCTTCGCGAGATTCTCGACGAGCTTGGCGCCGACGAGGCCGCCATAGGACGCGCCGTGGAAATACGTGTGCTTCGGCTTGGCGATGCGCTCGGCGAAGAAGCGCCGCGCATTCTCGGTGTCCTCGCCCGCCATGGCGACGCCGTAGCCCTCGCGCCGGTAGCTCGAGGCGACCCAGCCGTAGCCGCGCTGCACAGCGAAGGCATATTTGGCGAGGTCGCTCTTGCTGCCGTTCGCGGTCGGCGGGTTGAGCGAGGGGCCGCCATGGGCGAACACCACGAGGTCGCCGTTCCAGGTCTTCGGCATCGCCGCGAGAATGTAGGCCCCGCTCTCATGCTTGATGCCGTAGCAGGTGGCGATGCTCGCCACCTGTTCGGGGCACGCGGTGGTCGGCGGCAGGTTCTGCGCATGCGCGGGCGCGCTGCCCGTCAGCGCCCCGCCCATCACCGGCGGCTGTCGTGATGGCTACAGCCCCGAGGAGCGGCGCCCGTCGTCCGATGTCTCGCATGGTCATCCCCTCCTCGCCTCGTGCCGCGCTCATTTCTGGTTGAAGTACCGCAGGTCGGGCGGCGCCTGGTTCTTCTTCGCCGGCATGATGTAGCCGTCGGCGCTGAGCATGTAATCCTGGCCCTGGATCTTGAGGTGGTCGTTGCCCTCGCTGCAGATCGCCTCGACATAGATCGGATTGCGCACGCGCACGTAGCGCTTGTTGACGGTCCACGGGTGGGTCAGCGCATTGTCGATGGTGGTGACGTCATCGCGGAGGAGGTCCGGATTGTCCTTGTCGAGGTAGATGCGCTCCTTGACGACGGTCTGGTTGTCCTTGTGCAGCGGCGCGCCGCTCGGATCGAACGTGCGCGGCCCCTTGAGAAGACGCGTCTCCACCTCGAGCACGTCGTAGCGTCCGTCATTGTTCTCGTCGATCCACTTGCCGATCGAATAGCCCATGTAGGACGGCTCGAAGCCCTCCGGGAAGCTGCGGCCGTCGGTGTAGATCCGGCGCAGCATGGTCAGGTACTCGATCATGATGTGGGTGACGTGGGGCTGGATCACGATCTCCATCGGGAAGATCACGTTCATCGCCCGCGGCATGCCGTCGGGAATGCAGATGCCGGTGGGATCGTTGCCCTGGCCGCCCTCCGCCTGGTCGGCGAGGCCCGCCTCGTAGATCGCCTGGTACTCCGGCGTCAGCGGCGGATTTTGCGCGCGGCCGACCGGCTTGCTGATGTCCCACTGATTGGCGATGCCCGGCGGGCGCCTCCACTGGCCGGCGAAATCCGGATATTTCGATTCGTCGAAGGCCGCGGCCGGGGCGCAGGCCATGGCGACCGCCGCCGCGGCGGCGAGTGCGCCGATCCAATTCCGTGTGAGCAAGGTTTCTCTCCCAGTGTGCGGCGATCTCTGTCGCCTCCCGCGCGGAAGGTGCTTCATATTTGGAACGAATTCAATCGCCGTCCGCGCCGCTGCGGCAAAGCCCTTTCGCCGCGGTCCAGGCTGGCGCATGCTGCCCCAGCGAATTCGGAGGTCCATGGCGGTCGAGGCAGCGCGGGTGTCCCGCGCCACGCTTCCCATCATCCCGCGCGGCGACGCTGCGCGCGGGCACCTGCGACCTCAGCTTTTACTGGAAATGGCGGGAGCGACCGGGCTCGAACCGGCGGCCTCTAGCGTGACAGGCTAGCGCTCTAACCAACTGAGCTACGCCCCCGCAAAACCGCGCTTTGCTGCGCGGCTTAGGGACCGGTGAGATACGACCGGGTCGGATCGAAGTCAAGCAGAGGGGCAGTGAGACTGCCCTTTTTGCACGCCTGCACGCCGGCAGGGCACCCGAAAAGCCCTGATTCTGAGGGGCTAAAGCGCCTTCGGCCTGCGGCAGAATCGCTCTTGAGCCCGTAAAATGGCCCTTTCCGGTGCCTGCGGACGTAGAATCCCCACAAAATTCGGGCTTTTTGCGATTTTGGCATGGTCAAACCCCGCCAGAATCGAACTATGTCTCGCCGATGACGCCCGCTGCCGGCGTCGTTTGGCCCAGTACAAGGAGGAGCTTTCCAATGGCAAAGGCCGCAGCAGCACAGACCACCGTCACCTTGAAGCATCTCGCGGCTGCGCTCGCCGACAGCCACGAAATGGCGAAGAAGCAGTCGGAGCTGATCCTCAACGACCTCGTCGGCATGGTCGTGAAGCACCTCAAGAAGGGCGACCGCATCCGCATCGGCGGGCTCGGTATTCTCCAGGTCCGCAAGCGCGCCGCCCGCATGGGCCGCAACCCCGCGACCGGCGAGCCGATCAAGATCAAGGCGAGCAAGAAGGTCGCATTCCGGGCTGCCAAGGAGCTCAAGGAAGCCGTCTGACATCGCTTGGATGGGAACGCAGCCAGGGCTGTCCGGACGCTCCGGACAGCCTTGCTGTTTCTTGGGGAGTGATCTGTAGCCCGGGTTGAGCGAACGCGAACCCCGGGGCTGAGTAGAGACGAACGCAAGGCCGCCCCTGGATTTCGCTTGCGCTCAATCCAGGCTACGGGGCGCTACTGCATTGCGCCGACCGTCGCTCCCGTGTATATGCTCGCGTCGAAACCGCGAGAAACACGATGAGCGCACCACAGTTGCGGCGGACCGACCGCGTCATGTCCGACGCGCGGATCGACGAATTGCTGGCGAACGGCTTCTGCGGCCGGCTCGCGACCGTCGGCGCGGACGGCGCGCCGTACTGCGTGCCGCTGCTCTATGTGTGGCTCGACGGTGAGGTTCTGGTCCACAACACCGGAGCCCGCGGTCACCTGCGAACCAATGTCGAGCACGAGGCGCGCGTCTGCTTCGAGATCGACGCGCCCGGACAAGGTGTTCGACTACGGCCGCTTCGAATGCGATTCGTCGGTGTCGTATGGCAGCGTGATCGTGCACGGCCGCGCCCGCATCGTGACCGAGACTGCGGAGAAGCAGCGCTTCTGCGAAGCGCTGATGGCGAAGTACCGCAAGCACGGCCCCGAGCGGCCGAAAGGTTTCTTCCCGCGGCTCGGTGAGATCACGGTCTATGCGATTGCGGTCGACCGCGTGACCGGCAAGGAGCTCGCGCTTCCCGACGTGTCGCAGCAGTGGCCCGCGGTCGACATGACGAAGTCGCCGCGCGCGGTGGCGCCGACGTAGGACGCAGTCGCTGCCGCGACTGTCGGATTAATCCACGCCGAGCTCTCCTCGGAAAGCGCGGCGTTTTGCGTGACCAACATCACAACGACGCGCCCGGCGCGCGGGCATGGTCTCCCGCGGCGGCGAGAGGAATTCTCCTCCGCACCAACGGAGTAACGACCATGAAGACCAATGCTTATGTGTTCGCGGTTCTTGCGGCCCTCACCATCCCGACCTTCGCCCATGCCGGCGTGCTCAAGGACACCGGTCGCCTCATCGGCGATGAAGTTCAGAAGCACGAGGACAAGCAGGACCTGCGTCAGGATCGCCGGGACCGTCGGCAGGACTCCAAGGAGTTCGTCAAGGACCTCACCCACGGCCGGATCGGCGAAGCCGTTCAGGACCTCGGTGACATCCACCAGGACAACCGGGACATCCACCAGGACAAGCGCGACCTGCGCGAAGATCGCCGCGACATCCGCCAGGACAAGCGTCGCCTTGAGAATGATTTCTGAGCTGATCGCCTGATGCCGAGCCCAGGCACAGGGGGTCTCATCCTGACCAAGAGGAAATCCGGGTGCCGTTTCATGCTCCCGGATTTCACCCCGCTTCCCGCACGCTGCCCGGATTGAACGTCGGTGAAAATCCGGGAGCGGCGCGGCCTTCCCCACCACTCACTCGTCACTTATCGCACCCTCTGTTCCCGGATTTCGCTGCCGCTCAATCCGGGCTACGGCGATGCGACCCAGGCCGATTGGATCGATTCCAGTCGAGCCGATGATCTCGTGGCCGGCTTCGTGCTAGAGGTCGCTCAACGGAAACATTTCTCCCGGAGTGACTCCCATGTTCATCGCCATGAACCGCTTTCGCGTCGCCAAGGGATCGGAGGCCGCCTTCGAGCAGGTCTGGCTCTCGCGCGACACCCATCTCGACAAGGTGCCGGGCTTCGTCGAGTTCCACCTGCTCAAAGGCCCGGAGGCCGAGGACCACACGCTCTTTGCCTCCCACACCGTCTGGGAGAGCCGCGCCGCCTTCGAGGCCTGGACCAAGTCCGAGGCGTTCCGCGCCGCCCATCGCAGCGCCGGCGACAACAAGCCGCTCTATCTCGGCCACCCGCAGTTCGAGGGCTTCGAGGTCCGCCAGTCGGTCGAGACGCGCAAAGCTGCGGTGGCGTGACGCACGATGGAGAGGTGAGGCGTTTCACTCGAGCGCGTAGGATGGGTTGAGCACTTGCGAAACCCATCCTCTCTTCCTAAACACCGTCGTATAGTGGCTGGCGTGAGGTGATGGGTTTCGCAAGTGCTCAACCCATCCTACCAGGGGGCTGCTAAGCAGGCTGGTGGGCGGTGACGGGCTCGAACCGCCGACCCTCTCGGTGTAAACGAGATTTCTGCGTCTTTCGTCATACAACGTCACCGCTCATCTTTTCGCAGTCCAACACCACGTTAAGGCCTCCATAACTGTACTTTAGCCACACATCTGGAAACTTCAGAGAACATCAGTTGACAGCCGCCATCCGTTGGCCCAGCGTTGGCCCGAACGACCATCTCGTTTGCGAGGACGGCACGTCTCACTGCTCTGGAGCTGGCCATGAAGGTGAAGCTCACTGATAAGTTCCTGCAGTCACCGCGCGACCCGAACACCGGGAGTCTCTCATCGAGCCTCCCGAAGGAAAGCGAGTCCGGATTTGGGACACGCACACCATTGGGCTGGGACTTCGCATCACATCGACCGGATCGAAGTCATTCTTTGTTGTCCGGCGCCGCAAGGGCGAGAAGAACG
>CAWCCG010000001.1:0-238660 GCA_963793985.1 uncultured Alphaproteobacteria bacterium | reverse complement strand
GTCCCGGGCCAATGGTCCGTCCAGCGTCTCAGCACGGAGTGATAACTACCGGCTTGCGCGCCGACGAGGTAATCAATGATCAGCGCCTCGACGTCCGGATCGGGTCGATAGTGTTGAAAAAGTCCCGGCGGGAAGGTGGGCTCTATTCGAGCGTTCGAGAGGCCATGTCCAACTCTTCGCGATCACCTTTGTAATCCGCCCGGTCAGGTGACGTAGGCGGCGGCCGTGAGGTCTCGGCCGCCAGATTTTTTGCCAGGGTCTTCAGGTTCTGCACGATGGCTGCGAGATGGAGTTCGCGCGTGCGCGGAGAGGGCCCGAGCCGGTACGCTCCAAACCATGGTGGGTCTTCAGGTGTCCAAAGCGCATCTGACCTTCTTGCGCTCGTCCGTGATCTTCGAACTCCGGGGTACCAATGAAAGAACAGCATGATCGCCAGCATCTACGTTGACGTCGCGTGTGACCTTGCGCGAGGGGGTGTTTGGACAGCATTGCGGCTTGAGGGGACATGCGCGGCGCTCGCGCCCAACGCACGGTAGCGCACCATGTGGTCACTGCCCACGTTGCCAGTGGTCTTGAGCAGCTTGTCCGCAGGGCGACGTAGACGTACGCTCGCGATAGAACCTGAAGTCGCTGCGTGAGAAGGTTCCGTCTTCTCGATCGCTCTTCTCCCACACCGGAATGTGCGGCGTGATGCCGGTGCCGACGAGCCAGCCGAGGAACTTGCCCGTGCCGTACGCGGTATCGGCCGCAAGTCGGTCGGGCCTCAATCCCAAGGTCTGTTCGGTGCGCTCGATCATCATCTTGGTCGCGGCCACCTCGTCGTAGGTGCGCGCCGGCGTGGCCTCCACGTCGACGATCACCGCGTGCTCGATATCGATCAGGTAATTGAGCCCGTAGCCGAACTGAACGCGCTTGTTGGCTTTCGCGGTCCAGGCCGAGCATGGGTCCACCGGAGAAATCACCTTCGGCACCTTGCGGTCGGCGTCAGGATCTTCGTCATCAAAGGCTCCGAGAAACTCGGCCACCGCCCGCGTCTGACGTTCCGGCACCGACCAGTCGATATCGTCGGGAGCCTTGCCATGATAGCGGCTGGCATCCGCTTCCATAACGCTGGCATCGACCGCGAAGGCTTCACCTTTGACCAGACCCGCGTCCATGCATGCCCGCACCACCGCCTCGAATACTTGTCGGAACAGGTCGCTGTCGCGGAACCGGCCGTGGCGATTGACCGAGAAAGTCGAGTGGTCGGGAACCTTGTCGTCAAGATCGAGGCGGCAGAACCAGCGATAGGCGAGGTGCAATTCGACCTCCTCGCACAGCTTCCTCTCGCAGCGAATGCCGTAGCAGTAACCGACAATGAGCATCCGGATCGTCAGCTTGGGGTCGATCGAAGGCCGGCCGATCTCGCTGTAGAAAAGCCGCAGCTTCTCCCGAAACTCACCCAATATCCGCGTCACGGTTGGATTGATGCGGCGCAGAAGATGGCGTTCCGGAATCCGCTTTTCGAGGTTGAAGAGATAGAACAGCTGGCTCTGATCGACCGTCTGCCGACCCATCATGACCCGCCTCCGCCGCCGAAAGCCTCAACGAGACGGAATCATAATTCGCCCAAAACCACGAACGACTTTTTCAACAACATCGGGTCAAAACCTGCCACTCGTTCGACGGCTCGTATGTCTCCTTACCGCCGGTTGCGGACATCGTCTGTTGGCCAGGCTTCGCCAATCAGCTCAGGTCGTGCGCCCGTCGCTCGGCGCTCTTGCCGATCAGCGAGGCCGCGATCACCGCGAGCGCGACCACCGCAATCAGGATCGTGCAGATCGCGTTGATCTCCGGCTTCACGCCGAGCCGCACCTCCGAATAGATGCGGATCGGCAGCGTCGTCGCGCCGGGGCCGGTGGTGAAGCTCGCGATCACGAGGTCGTCGAGGGAGAGCGAGAACGCGAGCAGGAAGCCCGCGATCACCGCCGGCATGATCAGCGGCAATGTGATGGCGAGGAAGGTGCGGCCGGGCGGGCAGCCGAGGTCCATCGCCGCTTCCTCGAGGCTGCGGTCGAAGCCGGCGAGGCGCGACTGCACGATCACGGTGACGAAGCACATGGTGAGCGTCGTGTGCGCGATGATGATGGTCGTGAAGCCGCGGTCGAGGCCGACGGCGACGAACAGCAGGAGCAGCGACAGGCCGGTGATGACTTCCGGCATCACCAGCGGCGCGTAGATCATGGCGGAGAAGGCGAGGTGGCCGCGAAACCGGCCGAGCCGCGTCAACGCCAGCGCCGCCATGGTGCCGAGCACGGTCGCGAGCGCCGACGAGGCGAGCGCGATGCCGAGCGAAGCGAGCGCCGCCGCGATCATCGCGCTGTCGTCGAGCAGCGCGAGGTACCAGCGGATCGACCAGCCGCCCCACACGGTGACGAGCCGCGACGCATTGAACGAATAGATCACCAGAATGACGATCGGCGCGTAGAGGAAGGCGAAGCCGAGGGCGAGCGCGGTGAGATTGGTGAGCGAGAGCCGGCGCATGTCAGCCTCTCTCGATCCCGCGGGTCTGCAGGTGCTGATAGATCGCGATCGGTCCGACGAGAAGCACCACCAGCACCACGGCGACGGCCGAGGCGACCGGCCAGTCCTTGTTGGAGAAGAACTCCGTCCACAGGGTCTGCCCGATCATGGTGGTGTCGGAGCCGCCGAGCAGATCGGGGACGACGAATTCGCCGACGATCGGAATGAAGCAGAGCAGCGCGCCGGCGCCGAGGCCGGGCAGCGCCAGCGGCACCGTGACCGTCCAGAACGCCTTCCACCGCGGACAGCCGAGGTCGGCGGCCGCCTCGAGCAGGCTGTCGTCGAGCTTCTCGAGGCTCGCATAGAGCGGCAGCACCATGAACGGCAGGTAGGAATAGACGAGGCCGATGTAGATCGCGGTGTCGGTCGCGAGCCAGGTGACCGGCTGATCGATGAGGCCGAGCGCGGAGAGCGCCTGGTTGAGGAGGCCGTCGCGCTGCAGGATGTTGATCCAGGCATAGACGCGGATGAGAAACGACGTCCAGAACGGCAGCACGATGAGCATCAGCAGCACCGGCCGCCACCGGCGCGGCGCGCGCGCCATCGCATAGGCGATGGGAAAGCCGGCGAGCACCAGGATCACCGTCGACACCGCCGCCACGGTGAGGCTGCGCAGATAGGAAAACAGGTAGATATCGTCGGAGGCGAGGCTTCTGTAATTTTCGAATGACAGCCCGCCGACGAAGTCCTTGATGCCTTGCCAGCCGGCCGCGAGATCGAACACCGGCACGTAGGGCGGCTGCGCGATCGCCGTCTGCGACAGGCTGATCTTCAGCACGATCAGGAACGGCACCAAGAAGAACGCGACGAGCCACAGATAGGGCGCCAGCACCACGAGCTTCGCCGAGGATGATCCGGATGTTCGTGGCGGCGGGGGAGCAGGCATCGCGCTTCGCTACCTCGTCAGCAGCACGGCGGCGGAAGGCGACCAGGACAGCAGCACCTCGTCGTCCCAGGTGATCGGCCGTTCGACGATGCGGGTCACGTTGGCGACCGAGGCTTTCATCTGCGTGCCGTCGGCAAGCCGCATCTTGTAGACCGACTTGTCGCCGAGATAGCCGATGTCCCACACCCGGCCGCGCACGGCATTGGCGTCGTCCGCGCCGGACGCGGCGGCGGCGATGCGCAGCTTCTCCGGCCGCAGTGCGATGGCGACCTTCGCTCCCACCGCCGACGCCGTCGGCTTCGGCGACGTGAAAGCGCCGTCCGCCGCCGTCCTCGATCACCGCGCCTGCGCCATTGGCCTCGATCACGCCGCCCTCGATCAGATTGATGTCGCCGATGAAGCCGGCGACCCAGCGCGATTTCGGCCGCTCGTAGATTTCGCTCGGCGCCGCGACCTGGACGATCTCGCCCTTGTCCATCACCGCGATACGATCGGCGACCGTCATCGCCTCTTCCTGGTCGTGGGTGACGATGATGAAGGTGGTGCCGAGCCGTTCCTGCAGGTCCATCAACTCGAACTGCGTCTCTTCGCGCAGCTTCTTGTCGAGCGCCGCCATCGGCTCGTCGAGCAGCAACACCTTCGGCCGCTTGGCGAGCGAGCGCGCGAGCGCGACGCGCTGGCGCTGGCCGCCGGAGAGCTGGTCGCGGCTTGCGCCCGCCCAGGCCCTCGAGCTTGACGAGGGCGAGCATCTCCTCGACGCGCGCGTTGATCGCCGGTCTCGCCATCCGGTCCTGATGCAGGCCGAAAGCGATGTTTCCGGCGACGGTGAGATGCGGAAACAGCGCGTAGCTCTGGAACATCATGTTGACGGGACGGCGGTGCGGCGGGACCGCCGCGAGGTCCTCGCCGGCGAGCAGCACCTTCCCGTCGTCGGGCGTCTCGAAGCCGGCGAGCATGCGCAGCAGCGTGGTCTTGCCGCAGCCGGAGGGGCCGAGCAGGGCGAAGAACTCGCCGGGATAGATGTCGAGGCTGAGCCCGTTCACCGCGGGGACGCCGGCAAAGCGCTTCGAGACGGCGGCGAACCGCACCAGCGGCTCGCCTGCGTTCTCCGGCCCTGGCGTGGAGCGCTGTCTCATTCCCGACGGTGGTCCCGTGGTTTCATCGAAGGCCAATCGTTAAATGCGCCACGGGAATTTGGGAAGTTCCTTTGCAAGATGCTGTGACTTCCGGCATTGCCGGGACGCGCGCATTCCGGCAATCGGGGTGGATGGCTTAAGCTTGCGTTGAAGTGAACGGCCGATCAGCGGCGAAGCTAAAGGGAGAGCCAGATGGATTTTCAGGATCGCAGCGTGGTCGTCACCGGCGGCACCGGGGCGCTCGGGTCCGCGGTGGTCGGCGCCCTCCTGGAGGCGGGCGCGAGCTGTCACATTCCCGTCTTCAACGAAGCGGAGCTGACCCACTTTCCCCACCGCGCCCACCCGAAGGTCGCGACCTATCCGGGCAGCAACCTCACCGACGAGGCGGCGGTGACCGGGCTGTTCGAGAAGGTGCCGAAGCTCTGGGCGTCGATCCACATCGCCGGCGGGTTCGCCGCCGGGCCGCTGACGACGACCGGCGAAGGCGGTCCTCATGGGCCAGGTCGACACCAACCTCGTCACCACCTTCCTGTGCTGCCGCGCCGCCTGCGTGGCCATGGCCGGTCGCGGCGGCCGCATCGTCAACGTCACGGCGCGTCCGGGCCTCGAATGGCGCACCGGCGGCGGCATGGTGGCCTATACGGCGACGAAGGCCGCGGTGGCCGCGCTCACCGTCGCGCTCGCCCAGGAGGTGGTGAAGGACGGCATTCTGGTCAACGCGATCGCGCCCTCGACCATCGACACGCCGGCGAACCGCAAGTCGATGCCCGACGCGGACCACGCGTCCTGGCCGAAGCCCGAAGAGATCGCGCAGACGATCCTGTTCCTGGCTTCACCCGCGAACCAGGTCACCCGCGGCGCCATCGTGCCGGTGTACGGGAAGGTGTGATCGGGCAAGGTCGGTGTGATCGGGGCTGGACAAAGCCGTCCGGGCGCGCCACACAGCCCGGCGCCGCCCCGGCGGCTGGTGAAACCTACCGGGGCATGATCTTTCGAAAGCTTCGCCTTTCGAGAGAGATCACGCCCGAAGCCCATTTTTTCAGAGCGCTGAAGGTTAAGACCCTGCCGCTCGGGGAAGGAAGACGATGCCTGGTCCGCTCGATGGCTTGCGCGTTCTCGAACTCGCCCGGATTCTCGCCGGGCCGTGGGCCGGGCAGATCCTGGCCGACCTCGGGGCGGACGTCATCAAGGTCGAGCGCAAGGGCCCGGGCGACGACACCCGCGGCTGGGGCCCGCCCTTCGTCGAGGCGGCCGGCGGCGGCCATCTCGGCTCCGCCTATTTCCATTCGACCAACCGCGGCAAGCGCTCGATCGAGCTCGATTTCGAGAGCAAGGAAGGCCAGCGCATCGTCACCAAGCTTGCGGCGCGCTCGGACATCCTGATCGAGAACTTCAAGGTCGGCGGGCTCGCGAAGTTCGGCCTCGACTACGCGACCCTCTCCAAGGTCAATCCGCGCCTCGTCTACTGCTCGGTCACCGGCTTCGGCCAGGACGGCCCCTATGCGGCGCGCGCCGGCTACGACCTGATGGCGCAGGGCATGGGCGGCATCATGGACATCACCGGGACCGCGGACGGCGAGCCGACCCGCGCCGGGGTGCCGGTCGCCGACATCTTCACCGGCGTCTACTCGGTGATCGGCGTGCTGGCGGGCATCATCCAGCGCGACCGCACCGGGCGCGGCTGCCTCGTCGACACCTCGCTGCTCGATTCCCAGGTCGGCGTGCTCGCCAACCAGGCGCTCAACTACCTCGTCTCCGGCAAGGTGCCGGAGCGCATCGGCAACGCGCATCCCAACATCGTGCCCTACCAGGTGTTTCCGGTGGCGGACGGGCACGTC
Source organism: uncultured Alphaproteobacteria bacterium (assembly GCA_963793985.1). Lineage (GTDB taxonomy): Bacteria > Pseudomonadota > Alphaproteobacteria > Rhizobiales > Xanthobacteraceae > JAJPKK01. The sequence continues at coordinate 232,238 of CAWCCG010000001.1, read as the reverse complement.
ATCGTCGCCGTCGGCAACGACGGCCAGTTCGCCAAGTTCTGCGGCGTGATCGGCGAGCCGGGGCTCGCGAAAGACCCCGCCTATCTCACCAACGCCGACCGGCTCGGCCGCCGCGCCGAGCTCGTCGCGAAGCTCTCCGCGCTGACCCGCAAGATGTCCCAGGCCGACCTGCTCGCCGGGTTGGAGGCGGTCGGCGTGCCGTCCGGCCCGATCAACCGGCTCGACCAGGTGTTTTCCGATGCGCAGGTGATCCACCGCGGCATGAAGCTCGAGATCGCGAACGAGAAGGCCAAGGCGTGGCACGATCCCGGGCGTGCGCACGCCGATCATGATCGACGGCGTGCCGATGGCGAGCGCAACGCGCCGCGCCGCGCCTCGGCGAGCACACGGCGGAGATTTTGCGGGAGATCGGGGAGGGGTAATTCTTCCTCCCGACGTTCTCTCCGGGCGGTTTGCAAGCGTGACTGAGCGCTCCAGCGTTTGATCATTCGCGAGTGTGCAAATGTCGGGGCAGTTCCCGCCTATCGAGCCCTATGACAGCGGTATGCTCGATGTCGGCGATGGACATCGGGTCTACTGGGAATGTTGTGGCAACCCCGCCGGCAAGCCTGCGCTGTTCCTGCACGGAGGGCCCGGTTCGGGGTGCTCGGCAGGTCAGCGGCGCTTCTTTGATCCGAAACTCTACCGTGTCGTGCTGTTCGATCAGCGCGGGTGTGGCCGCAGCCTTCCGTTGGCGAGCGAACCCGACGCCGACCTCAGCACCAACACCACAGCCCACCTGATCGCGGACATCGAGGCGCTGCGTGCGATGCACGGCGTGGATCGCTGGACCATTCTCGGCCTGTCCTGGGGCACGACGCTCGCCTTGGCCTATGCGCAGGCTCTCCCCCAACGGGTGAGCGCATTGGTGCTGGGCTTCGTGACCACCACGTCGCGCCGCGAAGTGCAGTGGATGACGGAGGATGTCGGGCGCATCTTTCCGCGTGAGTGGGAGCGGTTCGCCGAGGCCGTCCCGGAGCGCCTGCGGCACCTGCGCCTGGTCGATGCATACGCCACGATGCTCGCTGATCCCGATCCCGCGGTGCGCGATCACGCGGCGCGCGAATGGTGCCTCTGGGAAGACGCGCATGTCTCGCTCACGCCGGGTCACACGCCGAATCCGCGATACCAAGACCCTGCGTTTCGCCTGCGCTTCGCCCGGTTGGTCACGCACTATTGGCGGCACGCTGCATTCCTCGAGGAAGACCAGCTCATTCGCGACGCCGCGCGGCTGAACGGCATCCCCGGCGTGCTGATCCATGGACGCTATGATGTCAGCGGACCGCTGGAGACGGCCTGGCAACTCTCCCGGCGATGGACGACCAGCCGGTTGGAGATCCTCGACGACGCCGGTCACGGCGGCGGACAGAGGTTCGTGCCGCTGGTCGTGATGAATTGCATGAAAGCCGTGTAGGCTGTCGACATCGCGCGGCGGACATCAGCTTCTCTCGGACGACCGGGTCGAAGCGAAGTAAGTCGCTCCGCCTGCTCGAAGAGATGCTGCGGCTTAAGGATCGCCACGTTCCCTGAGCTCTTCCGGTGGCGTACTCGATGATCGGGAAGCGCTCTTCGCCAGCCTTCAGCAGCCGCTGCGTATTTGAACGCGTTGGGGTCAGCCAGATCGACCTCTGCTCGCTCGATTGCGCGGGGCTTACTGGATTGCCCGGTCAAGCCGGGCAATGACAATCTTCGGGTTCGGCGCGCCCGCTACCCCGCCGCCTGCACGAGGTCGCGCGCCGGGCGGGCGAGCTTGCGGATCGGGCCGGCGGCGATGACGGCGCGGCTCTCGGCATAGGCCTCGTGGTTCTTTTCGATGTCGCCGAGGTCGTAGAGATAGTTGACCATCAGCCCGTAGGACTGCTTGCGGCCGCGGTCGGAGAGGTCGGCCGGCCAGTCGAGCCGCTCGAGCCGCGCGCCGTTGCCGAGATGGAAGCGCGCCACCGGATCGATCGGCGCGCCGCTCGCGGTTCGCCCGGCCATGAAATAGGTCGCGGCCGCGCGCAGCATCGGCTCGCGCACCTGTTCGATCGCGCCCTGGCTCTCCCACCAATTGTCGCTGTCGAGCGCGGCGAGCGCCGCGCGGTCCGCTTCGGGAATCGTGGGCGCGGCGCTCGCGCGCTGGCGGGTGAGCCAGGCGGCGAAGCCCGGCACCGGCGACAGCGTCACGAAGGTCGACAGCCGCGGCATCTCGCGCCCGACCTCGGCGACCACCTGCTTGATGAGGAAGCTGCCGAAGCTCACGCCGGCAAGGCCGCGCTGGCAGTTCGAGATCGAGTAGAACACCGCGGTGGTGGCGCGTTCGGGATCGAGCGGCTCGCGCCGGGTCGTGAGGATCGGCGCGATCCCGCGCGGGATGTCGCGGGTGAGCGCCACCTCGACGAAGATCAGCGGCTCGTCGATCAGCGCCGGATGGAAGAAGGCGTAGCAGCGCCGGTCCGGCGGATCGATGCGGGCGCGCAGGTCGTCCCAGTCGCGGATCTGGTGCACCGCCTCGTAGCGGATGATCTTTTCGAGGATCGAGGCGGGCGTCGACCAGTCGATCCGCCGCATCACCAGGAAGCCGCGGTTGAACCACGACGAGAACAAATGCTCGAAGTCGGAATCGACCGCGGCGAGGTCTTCGCGCCGGGAGAGCACGTCGAGGAGCTGCCCGCGCATCTCGACCAGCGCCTTGGTGCCCTGGGGCGCGAGGTTGAGCCGGCGCAGCAATTCCTGCCGCCGCGGCTCCGAGGCCTCGTGGATCGCCGCCGCCGTGATGTCGGACGGCGCGTCGCGCCACGCCTGCAGCGCCGCCTCGATGCGGGACTTGTCGGTGCCGAACTTGGTGGCGAGCGACTCGAAGAAGGCGATCCGCGGGCCGATGGTGAGCTCGCTGTAGAGCGCGAGGATTTCCCGCGCCAGCGCGGCGCCCGACGCCTCGCCGCGGTTCGACAGCAGCTCCTCGCAGAGATCGACGAGGTTCGCGGTCGATTGCGAATTCACGCCGCGGCGCTCGCGGCGGTCGATCAGCGAGCGCCCGCGATCCGAGATCGTCTGCAACAATTCGCCGAAAAACGACGTGTTCATTTCACCGGCCCATCACCGCATCGGCCAACCAGGTGGCAATGCCCGGGAAGATACATAGGACGATCACGGCAAAAATCATGAGGGCGACGAAGGGCAGAACGCCCCAGATCACGTCGCGCAGCGGGATATCGGGGGCGATGCTCTTGATGACGAAGATATTTAGGCCGACGGGCGGGTGAATCAAACCCAATTCCATGACGATGGTTACGATGACCCCGAACCAGATCAGGTCGAACTGCGCCGCCTTGAGCGGAGGTAAGATGATCGGGGCGGTCATCAGGATGATCGACACCGGCGGCAGGAAGAAGCCCAGCACCACCACCATGAACAGGATGGCGGCGAGCAGCACCCAGCGCGACAATTCGAGCGATACGATCCATTGCGCAGTCGATTGGCTGATATGGAGGTAGCTCATGACATAGGAGTAAAGCAGCGACATCCCGATGATGAACATCAGCATGGTCGATTCGCGTAGCGTTGCCGTCAAAATGGGCGAGAGCTCCGTGGGGCTCCAAACGCCGTAGATCGACGCAATCAAAATCAGAGCAAGAACCGCGCCAAGGCCGGCGGTTTCCGAGGGGGTGGCGAAGCCGCCATAAAGGGCGATCATCACGCCGGTGAGCAGGATCACGAACGGCAGCACCCGCGGCAGCAGGTTGAAGCGGTCGCGCCAGGACAGCTTGTCCGGCACCAGCAGCTCGGACATCGCCCCGCTTTGCCGGAATTCGGCGAGCGCGGTCCGGTATTCGAACTGGAACCGCCACGCCGCATAGCCCGCGAACAGGCCGACCAGCAGGACCGCCGGACCGATCGCGGCGAGGAACAGCCGGCCGAGCGACTGCTCGGCGGCGACCGCATAGAGGATCATGGTGATCGAGGGCGGCAGCAGGATGCCGAGCGTGCCGCCGGCGGCGATCAGCCCGGCGGCGAACCCCGGGGAGTAGCCGCGCTTGCGCATCTCGGGGATGCCGGCCGAGCCGATCGCCGAGCAGGTCGCGGGCGACGATCCCGCCATCGCCGCGAACAGCGCGCAGGCGAACACGTTGGCGATGCCGAGGCCGCCGGGGAAGCGGTGCAGCCAGGCATGCAGCGCGCCATAGAGGTCGCGGCCGGCCCGCGACTTCCCGATCGCCGCGCCCTTGAGGATGAACAGCGGGATCGAGAGGAGCGTGATCGAGGCCATCTCCTCGTAGACGTTCTGGGTGATGGTATCGACCGAGGCCGCCGGCATGAAGAAGATCATGAACACGGTCGCGACGGCGCCGAGCGCGAATGCGATCGGCATGCCGGAGAACATGACGACGAGCGTCGTCACGCCGTAGAGCAGTCCGATGGTCGCCGTCGTCATTGCGGCCGCCGCGTCAGCCCGGTGACGATCTGGAGCAGAAGCTGCAGGCTGAGCAGGGTCATGCCGACCGTCATCAGCGAATAGGGAATCCACAAAGGCGGGCCCCAGGTGGATTCCGAGTGGAAGTTCTCGGTCCAGGCTTCGTCGAGCAGCAGAGCGGACTTCCACGAGAAGAAGGCGCAGAACAGGAAGCTCGCGACATCGACCGCGAACTGTCGCCAGTGGTTCACCCGCGGCGACAGCAACCCGACGATCGCTTCGATCCCGATATGGCCGCGCCGCGCCTGGATCGCCGCCGCCGACATGAAGACGGCGCCGACGATCAGGAACACCGAGAGCTCGTCCTGCCAGTCGGTCGACAGATGCAGAAAGTAGCGGCTGGCGACGCTGTAGGTCAGCACGAGCGAGGCGATGACGAGCGCGACCGACGACAGCGCCACGATGACGCTGTTGACCATCGCCAGGAGCCGGCCGACGGGTCCGCCGCCGGATCAGCCTCCGGCGGCGCCGGCTCGGCGCCTTCGAAGACGTGAGCCATGAAGGCCTCGCTTTGAGTGCGATCGATTCAGGTTCGATCGGATCGCACTCTGAAGTCTTCGATTTTTGAGCATGGTCTTGTCCGAAAAGTCTGCAACTTTTCGGGATCATGCTCTAGGAGACGGTGATGCGCTCGGCGAGCTGAAGCAGTTCAGCCGACAGCGGCGTCTTCTTGGCGTAGTCCTTCCACGCGGTGTCGCGGGCGATGACGCGCCACTTCTCGACGATGGCGTCGTCGAGGTCGGCGACCTTGGCGCCCTTCTTGGCGTAGACCTCGGCGACCTTCTGGTCGTCCGCCATCGCCTCCTTGGTGCCGAACTTCTCCAGCTCCTCGCCCAGCGCCATGATGATGTCGCGCTGATCCTTCGGCATGGCGTCGAAGATCTGCTTCGACATGATCAGCGGCTCGAGCATGAACCAGTAGGACTTGCCGCGGCCGGTGGTCAGGCTCTTCGCGACCTCTTCGAGCCGGAACGAGATCAGGCTGGTCGACGAGGTCGTGGCGGCATCGCAGGCGCCGGTCTGCATCGCGGCATAGAGCTCGTTCGACGGCGTCGACAGGGTGGTCGCGCCGGCCGCCTGGAACACCATGTCCATCTCGCGGCTGCCGCCGCGAATCTTCAGGCCCTTGGCGTCGGCGGGATTGATGATCGGCGCGCCGCGGCTCGCGACGCCGCCCGACTGCCAGATCCAGGACAGGATGACGACGCCCTTCTCGGCGAGGAAGGCGCTGAACTTCTGCCCGACCGGCGAGGTCTTCCAGGCCGCGCCCTGCGCGTAGGAACTCACCAGGCACGGCATCAGGCCGATGTTGAGCTCGGCATATTCTCCGCCCGCATACGAGATCGGGTAGAGGCTGAAGTCGAGCGCGCCCTTTCGCACCGCGGAAAACTGCGCCACCGTCTTCATCAGCGACGAGTTGGGATAGACTTGGCCGACCACCGCGCCATTGGTGCGCTTTTCGAGCTCGGCCGCGAAGCGCCGGCACAGGCGGTCGCGGAAATCACCCTCTTCCAGCGTGCCGCCGGGGAACTGGTGGGAAATCTTGAGCGTCTGCGCCGCAGCACCCATCCTGGCCGTTGCGATCACGGCCGGCGCAGCGAGCGCCCCCGCCATCATGTTGCGTCGCGAAATAACCATGACGTCGCTCCCCTTCATCATGTTTGGTTACGTGCTATCTGCATGCATCGGGATTGCGAATGCTCCTAGCAAATCGTCGCATGCGTGTCCCGGATTGCGGCATACCAATATCGGGGGGCAGATGTGATCAACCAAAGCGATGCAGGCCTTGTCGACGTGCTGAGCACGCTCGCGCTGCGCGGCGTGCTCGTCGAGACGGAAGCCGAGTTCCGCGCCCGCACCGGGCTCGCGATCGCGGCGCGCTACAAGTCGACCAACGCCCAGCTCATCGCGATCGCCGACGGCGCCACCGCCGATGTCGCGATCATCACACGTCAAGCGATCGATCAGCTCACCGCGGAGGGCAAGATCGTGCCGGGGAGCGCCAAGGACGTGGCGCAATCCGGCATCGGGCTCGCGGTGCGCTCGGGCGCGCCGAAGCCCGACATCTCGACCGTCGAGGCCCTCAAGCAAACCATCCTCGCCGCGAAATCGATCGCGTTCTCCCGGCTGGGCGCGAGCGGCGTCCACTTCGCCGAGGTGATCGAGCGGCTCGGCATCGCCGACGAGATTCGCCGCAAGGCGATCATCAGCGACGCCTATATGGGTGAGATCGTGGCGCGCGGCGAAGCCGAGCTCGCAGTCCAGCAGATCAGCGAGCTGATGCCGGTCGCCGGTATCGATATCGTCGGTCCGCTGCCCGGCGATCTGCAGAAGATATCGCTGTTCGCTGCGGCGATTTTCACCGCCGCCAAGAACCCCGCGGGAGGGGCGAAGCTCGTTTCGTTTCTCGCCGAACCGGAACTCGCGCCGGTCCTCGCGCGCAAGGGTTTGAGCCCGCCGTAAGCGCGACCGGTCGCGCAGGCTGCTCGCCGTCCACGCCCGTCCGCCGACCGCATGCGTTCTCCCTCCCCCTGAAAGGGGGAGGGCGGGGAGGGGGTCGCGGGCGGCAACGAATGCGGCGCGTCAGCAGACCCCCACCCCAACCCTCCCCCTTTCAGGGGGAGGGAGCGCGCGCTCATACGTGCTGTGCGCGGCGGCGGCTGTCTCGCCGTCGCGCGCCGTGCTAACCCCGCGACGCCGGGCGCGACCCTTCGGCATCCTCTTGGGGGCTGGCTCGCCTTGTTCCAACCTGGGCCGCGGATCATCCGATGCGGGACCACCGATGATGCATGCACCGCAACCGGAGCGGGGAGGCGGCGACGCCGGGCGGCAGGTGCTGACCTCGATCGCCCTGCTATGGCTCGCCGGCAACGGGCTGCGCCTGACCATCCTCGCGGTGCCGCCGCTGATCCCGGCGATTCACGACGAATTCCACATGTCGGAAACCCAGGTCGGCATCCTTGCCGGCCTTCCGGTGGTGCTGTTCGCCTTCGCGGCGATCCCCGGCTCGATGCTGATTGCGCGGTTCGGCGCGCTCGCGACCGCGATCATCGGCCTCGTCGTCACCGGGCTCGGTTCCGCGCTGCGCGGGGCCGCGCCCGACGTGTGGCTGCTCTACGGCGCGACCATCGTGACCGGCTTCGGCGTCGCGGTGATGCAGCCGTCGATGCCGCCGCTGGTGCGGGCCTGGCTGCCGGACCGCATCGGCTTTGCGACCGCGGTCTACACCAACGGCTTGATCATCGGCGAAATCCTCCCCGTTGCGCTGATGATCCCCGTGGTGCTCCCGCTCGTCGGCGGCAGCTGGCGGCTCGCCTTCGTCGCCTGGGGCGTGCCCTGCCTCGCGATCGCGGCGGCCCTCTATGCCTTCGCGCCGCGGCCGGCGGCGGCGCGGCTCGATTCCGCAGCGGCGCGAAAGTGGTGGCCGGACTGGAGGAGCTCGCTGCTGTGGCGGCTCGGCCTGATGCTCGGCGGCGTCAACGCGGCCTATTTCTCGACCAACGCCTTCCTGCCGGACTATCTCAGCCAGCTCGGGCGACCCGACCTGATCGGACCGGGCCTCATCGCGCTCAATATCGGGCAGTTGCCGGCCTCGTTCCTGCTGCTGACGCTGGTCGGGCGGGTCGAGAAGCGCGCCGCCACCTATCTCATCTTCGGCGCGCTGACGCTTGCCGCTGCGCTCGGGATCATCTTCGGCAAAGACCTCATGATCGTCGCTGCGGCCGCCCTGGTCGGGTTCTCCGCCTCCGCCGTCCTCATCCTGATGCTGGCGCTGCCGCCGCTCCTGAGCGCCCCCGAGGACGTGCCGCGGATGGCCGCCGGCATGTTCACCATCAGCTATTCCTGCGCGGTGATCGTGCCGATCGTCAGCGGCCTCGTCTGGGACGCCACCGGCGTGCCGGCGACCGGTTTCGTGCCGATCGCGCTCGCCGCCCTCCTCATCATCGTCTTCGCCCCGACGCTCCGCCTCCACGACCGGGGCGGTGCACGGGTGTGAGAGATGGGCTAATCTCCGCCGCCCGCACGACCGCCAGCCCCAAGAAAACCTCAAGTAACACCCGAGCCCCCGTGACCGATACCGCATCCCGCATCACCGCCGAGTCGTTCCTCACCCGCCTCGCCGAGCGCGGGATCGATTACGTCATGGCCAATGCCGGCACCGATTTCGCGCCGATCATCGAAGCGCTGTCGCGCAATCCCGGCACCAACCGCAAATATCCCCGCGTGATCACGGTTCCCCACGAGAACGTCGCGGTGGCGATGGCGCACGGCTATTACCGGGTCACCGGCAAGCCGGCGGCGGTGATGGTGCACGTGACGGTCGGCACCGCGAACGCGATCTGCGGCCTGATGAACGCCGCGCGCGACAACGCGCCGATCCTGCTCGGCGCCGGCCGCACCCCGCTCACCGAGGTCGGCCACCAGGCCTCGCGCAACCGCTCGATCCACTGGGGCCAGGAGATGTTCGACCAGGGCGGCCTCGCCCGCGAGTTCGTGAAGTGGGACTACGAGCTGCGCGCCGGGCAGTCGGCCGAGTCGGTGGTCGACCGCGCAATCGACATCGCGATGAGCGAGCCGCGCGGCCCGGTCTACCTGACGCTGCCGCGCGAAGTTCTCGCCGATCCCGCGGTGGCGCCGCGCCGCGAGAGCTTGCGGCCGATGGGCGCGAGCGCGCCGGTGCCCTCGCAGGCGGCGATCGAGGAGGCCGCGGCGCTGATCGCCAAGGCCGAGTTCCCGCTGATCCTCACGGCTTCCGCCGGACGCACGCCGGAGGCGATGGCGGCGCTCTGCGCGCTTGCCGACGAGTTCGCGCTGCCGGTCGTGCAGTCGGAGGCGCGCGACATCAGCCTGCCGACCGATCACGCCATGTGCCTCGGCTTCGACCCCGGGCCTTATGTCGGCAAGGCCGACGTGCTCGCGGTGTTCGACAGCGCGGTGCCGTGGATCCCGCGGGCGCACGGGTTGCGCCGCGACGCCAAGGTGATCTGCTTCGGCCCGGACCCGCTGTTCACCCGCTATCCGTTCCGCGAATTCGAGGGCGACCTCCTGGTGACCGGCGAATCCTGCGCCACCTTCATCATGCTGCGCGAGGCGCTGCGCTCCGCGCTCAGACAAGACGGCGCCGGGGTTGCGGCGCGCCGCAAGGCGGTCGCCGCGATGCGCGAGGAGATGCTCGCGAAGCGCCGCAAGCTGCTCGAGCAGGTCAAGACGCGAGCCCGGTGCACCCGCTCTATCTCGCCCACTGCCTCAACGAGCTCAAGGCCAAGGACGCCATCATCGTCAACGAGCTCGGCCTGCCGGCCGCCGGCCTCGAGCTGACGACGCCGCGCAGCTATCTCGGCTCGAGCCTCGCCGGCGGCCTCGGCTTCGGGCTCGGCGGCGGCCTCGGCGCCAAGCTCGCGGCGCCCGAGCGCGAGGTGATCGCCGCGGTCGGCGACGGCTCCTACTATTTCGGCAATCCGCTCGCCTACCATTATGTCGGCCGCGCCGAGAAGCTGCCGACGCTCACCGTCATCGCCAACAACCACGCCTGGGGCGCGGTGCGCCAGGCGACCCGCGACGTCTATCCCGACGGGCACGCCGCCAAGGCCAACACCATGCCGCTCGTCGAGCTCAACCCGGCGCCGGCCTTCGAGATGGTCGTCGAATCCTGCGGCGGCCACGGCGAGAAGGTCGAGACGGCGGAGCAGCTGATGCCGGCGCTCACGCGCGGCTTCGAGGCGATCCGCTCCGGCACCCCGGCGCTGGTCAACGTCGCGACGCAGAACCGGATGTGAGGGGTGGAGGCACGGGGCGCGGTGTCTCCTCGCGCTCCTCGTCATTCCGGGGCCGCCGCCAGGCGGAACCCGGAATCCAGCCCTTCGCCGCACGCTCGTTTCTGGATTCCGGGTTCGCGCTGACGCGCCCCGGAATGACGAATTACCTATCCGCAGTCATCGTCGGGCTTGTGACAAGCCCGGCCATGACCGAGAACAGTTGAGGCTCACCCCACGCTGAGCCGCATCATTTCCAGCGCGGCGCGGCCGAAATGGCCGTAGGGATTGTTGAGCGTCTCCCCGATCTCGAAGTGATTGTAGTCCTCGGCGACGATCAGGCGGACCGGCTTGCCGGCGGCCTTCAGCGCGGCGGCGAAATCGCGGGTCTGGCGCTGGAATTCCGGCGTCTCCAGGGTGCCGTGGAGCAGCGTCACCGGGCAGGTGATGCGGTCGAGATAGCGCTGGGTGCTCAGCGCGTCCTCCATGGCGTCGGTGAACTTCACGTAGTCCGAGCGCGCCGAGAGCCGCGCCGGCTTGAGGTCGTACATGCCCGAGCACAGCGTCGCGCCCTTGATGACGTCGGCCGGCACGCCGTAGCGCGGCCAGTCGGTGATGAGGGTCGCGCCGGCGAGATGCGCGCCGGAGGAATGGCCGGTGACATAGATGCGGGCGGGATCGCCGCCGAAGCTCGCGGCGTTCTTCGCGACCGCGGCGATGCCGCGGCGCACGCCCTCGATCATCGGCATCAGGTCGCCGCCGGTCTCGGTGACGTTGGGGAAATCGACCACCGCGAAATGGGCGCCGGCGCGCACGAAGGTCTCCGCGCCGTAGGAGCTGTTGGCCGCGCGTGCCGCGCCGCCAGGCGCCGCCATGGACGAAGATCGCGATCGGCGCGGCGCCCGCATCGGATTTGTGCGCGGGATAGACGTCGACGCCGTCGATCGGCGCCGGGCCGTGGGCGATGCGGCGCGGCGCGCCGAGGCGTTCGCGGACCTCCGCGCTGACGGAGACGCGGCGGCGGTTCATCTGGTCGCGGTTCGGCGCGTATTTCGCCTGGTTGTAGGCGTCGTCGAGCTCCTGCTGGTCGAGGTCGAGCCAGACCAGCGGCCCCTTGACGTGCTTCGCGGGCGGCGCGGCCGTTTCCGCTGCCTCGGCCGCAGCCGCACCCGCCGCGAGGCTCGCGGCTCCGATCACGGTGCGGCGCGACATGCGATCTCCCTGTTGTCCATGCGTTTCCTCCGCGAGTCCGACGCGGAGACTACAATGAGTGCGGGCCTGATGTCTTGCGGCGGCGCAGCGCGACGTGACCTGCGAGCCGGCTTCACCAACTCGCCGTCATTCCGGGGCCGCCGCAGGCGGAACCCGGAATCCAGCGTGGCATTGTCACTCGCGCTTCGGCGTGTGGCTTGCGCTGCAGCCTGGATTCCGGGTTCGCGCTGACGCGCGCCCCGGAATGACGGAGAGGTCGCGGCAAACGCCAGGAGGTTGACACGCCGCGGGTTCGGCCGTTGATGCGGCCGATCGCGGAAACAAGCCGCCGAAACGCGCCCGCTGCAAACGAGGCCGCCATGCCCGATCTCGCCGATCTCTATCCCGGCTTCGCCTCCCGTTGGATCGACACCTCGGCCGGGCGCATCTTTGCGCGCACGGGCGGCAGCGGGCCGCCGCTGATGCTGCTGCACGGCTACGCCCAGACCAACGTCATGTGGCACAGGGTGGCGCCGGCGCTCGGCCAACGCTTCAGCCTCGTGATCCCGGATCTCCCCGGCTACGGCTGGTCGGCGGTGCCGGAGGCCGCGAAGGATCATTCGCCCTACACCAAGCGCGCGATGGCGGCGGCGATGATCGAGGTGATGGAGCAGCTCGGCCACGCGCGCTTTTCGCTCGCCGGCCACGACCGCGGCGGTCGCGTCTCCTATCGCCTCGCCCTCGATCATCCCGGCCGCCTCGAAAAGCTCGCGGTGCTCGACATCGTGCCGACCTATGCGATGTGGCACGACATCGACGCGCGGCTCGCCTACCGCATCTGGCACTGGACCTTTCTCGCGCTGCCGGCGCCGGGGCCGGAGAACGTCATCGGCCGCGACCCGGTCGCGTTCTGGGACTGGAAGACCGCGCCCGGCACCAAGGCGAAGAGCCTCGATGTGTTCGATCCGCGCGCGCTCGCGCATTACCGCATCGCGTTTCAGGACCCGCTGCGCATCCACGCGACCTGCGAGGACTACCGCGCCGGCCGCACCACCGATCTCGCCCATGACGAGGCCGACCGCGCCGCCGGCAACAAGATCGGCTGCCCGCTGCTCGCGATCTGGGGCGAGAGCGGCATCCCGAGCGAAACCAAGAGCCCGCTCGACACCTGGCGCGAATGGGCGAAGGATGTGCGGGGCTTTGCGATCGACAGCGGGCACTATCTGCCGGAGGAAAATCCGCAGGCGACGGCGGACGCGCTGCTCGGGTTCTTCGCGGCCGCGACTGTTCCGTCACGATGCGCAACATCGACGCGATGAATTCACGTAGGGTGGGCAAAGCGAAGCGTGCCCACGTGCGGCGGCGCACAAGCGACGGCGCATCAGCGGTCAAGGATCCGCGTGGGCACGCTTCGCTTTGCCCACCCTACGAGCTACTCATACGCACGCGATAGGCTTCGAATTCCGTAAAACGCACTCGCATGGCCCGCATCGATCGCCAGTCCGCGTTTTCCGGCACCAAGGAGGTCGCCCAGCCGCTGCGCTTCGACGAGGCGCGGCTCGCCGACTATCTCGCCGCCAAGGTGCCGGACTTTCGCGGGCCGCTCGCCGTGCGCCAGTTCAAGGGCGGCCAGTCGAACCCGACCTACTTTCTCGAGACGCCGGCAGCGCTGCTTCGTGCTGCGCCGCAAGCCGCCGGGCAAGCTCCTGCCGTCGGCGCACGCGGTCGACCGCGAATTCCGCGTCATCTCGGCGCTCCACCGGCAGGGCTTTCCGGTGCCGGAGCCCGTCGCCTATTGCGACGACCCGGAGGTCGTCGGCACCGCGTTCTTCGTCATGGGCTTCGTCGAAGGCCGCATCTTCTGGGAGCCGCATCTGCCGGCCTCGCAATCCGACCAGAACGCGCGGCGATCTACGATGCGGCGAACGCGACCATCGCCCGCCTGCACGGCTTCGATCCCGCGGCGATCGGGCTCGCCGATTTCGGGCGCGGCGAGAACTACGTCGCGCGCCAGGTCGAGCGCTGGTCGAAGCAGTACCGCACCTCGCAGACCGACGACATCGCCGACATGGAGCGCCTCATCGAATGGCTGCCGCGTCACCTGCCGCCGGCCGGGCCGGTGCGGCTGGTGCACGGCGATTTCCGGCTCGACAACACGATCATCGCCGCCGATGCGCCGAAGATTCTCGCGGTGCTCGACTGGGAGCTCTCGACGCTCGGCGATCCGCTCGCCGACTTCACCTACCATCTCATGAAGTGGCACATGCCGGAGACCGACACCGGCGCCAGCACCGGCTCGCTCCTCGGCCATGACCTTGCGGCGCTCGGCATTCCTGCGATGAGCGACTATGTCGACGCCTATGTGGCGCGCACCGGGCTCGACCCGCGGCCATATCTTCCGGTCTATCTCGCCTACAATTTCTTCCGCATTGCCGCGATCTACCAGGGCATCGTCGGCCGGGTGCGCGACGGCACCGCGACGAGCGAGCACGCCCCCGCCAAGGCGGCGATGGTGCGGCCGCTCGCGGCGACGGCCTGGGCCTTCGCCTGCGAGGCGCGATGAAGAGCTTCGCCCTCGCGCTCGGTGCCGGCGGCGCCCGCGGGCTCGCCCATATCGCCGTGTTCGAGGCGCTCGACGACCTCGGCCTCGTGCCGGCGGCGATCGCCGGCTCCTCGATCGGGGCGGTCGCCGGCGCGGCCTATGCCGCCGGCGTGACCGGGCCGCGCGCTGCGCCACCACGTGCTCGGCCTCGCCCACAATCCGACCGAGGTGTGGCGCCGGGTCATGGCGGCGCGCACCGGCCGGATCGGCGATCTCTTCTCGGGGAATTTCTCCGCGATGCGGCTCGATCCGGAGAAGCTGTGCGAGCTGTTCCTGCCCGACGCCGTCCCGGATGATTTCGCGGCGCTGCGCGTTCCGCTGACCGTGATCTCCTCCGACCTCTATCGCCGGAGCGAGGCGGTCTATTCGGAAGGGCCGCTGCGCAAGGTGCTGGCGTCGTCGGTCGCGCTCCCCACCATCATGTGTCCGGTGGTGATCGGGGAGCGCGTGCTGATCGACGGCGGCGCCACCAATCCCCTGCCCTTCGATCTCCTGCGCGGCCGCGCCGACGTCGTCGTGGCGGTGGAAATCTCCGGGCCGCCCGACCACACCCGCACCGGCGTCCCCAGCGCCATCGAGGCGATGACCTCGACGGTGCTCGTGATGATGCAGGCGATCCTCACCGAGAAGCTCAAATGCGAGGCGCCGGACCTCCTGCTGCAGCCCCATGTCGGCACCTTCCGCACGCTCGATTTCTTCCAGGCGAGCGCAATTCTGCGCGCCGCCGAGCCGATCAAGTCGGAGCTCAAGCACAAGCTCCTGCCGCTGTTGAAGTAGCGCGTTTCAGTCCCTCACCGACCGGTCATCGCCGGGCTTGTCCCGGCCACCCCGCTAATCGAGGCACCGCCGTGCCTCGATGATCGGGGTCGCCGGGACAAGCCCGGCGATGACGTCAGTGTGTGGGTAGCGGAGCACACGCCATGGCTCACCGCCGCTCCGCGAAAAATCCGCGCAGCAGCGCCGCGGCTTCCTGCTCGCCGATGCCGCCATAGACGTCGGGGCGGTGGTGGCAGGTCGGGGCGGAGAAGAACCGCACGCCGCTCTCGACCGCGCCGCCCTTCGGATCGGCGGCGCCGTAATAGAGGCGGCGGATGCGCGCGAAGGACAGCGCGCCGGCGCACATGGTGCAGGGCTCGAGCGTCACGTAGACATCGCAGTCGACGAGGCGCTCCGAGCCGATCGCGGCGGCCGCCGCGCGCAGCGCCAGCATCTCGGCATGCGCGGTCGGATCGCGGTCGGCGAGCGTGCGGTTGCGCGCGCGGGCGACGACCTGCGCCGTCGCGCACGACCACACAGCCGACCGGCACCTCGCCTGCGGCCGCGGCCGCGCGCGCCTCGGCAAGAGCCAAGTCCATGTACGAATCCATCAAGGATTGCGCCATCTGTCGATCCGCCATGCGTTTTCGCGGCGATTCAGGGTTGCAGTTTTTTGGGCATGTCACAATTGCGCGCGATGACTAGCGCGTACCGGAAGCGATTCGAAAGATTTGCCACGGGCGGCTCTCCGCGTCATCGCGACAGACTTCGGAAGCTGACTTTTCTGACAGGATCGTGCGCTGCGATCGAGGCTCGTTTCGATCGATCGCACGAATCGGTCGCAAATAAAGAAAAACGGGAGCGCCCGCCCATGACCGTATCCCGTCGACGCTTCCTCACCACCGGCATCGCAGCCGCAGCAGCAACGGGGACAATACCTCCGGCGTTCGGGCAGAGCGCAGCCCAGAAGCTCACCGCGACGACGCGCAGCCTCGACGTCAACGGCAAGGCGGCGCGCGTCTACGGGCTCATCGGTCCGGGCGGCAAGCCCGGGGTCACGCTGGGGCCGGGCGAACGCTTCCGCATCGAACTCGTCAACGCGACCGAGGTGCCGACCATCGTCCACTGGCACGGGCAGACGCCGCCGTGGAAAGAGGACGGATTTCCCTGGCCGCAGACGCCGTCGCTCGCCGCCGGCACCTCCCGCGGCTACGATTTCGTGCCGCTGGCGGGCACCCACTGGATGCACTCGCATCACGGCCTGCAGGAGCAGCGCCTGATGACCGCGCCGATGATCGTGCGCAGCGCCGCCGACTACCGGGAGGACCGCCAGCAGGTCGTCGTCATGCTGCACGATTTCAGCTTCCGCGCGCCGGAGGAGATCCTCGCCGATCTCACCCACACGACGCCGGCCGAGGCGGAGCGCATGTCGACGCGGGACGAGAACGTGCCCACGCCGACGACGCCGCAACCTGCCGGCACCGCCGCGACGGCGAGCCGCGCCGGCCATGAGCATGGCGGGCAAGCGCGACCTCAACGACGTCGACTATGACGCCTTCCTCGCCAATGACCGCACGCTTTCCGATCCGGAGGTGGTGCGGGTATCGGGCGGCGGGCGGGTGCGGCTGCGCATCATCAACGGCTCGGCGTCGACCCAGTTCTGGATCAACCTCGGCAGCCTTACCGGGGAGGTCATCGCCGCCGACGGCCACCCCGTCAGTCCCGTCGCCGGCAACCGCTTCCCGCTTTCGATCGCGCAGCGCCTCGACATCCTGCTCGACGTCTCCCGGTACGGCGCCTTCCCGATCCTCGCCGAGGTCGAAGGCAAGCGGGCGCGCGCCGCGCATCATCCTCGCCACCGCGGGGGCGCGCATCGCCCGCATCGCCGAGGGCGCCGATGCCGCGCCGCCGGTCGACAACTCGCTGGAGGCGAAGCTCTCGGCGATCGATCCGCTGCCGGTGCGGGCGCCGGACCTCGTCCACCAGATCAGGCTCACCGGCGACATGCAGCGCTACGCCTGGGCGCTCAACGGCCAGTCCTGGCCGGACATCGTGCCGCTGATGCTCAAGAAGGGCCAGCGCGTCGAGATCGAGCTCGTCAACGAGACCGCAATGGCGCACCCGATGCACCTGCACGGGCACACGTTCCAGGTCATGGCGCTGGACCGCCGGCCGATCACGGGCGCGGTGCGCGACACCGTGATGGTGCCGCCGAACGGCACCGTGCGCGTCGCGTTCGACGCCGACAATCCCGGCCGCTGGGCCTTCCATTGCCACAACCTCTATCATCTCGCGACCGGCATGATCACCGAGTTCCGCTACGAGGGCATCGAGGTCTGAACGGCGAGGTCGCCCGGCACTGGCGCCGGACGCGGATTTCGATTGTCGGTTTCGAACGAGATGCGCTATCAGCGGGCAAATGTCCCGCCCCCCAAAGCACGACAGGCCGAAAAGCCAAGACAGGCCCAAGCGCGACAGGCCCAAACGCGCCCGCCCGGAGCGTGCCCGCTCTGAGCCGCCGGCCCATCGTCCGCAGGCGACGCAGCGAGCCACAGCGACCGCATCGCCAAGGTGATGGCGCGCGCCGGCCTGTGCTCGCGCCGCGATGCCGAGGACTGGATCGCCGCCGGCCGGGTCGCCGTCAACGGGAAGCCGATCGCCACGCCGGCCGTGAACGTGACAGCGCGCGACCGCGTCACCATCGACGGCAAGCCGCTGCCGCAGCGCGAGCGCACGCGGCTCTTCCTCTACAACAAGCCGGTCGGCCTCGTGACGACGAATGCCGATCCGCAGGGCCGGCCGACCGTGTTCGACGCCCTGCCGGCGGGCCTGCCCCGGCTCATGAGCGTCGGCCGCCTCGACATCGGCACCGAGGGGCTGCTGCTGCTGACGAACGACGGCGGCCTCGCCCGGGTGCTGGAGCTGCCCGACACCCAGTGGCTGCGACGCTACCGCGTGCGCGCCCATGGCCGCATCAGCCAGCCCGAGCTCGACCGCCTGCGCGACGGCATCTCCGTCGAGGGCGTGAACTACGGGCCGATCGAGGCGACGCTCGAGCACGAGCAGGGCAGCAATATGTGGCTCGGCTTCGCCATCCGCGAGGGCAAGAACCGCGAGGTCCGCAACGTGCTCGGGGCGCTCGGCCTGCAGGTCAACCGGCTGATCCGCGTCGCCTTCGGGCCGTTCGAGCTCGGCAATCTGCACGAAGGCGCGATCATCGAGGTCGAGACGCCGGCGCTGCGCGCAGCGCTCGGCGACACGCTCGCCGAAAAGGCCAACTGCGATTTCGCGAGCCCGGTCACCGCGCGGGGCACCGCGCACTCACGCGAAGAGCGGCGCGAGGAGCGCTACGAACAGCGCCGGGTGATCCGCCAGCGCGAGCATGGCGAACGGGGGCCGCGCACGCGCGACGAACGCCCCGCGCGAACGCGCGACGAACGCGCCTGCGCGCGAGCGCGACGGACCGCGGCGCGAGCGCGATGGGGTACGTCGCGAACGCGATGGAGTGCGTCGCGAACGCGATGGGGCGCCGCGCGAGCGGTCACCGCGGGAGCGTAACCTGTCGCCGCGCGATCGCGATCGGGCGCCGCGGGAGCGTGATGGGTCGCCCCGCGCCGGCAAGCCGTTCCGCCGCGAACGAACCCGCGATGACGGGCGGCCGGAAAAGCCGCCGGGGCGGCCTCGCCGCGGCCACGCCTGGCGGCAGGACGACGCGCCGCTGCGCCAGACCTATCGCGGCTCGCGCCGCGCCGACCTCAAAATCCCCGACGAGGACCGGCCGGACAAGCGCGCCGGGCTCGTCAAGGACCGCAAGGGCCGCCGCATCCTCGTCGAGCGGTTCGGCACCAAGAAGCCGAAGCCGGAGCCCGCATCGAAAGCGCCGGCGCGGACCGGCCCTCGCAAACGGCGGACATCCGACCGCGCATCCGGACCGCGGCCGTCGCGGCCCCGGCCGCGCGACGACCGGGACCGCTGAATGCGGATCGCTTAAATGCGGATCGCCTGAATGCGAATCGTTGGCGGCCGGCTCGGCGGGCGCACCCTCGCCGGCCCGAAATCGCAAGCCATCAGGCCGACCAGCGACCGCCTGCGCGAGTCGCTCTTCAACATCCTCGCCCACGCCCATGGCGACCCCGTCACCGGCGCGCGGGTGCTCGACCTGTTCGCCGGCACCGGCGCGCTCGGCCTCGAGGCGATGTCGCGCGGCGCGAGCTTCGCGCTCCTGATCGACGACGGCGCGGAAGCCCGCGCGCTGATGCGCCAGAACGTCGAGGCGCTCGGCCTCGGCGGGGTGACCCGCATCTTCCGCCGCGACGCGACGAAGCTCGGCCCGGTGCATCCGCTCGAGCCGTTCTCGCTCGTCTTTCTCGACCCACCGTACCGGCACGGCCTCGCCGAGCGCGCGCTCGTCTCGCTGCGCACCGGCGGCTGGCTCACGCCCGAGGCGCTGGTGGTCGTCGAAGAGGCAGCGGACGCGGAGTTCAAGGCGTCCGAAGGTTTCGCCGAGCTTGACCGGCGCCGCTACGACGACAGTGAGTTTCTTTTTCTCGGCGTGGCGCGAGCTGCCTGAGGCAAGCCCACTCCTCGTCATTCCGGGGCGCGCATCAGCGCGAACCCGGAATCCAGAAATGGGCCGCGCCGCGAAGTACTGGATTTCGGGTTCCGCCTGCGGCGGCCCCGGAATGACGGAGAGACTGACGTCGCTGGTATCGCTTCGACCTTCGATTGCTTGGCGGCAGCGCTGGTGCGAGTGTCCCGACGACGTTTTCAAAGCATTGCCGGAGGCCCGTATGAACAAGGAAGACGTCGTAAAGGCCGTTTCCGAAAAGACCGGCGTCGCGCCCGATACGATCGAGAAGGTCGTCAAGGCGTTCGAAAGCCAGGCGGGCGATGCGCTCAGCGTCGCGTTCGAGGGGATCAAGACGGATCGCGCGAGCCTGCTCGCCGGGATTTCGCAGAAGACCGGCATTCCGGCCGACACCTGCGACAAGGTGTTGACCGCGCTCCAGGAGACGGTGAACTCGGGAATTTCCGAGAAGCTCGGATTTCTGAAGGGGCTTTTCTCGCGGTAACGCCTTCGTCAGGAAGCGATTGATTTCACTGAGACGTCATGGCCGGTACAAGCCCGGCGATGACGAGGTTGTGCGGAAAGGAACGCAAAACAAAAGCCGCTTCCGCGGCTCTCATCCGAACTCAGATGTCGCGGTGCGCCGCGGCTGCCATCGGCAGGATGGTGCGGGTGAGCGTGGTGCCGCATTGGACGCAGCCGTGGGTGACGTCCTCGAGCTCGGTGTCCGGGCCGTTCTGGCCGTCGACCTCGATCGCGTACATGGCGGGCTTGACCCCCGTGACAGCCATGCGGTGTCCGCAGAACGGACAGGGCAGCAAGAAGGTCGGAAGTCGGGACGGAGCAACGGACGGATGCCGCATGACGCATACTCCTAAGGCGTATGTCATTTCCCGATTGAAACTGGAAAGAGTCAAGAACAATTTGTGCGACGCACATAATTCTGTCGCATCGCGGGACGTTTCGACCCCCCAAGGGGGCCGAACTTGCTTTCGGACCACGGTTTAGGGGCCTCCGAGGTTTCCCGCACCGCCGAACCGGCCGGGCCGCATGCACCCGGCGGCGGCCGGCTTATCAACAGCAACGCAGCACTCGCCCGCCGGTGTCATGCTCTCGACACATAGCCGAGCCGCAGATGCGAAAAGACCGGCCGGATTGGACCGGCCGG
The DNA here is from genome assembly GCA_963793985.1 of uncultured Alphaproteobacteria bacterium. Taxonomy (GTDB): domain Bacteria; phylum Pseudomonadota; class Alphaproteobacteria; order Rhizobiales; family Xanthobacteraceae; genus JAJPKK01. Next base: position 211,709 of record CAWCCG010000001.1, on the reverse strand, counting down.
TCAATCGACGTTTCGCACGCTCGCTTTGGCAACCATCGCCCCCGATGGTGCTGGAACATTACCAAGCTCTTCAAACCGGGACGATGCCCTAGGGTTGCCTTCTTGTTGCGATTGTCACCTTTGGGCAACAGCGAGATCGATAATTGCGCATGCTTAATCTTTCATCTCGCATCGCAGCAAGGCTCAGGCACAATACCCGTGCCTTACGTCATGCCTTCCCGATGTGAGGCCCTGTAAAACGAAAGCCCCCAGCCGATATACCCAGCCGGCTGGGGGTTTTCTATTTCGGGCTCTGCCCGGGATGGATCTGGCGCCGGCGGCCTATCGGCGACGAACAGCGGTTGCCGCGGCGCGTCCAGCTCGCATCAGGGACAGGACCGGCAGCGGCCACAGCAAGACCCGAAGCCAGTGGAGAGTCCAATAGCGAGCGCTCACGTGTGTCCTCCTGCTGGGAACATTGTAGGACCGTGCAGTTAATGCCGCAAATGCAGCCAATGGACGCGTATGCAAGCGCCCGGTGGCCATAACGCGGGTGGGTACCAAGCTTTCGGTACCGGCTTTTCGTTTCAGTGGCCGGAAATTGGATTCCGCGGCGGCCAGAGGAACCGAACCCGCGATTGTGCACTTGTAGACCATCACCGCACAATTTGCCCTCAGGCGTTGGTGACTGAGAGACCGATAGCGCTCCCGCCTCGCAGAACCACGAGAGGCCTTGAGCGTGTCGGCGGAGCGTTACTGGCGTCAGGCCGCAGAGTGCATGCAGTTGTCGTTCAGCGCTCCCAATGCCCGATCGCGATCCACGTTTCTGCAGATGGCGATACTATGGGACGCTCTGGCGCGGCACGCCGAAAGGAAACAACAGGGCGCATCCGTCGCGCAGCAACAGCAACAACCGCAGAAGGACCCTGCGGAATAGGCCGGGGCAGCAATTTCATGCTTCCATTTCCGGACGACTATAAGCCGCCAGAGACGAACGAGGTCCCGCTGCTGGCGCCGCCCTCTTTGGTGTGAGGCCGCAAACTGAGGCGGCCTATTAGCTTTTCCAATACGGGACTTTGCCATTGCCTATTGCTGCGATGCGGGATACATGGAATCCGCGGCCCAAGCGGAGCTTCATAAATGGACGAAGGCGCCTTCCAAGAAGGCTATGCCGCCGGCTGGCGATCAGTCGCGGGCGAGTCACCGATCATCATTCCGCCGTCACCGATACGAAACGACGCCCATGCTTTTATGGTGGGATTTTCGCGGGGCAAACGAGACGCCGACGCGACGGAGCCCGGCCGGTAGCAAATGGGGCCACTACGGACTTCAAAACGGGCCACTAACCATAAATAGGACCAGCACCAAATTTTCGGTGCTGGCTGGTTTTCGCTTCAGTGGCCGGTTTTGCATTATCGGGTGGCCGGTTTTGATTGGAACCGATCCTGAGGCGGTCTATTGAGTCACCATCACCGACCGCGCTCTGTCCACAGGCGTCGGTGACTGAGAGTTCGGTAACACTCCCGCCTGCGCTAGGGTCGGAGTTCCGTTCTCATGAAGATGATTGCTGAGTACCTCGATCGCGCTATGCAGTTTGAGCACATCGCCGCTATCGAAAATGACCCTGGTCTTAAGGCAAAATTCTTGGTCCAGGCCGCGGACTATCGGAAGTTGGCAGAGAAGCGGGCGGGCCAGCTGGGGGTATCCGACTCATCCAAGTGAACCGCCGAGGCCGCCTCAGTTGGCGGCCTCTTTATCTAGCTCGATCTTCATTTCCACAGGCTCGCCGTCGCCGTCATAGATTTGAGAGACGTTCATCGCGAACGTACGGAACCATCGGACGCGGGCCGGACCTGGCCACCCCTTCTCTGGCGTAGGCACCTTCTTGAGAAGCGCGATCAACAGGGGATCAAGGCCAATCTCGATCTCACCCCGCCACCTCCGCCGCCGCCAGTTCCGGGACCAGAGCCATTGCCGTTACCCTCCCCGGGGACTTCGAACGGCGCGCCATCTGGCACAAATCCTGGCAAAACCAAACGATCGCGGCCGGCTTCATAGAAGCCCGCCTGTTCGGCCGAACGATCGAGCGCACGGCGCGCAGTGTCACTCAGGGTGCCCGCCACGCCGAGCGCCACCAATTCCTTTTCCAAAGCGGCAGCAGGGGGAATTTAGAACCGGCCAGCACCAAATTTTCCTCGCGGAACATATTGTGAACGAGAACAGATCGTGTACATTGCTCTGCATGAGGCTTTGCCGGCTCGGCGAATCGCGGTCATAAGGAGGGGCAGATGGCCCAGAATACATTGCGAGTGGTTGAAGGGGGCGCGATGGACAAGTCAAAGGCGCTCGATGCCGCGCTGTCCCAGATCGAGCGGGCCTTCGGCAAGGGCTCGATCATGCGCCTCGGCAAGGGCGGCAAGCCGATCGAGATCGAGACCATCTCTTCGGGCTCGCTCGGGCTCGACATCGCGCTCGGCATCGGCGGCCTGCCGCGCGGCCGGGTGGTCGAGATCTACGGGCCGGAATCCTCGGGCAAGACCACGCTCGCGCTGCATTGCGTCGCCGAGGCGCAGAAGCGCGGCGGCATCTGCGCCTTCATCGATGCCGAGCATGCGCTCGATCCCATCTATGCGCGCAAGCTCGGGGTCAACATCGACGACCTCCTGATCTCCCAGCCGGACACCGGCGAGCAGGGGCTGGAGATCGCCGACACTCTGGTGCGCTCCGGCGCCGTCGAGGTGCTGGTGGTCGATTCGGTCGCGGCGCTGGTGCCGCGCGCCGAGCTCGAGGGCGAGATGGGCGACAACCAGCCCGGCATGCAGGCGCGGCTGATGAGCCAGGCGCTGCGCAAGCTCACCTCCTCGATCAGCCGCTCCAACACCATGGTGATCTTCATCAACCAGATCCGCATGAAGATCGGGGTGATGTACGGCAGCCCGGAGACCACGACCGGCGGCAATGCGCTCAAATTCTACGCCTCGGTGCGCCTCGACATCCGCCGCATCGGCGTCATCAAGGACCGCGACGAGGTGACCGGCAACCAGACCCGGGTCAAGGTGGTCAAGAACAAGCTCGCGCCGCCGTTCAAGCAGGTCGAGTTCGACATCATGTACGGCGAAGGCGTCTCGAAGCTCGGCGAGATCATCGATCTCGGCGTCAAGGCGGGGATCGTCGAGAAGTCGGGCTCATGGTTCTCCTATGACAGCCAGCGCATCGGCCAGGGTCGCGAAAACGCAAAAACCTTTCTGCGCAACAACCCCGACATGGCCGCCAAGATCGAGGCCGCGATCCGGCAGAACTCCGGGCTGATCGCCGAGCAGATTCTCGCCGGCGAACCCGAGCGAGGGCGAGAGGCGAGGCCGACGAATAGTCGCGCCTTCTCGAGAGCGTCGAGGCTCTCCTCGACGGCGAGGTTTTCGGAATGCAGCGAAGCCGATTGGCTTCGCCGACGATCTGAATTCACGGGGATTACATTCACGCGGGACGATCCCCCCATCCCCCACCCTGTCCTGCGTGTGCCGGCTGTCCCTTCGCCGGCCCGGCCGCGGTGCTGATAGCGCCGCGGCCGCTTTGTTATGTGCATGAACTCACTCACTGTCGTCATCGCCGGGCTTGTCCCGGCGACCCCGATCATGTGGCACGGCCGTGCCACGGTAAGCGGGGTGGACGGGACAAGCCCGGCGATGACCATCAGATGAAAGCCTAACAAACGAGAAGCCGCGCAGGGCCATAAGCGAAGCGGATTGCGCCACACAGAACTCAGCGGCGCAATAAAGCGATTGCGCCCTACGGCGCTTTCCCTCCCCGACTTCGGGGAGGCTAGGGTGGGGCCTTCCTTTGTGACCAAGAACCCCACCCCGCCCTCCCCGAAGTCGGGGAGGGAGAAGATCACGGCGCCGCCGCGCCGAGGTCCATCGCTTGCGCAAGGCCGTCGAGCACCGCGGCGACATCGGCGTCGACCGAGGCCGTGGTCACGGGAATGCACGTGATAGTCGCGCGCCGCGAGCCAGGCGCGCCGCTCGGCGCGCGCCTTCTCCGCCTCCGCGCTCTCGTCCGCCGGCACGAGCTCGATCACGGTGCGCAGCGGAAACGACACGATGTCGACGATGTGCGGGCCGATCGGCACCTGGCGCTTGAAGCCGCGGCCGGCGAAGCGGCGGTCGCGGGTGAGCGCCTCCCACAAGGTGCGCTCGGCGTCGGTCGGATTGCGGCGCAGCAGCCGCGACAGCCCGCGCACCGGGCCGCGCTCGCCGGGCACGATGCCGCCGCCATGCTCGGCGAGGAGGGCGCGCAGCTGGCCGGCCTGCGCGCCGTCGAGGATGCCGCCCTTCGCCGGGACCCTTGCGGCCCTCGACGATCGCCATGACGACGCCGTGCAGGGTCTGGATGTCCTGCTGCGACGGCGCCATGCGCGTCACGATGTTGCGCAGGTTGATGGTCATGGTGGCGCGCTTTTCCGGCGGGCGGAAGAACTCGACCTTTTCCAGCTCGCGTTCGAGCGACGCGAAGAAGGCGAACAGCTGCTCCTTGCCGGCCGGCGGCGAGCGCTCCGGCATGCGGAACGGCAGCGCCTCGCCGCTCGCGTGCTTGAACCATTCATAGGCGACGATCAGCACCGCCTGGGCGAGGTTCAGCGAGGCGAAGGCGGGATTGACCGGAAAGGTGACGATGCAGTCGGCGAGCCCGACCTCGTCGTTCTCGAGCCCCCAGCGCTCGCGCCCGAACAGCACGGCGACGGTCTCGCCCGCCGGCGCGGCGCTGCGCCATCTCGGCCGCCGCCTCGGCCGGGCCGATCACCGGCTTGGCCTGGTCGTGGGCGCGTGCGGTGGTCGCGAGCACGAAGCTGCAATCGGCGATCGCCGCTTCGACGCTGTCGAACAGCTCGGCACCGTCGAGCACCATGTCGGCGCCCGAGGCGGCGCGGCGGGCATGGATGTTCGGCCAGGCGTCGCGCGGCCTGACGAGCCGCAGCCGGGTCAGGCCGAAATTCGCCATGGCGCGCGCCGCGGTGCCGATGTTCTCGCCGAGCTGCGGCTCGACCAGCACGATGACCGGTCCGTCGATGGCGGTCCATTCCTTGGTGTGGTCGGTTCCTGATCCTGGCATCGGCGCTGTATAGCCCAAGTTTTCGGTTTGCACCGTCTGCACGCCGCAGCCTGTCATTCCGGGGCCGCTGCGTCCGCGCCAATACCCAGTCCGTTACAGGAGCCCGACTCCTGGGCCCCTCTGCACTCAACAACCTCATCCCGAGGAGCCCCCGAGCGGGCGTCTCGAAGGACGGCCACATCCGCTGCGGCGCGTGGCCGTCCTTCGAGACGGCGCGTCGCGCTCCTCGGACGAGGCCTGGCTGCCGCTCCAAGCGGAGTTCGGGCGCTGACGCGCGCCCCGGAATGACGCCGAATGCCGACCGGCCACCCGGCGCTGACGGCAATTTCTACTTTGCATGGGGTTGTTCCTCGCAAAACGCCGCGCCGAAAAAACACCCGCCAATCCCGCGATTTGCAATCCGCGGCCAACGGGGATAGTGACCCGCCAACCGGGCGGCCCAGCCGCCGCTTGTCTTCAGGGGGTTCGTTGTCCGCCACCTTGTCCACGTCATCCGCCGACGCGCGCCGGCTCGTGCTCGGCGCCGCGATCGGCTTCGACGTCGACGAGGTGCGCGTGTTCGTCGAGTCGCTGCGCGGCACCGGCTATGGCGGCGACGTGATGATGCTGATCCGCTGGCCCGGGCTGCGGCGTCGGCCGCTATCTCAAGCGCCGCGGCGTCGACGTCACGCGCGTGTTCCAGACCCGCTCGTTCTCGCGCTCGGTGCATGCGCGGCGCTATGCGATCTATCTCGAATATCTTGAAGGCGCGCGCCGGGCACTACGACCAGGTGATGATGTCGGACGTGCGCGACGTCGTCTTCCAGTGCCATCCGTTCATCGGCATCGACAGCCCGAAATGCCATTTCTATCTCGAGGCCGCCGGGCGCACCATCGGCTCCGACCCCACCAATTCGCGCTGGGTGCGCGGCTGCTTCACCGCGGCCGAGGCCGAGGCGCTGGCGCACCATCCGCATCAGCTGCAGCGGCATCACCATCGGCGGCACCGCGGAGATCATGACCTATCTCGAGCACATGGTGGCGAAGATCGACGCCATGCCGCTGCGCATCTACCGCACCATCGGCCACGGCTACGACCAGGCGATCCACAACTACCTCGTCTATCTCGACCCCGCGCATCGACGGGCGTCGTCGAGGAGAACAACGGCCACATCGCCACCATGGCGCTGGAGCCGCGCGAGTCCTATTCGCTCGATGCGGCCGCGCGCATCCATGGGCCGGACGGCCGCCTCTATCCGATCTGCCACCAGTACGACCGCTTCCCCGACATCCGCGCCGCGGTCGAGGCGCGCTACGCCAAGTGAACTGGCAACGGGCGGCCGATCGGCGGCACGATCTGTGCTTTCCCGAAAGGCCGGCATGATCCCGGCGGATTGCAGCCCGCGCGGACCGGATCATGCCCGGGAATCAAGCAGTTCCGAGCGCGGTCCGACGGGACCTGACGCGATCGCGCGCAGCGATTTTTGCCGGCGCCCCGCGCTTTCTCCGGCGCGAGAGCGATGCTATAGCGACGGCCGCCGGATACGGGGCACGGTGCCAGTCGTCGAGCGCGCGCCGGCCTCCGTCCCGCCTAATTCTCGAGCGCTCGAAAGGTCGCGGAATCAATGGCCAAGATCAAAGTTGCAAACCCGGTCGTCGAACTCGACGGCGACGAGATGACCCGGATCATCTGGAAAGTACATCAAGGACAAGCTGATCCATCCCTATCTCGACATCGAGCTCCTCTATTACGATCTCGGCGATCGAATACCGCGACAAGACCAACGACCAGGTCACCGTCGACGCGGCCGAAATGATCAAGAAGGTCGGCGTCGGCGTGAAATGCGCGACCATCACGCCCGACGAAGCGCGGGTGAAGGAATTCAATCTCAAGGCGATGTACCGTTCGCCCAACGGCACCATCCGCAACATCCTCGGCGGCGTGATCTTCCGCGAGCCGATCATCTGCAAGAACGTGCCGCGCCTGGTGCCGGGCTGGACCAAGCCGATCATCATCGGCCGCCACGCCTATGCCGACCAGTACCGCGCCACCGATTTCCGTTTCCCCGGCAAGCGGCAAGCTGACGATCAAATTCGAGGGCGAGGACGGCAAGGTGATCGAGCGCGAGGTGTTCGACGCGCCGAGCTCGGGCATCGCGCTCGCCATGTACAATCTCGACGATTCCATCCGCGATTTCGCGCGCGCCTCGTTGAACTTCGGGCTGAACGCGGAACTATCCGGTCTACCTCTCCACCAAGAACACCATCCTCAAGGTCTATGACGGCCGCTTCAAGGACATCTTCCAGGAGGTGTTCGACACCGAGTTCAAGGCCGAGTTCGAAAAGCACAAGATCACCTACGAGCATCGCCTGATCGACGACATGGTGGCGGCGGCGCTCAAATGGTCCGGCGGCTATGTCTGGGCGTGCAAGAACTACGACGGCGACGTGCAGTCCGACACCGTCGCGCAGGGCTACGGCTCGCTCGGCCTGATGACCTCGGTGCTGATGACGCCGGACGGCAAGGTGGTCGAGGCCGAAGCCGCCCACGGCACGGTGACGCGCCACTATCGCGAGCACCAGAAGGGCCGCGAGACCTCGACCAATTCGGTCGCCTCGATCTTCGCCTGGACCCGCGGCCTCGCCCACCGCGCCAAGCTCGACAACAATGCCGAGCTCGCCAAGTTCGCGTCAGACCCTGGAGAAGGTCTGCGTCGACACCGTCGAGGCCGGCGACATGACCAAGGACCTCGCGCTCCTGATCGGCGCCGACCAGAAGTGGCTCTCCACCACCGCCTTCCTCGACAAGGTGTCGGAGAACCTGCGCACGACAATGGCGATGTAGCACTCTTATCCCTCCCCGGCTTCGGGGAGGGCAGGGTGAGGTCTTTCTTCCTTGCTCGCTACGCTCGCGGACCCCACCGACCTCGCTTTCGCTCGGCCACCCTCCCCGAAGACGGGGAGGAGCAGACAGAAGACCCTACCCTACCCTCGCCGAAGCCGGTGGAGGGAAGAACAGAGGAGGCCCGCCATGAGGATCGCTTCTCGCCGCCGCTATCGCGCCGTCGCGCTCGCCGCGTCGGGCGCCGCCGCGCAGGTGCCCGATGCCATCGCCGCGAAGGGCGAGACGGCGGTGCTCACGGTCCATGCCGAGGGCGCCCAGGTCTACGAATGCAAGGCCGACGCCGGCGGCAAGCTCACCTGGCAGTTCCGCGAGCCGATCGCGACGCTGATGGCGGACGGCAAGACCGTCGGCCGCCATTACGCCGGGCCGACCTGGGAGCACGTCGACGGCAGCCGCGTGCAGGGCAAGCCCGCCGGCCGCGCGCCCGGCGCGACCGCCGCCGACATTCCCTGGCTCAAGCTCGATGGGGTCGAGCCGCACGGTCCCGGCGTGCTCGCCGGCGTCGCCACGATCCAGCGCATCAACACCAAGGGCGGTCAGCTCGAAGGCGCCTGCGATGCCGCGGGCTCGACCCGCGCCGCGCCCTATGCCGCCGACTACGTGTTCCTGCGCAAGTAAGCGCAGCGGGTCGATCGGGGCGCTGGAGCAGCGCCGGAGCAATCGCGGAATAGCGCCGGAGCAACCCCGCCATCGGTGCTGTTTCCCGCTATACTGTCCCCAACAACACGGGAGGAACCATGCGCCGGACAGGATTCGCCGTTGCGACCGCGACGCTGCTGTTTGGGTTTGCAACACAAGGGCCGGCGACCGCCGCCGAGATCAAGGTGCTCGCCGCGGCGGCGATCGATCACCCCTTCGAGGCCGTTGCGCATGCCTTCGAGCACGACACCGGCAATAAGATCAACGTCGAGTTCGGTTCGGTCGGCGCGATCCAGAACAAGCTCAAGGCCGGCGCCAAGCCCGATATCGTGATCCTGTCGACCGCGGCAGCGGCGGCGGCCGAGAAGGACGGAGCGGCGCTCGCCGGAAGCCGCGCCGTCGTCGGCCGCGCCGAGATCGGCGTTGCGGTGCGCGACGGCACGCCGGCGCCGGACATCTCGTCGACGGACGCGTTCAAGAAAGCGCTCCTCGCCGCGAAATCGGTCTCGTACACCGACCCGGCCGGCGGCGGAACGGCCGCGGTCTTCGTCGCCGGCCTGCTGGACCGGCTCGGCATCACCGACGCCGTGAAGAAAAAGGCGGTGCCGTTCAACACCGGCCGCGAGGTGATCGGCGCCGTGCTCAAGGGCGACGCCGAGCTCGGCATCGGCTTCACCACCGAGTTCGTTCCGGTCAAAGGCGTGAAGGTGGTCGGCGCGCTGCCGAAGGAGATCGAGTTCGTCAACGAGTACTCGGCCTACATCCCGGCAACGAGCGCCGCCGCCGAGCCGGCACGGGCGTTTCTCGCCTATCTCGCCCGCCCCGCCTCGCGCGACACCTTCAAGGCCGCCGGCGTGATGCCGTAACAGCGCGAACGATTTGAGTTTATGGTCATGGCCGGGCTTGTCCCGGCCACCCGATCATATGGCACGGCCGTGCCCGTGATCGGGTCGCCGGGACAAGCCCGGCGATGACGGACGCAATCGATCGAGGGACTTCACCCGCCCGATTTGCTCCCGCTCCACCGCGCGCGCGCCGATGTCGCTGCGGCAGAAGCCTTCCGGCCACACGATCTTGTCGACGGCGGCATAGGCGCGCGTACGCGCCTCGGCGAGCGTCTTGCCCGACGCGGTGACGTCGAGCACGCGGCCGCCATTGGCGAGGATGCGGCCGCCGTCACGGCGCGTGCCGGCATGGAAGATTTCGACGCCGTCGATCTTTGCCGCCTCGTCGAGGCCGCCGACGACCGAGCCCTTGGCGTAGTCGCCGGGATAGCCGTTCGCCGCCATCACCACGGTGATCGCGGGGTCGGGGAACCAGCGCAGCGCAAAGTCCTTGAGCACGCCGTCGCGCGTCGCGATAAGCGCCGGCACGAGGTCCGACATCATGCGCAGCATCAGCACCTGGCACTCGGGGTCGCCGAACCGCACGTTGTATTCGATGAGCTTCGGCCCATCCGCCGTGATCATCAGTCCGGCATAGAGCACGCCCTTGTAGGGCGTGCCCATCGCCTTCATGGCGGCGAGCGTCGGCGCCACGATCTCCTCGAGCGCGCGCCGTTCGAGCTCCGGCGTCATCACCGGGGCCGGCGAGATCGCACCCATGCCGCCGGTGTTGGGGCCGCGGTCGCCGTCGAAGGCGCGCTTGTGGTCCTGGGCGGTCGCCAGCGGCAGCACGCTGTCGCCGTCGCTCAGCACGAAGAACGAGGCTTCCTCGCCGGCGAGGAATTCCTCGATGACGACGCCCGCTTCGCCGAGGCTGCCTGCGAAGATCGCGTCGACGGCGGCCTCGGCCTCGGCGAGCGTGATCGCGACGACGACGCCCTTGCCGGCGGCGAGCCCGTCGGCCTTGACGACGATCGGCACGGCCATGCGCCGCAGATAATCCTTCGCCGGCTCGGCCGCCTGGAAACGCTCATAGGCCGCGGTCGGGATGCCGTTCGCCCGGCAGAGATCCTTGGTGAAGCCTTTTGAAGCCTCGAGCTGCGCCGCCGCGCGGCTCGGCCCGAAGGTCTTGATGCCGGCCGCTTCGAGATCGTCGACGATGCCCGCGACCAGCGGCGCCTCCGGGCCGACCACCACGAAGTCGATGGCCTTGGTCCGGCAGAAGCCGATGATCGCGGCGTGGTCGGCGACGTCGAGCGCGACGCACTCGGCCTCACGCGCGATGCCGGCATTGCCCGGCGCGCAATAGACCCGCTCTACCAGCGGGCTTGCCGCAATCTTCCAGGCGAGCGCGTGCTCGCGTCCGCCACTGCCGATCAGGAGAATGTTCATAAGCCGTCTGCCACAGGACAAAAGCGGCGGTTGGTGTAGCATGTTACCGCCCGTCACAATATGGCGGGCGGTCGCGTGTGAACAGCGCGCTGTGGATAGCGCGGGCATTCCCGGCTTCGCCTGGGGCCGATCCGGCTGGACCGGCCCTGCCGCCGCCGCTACAGCGCTATTACTCTTAACGCCGCCAGCCGAATCGGGGAGCGGCGCACGCCGGAACCGGACGGCGGTCGGCAACGCGAAGATCCTGCGAGACGAGATGAACGAACCGCGCATCAACATCCCGGAATGGACGGTGACCGAGCTCTCGGCCGCGCTCCGCCGCACGGTCGAGGATGCCTACGGCCAGGTGCGGGTGCGCGGCGAAATCTCCGGCTATCGCGGTCCGCATTCCTCCGGCCACGCCTATTTCGCCCTCAAGGACGAGGGCGCGCGGATCGATGCGGTGGTGTGGGGGCGCACCTTCTCCCGCATGCGCATCAAGCCGGAGGACGGGCTCGAGGTCGTCGCCACCGGTCGCCTCACCACCTATCCCGGGCGCTCGACCTACCAGATCATCATCGAGACGCTGGAGCCCGCGGGGCTCGGCGCGCTGATGGCGCTGCTCGAGCAGCGCAAGCAGAAGTTCGCCGCCGAAGGCCTGTTCGACGAGGCGAGGAAGCAACTCCTCCCGTTCCTCCCCGCGGTGATCGGCGTGGTGACCTCGCCGACCGGCGCCGTCATCCGCGACATCCTGCACCGCCTGTCCGACCGCTTCCCGCGCCATGTCCTGGTCTGGCCGGTGCGCGTGCAGGGCGACGGCGCGGCGGACGAGATCGCCGCGGCGATCCGCGGCTTCAACGCGATCGACGACGGCGACCCCTTGGCGCTCGGCATTCCGCGGCCGGACCTCATCATCGCCGCCCGCGGCGGCGGCTCGATCGAGGACCTGTGGGCCTTCAACGAGGAGATCGTGGTCCGCGCCGCCGCCGAAAGCCTCATCCCGCTGATCTCGGCGGTGGGGCACGAGACCGACATCACGCTGATCGACTTCGTCGCCGACCGCCGTGCGCCGACCCCGACCGCGGCGGCGGAAATGGCGGTACCGGTCCGCATCGAGCTCATCGAACGGGTCGGCGGCCTTGCGCGCCGCTCGCTCGCCTGCTGGGCCCGCGCGAACGACCACCGCCGCACCGAATTGCGCGCCGCCATCCGCGCGCTGCCCTCTGCGGAGGAGCTCCTGGCGGTGCCGCGCCAGCGCCTCGATGCCGCGGCGGACCGGCTGCCGCGTGCGCTGATCGCCAACGCCCAGGCCCATCACGCCGCCTATTCGCGGGTCGCCGCGCGGCTCAATCCGCATACGCTGCGCACGCCGATCCTGCGCAACCGCGAACGCGTCGCGGGCCTCGCCGGCCGCGTCGGGCAATGCATGCGGGTCGAGGGCGAGCGCCGCCGCGATCGCTTCGCCGCACTCGCGGCACGGCTCTCGGCCGGGCTGCGCGCCAATGCCGAGGCGCAGCAGGTCCGCATCGCGCGCGGCCGCGAACGCGTCGAGGCGCTCGGCGTGCGCGCCGCCCGCGCCTCGGCGATCCTCATCGACCGGCAATATGCGAAGCTCGAGCACGCGAGCCAGCTGCTCGCCGCGCTGTCCTATCAAGGCGTGCTGGCGCGCGGCTTTGCCCTCGTGCGCGCCGGCGAGAGCGGCCAGCCGGTGCGCAGCGCCGCGGCGGTGAGCGCCGGCATGCGGCTCGACATCGAGTTCGCCGACGGCCGTGTCGGTGCGACGAGCGACGGCGCGTCGCGACTGCGCCCCCCGGAGGCGCCGCGACCGCGGCGGCGGCGCGGCTTCGATGACCCGGGGCAGGGCTCGCTGTTCTGAGCGTCACATCCTGGTCCGACGCCGGCGAGAGGAGGTGTCGCGATCATGGAGCGCGATCGCTTTATTCGCCTGCTGCGGTCAAAGACGGCGCTGTCGTCGGCGAGAGGCCGCGGTTGAACCGCTTGTGGACGGCAGATAAGGTCTCCCGCAACGGAACAGGGACCAGTTCAATGGCCATGCCATGCAAGTTCGAGCGAAGCATACTCAGCTTCGAAGAACATCAATTGGTGACGCGCAGCCACCATCCCGAGATCTATGAAAGCAGCCTCGACGACCTCAAGGCCGTCCGTCAGCAATTGCGCGACCTGCGCAGCAAAACGCGCACATTGGCGCTGTCCAGGCGCCGCGAGGTCCGTGGCAAAGGCCCATCTCGCGGAGCGAGCTTTCCCGCCACGGCGGAGCATCTGCTGCAACGCAAGCAGGTGTTTTCCGCCGCCTTGAAGCGGGTGAACCGAGAGGTCGATCGCATGGAAAGGCTTGAAGCCCGGGCCGAGCATGTAGAGGCTGCAAGGACGGCCCTTGCCATGCGGCGCGCCGCACAATTTCAGCCCCCGCCTTTGAACACAGACAAACCGCGCGAAGGCATGCTTCCGCTGCCTCATCGTAGAAGGCGAACGACCGTCCCGCCGTCGAAGATTGGGAGCATTTCGCAGGCAACGAAGAATGCTCAGGCCGCGCGGGACGCGAGAATGTGAGAAGGCGGCGTTCGTTCCGTGCATCGCAGCGAGTAGATCGATAATGCGCCCACGCTGCGGATTGGCGAGGTTTACTAGCCTGCGCGCCAAAATCGTTCAGTAGCGAGAAGGTTTTCTCAAGACTTCCAAGACCGACGCGTAGAGCTTACCCGCGGCGCGGCGGTGCAGCCAGGATCGAGAGAGCAACTCAGGTCAAGCCAGAATGTACAGATTGTTTCGTTGGCTTGTCGCCGGGCTCTGGATTTTTTTCCGAGCAGCGCTCGTCCTCTGGGCCGTCCTCGCCATCTACTATTCGAACCTGCCATGGCCTGCTGCGCGTTTGGTTTTAGCGACAGTATTTGCGGCATTCGCCGTCTGGGCGATATGGATTGCGCCTGGACGGCGTCCGTCCCTCGCCTTGTTCGTGCTGTATCTCGGGATCGTCGGGTGGTGGCTGTCGATCTCTCCGTCGCACGATCGCCCTTGGCGCCCGGAAGTGGCGGTGATGCCGCGGGCGTTCGTAGAGGGCGATCGCGTGCACCTCACCGGAGTTCGCAATTTCAAATACCGGACACGGAATGACTTCGACGCGCAATATCTAGAGCGTGACCTGTCGTTATCGCATCTCACCGGCATCGATTTCTATGTGTCGTATTGGAGCGAGGGACCGGTCGGACACACATTCCTGAGTTTCATATTCGACAATGCCCCGCCACTGAGCATCTCGATCGAGACGCGGCCCGAAGTCGGCGAGGGTTTCGCGCCGATCGCCTCTCTCTTCAAGCAATTTGAGTTGATCTATGTGGTAGGTGAGGAGAGCGACATCGTGGGTGTGCGCACCAACCACCGTCGCGAGACCACGTACCTCTATCACGTCAACACGTCGGCAGAAGCGGCGCGCCGGCTGTTGCTGATCTATCTGTCGCGGATCAACGAGCTGGCTGATCGGCCGGAGTTCTATCACCTGCTGAGCAACAGCTGCACCATAAACATTATTCGTTATAAGAACGCAGCCGGACGGACCGGCGGATTTGACATCCGGCATGTTCTCAACGGCCTGATCGACGGTTACCTCTACGATTCTGGCGCCATAGACTCGTCGCTGCCGTTCGAGGAGTTGCGGCGACGGTCCCTGATCAACGATGCGGCGCAAGCGGCCGACGGTGCACCGGATTTTTCGGAACGCATTCGCGCTGCCCTGCCACCCCGCGTGAGGGGATCGAAGAAACGAGATGAGCCCGGTTGGGTCGAATGAAGCGGACAATGCGCCACAGCGACCGCTCCGCTAAGATCGGGTTCTTCAGGCGCGCCGGTTTTTTGATTGTCTCGGCACCAGGGTGTGCATAGGAGAGCGGACATGTCGGACCATCTTGAGCCGCCGGAGGAGCCCGACAACAAAGACATCCATCGAACCGAATCCGAAACGATCGTGGCGGACAGCTCCGATATGGGCAGCTTTCTACGCAGGCAGTTGCCTTACATCGGGGTGCTGGGACTCGCGGTCGTTGGAGTCGCGTACACGAATATGGCCCATCAGCCACTTGTCGGTTATTGGGAGTTCCTGGCGCTTGCGACGGGCGTCGTTTGCGTCGTCGCAGAATGGCCGAAGCTTCACGATGGGCAGGCCCGGTTTCGGTTGATATGGACCCAATCGATCCATTGGGTGGCGGTGTTAGTGGCTATGAACATTATGTTGCTCTCCGGCGTCCAACAATTTGTCCCGACGCCGGCAACCAGCTTGATGCTCCTGCTTTTGCTGGCGCTGGGCACTTTCCTGGCCGGACTGAATTTATCGCTGCTGCCGATCTGTTTTTTGGGTCTGGCACTCGCCTTGGCGGTGCCCGTTGTGTCATGGCTCAAACAGTCCATTTTGTTCTTGGCGCTCATTGCCGTCTTTTTAGTTGGTATCGTAGTAACGTTGTGGCCCAAACGATCCGAGCTGGCCAATACGAAAATCGGCAGCGCCATCGCCCGACGCGCATCACGCTGAGGGCTGGCGCGACGGCGCCTTGGGCGGGCGATCCCGGGCCATGGCTCGTTGTTCCGAGGAGAATGTCAGCGAGTTGTAGGGCGCAATCGCTTTATTGCGCCGATGGGCCGTCGATGGTGCAATGCGCTTCGCTTATTGCACCCTACGGGTCCCGTCATCGAAGACGGGTTGTGCGACCTTTATTTTTCGGGTGCTCGATCGCCGACTCTCTGCGTGAAATAGGGAGAGTCGAAGCCCAACTCTCTCATGCCGTGCTGAACTTCAGGAATGTTCATGAATATCTTCCACAGCAATCCCGTGCGGTAGTTCTCGATCATGACAATGATCGGTCCCTGGTCGATGGCGAGATGCGATTTCGCGTACCAGTCGAACTGTTCGCTGTACCCGTCTACGAAGCCGTAATGGCTCCACAGCTTTTCTCCCTTCTCCTCATAAAAATAGCGGAGAGCTTCCATCGCGAACGAAGGCGCATATGGCATCGACGACAATGCCGCCGTCGGCTGTATGACGCCCCTGTCGTCCTCGGGCGAGTGCGCGACATATCCTTTCACGCTGTCTCCGGCCGTCAAACCCCAGGCCTTCGCGCTGTAGCCTTTGTACCTCTTCGGGTTGTCGATAGCTGTAGGCACGATTGATGAGCGTATGATTCTTTGTTTGCTCGCCGTAATCGATGCCATGGTCATCCGTCAGGTTATTCGGGTCGACACCCATGAAACTGTATTGGGAAAAAAACAACGGACCGCCGCCGTCCGAGTTTCCGAGCGGCAGGGTATAGCCGTAATACGATTTCCCGTTTCTCCAGTTGCGGGTGTCGACCCAGGTTTTTTCGTACACGTCCCGCGAGATCGGATGTCGGCTCGAGGACGCCGCCATGATGTAGGTAACGAGAGCTTCATTCCAGCCCTTGACCGGAAAGTTCCTGTCGAACCCGTTTCTCGGGCTCCAATGCCACAACAGCCTCTTTTCGTTGTTCACATGCCAATTCCAATTGGCCGCGCTCCACGTCTCGTTGATCCTTCTCGCCAGATATCTTTCCTTGACGGTGTTCTCGTTGAAATAGGACCGCGCCGACAGCAACCCCATCATCAGGTAGGAGGTTTCCACCACGTCGGCGCCATCGTCGATCCGGTCGAACGCAATGGTCTTTCCGGTATCGCCGTTGATGAAATGCGGGTAAATCCCGTGATAGGAATCGGCCTTGGCCAAGAAAGTCGACGATCTGAATCAAGCGATCCAACGCCGCTTCGCGGCTGATCCACTTTCTTTCCACCGCGACGATCGTCGCCATGATCCCAAATCCGGTGCCGCCGACGGCGCAGGCTTCGGGACCAAATGTTCCTTTGCTCAAGTTCGGGGCGTCCTCGGCTTCGTCGATGAAGTCCAGATAGAAATCCGCCCTGACCGTATTGCTCCGTTCTCGCGCCATGCCGCTGTTCGGATGCGCGTAGTGCCAGAAATACCTGAACGTCTGGCGCTGCACCGTCTCGAGCAATTCGTCATCCGAGAGGTGCCGGATGATGCCGACCGTCTTGATCGAGTCGCCAGGATTGACGTTGTACTCGTTGAGCGAGGATCGGGTGACATGAGGCGGCGGATTGACGCTCAGTGCAGATGAGCAGAGGCACGTGGCCGCAAAGAAGAAGCTCAGCAGCAAGTCTTTTCATGGGACCGAAGCCTCTCCCGGGTTGAACTCGGTCTCGGGTCCATTCATGGCGCACGACGCGCGCTTTTGCGCGGCTCGCGGCGTGCGACGCGGTTCGCATCTGGCGAATGGAGTCGAGCGACCGTAGCAAGTCCAAAAAAGACGTTCAATCTAGGGTCGTTTGCGCGCTGGCCCAACGGGAGGATTAGTTCCGGGCAAGCAACGCGCCGCGCAAGCGGAAGGGGCCGTCGGTGTGAGCGCCTCACCGCTCCAGCCACTGCGAGACGCGCTTCTGGGCGTCGGCACGGGCGGTGGCGTTGGTGCCGGTGTGGATGCGGCCGGAGCCGTCGGCGGAGAGCGCGAAGCCGCCGCGGACCTGCGGCGGCCGCGACGGATGGTCGAAATCGTGGAACGCGCCGGGGTAGACCACGATCGACGCCCGCGCGCTGCGGCCCTTGGCGCCGGCGACCATGCGCTCGCACTCCTGGGGCGACGACCAGTCGTCGAGCGCGCCGATCAGGATCAGGGTCGGCACCCGGGCGCTCCAGGCCGTGGTGTCGAGCCGCCGGCACGCCGGATAGAACGCGACGGCAGAGCGGAAGTCGTTCTTGTCCTCGCGCTTGCCGCGCGGGCGCACCGTCCACAGCACGCTGGTGCCGCCATTGGACCATCCGAGCAACGAGATACGGTCGCCCTTCACCTCGCCGCGCTGCTGCAGCCAGCGGCGCGCGGCTGCCGCATCCGCGACCCGCTCGTGGTCGGAGCGAATGGTCTGGTTGCGGTCGCCGCACTGGATGCCGAGCCCGCGCGGTCCGTAGCTGTCGGGAAACAGGACAACGAAGCCCATCCTGACGAGCTGCTGCGCCCAGTCGCGGTAGCGCGTCCGTATCGTGCCCGACGCATTCGTCAGGCCGGCGCAATTGTGCATGGCGACGACGGCGGGGAACGGCCCGTTGCCTTCAGGACGGAACAGCACGCCCTTGAGGGTGAGATCGCCCTCGCGGAACTCGACCGTCTCCGGTCCTGCGGCCATGGCGGCGGCGCCCGGAAGCATCGCCGCGAGGAGCATCGCAGCCAGGACCGCCGCGACCATGACCGTCACGGAGAGGATCATGGCCGAGACAGTGGTCGGAACAGGCAACGCGAGGCGCTGCATGGGCGTACCCTGAACGATCACGACTCTGTATAACCATAGCACGACCCCGCCGGTACGATGCCGTCGATGAACGGGGGCTGAACCATGTTCCGGGGGCTGGCCGGCACCAGCCCGCTTTTATGGGCGTCGGCCTTTCGGGGCGAAATACGTGGAATAGCGAAGGTGCGGCAGCACCCGCAAATACGGGAGGAACGTCATGAAGCGCTTGAGCCAATTCATCGTGGCAGCGGCTTGTCTCGCCGCACCGCTCTCGGCCCTTGCCCAGGGCGCCGGGAGCGCCGCCCCGCCACAATTCCAGGTCGATGCGTTCTGGCCGAAGCCGCTGCCGAACAACTGGATCCTGGGCCAGGTCTCGGGCATCGCGGTCGACCGCTTCGACCACATCTGGGTGGTGCACCGGCCGGGTTCGCTGACCGCGCGCGAGCGCGCCGCCGAGCAGAACCCGCCCGTCGCCAAGTGCTGTGTCGCCGCGCCTCCGGTGCTCGTCTTCGACGTGTCCGGCAACCTCATCAAGACCTGGGGCGGCCCCGGCGAAGGCTATCAGTGGCCGCAGAGCGAGCACGGCGTCTACATCGACGCCAACGATTTCGTCTGGCTCGCCGGCAACGGCGACAAGGACGGCCAGCTCCTCAAGTTCACCATGGACGGCAAGTTCGTGCTGCAGGTCGGCAAGTCGGGCGAGGGCCATGACAGCAATTCGACCGAGCGGCTGGGCTCGCCGGCCGACATCGCGGTCGATACGGCGGCGAAAGAGGTCTATGCCGCCGACGGCTATGCCAACCGGCGCATCGTGGTGTTCGATTCCGAGACCGGCGCCTACAAGCGGCACTGGGGCGCCTACGGCAAGAAGCCGAGCGACGAGAAGCTGCCGCCCTATGATCCGGCAAAGCCGGCGTCCGCCCAGTTCGGCAATCCCGTGCATTGCGTGCGCATCGACAAGGACGGCCTCGTCCACGTCTGCGACCGCACCAACGACCGTCTGCAGGTGTTCCGCAAGGACGGTACCTTCGTCGCCGAGTATTTCTACGAGAAGAACACCCGCGGCACCGGCTCGGTCTACGAGATCGCGTTCTCGCCGGACAAGGCGCAGAAGTACCTCTACATGGTCGATGGGGCAAACGGCGAGGTGCGGGTTGTCGATCGCGCCTCGAAGGACGTGCTTGCCAAGTTCGGCCGGGTCGGCCGCCAGGCCGGCGAGTTCACCGCGGTCCACAACATCGCCGTCGACCACCAGGGCAACATCTACACCGCCGAGGTGGCGACCGGGGCCCGCATCCAGCGGTTCCGGCGCATCGACGCGCAGGATTAGGGCGGCTTCGGTCGGCCGTTCTCCCTCCCCGTGATCGAACCTCGCGACGGAGGGGGAACATTGTGTGATATCATTGCGTTATCTGCTGCCGGCGCACCCGAGTGAGCCAGACTGCACCAGCAGCCTGGCTCCTGCTCCCCCAGCCTCGGGGGGAACAGCGTCCGTGACCCAACGGGAGAGGAACCCATGCCGTGGACACCGGATGAGGCCGAGAGGCACACGCACAAGGCGACCACGATCGAATTGAAGGAGCTGTGGGCTAAGGTCGCGAACGAACGCCTGCAAAGTACGGGCGACGAAGCCCGTGCCATCCGCGAAGCGAACGCTGTGGTCGCTCGACAGGCGGAGCGCAACTAGTACCTTGGGCCGCTTGGCCTATCGCTGCGCCAGCCCGCGCTCGGACATTCGCTTGTAGCGATCCGCAAGCATACGCAATGACTGAGCCACCTCGCGGTCGACCGTTCGTTCGGCCTCCCAAAGGCAGTGTTCCGCAAGCTCGGCGTAGGCTGCCGGTCCTTCCAGCTCCATTGATCGCGCCATGGCGAATCCCTTGTCGCCGCGGAGTTGAGGTCTCCGTCGGCTAAACGCCAGCACCACCATGTCCGGTGCCATGCAGCGCAAACGACATTTAGAAGATTTCGTTCCAGACCCGCTGCCTTCCGGCCACGTTTCGTGGCGCACCAAGTCGTCCGCAACGGCCGCGCGGGGGCCGTGAGCGACGAAAAATACCAATCGCGAAGCTTCGCTCGAAACATGCGAGCGAAGGCGACCGCAGCCTTGGATTTGGCTGCGCTGAGCGCCCGCGGAAGCCCCGCCACTCCTGCGTGATCTTGCTCACTTCGCCGCCCCGGCGACCGATGCACACTCCGAACCGACGCCCACCGGACGCTACCAACCAGCACCGGTCAAACAGACCGAGCCGCGATCCGATCAAAAAGGGGCACAGGAGATTGCAATGAACAGGGGTATCAAGGCGACGCGTCTTCGGATTTTGACCGCCGTTCTTCCCGTCGCCATCCTCGCCGGCCAGATCGGCATGGGACCCGCCAGCGCGGAACCGCAGAACGCCACCCCGAACGCGGCCGTCCGCAACGCGTCGCCGGACGCCCCGCAAACGGCGAGCCCGCAGGCGACCCAGGTGCCTTATACGGTCGCTTATCAAAGCCGCCTGACGGTCCGCTCCGATCGCACCGCTACCGAGCTCGTCACCCGCCGATTCAAGATCCTGACGCCGAGTGCGATCAATCTCGTGAGCGAGCAGGCGGACAGGTATGTCCAAGGCATGGAGAATCTCGATGTCGTCGAGGCCTATACCGAGCGGCCGGACGGCACGCGGGTACCGGTCGATCCCGCCAACATCCTCACCGGAGATGCTGCCTCGGGCCAGTCGTCGACCTTCACCCGCGACCTCAAGCAACGCACCGTGATCTTCCAGGACGTGCGTGTCGGCGACACGCTCGTGCTCACCCTGCGAAAAGAAACCCTCCGTGGCATGTTTCCTGGCCAGTTCTTCTCCACGGATGTGTTTCCGCGCAACCTGCCGTTCGACACGGCGGAGGTGATCGTGGAGGCCCCGATTGATCTCGGCCTCCAGGTCAAGGCCGCTGGTGGCCTGAACGACCGGGTCGAGGATTTCGGCAAGGTTCGCCGCCACACGGTCACGCTCCCGCCGCGGATGATCAAGTTTCTCGAGGCCGGGTCGGTGGCAACGACCGATGTCGATCCGATGCTGCTGGTCTCGACCTTCAAGTCCTATGTCGACCTCGGGCGTGCTTATGGAGCAGCCGCGTTGCCGAAGGCCGCGGCGACGCCGGAGATCACGGCGCTCGCCCAGGAGATCACCCGCGGTATCACCGATCGCCGCGAGCAGGCGCGGGCCATCGACGCCTGGATGAAGAAGAACATCCGCTATGTCGCGGTATATCTCTCGCTCGGTCGCGTGGTCCCCAACGAAGCAGCGAGCGTGTTGCGCAACAAGTTCGGCGACTGCAAGGACAAGGCGACGCTGATGTCGGCGCTCCTCGCTGCAAAGGGTATCGCGAGCGAGCAGGTGCTGATCAATCTCGGCAATGCCTACACCCTGCCCGAGCCGCCCACCATGGCGATGCTCAACCACGCCATCCTGTACCTCCCCGAGTTCGATCTCTACGACGATCCGACGGCGAGCATTGCCGGGTTCGGCGTTCTAGCCGCCGAGAGCTACGACAAGCCGGTGGTGCACGTGTCGGCGCAGGGCGCGACCGTCCGGCGCACGCCGGCAATGGCTCCCCAGGACCACATCGCCTCCAGCCGCACGACCATCACGATCGCCGAGGACGGCACCGTCACCGGCCACACGGTCGAGCGCAATACCGGCATCCTCGCCGTCCCCCTTCGCATCGGCGCAATGTCGATCCAGAACGTCGGCAGCGACAACGCCGCGCGGATGCAGCTTCAGACCTGGGGCACTCCCGGCAACGGCCGCTTCGATCTCGGCAATGCGACGGAAGCCTCCGATCCGGTCGTGGTCGAGGAAAGCTTCGTGCTGAACGGCAAGTTTGCCGCGCCGAACCCCGGCGGTCGCGCCGCCATTCCGGTCGGCATGCCGCTGACGGTCCGCCCAGGAGGTTTTCTGCTCGGAGGATTCCCGAACAATCGCACGCTGGCCTACGCCTGTTATGCCGGCACCCAGACCGAGGATATCGAGGCGACCTTCGCAGGTTCGCAGCCGATGCCCGTGGCGCCCGCGGCGGTCGCGATCGAAAACGAAGGCTTCAGCTATCGCGCCACCTACAAGATCGAGGGGCGGACCTTCAAAATCCACCGCGAGTTCATCTCGCTGGTCAAGCGCCAGACCTGCGAGCCCGAGTTCGAGAGCCGCCTCATGGGCGCCATCACTGCGGTACGCCGCGACGTCAATACCACCTACGCCTTTCAGCGCCCTGCAACGGCCGCTACGACGCCAGTGACAACCGGCTCCGCGCCTGCGTCCACGGCCCCGACCATCGCGCCGACCAAGGTCGCGGCGACCACCGGCGCCGCAGACCCGACCGTACCCGCGCAGCCGAAGACCATCGAGGTTGCCCGCACCGTTGCCACTGATCAGAAACTGCGCCTTGCCTTCTTCTACGACATCAATCCCGATTGCTCGTCGGCGGGCTACGCGACCATCCGCATCATCGAGCAGCCCAAGCACGGAAAGCTGACCGTTGCGAACGGCACCGGCTTCACGAGCTTTCCGGAGAACAACGTTCGATTTGAATGCAACAAGCGCAAGTCCGAGGGCGTCGTCGTTACCTACGAACCGGCAGCGGGCTACACGGGCAGCGACTTCCTCAACATCGACACGATCCATCCGAGCGGATCGATGAGCAAGCGGCACTACAGCATCGATGTGAGGTGAACTTCCTCCGACGTGACATCGGAAAGGGCTGGTCGGAACGACTACTTCAGCAGTCTGGCCTGCCCAACCTCGAGAGCAAAGACGAGCCATGCGCGGCTCGTCTTTCTGCATCTTCTCAATTGCGCTGCCGGGACACACACCCCGGAACCGGGCGCCCGGCGATGGGGCACACGGCCGAAAATCGATCCTCGAACGTGGAGTTGAGGTCTGACATCGAGGTCCGAGGCCGGTCGAACTCAGTGGCCGATCCGGTCACTTCGGGCTCGGGCTCACGAGGTTCGCTGATGGCGAGCTCGCGGCTGGGCGCCGGAGGACTTCGATGCTCGTGCGCCGCAGCCCGCGTGGAAGAATACCAGCACTTCTTTCCTTCGAACCCCGGAGCGCGCAGGGTCCACGATGGCCAGGCTGCCGGATCTTGCTGTTTCACCGCCTCGGCAGATGGAAGGCAGGCGAAAGCATTCGCATCAACACTGGCGAACATCAGCGATGCCGCGATCCAGCTTGAAACGCAGAGGTAAAGCCTCGTCCGGCTCATCTCACGGCCTGTCGGCATCATCGGGTACGCTCGCAACTTTCGTGTGGACAACTACCGTCGCTCCTTGACTTTATCGATTGAGGCGGAACCCAAGCATGCTTTTTGACCGCAAATGAGGCGATCGTGCCCTGGAAAGGAGGAATCTCCGGGGCACGCCGGAACGACGCTGCTTGCGCGAGTCCCGGGAACTCCCCCGTCATAGGGGAGGGCGGGGTGGCGGGCTTTGGCCTTTCCGCGCCGTGCCCCGGGGAAAAGGCCCGCCGCCCTTGCCTGACGACGGGGAGGGCAAGAGCAGGGGGCTGCCGGCTTTTCGGCAAGATGATCGGCTAGCGCTGAGGACCGTGGTGGCGCTCCGATTCGGGCCGCCCTGCCGGGGCGTAAGCCTTTGGCGGGGCTTTGACCCGGCTCGCGGAAACACTATCTTTGTGAACGCTTCGTCGCCGCGGCGACACCTAGAGCATGATCCCGAAAAGTTGCAGACTTTTCGGACAAGATCATGCTCAAACTCAAAAAGTTCAGAGTGCGATCCGATTCAACCTGAATGGATCGCGCTCTAAGGATCGCACCAGGAGGTTCTTCGTGCTCAATCGCTTCGATCCAAATTCGCCCTCGGCGGGCGAAGCGGAGGTGAAGTACCTGGACGGCGACTTCCGGGTGATCCGGCCGGGCGCGTTCGTGCGTTGCGCCGTCACCGGCAGCCCGATTCCCCTCGAAGAGCTCAAATATTGGAGCGTGGAGCGCCAGGAGGCCTATGCCGGCCCCGACGCCGTGCTCAGGCGGCTGCATCCGCCGAGAGCGCCGGGCTGAGAGCGGGGGCGCGCCGCCCCCTTACCCGTTTCGTCTCGTCCAGACCGTGCCTCGACCATCCCTCATTGCGGCAAGCTCACGTGGCGTCCGAGTGTCGACCGCGCGAACTTCTTCACGCTCGCGGGCTTGCCGAGGTAGAAGCCCTGCGCCTTGTGAAAGCCGATCTCCCGCACGGTGAGAAAATCGGCCTGCGTCTCGACGCCTTCGGCGACCGTGCGCGCACCGTAGCCGTCGGCGAGGTCGAGGATGCGGCGACACACCGTCTGCTTCAAACGGTCGTTCGCGCATCCGGTGACGAACTTTCGATCGACCTTGATCTCGCTGAAGGGAAAGTCGTCGAGGCGGTCGAGCAGCGGCCAGTCCGCGCCGAGATCGTCGATCGAGACGGCGATGTTGTGAAACCGTAGCTGCCTGGCGAGCGACTTCGCGAGTTCGAGGTTACGGATGACATCGGTGGCGTTCATCTCGACGGTGAGGCCGTCGAACGCCGGGTGATCGGGAATCCGTTCGCAAAGCTCCTTCATCGCCTCCTCCGCTTGGAGAAATGCGATCGGCAGATTGATCGAGAGATCGATCTTGCCGCGCTGGGTGACGAAGTAATGCCAATCCTCGATCGCCCGGCCGATCACGAATTCGGAGAGGGCGCGGAAATGCGGGTCGCCGTCGTCAGGAATGAAATAGGCGGCCGGAATGATGCCCCAGGTCGGATGCCGGATGCGCGCGAGCCCCTCGGCCTGGCTCACCGAGAGCGAGCGCACGTCGAACTGCGGCTGATACCAGAGCTCGAGCCAGCCGGCGCCGAGCGCCTCACCGACGTCGATCGGAGGGTCGGCGATCTCCTCCGTCGGCAGAAGCGACGCCACGCTGCGACGGAGCGAGGCCGGACCGAACGGCGTCTCGACATGCGGCAGCATCGCAATTTCGAGATGGTCGGCGAGCTCGCGGGTCGCGGCCGCCGCGGGGCTGTCGCTCGGACCGAGCAGCAGGACCTTGCCGTCGAATCCCTTGGCGGCGAGCGTCTGCATGATGTCGGCCGACTCGGCGCCGATCGCCGACGGCCCGAGCACGACGAGGTCGGGCAGATGCGTATCGAGTGCGACGGCGAGATCGGTGGCGCCCGGACATTCGCAGGGCACGAATCCGAGATCCTCGAATGCGTCCGTCAAAAAGGTCCGGACGTGGACCTTGTCGTCGGCGACGCAAACCCGCGGTCTCACCTTTCGTCGTCCGAATGTCACGACGTTGTTCGCATTCTGTAACCCGTGCCTTTGCATACACGCCCCCTGTGTCGCTCGACGACGAGATTGTGCCGTGCGGAAGCCGCGGGAAGTGTGGCCTTCGCTACGAGATCACAGCAACATGGGGTCAACCTTAATGATGAGAAACAGAGGCAATTTGTAACGATTGCCAGTTGCCCGATCGCCTCATTACCGCGACGCGACGTGAGCCGGCGCCGGCAAGTGCCGACCCGATCTCGCGAATGACTTGAAGTGGTGCGCGCTTCGAATCGCAAACCAGGTTTGCATCGGCCGCGGAACGCGTGCCTCAGCCGTTAAGTCGCCCCGCCGCGGCGTCGATCACCATGCGCGCGAAGGCATCGCCGCCGATCTGCAAGGTCACCGGCAGCGCGACGACGCGTGCCGCGAAGTCGTGCGCAGCGGCATCGCCTGCGAGCCGCGCCACATCCTTTTCGGTGGTGACGAGGGTGAGCCGCTGCGCGTCCGCGTCCGCGATGAGGCGGGCGATCTCGTCGGGTGCGTAGCGATGGTGGTCGGGAAAGCCGCGCCGCGCCGCGACGGTGATGCCGCTCGCCTCGAGCGTCGCGAAGAACTTGTCCGGATCGGCGATGCCTGCGAATGCAAGCACGCGCACGCCGGAAAGCCTTTCGATAGCGGCAGGATCGGGGACGAGGTCGCCGGCAAAGCGCGGCAGGCGGCGGCGCTCCGCGGCGGCAATGGCCGGCACAGCGGCGGGGCCCGGCGGGCCGATCACCAGCAGAGCATCGGCGTGATCGAGCTGCTTTTCGAGCGGCGCGCGCAGCGGACCGGCCGGAAACACGCGGCCGTTGCCGATGCCACGGCGGCCGTCGAGCACGGCAATGGCGAGGTCCTTGGCGAGCGACGGATTCTGCCAGCCGTCGTCCATGACGATCGCCTCGGCTCCCGCGGCGATCGCGGCGCGGGCGCCGGCCGGACGATCGCGGGCGACGATCGCCGGGGCGACGCGGGCAAGCAGCAGCGGCTCGTCACCGACGGCCGCGGCGCCTTGGGCGTCGACGCGCACCGGCCCGGCAAGCGTGCCGCCGTAGCCGCGGGAGAGAAAGAACGGACGGCGCCCCGCCTTCGCAACGAGCTGCGCGACCGCGATGGCGGTGGGCGTCTTGCCGCTGCCGCCGACGGTGAAGTTGCCGACGCACAGGACCGGCACGTCCGCGCGCCAGCCGGGTTGCGCCATGCGGCGCGCCGCGATGAAGCCATAGGCCGCCGCGGCCGGGGCGAGCAGGCGCGCCACGGCGCTTTCGCTTCGCCACCAGAAGCCGGGCTCACGCATCGCCGGGGGAGCGGTTCTTGATCCGCAGCTGCATGAAATAGGGTTCGAGCGCGCCGAGCGTGCGTTCGAGCGCGCCACCGAGCCGGTCGACGCAGGCTTTCGCCGACGTCGCCGCGTGCCGGCGCGCCGGACCGTCGTCGAGCCACGCCGCGATCTGTGCCGCGAGCGTGTCGGCATCGGTCACGGTGTCGGCGCCGCCGCAGCCGTCGAGCTCGTCATAGATCTCGGCGAAGTTCGAGACGTGGGGACCGTGCAGGATCGCCGCCCCGAACCGCACCGCCTCGATCGGGTTCTGGCCACCATGCTTGATCAGCGAGCCGCCCATGAACACGATCGGCGCAAGTTCATAGACGAGACCGAGCTCGCCGAGGGTGTCGAACAGATAGACGTCGGTGCCGGGACCCGGCAGCTCGCCGCGCGAGCGCAGCGCCGAGCGCAGCCGCGCCGTGGTCGCGATATCGGCGATGGCCGGCCCGCGCTGCGGATGGCGTGGCGCGATGACGGTGAGCAACGTGGGGAACGTCGCCGCGAGGCGGCAATGCGCCTCGATGATCGCGCTCTCCTCGCCGGGATGGGTGGAGGCGGCGGCGACGACCGTGCGCCCATTGGTGGCGTCCGTGAGCGCTGCGAGCTTCGCGGGATCGACCGGGAGCGGCGGCACGTCGAGCTTGAGGTTGCCGGTGGTGGCGATCCGTGGCGCGCCCAGCGCGCCGAACCGCTCGGCATCGTCGGGCGTGCGCACGAGGCACAGATCGAAGCGGCCAAGCAGCGCCTCGATGGTGCGCGGAAATTTTTGCCAGCGCTGGAACGATCGCGCCGACATGCGGCCGTTGACCAGGATCATCGGGATGTTTCGGTCGCCCGCCGACATGATCAGGTTCGGCCACAGATCGGACTCGACGAACAGCGCGAGATCGGGTCGCCAATGGTCGAGAAAGCGCGCGACATAGGGCGGCAGGTCGAGCGGGATGAACTGGTGCAGGGCGCCCGGCGGCAGCCGCTTTTCCGCGAGCGCAGCGGAGGTCACCGTGCCGGTGGTGGCGAGCACGCAGAAACCGAGGGCGCGCATGCGTTCGATCAACGGCAAGACCGCGACGAACTCGCCGACGCTCGCGCCGTGGATCCAGATCAGCGGACCGGACGGCCGCTGTGCGCCGGGTTCGCCGCGCCGCTCGCTCATGCGCTCGGCGTGCTCCTTGCCGCGCCGCAGACGATAATCGAGGAGGTGCGGCGCGAGCGGCGTCGCCGCTCCGGACACGGCGCGATAGGCGGCGAGCGTCGCCGGCAGCCGTTCAGCGCGCGCCGGCATGGCGTCCCTTGTCGACGATCGCGTAGGCGCGGGCGGTGACCTTCTTCAATCCCTGCTCGACGGCGAGGCGACACTGCTCGAGCATCGCCTCATCGGCATCGGTGGGCACCTTGACCGGATCGCCGACGACGATGGCGATCGTTCCGAACGGCAGATGGACGGCGGAGCGATCCCAGTTCTTGAGCGTGATGCGCCGGCTGGTCGCCATCGCGACCGGGTAGATCGGACGCCCGGAGAGCCGGCCAAGCATGACGATGCCCGGTCCCGCGACCTGCGAAACCTTCGGGACGTCGGCGGTCAGCGCCACGTTCCAGCCGTCCTGCAGCGCCGCCAGCATGGTCCGGAATGCGCCGACCCCGCCCTTGAGGTCGAAGCGGCGGCCATGGTCGCCGGAGCCGCGGATCGGGTCGACGCCGAGGCGCCGCGCCGCCGCGGCGTTGATCTCGCCGTCGCGGTGGCGCGAGATGAGCACCTTCACCTTGTGGTCGCGACGGAGGAACGGCGTCATGAAGTGCTGGCCGTGCCAGAAGCCGACGATCACCGGAAGCTCGGGCTCGATCCGCTCGTAGAAGTCCGCGGGCTCGAGCACGAGGCGGTTCGTCCACCACACGAGCCGCAGATACTCCGCGGCGAGCACGCCGATCGCTTTCTGGACCGCGGGCGTTTGAGCAATGCGCCGTGACGACAGCATGCGAGAGGGTGGGCTCCCCGTTGAGCGCGGCACTTCCGATCGGACGGCGCTCAGTTCTGGTGATCTTCTTCGTTTTGGGCACGACCGCGGCCGAAAGCGACCTCCCGGCGGGCCTGCGGTTCACCGGATTTGAGCATGATCCGGGGGCAAAAGTCTGCAACTTTCGCGGTCACGCCTTTCTGGCGGGGGCGCTGTCCGGATCGAGCAGCCGGTGCAGGTGGACGATGAAGTAGCGCATCTGCGCATTGTCCACGGTCTGCTGCGCCTTGGCACGCCAGGCGGCATAGGCGGTCGCGTAGTTCGGATAGACGCCGACGATGTCGAGGCTGTCGAGGTCCTTGAATTCGCTGCCGTCGAGATGGCTCAGCTCGCCCCCGAACACGAGGTGGAGCAGTTGCTTGGGCTTGATTTCGTCGCCGGTCATCGATTGTTCCCAAAAAAGCCGGCGGTGACGCCGGTCATAAGCGCATCGGCGCGTCCGACGGGCGCAGCAGCATGCGCAGTGCCCGGTGACGCGCCCGCCCCGCTGCAACGAGCATGCCATGCGTCGGGACGGCGCCGTTGTAGGAGAGCGTGGCTCCTTCGAGGGTGGTCAGAAGGCCGCCGGCTTCGTGCACCAAAAGATCGGCGGCGGCAAGGTCCCAGTCATGGCTGGCACCGCCCGCGAAGGCGACATCGATCGTCGCGTCGGCGACCCTCGCGAGCCGCAGCGCCAGCGAGTGCACGCGGGGGACGACCACCGCGTCGGGCGCCGCTGCGGCGACCTCGTCGATCAGTCGTTTCGGGCCCGAGAGCCGCGCCCCCGCGAGCCCCTCGCCGGTGGTGGCGCGAGATCGCGAGGCCGTTGCGGGTGACGCCGGCGCCGGCGACGCCAAGAAAGAATTCCTCGGTCGCCGGTGCATAGAGCGCCGCGACGATCGGCCGGCGGTCTTCGACAAGCGCGACCGAGACGGTCCAATCCGGGCGGCCGGCGATGAAGGCGCGGGTGCCGTCGATCGGGTCGACGATCCACACCCGCCGCGCCGAAAGCCGCGCCGGATCGTCCTCGGTTTCCTCCGACAGCCAAGCGGCGTCGGGCACGATCGCGGTGAGCCGCTCCTTGAGCAGGGCGTCGACCGCGATGTCGGCCTCGGAGACCGGGGAGGAGTCGTGTCCCTTGACCCAGGTCTTCAGCGGTTTGCGGGAGGCCTCGAGCGCGAGCGCGCCGGCACTGCGCACCGCCTCGGCGACCTGCGCGGCGACGGCGGAGAGCGCGGCACGGTCAGACGCCGGCAACGGTCAGGTCCTCCAGGCGCACCGTCGGCGAATTGATGCCGTGGCGGAACACGAGGTCGTTCGCCGGCACCAGCGAGCGGAAGATGTCGCGCAGATGGCCGGCGATCGTCACCTCGCTGACGGGATAGGTGAGCTCGCCGCGCTCGATCCAGAAGCCGGCGGCGCCGCGGCTGTAGTCCCCGGTGACGGTGTTGGCGCCCATGCCGATGAGATCGGTGACGTAGAGCCCGTCGGCGATATCCTCGATGAGCTCGTGCGGCGTGACGTGTCCGGGCTCGAGATGCAGATTGGTGGCGCCCGGCGACGGCGCCGAGGAGACGCCGCGCTGCGCATGGCCGGTGGTCGTAAGCCCGAGCTCGCGCGCGCTCGCGCAATCGAGAATCCACGATTTGAGCACGCCGTTCTCGACGAGCGCGCGGCGCGACGTGGCGACGCCCTCGGCATCGAACGGCTGCGAGCGCAGCCCGCGCGGCCGCAGCGGATCGTCGATGATGGTGATGCCGTCGGAGAAGATCCGGCCGCCCATGTCGTTCTGCAGGAAGCTCGTCTTGCGCGCGATCGCCGCGCCGTTGATCGCCGATGACAGATGACCGATCAGCGAAGCCGCGACGCGCTGGTCGAACACCACGGGCACGCGGCGTGTCGATACCTTGCGCGGATTGAGCCGCTTCACCGCGCGCTCGCCGGCGGTGTGGCCGATCTTCTCCGCCGCCTCGAGATCGGCGCCGTGGCGCGCCGAGGCGAAATCGTAGTCGCGCTCCATCGCGGTGCCTTCGCCGGCGATCGCCTCCATCGACACGCCGTGGCGCGATCCGAGATAGGCGCCGCGAAATCCGCTGCTCGTCACCAGCACCATGCCGCCGATGCCGGCGGACGCCGAGGCGCCGCCGGACTTGGTCACGCCCTTGACCGCGGTCGCGGCGCGCTCCGCGGTCGCGGCGAGCGCCTCGAGGTCGTGCACGCTCGGCATCGCCTCGTCGAGCAGATCGAGATCGGGCAGATCGCGTGCGAGCCATTGCGGCTCGGCGAGGCCGGCGAACCGGTCCTCCGGCGCAGCGCGCGCCATCGCGACGACGCGCTCGGCGATCGTGTCGACGAAGCCGTTGCCATGGCCGGAAAGATCGTTGGTCGACACCACCGCCTGGCGTCGGCCGACGAAGGCGCGCAGGCCGACATTGTCGCCTTCGGAGCGCTGCGATGCCTCGACGCTGCCGTCGCGCAC
This sequence comes from uncultured Alphaproteobacteria bacterium, assembly GCA_963793985.1. GTDB lineage: Bacteria > Pseudomonadota > Alphaproteobacteria > Rhizobiales > Xanthobacteraceae > JAJPKK01. The sequence continues at coordinate 180,428 of CAWCCG010000001.1, read as the reverse complement.
CTCGATCGATTGCGAGATGCCGCGCACCGCGACGGCATCCGCGGCATCGGCGCCGTGACGGCGCGCGGCCTCGACCAGCCGCTCGGCGATTTGCGTGAGGCCCGATTGATCGAAGAGAGTGCTCATGGCGAAGTTCGTGCTCGTAGTGGGTCGCGACGAGAGTGCGGGCGCGACTGGGTCAGAGATGGGCATGTCGGTCCCGCAAACAAGCGGATTTGAGCGGGTTCGGCAACGTCTCATCAAGCATCATTTTCGAAGCATCGCGACAACCGTCGGATTAACCAGGACTTTTAAGCGGATCGGGACCCGATCGCGGTAATGTCGGTGTCGACGCGGGGCCAAAAGAGCTCCGGTCATAACAGGTCAAATGAGGCGTTGAATGAGTGCCGGCGGGGCCCAGCCTGCCGGGTCGAGCCGCGAATTGCGGCTCGACCCCCATGCATTGCCGACGCGGTTTCGCGCGGCGGACGCGAATGCCGACGGGCAGGTCCGGCTCGTCGAAGTCCATCACGAAGGCGTGGTGGTGCGCCGCTCGGTGCGCGGCATGCCGATCGCGGTGTCGCTGCCGGTCTCGGCGTTCCTCGGCGTCGCGATCCGGCTCTACCCGCAGGATCACACCGGCGCCGCCCGCGTCGCCGTCAGTCTCGAACATCGCGATCCCGCGCTGTCGATCCCGCTGTTTTCCGCGACCGACAGCAACGACGTGCTCGCCGAATGGCAGCTGTGGGCCCGCACCTTCGCGATGCCGATGCTGATCGCCGATCGCGACGGCAAGCTCACCGAAGCGTTCCCGCATCTCGGCGCGGTCCGCGTCGAGGCGCCGTCGCCGCGCCGTCGCGTGCGCGCGACGCTCGCCCGCCGCCGCCCGCGCATCCTGATGCGCCGCAAGCCGGGGCGCCTGCCGGCGATGCCGGCCGTCCATCGCGAGCGCGAGATCATCGCCAGGAATTGAGCGGCTCTCGATTCAGTGACGGGATCCCGCGCGAGCCGCGCGATGCGAACCGGATGCTAACCCGCCCGCAGCCAAGCGTCGGCCAGCATCCCTGCGAAGAGGATCAGCCCGGCGTCGCGGTTGCTCTTGAAGATGCGCAGGCAATCGTCGGGATCGTCGACGTCGATGCGCGCGATCTGCCAGGCGAGGTGGCCGGCGAAGGCCAAGAGGCCGAGCGCAAAGACGACGCCGGCGCCGGCGAGAACGCCCGCGACTCCGATCAGCACCACGGCAAGGCCGTAGAACAGGGCGAGCATCGGCTTGGTGCGCGGTCCGAACAGCAGCGCCGTCGACTTGATGCCGATCAGCGCGTCGTCCTCGCGATCCTGATGCGCGTAGATGGTGTCGTAGCCGATCACCCAGGAGATCGAGCCGGCATAGAGCACGAGCGCCGCGGCGTCGAGCCGGCCGAAGACGGCGGGCCAGCCCATCAGCGCGCCCCATGAGAAGGCGAGGCCGAGCACGATCTGCGGCCAATAGGTGATGCGCTTCATGAAGGGGTAGACGGCGACGATGACGAGCGAGGCGATCCCGGTCGCGATGGTGAAGCCGTTGAACTGCAGCAGCACCAGGAGCCCGACCAGCGCCTGCGCCACCAGGAACGCCGCCGCCTGGGTGACGCTCACCTGGCCGGAAGGAATCGGACGGGAGCGCGTGCGCTCGACCAGGCCGTCGAGATCGCGGTCGACGATGTCGTTCCAGGTGCAGCCGGCGCCGCGCATGGCGAAGGCGCCGATGAAGAACAGCAGGATGTGCCACGGGCTCGGCGACGCCTCGCGCGCCGCGATGGCGGCGAGGCCGGAGGACCACCAGCACGGAATGAGCAGCAGCCACGAGCCGATCGGACGATCGAGGCGGGCAAGGCGCAGATAAGGCTTCGACCACGGCGGGGCGACGCGGTCGACCCAGTTGCCGGTCGAGTCCGCGACGCGACCGGTCTCCACGCTCATTTCTGGATGGCGTTGCCGGTCAGTGTATCGAACATGTTGCTGCCGGTCCGCTTGGTCTCGAGCGTCGGACGCGAGGTGCCGAGCGCCTCGCTCAGGCTCGGGCCGGCCATGCCGGCGTTAGCGGGCCCCCCGGCGGCGCAGATCTTTTCTCGCGCCTGCTCGGTGCGGGCGTGCACCTGCTTGAGCTGGTTGACGATCTCGGGCGGAATGCCGCAGGACGGAAACGCCCTGCTCGGTGAATTTGAGCCATTTCTGCTCGGCCGCGCCATAAGCCGTGATCAGCTTGCAGAGCTCTTCGCGCGGGACGTGCTTTTCGCTCGCCTGCTTGGCGGCGGCGCCCTTCTTCTGGACGTCCTCGCGCATCTTGCCGAATTCGGTCGACGCAAGGCGGCGGCTTCCGCCGCCGCCACGCGCCGGGAGGGGCGCCCATCGGCGCCGCCCATCGGCGCTCCCATCATCGGCGACCCCATCATCGGGGTCGGCGCGGTCATTGGCGCCGGCGACATCGGTGCCGGGGCCGCGGCAGCCTGCGATCCAGGCGCTGCGGTGGGCGCATTCCCCGGCCATGGCAAATTCTGCGCACCGGCCTGAAGCGCCGGCGCGACCATGAAGGCCACAACAAGGGGAAGATAGCCGGCCCTCATCATGCGGGACTCCCCACCCTCCATTTACGCCGTCCACCCTGATGTCGGCGATTCCGTGTAGAACCGGCTAATAGGGCTAGGATTTGGGCGATTGAGGGGCGGGGGGAACCCGGGCTCTGTAATATTATACTGAGATTCCGCCCACCCAGCCGCCTCGCGACGCGAATCGACATGGCCCGCTACGACTTCCGCAGTCCCCGACTTTTTGTCGCACACCCCCTCCTGGCGGGGGCGACGGTGCCGCTCGACCCCGCCCAGGGGCACTACCTGGCGGGGGTCCTGCGCCTGGCGGCGGGGGATCGCGTCCTCGCCTTCAACGGAACAGATGGGGAATGGCAGTGCGCCTTCGCCCCCGTGGGCAAGAAGAGCGCGCTGCAGGTCGAGCATCAGGTGCGGCCGCAGACCCCGCCCGGCGACCTGCACTATCTGTTCGCCCCGCTCAAGCGGGCGCGGCTCGATTACATGGTCCAGAAGGCCGTGGAGATGGGGGTTTCCCGGCTGCAGCCGGTGATGTCCCGCCACACCCAGGCGGAGCGGATCAATCTCGAGCGCATGCGGGCCAATGCCATCGAGGCGGCCGAGCAATGCGGCATCCTGAGCCTGCCCGAGATCATGCCGCCGCTCGCCCTGGAGCGGGCGATCGCGGCCCTGGAGCCGGAACGGCATCTCGTCTTTTGCGACGAGGACGCGCCTGCCGGGGACCCCGTGGCTGCGCTTGTCCGCGATCTCGCCGGCGGCCGCCGGCCCGCCGGCGGTGCCGCGCCGGCCGCTTGCCGTGCTGATCGGTCCGGAGGGCGGCTTCGACGACGCCGAACGGGCCTTCCTGCTGCGCCGGCCGCACACCTCGCGGATCGCGCTGGGTCCGCGGATTCTGCGCGCCGATACTGCCGCGGTGGCGGCGCTCGCCATCGTGCAGGCGGCGGCCGGCGACTGGCGGGCGCCGAGCCGGCGCTCCGACTGACCGATCAGCCTCGCCGAACCGCCTCCGCGCCTCGCCTCGCCGAATAGCCTTTATGTCTCAAAGGGCTCGGTATCTGCGTCCGGATCGCCACAGGTGCTCGACTTTCGGCAGGGCGCCGCCTTCTTGACTTGACCCTGCCCCAAGCCCGGGCCACGGTTAACGCGGCGGGCAGGGGGAATTGCCGAATGCGTGCACGCGTTGTCTGGTTGCTGGCGTCGCTCTGGGCGGTCGTCGGCCTGTCGTGCGCCGCCGATGCGGCCACCATCTTCGAGAAAGAGTTCTGGCTTTCCGGCCCGATGTATTCGGCGAAGGTGCCGCTGTGCGAGGAGCCCGAGCCGTTGAACATGATCCGGCGCCGCTTCGGCACCAAGGAAGGCAAGTTCTGGAATTCCGACCTGAAGATCGCCGGTTTCGAGCGGATCGAGGAAGTGGCTTGGCAGCCATGGGCGCCGGGCACGATCCCGCGCCGGTTCTGCAAGGCGACGGCCGTCGTCACCGATGGCGTGCGGCGTCCGATGTACTACTCGATCACCGAGGACGGCGGCATGATCGGCATCGGCATCGGCGTCGATTTCTGCGTGGTCGGCCTCGACCGCGAATGGGCCTACCAGCCGGACTGCCGGCGCGCGAGGCCGTGAGCCGGCGCTGTGCTGCTGCGGGCTTCAGGCGGCGGTATTCCGTTCTTGATATGTTCGCGAAGGTGGTATAGGGTCCTCCGTCGGCTATTGCGGGGACGCCAATGTATTCCGTCATGTCTTCCGTCATGTCATCGGTCGGACCCTCCCTCTTACGCCTCGTGCTCGCCCTCGCGCTTTTGATGGCGTTCGGCGGTCTTGGGCATGCCCAGGACCGGCGCCAGAACGAGCCCGGGCAGTTCGATTTCTACGTGCTCTCCCTGTCGTGGTCGCCGTCCTATTGCGCGGCCAATGCCGAGCAGCCGTTCCGGCGCCCCGACCCGCAATGCGGGCCGCGGCCGTACTCCTTCGTGGTCCACGGGATGTGGCCGCAATACGATCGCGGCTTTCCGGAATTCTGCCAGGTGCCGGCGCCGCGCCTCGGCCGCAGCGTCGTCGGCTCGATGCTCGACCTGATGCCGAGCCCGCGGCTCATCTACCATGAGTGGGACCGCCACGGCACCTGCTCCGGCCTGTCGCAGAGCGCGTATTTCGACACCATCCGCAAGGCCCGCGCGGTGGTGAAGATCCCGCCGCAATATCTCGAGCTTCGTTCGCCGCTCACGGTGACGCCCGACGAGGTGGAGGATGCCTTCGTCGCCGCCAATCCGGGGCTGACGCGCGAGGGCATCTCCGTGACCTGCGGCGGCCGGCGGCTCGACGAGGTGCACATCTGCCTGTCGCGCACGCTCCAGTTCCGCGATTGTCCGGAGGTCGAACGCCGCTCCTGCCGGCGCGACCGGCTGCTGATGCCGCCGGTGCGCGGCGGCTGACCGGCCATCGCGACACCGGTTCGTCGCAACACCTGTTCGTCGCAACATCGATTCGTCGCAACGCTTGGCGCACCCGGCGAGCGGCGCGCGAAGCGAACCCCGCGCCCATGAACTACCGCCACGCCTTTCATGCCGGGAATTTCGCCGACGTCATCAAGCACGCGATCCTCACCCGCATTCTCGTGCATCTGCGCGAGAAGCCGGCACCGTTCCGGGTGATCGACCTGCACGCCGGCGCCGGCCTCTACGATCTCGCCGCGGAGGAATCGCAGCGCACCGGCGAATGGAAGAACGGCATCGGCCGCCTGCTTGCGCGGCTGAGCTTCCCGGACCTTCGCCCGGAGGCGGCGGCGCTCCTTGCGCCCTATCTCGCCGCGGTGCGCGCGTTCAATCCCGGCGGTGGTGCTGCGCCACTATCCGGGCTCGCCGCTGATCGTCGCCGAGTTCCTGCGCGCCAACGACCGGCTGATCGCCTGCGAGCTCGAGCCGGCCGCCGCCGCAGCGCTCGGACGTCGTCTGCACGGCATCCGGCAGGCGAAGGCCGTCGCGATCGACGGCTGGGTCGCGCTCAACGCCTACATTCCGCCGAGCGAGCGGCGCGGGCTCGTCCTGCTCGATCCGTCCTACGAAGAGGCGGCCGAGTTTCCGCGGCTGGCCGCGGCGCTGACGTCGGCATGGCGCAAATGGCGGACCGGCATCTACATGGCCTGGTATCCGATCAAGAACCGCAACGGCCCGGACGCTCTCGCCAAAGCGATCGCGCACAGCGGGATCGAAAAGGCGCTTCGCCTCGAAATGACGATCGGTCCGGTCGCAGCGGACGGGCCGCTCGCCGGTTGCGGGCTCGTCGTCATCAACCCGCCGTGGCGGCTCGCCGAGGAGGCGGAGCTCGTCCTCGGCGCGCTGACGGAGCTTTTCGGGGCCGCTGCCCACCGCCGGGTCGACTGGATCGTCGAATCCGACCGCTAAAATCGTCATGAAACCCAATCGGTAAGCACACACACCCTATTTTTCGCTGGCCGACATATGTTAAAGTGTCGCGGGGCTCTGACGTTCGACTCCCGGTGCAGCGGGGAGGGCCTCTTCGGAGGTCTGTGGAGTGACTGAGGCCGTATAGGCCGATGCCTTTTCCTGTCTGCGAATGTCCAGGCCTGGCCGCCGCGCGCGTGGCCGGCGGTGGGCAACCACAGGGAGAGGAGTTATCCCTATGTCGATGACCGGTACGGTCAAATTCTTCAATGGTGAGCGTGGATACGGATTCATCAAGCCGGACGACGGCGGACGCGATGTGTTCGTGCACATCACCGCGGTCGAGCAGGCGGGACTGAAGGCGCTGAACGAAGGTCAGCGGATCAGTTTCGAGGTCGAGCCCGACAAGAAGGGCAAGGGACCGAAGGCGGTGAACCTCGTCCTGTCGTGACGTCGATGCGGGGCGCGTCTGCGCCTCGCGTCTTCTTTCCGAAGCATTTGCAAAGCTAAGGCCCCGGACGCGGGGTCTTAGGTTCTGTGACGACTGTCGGCGTGATGGCCGTCAGACGTGAAGATTTGCGCCGCCACGAATAATGTCGGTGGGGAAGGCGAGGGCGCTGACGATGGCGAGCCCACGCACTCGGGCGCCGCTACCGCAGTGTAATTACCAACCCGTTGAGGTCTGCGGCGACGATCAGTCCTGACTGGAAGCCCGACAGCGTGAGCACTGCGCCGTTCTGATTGGCCAGCACGATCGCGCCGCCGCCGACACCGACCGCAGCGCCGCGCCACCGGCGACATAGATGCCATTAACATCGGATGGCGTTCGGATGTTGGTCACGGTCCCGACGAAATCGGTCAACGAGCCGCCAAAGGTAAAGCCGTAACTCACCCCGCCAATGATGAGTGGATAAATCCGGCCGTGATAATTCATGGCGCCGCTGCCGGCGGAGCCGCCAATGACGAACCCGGCCTTGACCACATTGAAGCGGATTGAACCGACGTCGGCATAGGCGGCAGTCGCGAGGCCCACACCAATCAGCGCGAAAGCGACCAGCGCTCCGCGAATGGCAATTAACGATCGCATGGACGTTTCCTCTGTTCGCGTTCTCGTTCTCTCGAGAACGCGGCCCACTCAAACAAAAGAAGAGCCCCGCCGAAGCAGGGCCGATCTGCGGTTTATTTACGGTCTGCGGCGCTCGTTGAGCGCGCCCCGCTGGCAATATGACCATGCGCTTCCGGCGAAAGTGCGGCCGATCACAGCGCACAACACGAAAAGACCTCTGCAGAGCCCGCACTGATTAGCCGATGTCCGCCATTACTGGCGCCGAGCCGAGGTCCCGCGGCGCACATGTGACTCAGCTCACAGCTTTGGTTTGTCGTGCCGATTACGTCAGAGCACCAACAACGAGGTGCTTGCGCCATGTCCGGAGAACGTCGCCTTCATCGCACCAACGTCGAGCAGGACGTTCCGACGCTCTTTTTGATGTTCGGATTCGTGGTGCTCGTCGTGTTTACCAAGTGGCTGTTCCCGCTTTCCGCCTGGACGCCAATCGATCTTTTTGGACAGTAAGGCGCTGAACGAAGTCAGCAGATCACGTTCGAGGTCGAGTCCGACAAGAAAGCAAGGACCGAAGGCGGTGAACCTCGTTCTGTCGTGACGCTGGTGCGGGGCGCGGTCGCGCCTCGCGTCTTCTTTCCGAAGCCTTGCAAAAAGCAAAGGCCCCGGACGCGGGGTCCGGGGCCTTAGGTTCGGTGACGTCTGTCGGCGTGACGGCCGTCAGAAGTGGAGATTCACGCCGCCACGAATGACGTTGGTGGTGAAGTCGACGGTGTTGCCTGCGACGAAGCCGCAGGATGACCCGCACGAGGCATTGCCGAGATCGACGTAGAGGTACTCGACCTTCGCCGACCAGTTGGGGGCGAATGCGTATTCGACGCCCGCGCCGATCGTCCAGCCGGCATTGGTCTGATTGACGCCCGTGCTGAACGGCGTCGTCGTCTCGATGTTGCCGATCGCCAGACCGCCGGTGACGTAAGGCAACCAGCGATCGATCGCGACGCCGGCGCGTCCGCGCACAGTCGACAGGAAGTGATTGTTGGTCGTGCACACGTTTCCGAAACAGCCGACGGTGCCGTTGGCGGCGCTGTTGCCGTTGATGTTGGTCCAGTCGATGTCGCCTTCGACGCCGTAGACGAACTGGCCGAACTGCCAGTTGTAGCCGAGCTGGCCGCCGATCAGGCCGCCCTTGACGTCGAAGTTCGAGCCGAGCGCGCTCCAGCTGGCGGTGCCCCAACCATAGCCGCCGTTCGCGCCGACATAGGCGCCAGTCCAGTTGTAGGGCGGCGGCGCGACATAGACCTGCTGCGGCGCCCGGTACGCGGGCCGCGTCATGTCCGCTGCTGCGAGCGGGCCGAGCGACCCCATAAGGGCTACAAGGCCCGTGGCCGCGAACAGAAAGCGCTTCATGTTTTTATCCTCCAGTTCAGCGTGCCCGGAGGTTATGGCAATATCGACCGGTGTCTAGTGAAGAAAATGCACACCATTCCACTATAAATTTCATGGTTTATGGAAGGTTACGCCTGAAATGGAACTGTGTCTTATCTAGTCTATTCGTACGAATACGATCTAATTACTGCCGTAATTCTGTCTTGATCCAGCGTGTTTGCCGCGATGTCGCCAAAATCTGCTTCGCCGCTTCAAGAATAGCGCTCGGATTTGCAGGGCGAACGCAGGCCCCATGCGCCTGCATCATGGCGTCAAGCACACCTCGGATGAGGCCTGACACGGCAGTCTTTGCACCCTCTGATCGCAGTCCCTTGGTTAAGTGCCGCTTAATCCCCGGGCGAAACCAAAGCTTAGGGATAATCATCCGTATACGCGGCCGGGGCCGACGTTCTTCGCAGCGAGGGGCGTGCGCCATCGATCCAGTCGGCTCGGCGCTGTGCTCGGCTTGGCGCTGTGCAGGCTTGGCGTTGTGTCGGCTTGCCGATGCCGCAGCTCTCGTGCGAATCCATCGCCATGGCATCGGACACACGCCTTGCGGCAAGCGCCCTCGTCACCGGAGGGGCGCGGCGGATCGGCTGCGCGATCGTGCGCGCGCTTGCCGGCGCGGGATACGCGGTCGCGATCCACGCGCACCGTTCCCTCGAGGCGGCGCAAGAGCTCGCCGCCGAGATCGCCGCCGCGGGCGGGACGGCGGCCGTGGTCTCGGCCGATCTCGCCGACCACGACGACGTCGCCGGCCTTGTCGCAGCGGCGGCCGCGGCGGTCGGCCCGCTGACGCTGCTCGTCAACAACGCGAGCGTGTTCGAGCCTGACGGCATCGGACACCTCGACCGGGCGCGGTTCGACTTGCATTACGCCGTCAACGTGCGCGCGCCGGTGTTCCTCGCGGAAGCCTTCGCCGCGCAGGCCGCGGCGCTGCCCGACGGGGTCGACGCCTCGATCGTGAACCTGCTCGATCAGCGCATCTTCAAGTCGACGCCGAACTATCTATCTTACGGTCTCGCCAAGCACGCGCTCTATGCGGCGACGACGACGCTTGCCCAGGCGCTGGCGCCGCGGGTGCGGGTGAATGCGGTTGCGCCCGGTCCGGCGCTGCCCAACACGCGTCAGGACGCCGAGACCTTCGCCCGGCTCTCCCGCGCGATGCCGCTCGGCCGGGGGCCGTCGCCGGAGGAGATCGCGGAGGCCGTGCTGTTTCTCGCGGGCGCCCGCAGCGTCACCGGCCAGACCATCGCCGTCGACGGCGGGCAGCGCTTGAGCTGGCGGGACGATCCGGCGAACGGCGACTAGAGATGCAGAAGAAGAACCTCGACCCCGAGATCGAGCTCAAGGACGACGAGGAAGAACCCTCGTTGCCCGATCTGCCTGATCTGCCGGATGACGGCGGGCTGGAGATCGATTCCGCCGGCAGTCTCGGGCGCGGGCGCGACGTCATCGCGGAAGCCGCGCGCCATGCGCCCTCGGCGCCGGGCGTCTACCGCATGATCGGCGCCGGCGGCGACGTGCTCTATGTCGGCAAGGCGAAGAACCTCAAGAAGCGCATCCTCGCCTATGCGCGGCCGACCGGGCTCGTCTCGCGCATCGCCCGCATGGTCGCGGTGACCGCGAGCATCGAGTTCGTGTCGACCGCGACCGAAACCGAGGCGCTGCTGCTCGAGGCGAACCTCATCAAGCGCCTGCGGCCGCGCTTCAACGTGCTGCTGCGCGACGACAAGTCGTTTCCCTACATTCTCATCACCGCGGGCGAGCGGCCGCCGCAGATCTTGAAGCACCGCGGCGCCCGCAACCGCGAGGGCGACTATTTCGGCCCGTTCGCCGCGGTCAATGCGGTGAACCGCACCATCACCGCGCTCGAACGCGCCTTCCTGATCCGCTCGTGCTCCGACGCCGTGTTCGAGAGCCGCACGCGGCCGTGCCTGTTGTTCCAGATCAAGCGCTGCTCGGCGCCCTGCACCGGAGAAATCTCGCGCCCCGACTACGACGAGCTCGTGCGCGAGGCGACGAACTTCCTCTCCGGTCGCAGCCGGGCGGTGAAGGACGAACTCGCCGAGGAAATGGATCGCGCCTCCGAGGCGCTCGACTTCGAGCGCGCCGCCGCATTGCGCGACCGCCTCGCCGCGCTCTCCGCGGTGCAGGCGCGGCAAGGCATCAATCCGCGCATCGTCGAGGAGGCGGACGTGTTCGCCATCTACCAGGACGGCGGATTCAATTGCATCGAGGTGTTCTTCTTCCGCACCGGACAGAACTGGGGCAACCGGGCCTATTTCCCGCGCGCCGACCGCACCCTGTCGCCGGAAGAGGTGCTGGGCGCGTTCCTCGCCCAGTTCTATGACGACAAGCCGTGTCCGCGGCTGATCCTGTTGTCTCACGAGACCGAAGACTGCGCGCTGCTCGCCGAAGCGCTGTCGATCAAGAGCGGGCGCAAGGTCGAGATCATCAGTGCCGCAGCGGGGCGAGAAGCGCGAGCTGGTCGCGCATGCGCTGGCCAATGCCCGCGAGGCTCTGGGACGCAAGCTCGCCGAAGCGGCCTCGCAGCAGCGGCTGCTCTCGGCGCTCGCAACGAGCTTCGGCCTCGCCGCGCCGCCGCGGCGCATCGAGGTCTACGACAACAGCCACATCCAGGGCACCAACGCGGTCGGTGCGATGATCGTCGCCGGGCCGGAGGGGCTGCGCAAGAACCAGTACCGCAAGTTCAACATCAAGTCGGTCGACCTCACGCCCGGGCGACGACTTCGGAATGATGCGCGAGGTGCTGCGCCGCCGTTTCAAACGGCTGGTCGATGAGGTGCCGCGCCCGGTTCCCGCCCAGACCCCGGCAGCGGATGTAGATGCACCGGCTGCGGCTGCGGATGTGCCCGCTGCTGGTGCCGGAGTGCCGGTATCGTCCGGATCGCCTATCGGGGAGACCGAGCCAGAGCACGCTCCGGCCGGCGTTCTGGAGGGCGAGGCGACCGATGCCGATGCGGCCGAGGCGGGCGCAGCCGCGGATCACGATGCCGTCGCCTGGCCCGATCTCGTCCTGATCGACGGCGGCGCCGGCCAGCTCAACGCCGCCCGCGAGATCTTCTCGGAACTCGGGATTGCCGACGTGCCGATGGTCGCGATCGCCAAAGGTCCGGACCGCGACGCCGGCCGCGAGACCTTCCACATGCCGGGGCGGCCGGCGTTCAAACTGCCCCCGCGCGATCCCGTGCTCTATTTCGTGGAGCGGTTGCGCGACGAGGCGCATCGTTTTGCGATCGGGTCCCACCGCCAGCGCCGCCGCCGCGACATCCGCGAGGCCGGCCTGCAGGAGATCGCCGGCATCGGGCCGACCCGCAAGCGCGCCCTGCTGCGCCATTTCGGTACGCTCAAGGCGATCGAACGGGCCTCGATCGCCGATCTGCGGCAGGTCGCCGGCGTCAGCGACGAGACTGCACGACGGATTTATGACTTTTTCCACGATGCCGGCCGGTGAGGCGGCGGTTTATTGGGCACGTCGCGAAAAATTCCGCGCCTGCGAGGACTGTTGCGAAACGTCTGCTGCGTCTATGTTGGAGGGCATGGATGCAGCTACTTCACATTCGTTGCGGGGACGGCCGCTGGCCATCCCCAACCTTCTGACTTATGCGCGGATCGCCGCGGTTCCCGTCGTGGTCGGGTGCCTGTACTGGCAGAGCATCCTGAACGGCGGGCTGTGGCTGCGCTGGGTCGCGCTCGCGATCTTCATCGCCGCGGGCATCACCGACATTCTCGACGGCTATCTCGCCCGCAGCCTCGGCCAGCAGTCGAGCTTCGGGCGCATGCTCGACCCCATTGCCGACAAGCTCCTGGTGGCGTCGTGCCTGCTGATGCTGGCCGCCGACGAGACCATCAAGGGCTGGTCGCTGTGGGCGGCGATCGTCATTCTGTGCCGCGAAATCCTGGTCTCGGGCCTGCGCGAATATCTCGCCGAGCTGCGGGTCAGCGTTCCCGTCACCCGGCTCGCCAAGTGGAAGACGACCGCGCAGCTCGTCGCCATCGGCTTCCTGCTGGCGGGGCAGGCGGGCGACCAGATCATTCCCGTGGTCACCTTGACCGGCCTCACGCTGCTGTGGGTGTCGGCGATCGTGACGCTCTATACCGGCTATGACTATTTCCGGGCCGGCGTGCAGCACCTGATCGAGCAATGAGCGTGAAGATCCTCTATTTCGCGTGGGTGCGGGAACGGGTCGGCAAGGCCGAGGAGACCGTCGAGCCGCCGTCGGCGGTGGCGACCGTCGGCGATCTCATGGGCTGGCTCGCCGGGCGCGGCGAGGAATATGCCTATGCCTTCGACAATCCCAAGGTGATCCGCGCCGCGATCGACCGGGCCCACGTCAAAGCCAACACCGCCATCGCCGGGGCGCGCGAAATCGCCTTCTTCCCCCCGATGACCGGAGGGTAGGTTCCTCAGCCGCAGGCGAGGCAACGTGAGTTGCCAGTATTGGGCGGCAGGACCAGCCACGTAGGTAAGACTAACCAACTTTTTTGATGGTCGAGACTCGCCGGAACGAGACGACACGACACATTCACAGTCGGGTCCTAGGCTTGATTCAGCGTGGCAAACTAGCGAGAGCCGATCATGAACGTTCCTGCGGCGACTGTACGTATCCATGGTGAGGCTACAGACGATCAGGTGATGGATTCCGTCGCCAAGGCGGTGCAGGACGCATCGAAGACCGCTGCTCAACACGCGGCCGCGGTCAAAGACGCGATTACCGAGACAGGCATCATCCAGTCGGTTTCGCGCTTTACCTACAGCGGTGCGTACGCGGTTTCCTTCGGAATCGTTTATGCCGTGGTGCTCGTCACCCAGTTCCTGCCGCAGGACAATCCGGTGATGCACGGCTTCACCGACGGTGCCCAGGCGGCGAAGGATTCGCTCAAGAGCGCCTGATCGGCCGTGACGCGCGGCTGGTAAAGCAACGGTCGCAGCAACCTCGTCGCTGGTACGATCGAGAGAATGCGATGCATGATCGTCCGATTGCGGCCGGAGCCGGCGCGAAGGCCGTATCCGACATCAGGGTATTGTTCCCTGAGGCTGGCGTCATTCGGGTCGAGAGCGAGAGACTGTTTTCTGCGGTGGACGGGGCTTTGTGCCGGCGCTTTCTGCAGGCTGCGCTGCGGCTGCGTGTGGTCGAGGACGCCACGTTCGCGCCGACCCGAACGCCTTCGGTGGACCTGCGATACAGTGAACGCCGGCACCGCCGAAAGAAGGTGCTGAACGAGCTGGCGCTGGTCCTCGGCAGCGGCGCGGTCGAGGAGACGCGCGTGACCGTCGCTCCCTCCGTCACCGCGCGCGACCGGCACGGCGTGGTGCGCTATCGCCGTTATGCCGGCCGCATCACGGGATGGCGCGTCGAGCGCGAGCGGGTCGGCGCTATTCGGCTGCACAACCCCTTGCTCTATCGCAGGCGCGCATTGTGTGACGCGATCGAGCGCGAGTTGATGAGCACGCTCGGCGTGACCCGCTACGACACCGATGCAGTCAAATGCCGCGTCGATATCGAATACGAGCCGCAACGGATCAGCGCGGCGCAGCTTGTCGAAATTCTCGACACGGTGCTGGTCACGGCGGAGCATCCGGCGCGGCTCGACAAGATCGACCGGGAGCTCACGATTTGCACGGCCTCGCTGCCGCTCGCCGCGGCGGCGCAGTTCGCTGCCCCGGCGCTGATGCCGGTATCCGCGGCTTTGTTCGCCTACACCGCACTGCCCAGCTTCAAAGGGGCCTGGAGAGTTGTGACGAAGGAGCGGCGGCTCGGCGTCGACCTGCTCGATTCCATCGTAGTGCTTGCATGTCTTGGTACCGGACAGGTCTTCGCAGGCGCCATCCTCTGCTGGTGTCTCTCGTTCGGCCGTTTTCTGGTGCGCCGCACCGAAGACAGCTCAAAGAAGATGTTGCTCGGCGCGTTCGGCAAGCAGCCGCGCTTCGTCTGGCTGCTCGTCGGCGGACAGGAAATCCAGGTTCCGCTCCACAAGCTGAACAAGGGCGACGTCGTGGTCGTGAATACCGGCGAAGTTGTGCCGGTCGACGGTGTCATCGTCGACGGTTTGGCGATGATCGACCAGCACGCGCTGACCGGCGAATCGACCCCGGCCGAGAAGGGGATCGGCGATCAGGTGTTCGCGTCCACCGTCATGGTGGCAGGCAAGATCCACGTCTCGGTGGAGAGGTCGGGTGAGGCGACCGCAACCGCGAAAATCGCCCAGATACTGAACGACACCGCAGGCTACAAGCTCGCTTCGCAGCAAAGAGGCGAACGACTGGCCGACACGGCGGTCGTTCCCACCCTGGCGGTTGGGGCACTGGCGTTCGGCACCATGGGTCCGCAGGGCGCCGCCGCCGTGCTCAACAGCGATATGGGCACGGGCATCCGGATGGCGGCCCCGTTGGCGATGCTGTCGACGCTGGCGCTGTGCTCGCAACGCGGCGTGCTGGTGAAGGATGGCCGCGCGCTGGATCTGCTCTGCGAAATCGACACCGTGCTGTTCGACAAGACCGGCACGCTGACCCGCGAACGCCCGGAGGTCGGCAGGATCATTGCCGCAAACGGCCACGCGGTGGCGGACATATTGCGGTACGCGGCCGCCGCCGAACGCAGGTTCCATCACCCGATCGCGCTGGCCATCCTGCAGAAGAGCGGAAGAGGAGCGCTTGGAGGTTTCGCCCATCGACTCGGCGCAATACAAGGTCGGCCACGGCATCATCGTCGGCGTCGAGGGGCGCCGATCCGCGTCGGCAGTCGCCGCTTCATGGAGCTGGAAGGCGTCGCGCTGACGCCGGAGGTCGCGGTCGCGCTCGACGAGGCCCATCGCGAGGGCCGCAGCATGGTGATGGTGGCGGTCGACGACGTGCTCGGCGGCGCGCTGGAGTTGCGCGCTTCGATCCGTCCGGAGGTGCCCGAGATCATCGAGGGGCTGCGCGCGCGGGGCATCAAGCACATCGCGGTCATTTCGGGCGACCATGAGGCGCCGACACGAAAGCTCGCCGCGGAGCTCGGCATCGACAGGTACTTCGCGCAAGTTCTGCCCACGGAAAAGGCCGATTACGTGGACCGACTGCAGAAGGAAGGCCGCAAGGTCTGCTTCGTCGGTGACGGAATAAACGACGCCATCGCCCTGAAGAAGGCGAACGTTTCGATTTCCTTGCGCGGCGCCTCGTCGATCGCGACCGACACGGCCCATGTCGTGTTCATGGAGCCGGGGCTCGGCAAACTCTGCGAGTTGCTGGACATCGCCGCCAACCTGCGGCGTAACGTGCGCACCAGTTGGGGGTTGATACTGGTGCCCAATATCCTCTGCGTCGTCGGGGTGTTCACGCTCGGCTTCGGGATCGCCGCCTCCGTGCTGACCAACAATGTCGCGGCGTTGGGCGCGTTGATCAACGGCGTGTGGCCGATGCGAAAGGTCGCCGCGCATGAAGCCGAGCGGCGACATCTGCTCGAATTGCAGTTGCACCAGAGTGGCTTTCTCGATGCGACGCAGGTGCCGGCCGCGGAGGTCGAGGGAATGCGCGATCTCGCCGATTCCGAACTGTACCGCCCGCGCACGGCTCGCCAAGTCGGCGAGCGCTGGTGACGCTCTGCGACGCTCCGCAATCGATGTCGTCTGGTTTTTTGTCGGAATAGGAGCACATCATGACCTCCGAAAGCGCAATGAAGCTGCCGTCGGCGACCGAAACACCGCCAGCGGTGGGCGGCGACGCCGTGACACCGGGCGCTGCGCCAGCGCGCAAAGGCGCGGGCAGGGAGAAGCGCTTTCACATCTTTGTCATCGACTCCGGCTGGAATTGTGCCGCGAGCAAGGTGTTGCGCGAGCACCTCGACGTGATCAGCGACCTCCACATCGACGACGAGCTCTATGTTCTGGATCGAGCGACGTCGATCGCCCTGTTGCGTCATTACCCGTTGCAGGTCGGCCGTGATCCGATCATCGCCGTGCACGACTTGCGTCCGCGCCGCCACCCCGGGTCACGCATACCCCTGGCTTCCGCATGCATCTGGGCCTTCTCGATAGCGAGGAGCAGGTTCTGGGGGCGCTGAGGATGTTCGCGCGTTTCCTCATGACGCACCGCGACGCGGCGGATATCGACCAGTTGGTTCGTCAGGATCTGCACCGCAAAGGCTTCGCCGGCGCGATAGAAATCCTCGGCGGCCACGAGCACACCAAAATGATCGAATGACGCGCATCACTGTCGCGAAACCTTGGGAGACGACGAATGGAACGATGGTTTGGTTCCGTCACGGAAATCATCACGGCGGCCGCGGCTGGGGCGGTTCTTATTTATCTCGGCTATGAGATCAATCGGCGGCAAAAGAAGTTGCGGGACCTGTTTTATGTGCTCGGTCCTGATTCCGCCGTCATGGCCGAACACCTCGAAGAGTTGGCGCGACGCGGCGTGATCCGGCCCTACCAGGCGACGGCGGCGGGATAACCCCGCATTCGCTGTCTCTTCGTAGCCAGAATGAGAAGCGGCCGGGGGCCGAGCCCGCGTTCGCTCGCGTCGGACGGCGCGGCGATCATGGAAGCCGGCAATCATGGAAGCCGGCGATCATCGAGGCGAGGCCGATGCATGACGGCGACCGATACACCCGATGATGGCACCGCCGCTTCTCAGCGCATGACGGGTCTGGCCGCGCGTGGGGCGCATGGGAGCGACGTGGCGACGGATGGAGCCGCCGTGGACGAGGAGATTATTCTGCGCATCGCGAATGTGCCGCGCGACGTCGGGTGGTTGATGATTTCGGTCGGCGTTATCGGGGTCATCCTGCCCGGGATCATCGGCACTCCGTTCCTGGTCGCCGGGGTTGCGGTGCTTGCACCCGGCGGGCCACAGCTTTTGACCGATTGGGTCAGACGCAACCCAAAGGCTGCCACGCTCGTCGGCGTGAAGCAGATGGGCCGATGGCTCGATGACCTGGAGCGGCGCTATCCCCGGCCGAACTCGCCATGATGCGTTACTGTCGGAGCAGGCCGGCCTAGCCCGCAATGTTTGCCTGCGGTCGGATTCCCCGAGTGGCCATCCCAGGAGGCCCCGGCCTTGGTTCCACGCGTGACCGCGGCACCCCTTGCATCGGCGCGAGAACGTGGCCTACTTCGGGTAATAGCGCGCACGCTCGCCCCTCCGGCACGTGAGGCGAGGGCGCGTCCAACGACACACGGCTCGAGGACAGAACGACCGATGTCAGCGACCATTCGCCTGCAGAGCGAGGACTTCGACCCCGCGGCGGAAGCGCGACGGCTCACGGCCGGTCGCACCGACATCGGCGCGGTCGTCACCTTCGCCGGCATCTGCCGCGGCACCGAGGCCGGTGCGCCGGTCGCCGCGCTCACCCTCGAGCACTATCCCGGCATGGCCGAGGCCGAGATCGCCCGCCATGTGGAGGAAGCGCAGGCGCGCTGGCCGCTCATGGGCGTCACCGTCATCCACCGTTACGGCCGCATGGTGCCGGGCGACAACATCGTGCTGGTCGTGACCGCGGCCTCCCACCGCGGCGACGCCTTCGCGGCGGCCGAGTTCCTGATGGACTACCTCAAGACCAAAGCGCCGTTCTGGAAGCAGGAGGAGCGCCCCGACGGCACCTCCTGGGTCGCCGCCAAGGATACCGACGACGCCGCAGCCGGCCGCTGGGACAAGCCCCGCCACGCGGCGGAGTGAGTGCGCTTCAACTTCCTGTCAGCGCCCGGCTTGACCGGGCTATCCAGTAACCACCGGACTATCGGTCAGCGACGAAGCGTAGGGCGCAATAAGCGAAGCGCATTGCGCCATTCCCAGACTCAGCGGCGCAGTATAGTGATTGCGCCCTACGGTCACATCGATGTCGCGGGGGTTACTGGATCGCCCGTTCAAGCCGGGCAATGACAGTGAGAGGCGCTGCGCGGCATCATCCCAAAAGCTTGTCGAGCGTGATCGGCAGGTCGCGCACGCGCTTGCCGGTGGCGTGATAGATCGCATTGGCGATCGCCGCCGCCACGCCGACGATGCCGATCTCGCCGACGCCCTTGATGCCGAGCGGATTGATGATGTCGTCGCGCTCCTCGACGAAGATCACGTCGATGTCGTGCACGTCGGCATGCACCGGCACGTGATACTCGGCGATGTTCGCGTTCATCACCCGGCCGAAGGCGTGATCGATCGCCGTCTCCTCGTGGAGCGCCATGCCGATGCCCCACACCACGCCGCCCATGATCTGGCTGTGCGCGGTCTTGGTGTTGAGGATGCGCCCCGCCGCGACGGCGCTGACGATACGGGTGACGCGGACGACGCCGAGCTCGTCGTCGACCTTGACCTCGGCGAAGATCGCCGAGTGGGTGTTGCGCGCATGCGCGCTGTCCTCCTTGAAGTCGCTCGCGCGCTCCCGCACGATGCGGTCGGCGCCGCCGTGGCGCATCGCGTCCGCGATCGAGACGGCGCGGCCCGCGTCGGTCCGGCTCGCGATCTTGCCGTCGACGAGGGCGACATCGCCGGGCTTCGCGGCCGCGAGCGGCGAGCTCGGCATCGCCTTGGCGAGGCGCAGGAGTTCGTCGCGGATGTCGTCGGCGGCGTTTGCGATCGCCTGCGCCACCGATGCCGCGGTCCACGATCCGCCCTCGACCTGCGCCATCGGCAGCGACGAATCGCCGAGCTTCACGCGTGATGTTGTCGAGCGGCAGGCCGAGCATGTCGGCCGCCACCTGCGCCATGATGGTGTAGGTGCCGGTGCCGATGTCGGACGTCGCGCAGGCGACCTCGGCATGACCGTTCGCGGTCAGCGTGATGCGAGCGGCGAACGGCATCTGCAGCGCCTCCCAGACGCCGGTCGCCATGCCCCAGCCGACGAGCTCGCTGCCGTCCCGCATCGACCGCGGCTCGGGCGTTGCGCTTGTCCCAGCCGAAGGCCTGCGCGCCCTGCCGATAGCATTCGCGCAGCGCCTTGCTGGTGTAGGGAACGTCCGCGTTCTGGTCGCGCTCCGAATAGCAGCGCAGCCGCAGCTCCATCGGGTCGAGTTTGAGCGCGACGGCGAGCTCGTCCATCGCGCATTCGAGCGCGTAGACGCCGGTCGCGGCGCCCGGCGCGCGCATGTCGCAGGAGGTCGGCCGATCGACGCGCGCCAGCCGGTGCTCGTACTTCGTGTTGGCGCAGGTGTAGAGCAGGCCCGACCAGCCGGTGTCGTTGCGGGAGAAATCCTCGTACTGCGAGGTCTCGGCGATGGCCTCGTGGGTGATCGCATCGAGCGTTCCGCCGCGGTTGGCGCCGAGCGCGAGCCGCTCGATCGAGGCGGGCCGGTGGCCGAGCCCGTACATCTGCTGGCGGGTCAGAACGAGGCGCACCGAGCGCTCGAGCGCCTTCGCCCCCAGCACCGCGAGCACCGCCTCGTATTGCGGCCGCAGCCCCGAGCCGAA
Organism: uncultured Alphaproteobacteria bacterium; assembly: GCA_963793985.1. Taxonomy (GTDB): domain Bacteria; phylum Pseudomonadota; class Alphaproteobacteria; order Rhizobiales; family Xanthobacteraceae; genus JAJPKK01. The sequence continues at coordinate 160,571 of CAWCCG010000001.1, read as the reverse complement.
CGCGCCGCCGGTAAAGGGCGACATGACGCGGATGTCGTCCGGCTTCATCTCGAACACGCCGCACAGGTAGCGCTGCACGTTCTGCACGCCCTGGGTCTTGTCGTAGACGGTGAGCTTGCCGCCGCCGTCCCAGACCGCGGTGGCGGCATAAAGCTCCATCGGATTGTGGTACTCGGCCGGAATGAAATATTCCGCCTCGTGGCGCACGGCGGCCGCGGCATAAGCCTTCGCCGCATTGCCGCGCGGCTTCTCGGGCTTCTCGACGACGAAAGCCCGATCGCGTTCGGCGAAGATATCCGTGACATGCGCCTGCGGTTCGTATTCGACACGCACGAGCGAAGCCGCGAACTTGGCGATTTCCCACTCCGTCGCCAGGACCAGCGCAATCGGCTGGCCGCTGAACAACACCTTGTCGTCGTAGAGCGGGCGGAACGGCGAGCCCTTCTCCGGGGCGACATCGTCCTTGTAGCCCTGGTCGGTCTTGGCCATGGGCGGCCGGTTTTCATGGGTGAGGACGCCGAGCACGCCCTCGACCCGAAGGGCTTCGCTCGCATCGATGCGCGCGATGCGGCCCTTGGCGATGGTCGACGTGACGACGCTGCCATAGGCGAGCCCGGGCACATTGAACTCGCCGGCATATTTCGCGGCACCGGTGACCTTGTCGGGGCCGTCGATGCGGGAGGTGGGGGTTCCGATATAGGTCTGCATGGTTACGGCTCACGCGATCTTTTTCGACGACTGCGACTGCGGGGTGCCGCGCGCCGCCTGGGTCAGCGTGCGGATGATCGCGCGCCGGGCGAGGTCGATCTTGAAGGCGTTGTGGGTCTGCGCCTTGGCGTCGCGCAGCACCACGTCGGCGGCGGTTGCGAAAGCGGCGGGGCCGGCGGTCGCGCCCGCGAGCGCCGCCTCGGCCGCGGTGTTGCGCCACGGCTTGTGGGCGACGCCGCCGAGCGCCAGCCGCGCCTCCTTTATCTTGCCGCCATCGAGCTCCAGCGCCGCCGCGACGGAGACGAGCGCGAACGCGTAGGACAGACGGTCGCGGATTTTCAGGTACGAATAATTCTCGGCAAATCCGCGCTTCGGCAGCTCGATCGCGACGATGAGCTCGTTCGGCGCGAGATTGGTGTCGCGCTGCGGCGTGTCTCCCGGCAGGCGATGGAAATCGGCGAACGCGATCGCGCGTGCGCCGTCGGGGCCGGCGACATGAACGGTGGCGCCGAGCGCGGCGAGCGCCACGCACAGGTCGGAGGGATGGGTCGCGATGCAGGCTTCGCTGGTGCCGAGGATCGCGTGGCCGCGGTTGAGGCCGGGGATCGCCGAGCAGCCGCTGCCCGGCTCGCGTTTGTTGCAGGGCGTCGCCGTGTCGTAGAAATAGGCGCAGCGGGTCCGTTGCAGCAGATTGCCGCCGGTCGACGCCATGTTGCGCAGCTGCGCCGACGCGCCGGCGAGAATCGCGCTCGCAACCAGCGGATAGCGCTGCTCGATCAGCGGATGATAGGCGAGATCGGAATTCGGCACGAGCGCGCCGATGCGCAGGCCGCCCTCCGGCGTCTCCTCGACCGTGGTGAGCGGGAGCCGCGAAATGTCGATCAGCCGCGACGGGCGCTCGACATCCTCCTTCATGAGGTCGACGAGGTTGGTGCCGCCTGCGATGAACTTGGCGGTCGGGGTCGGCGGCGATCTGGCGCACCGCGTCGGCGACGTCGTGGCGCCCGCGAATACTGGAAATTGATCATGGCCGCGTCCCCATCACCTGCTGGATCGCGGCGAGGATGTTGGGGTAGGCGCCGCAGCGGCAGATGTTGCCGCTCATCAGTTCGCGGATCTCGTCGGCGCTTCGCGCCTTGCCCTCGGCAATGAGGCCTGCGGCGGAGCAGATCTGCCCGGGCGTGCAGTAGCCGCACTGGAAGGCGTCATGGTCGATGAAGGCCTGCTGCAGCGGGTGCAGCGCGCCGTCCTTGGCGAGGCCCTCGACGGTGGTCACCTGCGCGCCGTCCTTCATGACCGCGAGCGTCAGGCACGCGTTCACCCGGCGACCGTCGACGAGCACGGTACAGGCGCCGCACTGGCCATGGTCGCAGCCCTTCTTGGTGCCGGTCAGGTCGAGGCGGTCGCGCAGCGCATCGAGCAGGGTCGTCCACGGCGCCAGCTCGAGGCGCCGTTCGACGCCGTTGACGATCAAGACAATTGGAATTTTTTCCTGCGTAGCGATCGTTTGATCCACGGGGCGTGCCACTGTGGTGGTTCGCGCCATTAGGCATTCTCCAGGAGGGCTCAAAACTGAGGCTCAGGGCTCAAAACATAAGTCAACGACGATAGAGGCAAAGATGTTCCATGGGCGGTCGCATCTGCGTCGCGCCGCCACGCAGTTAGAGCGCGATCGCTCGAAACGAAAATCGTGCCCTCGCGGATGACGGCTTTTCGCGCAAGAACGACTGTGTTCTGAGCAAAATGCAGCGAAGGAGCGGTCGAGCGGGCCGGGTCGATTTTTCCGGCAGATCCCGCTGGTGCGGCACGCGGTAGCATGCTTATGAAGCAACGGCACTGGCGACGTCGCCCTCTCGGATCAACGCCCGTGGTCAAACGAACCCACCGCACCCCGCGTCCGCCGAAACGGCGTGCGGTCAAGTCCGTCGCGCCTGATCGCGACTCAGAGCTCGTCACCGTGCTCGATCTCGTGCGCTATGCGGTGACGCGTTTTGCCGAGGCGAAGCTCGTGTTCGCCCACGGCACCACCGATCCGGTGGCCGAGGCGGCCTTCATCGTCGGGCGAAGCGCTGCACCTGCCGCCCGATCGCTTCGAATGGTTCGCGCCGGCGCGGGTGACCGCAGCCCGAACGCGCGCGCATCCTCGGCCTCATCGAAGCGCGCATCACGACCCGCAAGCCGGCTGCCTATCTCGCTCGGACGCATCTATGCCGCCGGTGTCGCGTTCCACGTCGACGAGCGGGTGATCGTGCCGCGCTCCTATCTCGGCGAACTCCTCGCCGGCGACCTGTTTTCGGACGGCGAGGAGGAGGCCTCGACTGGAAGGACCCCGACGACGTCGCGCGCGTGCTCGATCTCTGCACCGGATCGGGCGCGCTCGCGGTGCTCGCTGCGATGCGCTTTCCTGATGCCGCCGTCGATGCCGTCGACATTTCGGCGGATGCCCTCGAGGTCGCGGCGGGCAACGTCCGCGAGCATGGGCTCGGCGAACGCATCACCCTCCTGCGCGGCGATCTCTTCGCGCCGGTCAAGCGCGAGCGATACGATCTCATCATCAGCAATCCGCCCTATGTCGACGCCGAGGGCATGGCCGCGCTGCCGCCGGAATGCCGGCACGAGCCGGCGCTCGCGCTCGACGGCGGCCGCGACGGCATCGACGTCATCGCGCGCATCCTCAAAGCGCCGGCCGACACCTCACCGAAGACGGCGGCTTGCTGTGCGAGGTCGGGCGCGACCGGCCGGTGCTCGAAGCGCGGTATCCGCAACTGCCGTTCCTGTGGCTCGACACCGAGGAGAGCAGCGGCGAGGTGTTCTGGCTCGGTGCCGACGCCCTTCGTTGAGCGGGAATGCCGGTGTGATAAGCTCCCGCCAAAACACCGATGATCCTTGGGAGGTCCTGAGATGAAGACCGTCGCTTTCTCGATCGCCGCCGCGGTCGTGCTCGCCGCGTCCACGAGCGCTTACGCCGCCCAGGCGACCTACTACCAGCTTCCGCCCGACGCCTATCCTCACGACGTCGCGCCCGCACCCGACGGCACGGTGTGGTACAGCGGCCAGCAGCGTGGTTTCCTCGGCCGCTTCGATCCCAAGACCGGCAAGAACGAGGAAATTCCGCTCGGCCCCGGCGCGGCGCCCCACGGCGTCATCGTCGGCCCCGACGGCGCGGCGTGGGTCACCGAGGGCGGGCAGAACGCGATCGCCCGCGTCGATCCGGCGACCAAGCAGGTCAAGCTGTTCCCGCTGCCCAAGGAATTCGCCAACGCCAATCTCAACACCGCGGCCTTCGACAAGAAGGGCAAGCTGTGGTTCACCGGGCAGAGCGGCGTGCACGGCCGGGTCGATCCCGCGACCGGCAAGGTCGACGCGTGGCACTCGCCGCGTCCCGGCAGCTACGGCATCACCTCGACGCCCGCCGGCGATGTCTGGTTCGCCTCGCTCGCCGGCGACTTCATCGGCAAGGTCGATACCGACACCGGCGCGGTCACCGTGGTCGATCCGCCGCGCAAGGGCTCCGGGCCGCGCCGCATCTGGTCGGACTCCCACGGCAAGCTGTGGGTGAGCTTCTGGAACGCCGGCGGCATCGGCCGCTACGACCCCGACACCAAGGCGTGGACGGTCTATCCGATGCCGAAGAGCAAGTCGGGCACCTACGCCGTCTATGTCGACGACAAGGACCGCGTGTGGGCGACCGACTGGCTCGCGAATTCGATCCAGCGTTTCGACCCCGACACCGAGAAAGTTCGAGACTTTCCCGAGCGACAAGCGCGGCGCCAGCGTGCGCCAGATGCTGGGCCGTCCCGGCGAGTCGTGGGGCGGCGAGTCCGGCAACGACCGGCTCGTGGTGATCAGGGATCAGTGATCGTTGCTTGAAGTCGGCGGCCGGCCGCTCCGGCCGCCGACGCCTGTCATTTCCGCACTCCAACCTCTCCCTCTTTCTTTTTCGGAGTTGACCATGCGCGCGAAGCTGATCGCGTCCCCACTGATCTCCGCCGTGGCGCTGGCGGTCGCCGCGCCCGCGCTGGCGCAGACGGCGACCGTGTTCGAGGGCGCCCGCCTGATCCCCGGCGACGGCAGCCCGGCGATCGAAAACTCGGCCTTCGTCGTCGAGAACAACCGCTTCACCGCGGTCGGCCGGCGCGGCGAGGTGCAGGCGCCGGCCGGTGCGGCGCGCGTCGACCTCTCGGGCAAGACGGTGATGCCGACGCTGGTCGACATGCACGGTCATTTCGGCTTCCAGAACATTCCCGCCGGCACGATGTCGAAGGAGACCTTCACCCGTGCGAACCTGATCGATCATCTCCAGCGTCTCGCGTTCCACGGCGTCGGCGCCGTGGTCGGGGTCGGCGATCTCGCTCGACCGCTCCGACATGCATGGCGGCCGCACCGGATGGGGCGACGTCCCGCTGCGGCTGCGCGAGGAGGTCGTGCCCGGCGCCGCGCTGTTCCACACCTCCGGCGTCGGCATGGCGTGGCCGGGATCGGGCGCCCAGGGCGATCCGTCGCGGGTCGACGTCTCCTATCCGGTGTCGACGCCGGAGGAGGCGCGCGCCGCGGTCGACGACTACGTCAAGATGAAGCCCGACTTCATCAAGATCTGGGTCGACAGCCGGCGCGGCACCAAGAAGACGCTCACGCCCGAGCTCTATCGCGCCATCGCCGACGAGGCCCACAAGTTCAACGTTCCGGTCGGCGTGCACAACGTCACCCTCGCCGACGCCAAGGAGCTGCTGCGCGCCGGCGTCGAGGGCTGGCTGCACGTTCCGGTGCGCGAGGGCGACGTCGTCGACGACGAGATCATCGGCATCGTCAGGGATCGCATCGTGCGGGGCGACAAGCCGTGGATCACGCTGAGCCTGATCACGCCAGTGGATGAACACCGCGGGCGGCACGCGGCCGTCCTGGCTCGACGAGCCGCTGCTGCGAGCGACCTATTCGCCGGAGCAGATCGAGAAATACTGGGGCGAGCCGCTCAAGAAGATGTCGCCCGAGGCGCTCGCGCGGGTGCGCAAGAATCTCGAGAACGACGGCAGCAACGCGATGAAGCTGCGGGCTGCCGGCATGCGCGTCGTCGGCGGCACCGACACCGGGCAGACCCGCTTCCTGATCGGCTATTTCAACCACCTCGATCTCGAAAGCATGGTGGCGATCGGCATGACGCCGCTGGAGGCGATCAAGGCGGCGACCCACGACGGCGCCGAGATCGGCCATTTCGACACCGGCTTCGTCGCGCCCGGCAAGAGCGCGGATTTCATCGTGCTCGACGCCAATCCGCTGGAGAGCATCGCCAACACGCGCAAGATCGCCAAGGTCTATCTGCGCGGCCAGGAAGTCCCCCGCGCCGAGCTGGCGGCGAAGTGGCAGAGCGCGTTCGGGCAGGCGACGACGCGGTAGCGCGTTCGATTCCCGTAGGGCGGCAAAGCGCACGCGGGGTCCGCGTGGGCACGCTTGCTGGCCACGTGCGGTGCAATAGCACCGTCACCGGGCGCCAAAAGTACTTTGCATGGGGTTGTTCCTCGAAAATCGCTCGCGCCGGATTCACTCCGGCTCGATGCCGGCGGTCTTCACGATGTCGGCCCACTTCTTGGTTTCCGAGACGACGTAGGCGCGCAGCTCCTCGGGCGTGCTCGTCACCGGCTCGATCCCGGCCGTGAGCAACGCCGCCTCGACCGACTTGTCGGCCATCGCGGTTTTGAACGCGCTGTTGAGCTTGTCGATGACGGGCCTCGGGGTCTTCGCCGGCACGAACGCGGCGAACCAGCCGATCATCTCGAAATCGGGCAGGCCCTGCTCGATCATGGTCGGCAGGTCGGGCGCGAGCGCGGAGCGCTGCAGGCTGGAGACGCCGAGCCCTTTGACCTTGCCGGCGCGGATCTGCGGCAAGGTCGTCGAGATGTCGGCGAACACCAGCGAAATCTGGCCGCCGAGGAGGTCGGCGACGGCGAGCGGATTGGCGCGGTAGGGCACGTGCAGCATCTCGAAGCCGCCGCGGCTCTTGAGCATTTCGCTCGCCATGCGCGCCGACGTCGAGCCGGCGCCGAACGACAGCTTGCCCGGATTGGCTTTGCCATAGGCGATGAGCTCGCCGACGGTCGCGGCCGGCACCGAGGGGTTCACGGCGAGCGCGAGCGTGATGTTGCCCAGTCTCGTCACCGGCTCGAAATCGGCGATCGGATCGTAGGTGAGCTTCTTGAACAGGTTCGCGTTGGCGGCATGCGTCGTGTTGCTGGTGACGAACACGGTGTAGCCGTCGGGCGCGGCGCGCGCGACGTTCGAGGCCGCGGTCTGGCCGCTCGCGCCGGCGATGTTCTCGACGACGATGGTCCAGCCGAACGCCGCGTTGAGCTTCTGGCCGAGAATGCGGGCGAGCGCATCGGTCGCGCTGCCGGCGGTGAACGGCACCACGAACCGGATCGCGCGCGACGGATAATCCTGGGCCGGCGCGGATGCGGGGAGCAGCGCGAGCGCGCAGGCGGCCAATTGCGCGATCGTCCTGGGCACGATCTTCATGCGTTCCTCCCGGTGCTGCCGCGCGTTCGCCCGCGGTCCCGCTTTCCATAGCACGAGCCCGTCACCGAGACATGCGTGCTCCCTCTCCCCGCGTGCGGGGAGAGGGTCGGGGTGAGGGGGCGGTTTCGCGAGTCTGAGCCTTCGACAGGTCGATGCTATGATGCCCGCCGATGAGGACCATTCGCATCGGCACCGGTGCCGGATATTCGGGCGACCGCATCGAGCCCGCGGTCGAGCTCGCCGCGCGCGGAGAGCTCGACTACCTCGTGTTCGAATGCCTCGCCGAGCGCACGATTGCGCTGGCGCAGGAGGCGCGCCGGCGCGATCCCGACGCCGGTTTCGATCCGCTGCTGGCCGAGCGGTTGCGCGCGGTGCTGCGGCCCTGCGTCGCCAACGGCGTGAAGATCATCACCAACATGGGCGCGGCGAACCCGATCGGCGCCGTCCGCGCCGTGGCCGCGATCGCCCGCGAGATGGGCCTGTCGGGGCTGAAGATCGCCGCCGTCACCGGCGACGATGTCGCGGAGGCGCTGCGGGCCCGCGATCTGCCGCTCATCGAAACCAAGGGCCGCGTCGCCGACGTCGCGCCGCGGATGGTGTCGGCCAACGCCTATCTCGGCGCCGAGCCGATCGTCGAGGCGCTCGCCGGCGGCGCCGACATCGTGATCACCGGGCGGGTGAGCGATCCGGCGCTGTTTCTCGCGCCGCTGATGCACGCGTTCTCCTGGCGCCCCGACGACTGGGACCGGCTCGGCAAGGGCACGCTCGTCGGGCATCTGCTCGAATGCGCCGGACAGATCACCGGCGGCTACTTCGTCGATCCCGGCTACAAGCAGGCGCCCGACCTCGCGCGCCTCGGCTTTCCGCTCGCCGAGGTCGGCGAGGACGGGAGCGCCGTCATCACCAAGCTCGCCGGCACCGGCGGAGCGGTCAATCTGCAAACCTGCAAGGAGCAGTTGCTCTACGAGGTGCACGATCCCGCGCGCTACGTGCAGCCGGACGTGGTCGCGGATTTCTCGCGGCGTGCGGTTCGAGGCGGTGGGGCCGGATCGGGTCGCGGTGTCCGGTGCCACCGGACGGCCGCGGACCGACACGCTCAAGGTCTCGATCGGCTATCTCGACGGCTATGTCGGCGAAGGGCAGATGTCCTACGCCGGAGCAGGTGCCGTCGCCCGCGCGCGGCTCGCGCTCGACATCGTGGCGGAGCGGCTCAAGCTCATCGGGGTCGCGACGAGCGAGCTGCGCCTCGAGATCATCGGCGTCGACAGCGTGCACCGCGGCGCCTCCGCGCGTTCCGGTGCCGAGCCCGGCGAAGCGCGCATCCGCGTCATCGGCCGCACCGACAGCCTCGAGGACGCGGTCCGCATCGGCAACGAGGTCGAGGCGCTGTGGCTCAACGGCCCGGCCGGCGGCGGCGGGGCGTGGAAATCGGCGCGCCAGGTGCTCGCGACCGTGTCCACGCTGTTCCCGCGTGCCGAGGTCGTGCCGCGCGTGACCTACGAGGTCGCCTGACGATGAAGCTCCGCGAGCTCGCCCATGCCCGCAGCGGCGACAAGGGAAACGTGTCGAACATCGCGGTGATCGCGTACGAGCCCGGCGACTACGCGTTTCTCGCCGAGCATGTGACCGCCGAGCGGGTGAAGGCGCATTTCGCCGATATCGTCGCAGGAAAGGTCGAGCGCTACGAGCTGCCGGGCATCGGCGCGCTCAATTTCGTGATGCACGAGGCGCTCGGCGGCGGCGTGACCCGGTCGCTCTCGCTCGATGCCCACGGCAAATCGCTGAGCTCCTCGCTGCTCGATCTCGAACTGCCCGACCGGCAGCGACCGCCTACCGCTCGTAACGCTTGAAAAAGCGCAGGTCGGGCGGCGGCTGGTTCTTCACCGTCGGCATCAGCAGGCCGTCGCTCGAGAGCATGTAGACCTCGCTGCCGATGCCGACATGCATGTTTCCCTCGCCGCAGACGCTGTGGTTGAACCAGATCGGCTTGTCGGACACGAAGCGCCGGTAGGTCTTCTTGACGAGCCAGGGCCGGGTGAGGGCGTGGTCGATGGTGGTGATGTCGTCGTGGAGGAGGTTCTTGTCGGCCTTGTCGACGTAGATGCGCTCGTTGATGACGGTCTCGTTGTCCTCGTGCAACGGGATGCCGGTCGCGTCGTAGACGCGGGGACCCTTCATTCCGCGGGTCTCCACCACCAGCGTGTCGAACTTCCCGTCGCCGTCCTCGTCGAGCCATTGGCCGATCGAATATCCGAGGAACCGCGGCTCCACCGTCCATGTTGGCGGGAAAGCCGCGTCCGTCGGTGTAGATGCGGCGGTAATGGTCGTGGTCGCGCTCCATCAGGATGTAGGTGACCTCCGGAGTGACGACGACCTCCATCGGCGCGTAGGCGATCATGATGCGCGGCATTCCCGGCGAGACGCAGGAATAGGTGGGGTCGACGCCCTGGCCGCCCTTGAGCATGTCGGCGAGGTTGTCCTCGTAGATCTTCTGGTATTCCGGCGTCAGCGGCGGTTCCTGGCCGAGCGACGGAATGGCCTTCGGCGGCTTGCTCTCGTCGTAGCGCAGCCCGCCGGCGCCGCCGGCGAGGAGGCCGACATTGCCGGCCCGCCGCCATTGGCCCTTGAGGTCGGGATATTTGGTGTCGTCGAACGCGGCAGCGCCGCCGATCATCGCTGCGAGCGCAGCGGCCGCAGCCGCGCCACGGATCAGCCTTCGAACTAGCATGGGTGCCCTCCCGATATTTTTGATGCGTCACGCCGTTTCGCCGGCGATGCGCACGCGTCCCCATGCGAGTGTCCGAGAAGCCGACCGATCGTGATCGGATCGCCTCCGAAAATCCCTTGTGCTCGGCATGCCCCGAAAGGTCTCGACCTTTCAGACCAGTGGTCCGGGCACGAAGCGGATCGCATCCGCGGGACTGCGCGGATCGAGGCTACATCACGCGGCGCGTCGCGCGAAGGGGGAGCGAGGTGCGCGCCGGAGTTTCAGGCGATAGTCGAGGCGGGAGCCGACTGCGATGAGGCCCGGGGCGACGGAGCGCAGGCAAGCGCTGCGGCGGAGCGGCGGTGCGCCCGCGATCCGTGGCCCGGAGTGCAGACCCGCTTCAGTGGCGCCTGCGACGTGAGGTCGGCGTCGTGTTTGCGGCGGTCACGTCGCTCTCGAGCGGATCGGCGTTCTGGATGTTGCGGGCGTCCCGCATGATTTCGAGACAGGAGAGCAGCTCGACATAGCTCGCCGGGCCGCCGGTCCTGGTCATGCCGACACACTGCGTCTTGTCGTTCGCCGCGTATTTGGTCCAGTTCTGTCGGAGCGTGTCCTGCGCCGCCGACTCGTCGGCAAGGCAGGCTTCCTTGTTGCGGCCGAGAACGACGGCGCCGCGTCCGGCCGCCTCGCAGCTCGATACGACCTGCAACACGGGCACGCCGCCGGGGCCGAACCCGGTCTGGGCGGATCGTCCGCGCGCCGGCGCCGGGACAATGGGCGGGGTCGCTGGGGTGGTCGTCTGATCCTGGGCGCTCGAGGCAGGCGGCTTGAGCGCCGGTACGTCAGTCGCCGTCGGCTGGCGATGCCCGACCGGCGCCTGGGGGACACCGTTCGGGAGCCCGCTGCCCGGGGAGCTCGGCGACGTCGTCGTAGTCGGAGACGCCATGCCCGGCAGGTTCGGCGCTCCCGGCGTGGTGGGTGTCGAGGTCATGCTCCCCTGTGCGGAGGCACCGCCGGCCGCAAGAGTGCCGGCCGTGAGAGTGATGAGCGCAACTTGGAGGATCGCCCGACGCATAACCCTGCTCCAGTCCCCCACGCACGGTACATAGGCAAAGACAGGAAAAACGGCAATCTGGGGAATTGCCGCTGGCGCACCTGCTCGTGCGCATGATTAATCAAGTGAATACCGATACGGCAGTTTGACCGCGCGGTGCATCACCCAAAGGTCAGGTGCGCGTTACCCAAAGGTCTGATGCGCGTCACCTAAAGGTCTGGAGGATTGATGAGCTCGCTGATCGCACTCACCGGTGCCACCGGGTTCATCGGGCAATTCCTGCTCGCGGAACTGCCGCGGCGCGGCTATCGCATCCGCGTGCTGCTGCGCCGGCCGAGCGACATGCAGGTGCAAGGCTCGAGCGCGGTGATCGGCGACCTTTCGCGGCCGCAAAACATGGGTGCTGCCCTGCGGGACGTCGATGCGGTCGTGCACTCCGCCGGCCTCTCCGGCGAGATGACGGGAATTCCGGAGGACGATTATCGCTCGCTCAACACCGATGCCACCGTCAATCTGGCGAACGCCGCGCGCAAAGCGGGGGTGAAGCGCTTCGTCTTTCTCTCCTCCATTCGTGCGCAGTGCGGGCCTTCGGCGGACGAGGTGCTGACCGAACAGACCGAGCCGCGTCCGACCGATGCCTATGGCAGATCGAAGCTCGCCGCCGAGCGGGCGTTGGCCGAGCTCGACATCGATTGGGTCGCATTGCGGCTCGTTCTCGTCTACGGCCCCGGAGTGAAGGGAAACATGGCGCAGCTGATGCGGCTCGCGCGCCTGCCTTATCCGCTGCCGCTCGCCGGGCTCGATGCGCGGCGTTCGCTGCTTTCGCTCCACAATCTGGCCGATGCCATTCATGCGGCGCTCGTCGCGCCGCAGCCGTTGCGGCGGACGCTGCTCGTCGCCGACGACACGCCGGTCAGCGTCGCGCAGATGATCGCGGCGATGCGTCGTGGCCTGGGGCGCAGCCCGCTGCTGTTCGGCGTGCCGGCTCCGGTGTTGCGCTCTTCGCTGCGCCTCATCGGAAGAGACGAACTCTACGAGCGGCTGACCCGTTCGCTCGTCGTCGACTGCTCCGCGCTGCGGCGGATCGGATGGCGGCCTTCGGTCGAAACGCTCACGGCGCTCACGGAACTCATGCGGGGTTGACAGGGCGCGCTGTGCGTTCTTCAACAAAGGCCGGATGGGAATTGAAGAAGCCAACAGCGGGACGGACTCCGCCGATCAGCCGCGCATCCTCGTCGTCGAGGACGACTTCCTGCTCGGCTCGATGATCGAGGAGGCGTTGCGCAACGCCGGATACGCGGTGGTCGGGATCGCGATCGACTGCCAGCAGGCGCTGGCGCTCGCGTCGAGCGACTGCCCGGACATCGCCGTGATGGACGTCCATCTCGCGAACGGCGACGACGGCGTCGACGCGGCGCTGGCGCTGGCGGGAGAATGCGGCGTCCGCTCGCTCTTCGTCACCGCGCACACCGACGATGCGACCCGCTTGCGGGCGGAGCCCGCGCGGCCGCTCGGCTGGCTCGTAAAGCCGTTCCGGCTGGCGGCACTCACCTCGGCCATCACCGACGCGCTGTCGACCGTCGCCGGCGAGCGCGGCGGCGGGGAGGGCGCGCAGTAGCGCAGCCCGCGCATCCGGTGCGTCGCCTGGTGCGTCACTGTGCCTCACGTCACTTGGCAGAGCGCGAGAACACGTAGACCGAGACCGCCTTGATCTCTTCCGGCTTGAGCGTGCCCTCGAAGGCCGGCATCACGCCGCGGCGTCCGCGCGTGATCGACTCGTTGATCGCGGCGCGGTCCGAGCCGTAGAGATAGAGCCGCTTGTCGGTCAGGTTGGTCGAGCCGATCGGTGCGTTTCCGGTCGCGTCCTCGCCGTGGCAGTCGAAACAGTTGCCCGTCGAGCCGTCGTGGAACAGCACCTTGCCGCGCGCGGCCTTGACGCGGTCCGACGGCTGCCCGCTGAGCTCGAGGACGTATTCGACGACGTCGGCGATCTCGGTCGGCGTTGAGGAATTCCTTGTCGCCGAACTCCTTGGTGTCCTCCTCGGTGCGGTACTTCGGATTGAAGGCGAGCATGTCCGCCTCCAGTCCGCGGGCATTGGGATGCTCGGAGCGGATGCCGTAGCGCACCGTCCATTCGACGTCGGAGGGGAATTTGACAAGGCCGCCGGACGGAAGATCGTCGCCGGAATACTGCCAGTCGGCGTCGGTCAGGTCGGGCGCATGCATGCCGGGTGCGCCCTTGAGGTCGGCACCGTGACACGACGCGCAGGCCTTGTCGTAGACCTTCTTGCCGAGCAGCATCGCCGAGCCGTTCATGCGGATCGACTTGACGATGTCGTTCACCGGCACCGACGCCAGCTCCTCGTGCCGCGCGAGAAACTCGCCGTATTCCTCCTCCTCTTCCAGCGCCGGCGGGGTCGCCTGCGGCAGCGCGCTGTTCACCGTGGCGGCGATGCCCAAGGCGCCGAGAGCGACCGCCAGAATGCGCCAGCGGCGTCCGCGCGCCGCGAAGTACGCGGACACGCTCTCGTCCAGTGTTGTACGCGACCAACCATACGTTTCCTCCCACGTGCTTCTTTCCGCTTGGGGGCGGATGCGCGGTGACCGCGATCCTCCGCCTAGTTGGCGGAGAGACCAGCGCGATTTGAATTTTCCCGCAACTGAATTTTTCGAAACGGAGAGGTTCGCGAGGAGCGGATACTCGCACCGGGGTTTGTCGTCAGGAAAGCCGCATGCGGCGGCTCTCCTCCTTGCTGGGGGAGACGTGGCGGGGTGTCGTTGGGTCGGTGTGATTGCGTCGATCGCCGTCCCGGTCAGGGTGTGCACTTCACCGGCCGGCAGGCCTTGCCGACATGGCGATGCCATCGCACGCCGCCGCCCCATTCCTCCACCGGCCCCTTGCGGCAGACGCGATTGCAGGAATCGACGTGCGTGATGAGACCGGTTTCGTTCGCGGCAGCATTCAAGCCCGCGGCCGCGCCGGCCAATGGCAGCGCCTGCGCCGTCGCCGTTGCAAGGCCGAGCACCAGCACGCCGGCCGTCGTCATCCTGGCAAATCGCGTCACTTGTTTCCTCCTTCGTATTGTTGTTCGGCCGCAGCGGCCGAGAATGGATTAGACGGCGCGCAGCGGCACCGGCCTTGATGCAGGTCAACGGGAATGTGCCGATCGCGGCAGCCCTGCGAGGCTACGCGGACCGCGTCGCGCAGGTTCATCGCGCATGTGACCCGCATCACATAGAATTCCAGTGAATCGCGGTTAACGTAGCGAGGTCGATCCGGTCATGAGGAGGCCGCGATGAAAGGCTTGATCACCGCTTTGGGCATTCTGTGCTTTGCGACCGCGATGGCGTGCGCCAAGACCGGGAAATTCCACGCGCCCCCGGCGGTCGCCAATCCGCAGGCGCCCCACGCCCAGTGGCACCGGCCGCATTCGGGCCGAGCCCACGACTACACCTCGCTCAACACCAGCCTCGGCGGCTGACCCCAGCCGAGACTCCAGCCGAGACTTGCCCTGACCGGCCGGACCGAGGCATCGTCCGAGCCGGAGCGCGATCAATCGCGCTCTGAGCCTTGATTTGGAGCATGATCTTGTCCGAAAAGTCTGCAACTTTTCGGGATCATGCTCGAATTCGCTCGAACGGCCGGAGAAGGCATGAAGGACGTCGCCGTGATCGGAGCCGGCAAGATCGGCTCCACAGTCGCCCAACTGCTCGCCGCCACCGGCGACTACAACGTCTCCCTGGTGGACCGCTCCGCCGAGGTTCTCGCCGCCCGCGACCGTGACGAGCGCATCAACGCCGTCTCGGTCGATGTCGACGACAGCCTCAAGCTCGTCGAGCTCCTCAACGGCAAGTTCGCGGTGCTCAATGCGGCGCCCTTCCACCTCACCACCGCGATCGCGGAAGCCGCGCTCGCGGCGCGGACGCCACTATCTCGACCTCACCGAGGACGTCGCCGAGCACCCACCGCGTCAAGGCGCTCGCGGCGGATGCGCCCGTCGCCTTCATCCCGCAATGCGGACTCGCGCCCGGCTTCGTCTCGATCGTCGCCTTCGACATGGCCAAGCGCTTCGAGACGCTCGACAGCGTCAGGCTGCGGGTCGGCGCGCTGCCGCAATATCCCTCGAACGCGCTCAACTACAATCTCACCTGGAGCACCGACGGCGTCATCAACGAATACTGCGAGCCGTGCGAGGCGATCGTGAACGGCGTGCGCCGCGACGTGCCGCCGCTCGAGGAGAAGGAGGAGTTCTCGCTCGACGGCGTCACCTACGAGGCCTTCAACACCTCGGGCGGCCTCGGCACGCTCGCCGACACCCTCGAAGGCAAGGTGCGCAACCTCAATTACCGCACCATCCGCTATCCCGGCCACGCCGCGATCATGCGGGCGCTGCTCAACGACCTGCGGCTGCGCGACCGCCGCGAGGTGCTCAAGGACATCCTCGAGCATGCGGTGCCGACGACGCTGCAGGACGTCGTCATCATCTTCGTCACCGTGAGCGGACGCATGCAGGGCAAGCTCGTCCAGGAGACCTACGCCAACAAGATCTACAGCCGCGAGGTCGACGGCCGCACGCTGAGCGCGATCCAGATCACCACCGCGGCCGCGATCTGCACCGTGCTCGACCTGCTCGCCGGCGGCGAGCTGCCGGCCAAAGGGTTCATCCGCCAGGAGGACATCCCGCTCAAGGTGTTCCTGGCGAACCGCTTCGGCCAGGTCTACGCCAAGCCGGAGACCGGGCCGGGCCAGCGCTTCGCGGGGGCGGGACGATGACCGCGCGCGGCGGTCCGCGACGAGGCGCTCGCGATCCTCTCCCGGCTCGGGGTGACGGACGACGCTTTCGCGCGCGACGGGCTTGCGGCGGTATCGCCGATCACCGGCGAGACGATCGCGACCGTCCGCGCCGCCAGTCCGAAAGAGGTCGGCGATGCGATCGGGCGGGCGGCCGCCGCGTTCGAGGCATGGCGGGTGGTGCCGCCGCCGCGGCGCGGCGAGTTCGTGCGGCTCCTCGGCGAGGAGCTGCGCGCGGCGAAGGACGACCTCGGCCGCCTCGTCACCCTCGAAGCCGGCAAGATCGTCTCCGAGGGGCTCGGCGAAGTGCAGGAGATGATCGACATCTGCGACTTCGCGGTCGGCCTGTCGCGCCAGCTCTACGGCCGCACCATCGCGACCGAGCGCGCCGACCACCGGATGATGGAGACGTGGCACCCGCTCGGTGTCTGCGGCGTGATCTCGGCGTTCAACTTTCCGGTCGCGGTGTGGTCGTGGAACGCGGCGCTTGCCCTGGTGTGCGGCGACCCCGTGGTGTGGAAGCCGTCGGAGAAGACGCCGCTCACGGCGCTCGCCGACGCAAGCCGTGGTCGGCGCGTGCGATGCGCCGGTTCGGCGATGCGCCCGAAGGCCTCTGCGAGGTGCTGATCGGCGGCCGCGACGTCGGCGAGGCGCTGGTCGACGATCCGCGCGTCGCCGTGCTCTCGGCCACCGGATCGACCGCGATGGGCCGCGCGGTCGGCGCCGCGGCTCGCCGCGCGCTTCGCCCGCGCCCTTCTCGAGCTCGGCGGCAACAATGCCGCGATCGTCGCGCCGTCCGCCGATCTCGATCTCGCGGTCCGCGCCATCGCCTTCGCCGCCATGGGCACGGCGGGCCAGCGCTGCACGACGCTGCGCCGGCTCATCGTCCACGACGCGATCCACGACGACCTCGTGCGGCGGCTCTCGAAGGTCTACGCCTCGGTCACCGTCGGCGATCCGCGCGAGGCCGGCACCCTGGTCGGCCCGCTGATCGACGCGCGCGCGTTCGAGAGCATGCAGCGCGCGCTCGCCGAGGCGCGCGCCGCCGGCGGCAAGGTCCAGGGCGGCGAGCGCGTCGCCGGGATCGGCGGCGAGGCGGCCTGCTACGTGCGCCCGGCGCTGTGCGAAATGCCGGTGCAGGTCGGCCCGGTGCTGCGCGAGACCTTCGCGCCGATCCTGTAGGTGATGCGCTATGTCGATTTCGCCGAGGCGATCGCCATGCACAACGCCGTCGGCGCGGGGCTCAGCTCCTCGATCTTCACCCTCGACATGCGCGAGGCCGAGCGCTTCGTCTCGGCGACCGGCTCGGACTGCGGCATCGCCAACGTCAACATCGGCCCGTCCGGCGCCGAGATCGGCGGCGCCTTCGGCGGCGAGAAGGAAACCGGCGGCGGCCGCGAGGCCGGCTCCGATTCCTGGAAGGCCTACATGCGCCGCGCCACCAACACGATCAATTTCGGCACCACGCTGCCGCTCGCGCAGGGCGTGAAGTTCGACATCGGGGAGTGAGCATAATCATCTTTGTGGACCTCATCCTGAGGAGGCTGCGAAGCGGCCGTCTCGAAGGATGGCCCCAGATGCTGCGGTCTGTGGCCATCCTTCGAGACGCCGGCGTCAACGCCGGCCGATCGATCAGGCATGACGGTGCCGAGATAGGCCGATGTCACGGCCGCCAGCTACTTCCCGCCGATCACCGCGAACCCCTGAATCTCCACCTTGGCGTCGGGGTTCGCGAGCGCCGTGATCGTGATCAGCGCGCTGCCCGGAAAATTGTCGCCGAAAATCTCGCGGCGGACTTGCGTGAGGCGGTCGCCATAGCGCACGTCGGTGATGAACACGGTCATCTGCACCATGTCGGCGAGCTTGCCGCCGGCCTTTTCGAGCGTGGCGTTGAGCAGCTTGAAGACCTGCCGCACCTGGCCGTCCAAGTCGTTCGCGAGCGATTTGCCGTCATCGTCGACCGTCGCCATCTGCCCCGCGAGCCAGACGGTCTTGCCGCCCGCGGTGATCACGGCTTGCGAATAGGCGCGCTGCTGCGGCCGCTCGGCCTTTATGTATTCCCTGGTATGCGCCGGGGTTGAAGCTCCATTGACCATGAATGCACCCATGACAGCGATCGGAAGGAAGGACGTTTTCTCCTCGAACACGCGGCTTGGCAAGGAAGGCGTCCAGCCTGACCAGGGCCCTTGAAAAGGACCGCCGTCATCGCCGGGCTTGTCCCGGCGACCCCGATTAACTTGGCACGGCCGTGCCACATGATCGGGGTGGCCGGGACAAGCCCGGCCATGACGTCACGAGTTGTGCGCCGCTCAGCCGATCCGCAGCAGGCCCTGCGGCGCGGCGTGCATGCGTTCGAAGCCGCCCTCGGTGATGCGCAGCATCTCGCCGGTCTGCACGCCGGCCTTCTCGTCGCGGGTGATCACGTTGGGCTGCACCACGATTGTCATGTTCGCTTCGAGCGCCATGTCGGGAACGGGACCGGCAGGGCGGCTCGCGGTGCCGAGCACCGGCGGCCAATAGCCGCCGCCATACCCGTGGACGATGTCGTCGTAGATCGAAAAGCCGGCATCCTCGATGAGCCCCGTCGCCGCGACGATCTCGCGCGCGGTGACCCCGGCGCGCAGGATCTTCGTGATCTCCCGGAACGCCGCCTCCGCGGTGTCGTGGAGGCGGCGATAGAGCGGCGTCGGCGGCGCACCGACCGTGATCGTGCGCAGCACCTGGCCGGGCGAGTCCCAGAACGTGCCGCTGATCTCGGCGAATATCACGTCGCCCCGCTGCAGACGGCGCGAGGAATGATGCTGCGGCGGCACGCAGCGGGACGGGTTTTCCATCGCGGTCACGCCGATGTAATGGATCACCGTGGTGCCGCCGAGCCTGGTGTAGCCCTCCTCGACGAGGGCGCCGAGCTCGCGCTCCGTCATCCCGACCGCGGCGTTTTCCATGAGCGAGGCAAGGCCGAGGTCGCTGAACGCGGCGCCGATCCGCATCCATTCGATCTCCTCATCGGACTTGCGCATCCGCAGCCAGCGGTATGCGTCGTTGAGGTCGACGAGCTCACAGGCACCCGCGAGCTGGCGCTGCTTTGCCCATGACAGCAGCCCGATGACGCCGACGCGCTTGGCGCCACGGTGCACGAGCTCCTCGGCGGGCGCCTTCGCCCCCTCGCGCCGCGCCCAGCGCACGTCGGCGTCACGGGCGATCTCACGGGCGTTGGGCGCGTGGTTGTAGTGCTCGACAAACAGCACATCCTCGCGGCCCTTCTGAAACACCACCATCGCCTGGCTCGAGGTCGGCCATCCGGTGAGCCACGCGACGCCGGTGCCGGCGCGCTCCTCGCCGCAGATGAGGAGGGCGTCGCAGCCGTTGCGCTCCATCACCTCGATGAGCGCATGGCGACGCCGCGCGAACTCGGCGTCGGAAAACCGCCCATAGGGTTCGGCGAGGATCGCCTTGATGTGCGGTTCTTCGAGCGTCGGGTGGTTCATGGAGGACGAAATCTTCCTTTCCCTCCCCGTCTTCGGGGAGGGCAGGGTGGGGTCTTTCTTCAAGTGCGCAAAGGACCCCACCCCGCCCTCCCCGAAGACGGGGAGGGAGAAGAGGGCGCCCCGGAATGACGAAGGTGTTCAGTTCGTGTTGGCCGTGATAGCGTTCTTCACCACCATGCCGCCTTTCATCACGAACTTCACGCGCTCCATCTCGGAGAGATCGGCGACCGGATTCCCCGACACCGCGATGATGTCGGCGAACTTGCCCTTCTCGATGCTGCCGATGTGGTTCTCCCAGTCGTAGTTGAGCATGCGGGCGGCGGGGAGGTAGGCCGTCTGCAGCGACTGGGTCGGGGTGAGGCCCCACTTCGCATAATAGGCGAACTGGTTCGCCTGCTTGCCGTGCGGGATCGCCGGCGAGGTGGCGCCCGAGCCGAACACGATCGGAATGCCGGCGGCGACCGCCTTCCGGAACGCCTGCTCGAGGAGCTTGAGCCGCGAGTTCCGGCCGTTGGTCTCCTGCAGGTCGGGCTCGTCGAGCGCGATCAGGTCGTCGACGGTCGGGACGTAGGGCAGCTTCTTGTCGAGCAGGATCTTGACGCCCTTGTCGTCGAGCATTGAGCAGGTGATTGGGCGCATCGACGCCCGCCTTGATGCAGCTGTCCATGCCTTCGCCGCCATAGGCGTGGCAGGCGACTTTCAGGCCGAGCCGGTGCGCCTCGTCGACGATCGCATCGACCTCCTCGAAGGTCAGCGACGGGCTGTTGACGAGCGTCGCATCCGGATTCCACATGTGGGTGGTGCCGGCGAAATCCTGCGTCGTGTAGATCTTGACGTAGTCGACGCCGTGGAGCTTCGCCTCGCGCACGGCGGCACGGGCGAGCCACGGCCCGTTGATGTTCTTGTTCTCGACGAACCCTTCGTAGAAGCGCGACGACTGGACGTCGTCGTAATACCGGGTGGCGCGCGGATTGAGCGACTGGCCGACGACCTGCATGCGCGGTCCCTGGACGAGGCCGTTGTTGATGGCGTCGCGCAGCTCGACCGTATAGAAGCCGCCGCGCGAATCCATGTCGAGCACGGTGGTGAAGCCCGCCGCGAGGTCGGTCTGGGCGTTGGCGAGCGCGGTGATCGCCCGCATCGCGAGGCTCGCGCCGCCGGTGTTCACGTGGACATGGGCGTCGATCATGCCGGGCATCACGCGTCGCCTGGCCGAGGTCGATGATCGTCGCTCCGGGCGGGATCGCGACCGACGGGCCGACATCGGCGATGCGTTCGCCGCGGATCAGCACCACCTGGTTCGCCAGCATGTTGCCGGTCTTCGCAGTCGAACAGGTGTCCGGCGCGGATCGCGATCACCTGGTCGGGCGGCGTCACGAACCGCCGCACCTGAGCTTGCGATGCGTCGCTCGCAAGCGCCGCGATGGCCGCGACGAGAGCGGTCGCCGCTGTGCCGTGCCACTGCATGGAATCCTCCCTTCGTTGTTGAGCCGTGTCGTCGAATGCGTTCGGGTTCCGGCACCCGTATTGTACACGAATAAGACCGCTGCGAAACGGGGCGACCGCGCGCGCCGGCCGTTGTATAAACCCCCATCCCGGGCGACACCGCGATCCGGGTTGAAAGAACTTGGGAGAGGATCACGCGATGCGATACGTAACCGGATTGAGATCGGTGGCGTTGGGGCTGCTCGGCGCCTCCGCGCTGGCGACCGCGCTCTATGCCCAGGAAGGCGGCGGCAGCGGACCATGGCGGGGCGCCGGCCCGACGCCGTGCCGTCTGCAGCGACGGCGCCGCCAACAAGTGCCCGCCGGCGCCGCAGGTCATGGCGATCCGCGCCGGCCAGCTGTTCGACAGCAAGACCGGGGAGATGCGGCCGAAGCAGATCATCGTCCTCGACGGCGAGCGCATCACCGAGGTCGGCCCGGAATCCCAGGTCAAGGTGCCGGCCGGTGCCAAGGTGATCGATCTCAGCCAGGCGACGGTGCTGCCCGGCCTGATCGACGCCCACACCCACATGTTCAATCCGCCCAAGCCGGGAATGTCGCGGGAGACCTCGACGCTCATCGCCGTGCAGAACCTGCAGGCCGACCTTGCGGCCGGCTTCACCACCGCGCGCGACATGAGCTCCCACGGCAACGGCTATGGCGACGTCGACATGCGCAACGCCATCAACGAAGGCCGCATCGACGGCCCGCGCTACGTGGTGTCCGGCCGCGGCATCGTGTGGGGCGCGCAGCCGCCGACCGCGCCGGCTAATCCGCTCACCAGCATCGTGGTGCGCTCGGTCGACGAGGCGAAGGCCGCGGTGCGCGAGCACATCGAGCACGGCGTCGACTGGATCAAGCTGTTCCCGACCGGCGCCTATTCGTTCAGCCCGACCGGCGAGGCGCAGTACGTGCTGACCTATCCGATGCCGGTCCTGCAGGCGCTGATCGACGAGACCCATCGCCTCGGCCACAAGACCGGCTGCCACGTCTATGGCGGCGAGGGCCAGAAGAACGCGATCCTCGCCGGCTGCGACACCATCGAGCACGCCTTCGGCCTCGACCAGGAGCAGGCCGACATGATCGTCGCCAAGGGCCTCGTCCTACGACCCGACGTTCCAGCGCTACGTCGAGCCCTACATGGACGACAACGATGCCAAGAACACCGGCGGCAAGTACCGGATGATCCCGATCTTCGAGCATGCGGTGACGCTTGCGTCGAAGACCAAGGGCATGCGGATGATGGCCGGCAGCGGCGTCGACGGCTCGACCTTCCCGCACGGCACCCAGGCGCTCGAATTCGAGCAGATGGTCAAGCGCGCCGGCATCAGCCCGAAGGAGGCGATCCGCTCCGGCACCATCGTCAATGCCGAGGTGCTCGGCTGGGCCGACCGCGTCGGCTCGGTCGACAAGGGCAAGTTCGCCGACATCGTCGCGGTGTCCGGCGATCCGCTCGCCGACATCACCGAGCTGCAGCGGGTCAAGTTCGTGATGAAGGGCGGCAAGATCATCCGCAACGAGATCACGCCCTACACCGCGGCGTCGCAGTAGGCCGCATCCCCTCGGGCGTCATTCCGGGGCCGCCGCAAGGCGGAACCCGGAATCGCAGCGGGTACTCTGCCACTTGCGACTTCGGCCTGCGGCTTGCGCTGCAGGCTGGATTCCGGGTTCGCGCTGGCGCGCGCCCCGGAATGACGGAGGGCGACGGGCGGCGAGGCGAGGCGGATCTGTTCACAAAATGGAAAAAATCTTGATTTTGGTACAGTCCGTGGTTACCTGACGGGGTAAGCCGGCCATGCGGCCGGGCCAGGGTTCAGGTCATGGGTGAAGTGTTTGCATCGGCGCCGTTCGTGGTCGGCAAGAGCGAGCCTTCCCCCATCGATTCCCACATTCCCGCCGAAGAAGCGCTGTGCCCGGTCCTCGCCAACGACTGGGTCAACGACGAATACAAGCACATGGTGCTCGCGGCGTCGGCCAAGGCGCTGGCGGTAAAGCCGGGGCAGTTCTTCAACCTGCTGTGTCCGTCGCCCGGACGCCGGCGAATTGTGGTTGCGCCGGCCGCAGAGCGTCTACCGCATCGACCGCGCCAACGGCCGCATCGAGTTCCTCTACAAATGCGTGGGGCGCGGCACCCACGGGCTCGCCACGGTGAAGCCGGGCGACACGCTCAACATCGTCGGGCCGCTCGGCGTCGGCTTCCATCTCGATCCCGCCTGGAAGAACATCGTCGTGCTCGGCCGCGGCGTCGGGCTCGCGACGCTCGCGCCGATCTCCCAGCTCGCCGGCGAGAACGGCGTCGGCGTCACCGCGATCCTCTCCGCGCGCAGCCGCGAGCTCGTGATGGCGGACGACCTGTTCGGCAAGGTCGGCACCGTGGTGCCGGTGCTCGATGCCGACCGCTCGAGCGACGTCGCCAATGTCGAGCGCATCATCGAAGGGCTGATCTCGGCAAAGCTCGCCGACGCCTTCTTCACCTGCGGCTCCAACCGCCTGATGCAGCTCATGAAGCGGCTCGGCAGGGCGCACGGCATTCCCGGGCCAGGTGGCGATGGAGCAGGTGATGGCCTGCGGGCTCGGCCCCTGTTACGTGTGCGTGCGCACCTTCGAGGTGAACGGCAAGAAGGAGCTGCGGCGCGTCTGTATCGAAGGCCCGGTGTTCGATCTGCAGGAGGCAGTCGGATGGTAGACATGTCCGTGAAGATCGGGAACGTCACCCTGAAGAACCCGATCATGCCGGCGTCCGGCGCGTTCTCCACCGACCTCGCCCAGGTGATGGACATCAACCGGCTGGGCGCGCTGGTGGCGAAGACGGTGTCGCGCGAATTCCGCATCGGCAATCCGCCGCCGCGCGTCGCCGAGCTCGAATGCGGCATGATCAATTCGATCGGCCTGCCGACCAAGGGCATCGAATATTTCCTGAGCCATCAGGTGCCCGACTACAAGCGCTTCAAGCCCCCGCTGGTGGCGAGCATCTCGGCCCAGACCGCGGAGGATTTCGAGGCGATGACGCGCGACGTCGACGTGCCCGACGTCGACATCATCGAGGTCAACATCTCCTGCCCGACCCGCAATCCCGGCGGCGGCAACTTCGCGATGCACGAGGAGCACACCTACAAGGTGATGACCGGCATCCGCGCCCAGACGAAGAAGCCGGTATGGGCGAAGCTCTCGCCCAATGCCGGCGACGTGGTCGCGATCGCCAAGGCCGCGGAAGCGGCCGGTGCCGACGCGCTCGTCGTGTCGAACACCATCCTCGGGCTCAAGATCAACATCGACACGTTCCGCCCGGCGATCGGCAACAAGTACGGCGGCATCTCCGGGCCCGGCGTCAAGCCGATCATCGTGCGCATGGTCCATCAGTGCGCCAAGGCGGTGAAAATCCCGATCATCGGCTGCGGCGGCATCGTCAAGGTCGAGGACGTCGTCGAATACATGCTGGCCGGCGCGAGCGCGGTGATGATGGGCTACATCATCTTCCGCAATCCGTCCGGGATGATCGCGATCCTCGACGGCCTCGAGGAATGGTGCCGCAAGCGCGGCTTTGCCCGCGTCTCCGACCTCACCGGCGCCATGATCGACGATCCCCCGATGGAGACCTTCGCCGCGGCGGCGGCGCCGATCGGGGGCTGACTTTAGTCAGCGACACATCGGCAGCGTTCATGAAGCTCACCATCCGCAAGCCCGACGACTGGCATCTGCACGTGCGCGACGGCGCCATGCTCAAGGCGGTGATGCCGTTCACCGCGCGGCATTTCGGCCGCGCCATCCTGATGCCGAACCTCCTGCCGCCGGTGATGACCACCAAGGATGCGATCGCCTATCGCGAGCGCGCGCTCGCCGCGCGGCCGCCGGGCTCGACCTTCACGCCGCTGATGACGTGCTACCTGCGCGACGACACCGACCCCGACGACGTCGAGCGCGGCTTCCGCGAAGGCGTGTTCACCGGCGTGAAGCTCTATCCCGCCAACGCCACCACCAATTCGGCTGCCGGGGTGACCGACCTCAAGCACGTCACCCGCGTGCTGGAGCGGATGGAAAAGATCGACATGCCGTTCCTCATGCACGGCGAGGTCGTCGATCCCGACGTCGACGTCTTCGACCGTGAGGCGGTGTTCATCGAGCGCAAGCTCATCCCGCTGACGAAGTCGTTTCCCGGCCTGCGGATGATCCTCGAGCATCTGTCGTCGAAGGACGGCGTCGATTTCGTGCGCAGCGCGAAGCCGCAGGTCGGCGGCACCATCACGCCCTACCACCTCATCCTCACCCGCACCGACTGGCTCGGCCACGGCCTCAAGCCCTACATGTACGTGATGCCGGTGATCAAAACCGCGCGCGACCGCGACGCGCTGCGCAAGGCGGCGACATCGGGCGAATCCTGCTATTTCCTCGGCACCGATTCCGCGCCGCATCCGGTGGCGAAGAAGCTCAGCGTCAACGGCATTCCCGGCATGTTCAACGCGCCGGTCGCGATCGAGACCTACGCCAAGGTGTTCGAGGAGGAGGGCGCGCTCGACAAGCTCGAAGCCTTCGCCTCGCTCAACGGCGCCAAGCACTACAAGCTGCCGGTCAACACCGAGACCATCACGCTCGAGAAGATCCCCTGGGTCGCGCCCGAGGAGGTGAAGGTCGAGGGGCCGGACGAGCGCGCGATCGTCTACCGCGGCGGCGAGACCATCGAGTGGAAGGTGACGGCGAGTTGATGTGCGTTCGTGCTGCCGGACGATCGACGATCGCGGATATGGTTGACAGACACCGCACACCTCGCTGTCATCGCCCGGCTTGACCGGGCGATCCAGTAACCACCGGACTGCGCTTGTGGCACAGTCTCGGCCGCATCGATCGCTCGGGGTTACTGGATTGCCCGGTCAAGCCGGGCAATGACAGTGAAGGCGATGACAACTGTGACATCGAAGAAGGTCAGCCCTTGACACCCATCGCCGCCGCCCCAACAGCAAGGCACTCCCATGACGAGCTTTCCCGACAAGCAGGTGATCGCCGATCTCACCGCGAAGATGTTCCTGGAGGTCGGCGCGGTCCAGTTCATGGCCGAGAAGCCGTTCATCTTCACGTCGGGATGGGCGAGCCCGGTCTATACCGACTGCCGCCGGCTGATCTCGTTTCCGCGCGTGCGCCAGACGCTGATCGACTTCGGCGCCTCGACCATCCTGCGCGACGCCGGCTTCGAGCAGTTCGACGCCATCGCCGGCGGCGAGACCGCGGGCATTCCGTTTGCCGCATGGATGGCCGACAAGCTCAGCCTGCCGATGCTCTATGTGCGCAAGAAATCGAAGGGCTTCGGCCGCAACGCCCAGATCGAGGGCTATTTCACCGAAGGCGACCGCATCCTCCTCGTCGAGGACCTCACCACCGACGGGCGCAGCAAGGTCAATTTCTGCAATGCGCTGCGCCACGCCGGCGCCAAGGTCGACCACATCTTCGTGTTCTTCTTCTACGACATCTATCCGGAGGGGCGAAAAATCCTCGGCGACCTCGGCATCACCATGCACACGCTCGCGACCTGGTGGGACGTGCTGCGCGTCGCCAAAGCGTCGAACAAGTTCGAGCCGAAGATGCTCGCCGAGGTCGAGAAGTTCATGCACGACCCGGCCGGCTGGTCGCAGGCCCATGGCGGCGTCGCCTCCGCCGC
This sequence comes from uncultured Alphaproteobacteria bacterium, assembly GCA_963793985.1. GTDB lineage: Bacteria > Pseudomonadota > Alphaproteobacteria > Rhizobiales > Xanthobacteraceae > JAJPKK01. The sequence continues at coordinate 134,183 of CAWCCG010000001.1, read as the reverse complement.
CGCGGAATAGGCGCGAGGCCGCGTGACGGCGTCGACACTCCATCTCAACGAGCTTTCCGCGACCGAGATCGTGCGCGGCATCGCCGCCGGCACGTTCACCTGCGAGGCGGTGGTGCGCGCCTGCCTCGCCCGCATCGCCGACCAGGACGGCGTGATCCAGGCGTGGGTCAATTTCGATCCCGACGCCGCGCTGGCGCAGGCGCGCGCGCTCGACCGCGCCACCAATCGCGGGCCGCTGCACGGGCTGCCGATCGGGGTGAAGGACGTCATCGACACCTTCGACATGCCGACCGAGATGGGCTCGCCGATCTACCGCGGGCACCGCCCACCGGCCGACGGCGCTTGCGTCGCGCAGGTGCGCGCCGCCGGCGCGGTGATCCTCGGCAAGACCGTGACCTGCGAGTTCGCCGGCGTCACCGCCGGCCCGACCGCCAATCCGCACGAGGAGACGCACACGCCGGGCGGCTCGTCGAGCGGCTCCGCTGCGGCGGTCGCCGATTGCATGGTGCCGGTCGCGTTCGGCACCCAGACCGGCGGCTCGGTGCTGCGGCCGGCCTCCTATTGCGGCGTCATCGGCTACAAGCCGACCTACAACGCTTTCAACCGCTTCGGCGTGAAGCCCGCGGCGGAAGGGCTCGATACCATCGGCCTCATCGCGCGCACGCTCGACGACGTCGCGCTGGTGCGCGCGGTTTTGCTCGGGGCGTCGCCGGCGCCGTCGCTGCGGTCGCCGCGGCGCCGCGGATCGGGCTCACGCGCACCCACATGTGGGCGAATGCGCAGCCCGAGACCGTCGAGGCGGTCGAAGACGCCGCGCGCCGGCTCGATGATGCCGGCGCCGAGATCGTCGAGATCGCGCTGCCGGACGACTTCGCCGGCCTCGGCCACGCCCGCGAGATCATCAACGACTATGAGCGCGCCATGGGCATGGCCCACGAGTGGCAGCATCACCGCGCCGCCATCAGCGAGCGCCTCGCCAAGATCATCGAGCGCGGGCTCGGCATCGCGCATGCCGACTACGTCGCGGCGGTGCAACTCGCCGAGCGCTGCCGCGCGCAGCTCGCCGGCGTGTTCGCGCTAGCCGACGTGCTGCTCGCGCCGTGCGTGCGCGGCGAAGCGCCGGAGGGCCTGCACCACACCGGCGATCCGGCCTTCCAGGCGCTGTGGACGCTGATGCATACGCCGACCGTGACGTTGCCGACGGCGGTCGGACCAAACGGGCTGCCGGTCGGTATCCAACTGGTCGCGCCGCGTTACGAGGACGACCGCCTCCTCGCGGTGTCGCAATGGATTTGGGATAAGCTCGGAGTGAGACGGCGTCGCAGCCGCCGGAGTGAGGATCATGGAATTCGATAATTCGTTCGAGGTACCGCTTCCGGTCGACGAGGCCTGGAAGCTCCTGATGGACATCCGGCGCATCGCGCCGTGCCTGCCCGGCGCCGAGCTCACCGAGGTGGTCGACGACCGCACCTACAAGGGCAAGGTCGGCGTGCGGCTCGGGCCGGTGTCGCTCGCCTTCGCCGGCACGGTGAAGTTCGACGAGATCGACGATGCCGCCCATCGCGCGAAGATCTCCGCCCAGGGCAGCGACGCCAAGGGGCGCGGCGGCGCCAACGCCACCGCGTCCTTTCATCTCGAGCCGGTCGCCGGCGGCGCCAAGGTGCTGGTGCACACCAACCTGACGCTGTCCGGCGCAGTTGCCCAATACGGCCGCGGCGTCGGCATCATCCAGGTGACGGCGGCGCAGATCATCACGCAGTTCGCGAACAACCTGAAGGCGCAGTTCGCGCCGGCGGTCGCACCTGCGGCAGCAGTCGCGAGCGCTGCGGCACCAACGCCTGCGCCGGCCGCGCCCGTCGGTGCGCCCGCGACCCCGGCCGCCGCATCATCTCCACCGCCTGCTGCCGCCAAGCCGATTTCAGGTTTCGCGCTGGCAGGCGCGGTGTTTGTCGCTTGGCTCAAACGGCTGTTCGGCCGCGGATAGGTTCACTCGCGGGCGCATGCACCGCTTTCCCTCCCCGTCTTCGGGGAGGGTAGGGTGGGGCTCTTTCTTCCCCTGCTCGCTTCGCTCGCGGACCCCACCCCGGCCCTCCCCGAAGACGGGGAGGGAGAAGGTGCTACCGCCAGGCCGAGTAGACGGGCTTGCTGATGAGCATCGCCGGATTGGCGCCGGGACGCGGCTTGAATTTCTGGAACCGCCCGGAATCGACCTCGGCGACATAGAGGTTGCCCTCCTGGTCGGTCGCCATGCCGTGCACGCCCCACAAGGTGCCGGGGAAGTCGCCGATCGTTCCCCACGAATAGATGAGATGCCCGTCGAGATCGTATTTGAGCATCTTGTGGGTGTTGCGGTCGAAGGTCGCGAGCGTGCGGTCCTCGCCGATCACCACGAAATGCAGGCTCGACGGCCGCACCGCGATTTTCCATTCCTTGAGGTAATTGCCGTTCTCGTCGAAAATCTGGATGCGGTGGTTGTCGCGATCGTTGACGAAGACGCGCCGCGTCGGGACGTCGACCGCGACGCCGTGCACGTTGTTCATGTAGCCGGGCCGCGTCTCCTTCTCCGGCTCACCGGACTTGCCGAAGTCGAGCAGGAACTTGCCGCTGGCGTCGAACTTCGCAACGCGCGTGCCGTTGTATCCGTCGGCCACGTAGAACGTGCCGTCGGGGAGCCACGCCATGAAGGTCGGGCGGTTGAAATGCGTGCCGTCGGCGCCCGGCACGTTCGGCGTGCCGAGCGTCTGCACCAGCTGCTTGCCGTCATTGGTGAACTTGTAGATCGCGTGGGTGTGGTCGTCGACGACCCAGACGTGCTTCTGCGCGTCGTACGGGCTGATGTAGACGGCATGCGGCCGCTTGAAGAGGTGGTCCCACTGCGTCCACTCTTCGATGATCTTGCCGTCCGCGTCGACGACGATCAGGCAGTGCTCCCAGCGGGCATCGACGCCCATCTCGCGGTAGGGCGGTGACGAGCCGCGCCACATCTCCATGCCCTTGGCGGGATCCTGGCGCGATCCGCCGGCGCCGGGCGGTGTCGCGATATTGGCGTTGCGCCACGGCACGCCGGTCACGGGAAACAGCACGTTCGGGCCGATGTCGGTCAGCAAGCGCGCCTGGGGACGCTTGAGGTTCGGCAGTTCGCCGCCGCCGAGCAGGAACACGCGGTTGGGGCTCTCGGCGAAGATGCCGCGCGCGCCGCCATAGGTCCATTTCTCGTGGCCGGGGAGCGTCGCGAGATCCTGCGGCCAGCCCTGCTGCACCTCGTAGGGACCGGAGACGTCCTCTTCTCCGAGCGCGCTCGACACCGCGCCGAACGCCGTCGGCGCCGCCGCCATCTGCGCCTCCGCCGGCGGGTTGAGCAGCTTGCCCCCGCCTATAAGGCCGAGCGCCGCGCCCACCGCCAGCGACGATACGATCGTGAAAGTCTTCCTCATTGATGTCCTCCCGTCAGCACGACCGGCCCGTCTTCGCGGGGGTCGCAGGCTGCGATCCGATTGTATACCGAAACCGCCGGCGGGGACCCCCTGCCAGCGTGCGAGGCGGGCGCCCGCCCCGGCTCAGGTGTCCGGTTCGTGCACCCGGCTCCCTCTCAAGTTTTTTCGAGCGGCCCTTTTTGTGAGGAACAACCCCATGCAAAGTAGAAATCCAGCCCGGGAATGCATTTTCGGCGGCCTTTAACCCCTCCCCAGCGTACGGGAGGGGGAAGAGCCGGCCACGATGCTGCCACGCCTGTGGTCAAAATCCGGGGCGATTCCCACCGGAGGGGGTACCCATGAAACGGATCGATCTCAGGTACCTGTGCGCGGCGCCGGTCGTTGCGGCCGTGCTGTTCGTGGGCTCGGCGGCGCTCGCCGCTGATTGCCGCGACAACGGTTCGTTCGAGGCGTGGCTCGAGCGCTTCAAGGCCGAGGCGGTCAAGCAGGGCATCTCGCGCAACGCCATTGCCGCGGCCGGGCCCTACCTCGTCTACGACCAGCGCATCGTCAACATCGACCACGGCCAGCGCATCTTCGCGCAGAGCTTCCTCGATTTCTCCGGCAAGATGCTGCCGGCCTACCGGCTGCAGCAGGGCGCGGCCCAGATCAAGAAAAACCAGGCGGTCTTCGACCGCGCCGAGAAGCAGTACGGCGTGCCGGCCGCGGTGATCACCGGGTTCTGGGGGCTCGAGAGCGACTTCGGCTCCAACCAGGGCAAGGACAACTCGATCAAGTCGCTCACCACGCTCGCCTATGACTGCCGGCGCTGCCGACATGTTCCGCGGCCATCTGTTCGACGGGCTGCGGCTGATCGAACGCGGCGACCTGCAGCCGGCGGACATGCTGGGCTCATGGGCCGGCGAGCTCGGCCAGACCCAGATGATGCCGTCGGAGTACATCAAATGGGCCGTCGACTACGACGGCGACGGCAAGCGCAACCTCATCCGCAGCGTGCCCGACGTGATCGGCTCGACCGCGAACTATCTCGTCAGCCTGGGGTGGAAGCGCGGCGAGCCGTGGCTCGAAGAGGTGCGGGTGCCGGCCAAGATGCCGTGGGACCAGGCCGACCTCACCGTCCAGCATCCGCGCTCGCAATGGGCCACCTGGGGCGTCACCCGTCCCGACGGCCGCGCCCTGCAGAACGACGGCATGAAGGCCTCGCTGCTGCTGCCGATGGGCCGGTTCGGCCCGACCTTCCTCGCCTATGACAACTTCCAGGCCTACCTGAAGTGGAACGCGTCGCTCACCTATTCGACGACCGCCGCCTATTACGCGACGCGGCTCGCCGGCGCGCCGGCGATGCAGAAGGGCACCGGCCCGGTGACGGCGTTCACCATGGATCAGACCAAGGAGCTGCAGCAGTACCTGATCAAGGCCGGCCACGACGTCGGCGGCGCCGACGGCAGGCTCGGCACATCGACCCGCAACGCCGTGCGCGCGATGCAGATCAAGCTCGGCCTGCCGGCGGACTCCTATCCGACCGTCGAGCTCCTGGACCGGCTGCGCGCAGGTCATTAGCCGCGGGGCGTGGTCTGCTCTCCATGCAGACCGAGCGTCGACGCGTATGCCGGCCGTGTGACACATTACTTGTGCGGGCGAGGCCGCCGTGGGTATACCCTGCGACCTCGTTTGAAGACCGGCGCGATCGCATCGAAAACGACGGGGCGCGCCTGCAGAAACAGTGATCGAGCACGCGTGAGTGCGAACGGCCGAGTTCTCGGTACCGTGCTCGAAGGGAGAAACGCCGATGGACGGCAATCACGATCGGGCGTGGAGCCCGTGGTATTTCTTGCTCCTCATCCAGTTCATCCCGGCCTTGTGGGTCCCGTTCTACAATTCCGTCGAGCCGAAGCTCGCGGGCATTCCGTTCTTCTATTGGTTTCAGATGGCGCTGGTCCTGGTCAGCGCCGCGGTCACGGCCTTCGTCTATTTCATGACAGAGACCAGTCGAAACCGGTAAGGACGCACGCCCGTGGAACACTCAATTGGACAGCGCTCGTCGTCTTCATCGCCCTGTTCGGCTTCATCACCTGGCTCGGCTTTGCCGCCGCCCACTGGCGCCGCGGCGATCTCGACCAGCTGCATGAATGGGGCCTCGGCGGCCGGCGCTTCGGCACCCTGATCACCTGGTTCCTGGTCGGCGGCGATCTCTACACCGCCTACACCTTCATCGCCGTCCCGGCGCTCGCCTTCGGCGCCGGCGCGATCGCCTTCTTCGCGGTGCCCTACACCATCATCATCTATCCGATCCTGTTCATCGTGTATCCGCGGCTGTGGAACGTCTGTCGCAAGCACGGCTACGTGACCGGCGCCGACTTCGTGCGCGGGCGGTTCGGCAACCGCTGGCTCGCGCTCGCGGTGACCGTCACCGGCATCGTCGCCACCATGCCCTACATCGCGCTGCAACTCGTCGGCCTGCAGGTCGTGATCGGGGCGATGGGCGTGACCGGCGAAGGCTGGGTCGGCGACATTCCGCTGATCATCGCCTTCCTGATCCTCGCCGCCTTCACCTATTCGAGCGGCCTGCGGGCGCCGGCGATGATCGCGGTCGTCAAGGATACGCTGATCTACATCACGGCATTCGCCGCGGTGATCATCATCCCGATGCAGCTCGGCGGCTGGGCGAAGATCTTCTCCGCGGTGCCGCCGGAGAAGCTGATCCTGGTGACGCCCGGCGCGCAACACCACCGGCGCCTACGGCATCTACGCGACGCTCGCGCTCGGCTCGGCGCTGGCGCTGCTGCTCTATCCCCACTCGATGACGGGCATCCTGAGCGCCAGCAGCGGTCATGCGGTGCGCCGCAACGCGGCGCTGCTGCCGGCCTATACCTTCGTGCTCGGGCTGCTCGCGCTGCTCGGCTTCTTCGCGCTCGCGGCCGGCGTCGACAAGATGCCGGAGTTCGCCGAAGGCTTCAAACAGTTCAAGGCGAACTTCGCGGTGCCGGCGCTGATGCTTCACAGCTTCCCGGCATGGTTCGCCGGCGTCACCTTCGCGGCGATCGGCATCGGCGCGCTGGTGCCGGCGGCGATCATGTCGATCGCCGCGGCGAACCTGTTCACCCGCAACATCTACCGCGAATTCCTGCACGGCACCTGCAGCGACAAGCAGGAAGCGCAGATGGCGAAGTGGGTGTCGCTCATCGTCAAGCTCGGCGCGCTGGTGTTCATCGTGTTCGTGCCGCTGCAATACGCGATCCAGCTCCAGCTGCTCGGCGGCATCTGGATCATCCAGACGCTGCCGGCGGTGCTGATCGGCCTCTATACGCGCTGGTTCAATCCGTGGGCGCTGCTGATCGGCTGGGCGGTCGGCACCGTGGCCGGCACCTGGATGGCGTGGTCGGTCAATTTCGCCGCGGCGTTCCCGCTGCACGGTCGGCGCCTGGAGCTTCCCCGGCTACACCGCGCTCTACACGGTGATCCTCAATCTCGTCGTCGCCATCGTGCTCACCCCGGTGATGAACGCGATCAGCGCCAAGCACGCCGACAGCACCGCGGCCGCCGACTACTACGCCTGACGCGCGCTAGCGCCGCCGGCCGGCGCGCGCTCATATCACCTGCGATGCGGCGGTGGCGTTGCCGAGCGCCGCCGCGAGAATATCGAGGCCGCGCACGAGCTCGGCGCGGCTCGGCACCGCGCCGAGCGAGACGCGGATCGCGTGCGGCGCCTCCGGGGTGACGCTGAAGGCATCGCTCGCGACGACGGCGAGGCCGCGCCGCTCGACATGGCCGATGAACTGCGGCGCGGCTCCAGCCGGCCGGCAGCGGCACCCACAGATGATGGCCGCGGCGGTGCGCCGCGAACCGATGGCCGGCGAGCGCCCGCGCCGCGAGCTTCTGGCGGAACGTCGGCCTCGGCGCGGATCGCGGCGATGATGGTGTCGGCGCTGCCGTCGCGCAGCCAGCGCAGCGCCAGCGCGGCGGTGAGCGGCGTCGACATCTGGGTCGTGGCGCCGAGGGCGCCGGCGAGCTTCGCGGCCGCGCCCGGATCGGGCGCCGCGACCAGTGACACCCGCAGTCCCGGCGCGATGCATTTCGACAGGCTCGCGGCGAGATAGCTCCGCTCCGGAATGAGCGAGGCGAGCGTCGCCGAGTCCGGGATCGAGCTGGCCGTAGGCGTCGTCCTCGATGAGGACGACGTTCGCCTTCTCGATCACGGCGGCGACCTCTCTGCGGCGCGCCGCCGTCATCGATGCCGTCGTCGGATTGTGGATGGTCGGCGTGAGATAGACGAGCCGTGGCTTGTGCCGCCGGCACGCCGCGGCGAGCGCATCGGGCATCACGCCGTGCTGGTCCATCGCGACGCCGATCACGGTGAGGCCGAACAGTGCGGCGGCCGCCCGGAAGCCGGGATAGGTGAGCGTTTCGGTGAGCACGACATCGCCGGGCTTGGCGAGGCTGCCGAGCAGCGCCGCGAGCGCCGCTTGCGTACCGGCGCTGATGACGACGCGCCTGCCATCGATCCCGGGCAAACGCGTGCGCAGCCATGCCGCTGCGACCGCGCGTTCCTCCTCGCTGCCGCCGGCGGGCCGGTAGGTGAGATAGCGCGCGAGCCCGACCTCGCGGGAGAGCGCCGCGATGCCGCGCGCGATGCGTCCCTCGAGGTCGGCCTCCGCGGGTTGCGGCGGCAGGTTCATCGAGAGGTCGATCTCCGCACGCGCGAGCGGCGGCAGGTGAAGCTCGGCCGCGGTCTCGGCGACGAACGTGCCCTGTCCGACCCGCGCCTCGGTGAGGCCGCGCTGGCGCGCTTCGGCATAGGCGCGCGTCACCGTGGTGAGGTCGATCCCGAGTGCCTTGGCGAGCGCGCGGTGCGTCGGCAGGATCTGGCCGCGCCGCAGCCGGCCGCTGCCGATGTCGGAGGCGAGCGCATCGACGATGCGCAGATAGAGCGGGCCGGTGCGGTCGGTGATTGTAGGGAGCCAGTCCATACAATCTCCTTACACGAGCTTGAAGCGTGCGCCAAGCGGAGCGACGTAAGACAGGGCGCCGTTACCGCTTCCGACGACATCGCCGACAGGGCCGTTCGAAGCACCTCGATCGCGCCGGAACGAAAGAGAAGGGTTGCCGCCATGTCCGCGCTGACGTTGTCCTCGCTCACTTCGCTTTTCCTCGCCCCGCCGCGCGACGATCGTGGGGCCGAGGTGTCGTCGGCGCAGGCGGTGATGCGGGGGGTGCGAGGACGCTGTCCGAACTGCGGCCGCGGGCACATGTTCTCCCGCTTCCTCAAAGTGGCCGATCGCTGCCCGGAGTGCAGCGAAGAACTCTTCCACCAGCGCGCCGACGATTTTCCGGCCTATCTCGTTATCGTGCTGGTGGGTCACACCATCGTGCCGCTGGCGCTGCTGGTGGAGACCGAATTTGCGCCGGCGCTGTGGCTGCAGATGGCGCTGTGGGTGCCGCTGACCGCGCTGCTGTCACTCGCACTGCTTTCGCCGATCAAGGGCGCGGTCGTCGCCATGCAATGGTTCGGCGGCATGCACGGTTTTGCACGCGCCTACGCGAAGCGGCGCGCCACGGCCGCGACGCGGACAGCGGCTCGTAGCCTGGAGTGACGCGAAGCGAAATCCGGGGTCGCGCCTGCGCGAGCTATCGCGTAGCGCAATCGGCGCCGAGGTAGATCCCGGATTTCGCGTTCGCTCAATCCGGGCTACGCGGTCGTGCATTGCGCGGGCGCGTCTCACGCGCCGACCACCTCCAACGCGACATCGACATTGCCGCGCGTCGCGTGGGAGTACGGACAGATCTTCTCGTGCGCTTCCTTGGCGAGTGCGTCGAGCTCCGCCTGCGGCAAGCTTTTGTCTTCGACGTGGAGCTTCACCGCGAGGCCGAAGCCGCCGCCCTCGCGCGGTCCGATCGAGACCGCGCATTGCACCTTCGCCTTGCTCGCATCCTTCTTGTGCTGCTTGCCGACGAAATCGAGCGCGCCGCCGAAGCAGGCGGCGTAGCCCGCCGCGAACAGATGCTCCGGCGTCGCCGTTCCCGGCTTGCCCGGGCCGCCCATCTCCTTCGGCACCGAGAGATCCGCGTGGACGATCCCGTCGGATGATTCGGTATGGCCGTTGCGGCCGCCGGTGGCGGTCGCCGTCGCGGTGTAGAGCGGCTTGATCTTGTCCATTTGAACGAAAACTCCGCGTGATCGGGGGAACAGAAGGAGAATTAACGTTCCCTGTCGTTGCGACAAATTTGGGCAGGCGCGCCCGTGCCCTATATGGCAACAAGGTCCGGGCGACGCCATATGTTCGGGTGCACATTTCGGTTCCTCAATTGGAACCACACCGGCGGTTTATCGTTTGTCGTTTATCGGCAGCCCATTCCACTCAGGACGCATCATGAAAATTCATGTCGGTTACGACCTCATCTATGATTGCGTGGCGCCGACGCCGATGGTCTTCATGCTCAACGTGCATCCCTCGCGCGCCGCGGACCTGCTCACATCCGATCGCATGCGGGTGACGCCGTCACGCGCGATCACGGCCTACACCGACGGCTTCGGCAACAAGTGCGTGCGCCTGCTGGCGCCGGCCGGCGAGATCCGCATCGCCGGCGATGCGATCGTCGCCGACTCGGGCAAGCCCGATCCCGTCGATGTCGGCGCCGAGGAGCATCCGATCGCCGACCTGCCGCACGATGCGTTGGTATTCCTGCTCGGCAGCCGCTACTGCCAGACCGATCGGCTGATGCAGACGGCGTGGAATCTGTTCGGCAAGACGCCGCCCGGCTGGCAGCGCGTGCAGGCGATCTGCGACTTCGTCCACAATCGAATCAAATTCGGCTACGAGCACGCCGCCGCGACCCGCGGCGCGGTCGAGGCGCTGGCGCAGGGGCGCGGCGTGTGCCGCGACTTCGCGCATCTCGCCGTCACGCTGTGCCGCTGCATGAACATCCCGGCGCGCTACTGCACCGGCTATCTCGGCGACATCGGCGTGCCGCCCGATCCGTCGCCGATGGATTTCTCCGCCTGGTTCGAGGTCTATATCGGCGGCCGCTGGTACACCTTCGATGCCCGCCACAACATCCCGCGGATCGGCCGTATCGTGATCGCGCGCGGCCGCGATGCGGCGGACGTCGCGATCAGCACGACGTTCGGCGCCAACACGCTCAAGCGCTTCGAGGTGCGCACCGACGAGGTGAGCGAGGAGAGCGTGCCGGCGATGCCGCTTGCGCGCGTCGAAGCAGAGCGCACGGGCTGATACTCTTTCCCTCCCCGTCTTCGGGGAGGGCAGGGTGGGGCTCTTCCTTCTCCATCGCTCGCGAACCCCACCCCTCCCTCCCCGAAGACGGGGAGGGAGCACGCTCACTTGCGCGCCGGCACCGCTTCCATCAGCAGCGCGAGCGCCTTGTGAAATCCGTACTCGCCGGCGGCGGCGCCGCGATAATGCCCGAGGCGCACCACGACGAGATCGTGTGAGGGGATGATGAGCGTGGTCTGCCCGCCGGCGCCCGCCATGTAATAGGCGTCGCGCGGGACCGGATACTGCCCGAAGCCGTTGAGCCAGAAGAACGCGCCGTAGACCGGACGCTTGTCGGCGGCCCAGGCGGGCGCGAGCGTGCTCACGAACTTCGCGTAGCCCTCGGGGAGAATGCGCTCGCCGTTCCACACGCCGTCCTGGAGATAGAGATTGCCGAGCCGCGCCCAGTCGCGCCCGGAGGCGACCTCGTAGCCCTGGCCGAGAAAATTTCCGAACGGATCGGTCTCGATCACCATGGTGCGGACGCCGACCTTGTCGAACAGCGCCCGCTGCGGAAACGACAGATAGTCCTCGCCGCGCTTCTCCACGCCGAGCCGGATCAGGTAGGAGATCAGCACCGGATCGCTGTTGTGATAGCGCCCGACGGTGTTGGGCGGCCATTGCAGCGGCCGCGTCGCCGCGTAGTGATAGGAGTTGACGCCGCCGGTGTAGAGATAGAGATGATCCGGATAGGTTCCGCGCGGATCGTAGTCCGGATCCTGCGGCGCCTTGATGCGCAGTCCGCTCGACATGTGCAGGATGTCGGCGATCCCGATCTTCGCGCGCGGGTCGCCCGGCGTCTGCCACTCCGGAATCGGCGCCGGCTGGTCGAGCGTGTAGACGCCGTCCTTGACGAGCGTCCCGAACAGCGTCGCGGTGATGCTCTTTCCCATCGACCAGCCTTCGAGCGGCGTCTGCGCGGTGATGCCGTCGCCGTAACGCTCGGCGATGAGCCGGCCCTTCCAGGTGACCACGAAGGCCGCGGTCAGTCCTTCCGCCGGCTGGAACGCAGCCTTCACCGCAGCGTCGAGCTTCGCTGCATCGATCTCGCGCGGCAGCGGCTCGTCCGGACAGCACGTCGCCCATCGGCCACGGCGTCGTCGCGGGATCGGGCAACCGGCTCTTCACCGCGACGGGCGTGAAATTCACGCCGTTCTGGCCGAGCGGAAAGGTGACGCAGCCCTGGCTGCCGAGATGCTTCGCGGTGCGCAGCGTGCCGTCGGGGAGTGCGACGCTCACGGTCCTGGCGTCGCGATCGATCACCGGCTTGCCGAGCTTCCTGCGCTGCTCGTAGGGCGCGGTGAAGAAGCCGACATTCTCCGCCGCGAACTCCGGGGCGAGGCCGGTCATGAACACGGCGGAGCACATCACCTTGGCGTAGCCCGCCGCATGATGCGCGAGCGGATCGCCGGGCGGCGGCACATAAGGCGTGTCGAGCTCGAACGTCTTGGCGCGCGCGATCAGCGCGTCATTGCTTTGGGCCTGCGCGGTCGCGGCGCTCATCGCGAGCGCGGCGAGCGCCGCGGCCAGGTTCGTCCTCCCCATTTCGCCTCCGCCTCCGCAAAAGCAGATCGCGATCCCTTGTTCAGAGGGATCGCGATCATCTTGCCACAGTGCGGGCGCTTGCAGGAGGGGCGGACGGCTGTGCTTTCCCTCCCCGTCTTCGGGGAGGGCAGGGTGGGGCTCTTTCTTGCTCGCTTCGCTCGCGGACCCGACCCGAACCCCACCCCGCCCTCTCCGAAGCCGGGGAGGGAGAGCGTCAGGCCGCCTGCCGGTGCTGGCGGGACGAGGCGGCGCCGGCGGATATCGCCGGCGATCTCGCTGAGCGACGCCTGCAGCTCGGCCGGATCGACGCCGTCGGACGCCATCACGTCCTGCACCAGCGGGTCCGAGAGCACCTCGTCGAGAGTGGGTTCTGAAAAGCATTCGGTCATGACTAATTCCTCCGTTCAGTTCACGCCGCCCGCTGCTCGAACGCGACGGCTTCCACCCGGGCGAGCGCCGCGGCGACCGCCCGCTCGGCCGCCTCGGGGCCGAAGGCGGTGCCTTCGACATCGATCACCTCGACATCGGTCATGCCGAGAAACGCCAGCACGTGCCGCAGATACGGCAGCTGGAAGTCGAATTGCGCCTTGTCGCTGTAGACGCCGCCGCGGGCGACGACGAGAAAGACGCGCTTGCCGCTGACCAGCCCCTTCGGCCCGCTCTCGCTGTAGCTGAAGGTGCGGCCGGCGCGGGCGACGTAGTCGATCCAGGACTTGAGCGTGGTCGGAATGGTGAAATTGATCATCGGCGCCGCGATGACCACGGTGTCCGCCGCCATCAGCTCGTCGACGAGGGCGTCGGAGCGGCGCGCGATCTCCCGCTGGACGTCGGTCTGCGGGCCGCCGGGGCCGCGGGTCGCCGCCACGAACTCGTCGTCGATGTGGGGCAGGGGCTCCTTGGTGAGGTCGCGAACGGTCACGATCGCCCCCGCGAGTGGCCGCCTCGAGCTTCTCCACCAGGGCCGACGCGACCTGGTTGGAATATGAGCCGGCCCGCCGGGCGCTGCTGGTTACGAAAAGAATGTTGGACATTGCCCGTTCCCTGGATTGTGGTCGTCACAAAGGCGTGACTTTCTGTCGGCCTTGTGATACTGACCGGTAACACTACATCAGCTAGGTACTGACCGGTAACACCTTTGTCAAGAGCAACGATCGCCCAAATGATCACCAAACCTGCTGAAATCGCCGAACTCGCCACGGAACCCACCGCCGAACGCGTCGACCGGACGCCCACGGGATCGCATTCTTTCGGTCGCTCGCGACCTGTTCTACGAGCGCGGGGTGCGGGCGGTCGGGGTCGACGAGATCGCGGCGGCGGCCGGCACCAACAAGATGACGCTCTACCGCCACTTCGCCTCCAAGGACCTGCTGGTCGCCGAGTGCCTGCGCGAGTTCGCCCGGCAGTCGGAGGCCGAGTGGGACCGCCTGGCGGCGGCGCATCCGGGCGATCCGCGCGCCCAGCTCACCGCCTGGCTCGCCAAGATGACCGATCACATCGTCGCCGACGGCGGCCGCGGCTGCGCGCTCGCCAACGCCGCGGTCGAGCTCGCCGAGAAGGATCACCCCGCCCGCAAGGTGATCGAGGAGGTCAAGCGCGCCCAGCGCGACCGCCTGGTCAAGCTGTGCGAGGCGGCGGCGCTCACCGAGCCGGAATTCCTCGCCGACGAGCTCTTCCTGCTGCTCGAAGGCGCGCGGGTCAGCGCCCAGAGCGTCGGCGCCGACGGGCCGGCGGCCCGCCTGGTGCGGATGGGCGAGGCGATCATCGCTTCGCACACGCCGCGCGGCTGAACGCAGGTTTGTCGGTAGGATCGGCACTGGGCTACCTCTCCCCGCGTCTGGGGAGAGGTCGGTCGCGCGTGCGCGCCGGGTAAGAGGGCCTCGCCCGTCCCCGAGTCGGAGCCGCAGGTCGGATTTGCGCTCGGAGAAACGTAAGACTCGCAAGCAGCACCCCACCCTGACCCTCCCCGAAGACGGGGAGGGAAGCCAGGCGTCGCGGCCTCACGCCCGCCTCAACGCCTCGTCATTTGCCTTCACGCCGCCACGCCGCCATTGTGAGTGGCACCGGCGAAAAGACGATGGTAGTGGCGGGGCATGGCTGGCTTTGAAATCTGGCGGGATCGCCGCGGGCGGCTTTCGGCGCTGCGCATCGCGACCTTGGCGCTGCTGCTGTGGCCCCTGGCGCTCGCCGCCTGGAACGCCGCAAGCGATCGCCGCGGGGGCGCGCCCGGTCAACGATCTCATCCATCGCGCCGGCTTCTGGGCGCTGATGTTCCTTCTGATCACGCTCGCCGTCACGCCGCTGCGCCGCGTCACCCGCTACGGCCAGCTCCTCGATGTGCGGCGCATGCTCGGCGTCGGCGCGTTCTGCTACGCCGCGCTGCATATTTCGCTCTTCGTGCTCGACCAGCAGTTCGACCTCGTCAAGGTCGCGAGCGAGATCGTCAAGCGCATCTATCTCATCATCGGTTTCGTCGCGCTCTCCGGCCTCACCGTGCTCGCCATCACCTCGACCGACGGCATGGTGCGGCGGCTCGGCGGCATGCGCTGGGCGCGGCTGCACCAGATCGTCTACGTCATCGCGTTCCTGGCGCTGATCCACTACTTCCAGCAGACCAAGGCGGACGTGAGCGCGCCGACGCTGGTCGCCGGCCTGTTCGGATGGCTGATGTGCTACCGCTTCGCGGTGCGGCGTCTCCGCGGCGAACTCTCGAGCGCCGGGCTCGCGCTGCTCAGCGTCGTCGTCGCCGCGCTGACGCTCATCGTGCAGGCGCTCGGCGTCGCCATCGTGTTCCACGTCTCGCCGCTCACGGTGATCCAGACCGCGTTCACCTTCTACTTCGACGTCGACACCGAGGGCACGCTTTCCGAGACGCTGCAGAGCCTCGTCGACAACATCGCCATGCTCAACCCGGCCTGGCTGGTGCTCGCCGCCGGGCTCATCGTCGCGGCGGTCAACGTGGTCTGCGCGCGCTTTGCCAAGCCGCGCCGCGTGCGCGCCAAGCCGGAAGAGGCGCCGCGAAGCTGGATCGCGCGGGCGTTGGTTTCGGCGAATTGATTTCTTCGCGTAGGAGCACGCTCTTGTCATTCCGGGGCGCGCGTCAGCGCGAACCCGGAATCCAGGAATGCCGTGCATAAGTGCTGGATTCACAAGGGCTGGATTCCGGGTTCCGCCTGCGGCGGCCCCGGAATGACGAAAGAGGTGGCCGGCCCGAACCCCGCCGCCTCACTCCATCTTGAGGTGCGCGGCCTTGATGACCGGCCACCACGTCGCGGCGTCGGCCTTCTGCAGCGCGGCGAGCGCCTGCGCGGTCTGCTGATCGCGCGGCGGGATTTCGAGGCCGAGATCGGCGAGCCGCTGGCGCACCATCGGATCGGCGAGCGCGTCGGTGGCGGCGGCGGTGAGCTTCGCGACGATGTCGCCCGGCGTGCCCTTCGGCACCCACAAGCCGTTCCACACCGTGGCATGGAGGCCGGGAAGGCCGGCCTCGTCGACGGTCGGAATGTCCGGCGCCGAGGCGAGCCGCACCGGCGCGGTGACGGCGTAGGCGCGCACCGTGCCGGCCCGCACCTGGGCGAGCGAATTCCACGCCTGGTCGAACATCATGTCGATCTGGCCGGCGATGAGGTCCTGCATCGCCGGCGCCGCGCCGCGATACGGCACGAACGACAGCCGCACGCCGGTGAGCTCGCCGAACAGGATGCCGGCCATGTGGGGGATCGAGCCGACGCCGGGCGTTCCCGCCACCAGCGGTTTCCCGCTCGCCTTCGCCCAGGCGACGAACTCCTGCAGTGTCTTCGCCGGAATGCTGGTGCGCGCATCGAGCAGGAACGACGTGCGCGGCAGCAGCACGACCGGCTCGAGATCGTTGATGACGTCGTATTTGAGATTGAACACGGCGCCGTTGATGACGTGGGTCGCGGTGTTGCCGATGCTCACGGTGTAGCCGTCGGGCGCCGCCTGCACGACGCGGGCGACGCCGATGCTTCCCGTCGCGCCGGTGACGTTCTCGATGATCAGCGGCTGCCCGAGCGAGGCACGCATCGGCTCGGCGAGCACCCGCATCAGCGAGTCGGTCGGGCCGCCGGCGGCAAAGGGAACGATCACCGTGACCGGGCGGGAGGGGTAGACCTCGGCCCGCGCGCCGGCAGCGAAGCCGAGCGCCGCGGCACATGCGAAGGCAATCCACAGTCTCATGGGCGTTCCCTCGGGCGTTCTCCGTTTTCGCCAGTCTAGCAGAAGTTGCACATTGTCCGTCATTCAGCGCGCGCGCGGCATCTCGATCCCCGTCATTCCGGGGCGCGCGTCAGCGCGAACCCGGAATCCAGGAATCGGCGGTGTCTCAAGTGCTGGATTCCGGGTTCCGCCTGCGGCGGCCCCGGAATGACGAAAGGGGACGGTTACCCTGCGCCGCCGTGCGCGCGGGTGCGAGCGCGAACTGCGCGGCGTTGCGGCCGGCGAGCCGGCCGAAGGTCGCGCCCGACATCAGGCCGGTGCCGCTCGCATAATTGTGGAAGAACAGCCCGCCGACCATTTCGCCCGCGGCGTAGAGCCCGGGGATGAGGCGGCCGTAGAGGTCTTCGACCTCGCCCTGGGTCGAGATCTTCACCCCGCCGAAGGTGAAGGTGACGCCGGTCGTCACGTGATAGGCGTGGAACGGCGGGGTATCGAGCGGATTGGCCCAGTTGGTCTTGTCGATCGCGAGCCCGACGGTGCGGCGGCCGTCGAGCACGTTCGGATTGAACGGCACGTCGGTGCGGCAGGCGGCGTTGAACTCGCGCACCGTGCGCAGGAACGCCGCCGGCGTCGACGCCGTCGAGCTTGCTCGGCGAGCTCTTCGAGCGTGCCGGCCTCCGCCTTGGTGACGCGGCGGATGCGGTACTCGCCGCGCAACAGGTGGCTCACCTTGGCGTCGAACACCTGCCAGGCGAACATGCCGGGCTGCCGGACGATCTCGCCGCCGTACTTCGCATAAGTGTGGCTATGGAAGTTCAGGCCCTCGTCGACATAGCGCTCGCCCTTGGCGTTGACGATGATGCCGAACGGATAATTGTGCTTCTGGAACTGGTCGCCGACCGTGAGGTCGCCATAGGGCGGCGCGTTGACGTCCCAGGCGACCGAATGACAGCCGGACCAGTTGCCGTAGGGCCGCGCGCCGATGCGCATCGCCATGTCGAGGCCGGCGCCCATGTTGAATCGCGTGCCGCGTATCTTCGCGAGCTCCCAGCCCGGCCCGAGATAGCGCGCGCGCATCTCCGGATTGGACTCGAAGCTGCCGCAGGCGAGCACCACGGCGCCGGCGCGGATCGCGACCGGCTCGCCGCGGTACTTCCGCCATGACGCCGACGACGCGCCCGTGCTCGCGAATGAGCGACACCGCGGGCGTCTCGTAGAGGATCGGGATGCCGCGCCGCTCCACATTGGCGTAGAGCGCCTTGAGGAGCTCCGGCCCGCCGCCCCAGATGTGCAGCGCGAGCCCGCCCCAGAACTTGAACTTGCCGTCGACCTTGTAGGCCTGACGCCCGAGGCCGGGCTGGAGCTTCACGCCCTGCCGCACCGCCCAGGCCGCGGTGTCGCGGCTCGATCGCACCAGGATCTCGGCGAGGTCGGGATCGCTGCGGTATTGCGTGAGCGCGAACAGGTCGTCGAAGAACTCGTCCTCGGTGTAGGTGCCGAAATCGACGTTCTCGAGATTTTCCTGCGCGAGCGAGGGCAGCACGGAGATGAGGTCGTCGACGCCGCGGAACGCGAAGCGGAAGGCGCCGCCGGTGAAATGGGAATTGCCGCCGCGCTCTTCGAAGGACGCGGCTTCGAGCATCAGCACGCGGGCGCCGTTCTCGTGCGCGGAGATCGCGGCGCACAGCGCGGCATTGCCGGCGCCGACGACGAGGACGTCGGGCGCTTCGCGCGGCAGTTCGAAATTCATGGCTTCCCCAACACGGTTCCGGCGCGCACGTCCTGCGACTTTCGCGAGGTCACGACTGCGCGGACGTGACAACTAGACAGCGCAGATGCCGGTGTCCAGAACATGTTCCGATCGGCTAGAATGAAGAACAACCGGATCGGCCTCTCATGTTCGCTCTCGCGTTTCGACAACCGCTCAAGCTGTTCGCCGCCGCGCTCGTGGCGGCGCGTCGCGCTGTCCTGTGCAGTGCAGCACGCCGCGGCGCAAACCTATCCGACGCGTCCGGTGACCGTGATCGTGCCGTTCGCGGCGGGCGGCGGGAACGACATCCTGGCGCGGCTGCTCGACCCAGCACATGGGGCGGGCGCTCGGCCAGCAGTTCGTGATCGAGAACCGGCCCGGGGCCGGCGGCACCATCGGCGCGCGCGCCGTCGCCAAGGCGGCGCCGGACGGCTACACGCTGATGGTCGGCCATTCCGGCGTGTTCGGCGTGGCGCCGGCGCTCTATGCCGATCCCGGCTACGCGCCGCAGCGCGACTTCTCGCCGATCGGGCTCATCGCCTCCTACCAGCAGGTCCTGGTCGTGCATCCGTCGGTGCCGGTGCGCAGCATCGCCGACCTGATTGCGCTCGCCCGCAAGGATCCGGGCAAGATCACGTATTCGACGGCGGGCGTCGGCTCCGGCTCGCATCTGTCGACCGAGCTGTTCGATACGATGGCGAACATCAAGCTCACCCATGTGCCCTATCGCGGCACCGGCGCGATGCAGGGCGATCTCGCCGGCGGCCATGTCGACATGTCGATCACGACGTTTCCGTCGGTGTTCGGGCAGCTGCGCAGCGGCGGGCTGCGCCCGATCGCGGTGACCGGCGCGACGCGCTCGCCGATCTTCCCCGACCTGCCGACCATCGCCGAGTCCGGTGTGCCGGGCTACGAGGCGGTGATCCACTACGGCATGGTGGCGCCGGCCGGGATGAACCGCGCGCTCGCCGAGCGCCTCAACGGCGAGCTGCGCAAGGCGCTCGAGAGCGAGGACGTGCGCGCCCGCATCGCCGAAGAAGGCGGCGAGCGCTGCCCGGCACGCTGGAGCAACAGGCCGCCGACATCGCAGCCGAAGAGGCGAAGTGGGGCGCCCTCGTGCGCAAGCTCGGGATCAAGTCGGAATAGCCGCGCGGCGCAACGGAGCGATCGCCCGCGCCATCCATATTTGCCGTCATCGCCGGGCTTGACCCGGCGATCCCGATCATGTGGCGCGGCCGTGCCTCGATAAGCGGGATAGCCGGGTCAAGCCCGGCTATGACCATGCAAAGACCGGCAACTACACCCGCGTGTTCTTCACCCCCGCTGCGGCGTAGACGCGGTCGCGTGCCTCGTCGCCGAGGCGGGTGAGGCGGTCGTAGCTGATGCCCAGCATGGCGCCGTTGCGCTTCATCACCTTGCCGGCGATCACGACGGTGTCGACGTTCTGCGGGCCCATGTTGGCGACCACCGCGCCGACCGCGTTGTTGAGCGGCATGACGTTGAGGCGATCGGTGCGCAGGATGATGATGTCGGCCTCCTTGCCGGGCGTGAGCGTGCCGATCTTCTTGTCGAGGCCGTTGGCGCGCGCGCCTTCTATTGTTGCGAATTCCAGCACCTCGCGCGCGGTGAGGAATTTCGGCGCGTTCGCATCGCCGGCATGACGGCGCTCCCACACCTCGCGCTTCTGCAGCGAGAACGCGGTGCGCATCTGGGCGAAGAAGTCGTTGGGCACGGAGGTCTCGACGTCGATCGAGAGGCTCGGCCGGATGCCGGTGTCGATCGCCTTCTGGATCGGCGGAATGCCGTGGCCCATCAGGCTCTCCACGTAGCTCGCGATCGAGATCGTGCCGCCGGTGTCGCGGATGAGCTTCCATTCGGTGTCGTTGAGCGTGCAGCAATGCACGTAGGTGGTGTCCGCACGAGCGCCTTTTCGGCGTTGAGCTTCTCCAGGAGGCCGCTGCGGCCGCCGAGGCCGACGCCGGCATGGATGGTGATCCGCGCGCCGACGTCGCGGCGGCCTTGAAGGCCGGCAGCACCTGCTCGGGCGAGCCGACGGCGGCCGCGAGATAGAGCGTGACGAGCTGGTCGTCGCTCGAAAAATACTGCTTGCGCAGGCGTGCGATGTCGCCGGGAAATCTTGCTGGTCGCGATCTCCCAGTAGCGGCCGGTCTCGTTCTGCCCGTTGCCGTAGGCGAACACGGCGCGGGCGCCCGATTCGAACAGCGCCTTGACGGCAGCGTCGGAGTGGGCGGGACTGTTGTGGATGTGCGACCAGTCGAGCACGCAGGTCACGCCGCTGTCGATCGCGCCGAGCGCGCTGAAGAGGTCGCCGGCATAGACGTCGTCCGGCGTATACTTGGCGCCGAAGGTGCGCTGCACGACGTCGCGATAATCCTCGAGCGAGCCGTCGGGCAGACGTTGCGCAGAATGCCCTGCCACATGTGCCGATGGGTATCGACGAGGCCGGGCATCACGATCATCCGCGCCGCGTCGATCACCTCGGCGTTGGGCGCGGTGATGTTCGGGCGCACGCGGTGATCGTTGCCTTCGATCAGGACGTCGGCGGTTTCGAAATCGCCGAGCGCGCGATCGAGGGTCAGCACGTGGCCGCCTTTGATCAGGATCGCCCGCCCCGGTGCGCCGGCGCGGCTGTTGCGCGGCGGCAGGCACCATGACCGATGCGGTCGCGGCTGCCGCTGCGACGGCGCCGGCCGTGCCGTTCGAGAGAAATCGGCCGCGACACGGCGGATGACGGTGCACCAGCCTCGCCGTCGCGAGAACGGGAATTGCCATCGAGCGGGTTCGTCATGTGGTCCTCCCAGGCGTTCTTATTGGCGCAATGCTATCGAGCCTGCATTGCGCCAGCCAGCGGTTTCATGACGGGCCGCGGCCCACTTTCCGATCGCGGAATGTATTCTGCGGTCTCAGCTCGGGAAGCCATGTGCGGCGACGCGAGTTCATCAACGGGTGGAGAAGAAGCGGGAGCGCCACGGCGAGAACCTACCGTCAGTGACGAGGACATGTGCAGTCGCAGCGAGTGGTGTCATCGACTGGTGGGGAGACTTCGCCGGTGCCGATGAAGGACGCGGTCGAGCAATTTCGCACCCAACTTGGGGCGGCGATCGATTCCGTCGAATTCGTCAAAAGAGCGCTCGACAGGCAAGTGCCCGAAGCTGAAGGCGGGGATCGGCCTGCCTGATCATTCGCTTGCGTTGCCTTCAGCCAGGATTTTCGTCGCGCCTTCCGCGATGGTTCCCCTACGCACCGGTAAAACGCATTCACTCATGCCGGGCGCGAATGGCTGCGGCGGAACGAACGCAGCGCGTCGGCGTTCGACTTACCGAAACGTCAACGTAACATTGCGTCGCCCGGCGGCCTCGCCGTGCGGTCGCATTTCCGGAGGGAACGGTATTGAAGCATCTTCGCATTTCGCACCGGCGTACATTTGCGCGATGCACTCATCGCCAGCGCCATCGCCGCGGCAGCCGCCGGCGTTCCGTACGGTGCTTACGCGCATGGGCGCGCCGCATCGAAGCACGCGTCTGCGAACTGGAAGAACGCGAAGAAGGAGAATCGCTGCCGTATCCCGCAGTCGATCGCGAGCAGCGACGGACAATCCGCGCAAAACTGTTCGCCTCCCATCCGACGCTGCGCGGCTCCCGCGCAGTCGGCGGCGAGGCCGGCGACGGCGGCACGTTCGGGCATCGCCTCGATCTACAGCGACTTCGCGCACCGCCAGCGGTGAGGCGATGAGTTCCGGCGCCATGACCGCGGCACATCGCAGTTTGCCGTTCGGAACGCACGTGACGGTCGTCAACAAGAACAACGGGCGCTCGGTCGTCGTGCGCATCAATGATCGCGGGCCGTTCGTGCGCGGCCGCGTCATCGATCTCAGTCCGGCGGCGGCGCGGGCACTCGGCGTCGACGGCCTGGCCTCGGTGTCGCTCAGCGTCGTGCGCCGGGCCGAGCGGCACGCCGACGCGGACGATGCTGACGAGCAGCCGACGCAAAGCGTCGCCGCAGACGAGTGGCAACTCAGATCATGCGGATCATGAGGCCGTCGATCACGTCGAAGCCGTGCAGGCCGCGAAGGAGCAGCACGCAGATGCGCGGTGAAGCAGCCGCGCTTGCGGAGGTCGCGCGGCATACGCGTGGCGTCGAGCGCGCGCAGTATCGGTCGCCGGCGGGCAACTCGCGTGGACGATATCTACTCCGCCGCCGTGCGGCCGGCGCCGGCACCGAACCGGCGCTCGATATAATCGATCACGATGTTCTTGAAATCGGCGGCGAGCGTCGGGCCGCGCAGCGTCATCGCCTTCTTGCCGTCGATGAAGACCGGCGCGGTCGGCTGCTCGCCGGTGCCGGGGAGCGAGATGCCGATGTCGGCGTGCTTCGACTCGCCGGGCCCGTTGACGATGCAGCCCATCACCGCGACGTTGAGGCCTTCGACGCCGGGATAGCGCGTCTTCCATTCGGGCATCGAGACCAGGATGAAATTCTGGATGTCCCGCGCCAGCTCCTGGAACGTGGTCGAGGTGGTGCGGCCGCAGCCGGGGCACGCCGCGACCAGCGGAACGAAGGTGCGGAAGCCCATGGTCTGCAACAGCTCCTGCGCGACCTTGACTTCGAGCGTGCGGTCGCCGCCGGGCTCCGGCGTGAGCGAGACGCGCACGGTGTCGCCGATGCCCTGCTGCAGCAGGATGCCCATCGCCGCCGACGATGCGACGATGCCCTTCGAGCCCATGCCGGCCTCGGTGAGGCCGAGATGGATCGCATAATCCGAGCGGCGCGCGAGATCGATGTAGACCGCGATCAGGTCCTGCACCGCCGACACCTTGGCCGAGAGGATGATGCGCGAGCGCGGCATGCCCATTTCTTCCGCGCGCGCCGGCCGAAAGCAGCGCCGACTGCACCATCGCTTCGCGGGTCACCGCGCGGACGTCGGCGGGTTGGGGCAGCTTCGCGTTCTCGTCCATGAGGTGCGTGAGCAGCTCCTGGTCGAGCGAGCCCCAATTGGCGCCGATGCGCACCGGCTTGCCGTGCTCGAGCGCCTTCTCGATGATGGCGCCGAACTGGCGGTCCTTCTTCTCCTTGAAGCCGACATTGCCGGGATTGATGCGGTACTTGTCGAGCGCTTCGGCGCAGGCCGGATGGTCGGCGAGCAGCTTGTGGCCGATGTAGTGGAAGTCGCCGACGATCGGCGTGGTGACGCCCATCTTGAGCAGGCGTTCCTTGATGTGCGGGACCGCTGCCGCCGCCTCGTCGCGGTCGACGGTGATGCGCACGATCTCCGAGCCCGCCCGCGACAGCGCCGCCACCTGGCGGACCGTGCCGTCGACGTCGGCCGTGTCGGTGTTGGTCATCGACTGCACCACGACCGGCGCGCCGCCGCCCACGGTCACCGAGCCGACCTGGACGCCGGTGGTCTTGTGCCTCGGCCGCGGTGCGGCGACGTCGTTCATCGCGGGTCTCCTTGAAATCCCTAGCGTTTTCGATCCGACGGGATCGTGTCCGCACCATATCTGGAGTGGATTTCACTCATATTAACCCCTTAGCGTCGCGACCCCAAGTTTTGGTTCAGTCAGGCGCGGCGTAAACTGCGCTGCGGCCGTCTGCCACGTGACGCGGGGCACAGGTCTTGCCACGCTGGCGCGGTCGATGACCCGGGCAACAACGGGAACAGGTGCAATGCAGCAGCTACAGGTTGGAACGAAGATGCATGGCCGGACGGCGCAGCGTCAGGCCGGAATGCGTGCGGGCGTGGCGGCCGGACAATGCCCGGCGCGCCGCGATGGCGGCGCTCGCCGGCGCGGCGTTGATCGCCGCCGTGGGCCGTGCGCGCGCGTTCGATGACGCGGCCTATCCGGACTGGAAGGGACTGTGGGTCCGCGCGCGGGTCCCGGGCGCGGTGGGCCAGCCGCCGCACGATCCCGCGAAGCCGTTCGGCCGCGGCCAGCAGGCCCCGCTCACGCCGGAATACCAGGCGAAGTTCGAGGCCAATCTCGCCGACCAGGCCAAGGGCGGGCAGGGCACCTCGGCCACCTTCACCTGCCTTCCGAACGGAATGCCGCGCATGATGTCGGCCTACGAGCCGCTCGAAATCGTCATCACGCCGGACATCACCTACGTCCTGATCGACCACATCGAGCACAGCCGCCACGTCTACACGGACGGGCGCCAATGGCCGGCGGAGATCGAGCCGACCTGGGTCGGATACTCGATCGGCAAGTGGATCGACGAGGACGGCGACGGCCGCTACGACACCCTCGAGGTCGAAAGCCGCGGCTTCAAGGGACCGCGCGCCTACGATGCGAGCGGCCTGCCGCTCCACGAGGACAATGAAAGCATCTTCAAGGAGCGCATCTACCTCGACAGGCAAGACCGCAATCTCCTGCACGACGAGATCACGACCATCGACCATGCGCTGACGCGGCCGTGGACGGTGACCAAGAACTACCGCCGCAATCCCTATCCGCAGGCGGAATGGCGCGAATGGATCTGCGGCGAGAACAATCCGCACGTCGTGATCGGCGGGGACAATTACTACCTCAGCGCCGACGGCCTCTTGATGCCGGCGCGCAAGGACCAGGCGCCGCCGGACCTGCGGTATTTCAAGTCGCTCGCCAAAACCGTGAAATCGAGCTCGTAGGCTCTTCATCAAATTCGTCATGGCCGGGCTTGACCCGGCCATCCCGATCATATGGCACGGCCGTGCCTCACTATCGGGATCGCCGGGTCAAGCCCGGCGATGACGGTGGGTGGATCCTTCTGATCCGCAAATGCTCCAAACTCAGATCGTCGCCTCGATCATCGCGCGCAATTCCGCAGTCACCTCGGGCATCACGCCGAACCAGTCGCGGAACGCCGGCCGCGCCTGGTTCAACAGCATGCCGAGGCCGTTGACCGTCGCATTGCCGCGCGCACGGGCGGCGGCGAGCAGCGGCGTCTCCTTCGGAATGTAGATCAGGTCGGAGACGAGCGCCGCGCGCGGCAGCTTGTCGAGCGCGAGGTCGAGCGCGGGCTGGCCGACCATGCCCTGGCTCGTGGTGTTGACGAGCATCGTCGCGCCGTCGAGTGCGGCCGCGCGGTCCGCCCAGGCGACGGCGCGCACCGGGGCGCCGATCTCGCTCTCGAGCCGCTTGGCGCGTTCGAAGGTGCGGTTGACGAGGCGGATTTCCTTGGCGCCGCGCTCGGCGAGCGTGACCACGATCGCGCGGGCGCCGCCGCCGGCCCCCATCACGACGACCGGCCCGGCGTCCGCGCGCCAGCCCGGCGCGGCCTCGACGATCGACTCCGCCCAGCCCCAGCCGTCGTAGTTGCGTGCGAGAAGCGATCCGTCGGGGCGCACCACGATGCAATTGGTCGCGCCGATGCGCCGCGCCGTTTCGTCGACCTCGTCGACGATCGTGAACGCGGTCTCCTTGTGCGGGATCGTCAGGTTGCAGCCGGCGAAGCCCAGCGCGGGCAGGGCGCGCAGCGCGTCGCGCAGCCCGTCCGCCTTGATCGCCAGCGGCACGTAGCTGCCCATCAGCCCATACTTGGCGAACCAGTAATTGTGCAGGCGCGGCGAGCGCGAATGCAGGACCGGCCAGCCCATGACGCCGGCGAGACAAAAACGGTCGGGGTGACTCATCTGACTTTCCGCTCCTTGGGCCGCCGCGGTCGCGGCGCCGTGTTCTCGATCCGTGTTCTCAATAGGTCGCGCGCCCGCCGGTCGCGTCGAACACGAAGCCGGTGGTGAAGCTGCAGTCCTCGCTCGCCGCGAAAGCGACCACCGCCGCGATCTCCTCCGGCGTGCAGAACCGGCCCATCGGGATGCGGGCGAGCGCGGCGTCGATGTGGGCTTGCGTCATCTCCTGGAACAGCTCGGTCTGCGTGATCGCCGGTGCCACGCAATTCACGGTGACGCCGCTCGTCGCGAGCTCCCGCGCAATCGCCTTGGAGTAGCCGATCACGCCGGCCTTCGCCGCCGAATACGCCGATATGCCCGGCATCCCCTCCTTGCCCGCGATCGAGGCGATGTTGACGATGCGGCCGTAGCGGTTCGCCTTCATATGCGCAATGGCCGCCCGGCAGCAATGGAAAACGCCGGTGAGGTCGACCGCGAGCACGCGTGCGAATTCATCGAGCGGATAGTCCTCGGCCGGCGCCACCAGCCCGTTGACGCCGGCATTGTTGACGAGGATGTGGACCTGCCCGAAGCGCGCCACAGCGGCCTTGAAGGCGCGCTCGACCGAAACGTAGTCGGTGACGTCCACCACCTCGGCGGCGTCCGGGCGCAAAGCCCGAGCCCGCGAGCGGCGCGAGGTCGCGATCCCACACGATGACCTGCGCGCCGTCGGCCGCCAGTCGGCGGGCGATGGCGAGCCCGATGCCGCGGGCGGCGCCGGTCACCACCGCGACCCGATCGCGAAAGGTGCCCGCCGTCACGACACCGGCTCGCTCTCGATGGTGCCGCCGAGGAAGAGCTGGCCGACGCGCGGATCGTCGAGGAGCGCGCGGGCGCTGCCGCTCATGCGCGTGCGGCCGAGCTCGAGCACGAGCCCGTCGTCGGAGATTTCGAGCGCGCTCTTCGCGTTCTGCTCGACCATCAGGACGGTGACGCCGCGGGAGCGCAAATCCTTGAGGATATCGAAGGTCTCCTGGACCATGAGCGGCGACAGGCCGATCGAGGGCTCGTCGATCAGGATGAGCTTGGGATCGAGCAAGAGGCCGCGGGCGATCTCGAGGAGCTTCTGCTCGCCGCCGCTCAAGGTCGAGGCCTGCCGGTCGGCCTTGCGGCGGAGCACCGGGAAGCGGTCCATCGCCGCCTCGATCCGCGCGGCGACGTCGTGCGTCTTGGTGGCGACGCCGCCGAGCTCGAGATTGTGGCGCACGCTGAGCTCGGGAAAGATGTTGCGGCCCTGCGGCAGGTAGGTCATGCCGCGCGCGAGCAGGCGGCGCGGTCCGGCATTGGTGGCGTCCGCGCCGTCGAACGTGACGCGGCCGGAGCGCGCCTGCAGCAGGCCGAACACCGTCTTGAACACGGTCGACTTACCCGCGCCGTTCGGTCCGATGATGGTGGTGATGGTGCCGCGGCGGACGCGGAACGTGGTGCCGTTGAGGATCGTCATGGCGCCGTAGCCGGCGACGACGTCGGCGAGCTCCAGGATGGGTGCGCCTGCGTCAGTGGCCAAGATACGCCTCGATGACCTTGCGATCGGCGCGGACCTCGGCGGGCGTGCCTTCGGCGATGATGCGTCCCTCGGCGAGCACCAGGATGCGCGAGCACAGCGACATGACGAAATCCATGTTGTGCTCGATGACGACGAAGGTCGCGCGCTGCTCGGCGTTGATCGCGCGCAGGCGGTCGCGCAACGCTGAGAGCATCGTCGGGTTGACGCCGCCGGCCGGCTCGTCGAGCAGCACGAGGCGCGGTCCGGCCATGAACGCCATCGCGGCGTCGAGGAGCTTCTGCTGGCCGTAGCTCAGGCCGCCGGCCTTGTGGTCGGCGACGTGGGCGAGGCGGAAGAACTCGATCATGCGGTCGGCGTCCGGGCCGAGGCCGACGTCGCCGCGCCCGAACAGGCGCGAGGCCATCGAGCCGCGATGCTCCTGGCCGGCGAGGATGAGATTGTCGCGGGCGGAGAGCTGCGGAAACACCTGCAGGAGCTGGAAGGTGCGGCTCACGCCGAGGCGATTGAGATCGCAGGGCCGCATGCCCGTGGTCTCGCGGCCGTCGACGAACACGCGGCCGGCGGTCGGCCGGTACTGGCCGAGCACGCAGTTGAACAGCGTCGACTTTCCCGAGCCGTTCGGGCCGATGATGCCGAGGATCTCGCTCTCGTGCACCGCGAAGGACACGCCGTCGACCGCGGCGATGCCGCCGAACGTCTTGCGCAGGTCCTGCACCTCGAGGACGGTGCTCATGGCAGCGCGGTCTCGGTGCCAGATGTGCCAGCGGGGGTGACGCGGGCGGCGCGCAGCCGCGTCAGTGCAGCGGCGGTGCGCTCGGCAAGGCCCATCAGGCCGGTCGGACAGATCGCCATCAGCACGATCACCAGCAACGCATAGATGAGCAGGTAATAGCCCTCGGTGAAGCGCAGCCATTCCGGCGCCAGGATGGCGACGAGGCCGCCGGCGAAGGGCCCGAGGAAATAGCCGGAGCCGCCGACGATCACCATCAGCAGCAGATTGAGCGAAAGCCCGAGCGCGAACGAGTTCGGCTCGATGAACTGGACGAGCGGCGCGTAGACCGCGCCGGCGCAGCCGCCGAAGCACGAGCCGATGGCGAACGCCATCAGCGTGTAGCGGCGGGTGTCGACCCCGAGCGAGAGCGCGCGCGTCGGGTTCTCGCGCAGCGCCACGAACGCCCGGCCCCAGGGCGAGCGGATGATCCACCACAGCACCGCCGAGAACAGCCGCGAGCATCGCGAGACTGATGACGTAGAAATCGACGGCGCGCGCCTGCGCGGTCGACCAGCCGAACAGCGCGCGCAGCGTGCCGATGTCCCACAGGTTCGGCCGCGCGATGCCGTTGATCCCGTAGACGCCGTTGGTGAGCCATTCCTCGTTGCGCATCACGAGAAACGCCACGGTCGAGAAGGCGAGCGTGACGAAGGCGAGATAATGATGCTGGACGCGCAGCGCCGGATAGCCGAGCACCCAGCCGATCGCGAAGGAAAGCGCGCCGGCGAGCACGAAGGCGGCGGCGAAGGGAACGGCATGCGCGGTCGCGATCGCCACCGTATAGGCGCCGATGCCGACGAAGGCGCCTTGCGCGAGCGAAATCTGGCCGGCATAGCCGAGCGTCAGATTGAGGCCGAGCGCGGCGATGGTGGTCACCGCCCAGTAGCTCATGAGATAGACGCCGGACGGCTTGAGGACGAACGGCGCCGCGGCGAGCACGGCGGCGACGACGACCGCGGCGGCGACGCGCGGCCACACGCCGCTCATACCGTGCGCTCCTCGGGCCGCCCGAACAGGCCGTGCGGACGGAACAGGATGACGAGCACGAGCAGCAGCATCGGAAACGCGCCGCGGTACTGCGCCGAGATGTAGGCGGCGGAGAGGTTCTCGACCACGCCGAGAACGAGCCCGCCGACGATCGCGCCGCGCGCCTGGTTGAACCCGCCGACGATCGCGGCGACGAAGGCGGCGAGGCCGAGCGTCTCGCCGTTGGTGAACTTGGCGAGATAGATCGGGCTGATCAGCACGGAAGCGAGCGTCACCAGCGCGGCATTGAGGAGGAACGTGTAGAGGATCATCCGCTCGACCGGGATGCCGAGAATGCGCGCGACGACGGGGTTCTGCGCGGTCGCCTGCATGCAGCGGCCGGTGCGCGTGCGGGAGAGGAAGAGCTGCACGGCGGCGACGGCGGCGACCGCGACCGCCAGCACGACGAGGCTCTGGGTCGAGATGACGGCGCCGAACACGTTGATGTCGCGCGCCGGCACCAGCGGCGGGAACGGCTGCGCCTGGGCGGAATAGAAGTCCTTGGCGGCCTCGCGCAGGAACAGCGACAGCGCGATAGTCGAGATGACGAGCGGCAGCACGCCGTGGCGCAGCATCGGGTCGACGACGAGGCGCTTGAACAGCAGGCCGAGGACGAGGAGCGCGACGACGAGCCCGACGAGGCAGGCGGACCAGAAATCGAGGCCCAAGAACTTCATCGCCGCGAGGATGAAGAAGGCCGGGATCATCACGAATTCGCCCTGGGCGAAATTGATGGTCTGCGAGGTCTGCCACAGCAGCGTGAAGCCGAGCGCGACCAGGGCGTAGATCGCCCCGGTCGCGAGACCCGACACGAACAGTTGCAGAAACGCCGCCACGGCAGCGGCCTCCGAATCGGGCGCCTATTTCACGCCGAGCTTGGGCAGGATGCCGACGATCTTCTGCTTGCCCTCGATCACCTCGCCGAGGAAGCTCTGGCGGTCGATGTCGCCATTGCCGTCCCAGGTCGCCTCGAGCAGGATTCCGGGCTCGTCCTCGGGCTTGATGGTCAGGCCGTGCAGCGTCTTCGCAAACAGCTTGGAATCGAATTTGCCGATCTTCTCGGTCACGTATTTGATCGCGTAGATCGCGGTGTAGCCCTTGATGCCGTTGTGATCGTTGACGTAGCCGAAGCGCTTGCTTGAACTTCTCGCCGAACTTCTGGAACGACGGCACCGGCGCGTCGGCGCTCAGCCCGACATGGCCGCGCACGCCGTTCGCGGCGTCGCCGGCGAGCTCGATCACCTTCTGCCCGAGCAGCGTCGTCTCGCCGATCAGCGGCACGTTGAGGCCCTGCTTCCTCGCCTCGCGCAGAAAGCGCGCGCTTTCCTCTTCGTTCGTATAGACGAACACGGCGTCGGCGTTCGCGCCTTTGACCTTGACGACGTCGGCGGCGAAGTCGACCTGGCCGGATTCCGTCGAGATGTCGGCGACGACGGGGATGTTGCGCTTCTTCATCTCGGCGATGAAGAAATCGCGGCCGCCCTTGCCGAAGTCGTTGTTGACCCACACCACCGCGACCTTCTTCGCCTTGACGCCGTCGCGCATGTAGTCGGCGATCTTGGGCATCGAGAACTGCTGGCCGAACGAGGTGCGGAAGACGTATCCGTTGCCGCGCTGGGTGACGGCGGCGGCTTCGGCGCCGGTGATCTCGGGGATCTCGGCCTGCTTGGCGAGCTCCATGGTCACCAGCACCGAGCCGGAGAACACCGGCCCGAGTATCACGTAGGGGTCGTTGTCGATCACCTTCTGGACCTGCACGCGCGCAATGCCGGCGTCGCTCTGGGTGTCGATATGCGGCACATTGAGTTTCTTGCCGAGAATGCCGCCCTTGGCGTTGATTTCCTCGACGGCGAGCGTGACGCCATCACGCCAATTCGTTCCGGACACCGCGCCGGCGCCGGACAATTCGACGACATCGGGAATATAGACGCTCGATTGCGCCGCACGCGGCGGCCGGCGCGAGCAGCAGGGCGCCGCCCAAAAGTCCTGGCAATCGTCGACATGCGTTTTCTCCCGGCAGCACGGCGGCTTTTCGCCGCTCCGTGAATGTGACGGTAAACTGACAGGAGGGGGTGATTTGTCAATCCTGCGGGCCTGCGGCACGCGCGCCGCCGCGGGCGCTCGCGCACGCCGCAGTCACCGTCGCGGGGCCGACGAAAACCTCACCGATAATCGAGGATACTGTCCCACAGAGCGCAATCGTTCGCCTTGCCGTAGTTATCCTCGGTCTTTGGCCCGGGCAGGTCGAGGACGAGCACGTTGTCCTTCTCGGCCGAATATCGCGGCCACGGCGGCAGGAGGCGTCCGCCGTCGAGCGTGCCGGTGCGCGCGAACGTCGTCCAGTAGTCGACCATCAGGTCGGACAGGCGCTCCTGCGCGTCGCTGAGCGGATGCGAGGTGCCCTGGCCGCCGCGGAAGCGCGGGAACAGGTATTGCAGCTCGGCCGTGTGATAGGCCCGCATCGGATAGCTCACGTCGGGAAAGTAGGACGGCGCCGTGCGGTCGGCGAACTCATACGCATAGACCGGCACGAATTTCGACCACGTCCGGTCGAGCAGCCGCGCCGTGCAGGCCTTGGCGCCCTGCGCCATGGCGATCTCGGCAAGGCTCGGGCTCGGATAATCGGCGAGCGGATATTTCGCGAGCAGCTTGTCCTTGTGCGCGGCGCCGAACGAGACCGTGTAGCGCATGAAGTCATCCGCGGTGAGCGGCTTCTTGGTGTTCGCCTCCGGCAGGAAGAACGCCTGCTCGTCGCGCACGAGACCGGTCATGATCGGCACGCGGTTGAACTGCCCGCTCGCGTAAGCATCGAGCGCGGTGCGGGTGATGATCGTGCCGTCGACGGACGGAAAATCGGGGACGACGCCGAGAATGCCGCCTTGATGCGCGAGCACCTGGTCGACCGAGAGCGCGCGCAGGCATTGCGGGCTCTGGTCGGTGCAGCCGGCCATCGGCGGCGAATTCCTCGCCGAGCTTGAGCGCGGTCGCCGGCGGCGTGACGCGCGATGCGCGTTCCGCTCTGGTTGATCGCCCGGTGAAACAGCCCTCTCGAAAGCGGCGAGACGAGGTTCGCCATCACGGCGGTGCCGCCGCCGGACTGACCGAAGATCGTCACGTTGCCGGGATCGCCGCCGAACGCCGGCGATATTCGCCTGCACCCAGCGCAGCGCGAGCTGCTCGTCCATGATGCCGTAATTCGCGAACGGATGGCCTTCGGCATTGATGGCGGGATGCGAGAAGAAGCCCAGCGCGCCGACGCGATAGTTGAGCGTCACCACGACCACGCGGCCGCGGCTCGCGAGCTTGCTGCCGTCGTAGTCGTTGCTTTCGCCGCTGAACAGGCCGCCGCCGTGAAACCACACCATGACCGGAAGCTGCGCGCTCGTGTTGCGTCTTCGGTCGCCGGCGTGAAGACGTTGAGATAGAGGCAGTCCTCGGTCTTGCTCGGCGCCGCGAACACGCCGCGCTGCGGCTGCGGACAGGTGTTGGCGAACTTCGTCGCCTGCAGCGTCTGCGCCCATCGCGCCGCCGGCTGCGGCGGCCGCCAGCGCAATTCGCCGACCGGAGGCTCGGCATAGGGAATGCCGAGAAACTGCGCCGACGCCCGCGACGGAGAGTCCCTGCACGTCGCCGGCCGGCGCATGCACGACGCCGGTGAGCGCCGCCTGTCCGATCGCGGCACCGGCGGTCGCGATCCAGCCGATCGCTGCCGCGCTGAAGAGCTTTGCGCAA
This sequence comes from uncultured Alphaproteobacteria bacterium, assembly GCA_963793985.1. Lineage (GTDB taxonomy): Bacteria > Pseudomonadota > Alphaproteobacteria > Rhizobiales > Xanthobacteraceae > JAJPKK01. The sequence goes on along the minus strand of CAWCCG010000001.1, from coordinate 101,307 downwards.
AGGCTCATGCGTTCCCCTTCCCTGTCACGGCGCCGGTGTGCTCAGCGGCTTGCCCTTTTCGGCGACCAGGGTGGCGGCGATCTTCACCGGCACGGTGCCGGCGTTGATCCCCTGATGGATTTTTCCGGCATCGACGTAGAAGGAATCGCCGGGCTTGTAGGTGGTTCGCGGACGCCCTTCGGTCTCGAGAGCGAGCGTCCCTTCGATCACGTACACGACCAGCATGCCCGGATGCGTGTGCCTGATCTCGCTCACGCCTACGGGAATTTCGACGGATGTCAGCACGGTCTGGTAGCCCGGAGGGCCGTCCTGCTGGAGCAGGACCTTGCGCTGAATCTCCTGGGCGTCGGCGGCCCCGCTCCAAACGAAGAGGCCGGCCGTCAACAGTGGCGTAACAGTGAGCGCGATGCGGTGCATCATCATGTCCTCCATAAGCCTGACAGTTGACGCAGCACTGCGCCCTACTTCGGCAGCGGTTGCAGGAGTGGGGCGCCGTTGTCGGGCGGCACCGCGCGGGCGGCGATCAGGGTCATCGACACGAGGTCGTAGTAGCCCATGACGGATATCGCCTCGACGACACCTTTCTCGCCGAGCTTATCGACGGCGGCGTCGTAGATGTTGTCGGGAACGTTCTTGTCGCGATAGAGCGCCATCGCGAGGTCGTAGAGCACGGCCTCGTCGTCCTTCATCTTCTCCGGCCGTTTGCCGGCGGCGAGATCGGCGGCCACCGCGGGATCGAGCCCGCCCTTCATCGCCAGATGATAGTGCGCGGACCACTCGTACTGCTGGTTCCACTGCCGCGCGGTGATGAGGATCGCAAACTCGCTCATGCGGGCCGGCAGCGAGGATTCCCAGCGCACGAAGTCGGACAGCGCCTGCAGCCGCGGAGCGAGCGCGGGGCTGCGGATATAGACGCGATAGGGCGGGTTGGTGAACTTGGCGTTGCGCGGCGGCTTGGCGATGCTGTCGGCCCAGGCCTTCTGTTCGGGGCTCAGCTGGTCGGGACGCAGCGGTGCGAAGCGCTCCTCGGCGGCCCCGAGCTGCGGCACAGCGAGGGCGGCGAGCGCGACGGCGAACAGAAGCTTCATGGGTCCTCCGCGAGATTTTCTTTGCCGCCCGGCTGGCGCGACTGCGACGCCGGCGACTTCACCGCGGATGCTGCCCGTTTTCGCAACCCGCCACAAGCTGGCGGAGCCGCGCCGAAATGCTCGGTTATCGCGAATGCTTCTAAGGCGAGGACGTCACTTCGCGCGCTGTGCGGCGCGGACCGCTGAACCAGGCGCCGCTTGCGACCGCAGCGGCGATGATCAGGCCGAACACGACGAGCGCCAGCGCCTGCACCGCGAACACGGAGGACAGCTCGCCGGTCCAGCGCAGGGCGAGCCAGCCGCCACCGCCGGCGATCGCGAGGCGGGTCATGTTGGCGAGCAGCGGCCACAGCAGGCGGCCGGCGCCCTGCGAAGCGAAGTAGAGCGCCATGCCGAGCCCGAACAGGCCGTAGAACGGGCCGACCGCATGCAGATAGCGCGTGCCGGCCGTCGAGCATCTGCCGGATCGGTATCGAACAGCGAGAGCCACGCGTGCGGGAACGCCGCCGCGGCGAGACCGATGGTCTCGCACAGGCCCGCCGCGATGGCGGCGCCGATCCATGCCGTGCGCACCGCGCGGTCGCGCTGGCCGGCGCCGATGTTGGTCCCGACCATGGCGACCAGCGGGCCGCCGAGCCCGAACACCAGCGGGATCAGCAGGTATTCGAGGCGCGAGCCGGTGCCGTAGCCGGCGATCGCGGCGGGGCCGAATTGCCCGACCAGCGCGGTCGCGATCCCGATCGTCAGATTGGTGCCGACGGTGATCAGCGCGGCGACCATGCCGACGCGCAGAATGTCGCAGAACAGCGCCCGCTGCAGGCCGCCGCCGGCGAGCGAAAGCCGGACGACGCTGCGCCCCGACCACAGATAGGCCGCGAAGGCGAGGCTGCCGAGGGCGTAGAAGGCGATCACCGCCACCGCGCCGCCGGCGACGCCGAGCTGCGGAAACGGCCCCCAGCCGAAGATCAGGCAGGGCGACAGCGGGATCAGCACCACGGTGCCGGCGCAGGTGACGATCGCCGGCACCATCATGTTGCCGGTGCCGCGGATCACGTTGGCGAGCGAGTTGAAGAGCCACACCAGGATCGCGCCCGAGAAGACGACGTTGGAATAGGTCAGCGCGGCCGCGAGCGAATCGCCGCTTCCGCCCATCGCCGCATAGAGCGGGCGGCCGAAGCCGAGCACGATCACCATGAAGGCGATCCCGAAGATGGTCCCGATCGCGATGCGCATGGATCGCCAGCGCATCGGCGTCGTCGCGGCGGCCGCCGCCGAGCGCGCGCGCGATCGCCGAGGAGATGCCGCCGCCCATGGCGCCCGCCGACATCATCTGCATCAGCATCACGACCGGGAACACCAGCGCCACGCCGGCGAGCGCATCGGTGCCGAGCTTGCCGACGAAATAGGTCTCGATCAGCCCGACCGAGGCCTGCGCCACCATGACGAGCACGTTCGGCGCCGCGAGCCGCAGCAATGTCGGGGTGATCGGCGCGTCGAGCAGCAGTCGCGTGCGCGGATCGCGCCGCTTGTCCGCCGCCACCCCGACCGCAGGAGCCTCCGGCTGCGCCGGTTTCACGTTCATCGGGTGCACGGTCATCGACAGACCCCTGGTCCATTGACTTTAGCGTACATGCGCATATAAAGGCGCATATGCACTTATGTCAAGGACAGAGGAACGTGATGATGTCGGCCGGCCCTGCGACGATGACGCAGGAATGCAATTGTTTCGCCGTCCGCTCGGCGGCGAGGCACGTGACCCAGTTCTACGACCAGCACCTGGCGTCGAGCGGGTTGCGCACCACCCAGTTCTCGATCCTGTCGAAGCTCAAGCGGAACGGGCCGATGACGATCAACCGGCTCGCCGAGGACATGGCGATGGATCGAACCACGCTGGGGCGGAACATCCTGCCGCTCGAGCGCGACGGGCTGATCCGGATCGAACCTGTCGCGAACGACCGCCGCGCCAAGGAAATGCACCTGACCGCGGCCGGCGCCAAGCGTCATCAGGCGGCACTCAAGGCCTGGACCGAGGCGCAGGGTCGGTTCGAGGAGACGTTCGGGCCGCAACGTGCGGCGCAGCTGCGCACCATGCTGCGCGCGGTGGTCGCGACCGACTTCGACGCGTCAGACCGCAGCCAACCCTGACAGCCAACCCTGACAGACAACTAGCGGACCGGTGCAACCGGCCCGCTGCCTTCGGATGCGTCAAACTGAAACAGTAATCCCTAGGCCGTTGGCGCGAGGGCGCGTGCGGCGCTCTCACTCCCGGCGTCGCGGCTCTTGCGGTCACGATTGTCGCTGATTCCGATCGACCGGGCGGCCCTGGTATACCAGTCGCTGTCGCGAAACCGGACGGCACTGCGCGTGCGTCCCTTCGCTGCCGACTGATTGCGCTTGGAACCTCCGGCAGCCTTCGTCTTAGCCAACGTATCCTCCCTCAGTCTCCTCCCCCATCCCCGCGCTTCTCGTTCGACCGCTCGGCGCGGCAGGTACCGTCGTGTCGGAACTCGGATATCGCCCGGGCCGCTGTCCGCGGACGTTTCCGTGTCCAACCGTGTGTCGCACGATTTGCCGGCGCAATATGCTCTACCCATTGGATTTGGCAATGGTGAACCTTGCAAATCGCCTATGAGCGGTTTGCGTTTCACAATCGATTCGTAAGTGAGCCGCGCCTAAATCTGCGCCAAGGACGCCGGTCGGAGGGCGCCGGTCGCGAGGATTTGCCCTGCGTGCGTTCCCCGGTAGGATCGTGCCCACCAATCGAAAACGACATCCAGAAGGGGGAAACGTCATGTGGAAGCTCGCTCCGGTGCTCGTGCTTGCCGGTGTGGCGGGGTCGGCCATGGCGGCCGAGCGGCCGGATTGGGCCTATCCGCCCGCCCAGGCCGAGCGCGTCCAGGTCGAATCGGAGGGGGACCGGCCGCTCCAGGCGCCGGGCTCGACGAAGACCTACACCCGGGCGCAGATCGATTCGCAGATGGATTCGCCGGACTGGTTCCCCGACGAGCATCCCGGCGATGCCGGCGATCGTCGCCCACGGCAACGGCACCACGGTGCGGGCCTGCATCGGCTGCCACCTGCCCCACGGGCATGGCCACCCCGAGAACTCACGGCTCGCCGGCACCACCGCCTCCTATCTCGCCCGGCAACTCGCCGATTTCAAAACCGGTGTGCGCGGCGGCGCGGGTGCCGGTGCCATGACGCGGTTCGCCAAGGAGATGACGCCTGAGGAGATCAAGGCTTCGACCGAATACTTCGCCGGGCTCAAGCTGATCCCGTGGACGCGGGTGGTCGAGGCCGACACCGTGCCGAAGACCTTCTTCAAGGGAACGCGAAGGCTGCAACATCCGGCCGGCGGCACCGAGCCGATCGGCAACCGCATCATCGAGGTGCCGGAGAACCCGGAGCAGGTCGAGCTGCGCGACCCCCATGCGAGCTTCGTCTCCTATGTGCCGCCGGGCAGCCTGAAGAAGGGCGAGGCGCTCGTCGCCACCGGCGACGGCAAGACCATCGCCTGCGCCATCTGCCACGGTCCGGGATTGAAGGGGTTGGGCGACGTGCCGAGCCTCGCCGGCCGCTCGCCCGGCAACATCGCCCGCCAGATCTATTACTTCCAGACCGGCGACCGCGGCGGCCCCTCATCCGCGCTGATGAAGGCGGTGGTCGACAAGCTCACGCCCGACGACGTCATCGCCATCTCGGCCTACGTCGCCTCGCTCGACCCGACGAAGTAGCGGCCGCGTTACACCGAGTAGCAGTGGGCAAAGCGAAGCGTGCCCACGTCGCGCTTTGGTGCGTCGGCATAGCCGATCGAGGACGCTTCGGACGCACGGTCGACTTGCGGCCATTTCAGCGCGCGCCACGGCGCTCGATGAGGCGGATTTGCCCACCCTCGTGCCACGCAGGCGGTGCGCCCGCTCACCCCGTAAACCGCGATCCCGCGATCGAGCGGCGCAGCAGCGCGAACAGGCTGCCGCCGGTCACCATGCCCAGCAGGTAGACGATCACGATCAGGATCGCGAGCGGTGCGCCGATGCTGAAGCCCAGAAATGCCAGCGTGACCGTCTGGAGATTCTGAAAGGCAAAAATGGCGATGGCGAGCGCGAACAACACGACCACGATGATGTGGAACCAGCGCATGGGTCGCTCCCTCGTGAGAAAACGAGATTCGTCGAGGCCTCGCGGCATCTTGTAAGACGGTGGTGCTGCTAAGTCTATCGGGCCGGATCGGCCGCCGAACGGATGGGCGCGCCGCGGCCGCTGTATTCGCGGACGAACTTCGTGTATTCGCCTTCCATGTCATTCGACCGTGGTCACAGGTCCGAATGCGGGCGATCGTCGCGCATGGCGGTCCGCATCCGGGCAGCGATTGAGCGTCCCGTGTCATGAAGCCGATCATCGATCCGCGCGACGGCGATATCGAGGACGACGCTTCGAGCACGAAGCAGCGATCGCTGTTCTCGCTCGCCGGCAGCCTGCTCGCCGAGATCAGCTTCCCGAAGCTCGCGGTCGCGTGGGTGCTGCTCATCGGGCTGCCCGGAGTGGCGCTCGGGCCTCGCACCCATCCTGGTGTCGATATGGTTCAACGCGACGACGTCGCGGGTGTCCTACATCCTGACGGGCATTTCGCCCATCGTCGTCCTCGCGATCCTCGTCAGCTTCGCCTGGTTCGGCGGGCGTCCGCTGCTCCGGCTCTTCGAGGCGAGCTTCTGGTCGCTCAATGCGCTGGGCGTCCAACCCTTCTACATCGTCGGACGCGAAGGCTTCAGGCAGATCGTCGAGCAATTGCTGCCGCAAAGCGTGAGCGCGGCGGGGCGGGCCTCGGTCCGTGCCGCCAGCGCCGCCATGTCGGGCATCCTGTTCAGCGCGGTCTCGTTCGGCATCGTCGCGCTCGCGCTGGTCGCATACCCGCTGGGCCGTCAGCTTCGCCGACCTGCCTCCGCTGCGCCTCCTGATCGAAATTGCGCTCGCCAATGCGGTCGTGATCGTCTCGACCTATTTCGGTCTCGCCGCGCTGGTGTGGGGCCTCGCCGACGCGACGATGGCGCAGGCCCGCGACCTGCGCTCGTTCGATACGCCGCCGCGCGGCGGCCGGACCTGGCGCGTCGCGCATCTCTCCGACCTCCACACCGTCGGCGAACGTTACGGCTTCCGGATCGAGTGCGGGCGCTCCGGCCCGCGCGGGAACGGGCGCCTGCATCAGGTGCTGGCGCGGCTCGACGAGATTCACGCGAGCGAGCCGCTCGACCTCATCCTGCTCTCCGGAGACATGACCGACGCCGGCGTGTCGGCGGAGTGGGCCGAGCTGTTCGATGCGCTCGCGCTCTATCCCAAGCTTACCCCGCTGCTGGTCGGGCTCCCCGGCAACCACGACGTCAACGTGGTCGACCGCGCCAACCCGGCACGGATGGACCTGCCGACGAGTCCGACCAAGCGGTTGCGCCAGCTGCGCAGCGTCTCCGCGCTCACCGCGCTGCAGGGCTCCCGCGCCCTGGTCGTCGACCCCGCGTCGGGCCGCATCGGCGGCACGCTGGGGCAGGCGATCGAGCCCTACCGCGCCGAGATCGAGCGCTTCGCCGACAAAGGCTCGTTCCGCCTTTCGTGGCGCCTCGCCAATCTGTGGGCGACGGTGTTCCCGATGGTGCTGCCGCCCGACACCGAGGACGGGCTCGGCATCATCATCCTGAACTCGAATGCCGACACGCATTTCTCCTTCACCAATGCGCTCGGCATGGTGTCCTACGAGCAGGCCAAGGGCCTCGATATCGCCGTCGCGCAATATCCGCGCGCCTGCTGGATCATCGCGCTCCATCACCACGTCGTCGAATATCCGAAGCCGGCGAAAGCGCTGTCGGTGCGCATCGGCACCGCGCTCATCAACGGCAGCTGGTTCGTGCGGCGCCTGCAGGGCCTCTCCGACAATGCGGTGGTCATGCACGGCCACCGCCACATCGACTGGATCGGCGAATGCGGCGGCCTGCTCATCGTCTCCGCGCCGTCGCCGGTGATGGAAGCGACCGACGACGAGGACACCTATTTCTACATCCACACTCTCTCGGTCAGCCCCGACGGCAAGCTCAAGCTGCTCGAGCCGGAGCGTGTCCCGGTGCGCGGACGTCGGGTGCACGACGACTCCGCGGTCATGCAGGCCGATCCGGAGCAGGCCGATCCGGAGTGATCCGAAATGACGCCTCGACCTACGTTCCTGTCATCGCCCGGCTCGACCAGGCTCGACCGGGCGATCCAGTAACCACCGGACTCGCATCGCGCGCGTAGGGTGGGCAAAGGCGCGCAGCGCCGTGCCCACGCGGGGTGCAGGCCTCGAGCACAGCGCAAGTGGCTGGCTCAGACGTGGGCACGCTTCGCTTTGCCCACCCTACGAGGCTCGACGCTTGCCCGGTCAAGCCGGGCAATGACAGTCATTTGGTGGCCTTCGGCGATGATCAGCATCGCGAAGGCGAGCGGCGCGAATATCGTGCCGGTGAAATAGAGCGCGGTGAGAACGACGACGGCCGTGCACAGAACAACGGCTGTCCGGATCCCGCAGTTCCTTCTCGTGTCGGCGGGTTCGACGGGCGCGTTCATGGGCACGGTCTGAGGCCATCGCCTCCAAAGGTCATGCGGCTGTGATAGAGGGTGGTCAGCTAGAAGGCAACGCGGGCCAACAGGGTCGGCAGCACAACGTGCGGAGTATGCGATGCCCAACGCCACCACACCTGCCACGCCGAAAATCACCGCCGATGTCTCCGTCGACCTCGCCCTGCAGGGCGGAGGCTCCCACGGCGCCTTCACCTGGGGCGTGCTCGACCGGCTGCTGGAGGAGCCGCACCTCAAGATCGACGGCATCTCCGGCACGTCGGCCGGGGCCATGAACGCCGCCGCGCTTGCCGACGGCTACACCGATGGCGGTGCGCAAGGGGCACGCGCGGCGCTCGCCGCCTTCTGGGAGAGCGTGTCGCATGCGGCGCGGTTCAGCCCGCTCCGGCGCGGCCCGCTCGACGTCCTGCTCGGCCGCTGGACGCTCGACCAGTCGCCGACCTTCATCGCCATGGACATGATGTCGAGGCTGTTCTCGCCCTACGATCTCAACCCGCTCGGGACCAACCCGCTTAGCGACGTCCTCGCCGGCACGATCGATTTCGAGCGTTTGCCGAAGAGCCCGATCAAGCTGTTCGTCACCGCGACCAATGTGCGCACCGGCCGCGGCCGGGTGTTCCGCAACGCCGAGCTGACGCCCGACGTGCTGCTCGCCTCGGCCTGCCTGCCCACCATGTTCCAGGCGGTCGAGATCGACGGCGAGTACTACTGGGACGGCGGCTATTCGGGCAATCCGACCATGACGCCGCTGGTGCGCGAATGCTCAGCAAGCGACACGATCCTCGTTCCGATCAATCCGGTGGAGCGGCCGGGCGTGCCGCGTTCGGCCCGCGACATCCTCGATCGCCTCAACGAGGTGTCGTTCAACGCGGTGCTGGTCAAGGAACTGCGCATGATCGCGCTACTGCGGCAGGTGGCGGCGCCGGGCGACAGCGAAGGCGCGAAATGGGCCCAGATGCGCATCCACATGGTGCCCAACAAAGTGATGAGCGACCTCGGCTATTCCTCGAAGCTCAATGCCGAGTGGCAATTTCTCACGATGCTGCGCGACGAGGGGCGAAAGGCCGCCGAAGAGTTCCTCTCCACACACGGTGCGGATCTCGGTTGCGGTTCCTCCATGGACCTCGACGCGCTGCTCGTGGGCATCTGACATCGTGGGCCTTCTCGGCATCGCGCTCGGCCTTCTGCTGCTGCTGGCGCTGGCGTTCCGCGGCTGGAGCGTGCTGCTGCTGGCGCCGGCGGCGGCGCTTCTCGCGGCGCTGTTCGCCGGCGAGCCGCTGCTCGCCCATTGGACCCAGACTTTCATGAGCGGCACCGCGAATTTCCTCGCGCAATTCTTTCCGCTGTTCCTGCTCGGCGCGCTGTTCGGCAAGCTGATGGACGACAGCGGCTCGGTGACCGCGATCGCCAATGAGATGACCCGCCGCCTCGGCGAACGGCGCGCCATTCTCGCCGTGGTGCTCGCCGGCGCGCTCGTCACCTATGGCGGGGTGAGCCTGTTCGTCGCCTTCTTCGTGCTCGCGCCGATGGCGCAGGCCCTGTTCCGCGCCGCCTCCATTCCGCGCCGGCTGATGCCGGCGGCGATCGCGCTCGGCACCTCGACCTTCACGATGTCGGCGCTGCCGGGCACGCCGGCGATCCAGAACGCGATCCCGATGCCGTTCTTCGGCACGACGCCGTTCGCCGCGCCCGGGCTCGGCATCATCGCCTCGGCGGTGATGCTCGGCTTCGGCATGTGGTGGCTCGGTCGCGCCGAGGCGGCGGCCCGGCGCGCCGGCGAGCCGTTCGGCGCGGGCGATCCTGCCGAGATGGGCAAGATCACCGACGACCAGGCGCTGCGCGACCGCGCCACCACCGCGCGCGAGTTCGATCCGGCGGAGCTTCCGCATGGCGTGCACGGCGCAACCGCGCCGCCGGCGGCTCTCGCCGCGCTGCCGCTCATCGTCGTCGTCCTCGTCAACCTCGTGATGTCGTTCCTCGTGCTGCCGCGCCTCGATGCGTCCTTTCTCGCCGAGGAGCGCTGGGGCGGGACGTCGCTCCATGCGGTCGGCGGCGTGTGGGCGGTGGTGACCGCGCTCGCCGCCGCGATCGTGACGGTGATCGCGATCAACTGGTCGCGGCTGCCGTCGTTGCGGGCCACCATGGACGCCGGCGCCAACGCCTCGGTGCTGCCGGCGCTCAGCGTCGCGAGCCTCGTCGGCTTCGGCGCGGTGGTCGCGGCGATGCCCGCCTTTGCGGTGGTGCGCGACTGGGTGCTCGGCATCGGCGGCGGGCCGCTGGTTTCGCTTGCGGCGGCGACCAATGTGCTCGCGGCGCTCACCGGCTCCGCCTCCGGCGGGCTCACCATCGCGCTCGATTCGCTCGGCAGCACCTACCTCGCATTGGCGACGGAGCACGGGATCGATCCGTCGCTGCTGCATCGCGTCGCGGTGATCGGGTCGGGCACGCTCGACAGCCTTCCCCACAACGGCGCGGTGGTGACGCTGCTCGCGGTGTGCGGGACGACCCACCGGGAGAGCTACTTCGACATCGTCATGGTCGGCATCGTCGGCGCGCTCATTGCGCTCGCCGTGGTGATCGTGCTCGGATCGGCCTTCGGCTCGTTCTGAATGCACATGCCTGTGCACGGATGACGGCGCCGCGCATCTGCCCGTCGCTCGCCGGGCTTGACCGGCCGTCCCGATCGGCGCAACGATCCGGATGGCCGGACCGCGACCGCCGGACGCGGTGCGCGATGAGGAGACTCCCATGAAGGCCGGCGACATCATGACCGGACGCGTCATCACGATCTCGCCCGATGCCACCGTGCTCGAGGCGATCGACCTGATGACCAAGAATCGCATCAGCGGCCTGCCGGTGATCGATGCGTCGGGCGCCCTCGTCGGCATGGTGACGGAGGGCGACTTCCTGCGCCGCGCCGAGACCGGCACGGCGCGCAAGCGACCGCGCTGGCTCGAATTCCTGGTAGGTCCCGGCCGCCTCGCCGAGGAATATGTCGAGACCCATGCGCGCAAGGTCGGCGAGGTGATGACCCGCGACATCCGATCACCATCGCCGAGGACACGCCGCTCGACGAGGTCGTGCACCAGATGGAGCACCGCCGCGTCAAGCGGCTGCCGGTGATGCGCGGCGCGCAGGTCGTCGGCATCGTCAGCCGCGCCAATCTGATGCGCGCGCTCGCCGCGATCGGCCGCGAGGCCCCCGCGCCGGCGATGAGCGACGCGGCGATCCGCAAGCAATTGCTCGCCGAGTTCGAGAAGCAGCCGTGGGTGCCGGTGGCGCTGATCGACGCCACCGTCAAGGACGGTGTCGTCGAATTGTGGGGCACCATCCTCGAAGGCTCCCAGGGCGAGGCGATCCGGGTGCTCGCCGAGAACGTGCCCGGGGTGAAGAAGGTGGTCAGTCACCTGACCTGGGTCGAGCCGATGTCCGGCATGGTGATCAGCGACGCCGACATGCGCGCCGGCGCCTGGTGCGGCAGCCCCTCCGACGAAATCGTAGCGGCAAGTTTCAGAGATGTTGTCCGGTCCGATTTGCCGGCCGGCATTGCCATCGCTGCCAGCGCGCCGTGCCGTTGGTGGCGGCGCGGCGACGTCGCGGCAATCGATGAGTTCGCCTTTGCAGGCCCGCGCGTCGGCCTGGTTGTGCGAGGCTCGTCTACATCGAGGGCTGGACGTTGGCGCCGGCATCCGGCATATGGGCGGTTGTGCTCATCGAACGTGACGAAGCAAAGTATAAATCCTGTTTTGGATCAGTAATTATTCTAATTCCAATCTTCGAATATATCCGTCAGCAAAATGTAGAATCTATCCAATATGGAATTAGAACTATTATTGACTTTAGAGGCTGGAATTAGAAAACAATTAAATAAGCATTTATTGCCTTGCGAAGTCACTTGCAAACTAGTAAAAATGACAGTGGGAGCGGCGTCTTGGGGTAAGCGTCGCGTTTGGGGGTGATGTCATGACGAGTGTTTTCGGCCGCGAGCGATCGCCGCGGCGTTGTTCCAGGGCTGCGTTGTTGTCGGTCAGCTACCTTGCGCTCGCTGTTGCAAGTCCGTCACAGCTGTGGGCACAGGATGTGGAGCCGCCGAGCTACAGCTCCTGCGGGAGAACCGGGCAATACGAAGGCCGGTGAGCCGGGCGCCGCAAAAGAGGGCGATTCCCAGCTTCCGGCGCTGCGCGTCGACGAGCCGAATCGAAAGCCGCGTCGTTTCCGCTCCGCAGCCCAGCAAGCAGGTGACGACGACCGCTCCGGCACGCCAGGCGCCGCGGCGCGACACGGCGCGCACTGCGGCGCGGCCCGCGCGGTCGCCGCGAACCGCGCCCGCCACCACCACGACGGCGGCCAACGGGCCTTGGGCAGCCCAATCGCAGGCTGCGCGTACCGGAACGGTCGGCGTCTATTCGAACAGCACCTCGGTGGCGACGAAGGTCAACACGCCGCTGGTGAACATACCGCAGTCGGTCAGCGTCCTGACGAAGGACTTCATCAAGGATCAGGCGCTTCTGGGCGTCACCGACATCACCCGCTACGTTCCGGGAGTTGCGATCCATCAGGGCGAAGGCAACCGCGACGAGCTCATCATTCGCGGCGTCGACTCGAGCGCGAATTTCTTCGTCAACGGCTTCCGCGACGACGTCCAGTACTTCCGGGACCTCTACAACGCCCAGAGCGTCGAAATCCTGCGGGGCCCGAGCGCGTTGACGTTCGGTCGCGGTGTCGGCGGCGGCCTTCTCAACCGCACGCTCAAGGAGGCGGACGGCACGAGGGTCTACGATGCGACGTTCCAGACCGGTTCGTTCGGCGATCGGCGCTTCACCTTGGATGCAGGCCAGGCGGTCAACGATAACGTCGCCGTACGCTTGAACATCATGGACGAAGAGAGCCGCTTGTTTCGCGACTACAACGAACTCGGGCGGTATGGCGTCAATCCGACGGTCACGTTTCTTCCGGACGACAATACCAAGGTCAGGTTCAGCTACGAATACTTCCACGATGAGCGCACGGCCGATCGCGGTAATCCGTCGCAGGCGCTCAGTGCGGTGCCGCCATCATCGACGCGCGGCAGCCCCGCCCATCCGTTCGCGCCGGGCGGCGACCTGACCACGTTCTACGGCAGTCCCGATCTCAATCTCGCGCGCGCCTACGTGCAGACCACGATGGCGATCATCGACCACGACTTCCAGAACGGCTTGACCGTCAAGAACGGCACCATCTACGCGAACTATACGAGGAGTTATCAAAACGTTTATCCCGGCAACGGGCCCCTCTCGGGCGCAGTGTATCCGGACGACACCAAGTTCAACCTCGCGGCCTATCAGCACACCACCAATCGACAGAACGTCTTCAACCAGACCGACTTCATCTACAAGACGTACACAGGTCCGTTTTTCCACACCTTCGCATTCGGATCCGAGATCGGTCGCGAGGCCGGGATCGACGTGCGTAACACGGGCATCTTCGCGCAACGGAACGAATACGACGATAGCCGATCCGTTCAATCCGACCTACTTTGGGCCGATCTATTTCGTGCACCAGTATCCCGGTGCGTTTTCGCCGGGCGTCACCACGGCCGACGGCAACAGCAGGTATCGGGCGAACCTGTCGTCGGCCTATGTGCGCGACACGCTCGACGTCGCGCCTTGGCTGCAGTTGATCGCCGGCGCCCGCTTCGAGAACTTCGACTTGTGGGCGCTCGACATGAACACGGGCACGCCGCGGGTGCAGGACAACAGCTTCATTTCTCCGTCATACGGTGTGATTCTGAAGCCGTGGAGCAACGTATCGCTGTACTACACCTACATGAAGTCCTACCTGCCCGCGTCGGGCGATCAATTCAGCGCGCTCAACAACGGCAACGTGATTCTCGCGCCGCAGGAATTCGAGAGCAACGAGGTCGGCTTCAAATGGAACATCAACCCGAGACTTCTCTATACCGCCGCGGCCTACGATCTCGATCGTAAGAACGTCCCGCTGCCCGACCCCTCGCATCCCGGGTTTTTCATTCTGTCCGGCCGCAACGAGATCCGCGGCTTCGAGAGCTCGCTCGTCGGCTACATGACCGATGCTTGGCAGTCGACCCTGGGCTATGCGTACACGGATGCGCGCGTCACCGGGGCGACCTCGCCGACGATCGTCGTCGGAAACCGAATACAGCTCGTTCCGTTCAACCAGTTTTCGTACTGGAACAAATATCAGATCAACCCGTTCTGGGGCGCGGCGCTCGGCGTCATCTACTTCTCGGACTCGTTCGCGTCATCGGACGATTCCGTGAAACTGCCGGGCTTCTGGCGTTTCGATGCGGGGCTCTTCCTCACCATAAACGAGACGTGGCGAGCCCAATTCAACGTCGAGAACCTGTTCGATAGGGGATATTGGGCATCGGCAGACGGCAACAACAATATTTCACCCGGCGCGGGGCGCACCTTCCGCGTGTCGGCCACCGCCAAGTTCTAAAGCGATGAATCCGCGGGAGTTGTCGCCCTGGTCGATGTTCGTGGCGGCCGATCCGCTGGTGAAGGCGGTGATCTTGAGCCTTGTGTTTGCGTCGTTGGTTACCTGGACGGTGTTTTTGGCAAAGTCCGTGCAGTTGACGTGGGCGGAGCGGCGCTTGCGCAAGCGGCTCCGCGGCTCACCGCCGCCGCCACGTTGACTGAGGCGCAATCGGCGGCGGGCGGGGGCAAGAATGTCTTGTCGACCCTGGTTTCGGCCGTGGTCGACGAGGTGCGCGTCTCGGCCGAGACGCAGGCCGGTGGCGTGCAGGCCCGCGCCGCATCCCGCCTGGCGGATGTCGTGCGTTCCGAGGGACGCGTGGCGAGGAACGGAATGGGTCTCCTCGCCACCATCGGTTCTACGGCGCCGTTCGTCGGCCTGTTCGGCACGGTGTGGGGCATCATGAACAGCTTCATCGGAATCTCGAAAGCGCAAACCACGAATCTCGCCGTGGTCGCGCCCGGGATCGCCGAGGCGCTGCTGGCGACAGCCATCGGGCTCGCCGCCGCGATACCGGCGGTGATCATCTACAACCACTTCGCGCGCGCGACGAAAGTCTATCTCGAGCTCGTCGCTCGCGCGTCCAGCACCGTCATCCGGATGCTGTCGCGTGAGTTGGAGCGGGGCCAGGCGAGCGCGCCCGGCCTCGGGGCAGAGTGACCCATGGGCGGCTCCATCGGCGGCGGCTCCGACCGGCTCGATATCGATCCTCTGGACGACGATTTTCCCGAGGTGCACGACATCAACGTCACGCCGTTCATCGACGTGATGCTGGTGCTCCTGATCATCTTCATGGTGGCGGCGCCGCTCTCGACGGTCGATCTTCCGGTCGATCTGCCGTCCTCGACGGCCGTCCCGCAAAAGAAGCCGGACAAGCCGCTCTACGTCACGATAGCGGCCGACCTTGCGGTGGCGGTGGGCGAAACCCCGATAAAGCGGGTCGATCTCGTTCACACGCTCGACGGCATGGGCGATCCCGACAAGGACCGCCGCATCTTCCTGCGCGCGGACCGCACCGTGCCTTACGGCGAGTTGATGGACGTGCTCGAGATTCTCAGAAGCGGCGGCTACTTGAAGGTTGCGCTCGTCGCGCTCGAGGGTGTTCCTGAAAAGACGCCGCCGCCGGCGAACGCGCAACCCTGAGTCAGACGAACGAGTGTCGCGTGATGTCGGATGTCGAGTACCTGAAAGGCATTTCCAGAGCGGGTTGGGGCTTGGCCGCAATCGGGGCCATCGCGATCCATGCCGGCTGCGTTGCGCTCGCGCTCGGGATCATGGCTCCGGACGAGGTTGAGGACGTGACCGGTGCCGTGGCCATCG
Organism: uncultured Alphaproteobacteria bacterium; assembly: GCA_963793985.1. GTDB lineage: Bacteria > Pseudomonadota > Alphaproteobacteria > Rhizobiales > Xanthobacteraceae > JAJPKK01. The sequence goes on along the minus strand of CAWCCG010000001.1, from coordinate 85,807 downwards.
AGATCGGCGTCGAATGGACCTCGCCGCCGATCGAGCACATCGATCTGCCGCCGGGGCCGGAAGCGGATGCCTCCATCGCATCGCCCGCCGTCGTCGAACAGAAAGTCGTCGTCGAACAAACCGACCTGCCGAAGGCGGTGCCTACGGAAACCGATGATCCCGACCGGCTCGTCACGCCGAACGACGTCAAGAAGCCGAACGACGACGACCCCAAGATCAACACCGCCCAGGCGATCCCGTCGGTGGAATCGGTCGAGTCGGAAGCCACGACGGCGCCCACCACTGAAAGCGCCCCGGAAGGGCCGCGGTCGCTGGCGCCCGCCATCGGGCCCGGCGAAAGCACGCGACGGGAACGCCTGACCTGGCAGAGGGAACTTGCCGCGCATCTCGACAGGCACAAGCGCTATCCGAACGATCGCGCAAGCCAGAACGTCGAGATCGTGCTGGGCTTCGTGCTGGATCGCGCCGGTCGTGTCCTTTCCGTCAACGTCGTTCGCAGTTCGGGTGACCGGTCCTTCGACGACGCGGCGCTCGCCATGATGCGACGCGCCGATCCGGTGCCGGCGCCGCCGCCGCGCATCGCGGATTCCGGGCTGAGCTTTACGCTTCCCATCGTTTTCCGGGCCAAGGCGCGAAACTGAGGACGCCGGATCGTCCGTCCCGGCGGATCGTGTAGCGGCGCACGCCGGCCGCGCCCTGTCCCCGCGCGCCGGAAGAGGTGCTGGCTGCCTCCGACGTGCGGCCCGATAGCGCGGGCGGGGAGGGGGAGTTACCCGGATGGAGCGGCGCAGAAATCCCGGCTACACTGCTCCCAAAGTCGGTCGCAGAGACGCGCCTTGGGAGGACTGAATGACAGAGCACGAAGGTTTGGGCCGCCGCACCTTTCTCAAGCAGATGGCGACGGTCGCGGGCTCCGCGCCGCTTGCTCCCTCGCTTGCCCCGGCCCTGATCGGCGGGACGGCAGCGACCATCGGCGCCGGTGTCGCGAGCGCCCAGGAGGCGTCGCAGGCGCACCACGAGACCAATCACGAGACCGAAAAGCTCGCCGCCTATGCCGCCGGGCTGAAGTACGAGGACCTGCCCCCGGCGGTGGTGCAGCGCGCCAAGGACACCATGGCCGATACGGTGGCGGCGATCATCTTCGGCGCCGAGCTGCCGTGGAGCCAGATGATCATCGCCTATGCGCGGCAGAACAGCCCGGCCGGCAAGAGCTACATCCTCGGCACCGGCGGCGCGCCCGTGCATCCCGGTGCCGCGGCGCTGTCGAACGGCGCCATGACCCATGCCTTCGAGCTCGACAACCTGACCAAGCCCGATTCCGGCGTGCATCCCGGCGCGACCATTTTCACGGCGGCGCTGGCCGTCGCCCAGGATCGCGGGCTGTCCGGCCGCGAACTCCTGACGAGCTTCGTCGCCGGCACCGAGGCCGCGCTGCGGATCGGTCACGCCACCAAGCATTCGAACGAAGCGCGTGGCTTTCATGCGCCCGGCACCACCGGGCCGTTCGCCGCCGCGACGGCGGTCGGGCGGCTCTTGAACCTCGACGCGGTGAAGATGGCGAATGCGCTCGGCGTCGCCGGCTCGTGCTCGGCGGGCCTGCTCGAGTTCGCCCATGCCGGCAACGGCGCGATGGTGAAGCGCCTGCACATGGGGCGCGCCGCCGAAAGCGGAATTCTCGCCGCGAGCCTCGCGGCCGAGGGCTTCACCGGCCCGACCAGCGTGCTCGAAGGCGAAGCCGGCTTCCTGCGCGTGTTCTGCAACGACTGGGACGTCGCCGAGCTGACGCACGATCTCGGCAAGACCTATTTCACCCTCGACATCATGATCAAGCGCTATGCCTGCCACATCACCGCGCACAATCCGGTGGAGGCGATCCTCGATCTGCGATCCGAGCACAAGTTCACCGCCGCCGACGTCGCTTCGATCGACATCGCCGGCAGCGCGCGCATGGCGAAGACCAACAACATCCCGGCGCCGCCGGACAAGATGCTCGCCCAGTACAGCATCCCGTTCAGCGTCGCGCTCGCGCTCTATCGCGATCCGGTCGACCCGCGCTCGTTCGACGACAGCGCGGTGCAGGACCGCGCCATCCTCGACATGTCCTCGCGCATCAAGATGCCGATCGTCCCCGGACAGGACCGCCGCAATCTCACGGCGGCGGTCACGGTGCGGCTCAAGGACGGACGCGAGTTCTCGCGCACGGTGACGAGCTTCAAGGGCACGCCGGAGCGCCCGCTGGCGCGGGCCGAGCTCAAGGAGAAGTTCATGATGCTGACGAAGCGGCTCGATCCCGCCCGCGTCGAGCCGTTGTTCGACCGCATCCAGAGCATCGAGAACGAGAAGACGCTCGACTGGCTCAACGTGTGAGCGGGACGATGAACGTCGGCGCTGCGTTACCGCGAGTCACATGCCCCGCGAGGGCCGGAGCATCCTTTGGGCCCTCGTCGCTGAGGAGCGTCCGCAGGACGCGTCTCGAAGGACGGCGGCATGCCGCGGCGTATGTGGCCATCCTTCGAGACGCCCGCTTCGCGGGCTCCTCAGGATGAGGTCAGGGGTACTATCGCAAGGCCCCGGAGCGGTTTTCCATACTTCCTTCAAACATCATTCGGGAGGGACTCATGACGGGATCACGGAAACGGCGCCGCTCGCTCGGCCCTGCAATTGGTGTTGCGACCGTCGGGGTCGCGGCCTTGGTGTCCGGCGCCGAGGCGCGGGTGACGAAGATCGTGATCGAGAACAAGGTGTCGCCCGCCTTCGACGGCGCGAGCTTCGGCGCCGCGGGGCAATACGAGACGATCGCCGGCCGCGCCTTTGGTGAGCTCGATCCCAACGATCCGAAGAACGCGCTGATCCAGGACATCAAGCTCGCGCCGCGCAATGCCAAGGGCATGGTCGAGTACACCGCGACCTTCCAGCTCGTGAAGCCGGTCGACATGTCGAAGGCGAGCCACCTGATGTGGCACGACGTGCCGAACCGCGGCGGCCGCCTCACCATCGTGCCGGCGGAGCGCGCGACCGGCGACATCGGGCTCTCCAGCGGCTGGCAGGGCGATGCCGCCGGCCGCACGGTGCCCGGGCCGGGCAACGATTATGTCGTCGTTCCCGTCGCGAAGAATCCCGACGGCTCGGCGATCACCGGCCAGGTGATGGCGCGCATCACCAATGCGTCGGGCAAGGCTTCGCACCCGATGAACGTCTACTCGAACCCGATGCCCTACAAGCCGGCGAGCCTCGACACCAAGGACGCGAGCCTCACGACGCACGCCTCCGAGACGATCGACGGCCAGATCGGCGCGACGGCGGAGATCGCGCCGGGAGACTGGGCATTCGCCAAGTGCGACGCCGACCATCCGTTCCCGGGCACGCCCGATCCGACGCAGATCTGCCTGAAGAACGGCTTCGATCCGAACCTGCTCTACCAGGTCGTGTTCACCGCGAAGGACCCGCCGGTGCTCGGCATCGGCTTCGCCGCCTTCCGCGACGTCGGCTCGTTCTTCAAATATGCGAAGGCGGACGATGCCGGCACGCCCAATCCGGTCGCCGGCGGCGTCAACTGGGCGATCACCCGCGGCATCTCGCAATCCGGCAACTTCGTCCGCGGCTTCCTGCATTTCGGCTTCAACCAGGACGAGGCCGGCCGCAAGCTCTATGACGGCGCGTGGCCGATCATCGCCGGCCGCCGCATCGCGCTCAACATCCGCTTCGCCATGCCCGACGGCGTGTCGCGGCTCTACGAGCCCGGCAACGAAGGTCCGCAATGGTGGGGCGACGCGCCCGATCCGGTCCGCGGCCTGCCGTCGGCCGGCATCCTCGACCGCTGCAATGCGACCAACACCTGCCCGAAGATCATCGAGCACTTCGGCGCCGCCGAGGTCTGGGGCCTCAAGCTGTCGCCGGAATGGATCGGGCTCACGGCCGACACCGACCTGCCGCTGCCGGACAACGTGCGGCGCTACTACATTCCGTCGACGCAGCACGGCGGCGGCCGCGGCGGCTTTGCCACTGCGCCCGAGGCGCCGCCGGCCTGTCCCGGCATCGAATGGGGCACCGGCATGCTGCCCAACAATCCGGTGCCGCACACCCAGACGGTGAATGCGCTGCGCCTGCATTTCCGCAACTGGGTGATGAAGGACACCGCGCCGCCGCCGAGCCGCTATCCGACACTGAAGGCCGGCGAACTCGTCGATGCGACGGCCGATGCGATGGGCTTCCCGGCGATTCCGGGCCTGCCGGCGCATGCGCCGACCGGCCTCATCAATCCGGCGATCGACTACGATTTCGGTCCGGGCTTCGATCCGATCGACGGCTCCGGCATCGCAACCAACGTGCCGCCGCGCATCAAGCGCGTGGTCGCGTTGAAGGTGCCGCGCGTCGATGCCGACGGCAACGAGATCGGCGGCGTGCCGGTGGTGCTGCGCGACGCGCCGCTCGGCACGTATCTCGGCTGGAACATCACCGCGGCGGGCTTCTACAAGGGCAAGGAGTGCAACTTCGCCGGCGGCATGGTTCCCTTCGCCAAGACCAAGGCGGAGCGCGTTGCCAACGAGGACCCGCGCCCCTCGCTCGAGGAGCGCTACGGCAGCCATGCCGGCTACGTCGCCGCCGTGACGTCGGCTGCCGCCAAGGCCGTCGCCGCGGGTTTCCTGCTGCCGGCCGACGAGAAGGCGCTGATCGCCGCCGCCGAAGCGAGCGACGTGTTGAAGTAGGAGAGAAGCGAACCTCTCCCCGCGTGCGGGGAGAGGTCGACCGAGCGAAGCGAGGGAGGGTGAGGGGGCGGCTTCACGAGTCTGAGCTCATGAGGGTACGCTCAGAACTCGCGAAACCGCCCCCTCACCCCGACCCTCTCCCCGCACGCGGGGAGAGGGAGAAGCAGCGCTACGCCGCCAAATCGTTTTTGCAGGAGAAGTCCATGCGCCACAGTCGTTGGAGCTTGTTCGCCGCCATCGTCGCCGCATCGCTGGCGACGCTCGCTGCCTCCTCGTCGCACGCCGCAGACCCCGCGCGTGACGATCTACGAAGGCGCGCGGCTTCTCACCGGCGACGGCGTCGTGATCGAGGACTCGGCCTTCATCGTCGCCAATGACCGGTTCGTCGGGGTCGGACGGCGCGGCCAGCTGCCGCCGCCGCCCGGCGCGACGCGGGTCGACCTCTCCGGCAAGACGGTGATGCCGGCGCTGGTCGACGACCACGTCCACATGGGCTACCGCAAGGGCACGAGCTTCTCCGCCGACAACTACACGCGCGAAAACCTCACCGACATGCTCGACCGCTACGCCTTCTACGGCATCGCGGCGATCCTCGAGACCGGCACCGGGCGCGGCGACCTGCCGTATCAGGTCCGCGCCGCGGCGCATTCCTCGACGCGCTATCTCACCACCGGCAGCGGCTTCGGCATGCCCAATGCCGGCCCCGGCGGCGCGATGCGCGACAGCGCCTATGGCGTCACCACCGAGGAGGAGGCGCGCCGCGACGTGCGCGAGCTCGCCGCCCACAAGCCCGACCTGGTCAAGATCTGGGTCGACGACCGCAACGGCACGGTGCCGAAGCTCACCCCCGCCCTCTACCGCGCGATCATCGACGAGGCGCACAAGCACAATCTGCGGGTGATGGCGCACGTGTTCGCGCTGGACGACGTCAAGGACCTCGTGCGCTCCGGCATCGACGGCTTCGCCCACATGGTGCGCGACAAGGACGTCGACGACGAGCTCATCGGATTACTCAAGCAACGCCCCGACGTGTTCTTCGTCGAGACGCTGTGGGGCGAGCGGCGCGCGCTCTACACCGAGAAGCCCGCCTGGGTCGACGACCCGGCGCTGCGCCAGGCCTTTTCGGCCGAAGACATCGCGCAGCTCGGCGAGCAGCTCTCGCCCGACCCGAAGGCCGATCCGAAGGCGGTCGCCCGCGGCCGCGCGCTCGGTGCGACCAACCTGCGCAACACCGCGAAGCTCTATGCCGCCGGCGTACGGCTCGGGCTCGGCACCGACACCGGCGGCGTGACCGGCGGCCAGTTCTTCGGCCTCGGCTCCCATGTCGAGCTCGAGCTCTTGGTGACCAAGGCGGGGCTCACGCCGATGCAGGCGATCGTGCTCGGCACCCACACCGCGGCCGAAATCCTCCACCTCGACGATCTCGGCATGGTCGGGCCGGGCAAGAGCGCCGATTTCATCGTGCTCGATGCCAATCCGCTCGACAACATCGCCAACACGCGGAAGATCGCGCAGGTCTATCTGCGCGGCGAGGAAGTGCCGCGCGCCGCGCTGTCGGCCAAGTGGAAAGCCGCGCAGCCGGCGAAGTGACGCCACGTTTCGCGACCCGTCATAGGCGAGCGCAAGGTGAAGTCGTCATTCCGGGGCCGCCGCAGGCGGAACCCGGAATCCAGACTCTTACGCAAGAAAACTCGATTCCGGGTTCGCGCTTTCGCGCGCCCCGGAATGACGAGCTTCCTTGGCCCGGTTACAACCCGAACACGTAGAGCACGGTCGCGCTGTGCTGGTCCTTGAGCTCGGGCGTCGCGAGGAGCTTCGTGCGCGACGTCGGGCTCGGTCCCGACGCGATCGCGATGTACTGCTTGCCGTTGACCTCGAAGCTCATCGGCGGTGCGCCGAAGCCGGAGCCGAGGTTGATCTTCCACAGCTCGTCGAGCGTCGAGTCGTCGTAGGCCGCCACCGTGCCGTCCATCAGCGCGATGACGACGATGCCGCCGGCGGTCGAGAGCGCGCCGGAGTAGTTGGGGTAGGGGAGGCGCACCTTCTTCTTGATCTCCTGCGTCACCGGATCGACCGCGGTGAGCGTGCTCTCATAGCGGCTGTCGACCTTGTAGCCGCCGCCGCTGCGCACGTACCATCCCTCGCTCCGCTTCGCGCCGATGGTCTTGTCGTTGGTCACCCATTCGCAGGCGGTCAACGCCGGGATGTAGACCATCTGCGTCTTCGGGCTGTAGGACGACGGGAAGTAGTTGTTGCCGCCGACGCGGGTCGGGCACACCTTCTTGATCGGCTCGGCCGACGTCGGATCGGCGAGCCCCGAATAGGTCTGCACGTCCTTGTTCGGGATCGTAATCGAGCGGCTTGCCGGTCTTCTGGTCGATGCCCTTCGTCCAGTTCACTTCCTCGACATAGGGCTTGGCGCCGACCATGGCGCCGCTGGCGCGCTCCATGGTGTAGAGGAAGCCGTTGCGCGCCGAGTGGGTGACGAGCTTGCGCCGCTCGCCGTTGACGGTGCGCTCGAACAGGATGTGAGTGCCGACCTCGTCGAAGTCCCACATGTCGCCCGGCGTGTACTGGAAGTACCAGTTCATCTTGCCGCTGTCGGGATCCCAGGAGACCACGCTGTTGGTGAAGAGATTGTCGCCGGGCCGCGCCCGCGCATCCATCATCGGCACCGGGTTGCCGACGCCCCACAGCGTCTGGTTGGTGTCGGGATCGTAGGAGCCGGTGACCCACACCGCGCCGCCGCCGGTCTGCCAGGCGTTGGTCTTGTCCTTCCAGGTTTCCGAGCCCGGCTCGCCCGGCGCCGGAATGGTGTACTTGCGCCACAGCAGCTTGCCGGTCGCGGCATCGAGCGCCGCCATCCAGTCGCGCGCGCCGCTGTCGCCGCCGGAGGCGCCGAACACGATCTTGTCCTTGATCGGGAGCGGCGCGCCGGTGACGGTGATCTTCTCGGCATCCGAGACGTTGGTCTCCCACGCCACCTTGCCGGTGATCTTGTCGGTCGCGATGATGCGCGCCGGCGTGCTCGCGGGCGAGATCACGAAATTGCCCCACAGCGCGGCGCCGCGGTTCGCCACCGCGCGCTCCTGCTTGGGATCCATCTGCCACACGACGCGGCCCATGTTGCCGGACGTGGCGTCGATCTTGTAGAGCACGCCCCAGGCATCGGTGATGTAGAGAAAGCCGTCCTCGGCGAGCGGCGTCGCCTCGAGGAACTCGCTGCCATGGCTGCCGGAGAGCGGCACCGCATAGACGAGCTTGAGACCCTTGACGTTGTCCTTGTTGATGCGGGCGAGGGGAGAGAACCGCTGGCCGTCATAGCTGCGATGGTTCATCAGCCAGTTCTGCGGCTCCTTGTCCGGATTGAGCAGGCGCTCCGGCGTCACCTCGGCGGCGAGCGCCGGCGCGACGGCGAGCACGCTGCCGGCAAGCAGCGCGGCGCGGAGTGAAGATTTACGTGTCGTGTCATTGGATGTCCTCCCGATCGTTTCTTATTCCCTCCCCGTCTTCGGGGAGGGCAGGGTGGGGTCTTGCTTCAAGTCTATTCGTAGGGTGGGCAAAGGCGCGGAGCGCCGTGCCCACGTGCTACATGATCATCAGCGTGACCCCAACCTCCCTCCCCCTTTTCAGGGGGAGGGAGAGTGCACTCACAGCCCGAACACGTAGAGCACGAGCGCGTTGCGCTGCTCCTTGAGCTCGGGCGTGTTGGCGAGCCGGCTGCGTGAGACCGGGCTCGGCCCCGACACGATGGCGACGTACTGCTTGCCGTCGACCTCGAAGGTCATCGGCGGCGCGGAGAAGCCGGAGCCGACGTTGATCTTCCACAGCTCGTCGAGGGTGGTGTCGTCATAGGCCGAGCACGGTGCCGTCGAGCAATGCGTTGAACACGAGGCCGCCGGCGGTCGCGAGCGTGCCGGCATAGTTCGGGTATTTCTGCGTCACCGATCTTCTTGACCTCGCCGGTCAGCGGATCGGCGGCGGTCAGGCTGCTCTCCCAGCGCTCGGTGGTCTGGCTCAAGCCGCCGTTCCAGCCTTTTTGCTTGTTGTGCTTCTCGCGGTCGACGGTGACGGTCACGCAGGTCGTCAGCGCGGGAATGTAGATGAGCTTGGTCTTCGGGCTGTAGGACGACGGCCAGTAGTTGTTGCCGCCGGCCTGGGACGGACAGACCTTCTTGAGCGGCGCGCCCGGCGTCAGGTTGCCGACGCCGGCATAGGTCTGGATGTCCTTTGTCGGATCGTAGTCGAGCGGCTTGCCGGTCTTCTGGTCGATGCCCTTCGTCCAGTTGACCTCGACATAGGGCTTGGCGAGCACCATCGCGCCGTTGGCGCGCTCCATGGTGTAGAGGAAGCCGTTGCGCGCCGAATGGGTGATCAGCTTGCGCGCCTGCCCGCCGACCTGTCCGTCGATCAGGATGTGGGTGCCGACCTCGTCGTAGTCCCACATGTCGCCGGGGGTGTACTGGAAATACCAGTTCATCTTGCCGGTGTCGGGATCGTAGGAGATCGCGCTGTTGGTGAAGAGGTTGTCGCCCGGCCGGTAGGTCGGATCGAACATCGGCACCGGATTGCCGGTGCCCCAGATCGTCTGGTTGGTCGCGGGATCGTAGGAGCCGGTGACCCACACGGCGCCGCCGCCGGTCTGCCAGGCGTTGTTCTTGTCCTTCCAGGTCTCGCTGCCGGGTTCGCCGGGCGCCGGAACGGTGTAGTTCAGCCACAGCCGCTTGCCGGTCGCGGCGTCGAGCCCGGCGATCCAGTCGCGCACGCCCTGGTCGCCATTGGCGGCGCCGACGATGATCTTGTCCTTGATGGCGAGCGGTGCCGCCGTGAAGGTCACGTCGGGCGTGTCCTGGAACGAGGATTCCCAGACGACCTTGCCGGTTTCCTTGTCGGTCGCGAGATGCGCGGCGCGTTGCCGAAACCGCCGGCGCCGGTGATGACGAGATTGCCCCACAGCGCCGCGCCGCGGGTGCGCATCTGGCGATCCTGCTTGGGGTCCATGCGCCAGACGATGCGGCCGACGTCGCCGGAGCGCACGTCGATCTTGTAGAGGACGTTCCAGGAATCGGTGACGTAGAGGAAGCCGTCCTCGGCGAGCGGCGTCGCGTTGGTGAACTCGTTGCCGGCGCCGCCGCCGAGCGGCACCGCATAGGCGAGCTTGAGGCCCTTGATGTTGCCCTTGTTGATCTTGTCGAGCGGCGAGAAACGCTGGCCGTCATAGGTGCGGTGGTTCATCAGCCAGTTCTGCGGCTCGCGGATTGGCGAGCCGTTCCGGCGTCACGTCGGCGGCGAACACCGATGCCGGCGCCAGCATGCTGCCGGCAAGCAGTGCGCGGACCAAATGATTGCGATGGACCATTACGTTCCTCCCGTTTGTTTTCGATTTCCCTCCCCGTCTTCGGGGAGGGCAGGGTGGGGTCTTGCTTCAAAGCGCGACGCGTTCGGTGCGCAGGGGTAGTAAGAACCCCACCCTGCCCTCCCCGAAGACGGGGAGGGAAAGGCGCCTGCGACAGGACCCTAGGTCGAACTCACAGCCCGAACACGTAGAGCACCGTCGCGTTGCGCTGCTCCTTGAGCTCGGGCGTGTTGATGAGCCGCGACTTCGCCGCCGGCCCCGCGCCCGAGGCGATGGCGATGTATTGCTTGCCGTTGAACTCGAAGGTCATCATCGGCGCATTGAAGCCGGAGCCGGCGTTGAACTTCCACAGCTCGTCGAGGGTGCCGTCGTCATAGGCCGAGATGGTGCCGTCGAGCAGCGCGTTGAAGACGAGGCCGCCGCCGGTCGACAGCGCGCCCGAGTAGTTCGGGTAGCGCAGATGGACGGTCTTCTTGATGTCGCCGGTGAGCGGATCGATCGCGGTGAGATTGCTCTCGTAGCGTTCGGCGGTCTTGAAGCTGCCGCCGTTCCAGCCCGCAGCCTTGCTGTGCTTGTTGGTGTCGATCGACATGTCCTCGCAATTGGTCAGCGTCGGGATGTAGAGCAATCCGGTCTTCGCGCTGTAGGTCGACGGCCAGAAATTGTTGCCGCCGGCGTGGCCGGGGCACACCTTCTTGGTCGGCGAGCTCGGCGTCATGTTGGCGACGCCGGCATAGGTCTGGATGTCCTTCGTCGGATCGTAGTCGATCGGCTTGCCGGTCTTCTGGTCGATGCCCTTGGTCCAGTTGACCTCCATGTAGGGCTTGGCCATCACGGTCTGACCGTTGGCGCGCTCCATCGTGTAGACGAAGCCGTTGCGCGCCGAGTGGGTGATCAGCTTGCGCGGCTGCCCGGCGATGTTGCCGTTGATCAGGATGTGGGTGCCGACCTCGTCGTAGTCCCACATGTCGCCGGGCGTGAACTGGAAGTACCAGTTCATCTTGCCGGTGTCGGGATCGTAGGAGATCGCGCTGTTGGTGAAGAGGTTGTCGCCCGGCCGGTAGGTCGGGTCGAACATCGGCACCGGATTGCCGGTGCCCCAGATCGTCTGGTTGGACTGGCGGGATCGTAGGTCCCGGTGACCCACACGGCGCCGCCGCCGGTCTGCCAGGCGTTGTTCTTGTCCTTCCAGGTCTCGCTGCCGGGCTCGCCGGGCGCCGGCACGGTGAAGTGACGCCACACCATCTTGCCGGTCGCGGCGTCGAGCCCGGCCATCCAGTCGCGCACGCCGTTCGTCGCCGCCGGCGGCGCCGACGATGATCTTGTCCTTGATCGGGAGCGGTGCGGAGGTCAGCGCGACGTCCGGCGTATCGGGGAAGCCGGTTTCCCACACGACGCGGCCGGTGTCCTTGTTGGTCGCGATGATGCGCGGCGGGTCGCTCGGCCGCAGTGATGACGAGATTGCCCAACAGCGCGGCGCCGCGATTGCGGTCCTGTTGCTGCTGGCCGGGGTCCATGCGCCAGACGATGCGGCCGGCGTCGCCGGAGGTGGCGTCGATCTTGTAGAGCACGCCCGCCGAATCCGTGATGTAGATGAAGCCGTCCTCGGCGAGCGGGGTCGCCTGCACGAACTGATTGGCGGCGACGCCGCCCAGCGCCACCGTGTAGAGGAGCTTCAAATTCTTGACGTTCGTCTTGTTGATCTTGTCGAGCGGCGAATAGCGCTGGCCGTCATAGGTGCGGTGGTTCATCAGCCAGTTCTGCGGCTCCGGATTGGCGAGCCGCTGCGGCGTCACGTCTGCCGCGAGCGCCGGACCCGCAATCACGGTGCCGGCCAGGAGCACAGTCCGTATAGAACGGTGGTGAGCCATCGTGTACCTCCCATGAAGATTTTGTTCGTTGGAGGGAGGCTACACCGGCAACTGTTGCGGCGGAAGGGCGATCCGTTCCGAGCGACGCGGCGCGACGGACGCCCACGTCGTTCCAGGCGCCGCTGTCATGCGGCTGACCGGGAATCCAGACCCGGATCGACGGCTGACTTGACCGGGTCGGCGGACGCGGTCACGGGATGACGGTTGTAGCGGCACCGCCGTCGATCGTCGCGATCGCTACCCCATCATCTCGCGCATCAGCGCCACGGCGGCGGCGCCCTTGGAGGCGCGGCGCCACAAATCCTTCGCCATCCTGTCATGAAGGGCGAGCGCCTCCGGCGCCGACGTGATCATGGCGACGCCGACCCGGATGTTGGGTTCCTCGCCGAGCCGGAACGGGGAGAGCGCCAGCACCTGGCGGTCCGGCTGGCGGAAAATCTGGAAGCTCGCGTGGGGCAGGGTGTCGGGGACGATGCCGATCTGCACGCCGATCGGCTCGTCCTTCATCAGGGTGACGAAATGCTCGGCCTCGGCGCGGGCGAGGGCGCGGCGCTCGCGGCGCACCTTCTCGGGCAGGTCGATCCGCCCGACCAGCCCGTTGCGCAGGAAGTTCTGCATCTCGACCGCCGAGATCAGGTTGACGATGCCGGGTTGGCGCCGCCGATAGGCCTCCTTGCGCTGGCGCAGCACCGCCATCACCTCGTCGACCTCGGCGAGCGCGCGGGTGCGTCCCTCGGCGCCATCGGGAATGTTCTCGCGCAGGATGTCGGCGAGCGCCTGGTCGAATGCGTCCGACGCGAGGAGATAGGAGATCGGCCCCGCGAGCACGATGATGTGCTCCGAGGTCTCCTCGATCTGGCGCATGCGCTCGAAATAGGCGACCGCCGAGCCGATGTACTCGGCGCCGACGCCGAGCAGCGTCGGCACCGACACGCCGAGCAGCTCGGCGAGCTTTTCCAACGTCTCGATCTTGGCGAGCTCGCCCTTCTCGAAGCGATAGAGCGCGGTGCGGGAAATATCGAGCCGACCGGCGATCTCGTCGGCGCTCAGCCCGGAGCCGAGCCGGAACGCCTTGAGGCGGTGACCGATGTCGTCGAAGCGGATCGCCATGCGCAAGACCGGATAGTGGCGGGCCTCATTTGATCGGCGCAGGGATTGCGAACAGGCGGTCGAGCTCGCTGGGCCGTCAGCGGCTGCGCGAGATAGCGGAAGGCGATGCCGTCGATCATCGCGGTGTCGAGGCCCTTGATGAAGTCGACTGCGAGATGGTCGCGCGGATAGAACACGTCGCGCACCTCGCGGGCGTGCTCGGGCGTGGTCTTGGCGAATTCAGCGTACGCTTCGAGGGCCGCGGGCTCGGAATACATCCAGTCGAGCGCGTCGCGGTAGCCCTGGACGAACCGTGCCGCAACGTCCTTGCGGCGCTCCAGGAAGCCGGCATTGGCGACGATCAGGCGGATCGTCTGGTCCTTGAAGGCCGGCAGGTCGTTGCCGCGCGCGACGATCCTGATCTTGCCTTCGCCGAGCGCGTCGAGGCCGAACGGCGGCGATGCCCAGCCGACGTCGACCTGGCCGGACATCACCTGGGTGAAGGTCGCCGCCGGGCTCCCGGTGGCGATGGCCCTGGCGAACAGGCGCGTTGGCCTTGATCAGCGAGAGCACGACGAGGTGGCTCGACGATCCCGTGGTGGAGTAGGCGATGGTCTTGCCGCCGGCGTCCGCCATCGTCTGGACGGGCGAGTCCGCCGGGACGTACCAGTATTCGCTGGAGCCCGCGCTCGCATTGCCGATGGCGCGCAGCGGCGCGCCCTTGGCGAAGGCGCCCATCACCGCCGAGGTGCCGAGCCCGATGCCGATGTCGACGCTGCCCGAGATCACCGCCTGCAGCGTCTCGGCGCTGCCGTTGGTGTAGAGCAGCTCGAGCTCGAGCCCGCGCTTGCGGAACAGCCCGGCATTCTGGCCGAGCTCGGACGCCGCGGTCTCCCAGTTGCCGCGCTGACCGAGCGCGACCTTGACGGTGTCCTCGGCTGCCGCCGGCGTCCGAGCGTCGCGGCGAGCGCAAGTCGCGGCACGCAAGTGCGCGCTTTGTAGCCGAAACTTCCGCTCTCACGCCTTCTGCTCCGCCAGGGCCTTCAGCCGCTTCGCCGCATCGAGCGCGGAGATGACGATGTTCTGATAGCCGGTGCAGCGGCACAGATTGCCGGAGATCGCGATGCGGACCTCCCATTCGGTCGGATCGGGATTGTCGCGCAGGAATTCGAGCAAGGTGGTCAGCATCCCCGGGGTGCAGAAGCCGCACTGCAGGCCGTGATTCTCGTGGAACGCCTGCTGCAGCGGGTGCAGCGTCTCGGCGTTCGGCGCGATGCCCTCGACGGTGAGGAGGTCGTGGCCGTCCGCCTGCACCGCGAGCATCAGGCAGGAGCGCGCCGAGAGCCCGTCCATCAGGATGGTGCAGGCGCCGCACACGCCGTGCTCGCAGCCGAGATGCGTGCCGGTGAGGCCGAGCTGGTGGCGGATGAAGTCGGCGAGCGTCACCCGCACCTCGACCTCTTCCTCGTAGCGCTTGCCGTTGACCGTGACGGCGATCTTTCGCGTCTGACCCATGATCGCCTGCCTCAAGCCTTGCCGGTCGCCCGCGCATACGCCTTTTCGAGCGCGCGGCGCGACATCACGGTGGCGAGGTGCTGGCGGTACGAGGCCGGCGCATGCACGTCGTCGAGCGCCTCGAAGCTGCGGCAGCTCTCGCAGGCCTCGCGCAGGAACGCGGTGTCGGGCGCCTTGCCGATCAGCGCCGCTTCGAGCGCGCTCGCCCGCACCGGCGCCGTGCCCATGCCGCCGAGCGTCACCGCAGCGCGGGTGATCTTGCCGGCGGCGTCGACGGTGAGCAGCACCGCCGCCGAGACGATCGCGAAATCGCCGTGGCGGCGCGCGAACTCGAGGAAGGCATAGCCGTGCTTCGCCGGCCACGCGGTGAAGCGGATCGCGGTGAGAACCTCGTCGGGTTCCACCGCCGAGGTGAGATAGGCCACCGGGAAATCCGCGAACTTGATCTCGCGCCGGCCGCGCGGGCCCTCGACCACGACGATCGCATCGAGCGTCAGGGCGCACGACACCAGTTCCGCCGACGGATCGAGATGGCACAGCGAGCCGCCGATGGTGCCGCGGTTGCGGGTCTGGCGATGGCCGATGCTCTGGATCGCCTCGTGCATCAGCGGAAACTTCTTGGCGACGAGGTCGGAGAATTCGAGGTCGCGCTGGCGCGTCATCGCGCCGACTTCCATGCCGTCGGCGGTGTCGCGGATATAGGCGAGGCCCTCGACCCGGTTGAGGTCGATGATGTGATCCGGCTGTACGAACCGGAAGTTGAGCATCGGCATCAGCGACTGGCCGCCGGCGAGAAGCTTGGCGTTCTCGAGGCGTCGACAACAGGCCGATCACCTCGGAGACGGTCTTCGGATCGTGGTAGTTGAAAGGCGGCGGCTTCATCAGGCTGCTGGGTCGAACACGTGCGGCGCCGGTGCGGCGTCCGTTCCTTTACTTAGACCTCATATCATGTATCAATCCAAAAAAAACCCGCAGTCTCAAAAATGAGACACGTGGGAGTTGGGCGCCGGCAGCCGGCAGACGCGCGGCTTCGGCAGACATCGATGATCAGCCTATCGAAGCTCCTGAGCCGATGAAGCCCGCCGCCTTCCAATATCACGCACCGAAGACGATCGACGAAGCGGTGGCGATGCTCGCCGAGTACGCGCCGGACGACGGCCGCGTGCTCGCCGGCGGCCAGAGCCTGGTTCCGACCATGGCGTTCCGCCTCGCGCGCCCGCATCACCTGATCGACATCAACGGTATCGCGGCGCTCGACCGGCTTGCCGTCGAGGATGGCCGGCTCGTCATCGGCGCCGGCGTGCGCCACCAGACGTTCCGCCGGCCGGTGGTGGCGGGGCCGCTCGGCGAACTGTTGTCGGCGGTGATGCACCACATCGCCCACTATCCGATCCGCACCCGCGGCACGTTCTGCGGCAGCGTCGCCCATGCCGACCCGGCCTCCGAGTGGTGCCTCGTCGCGGCGACGCTCGGCGCCGAGATGGTGGCGCGGTCGACGCGCGGGGTGCGCGTCATCGCCGCGGCCGATTACTTCCAGGGCATCATGACCACGGCGCTCGAGCCGGACGAACTGCTCGCCGAGGTGCGGCTGCCGCTCCTGCCGGCGGCGACCCGCTGGGGCTTCTACGAGTTCAACCGCCGCGCCGGCGATTTCGCGCTCGGCATGGCGCTCGTCGCCTACGACGTCGTGAACGGCGTGATCGCGA
Source organism: uncultured Alphaproteobacteria bacterium (assembly GCA_963793985.1). GTDB lineage: Bacteria > Pseudomonadota > Alphaproteobacteria > Rhizobiales > Xanthobacteraceae > JAJPKK01. The sequence continues at coordinate 69,564 of CAWCCG010000001.1, read as the reverse complement.
ATCCGCGCGTCGGCGTCGGCGGTGCCGAGGCGAATGCGCGCCGGATCGCGGAAGCCGAGGCGCAGCTTGCCGGTCAGCCGCCCGGCGGCGCCGCCTTCACCGCGGCCGGTGCGGCGGCGGCCGCCGCCATCGATCCGCTCACCGACGCGCAGACCGACGCCGTCTATCGCCGCGAGCTCGTCGCCGTGGTGACGCGTCGCGCGCTGGAGCGCGCGGCGGCGCTATCCTCCTGAGAGCTGTGAAGCTATTTGAGACCTCATCCTGAGGAGCCGTGCGCAGCACGGCGTCTCGAAGGATGGCCCCAAACACTGCGGCCTGTGGCCGTCCTTCGAGACGCCCGCTTCGCGGGCTCCTCAGGACGAGGTCATCAAATAGATTCACAACCTTGAGCCGGACGGGAGTCTACGGCGCCGCCGGCCCGGCCTTGAGATACCAGTCGAGATCTGCTCGCCGTTCCAGAACAGCACGTCGTGCTTCTTGCGGATCGTCTCGAAGATGCGGCGGAAATATTTCGTCCGGTGCGGTGCGCCCATGATGTAGGGGTGCACCGAGATCGCCATCACGCGGGCGGAGCCCTCGGCATCGGCATAGATCTGCTCGAACTGGTCGATGGCGCGCTCGTAGAATTCCGACGCCTTGTGATGCTGGATCAGCATCATGGCGACGTCGTTGCATTCCTGCGTGTAGGGCACGCTGACGATCGGCTTGCCGCGCGTCTTGAGCCACACCGGCTGGTCGTCGAGCACCCAGTCGGCGACGTATTCGTAGCCTTCCTCGTCGAGGATGTCCGGCGTCTCCCAGGTCTCGGTGAGGCCGGGGCCGAGCCAGCCGCGCGGCCGCTTGCCGGTGGCCTTCTCGATGGCCTCGCGCGGTGTTGCGGATGTCCTCGCGCTCGTTTGGCGACCTTCTGCATGTTGCGCTGGGTGAAGCCGTGGCCGACGAACTCCCATTTGCGCTCGACCGCGGCCTTCGACGATGTCGGGATAGGCGGCGAGCGCGATGCCGTTGATGTTCATCACGCCCGGAATCTCGAACTCGTCGTAGACCTTGAGCAGGCGCCAGAAGCCGACGCGATTGCCGTATTCGTGCCAGCACCAGTTGGGAATGTCCGGGATCGGCGAGCCGCCGGCCGGCGGCGAGAGCACCGTGCGCGGCATCGGCTGCGTCGCGTCCCATTCCTCGACGTTGGTGATGGTCCACACCACCATGCGCGCGCCGTTCGGCAGCGCGAGCGGCTTGCGCTTGGTGATCGGGGAATAGGCGAGGCGTTCGGTCGGCAGCATGGATGGTTCCTTCAATTGACGCCGAGGTATTTGCCGAGCGAACTGCGGATCGCGCGCGATTTCGCTCGAAGTCGCCTCGTGCACCACCTTTCCGGTCTCGAGGATGTAGACGCGGTCGGCGACCGCGAGCGCTGTATACAGGTTCTGCTCGACGAGGAGAATCGAGAGGCCGTCCTTCTTGAGGTCGGCGACGATGTCCTCGAGATGCTGGACCATGATCGGTGCCAGCCCCTCGGACGGCTCGTCCATCAGGATCAGCTCCGGATCGATCATGAGCGCGCGGGCGACGGCGAGCATCTGCCGCTCGCCGCCCGACAGCTGGCTCGCGAGATGGCTTCTGCCGCTCGGCGAGCCGCGGAAACAGCGCGAAGATGCGCTCGACCGTCCAGCCCTTGGTGGCGCGGCGGCTCTTGAGCATGGTCATGTGCTCGAGGACGGTGAGCGATCCGAACAGGCGCCGGCCCTGCGGCACGATGGCGATGCGCCGCGCCGCCACCGCATGGGGCCGCAGGCCGATCAGCGTCTCGCCGCGCCAGCGGATGTCGCCGCCGCGCACCTGCGGCGGCTGTCAGCCCCATGATCGAGCGGATCAGCGTGGTCTTGCCCATGCCGTTGCGCCCGAGCAGCGCGACGACCTCGCCGGCGCCCACGGTCAGCGACGCGCCGCACACGACGTGGGCGTTGCCGTAGAAGCTGTGCAGGTCGCGCACCTCAAGGATGGCGGGGCTTGCCAAGATAGACCTCCTGCACCAGCGCGTTGCGCCGGATGGCGTCGGGTTCCTCCTCCGCGATGATGCGTCCCTCGTGCATGCATGTCACGCGGTCGACGAGGCCGAGCGCGAGGTCCATGTCGTGCTCGATCAGGAGAATGGTGAGCTCGCGCGGCAGCGAGCGGATGATGTCGCCGACCATCGTGCGCTCGGACGGCGACAGGCCGGCCGCCGGCTCGTCGAGGAGGAGCATGCGCGGCGCGGCGACGAGCGCGAGCGCGATCTCGAGCTGGCGCTGCTCGCCATAGGACAACTCCTTGACCGGCGCGCCGGCGCGATCGATGAGGCGGACGGCGCGCAGCGCGTGCTCGATCTGCCGCGCCTCCTCGGCATCGAGCGTCGGCGCGCCGAACAGCGAGAATTTGCGCGGCGTCAGGCCGCGCACCGCGAGCGCGAGATTGTCGACGACGGCAAGCGTCGGAAACAGGTTGGTGATCTGGAACGTCCGCGAGATGCCGAGCCGGGCGCGCCGATAGGGCGGCAGCCTGCGTGATGTCGGCGCCGTCGAACACGATGCGTCCCGGCCGTCGGGCGGATGATGCCGGTCGCGGCATTGAAGAGCGTCGTCTTGCCGGCGCCGTTGGGGCCGATGATCGCCCGCCGTTCGCCGCGCGGCACCGACAGGGTGACGCCGTCGACGGCGCGCAGCGCGCCGAACGCCACCACCACGTCGCCGAAGGCGAGGATCGCGTCAGCCACGGTCGATCATCGCGGCAGCACCTCGCAGGCCGCATCGGTCGGCGGAACATGCCGGATGGCCAGGTTCCCGGCTTCCGCATCGCACAACCGGCCGTCCGAGCTGCGGATGGCCGGTCAGCCCGGCCATGACGATTCCTGATCGACAGCTCAGTCTTCTTGATGCCCTGGAAGCTGCGCGAATAGGCCGGCTGCTTGAGATAGGTCTCGGGATCGTATTTCCAGAACTGCGACACGTTCGGATAGGATTCGATCGGCACGTTCCAGTACTTGCCGTCGGGGCGCTTGACCACCTTGCGGATGTAGACGTCGTAGATCGGGTTGCCGTAGCTGTCGAGCCGCACCGGCTTGCCGAGCGGCGAATCCGGCAGGTCGGTCTTGAGGACGGCGTCGATGAAGGCGTCGCGGTCCTCGACCTTGCCGCCGATCTTTTCGATCGCGCGCGACACCCACATCGAGCCCGAATACATGGAGAAGCCGAACAGCGAGGGGATCTTCTCGTATTTCGCGACGTAGTCCTTGACGAACTTCTGCGTCACCGGATTGTCCGCGCCCTCGGCAAAATGCGCCGGCGTGATGACGCCCTCGCACTCCGGGCCGAGCGTGCGGATCACCGCCTGGTCGGTCAGGTTCATGGCGCCGAGCAGCGGAATGCGGTCCTTCAAGCCGAAGCTCGCATATTGCTGAAGCAGGCGCGTCGCGTCGGCGCCGTTCTGCATGGCGAACACGGCGTCGAGGTTCATGCCGGCGATCTGGCCGAGATAGGGGCTGAAGTCCGAGGTGTTGAGCGGATTCCACAGCTGCGCGACGATCTGGCCGCCGCCCTCGGTGAAGACCTGGGCGAAGCCGCCGCACTGCTCGTGGCCGAACGAGTAGTCCTGGCTGATGGTCGCGATCTTCTTGTAGCCCTTCTTGAGCGCCCAGTCGCCGAACGGATGGGTGAAGGCGCTCGCCGAGTATCCGGCGACGCGGATGACGTTGCGGATGCGCTGGCGCTGGGTGAGATCGTCGGCGGCGATGATCGGGATGAAGTAGGGCGTGCCGGTGCCCTTGACGTAGTTCGCGACCGCGAGCCCGGTGTTGGCGAGCAGGTTGCCGATCAGGAAATGCACGTTCGACTGCTCGACGAGGCGCCGCGCCTTCTGCAGCGAGACGTCGGGATTGGAGGCGTCGTCCTCGATCAGCAGTTCGACCTTGCGGCCGGAAATCTGGTTGCCGATCTGGTCGAACCAGAACTGCGTTCCTTCGACCATCTCGCGTCCGCCCGAGGCGACGACGCCGGTGAGCGGCGCCAGCACGCCGACCTTGATCGGCGCCGCCTGGGCGCGGGACGGCGCGCCGCCGAGGGCCGTGGCGGAGAGCGCAAATCCCGTCGATTTAAGAAACTGCCTTCGGTCCATGGTCGGTTCCTTCGAGTTCGACTGACGTCCACCATGCGTTTCGCGCCGAGAATTCGGCGCAGCGTTCCGACGATGCCCTTCGGGGGCGAAGATCATCACCAGGATGAAGCAGAGGCCGAGCGCGGTCGGCCAGCGCTCGGTATAGGCGCTCACCGTGTTCTCCAGCACGATGATGGTCGCGGCGCCGACGAAGGCGCCGAACAGCGTGCCGATCCCGCCGACGATCGCCATCAGCAGCGCCTCCACCGACTGGGAGAGCGCGACCGTCGACGGGCTCACGAAGTTGTTGAAGAAAGCATACATCGCACCGGCGACGCCGGCAAAGAACCCGGACACGGTGAAACCGATGAAGAGATGCAGCGGCACGTGATAGCCGAGGCTCTGCATGCGCGTTTCGCTGTCGCGGATTCCGCGCAGCGTGAGGCCGAATGGCGAGCGGGAGAACCGCCACATCGCGAACGACAGCGGCGCCGCCACCGCAAGCACCAGCCAGTAGAAGTTGCGATGCGGCACGAGGAGCGCCGGGCGGATGTCGCCGCGCAGCCCGTTCTCGCCGCCGGTCACCTCGGTCCAGCGCAGGCAGATGCCCCACACGATCATGCCGAGGGCGAGCGTGAGCAGCAGGAAATAGACGCCGGACGTGCGCACCGCGAGCAGCGCGAAGACGGCGGCGACCGCGGTCGCGGCGGCGATGCCGAGCGCCGCCGCGACGAGCGGCGGCAAGCCGGCCTGCGCGCTCGCATAGACCACCACATAGGTCGCGATGCCGAAGATCGCCCCGTGGCCGAGCGAGGTGCGGCCGGCGAAGCCCGCCAGGAGATCGATCGACATGGCGAGGATGCCGAAGATCAGCACTTCGGTCGCGAGCCCGATCTGGTAGGTCGAGAGGCCGAGCGGCAGCATGCTGCGGCGAGCAGCACGGCAGCCGCGACCACGATCGAAGCGCGACGACGTCGCGCCGCACTTCGCGGGCGCGAGCGAGACCGGTCGGCGGCGAAGGTCGTCGGCTCGGTCGTCGATGTCACGTCACGTCGCCTTTCCGAACAGGCCGAGCGGGCGGAACGCGAGCAGCACCGCCATCGGCCCGAATATCACGAAGTAGGCGAGCTCCGGAAACATCACCTGCCCGAAGGTGTTGAGGAGGCCGACCAGCAGGCTGCCGACGGCGACGCCGACGAGGCTGCCGCGGCCGCCGATCACCACCACGGCGAGGCTGAACACCAGGATCTCGGCGTCGGCCGACGGATAGAGCGAGAGGAACGCCCCGCCGAGCAGGCCGCCGATCCCGGCCAGCGCCGAGCCGATCAGGAAGGTCACGAGGAAGACCGCGCCGGATGTTGATGCCCGAGGCCTCCACCATCTCGGCGTCGTCGACCCCGGCGCGGATCAGCGCGCCGATCCGGGTGCGGTGCAGGAGAAGCCACAGCGCGACGAACATGAGGCAGCCGGTCAGGAGGACGAACAGCCGATACTTCGGATAGTAGACGCCGAACACCTGCACGATGCCGCGCAGCGCCTCGGGCACCGGCACCGTGAAGGTGTCGCCGCCCCAGATCACCAGCGCCATGTCGTTGAGGACGAACGCGACGCCGAGCGTGAGCAGCACCTGGCGCAGCTCGTGGCCGCGCACGAAGCGCAGCAACCCTTCGGAGAGCACGAACCCGGCGATCGCGACGGCGACGACCGCCGCCACGCCGCCGAGGACGAAGCTGCCGCTCCACACCGCCACGGTGAAGCCGATATAGCCGCCGAGCAGGTAGAGCGCGCCGTGGGCGAGATTGACGATGCGCAGCAGGCCGAAAATCAGCGTGAATCCGCTCGCCACCACGAACAGCAGCGCCGCGAACGTCAGTCCGTTGAGAAGTTGCAGCACGCTCATGTGCGGTCGCCTCGCGCGGGGCGAGGCTGATTCCTCCCGGTGGCCGACTGCGCCGGTGCAAGAATTGGACCGGCCGTGGGGCCGGTGCCTCTCAAACCCTATCGTGCGGATACAATAAATCCCGGACAACCGATCCGGGATTGAAATATTCGATTGCTGGTCCGCACCGCGCGGCCCGGGCGTCGCCTGCGGCAATCAAGGTCGAATGAAATCGAACGCAAAAAAGCCGCGGGGCCGGTCGAGGGAACGACCGGCTCCACGGCTCTATGGCCTGGCAGTCCGCGCGAGCGCGTTACTGCTTGGCGGTCTTCTTCTGCTGCTTGACCAGCGCCGAGCACGGCGTGTAGCGGCCGTTGCCCTCGTCGACCATGCACTTCTTGCTGGTGTAGAGCGCCGAGCAGGGCGTGTAACGGCCGTTGCCCTCGTCGACCATGCACTTGGCGGCGGCCGGGACCGAGGATGCCAGCGATCCCGCCAGCGCGATGGCGCCGAAGCCTGTCAGCAGGGCGGCGTATGCGAATGTTTTCATTTTCGTGATCTCCGTCGTGTCGTGGCGGGGGAATTGATTGCAACCCAGATCAAGTCTGGAACTGCCGCAATATAGAAAATCGCGTCGCCGCAGGATGTGACCGATTTCACATTGCAACGATTTATTTTTAATCGAAAAATCAAGGGGATACACTACGTTTGACTGTGCAGGCAAATGCGCCGCAGCCACACTGGGCGCGGGCGCCGCGAGCAAGGCCGAAATCACACGCCTTCGGCCAACTCCTCGAGCGCCTCCCGGTCGGTGATCGTGATCTGCCCTTTCTCGATGAGCAGGATGCCGTCGCGCTGCCAGGAGTGCAGGCACTTGTTGACGCTCTCGCGCGTCACGCCGATGAGCTCGCCCAGCTCGCGCTGCAGCAGCCGCATGCGATAGAGCTTGTGGAGCTTGGCCTGCGGATCGTCGGCCATCACGCGCAGCAGCGCCTTGGCGAGGCGCACCGGAATCTGCAGCAGCGCGACTTCCGCGAGATGCTCGTCGGTCTTGCGCAGGCGGTCGCACAGCACCGACACGACGTAGGACCATCCGGCGGGATAGCGCTCCAGGAAATCCAGGATGTCGCGGCGGCCGAGGACGGCGATGCTGCACGCGGTCATCGCCACCGCGTCGGCGGTGCGGTCCTTGCCGTCGAGCAGCGCGATCTCGCCGAACACCTCTCCGGGGTGGAGAATTGCGAGAACGATCCCGCGCCCGTCGACCGAGTTGACGCCGATGCGAACGCTGCCTCGCAGCACCGCCATCATCTGGGTGCCCGGCGACCCCTTGGTGAAAATGGTTTCGCCGGCGTCGAAGCTGCGGACGCCGACGCGGGCGAGCAGGAGCTTTCTTTCCTCGGGGGGACCGAGACCGCGAAAAAGCCCGCACTCGCCGAAGAACCGGCGCGCGTCCTCAGCCAGATTGTGAGCGGTTTCGTTTTCCAACTGCGCGCGCCCCGGCCGCCGGGCTCGAAAATGATTTCCACCGCTGCAATGGGCAAATCCCGGCATTTGCCGCGGACACTCTAGCCCGGCTGCGATCGTGTGCAAACCACAGCGCCGACCCACGGCGCCGGCGCGCTACTCGATCACCTCGTCCGCGGTCGCGACGAGGCTCGGCGGAAATTCGAGGCCCCATGGCTTTCGCCGTCTTCAAGATTGACCGAGAGCGTGAACTGCGCCGGCTGCTGGACCGGCAGTTCGGCCGGCTTTGCCCCTTTGAGGATGCGGTCGATGTAGCCCGCGGCGCGCCGCATCGCGTCGCGGGTGTCTACCGCATAGGACATCAGGCCGCCGCTGCGCGTTGCGGAAAGATACGAATAGACCGCAGGCAGGCGGTAGCGCGCCGCGAGCGCGATGATCAGGTGGCGATGCTCGATCGTGAAGCTGTCGGGGATCGCGACCAGGCTTCCCCCTTTCTCGCGCGCAAACGCGCCAACGCCGTCTCGATGTCCGACGCGTGTCTGAACCGGCAGATCGACCGCCTGGAGCGAGAGCATCGGCGCCGCCGATTGCACCGAGCGCAGGAACAATCTGGCGAACGGGGCGGTCTGCGGATTGTAGATCATGCCGACGCGCGAAATCCGCGGATCGACCTCCTTGAGGAGCTGCAGCCACTTTCCGCCGATCGAGCTCTCGAAATTGGTGAAGCCGGTGACGTTGCCGCCGGGTCGTGCCAGCGTCTGGGCGAGGCCGGACTCGACCGGCTCGGCGATGTTGACGAACACGATCGGGATCGCGTCGGTCTCGCTTCGCAGCGCCATGGTCGCCGGCGTCGAGCGCGACAGCAGCACGTCCGGCTTGAGGTCGACGAGGTCCTTGGCGAGCGCGCGTATGCGCTCGAGGTCGCCGCCGGGCCAGCGCAACTGCATGTGGATGTTCCGGCCATCGATCCAGCCGAGCTCGTCGAGTCCCTGCCGGAGCGCTGCGACGTCTGCATCCCCGGCCGGATCGTCGGGCACGAAGGCCATCAGAACCCCGATGTGGCGGGCGCGATGATCGCCTTGCTGGGCCCGCAACATCGACGGCCACGCCGCCACCGCGCCGCCCAGGGCAGCGATGAATTGCCGGCGTCTCATCTCATGCCTCTTTGCCGCTCAAGGTTTGGCCGCTCAATGTCCGACCGCGTAAGGTTGGCCGCTCAGTTTGACCGCTCAAGGCTAATGGCGTCATCGGCAGGCCCAAATGCCTGCCGTCCTTTATGATCGACCGCCCGGGTGTCGCAGGCCAAAAGGCCGCTTCGGGTCTCGCCATCCGTGGTGATCGGGCGTGGCGATCGGGACCTCTACGGGTTCCATGCTACAGTGCGCACACACCTGTCACCTTGACCGGATAGATCGCGAGTTCCACCCCGCAGCAGCGCCATGCACGATCCGCCGCGCATCCTGATCGTCGACGACAACGCGACCAATCGCGACATTCTCGCGGTGCGGCTCGCGACCCAAGGCTACGACCTGCACCACGCCGTCGACGGCGAGGAGGCGCTTGCGGCGGCGCAAAAGCTCCTGCCGGACCTGATCCTGCTCGATGTGATGATGCCGAAGCTCAACGGTATCGACGTATGCCGTCGGCTCAAGGGCGACACCAGCCTCCCGTTCATGCCGATCATCCTGGTGACCTCGAGGGCGGACACCAAGGACATCGTGGCGGGGCTCGATGCCGGGGCCGACGAGTATCTGACGAAACCCGTCGATCAGGCCGCGCTGGTGGCGAGGGTCAGGTCGGTGCTCCGCCTCAAGGCGCTCCATGACCGGGCGGTCGCGCAGGCCGCCGATCTTGCCCAGTGGAACGAAAGCCTCGAACAGCGGGTGGCGGAACAGGTCGACGAAATCCGGCGCGTCGGACGACTGACGCATTTCCTGCCCCGAGAGGTCGCCAGGCTCGTGGTCTCGGGCGGCGAGGAGCGCATGCTGGAGAGCCACCGGCGCGCCGTGACCGTGCTGTTCTGCGACCTGCGGGGCTTCAGCGCCTTCTCCGAGCTCGCCGAGCCGGAGGAGGTGATCATGGTATTGCGCGAGTACCATACCGCGCTCGGAAAGATGGTCGAAAAATACGAAGGGACCGTCGACAGCTTCACCGGCGACGGGCTTCTCGTCATCTTCAACGATCCCGTGCCATGCGAAGAGCCCTCGCTGCGCGCGGTGCGGATGGCGGTCGAGACGCGCGACGAGCTCGCCACCCTGTCGGCGAAATGGAGCCGGTTCGGGCACGACGTCGGCTTCGGCATCGGCATCGCCCACGGATATGCGACGCTTGGTACCATCGGATACGAAGGGCGCTTCCAGTATTCAGTGATGGGAAAGGTGGCAAATCTCGCGGCGAGACTTTGCGACAAGGCGGAAAACGGACAGATTGTCGTCGACATCAGCGTTTGCAGCGCGGTGGAAGCGCAGGCCGATATTGCGGCCTTGGGAGAGTTCTCCCTCAAGGGCTTCGCCCGGCCGGTGAAGGCGTTCAACATAATGAACGTGAAGTCTTGAAGGTGTTGCGGGCCGACAGCCAGGCGGATCGCCGGCGCCGCAGCCGAGAGTTGCAAAAAAACGAGCGATTTCAGACGGTTGAACCAAAGTGCAGAGCGGCGTAGCCTTGGTCGTCAAAATTATCCGATGATCCCTGCGGCCGTTTGATCTCGACGCCGGAAAATTCGCCGCAGGTTTCGCTGTACCAAGTCAATCGTTCTCGATCGAGCGACGGATGATCCCCAGGTGTCGAGAGAGCCGCGGCGATGAGTGACGGCCAGGTGAAGGCCAAGTGAGCGCCGGCGAACGCAGGTGACCAGCCCCGCGCCGTCGACCGGAAAGCCCGGATGGCGCCAGTTCAGCGGGCCGCTGTTCCGCAAGTATGTCGGTCTCTTTCTCGCGGTCGTCTGCGTTGCGCTGCTCAGCAACGGCCTGTTCGAGATCGTGTTCTCCTACCGCGAGCACACCGACGCGCTGATCCGCATCCAGCGCGAGCAGGCGGAAGGCGCGGCGGAAAAGATCGCCCACTTCATCAAGGAGATCGAAAACCAGATCGGCTGGACCACGCAGCTGACGTGGTCGGCGAGCACGATCGAGCAACGGCGTTTCGACGGCCTGCGGCTGCTGCGCCAGGTGCCGGCGATCACCGAGCTCGCCCAGCTCGACCCCGCCGGCAAGGAGCAGCTGCGCGTCTCGCGGCTCGTCATGGATCTCGGCGCCGCGCAGACCGACTATTCGCAGGCCCCCAAGTTCACCGAAGCGGTGGCGAAGAAGGTCTATTACGGCCCGGTCTACTTCCGCCGCGAGTCCGAGCCTTACATGACGCTGTCGCTCGCCGGCACCCGCCGCGACGCCGGCGTGAGCGTCGCCGAGGTCAATCTCAAGCTGATCTGGGACGTGGTCTCGCAGATCAAGGTCGGCGAGCGCGGCGTCGCCTATGTCGTCGACGGCGACGGCCGCCTGATCGCGCATCCGGACATCAGCCTCGTGCTGCGCAACACCGACATGACGCGGCTCGCCCAGGTCGCGGCGGCGCGCTCGGGGCAGGCCGGTCCGGTGCAGGAGGCGGAGGACCTTCACGGCGGCAAGGTGCTGAGCGCCTATGCGCCGGTGTCGCCGCTGGGCTGGCTCGTCTTCGTCGAGCTGCCGGTCGAGGAGGCCTATGCCTCGCTCTACAACTCGATCAAGCGGTCCGGCCTCATCATGCTCGGCGGGCTGATGCTGGCCTTTCTCGCCGGGCTCTTCCTCGCCCGCCGCATGGTCGTCCCGATCCAGATGCTGCGGGCCGGCGCGCAACGCATCGGCGGCGGCGACCTCGGCCAGCGCATCTCGATCAAGACCGGCGACGAGCTCGAGGGGCTCGCCGACCAGTTCAACGACATGGCGAACCGCCTGCAGGAATCCTATTCGGGCCTCGAGCGCAAGGTGGAGATGCGCACCCGCGAGCTCGCCCAGTCGGTCGAGGAGCTGCGCGCGCTCGGCGAGGTCAGCCAGGCGGTGAACTCCACCCTCGACCTGCAGACGGTGCTCGACACGATCGTCGCCAAGGCCGTCCAGCTGTCGTCGACCGACGCCGGCACCATCTTCGTCTTCAACGAGGCGGCCGGCGAATTCGAGGTTCGCGCCAACTACGGCATGAGCGAGGAGGTGATCGTGGCGTTCCAGCAGCACCATGACGAGCTGTCCGACTGGCTCACGCAGGCGACGGCGCTGCGCCAGGCCGTCCAGGATGCCGACCTGCGCAATCCGTCGGTGTTGCCGCAGACCGAGTCGCTGCAGAAGACTCGTGCTGGAGGCCGGATACCTGGCGCGGATCTTCATTCCGCTGCTCGGCGCCGACCGCATCGTCGGCGCCCTGGTCGTGCGCCGCAAGGCGGCCGGCGAGTTTCCCAAGAGCACGATCGACCTGTTGCAGACCTTCGCGGCGCAGTCGGTGCTGGCGATCCAGAACGCCCGCCTGTTCCACGAAATCCAGGTCAAGAGCCACGAGCTCGAGGTCGCGAGCCAGCACAAGTCGCAGTTCCTCGCCAATATGAGCCACGAGCTGCGCACCCCGCTCAACGCGATCCTCGGCTATACCGAGCTCATTCTGGACAGCATCTACGGCGACGTGCCGGAGCGGATGCGCAGCGTGCTCGAGCGCGTGCAGAGCAACGGCAAGCACCTGTTGGGTCTCATCAACGACGTGCTCGATCTGTCGAAGATCGAGGCCGGCCAGCTCAAGCTTTCGCTGGAAGATTATTCGATCAGGGACGTCGTCCACAGCGTCTTCACGGTGGTCGAGCCGCTGGCCGAGGAGAAGCACCTCGCCCTCAAGGTCGAGCTGCCCGACGATCTGCCGGTCGCCCGCGGCGACGAGCGCAGGCTCACCCAGGTGCTGCTCAACCTCGTCGGCAACGCCATCAAGTTCACCGATGCGGGCGAAGTGGTGATCAGGGCCGCCGCCAGCAACGGGCACTATACGCTGTCGGTGCAGGATACCGGGCCGGGCATCAGCTCCTCCGACCAGGTGAAGATTTTCGAGGAATTCCAGCAGGCGGACGGCTCCTCGACCAAGACGAAGGGCGGCACCGGGCTCGGCCTGTCGATCGCCAAGCGCATCGTCAACCTGCACGGCGGCCGCATCTGGGTGTCGTCCGAGCCGGGCAGCGGTTCCACGTTTTTCATCGACGTACCGATCAAGGTCGAGCAGCAGGCGGGGCACGCATGACCAAGCGCATTCTCGTGGTCGAAGATCAGGAGGACAACCGGCAGATCCTGCGCGACCTTCTCGCGCACGCCGGATACGAGGTCGTCGAGGTCGACAACGGCGAGGAGGCGCTCCCTGCCGCCGCCGAGCATCGTCCCGACCTGATCCTCATGGACATCCAGCTTCCGCTTCTCGACGGCTACGAGGCGACCCGGCGGATCAAGGCCGATCCGACGCTCAAGCACATTCCCATCATCGTGGTCACGTCCTACGCATTGAGCGGCGACGAGACCAAGGCGCGGACCGCCGGCTGCGACGACTATGTCGCAAAACCCTTCAGTCCCGCGGGCGCTGCTCGAGAAAATTCGTCAATTCGCCAGTTGAGTTCGTTCTTCGGGCCAAGCGATGCACGACCCGGCACGCATTCTGATCGTCGACGACAACGCGACCAATCGCGACATCCTCGCGACGCGTCTCGCCGTTCACGGCTACGACCTGCTGCCAGGCGGCGGACGGCGAGGAGGCGCTCGCCGCAGCGAGGTCCCTCGTTCCGGACCTCGTGCTGCTCGACGTCATGATGCCGAAGATGAACGGCTTCGACGTCTGCCGCCTGCTGAAGAACGATCCGGCGCTTCCGTTCATGGCGGTCATCCTCGTCACGGCGAAAGCCGACACGAGGGACGTCGTCGCGGGGCTCGAGGCGGGGGCCGACGAATATCTGACCAAGCCCGTCGACCAGGCGGCGCTGGTGGCGCGCGTGCGTTCGGTGCTGCGGCTCAAGGCGCTGCACGACCAGACCGTCGCGCAGGCCGCCGACCTCGCGCAATGGAATCGCACCCTCGAGCAGCGGGTCGGCGAGCAGGTCGCCGAAATCGAGCGCATCTCCCGCCTCAAGCGCTTTCTGCCGCCGCAGATCGCGCGGCTCGTGGTCGCCTCCGGTCACGAGAACCTGCTCGACAGCCACCGGCGCGCCGTCGCCGTCCTGTTCTGCGACATGCGCGGCTTCAGCGCCTTCTCCGAGCATGGCGGAGCCCGAGGAAGTGATGCTGGTGCTGCGCGAATATCACAAGACGCTGGGCACCCTCACCGACAAATACGAGGGGACGGTCGAGCGTTTCACCGGGGACGGGCTGCTCGCCGTCTTCAACGATCCGATGCCGTGCGCCGATCCGTCGCTGCGCGCGGTGCACATGGCGGTCGAGATGCGCGACGAGGTCGCCAGGCTTGTCGCAGACGTGGAGCCGCTCCGGCCACGATGTCGGCTTCGGCATCGGCATCGCCCACGGCTACGCGACGCTCGGCACGATCGGATACGAGGGGCGCCTCCAGTATTCGGTGACCGGCAAGGTGGCGAACCTCGCCGCCCGGCTCTGCAACGAAGCCAAGGACGGCCAGATCCTGGTCGACATCAGCGTCCGCAGCGCCGCGGAAGCGCATGCCGACATCGAATTCGCCGCGGAGCTGACCCTCAAAGGCTTCAGCCGGCCGGTGAAGGCGTTCAACGTGCGGAGTCTTGAAACCGGCATCCGAGGTCTTGCCGGAGCCGTCGGTTTCGGCTGACGTCGAACCCCTAGTCTCGCCCGAGACTTGGTGCATAATGCGGTTCGTCCGTCGGCCGATCTTTCGCCGTCGCGCTTCGTTGGAACTCGTCGGCGCCTGCGATAAGCGAAAGCAGATCGGCGCCGACCTTCCTCTCCCTCACCTGCAGCCATCCATGAAAGCCGCCGCCGACGTCATCGACCCCGCCAAGATCGCGGACAACAAGTATATCGGCCAACCGGTGCCGCGGCTCGAGGACCCGCCGCTGGTGAGGGGGCGCGGCCGCTTCGCCGGCGACATCTCGTTTCCGCACCAGCTTCACATGCGGATCGCGCGGTCGCCGCTCGCGCACGGCACCATCGTCGCGGTCGATACCGCGGCGGCGCGCGCGCTGCCCGGCGTCGTCGCGGTGTGGACCGCGCAGGACATCGCCGACGTGCCGCCGATCGACTTCCGCGAAGGCCGCATCGAGCGGCTGGAGCCCTACCGCCAGCCGGTGCTCGCGAGCGGCATGGTGCGCTATGTCGGCGAGCCCGTCGCCGCCGTGTTCGCCACCGATCCCTACATCGCGGAAGACGCCGCCGACCTCGTCGCCATCGAGATCGCGGAACTGCCGCCGCTGCTCGACGCCGCGCAGGAGCCCGGCGAGTTCTCGCCGGGCCGCAACACCGAGCCCACGCTGGTGCGCCAGGGTTACGGCGATGTCGATGCCGTGTTCGCGCGGCCGAGACGGTGGTCGAGCTCGATCTTTCGGTCGGCCGGCACAGCGGCGTGCCGCTGGAGACGCGCGGCGCCATCGGCCGCTACGACGCGTCGCGCGACATTCTCGAGCTGCACGGCGCCGCCAAGGTGCCGCACCGCAACCGCGACCTGCTCGCCCACATGCTCCGCCGCAGCCCGTCGTCGATCCATGTGCACGAAGCCCATGTCGGCGGCGGCTTCGGCATCCGCGGCGAGCTCTATCCCGAGGACGTGCTGGTGTGCGTCGCCGCGATGCGGCTCGGGCGGGCGGTGAAATGGATCGAGGACCGCCGCGAGCATCTGCTCTGCGCCAACCACTCGCGCCAGCAGCGCCACAAGATCCGCGCCGCGCTCGATGCCGAGGGCCGCATCCTCGCGCTCGACGACGAGTTCTGGCACGACCAGGGCGCCTATGTGCGCACCCATGCGATCCGCGTGCCGATGATGATCTGCGGCGTGCTGCCGGGCCCGTACCGGGTGCCGGCCTATCGCTCGCTCGGCCATTTCCGCCTCACCAACAAGACGCCGGCCGCGACCTATCGGGCGCCGGGCCGCTACGAGACGACCTTCATCCGCGAGCGCCTGATCGACGCCATCGCGGTGAAGCTCGGCATCGACCCCATCGAGGTGCGCCGCCGCAACGCCATCACCTCGGCCGAGATGCCCTTCGCGCGTCCGCTCGAGGCGCTCGGCGAGGAAATCCACTTCGACACCGGCGACTACACGGGGCTGCTCGAAACGGTTCTGGCCGCGGCCTCGTGGGACGACCTGCAGGCCGACCTGCGGCGCCGCCGCGCCGCCGGCGAGCTCGTCGGCGCCGGCATCTCCATGTTCGTGGAGAAGAGCGGCCTCGGTCCGGCGGACGGCGTGAAGATCGCGGTCGATACCTCGGGCGCGGTCGAGGTGATCACCGGCGGCGCGTCGATCGGCCAGGGCTTCGAGACGGTGATGGCCCAGGTCGCCGCCGAGACCCTCGGCGTCGACATCGCGCGGGTGCGCGTCACCCACGGCCAGACCGATCGCATCGAGTTCGGCATCGGCGCCCACGCCTCGCGGGCGACGGTGATGACGGCGTCGGCCACGCACGTCGCGGCGCTCAAGCTGCGCGACAAGGCGCTCGACATGGCGGCGCAGCTCCTGCAGGCGGCGCCCGGCGATCTCGACATCGTCGGCGGCGTCGTGCGCCGCAAGGACGGCGCCGGCGCCTCGATCCCGCTCGCGGCGGTCGCCACCGCGCTGCTGCCGACCTCGAAGACGCTCGCCGGCCGCGAGCCCGGGCTTTCCGCCGAAGGCTGGTTCGAGGTCGAGCGGCAGGTCTACCCCTATGGCAGCCACGTCGCCGTGGTGAAGGTCGATGCCGAGACCGGGGCGGTCGCGGTCGAGCGCTACGTGATCGGCTACGACGTCGGCCGCGCCATCAATCCGATGCTGGTCAGGGGCCAGATCGTCGGCGGCTTCACGCAAGGGCTGGGCGGCGCGCTGATGGAGGAGTTCCGCTACAGCGAGAACGGCGATCCGCTGTCCGCGACCTTCGCCGACTACCTGATGCCGACGGCGCGCGAGACGCCGGCGGTCGAGATCGTGCTCACCGAGGACTACCCGACCGACCTCAATCCGCTCGGCATCAAGGGCGCCGGCGAAAGCGGCATCACCGGCGTCGGCGCCGCGATCGCGTCCGCCGTCGACGACGCCATCGGCATTCCCGGCGCCATCACCGCGCTGCCGATCACGCCGGCGCGGTTGAGGGACATCCTGGCGGGGCGCAACCGGATCGGCGCGCTTGACATCCGCTGTCATCGCCGGGCTTGTCCCGGCGATCCAGTAACCCCGACCTCGATCGGGCACGGTCGTGCCACATCAACCGCAGGGTGGCACTGGACATGCCCGGCTCATGACCGGTCAATGACAACGTGAGACGTCAACGAAGCGCGAAGCAACGCCCGACGGCGAGACGTTTCATTTCGGAGGAACCCCGTGTCGAAGAACATCCCCATCACGCTCGCCTGCGGCGATTACGAGATCACCCGCGCGCTCAGGGAGGGGACGGTGAAGCCCGACGGCATCGACCTCACCGTGCTCACCGACATGGATTCGACGACCCGGCACTGGCGCTTTCTGCGCAACCGCGACTTCGACATGGCGGAGACCTCGGCGTCGTCCTACATCGTCGCCCGCGGCCAGGACTGGCCGGTGCGCGCGCTGCCGGTGTTCCTGCATCGCCGCTTCCGCCACGGCTTCGTGTTCGTCAATTCCGCGAAGGGGATCGAGAAGCCGACCGACCTGATCGGCCGCCGCATCGGCATCAAGTCGTTTCTCGTCACCGCGATCCACTGGATGCGCGGCCTCCTCGAGAAGGAGTACGGCGTGCCGCACACCGCGGTCGAATGGGTCGCCGAGCTCGACGAGGACGTCGACTTCACGCCGCCGCCGGGGCTCAAGCTGACGCGGCTCCCCCACGATAAATCGGTCGAGACCATGCTCGCCGAGGGCGAGCTCGATGCCGTGATCCATTCGAGCATCATCAAGCCGTTCGCCGCCGGCGATCCGCGGGTGCGCCGGCTGTGGCCGAACTACAAGCAGGAGGAGATCGCGTTCTACAAGCGCACCGGCATCTTCCCGATCATGCATGTGATGGGGAGTGAAGCGCGAGATCGTCGAGCAGCATCCGTGGGTGCCGATCAACATGTATCACGCCTTCAACAAGTCGAAGGCGATCGCCATGGAGCACATGAAGAACCCGCGCGTCGTGCCGCTCGCCTGGTACCAGGAAGCGCTGGAGGAGCAGGTCGCGATCCTCGGTCCCGACCCCTGGGAATACGGACTGACCGACCGCAACCGCAAGACGCTCGAGATGCTCGCCGGCTTCTCCCACGAACAGGGCCTGACGCCGCGGCGGATGAGCCTCGACGAGCTGTTCCTGCCGGTGTTCCAGGGACGCAAGCGCGGCGACGAGCACCGGATTTGAGGGCTGACGCGCCGATCCGTCGATCGGCGCTATGCGCTCAATGTCCGAGCGGCTTTCTCGCGCTGAGCAGACGCCATCGGTGGAAGAACACGATCCGGCCGTCCTTGATCGACAGCCCCATTCCGGCGGTGCGGCCCGCTTCCGCCAACGCCCGGACGACGGTGCGCAGAGGTTCGGCTCGCGTGGGATCGTTCACGATCCCCATCCATTCCTCGAATTCGCGGTCCTTGTCCCACGTGGCGCGTTCGATGTCCTCGAAGCCGGCCCGCGCCATGGCCGCGTCCAGCTCCGCGGCGGGCAGCATGCGCACGTGCGAGGGATCGCGCAGCCGCTCGATGGCGTTCTGAAGGTTCAATTCGGCGGGGTCCGGCGAGGAGACGATGTCGACGACCACGGCGGTCCCGCCGCGGCGAAGAACCCTGAACATCTCACCGAGTGCGCGCTGCGGATCGGCAAAATGATGGACCGCGAGGCGGGTCACGACGCCGTCGAATTGCCCATCCGCGAACGGCAGGTTTTCCGCATCGCCGCATTTGAAATCGACGTTGGCCAATCCGGCCTTGGCGCAACGCGACCTCGCCTTTTCGAGCATTTGCTCGGTGGCGTCGAAGGCGACCACGGAGGCTGCGCCGGGCGCAAGCGCGGCGGTGACGACGCCCGGACCGCAGGCGACATCGAGCAGGTGGCCGCGCGCCGCCGCGCCGAGGGCGGCCTGGAAGCGCGAAGCGACCTGGTCGTCGGTCTTCTCGGCATATTTCTCGAAGGTTTGCGCCTGCCGCCCGAATTCGTCCGCGACCCGCTTGAGGTGATCCATCCCCGTCTTCCTCGGTGCGTCAAATCGGCGCGTTGATCGTCAGGGGATGTACGTCGAATACACGTAGCCCTGATCCTTCTTCGGCTCGTGGCATGCGTAGCAACTCTTGGCGGGATCGGTGATGACGGGCTTCGCGGTCTTCGGGTCGGGGCCGGCGAAGAACTGGAAGCCCCAGCCGCCGGTCGATGCGAATTTCTTGGAGTCCTTCACCATCACCGCGACGCCCTTGCGCGCGCCCTCGACATAGGAGCCGTCGGTGATCATGAAATCATGCAGGTCGGTGACGAACATCGACCGGTCGGGATACGGGCCGCCCTTCTTGAGCGCCGGCAATCCCGTCGCGTTGACGTAGACGTTGTGCATCCCGCCGAGGTCTTTGAACAGCGGGCTGTCCTTGTCGACGATCATCGTGTTGACGTGGAACCACTGCCGGTAGTCGGGCGGCGGCGGCTTGATGTCGTCGGCGGACTGCGCGGGAAACGAGGCAACGCGACGAGACCGAGCGTCGGCGGGCAGGAAGCGCAATCTCTCGAGCATCACGGATACTCCGTTGTTGACGGTCTGGCTCGCGCCCTCCCTGGTGCCGGGGGCACGTCGTCCCGTTTGGAGCTCCTGGGCTTCCAGGTGGCGGTGGAGCAAACCACGATCGGACAACGCGGCTCCAGACGATTCGATCGCTGCCTGCCGTTCACAACGAATTGATGAAAGTGCGCGTGTCGCGATAGGCGCCAGCGGGCAGGGCCGGTCACTTCCCCGCCTTGCGCAAAATCGCGCGCAGGCGCTGCGGCGTCACCGGCAGCTCCGTCACCGCGCCGGGAATGCCGATGGCGTCGTCGATCGCGCTCGCGATCACCGCGCCGACGGCGTTGATGCCGGCTTCGCCGCCGCCCTTGAGGCCGAGCGGATTGCGCGGGCTCGGCGCGTCCTCGGTGATCAGCGTCTCGATCGCGGGCACGTCGCCAAGCGTCGGCATGAGATAGTCGGCGAAGGTGACGGCGAGCGGATCGCCGTTCTCGCTGTAGGTGAATTCTTCGAAAAGCGCGCCGCCGAGCCCCTGCACGGCGCCGCCGACGAGCTGGCCTTCGAGCATCATCGGGTTGACGGCGCGGCCGACGTCATAGGCGATCGCCAGGCGCTCGACAGTGACGCGGCCGGTCGTCGCGCATCGACCCGCACCACCGCGAAATGAGCACCGAACGGAAACACCGTGTGTTCGGTCGAGAACCACGCTTCGGCCGTAAGGCCAGGGTTGCGTCCTGCCAGCAGGTCGGAGCCGGGCCGCACGCGGCGCGCGAGATCGCCGAGCGTGATCGACGGGCCGGAAGGCACCGCGACGCCCGGCGCCGCGCCGGCGCACCACGCCGTCGACGATGTCGAGTGCCGCCGCCGGCGTCTGCAGCAGCTCCGCCGCATAGCCGAGTGCGAGCGCGCGCAGCTTGACCGCGGTGACGTGGACCGCGTTGCCGGTGAGCACGGTGGCGCGGGCGGCATGCGCGCCGATGCCGTGGGCGATGCGGTCGGTCTGGCCGTGGACGACGCGTATGCGGCGATAGTCGACGCCGAGCGCCTCGGCGCAGATTTGCGCCATCACCGTCTCGAAGCCCTGGCCGACCGAGGCGCCGCCGGTGACGACCTCGACCGCGCCGCTGGTGTCGACGGAAATGCGGGCGCCGTCGCGCGGCCCGCGTCCGGCCTCCTCCAGAAAGAAGGCGACCCCGGTGCCGACATATTCGCCCGCCGCGCGGCGCGCCGCGACCTTGGCCTCGGCCTCGCGCCAGCGGAAATGCGCGAGCGCTTTGTCGAACAACCCCTAGAAAGTCGCCGGAATCGAGCGGCAGCTCCTCGGCGCCCTTCTCGTCGAACGTGATGGTGTACGGCATCTCCGCCGCCGGGATCAGGTTCGCCCGGCGCAGCGCGATGCGGTCGATGCCGAGCTTCGCGGCGAGGGCATCCATCACGCGCTCGCGCACGAAGCTGCCTTCGAAGCGGCCGGGCGCGCGATAGGTCGCGGCCGGCGTCTTGTTGGTCAGGCGGAAATGGCCGGCGGCGCGGTAGGCGCCGACCTTGTAGGCGCCGGTGAGCATGCTCATGGTCCGCCCGACGACGCTCGCGCCGTGGGTGCGCACATAGGCGCCCTGATCGTGGAAGAATTCGTCGTCGATGCGCGAGCAGCCGTCCATCCCTGTCCACGGCCGCGCGCACCTTGTGGCGCTGCTGGCGCGAGTGATTGGTGGTGGTGAGATTCTCGCGGCGGTCCTCGATCCACTTGACCGGACGGCCGAAGCGCTTCGCCGCCAGCAGCACCAGCAGGTCTTCCGGATAGAGCTCGCCGCGCACGCCGAAGCCGCCGCCGGTGTGACCCTCATAGAGATGAATCTGCGCCGGCGTCGAGCCCCAGCATGCGCACCAGCGTGTCCTTGTTCCGGTGCGGCACCTTGGCGGCGCCGTGAAGCTCCAGCACGTCGCGGGCGGCGTCGTAGAATCCGATGGCGCCGCGGGTCTCCATCGGCACGCCCGGAATGGCGGCCGATCGAAAGGTCGAGCTCGACCACCGCGTGGGCCGCGGCGAACGCGGCGTCGATGTCGCCGTAGCTGTGGTGCACGATGAGGGGCGCGGTGTCGCGGGCATCGTCGAATTCGCCGGGCGGATCGCTCGCCGACAGAAGCGCCGGCAGCGATGCGATCTCGACCTCGACGAGGTCCGCCGCGTCCTCGGCGACATAAGGGTCCTCGGCGAACACGGCGGCGACGGGGTCGCCGACATAGCGCACGCGGTCGATCGCCAGCACCGGCTGGCGATAGGGCTTGATCTCGTCGGCCGCGCGCGAGGCGTCGCGGAAATCGATCGCGGGAATGCCGGCGATGTCGGCGCTGGTCCACACGGCGGCAACGCCCGGCGAGGCCGCAGCGCCTGCGGCGGCGTCGATGCGCACGATCCGGCCGTGCGCGACGGGGGAGCGCACCACGCGCATGTGGAGCTGATGGGCAAAGGCGATATCGCCGGCGAACCGGCCGTGCCCCCGCACGAGCGGCGGGTCCTCGATCCGCGGCACCGGATGGCCGAGCACGCGGCGCTCGTCCGCGCGCGGCGGCGCCGGATAGCCCTCGCTCACGTCGTGCCGGCCGCCTTGCGCATCTCCGCGGCGGCGGCGCGCACCGCCTTGATGATGTTCTGGTAGCCGGTGCAGCGGCACAGGTTGGACGCGAGCACGTCGAGCAAATCCTCGTCGCCGATGTCCGGCTCGCGCTCGAGCACGTTGACCGCGAGCATCAGGAAGCCCGGCGTGCAGAAGCCGCATTGCAGGCCGTGATGATCGATGAAGGCCTGCTGGATCGGATGCAGCGTGTCGCCGTCGGCGAGCCCCTCGACGGTGCGGATTTTGCGGCCGTTCGCCTGCACCGCGAACATCAGGCAGGAGCGCACGGCGACGTCGTCGAGGATGATGGTGCAGGCGCCGCAGATGCCGTGCTCGCAGCCGATATGGGTGCCGGTCTGGCCGCAGTCGTCGCGGATGGCGTCGACCAGCGTGCGCCGCGGCTCGACCCGGATCGGATAGTCGCGGCCGTTGATGTTGAGCGTGATGTCGACTTTCTCGGTCATGAGATGCGACGCTGATAGTCCTCACCAGGAGTGCCTGTCCACTCGACGACCTCATCCTGAGGAGCCGTCCGCAGGACGCGTCTCGAAGGATGGCGGCACCGGCATGGACTTGGGGCCATCCTTCGAGACGCGCGCTTCAGCGCCTCCTCAGGATGAGGTCCGAGAGAGGGATATACCGCACGCCTCACGCCCCCTTCGGCAGGAAGGCGGCGAACTTGGCGCGCACGCGGGCATCGAGCTCCTTGCTGGCGCGCGCCTCGATCGGGAAGGTGTCGCGCCGCGCCCACGGCTTGCAGGCGTCGATGACGACGCGGGCGTTGCGCGGGTCCTCGTGGCTGTAGGCCATCGGATCGAGCGAGGTGCTCCAGCAGCCGCGCAGGATCTCGACGTCCTCGCGCGGGTCGAAGCGGGTGCACATCGCCCACACCACCTGGTTCATGTCGGCGGGGTCGATGTCGTCGTCGACCACGACCACCCAGCGGTTGGCATAGGCGCCGGCGTGGCACTGCGAGGCGATGAGGCCGGCCTGCTTGGAGTGGCCGCCATACATCTGCTTGATGGCGACGGTGAGCCACAGCCGGCTGCCGCCGGCCTCGTGCGACCACACGCCCTTCACCTCGGGGATGCCGGCCGCCTCGAGCTGGTTCCACACCGCGCCGCAGCGATAGGTGCCGCGATAGAAGGTGTCGTCGTTGGGCGGCATGCCCGGCACCGCGCCGAGCAGCACCGGGTCGTTGCGGTGCCAGAACGTCTCGATGCGGATCGCCGGCTCGCGCTTCTTGCCGCCGGCATAGTAGCCGGTCCATTCGCCGAGCGGCCCTTCGTCGACGAGATCGTCGGGATGCACGAAGCCTTCGAAGGCGATCTCCGCATGGGCCGGGATCGGCAGGCCGGTCTTCGGGCCGATGATGACCTCGACGGGCTCGCCGAGCAGCCGTCCCGCGGCGTCGTACTCGTTCTTGCCGTACGGAATCTCGATCCCCGCCACCATGAACAGCGCCGGATGCATGCCGCACACGACGGCGATCGGGCACGGCTTACCGAGCTCGTGCCAGCGCCGCATGATCAGGTTTCCGTGCTTGCCCTTCGAGGTCATGATCGAGGCGACGCCGCGGTCCTGGGCCTGGATGCGGTAGGCGCCGTAGTTGATCCAGCCGGTGTCGGGATGCTGCATGATCACCATGCAGCCGGTGCCGATGTAGCGGCCGCCGTCGTGCTCGTGCCATTTCGGCGTCGGGATTTTGAGGATGTCGATGTCGCCGCCCGTGGCGACGTTCTCCATCAGCGGCCCGTCGTCGACCGTCACCGGCGGAATGGTCTCGGTGTTCTTCATGTAGGCGCGCCAGTAGCGCACGAGGTCCATCTCGCTCGTCTCGGCCGGCATGCCGAGCGTGAGATTGATCCGCCGCACCGAGGTGAGGATGTTCGCGACCACGCGGTGGCCGCGGGGAAAGCCGGGGATGTCGTCGAACATCACCGCCGGCGCGCCCATGGTGCGCTGGTAGATGTCGACGATGCCGCCGATCTCCTGCATCGCGCTCGGCGCCGGGGATGGTGACGAGCTCGCCGGCCGCTTCCATCTGCGCGAGCCAGACGCGCAGATCCTGCTTCGGAGCGTTGCGCAGGCGTCGGTCGGTGCGCGGCACGGTATCTAGCATGAAGCGCCCCTCCGAGGCCGGTGTTCCAAAAGTGAGAATTTTGTCGAATATGGAACAGTGCCGGTGGGGCGTCAACGGATGGGCGAGGGGGTTTGCCGCCGTGCCCGCAACCCCGTCATTCCGGGGCGCGCGTAGCGCGAACCCGGAATCCAGCGGGCGGTTGCTACGGGCGCGGTGCGCGCCGACTCTGGATTCCGGGTTCGGCCTGCGGCCGCCCCGGAATGACGCTGTATGCCCTGCATCCGCGAGGCCCGCTACTTCGCGCCCGGCGTGATGATGGCGCGGACCTCGGCGATGACGTCCGGCGGGGTCGCGTAGAGGTCGTCGAGGAGCTTGTCGATCTCGGCGCCGCCGACCGGATTGATCTCGAGGCCCCGTGACGTGGCCTCCGCGACGTAGTCCGGATCGGCCATGGTGGCGTCGAACGCCCGGCGCAGCGCCTGCTTGCGGTCGGCCGGGATCGCGGGCGGCGCCAGCACCGGGCGGCCCATCACCTGGCGGCCGAGGATGACGTTGACGATCTGCCGCTGCCGCTCGGTGGTCGCGTGCTCGGTGAGCAGCGGCACGTCGGCGAGGTCGGGGATGCGGTGCGAGGCGAGTTGCACCAGCACGTTGAGGCGGTGGCCGGTGATCCACTCCGGCCGCTGCAGCTTGATGCTCGACCACGTCCAGCCGCAGCGGCCGTCGACCTCGCCGCGCTCGATGGCGAGCGTCATCTCGGCGCTGCCGGGATAGCCGGCGACGAGGCGCAGCTTGGCGCCGAACACGTTCTTGATCATGGTGGCGAAGATGTCGGGATCGGAGCCCGAGCCTTCGCCGGCGACGGTGAAGGGGGTGGCGAGCAGGTCGTCCCAGGTCTTCACCTTGGACGTGCTCGACGTCGCGCACACGCTCGCCTCGTTGGTGATGCTGCCGAGCCAGCTGAACTTGCGCGCATCGTACTGGGTGTTGCTCGCGCCGATCAGCGGCTCCATCGCCATGCCGCGCGAGAAGATGCCGATGGTGGTGCCGTCCTTCGGCGCGGCGTTGTAGAGGAAATTGGCGGCGCGCAGGCTGCCGCCGCCGGGCATGTTCTGGACGACGATCCCCGGGTTGCCGGGGATGTGCTTGCCGAGGTGGCGCGCCAGCATCCGGCCGTGCATGTCGTAGCCGCCGCCGACGCTGTAGCCGATCACGAGATTGACGGTGCGGCCGCGATAGAAGTCCTCGACCGGTTGCGCTTGCGCGGTGGCGGCCGAAGCCGACGAGCGAGACGAGCACGCACAGGCATCGCTCAGCGTCAGCGCGCATCACCGGATCGACCTCGTCGATCAGCGACCTTGTCAGGTTCGATGGCCGTGCTCACGGCTTCATAAAGAAGACCCAGAAGCTCGCGCAGTCGGACATCGATCTGGCCCTCAGGCGCAAACGAGAGGTGACATGATGAGCGCGAAGAAAAAGAAGAAGGCCAGTATCAGTGAGGAAACCTTCGACGAATTTCTCGCCGGCCAGGGGATTTTGGAGGCGTGCGAAGATCACGCCATCAAAGAGATCATCGCCGAGCAACTTGCTGCCGCGATGAGGGAACAGGGCATTACGAAGAGCGAGATGGCGGCCCGGATGAAGACGAGCCGCCGCCAACTCGACCGACTTCTCGATCCGAGCGTTCCTTCGGTCACGCTCGACACGTTGCGTCGCGCCGCAACCGCGGTAGGACGAACGCTTCGGGTTGAACTCGTTTGAGCGAGCGGACGAATACCTGTGCCACACGCGCGGCGGTTTGATTTTGGTCCGTATGGATGCCGACTCACAGCGGCGCGCCGGTGATCGCGACCGGCACATCCGTGCCCGTCTTGGGCGCGGGCTTTGCCCAGG
This sequence comes from uncultured Alphaproteobacteria bacterium, assembly GCA_963793985.1. Lineage (GTDB taxonomy): Bacteria > Pseudomonadota > Alphaproteobacteria > Rhizobiales > Xanthobacteraceae > JAJPKK01. The sequence goes on along the minus strand of CAWCCG010000001.1, from coordinate 43,695 downwards.
TGAGCGTGCCGCGGACATTGGCGCTTTGGGTCAGCGGCTGAGACAGCGTTACGGTGAGCTTCTCCTGATCCTTCGGCGCGCTGCGCGCCACCTTCCAGGTGGCGACGTTGTTGTTCACGCCCTGATAGCCCTGTCCGGTAGCAGCCACCACGGCGTTGCCTGCCGGTATGGTCAGGCTGACCGTCAAGCTTTCAGCGATCAGACCTTTGCCCTGGACGCCGATGTTCGCAATGGTCACGGGATATGTCACGCCGGTGGGGCCGGTCTCTCCTTTGCCGACGGTCGCCGTCATCTGTGGGCGGAAACCGATTTCGTCACGCGCCCAGAAATAGATTTGCTGCAATTGCGCCTCGGGCAGTCGCGACCGCGAGAAGTTGCCCATATCGAGGTTCGTGTTCGTATTTCCGATCTCGGTCCGATATGCGGGCATTGCCGTCGTATGGTTGTAGACCAGGTTCGCGAAATACTCGAAGTTCATGTTGTACCCGCCCATATTGTTGCGCGGGCCTTGGAACGCAGGGGTGTGGCATTGGCCGCAGCCCATGTTGATCATGATGGCTTGCCCGGGAGGAGCTCCCGGAGGAACCTCGAATCTCCACTGGCCGGGCTCCGCAAGCTTCGGAAGCGAGGCAAAGTATGCGGCCAGATCCGCAGCGTCCTGATCGCTGACCTGGCTGCCGTCGAAGGCGGGCATGACGCCCCAAGGCTTGCGCACGGCGCGCAATACCTGCGCTGCGCTCAACCCGCGCCCGGCGAGATCGGGACCAAAACCGCCCTCTCCCATGCCGCCGTGGCAGAGCCTGCAGTCGGTGTTTCTGGGCGCGACCCGCTCCCAATATGCTTTTCCGGCCTCGGGACTGCCGGTGATTTGAGCCGAGGCCCCGCTCTGGACAAGCGGAAGCAACGCGAATACGAGAAGTGCCCTCTTCATGATTTCCCCCTGGAGAAGCCCCCTGTTGACGCGGAGGCATTGAAATCAGCTTAGCTTGGACGGGGCTGCCGTGCCAATGGTCCTGTGGGTTGCAGCTTGGGACGTCGATGTTGTGGCGGCGTCAGATCAGGCGACGACCAGGACGATGCCCATCATGCCTTTGTCCTCGTGGTCGACGGCGTGGCAGTGATAGACGAAGCGCCCGACGATCTCCGGATCGGTGAAGGGGATCACGACCTTGATCACGCCGGGGCCGGCGTCGGTCGCGGGCGGGACCGAGAAGGTGTCGCGCAAACTGTCCTCGTCGCGTTTCACGCCGTTGACCTCGGTGACGATGAACGCGGTCTGGTGGATGTGGAAGCTGTGGTACTGCTGATCGGTGTTGACGACGGTCCACTCCTCGGTGTCGCCGAGCTTCACCGTCTGGTCGATGCGATTCTCGTCGGTCACCTTGCCGTCGATCATGAAGACGCTTCGGTCGTCGGTGCGCGAATAGACGATCCGCCGCTGCCGGCGCGATCGGGCTCGCGCGCACCTCGTCGATCCACCGCGGGCCGGCGACGCGCTGGCGCAGCACCTCGGGCTCGGCGTCGGCCGTTGCCGCAGGGCCTGCCGACACGACGGTCGCGATCTGCTGGGCAGGGAACGGGTCGCGCCACGCCATGTTCTTGAACAGCGGCGTGTTCATCGCGTATTCGCCGGCCGGCGGTCCGATCACGATCGCGTCGATGCGCTGCCCGGGGCCGAGCAGCACCTGGTCGATCTTCTTCGGCTGCGCCAGCGGATGGCCGTCGGTCGCGATGACGTAGAGCGGCATCCCTGCGATCTGCAGCGGGAAGAACAGCGTCGCGCCGATATTGGCGATCCGCCAGAACTGCATCTCGCCCGGCCGGATATCGACCAGCGGATTGAGCTGCCCGTTGACGGTGATGATCTCGCGGCCGCCGCCCGGTTCGGCGTGCTTGAAGAGGAAGAACCGCTCCGGCAGCGAAGCGACGATCGGAAACTGCGTCTCCGCACCGTCGACCACCAACGCGCCGGACATGCCGCCCAGCATCTGCTTGGTGACGAAGCCGTGCCCGTGCGGATGGTACCAGTAGAGCCCCGGCTCCTGCCGGCCGGCGCGCGGGATCATCACCTCGTAATGGAATTCGTGTCCCGGCAGCAGATGGATGAAGACGTTGTCGCTCCGCCCGCGCGGCGACACGCTCATGCCGTGGAAATGCAGGTTCGTGAATCCTTCGGTGAGCTCGTTGCGCAGCGTGACCCGCATGACGTCGCCGAGGCGAACCCGCCACAGCGGCGGCAGATAGGTCCCGTTGTAGAAGAACCCCGGCAGCTCGGTTTCGCCGATCTGCAGCCGATGCGGCGCCGCGGTCAGCGTCGTCTCGAGGACGCCGCCCTGGCTGCGGATCTTGCATCGGCTGAACGAGCCGCTCCCGCTCGGCGGCGGCGCGGTCCGAGCGGAGCACCGCGGCGCCGGCGCCGAAGAGCGCAGCGCCCGGCCGCCAGGCGGATGCCGCCGCAGCGCCGGCCATCGATTTGAGGAATGAACGGCGATCGCGCGCCATCGCGCGGCGAGTGCCGAGCGAGGTCGAGGCGTCGCGGGACGCCTTTCCGACATGCCGCAGGGACATCAGCGTTCCTCTCATCGGTCGATGATCGATGTTAGTGGGAACAGGATGTCGCGTTCAATTCGTCGTGTCTCGCAGAAGCTCCGCGGAACTTCCGCACGCGATTGCGGCAACCGAGTTCGCTGCGCGCTATCCCCACAGCTCCATCGACGCGAGCTGCGCGCCGGCGGCGAGCGCTTCGAGCTTCGCCCACATGATGGAGGGATGCACCCGGCGGTACATCGGGCTTTGCGCGAAGCCGCAATCGGTGCCGGCGATGATGTTCTCGCGGCCGACGAGCTTGGCCAGCCGCACGATGCGTTCGCATACGAGCTCCGGATGCTCGACGATGTTGGTCGCGTGGCTGATGACGCCGGGAATGAGCACCTTGCCGGCCGGCAGCTTCACGCTCTGCCACACCTTCCATTCGTGCTCGTGGCGCGGATTGGCGCCCTCGATCACGTAGGCGCCGACGCGCACCTTGAGGATGAGATCGACGATGTCGCGCAGCGGCACGTCGGTGGTGTGCGGCCCCGGCCAGCTTCCCCAGCAGACGTGATAGCGCACGCGGTCCTCGGGAATGCCTTCGAGCGCGTGGTTCACCACCTCGACATAGCGGGCGACCCAGTCGCGGTAGTCGGCAAAGCTCGCCGGCGGCACCATGCGGTCGAAGGTGACGGCGGTGCGGGCATCGTCGAGCTGCACCAGGAAGCCGGCGTCGACGATCATGCGGTATTCGGTGCGCATCGCCTCGGCGATCGCCTGCAGGCAGTCGTCCTCGCTCGCGTAGTACTCGTTCTTGCGGTCGGGGATGACGCTCGCGGGCGCCGCGACCGGCAGGAACGCCTCGACCGCCGGGCACTTCGCCAGCGCCGCCTTGAGGTTGTCGATGTCGCGCTGAAGCGCGGCCTGGCCGGTATAGGTGATCGGGCCGATGCAGGCGGCCTCCGACTGGGTCGCCGGCGCGTCGCGCGCGTCGAGCTCGGCATAGAACTCGGCGAAGCGGGTGCGGTCGGCGCCGCGCGCGAACGGATTGGCGCCGGCCTTCATCGGCCGCCGCTCGAATCCGGAGAGCCGCTCCAGCGCATATTGCGACCAGCTGATGGTCTTGCCGAACTCGCCGTCGCTGACGACGTCGACGCCGGCCTCGGCCTGCTGCCGAACGACCTCGGCCACCGGACGATTTGAGGCACGTCGCGAAGGCCGCTTCGTCGACCGGCTTGCGCTCCTGCTGGGCGCGGAGGAACTCGATCAGCGCCGGCGGCCGGATCAGGCTGCCGACATGGGTGGTGAGGATGCGTGCGGTGCTGCGTTTCATGCGGCCAAGCTCCTATGCGGTCGCGGTGCGCTTTACAAGCTGCGGCGGTTGCGGGCACTGTGCCCACCGGATCGCAATCGGGCCCGGTTGGGCGGAAACCTCATGCACGACCTCGACCTCTTTCACGAACATCTCACGATGTCCGACGAGGACCGTGCCGAGATCGCGCGCAGCATCTGGAACCAGGAGAACGTCGAGCTCTCCACCATCGGCATCGACATCGGCAGCTCGACCTCGCATCTCCTGTTCGCCAAGGTGCTGCTGCAGCGTCAGTCGCAGGGCCTGTCGAGCCGCTTCGTCGTCGTCCACCGGCAGGTGATGTGGCGTTCGCCGATCATGCTCACGCCGTTCCTGCCCGACGGCACCATCGACGCGGCGGCGCTCGGCGCCTTCATCGCGCAGTGCTATCGCGACGCCGGCTTCGCGCGCGAGGACGTCGACAGCGGCGCGGTGATCCTCACCGGCGAGGCGATCAAGCGGCGGAACGCGAAGGCGATCGACGAACTGTTCGCCGCCGAGGCCGGCAAGTTCGTCTGCGCCACCGCCGGCCACAAGCTCGAATGCGCGCTCGCCGCGCACGGCGCCGGCGCGGTGAGGCTGTCCAAGGAGCGCGAGAAATGCGTGCTCCATGTCGACATCGGCGGCGGCACCACCAAGCTCGCGCTGATCGACAACGGCGTGCTCTCGGCGTCGCCGCCTTCGCGGTCGGAGGCCGGCTCATCGCCTGCGACGAGCGCGGCGCCTGGACCCGGGTCGACGACGCGGCGCAGCGTGTCGCCGCCGAGCTCGGCATCGCGACCGATCCGGCGACGCTTGCCGTCGGCGGCGCCGCGCGAGGCGATCGCGCGCCGGCTCGCCGCCGTCGCCGCCGACTTACATTCTCGGTGCGGCGCCGGACGCGCTCGGCCGCGCGCTCCTCCTCACCGAGCCGCTTCATCGCGCCGAAGCCGCCGGACGCCATCACCTTCTCCGGCGGCGTGTCGGAATACGTCTTCGGCTATGAGGACCGCGATTACGGCGACATCGCCCGCCCGCTCGCCGCCGCGCTGCGGCGCGAGCTTGCGCGGCGCACGACGCTTCCGCGTGATCGATCCCGGCCAGCGCATCCGCGCGACCGTGATCGGCGCCTCGCAGTTCACCGTGCAGGTGAGCGGCAAGACCATCCATCTGCCGGGACCGGGCGTGCTGCCGGTGCACAATGTTCCCGTCGTCCATGTCGGGCTCGATCTCGGCGGCGCGATCGACGGCGAGGCGCTCGCCGCGGCGATCGCGGCAGGGCTCGGCCGGCTCGACCTCGAACCGGCAGAGCGGCTCGCCATCGCGTTCGCCTGGCACGGCGATCCCGAATATCACCGGCTCGCCGCCGCCGGCCGCGCCATCATGGCCGCGGTCGCGCCGCACGGGTCGCGCGCGCGCGCCGCTGCTCCTGATGATCGACGGCGACGTCGGCAAGACGCTTGGCCGCATCCTCACGCAAGAGCTTGGGCTCGCCTGCGACCTCGTCTCGATCGACGGCGTCGCGCTGCAGGACCTCGACTTCGTCGACGTCGGCGCGCCGATCACGCCGCCCGGCGTGGTGCCGGTGGTGATCAAGTCGCTGCTGTTTTCGTGAAACGCCGCCCCCGGATTTCACTTTCGTTCAATCCGGGCTACGAATTCCTCTCCCGCCGCGTGTCATCGCCGGGCTTGTCCCGGCGACCCCGATTAGTGGGGCACGGCCGTGCCATGCGATCGGGGTGGCCGGGACAAGCCCGGCCATGACGGCTCCTCGGAGTGAATGCGCTTTGCCTTCAAGGCGGCGAAAGAGGAAGGAAACCATGACCGAGGACAAGCCGCGCTACGGCGTCGACGCCTATCTCGACTGGGTCGCCAGGCGAAGGCCTGCCCGGTCGTCGAGGACTACGGCATCGACCTCTTCGAGGTCGAGACCGCGATGTGGCCGCGCTTCGGCGTCAAGGCCGCCGCGGTGCACCTCAAGGGCCGCGGCGACTTCGCCAACATGTTCCTGTTCGATATTCCGCCCGGCGGTTCGACGGCGCCGCAGCGCCATCTCTACGAAGACGTGATCTACGTCCTCGAAGGCACCGGCTCGACCCAGGTCGAGTTCGCCGACGGCCGCAAGCGCAGCTTCGAATGGGGCCCGCGCAGCCTGTTCGCGATCCCGCTCAACGCCAAGCATCGCCACTTCAACGGCAGCGGGCGCGAGCGCGCGCTGATCGTCTCGACCACCGACCTGCCGCTGGTGATGAACATGTTCCACAACGAGCGCTTCGTCTTCGACACCGATTTCGAGTTCGCCGAGCGCACCGGCAAGAACGAGTATTTCGCCGGCGAAGGCGATCTCATCACTGGTGCGGCCGGGCAACCACATGTGGGAGACCAATTTCGTCCCCGACCTCGCGGCGATCGAGCTGCAGATCCTGGGGCGACCGCGGCGCCGGCGCGCACCAACATCATGTTCGTGCTCGCCGACGGCATCATGCACGCGCACATCTCGGAAATGCCGGTCGGCACCTACAAGAAGGGCCATCGCCACGGCCCCGGCTTCGCACGTGATGTGCGTCAGCCGGCACACGGCTATTCGCTGCTGTGGTTCGACGGCGACAAGGATTTCCAGCGCCTCGACTGGCAGTACGGCGTGGTGTTTCCGCCGGCCGACCAGCAGTTCCACCAGCACTTCAACGCCGAGCCAGCATCCGGCGCGCTATCTCGCGACCGGCGTCGGCGGCCTGCGCTATCCGCTCACGCTGCAGCAGCGCCGCTCGCTGCTCGGCGTCAACGGCGAGAAGAGCGCGGTGTCGCTCAGCCTCAAGGAGGGCGGCGACCAGATCGAATACGAGGATCAGGACCCGCGCATCCACCCGCTCTGGCTCGACGAGATGAAGAAGAACGGCGTGACGCCGCGCATGCAGAAGTATTTCCCGGACGACGGCGCGACGCCGGCGACCGAGGCGGCGGAGTAGGCCGCGATCGATGGAGCCTTCCCGAATAGATGCCCCACCGCCTTCTCCCGAGGACCCCGCTCCTCCTTCTCACCTCCGAGATCCTGCAGCGCCTGCATGATGCGGCGCCGAAGGACAAGTTCACCCTGAACTGGTTGATGAGCCTGCTGGACAAGCGCTCCTTCGGCCTGATCATGCTGATGTGCGCCGTGGTTGCGGTCCTGCCCGGCGTCTCGATCATCGCCGGCCTGCTGCTCATCGTCATTGCCGTCCAGATGATCGAAGGCCGCCCGGCGCCGGCCTTTCCCGACGGCCTCGCCGCCCGCCCGCTGCCGGCGAAACATCTCGCGGCCGTCATTCGGCGGTTTCTGCCGGCGCTGAAGTATCTCGAGCAGATCTCCCATCCGCGCTGGCCGACCCCGCACGACGCGACCAAGCGCGTCGTCGGCGTCGCGGTCCTCATCCTGAGCCTCGCCGTGACGTTCACACCGCTGCCGCTGAGCAACATCCCGCCGGCGCTGGCGATCGCGCTCATCTCGCTCGCCTACCTCGAAGAGGACGGGCTCTTGCTGGCGGTCGGCCTCGTCGCCGGCGCGCTCGTCGTGACGCTGCAGGTGTATGCGGCGTGGGAAACGATGGGCGACCTTGCGCGGTGGATCGGGATTTAGCTACCGCCCGAAAGAATTACCGGGTCATTCCGGGGCGGTGCGCGTCAGCGACCGAACCCGAAAGGCTCCAGAACGGCACAGCGCATCGCGCCGCACCGCGGCCTGGATTCCGGGTTCGCGCGAAGACGCGCGCCCCGGAATGACGCCGCGAAGTTGGCGCGATGAAGGTGACATATTACCAGCGTGCGCCAAAAATCTACTTTGCATGGGGTTGTCCCTCAGCAAAACCGGAACGCCCACAAAAATCTCCGCTACCTCAACATCTCCGCCGAGCCGCTTCGCGAGCTCCGGCGGCGTCTTGTAGAGCTCGGCCACCAGCGCCTGGATGCGCTCGCCGGAGACCGGCGTGATCTCGAGCTTGCCGCGCGCGGCGTCGGCGAGGAAATCCTTGTCGGCCATGGTTTCCATGAAGGCGCGGCGCAGCGCGGCGACGGTTGCCGGCGGCACACCGGGCGGGGCGAGGTAGGGGCGGCCCATCACCTGGCGGGCGAACACGAATTTGAGGAGCTGCTGCTGCTCCTCGGTCTTGGCGAGATCGGTGATCAGCGGCACGTCGGGCAGCTCGGGGTGCTTGGCGAGCGCGAGCTGCACCAGGATCGCGATCTTCTTAGTGGCGAGCCAGTCCGGGTGCGCGGCCTTGATGCTCGAATAGGACCAGCCGCAGCGGCCCTGCAACTCGCCGCGCTCCATCGCCAGCACGGCGTCGTTGCCGCCGGGATAGCCGGAGATGATCTTGAGCTTTGCGCCGAGCACGCCGACGAGCACCTTGCCGAACTGGATGGTGTCGTCGCCGGGCCCGGTGCCGCCGATGAGCAGTTCGCGCCGCAGCACGTCGTCGAAGGTCGAGAAGCCCGACGTGTGCCAGGCGACGCATACGCTGACTTCGTCGTTGGCGCTGCCGATCCAGTTGAACCTGGTGCCGTCGAACTGCGCGCCGGGCTGGCCGAGCAGCGGATCGAGCGCGGTGCCGCGGCCGATGGTGCCGAGCACGCTGCCGTCCTTCGGCGCCGCGGTGGTGAGCCAGTTGGCGAAGACGGATGCTCGCCGCGCCCTCCATGTTTTCGGCACCACCGCGGGATCGCCGGAAAGGTGCTTGCCCGAAATGACGCGCGAGCAGACGGGTGTAGAGATCGTAGCCGCCGCCGACGCTGTAGCCGGTGTAGATGTCGACGGTCTTGCCCTTGAACGAGGGCGCGTCCTGCGCGCACGCGACAGACGAGGACGCGACGAGAAGCGCAAAAAGCAGTTGCGGCGAGCCTCAGTCCGGGTCCGAGCATTGCCAGCCCCTGTCATTGTCATTGCCCGGCTTGACCGGGCAATCCAGTAACCCCTGTGCCATCGGTGTGACCGACGGCGCCGCACCAAGCACTGACCGTAGGGCGCAATCGCTTTATTGCGCCGCTGACGATGGGGATGGCGCAATGCGCTTCGCTTATTGCGCCCTTCTGTAACGGGCCTGTGAGTCAACCCCTTCGCGTTGTCCGATCGCCGGGTACTCGCTTCTGTACGGGGTCGGCGCAGTGGCCGCCACCTGATGGTATCGATGTGAGGATAGGCCGGCCAATCTACGCAAGCGTGGTGCTGAGCCCGACATGGCGCAATGCGGTCTGACCTGATCCATCGTCCCGACGAGGGACCTCGCGTCGGGCAGGCTGGTGTCGTGCCCTGCCCGAAAGTCTTCGATCGCTTCTACCTCCAGTTCTATTCCTTTGTTCGACCGGCGACTGGCATTCCTTCGTCCCGACCTGAGCTCGGCGTGAGCGGCGCGCGCAGGCACCGTCAAGGAGGGCCGCTTGGCCCCCGCCGCAGGCGGCGCGCAGCGTCCTTGATGGTGCCGAGCACGGTGCTAGGCTGATTGGAAGGTCGTGCCATCGGCGAGCATCCGGTGCATGATGACGGTGAGCTTGCGGGCGAGCGCCACCTTGGCCTTCTTCATGCCGGCGCGTCTGGCGAGCTTCATGGCCCAGCTCTTGAGCCTGGCGCAGCCCTTGAGCGGCTTGGTCAGGATGATGTGGGCGGCCTCGTAGGCCGCGGTGCGCACACCGCCGTCGCCGATCTTCGAGATGCGGCCGCTGACGTCGGTCTCGCCTGACTGATACTTCGTGGGCGTCATGCCGAAATGAGCTCCGACACTCTTCGAGGATTTGAACCGTGCCGGATCGTCGATCGCAGACGCAACGGTGAGCGCCACGATCGCGCCGACCCCCGGCACCGAGGTCAACAGCCGGGCCCGCGCGTCGCTGCGCGCCATCGACCGCACCCGCTTCTCGAAGGCGTTGAACTCGCGCCGCAGCACGGCGCGCACCGCAAGCAGTGCCGTCGCCACCACCTCCAGGCTCGCATGCCCGGCCACCAGCTCCTTGATCCGCCCCTCGAACTGCCGCGGCGTGGTCTTGCCGACCTTGAGCCCGAAGCCGCGCAGAATACCGCGCAGGCTCATCTCGACGTCGTGAAGCTTCGCCTGCACCAGCTTGCGGGCACTCAGCAGCGCTCGCGTCTCCTGAGCCGCCATCGACTTGCAATGCACCGGACGGAACCAGCCGAGCCGCATCAGCTGAGCAATCCCGCGCGCATCGTTGCGATCCGTCTTCACCGGCATCGCTTTGAAGGCATTGCGCACGTGCCGCGTCTCCAAAAGCTCAACCGCAAGGCCTCGCTCGCGCATCGCCGCAAACAACCATTGCGACAACGGGCCGGCCTCGAGCCCCACCCGCGCCAGGCTCACATCCCGCGACGCAAGCCACGAAATCAAAGCCTCAGGCTCGCTCGCCACTTTGCCTTCCGCGACGATCTCACCGCTCGCGTCGACAATGCACACGCTCGCCCATTCCAACGACACGTCAATTCCCGCATAATGGTCCATGGTCGTCCCTCGATGATGCTGGAGCAGGCTCGTCCTGACTCCGCTAGACACCATCAGTTTGAGGGGCGACCACTCCGCCGCAAAGCCACTCCGCCGCAGCGTGGCCCGTTACACCATCTAGATCGGGTTCGCCCCACGGCGTTTTCAGGGACGGTGCCGGCGCGCCGGGAGTGGCGGGAGCCTGAGCCGACGCCGGCGAAACGGGCGTCAAAACGGCCGCGCCAATGGCGACGAAAGTGATGGCGACCAAAGTGATGGCGACCAAGGTAGTGGCGACTATCGGCGCCGCTCCCGAGAGCTTCTTGCGCATGATGATCTCCCTTTGCCGTGCGACATGTTACGGTTCGCCATAAAAGCGGTGCGTCTTACAGCCTTTGCGCATCGGCCTCCGGCCGGAACGCAAATCGGCCTCTGGTCGGAACGCAGATCGGCCTCTGGTCGGAATGCAAATAGAGGGCCAAGGGTAGCATAACCGCCCGCACCGACGACGCCCGCACGAGACCTGACTCCCGCAGCGGAACTGCGGTATCCTCGACCCATGATAAGCAAGCACGCAACAATGTGCATTCGAGGGAGGATATCCGTGATGACGAGGCAAGGCTTGGCGGGCATCGGGCTGGGGGCGGTCGCGGTCGTGGGCCTTCTGTGCGCCCCGGTCTTCGAGAGGAACGCCGCCGCGCAGGACCAGAAGGCGGGCGGCGCCCCCGTTCTCCCGGTATTCGAAGTCGACCCCAATTTTCCGGCCATGCCGGCACACACGCTGCTCGGCGGCGTCGGCGGGGCGACCGCGGATTCCCACGGCAATGTCTGGGTGTTCCATCGCCCGCACACGCTCGAAGAGGACAACGCGACGCTCAACGGCTACGCGCCGGCGCCGCCGGTCCTCGAATTCAGCCCGACCGGCCGCTACATCGCCGGATGGGGCGGTCCGGCGAAGAACGGCCCCTACGAATGGTTCAACCGGGGAGGGCTCCACTCGGCGTTCGCGGAGTGCCAATCCTGCAAGCCGGAGCGGCGGCGGAACGGCGACGGCCGTCCCGGCAGCGGCGAGCACGGCATCGCCGTCGATGCCAGCGACAACGTCTGGCTGACCGGCAACGGCGACGGCGACGGCCAGATCCTCAAGTTCACCAAGGACGGCAAGTTCCTGCTGCAGATCGGCACAGGGCGGCGTCACCGCCGACAGCAACGACACCGCGCATCTGAGCCGCCCGGCCGGCATCACCGTCTACCCGAAGACCAACGAGGTGTTCGTCGCCGACGGCTACGGCAACCGCCGCGTCATCGTGTTCGACGCCGACACCGGCGCCTACAAGCGCCACTGGGGCGCCTACGGAAACAAGCCGGACGACAAGGCGCTCGACGGCGCGCCAGACGACCGGTCCGGCGCCGGCGCAGTTCAACACGCCGCACGGCATCGCCGTCTCCAACGACGGCATGGTCTATGTGTCGGACCGCGCCAACAACCGCGTCCAGTCGTTCAAGCTCGACGGCACCTTCGTCAAGGAGGGCTTCGTCAAGCGCGAGTCCAAGGGCACCGGGACCGCATTCGGCGTCGCGCTGTCGGCCGATCCGGAGCAGCGTTTCCTCTACGTCGCCGACGGCTCCAACGAACGCATCGCCATTCTCGATCGCGCCTCGCTCGAGGAGATCGGCGAGATCGGCGGACCCGGCCGCAAGGCCGGCCAGTTCTATCACCTGCACAGCCTCGGGGTCGATCCGAGCGGCAATCTCGTCACCGGCGAGTCGCAGGGCTATCGCGTGCAGAAGTTCGTCTACAAGGGGCTGTCGACGGCGGCGACGCGATAGGTCGCGTGACGCGGTCGCGTCATTCCCGAAACACTGTTGGCCGCCGCGAATGAGGTGATCGGATGAAGCGGCGGGAGTTCATCGCCGGGCTTGGGGCAGCGGCGTGGCCGTCGGTGTCGCCGTCGGTATCTCGGGCGCAGCAGCGGTCACTACCCATTGTCGGCTGGCTTCATTCCGGAACGCGAAACGCGGAGCAAGATTTCCTTGTTCCGTTTCGCGACGGCCTGTCGGATGGTGGATTTGTCGAGGGGGGCAACGTCGCGATCGAGCATGGTTGGGGGGATGGCGACTTCGCACGGCGGCCCGCGCTCATCGCCGAGCTCATTCGTCGACGCGTCGCAGTGATCGTCGTGAGTGCAACGCAATTCGCGATGGAGGCCAAAGCTGCGACGCAAACCATACCAATTGTCTTCGTCATCGGCGGCGACCCCGTCGAGTTCGGCCTCGTGGACAGCTTCCAGAATCGCCCGGGGGGAAACGTAACTGGAATTGCGATGCTCGGCGCCAGCCTGACGACAAAGCGCCTCGAACTGGCTTCTCAATTGGCGCCCGGCACCACGCCCATCGCGCTGTTTCTTGGATTGACCTATGGTCCGTATGCGGACGCAGAGACACGCGACTTGCACGCTGCGGCTGGTGCTCTTGGAGTTCGGGTGCATGTCGTCAACGTCGCAGATGAAAGCCAGATTGAACCGGGCTTCGCCAGCGTCCTCGAACAGCGTGCCCGCATACTGCTGGTCAGCTCAAACGTTCTGTTCCAGGTGGCGCGCCATCAGATCATAACGCTCGCATCACGGCACGCCGTTCCCACCATGTTTTTCGATACGCCATCCGCCGTGGCGGGTGCTCTATCGAGCTATGGCCCCGACGTAGCGAGCAATTACTACCAAGCCGGTATCTACGCTGGCCGCATTCTCAAAGGGGAAAAGGCGGCCAGTCTCCCAGTGATTCAGCCGACCAAATTCGAGTTGGTGATCAACCTGAAGACCGCCAGGGCGCTGGGCCTGAGCATTCCGGAGACGCTGTTAGCCACCGCCGATAAGGTGATCGAATAGCCCGCGACCCCCACGGGCTAACCAGTTGCCGCAGACGGGGCACGTAAAGTCGCCCACTTCTCCACACATTTCCGCCCTGGAACCTTACTATCCCGGCCTGAGTGACTTTGGGGGCGAGGGCTATGGCAGATGTGATGGACCTTCCGGCGAGGGTCGTCAGCTTCCAAGAGGAAGCGCGCGAATGTCTCCAACTGGCCGAGGCTGAGCCACAGGGCGAGCTGAGGACCATTTTGATGGGAATGGCGATGGGGTGGCTCAGGCTGGCCAATCGCACGAACGCCTCGCAGACTTCAAATTGAGCATGACGATGCCTGGATCGTGGCCGGGCTTGGCCTACCAGCCGAGCCAGTCCAGCGATCCAGGGGCTGTTGACGTACTCTCGTGAAACTGGGGGATGGACGATGAGCAGCTTTGAGCAACCGCTACAGGACGACGACATCTACATTTCGGAGGAGCTGATCGGGCATCTCCACGGCGCGACTGATGACACCGTGCTTGAACTGGTAGCTGCGTTCCAAGCCAATAAACGCGCATGGTTGGCAATGCACTGCTACCGCAAATCCCACCTCCGCCAGACCGGTCTCACCATTGCGAGCACTTGCGATCTGGGCACTCTGGTTCATGTGTGTGGGCCACTGCGTGGGGAAGCGATTTTCGCTCAATCGCGTGCACACTCCGACGAACCGCGAAGAGGGTCGGGGCGTTTGCGGCCCGCGATCACGCTCGCTTGTTCTGCCGGTGCGTCCTATCCTCCGCTCGTCGACGTCGATGACACTGTCAACGGCGGACAGACCTTTCTCGTGTAGATGGCGGCGGCGGTTGGCATGACGGCAAGCTAGCGCCGCCGAGTTCCAGTCGTTCAAGCGCGACGGCACCTTCCTCAGCGGAAGGCTTCGTCAAGCGCGGGTCGCTTCAATCCATGCAACGCCGCGGATGGTCTATCCGCGGCGTTTCTCCATATGAACGAGCCTCGAGGCCGACCGCCTCCGTCCGCACTGGGTGGAACCAAACAATCGAGCGGTGACACTCATTCATGCGCTTCGCGCGCGAGCAACGCGCGCTTGCGTTCGACGCCCCAGCGGTAGCCAGAGATCGTGCCGTCGCTCCTGATTACCCGGTGACACGGGATCGCCAGCGCAAGAGCATTGGCGGCACAGGCATTCGCCACCGCACGGATCGCATCCGGTTCGCCGATGCGATGCGCAAGTGCCGCATAGGTCACGGTGCGGCCGGACGGAATCGCGCACAACGCATCCCACACGCGACGCTGGAACCGCGTGCCGTAAATGTCTAGATCGAGATCGAGGCCCGCCCCCGGTTTCTCGATGAAACCCACGATTTTTTCGAGGTCGCGCTCCAACTTCTGGTCGTCCGACACGAGCTTGTTCTTGGGGAACTGTGCCACGAGATCGGCGATAAGTTCGCCCACTTCCGATCCGATGAGAATAGCGCAGACACCGCGCGTGCTGCGCGCGACCAACACGATTCCCAAAACGCTTGGACCGGTCGCGAAGTCGATGTCCCCCGCTGGAGCGTCGTGCCCGCCCGCAATCGGCGAGTTGGTCCTTGCAAATTCGCCTGCGTTGTTCAGGTCCATGGTGGTTGCTCCTTAATGTTTCGACCATGAAGCTACCTCCCTGCCCATAAACATCGGCCACTCCGCTCACGCCCGCCACCCGTTTTCTGCACGCCCCACCTACGACGGGTGCCCGCTATCCTTCTCCCGGCGTCAGCCGTCCCTGCCAACCGGTACCGGAGGGGAAGGATGCCACGCTCGAATGAAATTCAGGCCCGCGCGGCAACCGCGCGGGCCCGTTTGCTATTGGCGAAATCGCCGGCGGGCGGCGGCGGTTGGCATGACGGCACGCTAGCGCCGCCGCGTCCAGTCGTTCAAGCGCGACGGCACCTTCCTCAGGGGAGGCTTCGTCAAGCGCGCGTCGCTTCGATCCACGCAACGCCGCGGATGGTCTATCCGCGGCGTTTCTCCATATGAACGAGCGGAAACCCGAGCGCTCCGGGCAGGGTGTACGAGAACTCGCTGCCGGCGCGGTAGCCGTGCCGTGCGTAGAACGGCCGTCCCGTCAGCGTGGCCATCATGTCGTAGCGCGAGAACCCTTGCGCGGCCGCGTCGGCTTCACTCTGCAAGAGGATTTGCGTGCCGATCCCGGCACGGGCCGCACCGGGGTCGATGAAGAAAGCCCGGATGTGTGCGGGATCGACATCGGGATTCAGGCGGGAATCGTCGCGGTTCGCGACGCCATCGCCGCCGAACAGGGTGCGCCGAAAGCTCCAGCCGCCACTTCCTACGAGCCGACCGGCTTGCTCCACGACGTAGTAGGTGCCGTCCTCGATGATTTGCCGATCAACGCCAAAAAGCGGGCCGATCGAGGCGCGCCGCTGTTCGAGCGAGTATTCCTGCCCCATCAGCTCCATGACCGAGCGTGCGATCATGGGCTCGATCGCCGCAATGTCGGTGAGACGTGCTTTTCTGATCTGCATCGGTGGTCGAACACGAACGGGAGCAACAGTTGTGGCAAACGTGAGCCTCAGCTTGCCGGTTCGGGACTGGGAAACTTCCACGTGCCGTTGAGAACTTCGGGACGTGGCCGATAGAGCCTCACCGTATAGTTCCAGCCGCGCATGATCGGCAGGCAGTTCGGAATTTTCCCGTCGCAGCCCCCGAACTGGATCGTGATGGCACCGTCCGGGTCCTTCTTCGCCGTGATGTTGTTCAGCGAATAGGCGTTGTACGGGTTCTTCTCGAAATAGCCCGCGGCGTCGTAAACGGTGACCGACCAGAACGCGTCCACGGGAACCTGCCCGACTTTGAGCTTGTAGACGGTCGTTCCGTCGTTCTTGGACACCGCACCGGCGAGATATGTCGCATCCTTGTCCGGATTGCCGCCCCAGCCGGCGGCTGTGCCGATCAGATGTTTGACCGGATCGACGTCGTTTTTGGTGCCGAAGGCGTGCTGGAAGCCGTCCGTATGCTTGGCGAGCACCAGCAGGGCGTCCCGGATTTCCTTCAGGCTGGTCTGATCCCAGTTCGGCAGTTCGAGCTTGCCGGGCGTCGCCTGACTGACCTTGATCGCGTCCTGAAGCTTGTGAACCTCGTCGAGGTCCTTCGGGTCGTTAGGATCGACCAGGGTGCGGATCGCGACCAACACGTAACGCGTACCGACATTCTCCTGGGTGAGCGTGTGCGGCTCGTGGTCGTAGGCGACGAACGGGACATAGTGGTCTTCGTTGATGATCTGCAACGACATGAAGCGCTTGCCGGCGTCGGGGAGCGTGACCGTGACCGGCGCGGCCGCAAGGTCGAACACGCCGAAGGAGTAGAGCGTGTCGCGGTTGAGGCGGATGACCGTCTGATGATCGATCGAGGCCGGCTCGCGTCGGTGCGAAAGCTTGCCGATGCCGCCTTCCCTGGCATTGACCGCCAGATAGTTGTCGCTCTCCGCCCGGGCGAAATTATCGACCGTGACGGGAACCGCGGCGGTCGAGGGTGACTGCGCGTGTGCTGCGGCGGACCAGAAAGTCAGGCATAGCGCGGCGACAAGGGTTGTTCTCATGGCACGGCTCCCTGGGCATGACCGTAACGGAGCCTAGCCCGATTGCGTGGCCGATCAATGTTCGCGCGAACTCCCCCGACAGCATCAGCGTCGACAACACCGAGGCTGACAGCACCCGGCGCATGGCTTACATTGTGGGCCGTCGGGAGGCAAAAGCCCGCGGGAGCGCCCGCCGGCGGCCGCCGCGGCCAGCGCCCAAAAACAAACGGGCTTCGGGAGGATTCGATGTCGATACGTTTCGCGCCCGCCATCCTGGCGGCGGCTGTGGCCTTCGGCTTCTCGCCGGCCGACGCCCAGCAACCCGCCAAGCCGCAACCCCCGCAATCGCTGCGTCTCTACGTTCTCGACTGCGGGATAATCACCCCCGCCAATATCGACGCCTTCGAGCTCAAGTCGAGCGAGGTGGTCGACACGAGAATGGTCACGCCGTGCTTCCTGATCGTTCATCCGCGCGGAAGCCTGATGTGGGATACCGGCGAAATCCCCGACAGCGCCTTCAAGAACAGCGCGTCGCCCCAGAAGCTCAACGCCTTCACGGTTGATCGGCCGTTGCTGCCGCAACTTGCGGCGATCGGCTACAGCCCCGCCAACATCACCCACATGGGGCTGTCCCACTATCATCTCGATCACGTCGCCAACGCCAACCTGTTCGCCGGCTCGACCTGGATCGTGCAGAAGGGCGACCGCGACGCGATCCTCGCGCCGCGCCCTGCCAATCCGCCGGCGATGGGCCGGGTGCCGGACCCGCAATTCTTCGAGGGCCTCGCCAACGCCAAGACGATCGTGCTCAACAACGAGGATCACGACGTGTTCGGCGACGGCACCGTGGTCATCAAGTCGTCGCCGGGTCACACGCCGGGGCACCAAGCGCTCTATCTCAAGCTCGCAAAGACCGGGAACGTGTTGCTGTCGGGCGATCTCTATCACTATCCGGAGGAGATCACGCTCAAGAAGATTCCGACCTTCGAAACCAGCAAGGAGCAGACCGCGAAGAGCCGCGCGGCGATCGAGGATTTCGTGAAGGCGAACCA
This sequence comes from uncultured Alphaproteobacteria bacterium, assembly GCA_963793985.1. Lineage (GTDB taxonomy): Bacteria > Pseudomonadota > Alphaproteobacteria > Rhizobiales > Xanthobacteraceae > JAJPKK01. The sequence goes on along the minus strand of CAWCCG010000001.1, from coordinate 25,893 downwards.
CGCGCAGCTGTGGATCCAGCACGACTACACCACCGGCATCAAGCGCAAGATGGCGCCCGAGTTCTACGACTGAGCCAGCGCGGTGATGGAGCAGCAAGCAGGGCGCAAGAAAGCGAATCGCATTGCGCCATTGGCGAACTCAGCGGCGCAATGAAGTGATTGCGCCCTGCAGGATTGTCGACGAGACATAGCGAAAACGAGGTGAACGCTTGCGCGTCGGGCCTTTCAGGGGCGCGATGATCAAAAAAAGCGCGAGCGGCTTTCTCAAAATTGGGAGCAAACGACATGGCCAAGAAGGGCGACACCGGGCGTAAGCCGCGCAAGGCGAAAGAGGCGCTCAGCCGGCGAGACTTCTTCAGGAGCGGCACGGCGGCCGGCATCAGCGCGGCGGTTCTGTCGGCGCCGGGCGAGGCGGCCGCGCAGGGCATCGCCTGGAACTACGAGGCCGACGTGGTCATCCTCGGATCGGGGTGCGTCGGACTGCACGCCGCGGTGCGGGCGCGCGACCTCGGGGCGTCGGTCATCGTCCTCGAGCAGAACTTCGATGTCGGCGGCAAGCTCGTGCACAGCGGCGGCTGGACGTCGCTCGGCGGCGGCGATGCGATCCAGGAGCGCGACCGCATGGGCGCCGATCCCGATGGCCTCGGGCTGCGGCCGCCCATGGTGAAAGCGGACGATCTCGAGGACGACCCCGACCGCCTGTTCAGGGACATGACGGACTGGTCGGTGGTCGATGCGACGGGCGTCGCGCGGTACCGCTACAACGACCGTGAGCTCCATCGCGCCTGGGCCGACAATGCTCCCAAGACCCGGCAATTCATGATGGACAATTACGTCCGCTTCGGACGGATCGACGGCACGCATCAGGGCGGCGGCGTCTCCCGCGCGCGAGCCGCCCGCGCGATGATGAAGCTCGCCGACAAGACCGACATCAAGGCCGGCACCATATCGCCGCAGGACCGCGGAGACCCGGCGGGGGAGCGGCACTCGCCGTTCAACCCGATGCGCTACTTTCCGGGTGGCACCGGCGCTGCGGTCGGCGCGCCGGGATGGGTGTGGGGCGGCTTTGCCATCGCGCGCTCGATGGAGTTCAGCGCGAGAGAGAAGGGCGTGCGGTTCGTGCTCAACCGCCACATGGATGAGCTCATCCGCGAGCAACCGTTCTCGGGCCGGGTGCTCGGCGTGAAAGCGAGCTACACCCCGCGCATGCACCCGCAGACCGGCGCGCGGCTGGAAAGCTTCTGGCAGAACGGCAATGTCGACGACCGCGCCGCGACGATCTACGTCCGCGCCCGCAAAGCCGTCATCGTCGCGACCGGCGGAATGCACGGCAGCATCGCGCTGCGGACCATGACCGACCCCCGCATGGTCGAGCCGTCGATCGAGTACGGGCCGAGTTCGCTGATCGGGCCGCTCAACATGGACGGCAGCGGCGTCATCGCCGGCATGAAGATCGGGGCGAACCTCGCCGGCATGATGCAGAACTTCCAGCATTCGCTGGCCTCGCCGACCATCTCGAGCGTGCTCGGCACCCGCGATGCGGTCGCCAGCATCTTTCCCGGACACCCCTCGTTCCTGTTCGCGCGCGCCAAGGGCGTCGCCATCGGCGCGGCCGGATGGGAGCATGCGATCGCGGTCAATCAGGTGGGCAAGCGCTTCTACAACGAGCGCACCATCAATGATGTCTCGAGCGACGCCAAATATCCGCCGGGCAGCGACGGCACCCGCACCCCGTTCGTGCCGTTGGATTGGCGCAACGCCAGTCCCGCGCAGGTCAAGGCGCAGTACAAGCGCTCGGCCGCGGTCGATGCGGCGCTCGCCATGAACGAAGGCTCGAAGGCGCCGGACTACGCCTCGGGGCCGGTCTGGGCGATCTTCGACGCCGCCGCGGTGCAGCGCGGGGGCTGGCCCATTCGCTACCCCTATATCGCCGACCCGCCGGACGGCTACTTCCACAAGGCCGACACGCTCCACGAGCTCGCCAAGAAGGTGATGGGCCACCCGTACCAGAAGATGCCGCTCAAATACCTCGAGGAGACGGTGGCGCGCTACAACGCACTCGCGGACAAGGGCGTCGACGAGGACTTCGAGAAGCCGGTCATGCATCGCATCGACACGCCGCCGTTCTACGCGGCGATCGCCAGCATCCGCGTGCTCGACTCCTACGGCGGCCTTCGGATCAACGGCAAGGCCCAGGTTCTCGATACGCTGGGCGAGGTGATTCCGGGCCTCTATGCCGGCGGCGAGGCGAGCGGCGGCGGCTGGCAGCACGGCATCGGCAGAGCGACGGTGCACGGCTATATCGCCGGCACTCAGGCGGCCCAGGAGCGATCGGCCTGACATGGGCCGCGCTCTGCGGTCATTGCGGCGGTGTTGACCGGCCATGACGGCGAAGGCGGTCCGGGTCCATGGTGAGCGAACCTGTGCGGTCGAGGTCTCGCCGCATGAGGTCGATGCCGGAGGCGAGCTGACGGTCACGGTCCGGGCGTCCTGCCCGGATGGATGCGACCTGCAGGGCCACGCCGTTTCGATACGAAACGACGAGGGGGAGGAACTCGCCGCCACGGCGCTCGGTGCCACGGAGCTTGGCGCCGCCGAGTCCGTCGCTTCCGAGCCTGCCTTTTCCGAGCCCGCCACCTCCGAATCCGACGGGGCCGCGGACACGGAGATCGAACGCAACGTCTACACCACCGGCGCCGTCACTTTGCAGGCTCCGCTCGATGTGGGCGAGCACGTCTGGCGGGCCGTGCTCGCCGCCGTCGAGAGGGAAGGGGTCCTGCATGACCAGACGGCGGTCACCTTCTCGTTCACGACGCAGGCGCATGCGGCAAGCGTAAACGTCTGGGGCGTCCCGTCGGCGATACCGGTCGGCGAATCCTTCGGCTTCAAGGTCGGGATCAAGTGCTCGGCCGGATGCAACTTGGCCGGCAGAGAGGTCACTATCCTAGACCACGGGGGCGCCCCGGTTGCCGCCGGTATTTTGCGTGGCGATCCCTGGCCGGATACGAGCGCTCTTTATTTCGTCGAGTTGCAGGCGAAAGCCCCTGGCGAGAACGGGGACTACCGCTGGCGCGTCGAGACGCCGGGATCGGAGAATGGCGGGCCGCATGCGGCCGGTTCATCGACCTTCGCCGTGAAGATCGTCCCCGCCGCCGATCACGAGGTCACGGTCAAAGCGTTCGACGGCGAAAGCAACGCCCCGATCAAGGGCGCCCATGTGCTCCTCCATCCCTACCGCGCTTTTACCGACGATAGCGGCGTGGCGAAGGTCAGGGTCGCCAAGGGGACCTACAAGCTGTTCGTATCCGGCTTCAACTACATCGCGTACGAGAACGTGATCGACGTCGCGAACAATATCGCGATCCGGGCCGAGCTCACGGCGGAGCCCGAAGGCCAGGAAGATTATCGCTAAGCTGCGCCCGTTTCGTCGAGGGGTCATGGCCGGCTTGTCCCGGCCACCCCGATCATATGGCACCGCCGTGCGCCACTGTCGGGGTCGCCGGACACACCCGGCGATGACGGCAGGGCGAAGGCGCTGCGCGGTGGACCAAAGCTTTCGGGAGAAGCTGTCGCGGCGGAGCTATTGCTTGTCGTCGGAAGACATCCGCTTGACGCAAACGTCTATGGCTTTGTCGAGCTTTTGCTCCATCGTCTTTGACGACTTTCCGCGAACAATCAGCTCGACATCCTGCCGATTGAGCAGAACGACCGTCTCGCGCGCGCCGCAGTCGCATATTTCCGTGATCAGCTTTTCCGACAGCAACTTGTTTCCCGGCTTTCCCACCTGGGTTTGCACGCAGGATTTGGTGAAGCCGGACACAAATCCACTCTCGAAGTCTTGAGGAGAGCTCGATTCGCGGGCATCTCGAACAACAGGACGGTTCGCCTCTCGCGCGTGCGCAAACGTCGAAAGAACGAGAAGCAGGACTGTGGTGTAACGCAACATGGGGCACCTCTAAATTGAATGAACGATTCGGCAAAAACAATAATTGCTAATAAATAAACTAGTTAAAGATGTCGCGATCCGGCCGTTTTTCTTGAGAAGGGGCGCGCAGGGCGCTGACGCATGTTCGGATGGGTTGCACTCAGCGCTAATCCTCTCGCCGCAATCCATCGCCATGGACGTACCAATCCGCGCGCGACGACCAATGAACATGCCGATCGGGCGCGGCGCCGAGCGGGTCATCGAAGCCTCCGGCAGGAACGATCGCCTCGCGGCCGCTGCGGGTGAGGTGCGGCATGGGGCTGCCGCACGTTTTGCAGAATGCGGTCGCGAAGCTGCGGGCCTGGGGAAGGTCGAAACGCGCGAGGGACGCCTCGCCGCGCAGCCAGCGAAGGGCCGAGGCTTTCACGATCACCTCGCAGGAATGGGCCGTCCCGCTTGCCTTTCGGCACCGCGAGCAGTGGCAGTTGAGGAAATGGTCGAATGGTCCCTCGACCTCGAACGCGACCTCGCCGCACAGGCAGCTCCCGCGGAATGCCGCCATCATCATCTCCTCGCCATTGGGGCTCGCGCGACAATTCGGAGCCTCGCGGTATCACCGAGGGGTCATGGCCGGGCTTGACCGGCTTGACCCGGCCATCCCGCTTAACGAGGCACAGTCGTGCCATATGATCGGGATCGCCGGGTCAAGCCCGGCGATGACAGCAGGCTGTTGGCACCCCACAAGGCACTACCGCTTCAGCCCAGCCGCGGCGGCGACGCGGGACCACCGGGCGACATCGGCTCTGATGAAGTCCGCGAAAGCTTCCGGGCTCCCTTGCAGGGTGTCGAAGCCTTGCAGAACGAGGGGCGTGGTCACGTCGGGCGTTCGCACCGCCTCGTTGCAGGCCTCGGCGAGGCGCCGGACGATCTCCTGCGGCACGCCGGCGGGCGCCAGCAGCCCGTACCAATTCGAGGTGTCGTAGCCGGGCAGGGCGGCTTCGGCGATGGTCGGCAACTCCGGCGCCGCGCCGGCGCGCTGCGCTCCGGTCGAGGCGAGCGCCACCAGCCGGCGTTCGGCGACAAACGGCAGCACGGTGGAGGCCGGCGAAAACATCACGTGAATGCGGCCGGCGAGAAGGTCGGTCGCCGCCTGTGCCGTCCCCGGATAGGGAACGTGCTGGATCTTGATGCCGGCCATGACGTTGAACAGCTCGCCGGAGAAATGCGAGCCGCTGCCGACGCCGGACGAGCCGAACGAGAGGAAATTCGGACGTTCGCGCGCCAAACTGATCAGCTCGGCGACGCTGCGGGCCGCCACGCCGTCGTTCACGACGAGAATGTTCGGCAAAGTCGCAAACAGCGTGATCGGCGCGAAGTCCTTCACGAGGTCGTAAGTCAGGTTGGAGTCGGTCGCGGCAATGATGCCGTTCGACACGGTCGCCTGGAGCAGCGTGTAGCCGTCGGCCGCCGCATGCGCCACATAGGTGGTGGCGAGGCCGCTGCCGGCGCCGGCGCGATTTTCGATGGTGAACTGCCGATTGAAATATTTGGAGAGCGCCTGCGCCATGATGCGCGCGACGATGTCGCCCGACGCGCCCGGCCCATAGCCGACCACGATGCGCACCGGCCGCGCCGGATAGTCTTCCGCGCGGCCGGCATCGAGGCATAGGACCGTGCCCAGCGCCACAGTGATCGCGAGACGGATCGCCCTGGGAAAGGCGAGGCGCGAGGTGAGGGCACGGCAAAGCGTCATTGCGCAACCCTTGGGCAGCCGTTCTATCGGTGAGCAAAGCTATCAATTGCCGGCGAATAGGGAAACGCCGGTGCAAAGGGATGCGCGTAGAAGCCGCCGGCGACCGTGCCGGGGGCCGTTCCAATCTACCCCGGGCCGCGGTACGCTTCCCCGAGACGAAGCGGGGATCGAGGATGCAACGACGAGCGTTCATCGCGGGCCTGGGCGGTGCGGCGGCGTTGCCATTGGTGGGGAGTGCGCAGCAACCAACGATCCCCGTGATAGGCGTTCTCCATCTTGTACCGTCGCCGGATCGCAACTCGCCGGGCGTCCCCGCCCTTTGTAAAGGTTTGGAAGCTGCGGGGTTCGTCGAGGGACAAAATTTGGCGATCGAATACCGGGGTGCAAGCAGTCAATCCGGACAGCTCCGGGCCATGGCGGATGATCTGGTGCGGCGTCGGGTCTCTGCGATCGCAGCCGTAGGAAGTGGCGTAACCGCACTGGCGGCAAAAGCGGCAACGTCTGCGATTCCGATTGTTTTCGCCGCCCCGAACAACCCTGTGGAATTGGGTCTCGTTGCCACGCTCAATCGCCCGGGGGGCAATCTGACGGGCGTGACGGGATTCATCGACGAATTGGCATCGAAGCGCGTTGCGATGCTGCACGAACTGGCGCCTCGGGCCGTCACGATCGCGGTGCTGTCAACTCTCGCCGAAAATGAATCCGCCAATCTGCTCAGCAAACCCGTCTCGGACGCGGCGGGGAGGCTTGGCCTGCAACCGCATTTCATCACTGCCAACAGCGAACCCGAGCTTGAGCCGGCTTTCGAAAAGCTGGCGTCGATGCGCGCGGGGGCGCTGCTTGTCGATACCAATGCCGCCTTGGTCGCCTGGCGAAGCCAAATCGTGGCGCTGGCGGCACGTCATGGCATTCCCACGATCTACGCGCGACGAGCGTTCGTCGAAGCCGCCGGGCTCATGAGCTACGGGGCGGACTTCGATGATTTGTACCATCAGGCCGGCCTTTATCTCGGCCGCATTCTCAAGGGCGAAAAGCCCGCCGATCTGCCCGTTGTGCAGCCTGCCAAGTTCGAGCTGGCGATCAATCTCATCACCGCGAAGGCGCTCGGCGTCACCATCCCCGAGACATTGTTGGCCACCGCCGACGCGGTGATCCAATAGGTGTTGACCTTGCGAGCGATTGGCGCAAAGCAACCGTTTTCCACGGGAGCCCCGAGTTCCCCGACAACGGGCGCCAAGTTAAGCTCGTGACCAGCGCGAGGGATCAATAAGAATGCGACGGCGGGAGTTCATCGCGGGGCTCGGCAGCGCGGCGGCATGGCCGTTCGCGGCGCGAGCGCAGCAATCCGGGATGCCGGTGGTCGGATTTATCAGCAGCCGCTCGCCCGGCGAATTGGCCGGTGTGGTGGAGGCGTTTCGGCGAGGCCTGCGGGAGGCCGGATTTATCGAGGGCCAAAATCTGACAGTCGCATTCCGCTGGGCAGAAGGCCGGTACGATCGGCTGCCTGCATTGGCGGCCGATCTGGTCGGTCGCGGAGTGGCCGTGCTTTTCGCTGCGGGGGCAGCCGTCGGCTCTCGCCGCCAAAGGAGCCACAGCCACGATTCCGATCGTGTTCTCGGCGGTCAATGACCCGGTTGAGATAGGTCTCGTCGCCAGCCTTAATCAGCCGGGCGGCAATGTCACCGGCATGAGCACGGTCGGGTCTGGGCTTCACGCAAAAGGCGTGCAGCTCCTAAAAGAACTGGTGCCGACGGCGACCGTGATCGTCTACCTCGTCAATCCGACCAATCCTGCCGCCGCGTACTACACCAAGGATGCTCTGAGTGCAGCGAGCGTTCTGAATACCGAGATCAAGCTGCTCTACGCCAGCACGGAACACGAGCTCGATGAAGCCTTCGCTGTTGCTGCGAAGCTGAGCGCTGGCGGGCTAGTCGTTGCAGGTGAGCCTTTCTTCGACAGCCAACGTGAGCGGATCGTCGCTCTCGCCGCGCGGCATGGCGTCCCGGCGGTGTATACGTTTCGCGAATACGTTCTTGCCGGCGGCCTGATGAGCTACGGCGCGAGCATAGTCGACTCTTATCGCCGGGCGGGCATTTACGTGGGCCGGGTCCTCAAAGGTGAAAAACCTTCCGAGCTGCCGGTGCAACAACCGACCAAATTCGAACTGGTGCTCCATCTCAAGACAGCCAAGGCGCTGGGCCTCACTGTGCCAAGCACACTTCTGGTCAGCGCCGACGAAGTGATCGAATAGGCTGCGATTTCCGCAAGGGGTCGAAACTATGCAGTCGATCCGTCTGGCACGCTCGTCTGCCAGCCCCTACCGCACCGGCACGCCCTTCGTCAGAAACTTCGTCGCCCGCGCCGTGCGCGGCATGCGGCGGCCTTCGCCGCCGGTCTTGCCGGTGCCGGCGGGCTGGAAGGCGGGCACCAGCTGGTGCTTGCCGGAGCCGATCAAGTCGGCACGGCCCATGCGCTTCAAGGTCTCGCGCAGCAGCGGCCAGTTCTCGGGGTCGTGGTAGCGCAGGAACGCCTTGTGCAGGCGGCGCTGGCGCAAACCCTTGACCGTCTCGACCTTCTCCGAGCCGCCGCGCCGGATGCCGCGCAGCGGATTGACGCCGGAGTGGTACATCGCGGTCGCGACCGCCATCGGGGAGGGCAGGAAGGTCTGCACCTGGTCGGCGCGATAGCGGTTGCGCTTGAGCCAGATGGCGAGGTCGAGCATGTCGTCGTCGGTGGTGCCGGGGTGCGCCGCGATGAAATACGGGATCAGGAAATACTGCTTGCCGGCCTTCTTTGCCGCCTCGTCGAACATCGCCTTGAAGCGGTCGTAGGTGCCGATGCCCGGCTTCATCATCTTGGAGAGCGGGCCCTCCTGCGTGTGCTCCGGCGCGATCTTGAGATAGCCGCCAACGTGATGGCTGACGAGCTCGCTAACATAGGCCGGGCTCTCGACCGCGAGGTCGTAGCGCACGCCCGAGGCGACCATCACCTTCTTCACCCCGGGCACCGCCCGCGCCTTGCGGTAGAGCGAGATCAGCGCGTCGTGGCTGGTGTCGAGGTTTGGACAGATTCCAGGGTAGACGCAGGACGGCCGGCGGCACAGCGCCTCGACCTTTTTGTCCTTGCAGGCCATGCGGTACATGTTGGCGGTCGGCCCGCCGATGTCGGAGATCACGCCGGTGAAGCCCGGCGTCTTGTCGCGGATGGTCTCGATCTCGCGGATCACCGAGTTTTCCGAGCGGTTCTGGATGATGCGGCCTTCGTGCTCGGTAATCGAGCAGAAGGTGCAGCCGCCGAAGCAGCCGCGCATGATCGTCACCGAGAACCGGATCATGTCCCAGGCGGGGATCGCCGCCTCGGCATAGGACGGGTGCGGCGCGCGGGCGTAGGGCAGGTCGTAGACGCCGTCCATCTCCGGCGTGGTGAGCGGGATCGGCGGCGCCGTCACCCACAGCTCGCGGTCGCCGTGGCGCTGGACGAGGGGGCGGGCATTGCCGGGATTGCTCTCGCGATGGAGCACCCGCGACGCCCGCGCATAGGCCTCGGGCTCCTTCTCCACCTGCTCGAAGGCGGGCATGCGGATCACCGTGCGGGCATCCCTGATGCCGGCGCCTTCGTCCGCGGCGTCGAGGTCGTCGGCGTGGGCCTCGGTCCACTCCTCGGGGACTTTGGCTTTGACGAGGGCAATGCCGCGGATGTCGTCGAAACCGGCGATATCGGCACCGCGGGCGAGCCGATGTGCCACTTCAACGACGGCACGTTCCGCATTGCCGTACAACAGAATATCGGCCTTGGCATCGAGCAGGACCGAGCGCCGCACCTTGTCCGACCAGTAGTCGTAATGGGCGATCCGGCGCAGCGAGCTCTCGATGCCGCCGAGCACGATCGGGACGTCGCGGAACGCCTCGCGGCAGCGCTGCGCATAGACGATCACCGAGCGGTCGGGTCGCCGTCCGCCTTCGCCGCCGGGGGTGTAGCTGTCGTTGTGGCGCAGGCGCCGGTCGGCCGTGTAGCGGTTGACCATGGAGTCCATGTTGCCGCCGGTCACGCCGAAGAACAGGGCAGGGCGGCCGAGCGCGCCGAACGGCTCGGCGCTCTGCCAGTCCGGCTGGGCGATGATGCCGACGCGAAAGCCGTGCGCCTCGAGCAGCCGGCCGATGATCGCCATGCCGAAGCTCGGATGATCGACATAGGCGTCGCCGGTGACGAGGACGATGTCGCACTCATCCCAGCCGAGCACGTCCATTTCTGCACGCGACATCGGCAGGAACGGCGCGGTGCCGAACCGGTGTGCCCAGTGCTTGCGGTACGAAAATAGCGGTTTCGGCGTTTCGATATGCATCGCCGACAGATACGACGACGGCGCGGCCAGTCAATGGGCACGGCGCCGCGCGGCCCGCTAAAACTATCGGTAAATCCGCGGTGAAATCCGGGGATGGCGCAGCGCAAGAGCCAAACTTTCGCCCCATGTGGCATCCAACTTGCTCATGCGAGCACAGGGGGCACTAAGGGGCTTAACGAAGGAGTTCCTTGCCATGTGTGACTACAGCCTACACGGCGTTGCATCTCGCCCAGCCAAGGTCGGCGACAAACTTGTCACAAGAAACTTCGGCACCGGGACCCGCGGCTTCGCGGCGCCCGAGGAACGCACCACCGCTGTCTGCCTGATGCCGGGGACCGAAATCGCGTTCTCCAAAGAGGTCGCGGTCGAATTGCCCCGTTTCTTCGGCCGCAGCATCAAGACCCTGGTCCACGCCACGGCGATCTTCCGGCAGGTCAACAAGGAGACGCCGCACGTCCATCACGACTTCGCTCGAGTTCCCTGATGGCCAGACCGTGCTTCTGACCGAGCTTTGCGAAGGTCAGGAAGCCACCGTCCTGCAGCTTCCCGCCCAGCCGACGACGGCTGCCGAAGCGGAAGAGCAGAAGCGCGCCGTCTTCATCGGCTGACGCCGCGAACCCTACTGGAACACCATTGGGGCCGCCCTTGATCGGGCGGCCTTTTTTGTTGCGCGCGTAGAGGACCGCCGGCCGGTAGCCCGCATGAGCGCAGCGATATGCGGGACCTTCCGCGTGCCGGATCACAGACGCCGCTCCCGGATGTCGCTTCGCTCATCCGGGCTACGACTTCTGAGAAATGCGCCGCGTGTCGTGAGGCACCGCCTCTCCCCGCAACGCGGCCGGCTCCCTCTCCCGCGCAGCGGGGGAGGGGTGGGGAGGCGGCCTTCTGAATCGCGGCATGTTCGGAGGCCGCGGAACTTGCGAGTCAGCTTCCCCCTCCCCACCTTCCCCCGCGAGCGGGAGGGAGCCAGCGGCCGTGCCTTGAACGGCTAAGCAAGGCGTCGACTGGCGCACTCACGCGATGAGGTCGAGGAGTTCGCGAACGTCGGTCTGCTTCTCGAGCGACCACACCAAGGCCGCGGCCCGCGCGGCGCGCGCGGCAGTGATCACCGGCGCGGCGTTGGCGAGGAATTTCGCCTCGATGGCGCCGTTGCTCATGGGATTGGCGGCGGTGCCGCTTGCGTGAGCGATATGCACGTCGTGGGCTCCGGCGGCGGTGACGATCGTCGCGAAGGCCTCGTCCTTGCCGAGGCTCTCGTCGGCGACCGCTTTCACCTTGCGTCGCAGCGCGGCCACCACCGGATCCCTCGCCTTGGTATCGGAGTATTGCGCGATGCCCGCCGCGCCATCGACCAAAGCGACTGCAGCAGAGTGAACGGTCGAGAATTTCGACTGCAGCCCGCTCGACGGCTCGACGACATCGGTGATCGACAGCACGAAGGGATGCACCCGCAGCCTTATTTCGTGCACGGCTTCCGGCGCGATGTGGTCGCGGTTGCGCAGCGCGATCATCGCATCGATAAGCGGATGGAGGACGACGCCACAGGCATAGGGCTTGTGCCCGTTGGTCTCGATGATCCAAGGCCCGCCGAGGCCGGCGGTGAGCGCGTCGGTCTGCGCGACATCGCTGTAGATGCGCGAGAAGCCCTTGCGGCCTTCGACGATCTCCTGGGTGCTGTCGAAGCCGCGCTCGGCAAGGAGCGCGGCGAGCACGCCGTTCGCCGCCGCTTTCCCGGCATGGAACGATTTGCAGGAGGTGCCGCGGTTCTGCTGCATGCCGCCGGCCTGGGTCGCGGCGATGCCCATCGCATAGGTGAGGCGCTGGCCGTCGAGCCCGATCAGCTTGCCGGCGGCGACCCCGGCGGCGATGCTGCCGAGCGTCCCCGTGAGATGCCAGCCGCCTTTGTGGTGTCCGGGCGCCGCCCGGCCGGTGCGCACGCCCGCCTCGAAGCCCACGGCATAAGCGAGCATCAGGTCCGCCCCGCTCACTGGCTCGCGCTCGGCGAGCGCGAACAGCGCGGCGAGGATCGGTGAGCTCGCATGGAGCACGACGCCGCCCATGTGGGTGTCGTCGAAATCGAGGATGTGCCCCATCTGGCCGTTGGCGAGCGGCGCGTCGAGGTAGCCGAGCCGCGCCTTGCGGCCGAGCACGCGCGCCTGGGGTCGCCCGCCCGCCTCCTCGAGGACCGCGATGAGCTTTGCGACGGTGGGATGGCCGCTGCCGGCGAGGGCGCAGCCGATCCAGTCGAGCACGCCGCGGCGGGCCTCGTTTCGGGCGGCGGGCGAGAGGTCGTCGAATCGGGCGTTGGCGAGGTGGGTGCACAGCGTCTTGGTGAGCGTCACCGCATCGGTCGAGAGATTCTGGTCCATCGGGGTCGGATCGCGAGGTCCTGGAAGGGGAGCCGGTCGGCGGCGGGCCGGGGAGGGTGCCCGTCCGGCGGGTGAGGGCGCCCCTTATACTCGAAAACCGGTCGCACCCGGCGCGCTGCCTTTTTTCTGGTAGCTTGCCGTCCGGCCTGATATAAGCCGCGCCGCTCGGCGGATCGGCCGGCGTCGAGCGCGGCCCAAAGCGGGCGTGGCGGAATTGGTAGACGCGCTGGATTTAGGTTCCAGTGACGAAAGTCGTGGGGGTTCAAATCCCTCCGCCCGCACCACGCCCGGCCCCGCGGTTTGCGACCCGAAATGGCCGCCATCCGTAAGGACAGGTCGATGCACCGCCGGGAGGCGGCGGGCGATCTCGTCCGGACGGCAAGAAGTTGAACTGCTTTTATCGATAACGAATGTTCGAGCCCATACGGTAGCGCCCATGCAAGTCACCGAAACCTCCACCGAAGGCCTCAAGCGCGAGTTCCGCGTCGTCGTACCGGCGAGCGATCTCTCGGACCGGGTCAATGACCGCCTGAGCCAGATGAAGGATCAGGTCAAAATCAACGGCTTTCGCCCGGGCAAGGTGCCGGTCGCCCATCTCAAGCGCGTCTACGGCCGCGCGGTGATGGCCGAGACCATCGAGCAGTTGGTGCGCGAGACCAACGCCAAGATCGTCTCCGATCGCGGGCTCAAGCTCGCGATGGATCCGAAGATCACGATGACGGAGGACAAGGACGAGATCGAAGGCGTCATCGAGGGCAAGACCGATCTCGCCTACACGATCGCCGTCGAGGTGGTGCCCCCGATCACGCTCGCCGACTTCAAGTCGATCAAGCTCGAACGGGTCACGGCGCCGGTGGCGGACCAGGAGGTCGACGAAGCGCTGCAGAAAATCGCGGCGCAGAACCGGCCCTATGCGGCGAAGGCCGAAGGCAGCACGGCCGAGAGCGGGGACCGGGTCACGATCTCGTTCGTCGGCTCGATCGACGGCGTGCCGTTCGAAGGCGGCACGGGCGAGGACGTTCCGATCACCATCGGCTCCGGCACGTTCATTCCCGGCTTCGAGGACCAGCTCGTCGGCATCGCGTCCGGCGAAAGCCGGACGGTGAACGTCACGTTCCCGGAGAACTACCAGGCCGAAAAGCTCGCCGGCAAGGCGGCTGCGTTCGAGGTGACGGCAAAGTCGCTCGAGGCGCCCGGCGAGGCGAGCGTCGACGACGCGTTCGCGACGTCGCTCGGCCTCGAATCGCTCGACAAGCTGCGCGACGCGATCAAGGAGCGCATCGCCCAGGAGCACGGCGGGCTGACCCGGCAGAAGCTCAAGCGCGCGCTCCTCGACCAGCTCGACACCATGCACAAGTTCGAGGCGCCCCCGTCGCTCGTCGAGCAGGAGTTCAACAACGTCTGGAACACCGTGCTCTCCGACCTCAAGACGCAGAACCGCACCTTCGAGGACGAGGGGACCACCGAGGAGAAGGCGCGCGAGGAATACCGCTCGATCGCCGACCGCCGCGTCCGTCTCGGCCTCGTGCTCGCCGAGATCGGCGAGAAGAACAGCATCAAGGTCACCGACGAGGAGATGCAGCGGGCGCTGATGGATCGGATCCGGCAGTATCCCGGACAGGAGAAGCAGGTGTGGGAGTTCTACCAGAAGAACCCCAACGCGCTCGCGAGCGTCCGGGCGCCGCTCTATGAAGAGAAGGTCGTCGACTTCCTGGTCGAGCTCGCCGCGGTCACCGACAAGGAAGTGAGCACGCAAGAGCTCTACAAGGACGAGGACGAGGCCGCAGCCGCGCCGGCGTCCTGAGCGCTCGCAGCGGCGCCCTTGCCGGCGCCGCGGTAACCCATATATGCGATTGCGTTGCCGGCGCCCGGGGAGGCGCTGCGCAACGAGAGGGGGGCCGGCGCCCAGTTTTTCCGGGCCGGACAGGACAGGACCATGCGCGATCCCGTTGACACCTACATGAACTATCTCGTGCCCATGGTGGTCGAGCAGACCAACCGGGGCGAACGCGCCTACGACATCTATTCCCGCCTGCTCAAGGAACGGATCATCTTCATCACCGGCCCGGTCGAGGACGGAATGTCGGCGCTGATCGTCGCCCAGCTCCTGTTTCTCGAGGCCGAGAATCCCAAGAAGGAAATCTCGATGTACATCAACTCCCCTGGCGGGGTGGTGACGTCGGGCCTTGCGATCTACGACACCATGCAGTTCATCCGCCCGGCGGTGTCGACGCTGTGCGTCGGCCAGGCGGCCTCGATGGGATCGCTGCTGCTTGCGTCGGGCGCCAAGGACATGCGCTTTGCGCTGCCCAACGCCCGGGTAATGGTGCACCAGCCCTCGGGCGGCTTCCAGGGCCAGGCGTCGGACATCATGATCCACGCCCAGGAGATCCTGAATATCCGCAAGCGCCTCAACGAGATCTACCAGAAGCACACGGGACAGGCGATCAAGAAGATCGAGGACGCGCTCGAGCGCGACCAGTTCTTCACCGCGGAGGGTGCACGCGAATTCGGTCTCATCGACAAGGTCATCGAGAAGCGATTCGAGCCGGCGGAGAAGGTGCCGGCCTGATCGAAGCTCCCAGTCTGGTTTGGGATTTTGAGCGCGCCGCCGACTGAATGAGCCGCATCTGTTGCCGCCGGGACACAATTCCTCGTGCGCCGTCGTCTATCATTCCGCCACAAAGTGCCCGGTAAAATCGTGGGTTGGCGGGGTTTTTGCAGGGCGTTCAGGGCACTGTCAGTGGGTGCCAGCAACCGATGGTAGAACTGTCATCATTAGCCAAATCTTGATTATAATGTCGGTAGCGTGCTTCGTTAGCGATCAAGTGATCACGTTTACGGGTGGGGTTGGCGGCGGCGGCTGGAATCCGCAAGTATAGAGCTGGAGTCGGTGTGCGCTTCGCAATGCGCAGAAGGGATTCGCGGAGAAGGGAATGAGCAAGGTCGGCGGCAGCGACTCGAAGAACACGCTCTATTGCTCGTTCTGCGGCAAGAGCCAGCACGAGGTGCGCAAGCTCATCGCCGGCCCGACCGTGTTCATCTGCGACGAATGCGTCGAGCTGTGCATGGACATCATCCGCGAGGAGAACAAGTCCGCGCTGGTCAAGACGCGCGACGGCGATCCCGACGCCGCAGGAGATCTGCAAGGTTCTCGACGACTACGTCATCGGCCAGGACCACGCCAAGAGGGTGCTCTCGGTCGCCGTCCACAATCACTACAAGCGGCTCAACCACGCAGACCAAGCACAACGACGTCGAGCTCGCCAAGTCGAACATCCTGCTGATCGGCCCGACCGGCTCCGGCAAGACGCTGCTCGCGCAGACGCTGGCGCGCATCCTCGACGTGCCCTTCACCATGGCCGACGCGACGACGCTGACCGAGGCCGGCTATGTCGGCGAGGACGTCGAGAACATCATCCTCAAGCTGCTGCAGGCGTCCGACTACAATGTCGAGCGGGCGCAGCGCGGCATCGTCTACATCGACGAGATCGACAAGATCAGCCGCAAGTCCGACAATCCGTCGATCACCCGCGACGTGTCGGGCGAGGGCGTCCAGCAGGCGCTGCTGAAGATCATGGAAGGCACCGTCGCCTCGGTGCCGCCGCAGGGCGGCCGCAAGCACCCGCAGCAGGAATTCCTGCAGGTCGACACGACCAACATCCTGTTCATCTGCGGCGGCGCCTTCGCCGGCCTCGAGAAGATCATCTCCGACCGCGGCCGCAGGGCACGTCGATCGGCTTCGGCGCCAAGGTGCCGCGCCGGACGAGCGCCGGACCGGCGAGATTTTCCGCGAGGTCGAGCCGGAGGATCTGCTGAAATTCGGCCTGATCCCCGAATTCGTCGGCCGCCTGCCGGTGATCGCGACGCTCGAGGACCTCGACGAGGACGGCGCTGAAGAAGATCCTGACCGAGCCGAAGAACGCGCTGGTCAAGCAGTACCAGCGGCTGTTCGACATGGAGAACGTCGAGCTCACCTTCCCGGACGAGGCGCTGAGCGCCGTCGCCAAGAAGGCGATCGAGCGCAAGACCGGCGCGCGCGGCCTGCGCTCGATCATGGAGGGCATCCTGCTCGACACCATGTTCGACCTGCCGGCCTCGACGGCGTCGAGGAGGTGGTCATCTGACCAGGAAGTGGTCGAGGGCAAGGCGCGCCCGCTCTACATCTATGCCGAACGCGCAGCGCAGGCGAAGCCGGCGCAAGCGCCTGACGCTCGCACGATCTGGCATGATGCTCGACCGCGATCCGAAATCTTGCGCCGCGCCAGTGTTGCGGTCCCGGCTTTCCGCCGGTTGCTTGACACGCCACCCAGGGTCGCCACCTAATGTCGGGTGGGGCGCCGTAATGTCGAGTGAGCGTTCCAGCATTCCCGGAAGGATCCGCAGCCGCTCCAGGTTGCAGCCGCTCAAGGTTGCGAGGAGCGTGGGCTCCCTCACCGGAACGAGGCACTCCGATCCTGCGCTGCATCAGCGGGCAGGGGGAGGAGCACGACAGAAGGACCCAGGTCATGACCACCCGCCAAGCCGCGAGCGCTGCCGACCCGGAGAGGCGTACCTATCCGGTTCTGCCGCTGCGCGACATCGTCGTGTTCCCGCACATGATCGTGCCGCTGTTCGTCGGCCGCGAGAAGTCGATCCGCGCGCTCGAAGAGGTCATGAGGGCCGACAAGCTCATCCTGCTGGCGACCCAGATGAAGGCCGCCGACGACGATCCGGCGACGAAGCTCGATCTACGACGGTCGGTACGCTCGCGACGCGTGCTGCAGCTCCTGAAGCTGCCCGACGGCACGGTCAAGGTGCTGGTCGAAGGCGCCGAGCGCGCCCGGGTCATCCGCTACGGCGACCGCACCGAGGATATCTACGAGGCCGAAGCCGAGGTCGATCGCCGACGAGGCCGGCGACAAGGTCGAGGTCGAGGCGCTGGCGCGCTCGGTCGTCGCCGAGTTCGAGAACTACGTCAAGCTCAACAAGAAGATCTCGCCGGAGGTCGTCGGCGCGTTCGACCAGATCGACGACTACGCCAAGCTCGCCGACACGGTCGCTTCGCATCTCGCGGTCAAGATCCCCGACAAGCAGGCGATCCTGGAGACCGCCTCCGTCGCCAAGACGGCTCGAGAATGTGCCTGCGCCTGATGGAGAGCGAGATCTCGGTCCTGCAGGTCGAGAAGCGCATCCGCACGCGCGTCAAGCGCCAGATGGAGAAGACCCAGCGCGAGTACTACCTCAACGAGCAGATGAAGGCGATCCAGAAGGAGCTCGGCGACGAGGACGGCAAGGACGAGCTCGCCGAGATCGAGGACAAGATCAAGAAGACCAAGCTGTCGAAGGAGGCCCGCGACAAGGCGACCGCCGAGCTCAAGAAGCTGCGCCAGATGTCGCCGATGTCGGCGGAAGCGACGGTCGTGCGCAACTACCTCGACTGGCTGCTGTCGATCCCGTGGGGCAAGAAGTCGAAGATCAAGAAGGATCTCGTCCATGCCCAGGAGATCCTCGACAGCGACCATTTCGGCCTCGACAAGGTCAAGGAGCGCATCGTCGAGTATCTCGCGGTGCAGACCCGCGCCAACAAGCTGACCGGCCCGATCCTGTGCCTCGTCGGCCCTCCCGGCGTCGGCAAGACCTCGCTCGGCAAGTCGATCGCCCGGGCGACGGGCCGCGAGTTCGTGCGCATGTCGCTCGGCGGCGTGCGCGACGAGGCGGAGATCCGCGGCCATCGCCGCACCTATATCGGCTCGATGCCCGGCAAGGTCATCCAGTCGATGCGCAAGGCGAAGACCTCGAATCCGCTCTTCCTGCTCGACGAGATCGACAAGATGGGCATGGATTTCCGTGGCGATCCGTCATCGGCGCTGCTCGAGGTGCTCGATCCCGAGCAGAACTCGACCTTCAACGACCACTATCTCGAGGTCGACTACGATCTCTCCAACGTCATGTTCGTCACGACGGCGAATACGCTCGAACATCCCGCCGCCGCTGATGGACCGCATGGAGATCATCCGCATCGCCGGCTACACCGAGGACGGAGAAGGTCGAGATCGCGCGGCGGCATCTGATCCCGAACGCGATCAGCAAGCACGGCCTCGACCCCAAGGAATGGGGCATCGAGGACGACGCGCTGCTGCTCATGATCCGGCGCTACACCCGCGAGGCGGGCGTGCGCAATCTCGAGCGTGAGCTCTCGAAGCTCGCCCGCAAGGCGGTCAAGGAGCTGATGACGTCGAAGAAGAAGGCGGTGCGCGATCACCGTCGAGAACCTTGCCGATTATCTCGGTGTGCCCAAGCACCGCTACGGCGAGATCGAGGCCGAGGACCAGGTCGGCGTCGTCACCGGGCTTGCCTGGACCGACGTCGGCGGCGAGCTGCTGACCATCGAAGGCGTGATGATGCCCGGCAAGGGCAAGATGACGGTCACCGGCAACCTGCGCGAGGTGATGAAGGAGTCGATCTCGGCGGCGGCGTCCTACGTGCGCTCGCGCGCGGTCGCCTTCGGCATCGAGCCGCCGCTGTTCGACCGGCGCGACATCCACGTGCACGTGCCCGAGGCGGCGACGCCGAAGGACGGTCCGTCGGCGGGCGTCGCCATGGCGAGCGCGATCGTGTCGGTGCTCACCGGCATTCCGATCCGGCGCGACATCGCCATGACCGGCGAGATCACGCTTCGCGGCCGGGTGCTGCCGATCGGCGGCCTCAAGGAGAAGCTCCTCGCCGCACTGCGCGGCGGCATGAAGACGGTGCTGATCCCCGAGGAGAACGCCAAGGACCTCGTCGACATTCCCGACTCCGTCAAGAACGGGCTCGAGATCATCCCGGTCTCCCGCATGGACGAGGTTCTGGCCCGCGCCCTGGTGCGCAAGCCCGAGCCGATCTCCTGGGAGGAGACGCCGACCAAGGGCAAGCCCGAGGCGCCGGCGGCGATCGAGGATGACGCCGGTTCCGCGCTCACCGCGCACTGAACGGTTCTGGATTACAAGATCTGAAGCGGCGGCCTGCGGGCCGCCGTTTCGTTTTTCTGGAGCCCGCTGCCCGGTCGAGCCGGGGCAATGACAGTTGTGGGGTCGCGCGAACACCTTCGCCGCCTGCTTGCCACGGCGTGCGGCGCGGCGTTACACCTTGCGCAAGGGCGGTTAGCTCAGTTGGTAGAGCATCTCGTTTACACCGAGAGGGTCGGCGGTTCGAGTCCGTCACCGCCCACCAGTAGAATCAGATACTTGGCGCCAATGTTTAAACAGAAATAGACGGGGCATTGAAACGGGCCAACGTAGGGGCCAACGACGTGGGAGAAGACGTGTCTAAATTGATGTCGAAGTCAGAAATTATCCGAAAGATCGCCGGGCAGGTGTCAGACGTCACCCACGACGACGTCAAGCGAGTGTTGGATGCATTGGGGGACGTAGGCCGCGCCGAGCTTAAGGAAAGTGGAGCATTCCTCCTGCCGGGCTTCGCCAAATTTCAGGTCGCGGAGAAGCCAGCCACTGCGGCGCGCGAGGGCATCAACCCGTTCACCAAAGAGCCGATGACGATCCAGGCCAAGGCGGCTTCGAAGGTGGTCAGAGCACGACCGATAAAGGCCCTCAAGGACGCTCTCTAGCTGAGCGCCGCCTTCAAGATCGCGACGACGCGGTTCACGGTGGCCGGCCGGCGACGGACACCTTCCTTGTCGGTGGCGGCCGGACGATGCTGCTGCGGCTGACCCTTTGCCGTTCGCACGCGCGGCGGCGCCGCGGCTGCGGCGTGCTCGGCGTTGTGTTTGCGGACTAATCAACAGCCCGCCAGTAGTCCAACATGCGCGAGCCCGCCGGCGGTGGACGCGGGGCGTCGCCTCGGCATCGCTCGATCGCTAAGAAACCAAAGCCACGATCTCTGGCTTCTCTTCGGTGGTCCCCAGCCTAGCGATCACTGCGTGGGCGCGACGCTCAACGGCGCTGAGTGCCAAGGTCCAAGCTTTCGTGTCCCCCGGCTGGCATCGACGCCACTTCCGCAGCGGCGGCATTCGTCTCCCTGAGCGCCAGGCTCGCCAATGCCTCGATCCGCTCGAAGACTTGCTTGGGATTGAGACCACATTCGCGCGCCAGTCGCCGCCAATGACTTCCATCGAGGTTTTCTCCCCTGCTTTCTCCGCCGATCTTCTGCGCGAAGCTCTTGGTGACGCTTCCCCAGACCGCGCCGCAGATCACGTCGTACATGGGCGCCAGCGAGGCTCCGTTGCCGCGTAGCATGATGGAGTAATTCTTGGCGTGCGCGTCGGTGTTGCAGGCCAGAACATTGAACACCACGATGTCGAGCAGCCGCACGATGTCTGATCGCGGGCAAATGCTGTCGTGCCACATCGAACATGTCACGAAGTGTGGGACCGGGAATTCCTGTCTGGTTGAACTCGTACTTCGCGGATGGAGGCTTGCCGAGAGCTTGGCAGAAGTCTTCCTGATGCAACCGCCTCCAACGATCACTGCTGTTTGTCCGGTCGTACCTTTGAACAAGCAAGTAAGTGCTTTTGCCGGCACGCCCGGTCGTGACGGCGGGCACTCTCGATTCCCATACGCCGCGCCAGTGTGAGACAGAACGCTTCATTTTGGACGCCGCCAGGCAAGCGGACCGCTTCCGGTTTGAGAATATGGGTCGAAGGAGAGCCGGCCGTCGGTACGCAAATCTGACCCTCGCCATTAACCGCGACCGCAAGCTTCGTCTGCGCTCCCGCGAGCGACATCGAGACGCCTTCGTCGCCGACAAGAAACGGCTTGTTCGGCAGTTCTTCAATCAGCCGTTCAAGGTCATCCTGGGTGCCGACGGGGCGCCAGAAAAAGGAGCCCGTCCTGCCCGGCTGCCCGAACGAAAGCGCGCCGGCGGTCTCGCCGCCAATTGTAGAAAGCAGCCCGACGACATCGCTCCGAGCCATGCCGAGAATTTCGCCCAGCGTTCGGAGTTGCTGGTTCTCGGGCAACAGATTGGCTGCCCAAGGCAAGAAAACATCTGAGGTGATCCGCTCAGCCCGAAGCGGCATCGTGAGCGAAATCGGAAAGGCGCCTCGTAAGCCGACCCAGGCTGGATCGTAAGTGAAGCTGGGGCCGGTCCTGTCGACGTGAATCTTGCCGACCAGACGGCTCTCAAAATAGATCGGCAGGCTGGCCATCGGGCCCCTCCACCTCTTCGGTGAATTCGGGTAGCTCGAGCTCGTCGCCATCGCGCGCTGCTCCGGCGATCGGGAGCGCAGAGACAAGCTCCGGAAGCGACAGGCCGAGTGCCCGCGCGACCAGAAGGCTTCGGCCCAGCTGGCACGAGGACTTGCCGGCCTCCAGTTCGATCAGAAATCGCCGACCCACCCCGGTCGCCAACGCAAGCTGATCCTGGCGCATTTTCAGCGCCTTGCGTCGGCTTCTTATCAAATCTCCAAAGGCTGCCGCGGCCGACGACGCTTTGCGGTCGATCGTGTTCTCGTCCCCACCCATCGCTCTCCCCAACGTTCCCGAGCAGGAACATAAGGGTGAGGTCGTCAAGATTTGGTGAAGAAAGTGCCCGTTCGGGAACGCTCCAGCGCCGGGCCGTCTTGCGTCGATTAACCTCTGGAAGGAGGCGCCCGTGGTGTCGTATGGTTAAAGTTCCGTCAACGGAACTGCCGGTGGCCCCAGATGTTCGATCATGAAATCGCGACAGTGCACTTCAATCGGCCGTGCCCGGTCTGCGGTGGCTTTATGGAGCTTTCGTCGATCGACTCCGAGCCCTGGTCACTGCGGACGATGGGTGAGCGCCTGCGGTTTTCCTGCTCGAGCTGCGGAATGACGCAAAGCGAATGGAGCGCCATCGCGGTCGAGGCGCCGAGCACCGCGCCGGATTGAGCGCTGATGGTCAGGCAGTGGCAGTCGATTTGAATTGGACACCGATGCGGTCGAGCCGACGCCATCTGGCGATGCAGCGCCGACTGTAGCCGTCCATTTGCAGATCGAATTCTTCAGGAAGACCATAGGCATTGACCAAAAAGAGCAGCCCTCCAGCAGGAGAGATGTTACGAACCACGCAAACGGTGTCAGGGCGACGTCGACGAAAAATGATCTGCCCGACTTCGGAGGTTTGGTGGCGCGGAACGATTCTTCGTTCAACTAGACGGAGCATGGCTGAAATAGCTTGTTCGCCGGGCCAGTTCGACGTTGGGTGGCTCATGACTACTCTCAAAAAAAGCCGATCCCATCCGAAGGTATACAGAGCCATTGCTGACAGGATAGGCAAGCCGATATTTTGACACATGCCTTTTCGTTCTGACGGGTACATCCCGCCCTGCATCCCGATCCGTGCGTACAAGCCGCCGTCGGGGCTTGGCTGGGTGCACGAGATCAAGCACGATGGATACCGGCTCCAGGTCCGCCGCGAGGGCGGCACATCGCGAACCAGATCAGCGCAAATCGCGCGACCTCCTCGGTCCAGGAGAGCGGCGCGTTCAGAACATAACGGATCACGACTTCGAGAACACGCTCAGCGTCAGCATCACGAGCAGCGCGGAACAAATGAAAAGAGAACGAGCTCGATGTAGCGGCTGATCTCCGCCAGTGCGTATTGAAGACGCGCTGCGTGCACTGCACAACTCCAAGTCTGGCACCCCCGGATTCTCTTGGGCGGCGGCGGCCAGAGCTAGCTCCATGATGTCGGCGCCGACGCGCGGCGTGGCCTCAGCGGGCCCGCTGTACCTTCGCCACAAAGGCGTCGCGATTGTCCAGCTCGAAGACCTGCATGCCCTTGTCCTTGAGCTCCGCCACGGCCGCCTCTTCCCTCGCGAGAACGACCTTGACGTGCTCGTCGGACCTTGCCGCTGTCCCGGACGATCTGTCGATCGGCCGGAGTGAGCCGATCCATGAACTTCTTGCTGACGATGAAGATGACGGCGGGGCTGGTTTGCCGGCTGAGCGTCAGATATTTCGTCACCTGGTAGAGTTTGAACGCCAGCATGTCGAGGGGCGGCATGCGCCGCCGTCGATCACGCCGGTCTGGAGCCCGGTATAAGTCTCTGGAAACGCGAGCGGCGTCGGAATTGCTCCGAATGCGAGATAGGTGTCGCGCAAGATCTTGCTGGCGGCAACTCCTGCATCTTCAGGCCCTGCAGGTCTTCGGGCCTTCTGATTGGTCGCTTGTTGTCCCACAGGTTGCGCGAGCCGTCGGTGGCAAACCCGATGACCTCGCAATTGAACGCCGCTTCCAACCTCGGCTTGAGCGCATCTCCCATCGGCCCGTTGGCGGCGCGCAACGCGTGCAGGCCGTCTCTGAACAGGAAGGGAAGATTGAACACGTCGGCCGCCCGGAACCGCGAGCGCGAGGTTCGAGGCGGCGGTCATCACGGCATCGAGGGTGCCGGACTTGACGCTCGTGGTCATGGCGGTGCTGTCGCCGAGCTGCGAGTTCGGAAAAATCTCGACCTTGATGCGTCCGGAGTAAGCCTTCGACACTCTCCTTCAGCTTGACCGCCGAGACCGAGTGCGGGGCATCGATCGGAACGTCGCTGCCGATCCGCATCGTAACGGCCTGCGCGTTGGCGGTGCCAATGCCGCTCGCCAACGTTGCCGAGGAAATCGCGCACAGCACCGCACCTCTGAGCGCATCGCGACGGGAGAGGACATCCGCCGGCGGGTCGTGGCGGCGGGAAGAGAGCTGATGGCGCGTCATCTTCAACTCCTGCATGTCACAAGGCGCCCCACGTTCCGCACGGCTGTCGGCGAACGCGGATCGGTTTGGAGAAGGAGATTGAAATGGAGGTCGCAGCAGGGGTCATGACCAAGTCCTTTGGTCAACATCCTCCCGGGCTTTTATCCCTCCGTGCATCCATCGGATGTCTCCCGATGAACTGTGGCTCTTGGTCCAGTCGCCCACGTGACAAAGCAAATGCTGCTTATCCCGCTGGCCGGAACCCTAGCCACCTGAACAATTTCATAGCACGAGTGCGCGCAACTCACAACGGCTGTCCAACTCATTTTCCCGTCGCGCTTGCCCATTTTCCATGCCGAACTCAATTCGACGCGCTTGATTGACTTGTCTGACAAGCATGGCCCAATATTTGCTCACAGGAGACTTGCTATCTTCCCGGGAAATTCAACGGGAGGTAGAACCCATGACCTGTCGGAAGATCAAGGCGCGAGCGCAGATGGAGGTTCAAGTCATCCGATAGCTCGCTCTCCTGAACAAACGTTCCCGGGAATCGACCTTGGTAACCAGCGAGTTGGTCGATGATGGACATCAGGGCGTTTCAAGTGACGATTTCACCGGACGCGCAGCTCAGCGAAAGCGGTTCCAAAACCATCGGGAATGCAAGGCTCAACAGCACGGGAGAATTTCATGCGACCGAAGGTCTTTGTCGTACAACAGATTCCTCAGATCGCACTCGACATATTGAAGGAGTGCGCAGAGACATGCTTCGTTTACCCATATGCGGATCGGCAGATCAGCATGGACGAGCTCTTTCTGCCGCCAGGCAGTCTGACTGGCTCTATGTCCTCCCGGAACAATCGTTACCGCCGAGGTCATCAACGCCAATCCGGACCTGAAGGGGATCGGCTCCATGGGTTCGTCTCCTTCATACATCGACATGCCGGCTGCGAACGCGCGCAAGCTCCCGATCGTCATGGAAGATCCCAATATCGGATTTCCGGGATGGCAGCCGACGTACAGCCGACATGGTCGTTGGCAAGATACTCGGCGCTGGCCTATCGGCTGCTGAACTCCCGACCGCTACACGCGCTGCGGCAAGTTTCGTCAGGAGCAGACGATGGCGCTGATGGGTGTCGGCTGCCCGGGCAAGACGGTCGGCCTGGTCGGCATGATCAAGGTGGCGGAGCTTTGGGTGCCCCGGCTGCGCGCCTTCGAGATGAATCTGATCTACACGCTCAACCGATTGCCCGCCGAGCGCGAGAAGGAGCTCGGTCTGGACTGGACTCCCGACCTCGACGACCTGCTCAAGCGCAGCGACTTCGTCTGCATCGCCTGCGATTATAACCCGAGCACCCATAAGCTGATCGGGCGACGCGAGCTCGACGTGACGAAGCCGGAGGCTTATCTGATCAACACCCGCTGGGGCCGAATCATCGACGAGCCGGAGATCATCATGGCGCTGCAGGAAAAGCGGATTGCGGGCGCCGCGCTGGACGTTTTTTGGAACCAGCCGCCGCCACCCGGTCCGCCGCTTCCGGAACAAAACAGTCTACGATATCGACGAGCGGCTTTACGCGCTCGACAACATCATTTTGTCGCCCCATATTGGCGGCTCGACCCGCGACGTGCGCGGTCGCAGGGCGCTCTCGGTTGCTCTCGGCATGGTCCAGATGATGAGGGGCGGACGGCCGCCCACGCTGCGCAATCCGGAAATCTATGCGGCCGCCTGAAGCGCGGGGGCGCAATCGCGGCATCGGCGGAGAAATGAATGCTTCGTTTGGACCTCGGGCGCGCCGCGCAAAACGTGTCAGCCGATTGACGTCCCGGCTCGAGCGGATACTGTTCACCCGCCGATAACCCGATGACCCAACGCTCCCCGTCA